>NZ_JAJUWT010000017.1 GCF_021390395.1 Saccharothrix sp. S26
GCTGGGCCGTGGGGCGGGGCGGGGGCAGGTGCCCCGGCCCCGCCCGACCGCTTTGCCCAGGTCACGAAGCCGGGGAAAAGATCTCGGCGAAAATCCGGGCGGAGGTGTCGGATCGGGCCGGTCGCGTTCGTAGCAGTGGTGAGGCCGCCCACGAGGGGCGGCGCCAAGGCGGAGGAACGCGATCGTGAAGCTGACGACCACGACCCAGGTCACCCTCGACGGCGTCATGCAGGGCAACGGAGCCACGTCGGACGACCGCCGCGGCGGGTTCGAGCGCGGCGGGTGGGCCCTCGGCCGGGGCGACGACGCCACCAGGGAGTTCATCACCCGCACCTACCAGCGCGCCGAGGCGTTCCTGTTCGGCCGGCGCACCTACGAGCTGTTCGCCCGCTCCTGGGGGACGATCGACGACATGCGCGCGCACCCCATCGGGGTGGCCTTGGACCGGGCTCCGAAGTACGTTGCCTCGACCACGCTCTCCGCGCCGCGGTGGCACGGCACGACCGTCCTCGGCGACGACCTCGCGGCGGCGATCGGCGAGCTGAAGGCCAGGCCGGGGGGTGAGCTGCAGGTGCACGGCAGCGGCGTGCTGACCCGGTGGCTGCTGGAGCACGACCTGGTCGACGAGCTGACCCTGATCGTGGTGCCGGTGGTGCTGGGCCAGGGCACGAGGCTGTTCCCGGAGAACGGTCGGGGCCTCGCGCTCGACCTGGTCGAGTCGCGGGTCGACTCGAAGGGCGTGACGATCCAGGTCCACCGGCCGGCCGGGCGCCCGCGCCACGCCGCCGCGGCCTGAGCTCCGAGCACCGAACCCCCACCGCCAGACTTCCCGGAGAGGATCTTCCCATGCAGTACCTGGTTTCCGTGATCGACGACAAGACCAACCCCGGCAGCACGGACCGGCAGCCCGCCATCAGCGCGTTCAACGAGCGGCTGATCGCCGAGGGCCACTGGGTCTTCGCGGGCGGGCTCGCGGACACCGAGGCGGCCACGGTCGTCGACAACCGGGGCGAGCAGGCCGTGTTCAGCGACGGACCCTTCGTGGAGTCCAAGGAGTACCTCGCCGGCGTCTGGGTCTGGGAGGCTCCCGACCTGGACGTGGCGCTCGCGCTCGCCGCCGAGGCGTCGAAGGTGTGCGACCGGAAGATCGAAGTGCGGCCGTTCCGGTGAACGACGTCGAGGAGGCGATCACCCGGGCCCACCGCGACGGGTGGGCCCGGGTGGTCGCCGCCCTGACCAGGCGGTTCGGTGACCTCGACCTCGCCGAGGAGGCGACGGCCGAGGCGTTCGCGACCGCCGTGCAGCGCTGGCGCGCCGACGGCGTGCCGCCCAACCCCGCCGCCTGGCTGACCACCACCGCCACCCACAAGGCCATCGACCGGATCCGGCGCGAGAGCAAGCGCGACGACAAGCACGAGGAGGCCCGGATGGTGCACGACGACGAGCCGCCCGAGCCCCTCGGCGTCATCGACGACGACCGGCTGCGGCTGTTCTTCACCTGCTGCCACCCGGCGCTGGGGGTGGAAGCCCGCCTGGCGCTGACGCTGCGCATGGTCGGCGGGCTGACCGTGCCCGAGATCGCCCGCGCCTTCCTGGTGGCCGAGAGCGCCGTGGCCCAGCGGATCACCCGGGCGAAGGCCAAGATCAAGGCGGCGCGCATCCCGTACCGGGTGCCGGCCGCGCCGGACCTGCCCGCCCGCGTCGGCGGTGTGCTCGCCGTGCTGTTCCTCGTGTTCAACGAGGGCTACCTGGCCACCGGCCCCGACACCGACCCGGTGCGCCACGACCTGACCGCCGAGGCGATCCGGCTCACCCGCCTGATCCGCGCCCTGCTGCCCGACGACGGCGAGGTGGCCGGGTTGCTGGCGCTGATGCTGCTCACCGAGGCCCGCCGCGCCGCCCGGGTCTCGGCGACCGGCGAACTGGTGGCCCTGCACGAGCAGGACCGGGGAGCCTGGGACGCGGACCTGATCGCCGAGGGCCACGGGCTGGTGCGCGAACGCCTGGCCGCGGCCGCCGCCGGCGTCGCGCCGGGCCGCTACCAGGTCCTCGCGGCGATCAACGCCGTGCACACGTCGGCCCGCGACACCCGTGACACCGACTGGTCGCAGATCCTCGCCCTCTACGACCAGCTCGTCCGCCTCGACCCGTCCCCGATCGTCGCCCTCAACCGGGCCGTCGCCGTGGCCGAGCTGGACGGGCCGGAGGTGGCCCTGGCCCTCGTCGACCGGCTCGCCGGGGCGCTGGCCGGCTACCACGCCTACCACGCCACGCGGGCCGACCTGCTGCGCCGCCTGGGCCGCAGCGAGCAGTCGCGCACGGCCTACGACCGGGCCATCGAGCTGGCCGGCAACACCGCCGAGACCGCCTACCTGACCCGCCGACGCGACCAGTTGGGGTCTGGCTAGTCCGCGTGCAGGACGAAGAACAGGAAGCTCGGGAAGGTGTCGAGGAGGTGGAAGCCGTCGGGGAACAGCTCGCGCGCGGCGGGCACGGGTTTGGGCTCGTGGAGGGCGGAGATCCGGAAGCCCGCCGCGGTGAAGGCGTCGGTCATCGCGTGCAGCGGCCGGTGCCAGAAGCTCAGCTCGGCGGTCTGGCCGCCCATGGTCCACGTCTCGAGCCGGTTGACCGTCTCGAAGTAGTCGGGCCTCGGCCCCCGCGCGCGGTGCATGAGGTTGATCGCGAACGGGTGGTCCACCGAGGCGATGAGCCGGCCACCGGGCCGCAGCACGCGCCGCAGCTCCGCCAGCGGCGGCCCCCAGTCCCGCAGGTAGTGCAGCACCAGTGACGCGATGACGTCGTCGAACTCGTCGTCGGGGTAGGGCAGGGGTCCGCCCAGGTCGACCACCCGCAGGTCCGCGTCCTCGCCCAGGCGTCGCCGGGCCTGCGCCAGCATCCCGGCGCTGCCGTCGAAGCCGCTCACGACCGCGCCACGCTCGCGCAGCGCCAGCGACAGCAGGCCGGAACCGCAGCCGGCGTCGAGGATCCGCCTGCCGGCCACGTCCCCGGCCAGGGCCAGGGCCGCCGGGCGCTCGTAGTGGGCGTTCACCAGGCTGGTCTCGTTCTCGGCCGTGTAGCCCTCGGCCAAGCCGTCGTAGTCGGCGGCGCGCGACCGCGCCGCGGTGCCTTCTCCAGGAGCGCGGGACATGCGTTCCATCGTGGCACGGGCGTTCGCGCGCGGTCCCCGGCGCGCTCGCCTAGCCTGCTCAGCGGAGGTTGACCTTGACACGGTGACAAGGTGTCCACTGGACGCCGGAGGTGGTCCCGATTACCACGACAAGCGCGACCCCGCACCACGCCCGCGTCACCGCCGCGCTGAGCGCCGGCGACGCGTCGGTCCGGCTCCAGGCGGCCCTGGCGGTCGGCTCGAACCCCGACCCCGGACTGCTCGACGCCCTGGTCGAGCGGTGCGCCGTCGAGCCGGACTTCTTCGTGCGCGACATGCTGTCCTGGGCGCTGACCCGCCTGCCGGCCGAGCTCACCCTGCCCCGGATCCGCCGTGAGCTCGACTCCGCGCGCACCCGGGCCCGCAGCCAGGCGTTGCACACGCTGTCCAAGATCGGCGACCGGCGCGCCTGGCCGTGGGTCACGCGCGACCTGCTGCGTGACGCGGACGACGAGGTGGCGCGGACCGCGTGGCGGGTCGCGGTGGTCCTCGTGCCGGAGGACGCGAAGGCGGACCTGGCCGCCGAACTCGTCGGGCAGCTCGGCCGGGGCGACCGCGACGTGCGGCTGAGCCTGAGCCGGGCCCTGGTCGACCTCGGCGACGTGATCACGCCCGCCCTGGCGCGGGCGGTCGCGAGCCCGGACCCGGCGGTGGCCACGCACGCCCGCGCCACCGAGCTGCTCCTGCAAGACCCGGAGACCGGTTTCGACGCGGCCGTCGCCGAGGCCAAGCGCGTCGTCGCGCTCGGGCCCGAACGAGCCGCCCGCGTGGCGGGGGAACCGGAGGGCACCGCTTGCTGATCGGTGACGTGGCCCGCCACTCCGGGGTGAGCACCCGGATGCTGCGGCACTACGACGCCCTCGGGCTGGTGCGACCGACCGGTCGCACCGTCGGCGGCTACCGCGAGTACTCCGCCGAGGACGTCCGCCGGATCTTCCACGTGGAGGGCCTGCGGTCCCTGGGGCTCTCGCTCAAGCAGGTCGGACGGGCGCTGGAGGACCCGGCCTTCACGCCGTCCGCCCTGGTCGGCGACCTCATCCGGTGGACCGAGGACCGGCTGGAGCGGGAACGGGAGCTGCTGGAGCGGCTCCGCGCGATCGACGCGTCCGCGCCGACCGACTGGCAGGACGTGCTGCGCGTCGTGGAGCTGATGCAGGGGCTCGGGTCGACCAGCGCCGCGCGCAGGCAGCAGGCCGTGCTGTCCCGACCGGACGGCGCGCCCGCGCCCGCCGAGCTGCTGGCCGGCGCGGTCCTGGCCGAAGCCGACCCCATCGTGGCGGGCGCGCTGCGCTGGGCCCTCGCCCGGTCGGGCGGCGACGGCCTGGCGACGCTGGCCGCCGGGATGCGCTCGGACGACGCCGACGTCCGGCGGCGTGCCGTGCTGACGATCGCCGAGCTGCCGGAGGACCCGGAGGTGACCGGGGTGCTCGCCGACGCGCTCGACGACCCCGACCCGGCCGTGCGCGGGCAGGCGGCCCTGGCCCTGGGCCGGCGGGGCGTGACCGAGGCCGTGCCGACGCTGGTCGGCATGGTGGTCGAGGGTTCGAACGACGTGGAGGCGGCGGAGGTCCTGGGCGCGCTGGCGCGTGAGGCGGGGTGCGCCGACCGGGTCATGACCGCGCTGGTGGACGAGCTCGCCGCGCACGCCGGGCACACCGCGGTCCGGATACGCCTGACCCAGGCGCTGGTCGAGCTGTCGGGCCGCGCGGCCCGGGACGTGCTGCGCCGCCTGACCCGGGACGACGACCGGGCCGTCGCGCTGGTCGCCTCGGCCTTCGTCGGACTGCTCGACGAGCGATCGGCCGAAGGCCGAAGCGACCCGGATCGGTGACCGCGCGGTGTGCCGGACTCGCGCGGCCGGGTGTCAGCGGAAGTAACCCTCGAACATGATCCGGCTGATTCCGGTCGTGGTTTCCATGCCCACGGCGTAACCGTTGTCCACGACCTGGGTGTTGTTCATGATGGCGAGGGTGTAGCGCTCATCGGGGCCGACGAAACCGACCGAGTTCATCAGCCACGAACCGTCGTCGTTGTCGTCGGACCAACCGTTCTTGTTGCCCGGGCGCGCCGCCGGGCCCGCGCCCCACACGCCCCACTGCTGGTTCACGTCGACCGAGCGCATCTCGTTGACGATGTAGTCGCGGTGCTGGGCGGGGAGTTCGGTGAGCACGTAGTTCACCAGCCGGTCGAGGTCGTCGGCGGTGGTGAGGATCCAGCCCCAGTGGTGCGGGTGCTGATCGGTGAACCGCATGTCCGTCATCCCGTAGGACGGGAAGCGGGACGCGAACTCCCGCTCGCCGCCGTAGCGGTTCCACAGCGTGTGCGCCGCGTTGTCGTCGCTGGAGTTCAGCATGCGGTGCATCAGGTCGCGGTCCTCGGCCGTGAGGCTGATGACGCCGGCGTCGTTGCGCAGCAGCAGGTCGACGACCATCGCGAGCTTGGGCGTGGAACAGGCCCAGATGAGCGTGTCGGAGTGCTGGTTGCGCCAGACCGCGCCGGTCTTGCGGTCGCGCACCACGATCCCGGCGAAACCGGGACGGCTCTGCGCGTAGGCATTCGCCCGGCGGATGCGGTTGAGCAGCGTCCAGTCGAAGTGCGCTTTGCCCGCCACCTGGTCGGCGGCCACCACGGCGGTCGTCACGGGTTGCGCGGCCGTGGCCGTCGGGGCGATCGACGGGGTGGCGAAAACGGCCGCGAGCAACGCGGTCGCGATCATTCGTCGGGGGCTGGGCCTCATGGTCACGGAAGGTAGCAGGGCGTGTGCGACCCGGCCAGGAAACGCGGGTGACCATCGTCATGCCGACCAAGTCTCGAATGGGTGCAACCTTTTCCGGTGCACCGCGGCGAACGGAGTCGTCCCGTCAGCGCGACCGCGGCGAGTGGTCGTGGACGTCGGCGCAGTCCACTCGCCGGCCGGTGCCGCGGACCGGTGGCGGTTCGTGGCGGACGCGAATCCGGCCCGGTGCGCGGTGTCGTGCGGCACCGCCGCGTTCGGTGCGACGTCACCGAGCGCCCGCCCGACCGGGCCGGTGCCCGGATCGAGGCCGAGCGGCGCGTCACGGTGGTGGTCGACGCCTCACCGGGTGCCGTCCGCGGGTGGCGGGATCTCGCCGGAGCCGCGGTGGATGAGGGTGGCGGGGATGACGGCGTGGGTCGGTTCGGAGCGGTCGCCGTCGATGCGGGCGAAGACCAGTTCGGCGGCCCTGCGGCCGAGGGCGGGGACGTCCTGGCGCAGGACGGTGACGCCGGGTTGCAGCATGTCGGCCAAGGGGAAGTCGTCGAAGCCGATGAGCGCGACGCGGTGGTGCAGGTCGCGGTCGCGCAAAGCGCGCATCGCGCCCACGGTCACCAGGTTCTGCGCGGTGAACAGCGCGGTCGGCGGCTCGTGGCGGTCGAGCAGGGCGGCGGTGGCGGTCTCGGCGGCGTCGGGGCCGTGCAGGTCGGTGCGCACGAGGTCCTCGCGCAGGGTCAGCCCGGCGTGGGCCAGCCCTTCGAGGTAGCCGGTATAGCGCTCGCAGCTGGTCCACAGGGTCTGCCGGTCGCCCAGGAACGCGATGCGCCGGTGACCCCGGCCGGCCAGGTGCAGCACCGCGTCGCGCGAGCTGTCGCGGTTGGTCGTGGTGACGCTGTCGGTGCCGTCGAACGTCGGCGGGCGGTCCACCAGCACCATCGGCGTGCCCCGCTCGCGTTCGCGCTGCAACGCGTCCTGGTGCCCGCCGGCTGCCATCACCACCATCCCGTCCACCCGGCGCGTGGCCAACGACGCGAGCAGCTCGCGTTGCAGGGCCGGGTCGTCCTCGCTGCTGCCCGCGAGCACCAGCACCCCGTGCCGCCGCGCGTGGTCCTCCACCGCCCGCAGCAACGCCGCGTCGAACGGGTTGGACAGGTCCTCGAACAACACCCCGATCGTGGCGCTGCGCCGGTCCGACCGACGCAGGCTGCTCGCGGTCAGGTTGGGCCGGTACCCCAACGTGCGCGCGGCCTCTCGCACCCGCTCCACGACCTCCGGGCCGGCACCCGGCAGGTCGTTGATCACTCTCGACACCGTCTTCGTGCTGACCCGCGCCAACGCGGCGACGTCCCGCATCGTCGGCTCTCGCCGCCCACCCCGTGGGTCCATGGTCCTCTGCTCCATCCCGAGTAACGCTTGCGTAACGGCGACTTGTCGTGACTTGGACCACGAAGCTAGCGTCAACGATGACTTAACGAAAGTCCCACTTCCTCCCAGCGGCTCCACCGCGTGAGAAGCGTGGGATTTGTGCTCGCGATCCAGCGTAATCAGGCCCGATGGGACAGGCTCGACACCGTCGGTAGATTACGTCAACGTTGACGTAGGAGGAGACATGACCGGACGGGCGCGCACGGGCGTCAGGCTCACGGCCCTGGTGTCGGCGTCACTGCTGGCGCTGCTCACCGGGTGCGGGGACGGCGGCGGCGCGGCCGGCGGCGGCACGCTCGTCGGGTTGGTGACCAAGACCGACACGAACCCGTTCTTCGTGAAGATGAAGGAAGGGGCGCAGCAGGCGGCCGGTGGCACGGGCGCGACCGTCCAGTCGTTCGCGGGCAAGCAGGACGGCGACAACCAGTCGCAGGTCGACGCGATCGAGAACCTGATCGGCGCGGGCGCGAAGGGCATCCTGATCACGCCCAACGACTCCAAGGCGATCGTGCCCTCGGTGGACAAGGCGCGCCAGGCGGGGCTGCTGGTGATCGCACTGGACACCCAGCTGGAGCCCGCCGACGCCGCCGACGCGACCTTCGCCACCGACAACTACCAGGCCGGCAAGCTGATCGGGCAGTGGGCGAAGGCGAAGTTCGAGGCCGAGGGCAAGCAGGCGAAGATCGCCCTGCTCGACCTGAACCCGAACCAGGTGTCCGTGGACGTGCAGCGCGACCAGGGCTTCCTGGAGGGCTTCGGCGTGGACGTCAAGGACGACAAGCGGATCGGGGACGAGAGCGACCCGCGCATCGTGGGTCACGACGTCACCGACGGCGCGCCCGAGGGCGGCCGCACGGCGATGGAGAACCTGCTCCAGAAGGACCCGGGCATCAACCTCGTCTACACGATCAACGAGCCGGCCGCGGCGGGCGCCTATGAGGCGTTGAAGGCGGCGGGCAAGGAGAAGGACGTCACGATCGTGTCGGTGGACGGCGGCTGCCCCGGTGTGCAGAACGTCAAGTCGGGGATCATCGGCGCCACCTCGCAGCAGTACCCGCTGAAGATGGCGCAGCTGGGCGTGGAGGCGATCGCCAAGTTCGCCAAGGACGGCACCAAGCCGCAGAACACCGCGGGCAAGGACTTCGTCGACACCGGCGTCACCCTCATCACCGACCAGCCCGTCACCGGCGTCGACTCCAAGGACGCCGCCTGGGGTCTTGAGAACTGCTGGGGCTGAGCCATGTCGACCACGCTGTCCACCAGCCACTCGCCCGGCGGCGGCCCCCTCGGCGGGGACGACGCCCGCCGCTCGCCGTTGACCCGGCTCCAGCACCTGCTGCACGCACAGGCCACCATCGGCCCGGCGGTGGTGCTGCTCGTCTCGGTCGTGGTGTTCGCCCTGCTGTCGGAGCGGTTCCTCACGCCGGGCAACATCTCCCTGATCCTGCAACAGGTCGCGGTCGTCGGCACTCTGGCCGTGGGCCAGACGATCGTCATCCTCACCGCGGGCATCGACCTCTCGTGCGGCGCGATCATGGTGCTCACCTCGATCGTGATGGCCAAGGTCGCCGCCGACACCGGGCTGCCCGGCCTGCCCGCGCTGCTGCTGGGCTTTCTGGTCGGCACGCTGTGCGGCCTGCTCAACGGTCTGCTGGTGACGCGGCTGAAGCTGCCGCCGTTCATCGTCACGCTCGGCACGCTCAACGTGTTCTTCGCGCTGAACCTCTGGTACTCCGCCAGCGCCACCATCCGCGGCACCGACATGCCGTCGCTGCTGCTGTGGACCGGTCAGACGGTCAACGTCGGCGGCACCCGGATCACCTACGGCTCGATCATGATGGTGCTGTTGGTGGCCGCGATGGCGTTCGCGTTGAAGAACACCGCGTGGGGCCGGCACGTCTACGCCACCGGTGACGACGCCGAGGCGTCGCGGCTGTCGGGCATCCGCACCGCGCGGGTGCTGCTGAGCGTGTACGCCACGGCCGGCGCGGTGTACGCGCTGGCGGCGTGGGTGCTGATCGGCCGCATCGCCTCGGCCAGTCCGCAGGCGGGGCAGCTGGACAACCTGGACTCGATCACCGCCGTGGTGATCGGCGGCACCAGCCTGTTCGGCGGTCGTGGCGCGATCGTCGGCTCGCTGATCGGGGCGTTGATCGTCGGCGTGTTCCGCAACGGCCTGGCGCTGGCCGGGGTGGACGTGCTGTGGCAGACCCTGGCGGTCGGCGTGCTGATCATCGTCGCGGTGTCGCTGGACCAGTGGATCCGGAAGGTGAAGCCATGACCACACCGGTGTTGCGGGCCCGCGGTCTGGTCAAGCGCTACGGCCGGGTCACCGCGCTGGCCGGCGCGGACCTGGAGCTGCTGCCCGGCGAGATCCTGGCCGTCATCGGCGACAACGGCGCGGGCAAGTCGAGCCTGATCAAGGCGCTGTCCGGGGCCGTGGTGCCGGACGAGGGCGAGATCCTGGTCGACGGCCGCCCGGTGTCGTTCTCCTCGCCCCTGGACGCGCGGGAGGCCGGGATCGAGACGGTGCACCAGTCGTTGGCGGTCGCGCCGTCGCTGGACATCGCGGCCAACCTGTTCCTGGGCCGGGAACGCCGACGCAAGGGCGTGCTCGGCTCGGTGTTCCGGATGCTCGACCGCAACGGGATGCGCGAGGAGGCGCGGCGGCAGCTCGACGCGCTGGGCATCATGACGATCCAGAACCCCGGCCAGGCGGTGGAGACCCTGTCCGGCGGGCAGCGCCAGGCCGTCGCGGTGGCCCGCGCCGCCGCGTTCGGCAGCCGGGTCGTGATCATGGACGAGCCCACCGCGGCCCTGGGCGTGCGCGAGTCCCGCGCCGTGCTCGACCTCGTGCTCCAGGTCCGCGACCGCGGCCTGCCGGTCATCCTGATCAGCCACAACATGCCGCACGTGTTCGAGGTCGCCGACCGCATCCACATCCAGCGCCTCGGCCGGCGCAAGGCCGTGGTCGACCCGAAGACGATCTCGATGTCCGACGCCGTGGCGATCATGACCGGCGCCATGGAGCCACCGTCCTAGACCACGCGACCGTTCCGCCACTCGCCCGGCGCACCTCACGCGGTGCGCCGGGCGAGCGCGTGTCGGCCGATCGGTGCGGTACCCCGAACGGGTGGGGCACGCCACCGCGGGGTCGGTGTCGACGCCCCGCGGCACCGCGTAGGGTGGTGCCCACCCCGCGGGAGCCCTGCGCGTCCGGGCTGAGAGGACGGCACGACCGGCCGTCGACCGTTCGCACCTGACCCGGTTCGTACCGGCGTAGGGAGGATTTGCCGTGCGTGCATGGAAGAACTTCGGCGTCACCGCCGTCGTGGCCGCTCTCGCCCTCGCCTTGACGGCGTGCGGCGGTGACGGGGGCGACGCGGGCGGTGCCGGGAACCGCCCGAAGGTCCGCTTGGCGCTGGACTGGACGCCCAACGTCAACCACACCGGGATCTTCATCGCCCAGCAGCAGGGGTGGTTCGAGCAGGCCGGGCTGGACGTGGAGCTGCTGCCCTACAACAACACCACCCCGGAGACGCTGGTCTCCTCCGGCGCGGCCGACTTCGGCATCAGCTTCCAGGACTCGTTCAGCTTCTCGAAGGCGTCGGGCGCCGACATCACGTCGGTGATGGCGATCGTGCAGCACTGGGCCACCGCGATCGCGGTGCGCGGTGATCGCACGGACGTCAACAGCCCGGCCGACCTCGACGGCAAGGTGTACGGCGGCTTCGGCGCGGCTTACGAGGTGCCGAAGATGCGCCAGGTCATCAAGAACGCGGGCGGCAAGGGCGAGTTCGAGACGATCGTGCTGGGCACGGCCGCGTACGAGGCGGTCTACGCGGGCGAAGCGGACTTCACCGAGCCGTTCCTCAACGTCGAGGGCGTGCAGGCCGAGCTGCGCGGCACGCCGTTCAAGACCTTCGAGTACACCGATTTCGGCTTCCCGGACTCCTACAACCTGCTCCTGGTCGGCAAGACGCCGTGGCTGGCGGACAACCGCGACACCGCGGCGAAGTTCGTGCAGACCGTGCAGCGCGGGTACCAGTTCGCCGCCCAGGACCCCGCGCGGGGCGCTGAGCTGCTGGCCGAGGCCGACCCGGCGGCGTTCGGCGAGCGGGAGATGGTCTCGCGCGGTGTGAAGATGATGGCCGAGAAGTACCTGCTCGACGCCAAGGGCGTGGTCGGGACGCAGACCGTCGAGACCTGGGCGGGCCTGTCCGGGTTCCTCTACGACTCCGGCGTGCTGGCCGGGCCGGACGGCGCGCCGCTGACCGAGCGGCCCGACTTCGCGACCTGGTTCACCAACGACTACCTGGCGTCCTCCCCGTGAGTGCGCCCACCCGCGGGCGGGCGCGGCGCACGCTGTCCGCCGTCGTCCCGCCGCTGGTGCTCGTGGTGGTCGGCCTGGTCGTCTGGCAGTGGGCCGTGACGTCGACCGGCGTGCGGCCGCAGGTCCTGCCCTCGCCGCTGCGCGTGGTGGAGCAGGGGTGGCGCAACCGCGAGCTCATCTGGACCCACACCGTGCCCACGCTCCAGGTCACCGCCATCGGGTTCGCCTGCTCGCTGGCGCTGAGCTGGGCGTTGGCCATCGCGGTCGACTTCTCCCGCTGGCTGCGCCGGGCCCTGACCCCGCTGCTGGTGGCCTCGCAGACCATCCCGATCATCGTCATCGCGCCGCTGCTGATCATCTGGTTCGGCTTCGGGCTGCTGCCCAAGGTGCTGGTGATCGCCCTGGTGACGTTCTTCCCGATCGCGATCGGGCTGATCGAGGGCTTCGCCGCCACCGACCGCAAGGCCACGGACCTGTTGCGCAGCATGGGCGCGTCGCGCTGGCAGCGGTTCCGCTACGTGCGGCTGCCGGGCGCGTTGCCGTCGTTCTTCACGGCGTTGCGCATCGGCATCACCTACGCGGTGACCGGGGCGGTCTTCGCCGAGTACGCCGGGGCCAAGGAGGGTTTGGGCATCTTCATGAGCCTGCAGAAGAACTCCTTCCGCACCGACCTGGTGCTGGCGGCGGTGGTGGTCACCGCGCTGCTGTCGATCGGGTTGTTCGGGGTGACCCACCTCGTGGAGCGGCTGGTCATCCCCTGGCACGTGAAGAGGCGTCGTGGGTGAGGTCAAGCTGGCCGTCGAGGACCTGCACAAGTCGTTCCGGACCGACGCGGGCGTGCTGCCGGTGCTCGACGGGGTCCGCTTCGACGTCGCACCGGGTGAGTTCGTCTCGGTGATCGGCCCCAGCGGGTGCGGCAAGTCCACGCTGTTCAACGCGATCGCGGGGCTGGAGCGGCCCGACTCCGGCCGGGTGGTGGTCGACGGCCGCGACTCCACCGGGCGCAGCGACCCGTTCGCCTACATGCCGCAGCAGGACCTGCTGTTCCCGTGGCGCACGGTGCTGGACAACACCACGTTGGGGCTGGAGGTCGCGGGCGTGCCGCGGCGGGCCGCGCGGGACCGGGCCCGCGCGCTGTTCGGGCCGTTCGGGCTGGCCGGGTTCGAGTCGGCACGCCCGCAGGAGCTGTCCGGCGGCATGAGGCAGCGGGCGGCGCTGCTGCGCACGGTGGTGCAGGACCGGGCCGTGCTGCTGCTCGACGAGCCGTTCGGCGCGTTGGACTCGCTGACCCGCACCGACATGCAGGAGTGGCTGGAGACCGTCCGCACCGGGTTCGAGTGGACCGTGCTGATGATCACCCACGACATCCGGGAGGCGGTGCTGCTGTCCGACCGGGTCCTGGTGCTCGCGCCCCGGCCCACCCGGGTGCACCTGGACGTGGTCGTCGACCTGCCCCACCCCCGCGGCCTGGGCGTGATCACCGACCCGCGGTTCGCGCAGTTGGAGGACGTGCTGCTCAACGCGTTGCGAGGTCGGCGGCCGGAGGCGTGAGCGCACCGGACGGGAGGCGCACGCCGGTGGCGCGGGCCAGGTCCTGCGTAGCGGTGGTGTTCTTCGTCAACGGGGCGATGTTCTCCGGCTGGGCCTCGCGCGTGCCCGCGATCGCGGACCGGGTGGGCGCGGGTCCGGCGGCCATCGCGATCGCGGTCTTCGGCCTGAGCGCGGGCGCGGTGGTCGGCCTGCCGCTGGCCGGTGCCCTGGTGACCCGCTTCGGCAGCACCGCGGTCGTGCGCGCGGTGCTGGTCGGCTACGCCGCGGCGCTCGCCGCCGTGGGCCTCGCGCCGACCCTCGCACTGCTCACCGTCGCGCTGGTGGGCCTGGGCATCGGCAACGGGATGCTGGACGTGGCCATGAACACCGCCGCGGTCGAGGTCGAGCGCCGGTACCCCCGGCAGGTGATGGCGGCGTTCCACGCGCAGTTCAGCTTCGGCGGGTTGGCCGGTTCCCTGATCGGGGCCGGCGCCGCCGCGGTCGGCGCGTCGCCGGCGGCGCACCTGCCGGTGGTCGCGGTCGTGCTGGCGGCGATCGGCCTGACCGCCGCCTTCGGGCTGCTGCCCACGTCACCGGAGCGTGAGGCCGTCGGGCGTTCCTCACCGCGTCGCGACCGGCGGCTGGTGGTGTTGGGCCTGCTGGTCCTGTGCAGCCTGCTGTGCGAGGGCGCGGTGTACGACTGGAGCGCGGTCTACCTGCGGGACGAGGCGGGCGGCAGCCCCGCCGTCGCCGCCCTGGGTTTCGCCGCGTTCTCGCTGTCCATGGCCTGCTGCCGGCTGGTGGCCGACCGGCTCGTGGACCGGGTGGGACGGGTGCGGTACGTGCGGGCGGCGGGCGTGCTGGCCGCGGCGGGACTGGCGCTGGCCCTGCTCGGCCCGGGCGCGACGGCGGGTGTCGTCGGGTTCGGGCTGGTGGGCCTGGCGCTCGCGGGCGTCGTGCCGACCCTGTTCAGCGCCGCCGCCGAGGGACGGGACAACCCGGCGGGCGCGATCGCGGTGGTGTCGACGATCGGCTACCTGGGGTTCCTCGCGGGGCCGGCGCTGATCGGCGGGATCGCCGCGGTGTCCTCGCTGCGACCCGCGGTGGCGGCACTGGTCGTGCTCGCCCTGGCGGTGTCCGCCGGTGCGGGGGTGTTGCGCGGGCGGTGAGGTGGCGGTGGCTGCCGGCGGTCAGTCGAGCAGGGCGGTTCGCAGTCGGGCCAGGGTGTCGGCGGACAGGCCCAGGTGGGACGCGAAGCCCGCCGGCGAGCCGTGCTCGGCGTCGACCGCCCGCAGGAACGCCAGCATGGTCGCGCGGTCCGCGGTGAGCATCGACGGCGGCACGTGCGCCCACTGTGCGCGGGTGTCGTCCTCACCGCCCGCCGCGACCGACGCCTGCCACCGGGCGGTGGCGGTCTCGCTCAGCGCGTAGTCGTCGGCCACGTCCTCGGCCGGCACGCCGAGCAGGCGCAGCACGAGCGCGGCGAGCACACCGGTCCGGTCCTTGCCCGCCGCGCAGTGGAACACCGCGGGCAGCGCGCCCGGCGCGGACAGCGCCTCCACGGCCGCCTTCAACCCGGCCGCGCCCTCGACCGCGATCTCCCGGTAGTGCTCCGCCGCGAAGTCCTCGCGGGCGATGTCCTCCGGCGGCAACGCCGACCAGTCCGGCACGTCCCGCAGCAGCGGCAGGTGCAGCAGCCGACCCGGCCAGCCCTGCGGGGGCGTCCACGCCCGCTCGGCCAGCTCCGCCGCGGTGCGCAGGTCCAGCACGGTGGTCGCGCCCAGCGCCAGGAAGGCCCGCACGCCCTGCTCGGTCAACCGGTGCAGGCCGTCGGAGCGGTACAGCCTGCCCCACGTCACCGAACGGCCGTCCTCGGTGCGGTAGCCGCCGAGGTCGCGGAAGTTGAACAGGCCGTCGATGTCGAGGAACCGGGGCGGTGGCGTCACGCCATCAGTCCACCACAGCCGACGGCAGCGCGGGCGAGGACGCCTGCGCCCAGTACCGCTTGGGGATGCGGCCCGCCAACCGGGCGTCGAACCCCGCCGACACCGCGTCGGCCATCGCCCGCGCCATCCGCTCGGGGTCGCCGGCCCGGGTGACCGCCGTGGCGAGCAGCACGGCCGCGCAGCCCAGCTCCATGGCCAGCGCCGCGTCGCTGGCGGTGCCGATGCCCGCGTCCAGGATCACCGGCACGCCCGCCTGCTCCGCGATCAGCTCGATGTTGTGCGGGTTGGCGATGCCACGCCCGGTGCCGATGGGGGAGCCCAGCGGCATCACGGCCGCGCAGCCGATGTCCTCCAACCGGCGGGCCACGACCGGGTCGTCGGTGGTGTAGGGCAGCACGGTGAAGCCGTCGTCGACCAACTGCTCGGCGGCGTGCACGAGTTCCGTCACGTCGGGCAGCAGGGTGCGCTCGTCCGCGATCACCTCCAGCTTCACCCAGTCGGTCTCCAGCGCCTCGCGCGCCAGCCGCGCGGTGAGCACCGCCTCGGCCGCGCCGCGGCAGCCCGCGGTGTTGGGCAGCACGCCGATCTTCAGGCGCTCCAACAGGTCCAGCACACCGCCGCCGGACGGGTCGACCCGGCGCATCGCCACGGTCGTCAACTCCGTCCCCGACGCCACCAGCGCGCGTTCCAGCACGGTGAGGTTCGAAGCGCCGCCCGTGCCCATGATCAGTCGCGAACCGAACACCCGGTCGGCGATCCGCAGCGGCTCATCCACCCTGCACCGCCGTGAGCACCTCGACCGCGGCACCGTCGCGCAGCGCGGTGCCCCACGCGTGCCGGGGCACGACCTCGCCGTCGACGGCCACCGCTATGCCGGTGCGCCGAGCGGACAGCCGCTCGACGAGCTCGGCGGTCGTGCAGCCGTCCGCCACCTCGGTCGGTTGCCCGTTGACCACGAGGTTCACCAGCGCCTCCCAGGGTCGGATCATCGACGGCGTGTCGGTTCCGGTGCGTTCACCGGCATTTCGACGGTAGTGCCGTTGTCCGTGCGGGCCATACCGCCACTCGTGCGGGTCCGCCACCGAAGCGGGGGAGTGCCGCGCCACGCGGGATGTCGCTAGCGTCGCGGACATGCAGCAGCGCGATCGGTTGGCGGCGGCCCGGCTCTACCTGTGCACGGACGCGCGTCGCGACACCGGCGACCTCGCCGAGTTCGCCGACGCCGCGCTCGCCGGCGGGGTGGACGTCATCCAGTTGCGGGACAAGGGTTCCGAGGGGGAGCGGCGGTTCGGCCCGCTGGAGGCGGGGCAGGCGTTGGCGGCGTTGGCCGTGCTGCGCGAAGCGTGCCTGCGCCACGGCGCGTTGCTGGCGGTCAACGACCGCGCCGACCTGGCGTCGGCCGCCGGGGCGCACGTGCTGCACCTGGGGCAGGACGACCTGCCGGTCGCGCACGCCCGTCGGCTGCTCGGTCCGGACGTGCTGATCGGGCGGTCGACCCACAACCCCGCGCAGACCGCGCAAGCGGCCGCCGACCCCGACGTGGACTACTTCAGCGTGGGCCCGTGCTGGGCCACGCCGACCAAGCCCGGGCGTGCGGCGGCCGGGCTGGACCTGGTGCGCCGGGCCGCCGAGGTCGCCGGGGACAAGCCGTGGTTCCCCATCGGCGGCATCGACGCGGCGCGCCTGCCGGAGGTGCTGGCGGCCGGTGCGCGTCGCGTCGCGGTGGTGCGCGCGATCGGTGCGGCGACCGACCCGCGCCGGGCCGCGGCGGAGCTGAAAGCGGCGGTCGGTGCGGGTTGAGCCCGTCACCGTCGTCGCATATTGCCCCTGAGCGATCAGGCGACTACGGTCGGTGAGGAACTCGCGTCTCGCCGTGGCGGGCACCGGTCGTCGGACCGGCGCGGCGGTGCTTTCCGCGACAGCGGTGTCGACGGTGTGGAGGGCCGATGGGGGAGCGGGCGGTCGGTGTCACGCCGCCGCGGGTGATGACCGTGGCGGGCACCGACTCCGGCGGCGGCGCGGGTGCGGCCGCCGACCTGCGGGCCTTCGCCGCGTGCGGGGTCCACGGGTGCCTGGCCGTCTGCGCGGTCACCGCCCAGAACTCGGTGGGCGTGCACGTCGTGCACGGCGTCCCACCGGACGTGGTGGCCGCCCAGATCACCGCCGTGGTCGAGGACATCGGCCTGGACGCGGTCAAGACCGGGATGCTCGGCACCGCCGAGGTCGTCGAAGCGCTGGTGCGGACGTGCGACGACGCGGGCATCGGCGGTGACGGGCCGGTGCCGCTCGTCGTCGACCCGGTGCTGGCCTCCATGCACGGTGACGCGTTGGCCTCCACCGCGGCCGTGGAGTCGTACCGGGCGCTGCTGCTGCCCAGGGCCACGGTCACCACGCCCAACCTCGACGAGGTGCGCCTGCTCGTCGGCGTCGACGTCCGCGACCGCGCCGGCCAGCACGAGGCCGCGAAAGCGCTGCACGACCTGGGCGCGCGGCACGTGCTGGTGAAGGGCGGCCACCTGGCCGGCGACACCGAGGCCAGCGTGGACGTGCTCTACGACGGCAGCACGTTCACCGAGTTCCCCGGCCCGAGGGTCGACACGGAGAACACCCACGGCGGGGGCGACTCGTTCGCCGCCGCGATCACCGCCGGCCTGGCCCGCGGCCTGCCCGTGCCGGAGGCGGTGGCGTTCGGCAAGCGTTACGTCGTCGAGGCGGTGCGCCACTCCTTCGCCCTGGGCGCGGGCTACGGCCCGGTGTCCGCGTTGTGGGCGACCAGACCCTGGTGGGAACACCCCGACGGATAGCCGTCCCTGGAGGAACCGCGACCGTGGAGTTCGACACCTTCCACCACGCCTACACCGCCGTGCTGCGATCGCTGGTGGACCAGCCGTCCTACCGCAACGCGCCACGCGGTCAGCCCAGCAGCGAACGGCTCGGCGTGCAGTACCGACTGCGCCGCCCGAGCCAACGGGTGCCCCTGGTGCCCGCCCGCCGCCTGAACATCGCGTTCAACCTCGCCGAGGCGCTGTGGTACCTGTCCGGTCGCGACGACCTGGACTTCATCGCCCACTACGCGCCCGGCATCCGCAAGTACTCCGCCGACGGCGTGCGGCTGACGGGAACCGCGTACGGCCGCGCGATCTTCGGCGGCGACGGTCGGCCGGACCAGTGGTGGACGGTGGTGGACCAGCTGCGCGACGACCCCGACAGCAAGCGCGCGGTGGTGCAGATCTTCCGCGCCGAGGAGCTGACCGTGCCCGGGAACCCGGACGTGTCCTGCACCCTGGGCGTGCAGTTCCTCGTCCGCGAGGGCGCGTTGCACGCGATCGGGTTCATGCGCGCCAACGACGCCTACCGCGGCATGTCCAGCGACGTGTTCTCGTTCACCTTCATCCAGGAGCTGATGGCGCGCCAGCTCGGGCTGCGGCTCGGTGAGTACGTCCACACCGTGGGCTCGATGCACGTCTACGACAGCGACGCCCGACGGGCACGCGAGGTGCTCGCCGACCCGGCGGCCGCGGCGGACCCGGCGTTGCCGTTCCCGGAGATGCCCGAGGGGGACAACTGGCCGTTCGTGCGCCACGTGCTCGACCTGGAAGAGCCGTTGCGCCTCAACCGGCACCGCCTCGACCCGGCCGTCGACTTCCCCGGGCTGCCCGACTACTGGGCGCAGGTGCTGCTGGTGTTGGAACTGCACCGCGCGTTGCGCCACGGGGAGCCACCCGACGAGGGCACGGCCGCGTTGCTGTGGCCCTGCTACCGGTGGTTGATGGGCAAGTGGAGACCCGACCTGCTGGCGGGTCCGGTCACGCTCGGCAGTTGACGATCCTGAGGAGTCGCATGGGCACGGACTGGCAGGCCGGTGGCGTCGTCGCCACCGGGTTCGACGAGTACGACGACCTGCCCGAGCGGGTGCTGGGCTACCCGACGGTGTTCTCCGCGCTGCGGTTGGGTGACACCGACGTGCGCACGGTGCTGGACTACGGGTGCGGACCGGGCAAGATCTCCTTGCGCGTGGCGGAGAAGCACCCCGTTCAGGTGGAGGCCGTCGACATCTCGCCGGGGATGCTGGAGATCGCGCGCACCCGGCGCGCCCACCCGCGGATCCGCTACCACCTGCTCACCGGGCCGCGGCTGGATTTCCTGGCCGACGACTCGGTCGACGCGGCGATGTGCTGCTACGTGCTGCTCAACATCGGCGACCTGGAGCGGATCCGCGCCATCGTGGCGGAGGTGCACCGGGTGCTGCGGCCGGGCGGGCGCTTCGCGGTGCTGGACACCAACCCCGACACCACGGGCACCCGGTTCTCCACGTTCATCAGCGGCGAGCCCGGCGTCCGGTACGAGGCCGGGCAGCAGCGCCGGGTGCTGCTGCACCTGCCCGGCGGCGGGGTGCTCGAACTGCTCGACCACCACTGGCCGCGCCAGACCTACGTGGATTTGCTGACCGAGTGCGGCTTCCGCGACGTCACCACCGCGGCCCCGCTGCTGGGTGACGTGCCCGACACCGAGGGTCTCGTGCCGGGGTCGCTGCTGGACGTCGACCAGCCGGCCGAGGCGACCCGCCCGCCGTTCCTCATCACGTCCGGGGAGAAGTGACGTGGGCGCCCGAGGCGGGGAGAGCTGATGGCCGTCCTGGCGGACGGGTTCGACGGGTTCATCGTGGACCTGGACGGCGTGGTGCACGTCGGTGGCCGCCCGCTGCCCGGCGCGGTGGAGACGCTGTCCGCCCTGGCCCGGGACGGCAAGGGGATCGTGTACCTGACCAACGACCCGCGGCACGCGCGCGCCACCGTGGCGGCGCGCCTGACGTCGTGGGGACTGCCCACGCGACCCGCCGCGGTGGTCACCTCGGGGTGGTTCGCCGCCGCCGAGGTCGCCGCCGGCGGCGCGCGGGTGTTCGTGATCGGCACCGACGAGCTGCGCGCGGAGGCGGCCGAGGCGGGCGCGGTCGTGCTCACTGCGGACGAGGCCGAGCACGCCGACCGCATCCTCGTGTCCGGGCACGACGGGTTCGACTACGCCGAGCTGCGCGCCGCCTGCCGGGCCGGCGCGCGCGGGGCGGAGCTGTTCGCCACCAACCGGGACGCCACCTTCCCGATGCCCGACGGGCTCTGGCCGGGCACCGGCGCGGTGCTCGCGGCCGTGGAGACCGCGCTGGGCAGGCGGGCCACCGCGCTGGGCAAGCCCGAACCGGCGATCTTCCGGACCGCCCGCGCGCTGCTGGGCGGTGGCCGGGTGGCGGTCGTCGGCGACCGGGTCGAGACCGACGTGGAGGGCGGCAGGCGCGCCGGCCTGCCCACCGTGCTGGTGCGGCCGGACCCGCTGCCCGAGGACGCCCACCCGCGCCCGGACCACGTGGTGGGCGACCTGACCGGGCTGCTCGCGCCCGCCTGACCCTCAGACGGGCCAGGACTCGCGGCGGTACCCGGCGTCCCAGAACATCCACTCGTACCGGGCGGCCGTGCGCATCCGCGCGCCGACCAGCAACCGGTCGTCGGGGGACAACCGCTCACCGAGCCAGTCGGTCGCCGCGAGCACCTCGTCCACCAGGCCCTGGAACGCGGGGTCGCCGTACGCGTCGATCCAGCGGTGGTACAGCGGGTCCGGTGAACCCTGCACGCGCAGCGCCGCGCCCACTCGTGCGTAGATCCAGTAGCAGGGCAGCACCGCGCCCACCGCCTCGGCGTACCCGCCGCGCGCGCTCGCGACCAGGAAGTCGAGGTAGGCGCGCGTGGTCGGGGAGACCGCCTCGGCCGCGGCCTGCTCCGGCGTGGTGCCCAGCTCGGCCAGCAGCGACTCGTGCAGGCCGCGTTCCACGGCCACCGTGTTGGCCGCGTGCCGGGCGAACATCGCGGTGTCCTCGTCCCGCGTCGCCATGGCCGCGCACAGCGCGAGCACCTTGGCGTACCCGCTCAGGTAGTGCGCGTCCTGCACGAGGTAGTGGCGGAACGACTCGCGGGGCAGCGTGCCGTCCAGCAGGCCGGTGATGAAGGGGTGGGCGAGCACGTGGGCGTGGATGTCCTCGACCTCGGACCAGAGCGCGTCGGTGAAGGTCGCGGGGACGGCGTGCGATGTGGCCATTCCAGCAGGCTAGCCGCACGCCGCCGGCGCGGACACCGTCCGCGCGCCCGTGACCGCGGGCCCGGTCAGCCGCGGATGCGGTCGAGTACGCGCAGGAACGCCTCGTTGGCCTTGGCCAGCACCTCGCCCTCGTCGATCGTGGTGAACACGCCCTCGTCCAGCACCACCACGCCGTCCACGATCGTGGTGTCGACGCTGCTGCCGTTGGCCGCGAACACCAGGTGCGAGTACAGGTGCTCGGCGTTGCCCGGCTCCAACGGGGTGAACATCTGGTTGCGCAGGCCGACCAGGGCGAGGTCGGCCTTGCGGCCCACCTCGATCCGACCGGTCTGGTGGCCCAACGCGTCCGCGCCGTTGCGGGTGGCCATGGCCAGGACGTCCGGCGCCTGGAACAGGCCCGCGTCCACCCGGTTGGCGCGGTGGACCAGCGAGGCGTACTTCATCACCTCGAACAGGTCGCGGCTGTTGTTGCACTCGGCCGCGTCGTGGCCGAGCCCGACGGTGAGGCCGGCGGCGATCATCTCGGGCACGCGGGCGATGCCGTTGCCCAGCTTCGCGTTGGACACGGGGTTGTGCGAGATCCGCGTGCCGGTCTCGCGCATCAGGGCGATCTCGGTGTCGGACAGCCACACGCAGTGCGCGGCGATGGTGTCCGGGCCGAGCAGGCCGGTGTCGAAGGCCAGCTCGGTGGGGCGCCTGCCGAACCGCTCCAGCACGGTCTGGACCTCGCCCAGGGACTCGTTGAGGTGCACGTGGATGCCCGTGCCGAGGTCGTCGGCCAGGCCGCGGGCGTCGCGCAGCAGCTCCGGCGAGGCCAGGGGCAGCCACTCGATGCCCACGTAGACCTCGATGCGGCCGTCGGCCTTGCCGTGCCACTCCCGGTAGGCGCGTTCGTTGTCGGCCAGGGTGTCCAGCCGGTGCTCGTCGGTGGCGACGTCGTTGGACAGCACGGCCCGGATGCCGATCCGCTCGGCGGCCGGCGCGAGCGCGTCCAGCCGCCGGTACATGTCGTTGACCGTGGTCACGCCGCAGCGCAACGACTCGCTGTAGCTCGCCAGCGCGGCCCAGTAGGCGGCTTCGTGGTCCAGCGCCCGGATGATCGGGTACCAGCACGTCTCCAGGTACTCCAGCAGCGGCAGGTGGTCGCTGTACCCCTTGCCCAGCGCGGTGTGGTAGTGCAGGTCCACCAGCCCGGGTAACACCGCCTTGTCGGTGGCGTCGATGACCCGGCTCGCGCCGGCGCGAGCGGCATCGGCCTCCGGGCCGCGCGGGTGGACCGCCACCACCCGATCCCCCTCGACCACCACGGTGCCGCCGTGGTGCACCTCCCGGGCGTCGTTCATGGTCACCACGATCCCGTTGGCGATTACCAGCCGATCCGCCATGGCAAGCTCCTCACCGAGTCGATCCGACCCTTTCGGAGCCTAGTGATCCACCTCACTGGCCGAGGCCGCCGGCGAGCCGTTCCCCGCCGGCGCTGCGCCATCCCGAACGCGCGTGTGATCGCACCGGTGGTCTGCTCAACGCCCTTCGGTGACCTCCGGCGGCACGGCGCAGTCGAGGCTGACGGCGGCCATCCGTTCGGTGATCGGACGTCCGTCGTGCGCGGGCACCACCCAGCCCGGATCGCGTCCGGCGGCGAGGTCGTCGGCGTGCCGGGCCCGTGCGTCCACGAGGGCGCGCCAGTCCGCGAGCCACTCGGCTGCCGGGCGGTCGTCCGCGATGCGGTCCTCCCCGACCGCCCGCACCGCGTCGATCATCGTGACGACGGCGTCGTTGCGCGCCCGGATCGCCTGCACGGGATCACCGACCACCGCGTGCACCTCCCGCGCCATCGCGGCGCAGGCGCTCTCCGCCGCGTCCGCGACGACGGGGTCGTCGATCAGCTCCGGCCGGTCGTGGTCGGCGCAGGCCGGGAAACCCGGCACGCCGAGTACCAGCGCGGCACCGGCGATCAGCACGCGTGTCACCCGACCACCGTGCCCGACGACCTGCCCCCGACGTTCGCCGATCAAGAACAGCCGTGATGACCCGGTACCGTCGATCGACGACCTGCCGATGTGCGCGAGGGGGTTGATGTGCCGGGCGGCAGCGCATGGGCAGCGTTGAGGGTCCGCGACATCCGCTTGTACATGATCGGCCTGACGTTGTCGTTGTTCGGCGACTCGATGTTCCTCGTGGTGGCCGGCATCTGGGTCAAGGACCTCACCGGCAGCGACGCCGCCGCGGGGATGGTGAACTTCTGCATCTGGGCCCCGTCGCTGATCGGGCCGGTGTTCGCGCTGGTCGCCGACCGGGTGCCGC
The DNA here is from genome assembly GCF_021390395.1 of Saccharothrix sp. S26. GTDB lineage: Bacteria > Actinomycetota > Actinomycetes > Mycobacteriales > Pseudonocardiaceae > Actinosynnema. The sequence goes on from NZ_JAJUWT010000017.1 coordinate 23,523, forward strand.
GACGGCGGCTGCTCTTGGTCACGAACCTGGGCGCGGCGGTGGCGTTGCTGCCGCTGCTCGCGGTGGACCGCCCGGGGCTGGTGTGGATCGTGTTCGCGGTGATGACGGCCTACGGGGTCGGCTACGCGCTGATCGGGGCGGCGGAGCCGGCGTTGATGTCGACGCTCGTCCCCGAGGAGCACCTCGGCGGCTACAACAGCGCGCGGCTGACGTTGTCGGAGGGGTTCAAGCTGCTCGGGCCGGCGGCCGGCGCGGCGCTGTTCGCCGTCTGGGGCGGCCCGGCGGTGGCGGCGATCGACGCGGTCACCTTCCTGGCGGCCGCCGGCGCGTTGTCGCTGATGGCGTCGCGCGAACCGGCCCTCACGCCCGCCGCCCGCACGAGCTGGGCGCGCGAGCTGCGCGCGGGCATCGACCGGATCGCCGGGTTCGTGCCGCTGCGGCGGTTGGTGGTCGGCTCGGCGGTCGTGTTCGGCTTCGGCGGACTGCTGACGTCCTACGCCTACGCGGTGGTCGAGCAGGGGTTGGGCCGGTCACCGGAGTTCGTCGGCGTCGTGGTGACGGCCCAGGGCCTGGGCTCGGTGCTCGGTGGGCTCGTCGCGCCGTGGCTGATGCGGCGGCGCGGCGAGGCGGGGCTGGTCGGGATCGGCATGGTCGTGGCCGCGTTGGGGTGCGTGCTGACCGCGTTGCCGCCGTCGACGTGGCTGGTCCTGCTGGGCGCGGGCCTGCGCGGGTTCGGCCTGCCGTGGCTGCTGATCGGCACCACCACGCTGATCCAGCGCACCACGCCGAACGAGCTGCAGGGCCGCACGGGCAGTGCGGCGTTCACCGCCGCGTTCATCCCGTCGACGCTGGCGATCCCGGTGGGCGCGGCTCTGGTGGAGCTCGTGCACTACCGCGTGCTGTTCGCGGTCGCCGCCGCGGGCATGGCCGCCGCCGGCTGGTACGCCCTGCGCTCCCGTCACGACAGCGCCACCGGCCGACCCGGGAGGTGAGCTGGTCGCACGTGCCGGTGTGCCCCGCCGGGCAGGCGGGGCACACCGACCGCTCAGCGGCCCTTGCCCGGGTAGGGCAGCAGTGCCATCTCGCGCGCGTTCTTGATCGCGGTGGCGACCTGGCGCTGCTGCTGCGGCGTCAGGCCGGTGACCCGGCGGGAGCGGATCTTGCCGCGGTCGGAGATGAACTTGCGCAGCAGGGTCGCGTCCTTCCAGTCCACTGTGGTCACGCCTTCCTTGCGCAGGGCGTTGACGCGGCGCTTGGCGGGGCGTTCGGGGCGGGGCACGGTGCTTCCTCCTACCAGCTCGACTTGGTGACGCCGGGGAGCTCGCCCCGGTGGGCCATCTCGCGCAGCCTGATCCGGCTCAGGCCGAACGCGCGGAACACCGCACGCGGTCGCCCGTCGACGGTGTCGCGGTTGCGCAGGCGGGTGGGGCTGGCGTCGCGCGGCAGCTTCTGCAACGCCCGCACGGCCTCGTCGCGGCGGTCGGGATCGGTGCGGATGACCTCCTTCAGCTCCGCGCGCCGCTCGGCGTGCCGGGCGACGGTCTCCCGCCGCTGCCGGTCGCGGGCGATCTTGGACTTCTTGGCCATCAGCGCTCCTCCTTGAAGTCGACGTGGCGGCGCACGACGGGGTCGAACTTGCGCAGCACCAGGCGGTCGGGGTCGTTGCGGCGGTTCTTGCGGGTGACGTAGGTGTAGCCGGTGCCCGCGGTGGAGCGGAGCTTGATGATCGGCCGGACGTCGGTCGACTTGGCCATCAGAGCTTCACCCCTTGCCGGCGCAGCTCGGCGACCACGGCCTCGATGCCGCGCTTGTCGACGGTCTTGATGCCCTTGGTCGACAGCGTCAGCACGACGTGCCGGTTCTCGGACGGCAGCCAGAACCGCCGCCGCTGGGTGTTGGGCAGCCAACGGCGGGACGTGCGCCGGTGGGAGTGGGAGACCTGTTTGCCGTAGCCGGGCTTGCGCCCGGTGACCCGGCAGTGCCGTGACGACACGCTACCTCCAGTTTGAAACGACAATCGTTTCCGTTAGGCTAACCCACATGGGAACCGAGGTGCTGCTGGTGGCCGGGCTCGCGCGCCACGACGTGGCCGAAGAGGTCTGGCGGGCGTGGCCGCGGTCGGTGCTGGTCCGCCACGACCTGCGCGATCTGGCCGACGGTGTGGTGCGGCGCTGGGTCGACGGCGAGCTGACCGTGCTGGAACTGGCGCACGGCTGCGTGTCGTGCACGCTGCGCCTGGACCTGCTGCCGTTGCTGGAACGCCTGGGCGGCCGGGTGGTCGTGCACCTGGACCCGGCGCTGGAGCCGGAAGCGGTCTGCTTCGCCCTGCGGCAGGTGGACGTGCGGGTCGAGGCGGTGGTCACCGCGGTCGACCGCGCCACCTGGCTCGCCGACGCGACCGGGGACGAGGCGTTGCGCGACCGCGGCCTGGGAGCCGCCGAAGGCGACGAGCGGACCGTGGCGCAGGTGGTCGTGGGCCAGGCGGAGTTCGCCGACGCCATCGTGCTGACCGGGGAGGGCGCGGACCCGACCCTGGACGCCGTGCTGGACCGGCTCAACCCGCTCGCGCCGCGACGCCACCGGGATGCCCTCGACGTGCCGGAGCTGCTGGCCGCGATCCCCGAGGGCGCGCGCCGGGGTCGTTTCGACGACGGCTTCGGCGCCCTGCTGCACGGGCAGCCGCCGCTGGAACCGGCGCACGGCGCGGCCGTCGTCCACTTCACCGAACGCCGCCCGTTCCACCCCATGCGGCTGCACCGGGCGATCGACGTCCTGCTCGACGGCGTCGTGCGCACCCGCGGCCGGGTGTGGGTGGCGAGCCAACCCGACGTCGCGCTGTGGCTGGAGTCCGCGGGCGGCGGGCTGAACGTCGGCAACCTCGGCCCGTGGCCGGCCGCCGTCGAGGACCGGTCAGCCGTGCCCGCCGAGCGCCGGGCCCTCGCGTGGCACCCCGACTACGGCGACCGGTCGCAGGAGCTGGTGGTCATCACCGCCTCAGCGGACCCGGCGGAGATCACGGCGGCACTGCGCGCGGCGCTGGTGACCGACGAGGAACTGGCGCTGGCCGACGAGCTGGAGTTCGTCGACCCTTTCGCCGAGTGGCACGACGAGATGGAGGAGTTGTGAAGCAGGGCATCCACCCCGACTACCACCCGGTGGTGTTCCGGGACCAGTCGACCGGCAAGGCGTTCCTGACCCGGTCCACGGCGACGTCGACGCGCACCGTCGAGTGGGAGGACGGCAACACCTACCCGCTCATCACGGTCGACATCACCTCCGACTCGCACCCGTTCTGGACCGGCAACCAGCGGGTCGTGGACACCGCCGGCCGGGTCGAGAAGTTCAACCGCCGCTACGGCAGGAGGAACCGCTGACATGGCCGTCCCCAAGCGCAAGACCTCCCGCAGCAACACCCGCCACCGCCGCGCCCGGTGGAAGGCCGCCGCACCGGACCTGGTGCCGGTGACCACCCTCGACGACCGCCGGCTGACCGTGCCCAGGCGGCTCGTGGCCGCCTACCGCCGCGGGCTGCTGTGACCGACGCCGGGATCACTTGTCGCGCGGGTAGGTCTTCTGCACCTCGCCCTTCAGCGACGCCTGGAGGTACGCGCCGCCGTAGTCGTCGATCAGGTACACCCTGATCGACGGGGTGCCGTCGATGATGTCCGGGCTCACGATCACGTACCGCATCGTCGGCTGCGGCACGCCCAGCTCGTTGTTCGCCCGCTCGAACAGCGCGGGCAGGGCGTCCCAGTTCACCTCGTTCAGGTCGAGCACGGCCCGGTCGGCGTCCACGCCGTCCGGGCCCTTCCGGCTCGCCTTGCCGCCCCGGTACTCGAAGTCGTCGAACCCGTGCGCGACCGCCGAGGTCGGGGCCACGGCGGTGGCGCGGTCCGGCCACAGGGTCAGCTCGGACACCTTGGTGCCGCCCATCGCCTCGCCGAGCGCGCCGACGGCCTTGCGCGCGCCGGCGGGCGTGAGCAGGTCTTCCTTCGCCGGGTCGGCCGCCGCGGTCGTCGTCGGGAGGACGGGCAGGTCCGCGTTCGCCCCGGTGGTCGTCGGGGTGGTCGACGAGCCGGTGCCGGAGTTCGCCCCGGTGTCGCGGCCGCTCAGGTGGACCGCCAGCAGCGTGGCCGCGACGACCACCGCCACCCCGACCAGCGACAGCAGCACGGCGGCCGTCCGCTTGCGCGGCCCCGGCGTCGGCTGGGGACCGCTGACCTGGCCGGACGGCCAGTGCGGGTACGGCGGCGCGGGCTGCGGACCGCTGGGCGGTCCCGAGCCGGCGAACCCGGACGGGGTGGACGGTCCCGGGACCGCGAACCCACCGGGGGTGGGCGGCCCCGAAACCGCGAACCCGCCAGGCGTGGGCGGACCCGGGACGGCGAACCCGTTCGGGGTCGGCGGCCCCGAGGCGGCGAACCCGGCGGGCGTGGGCGGACCCGGGAACGGGGCGGAGTCGTGCTCGGCCGCGGCGAGCATCCGGTCCAGCACGTCGCCGGGAGGCCGCTCGGCCGGGTCGTTGCGCAGGGCGGCGTTGAGCGCGGGTGCGAGCGCGCCCGCGCGGCGCGGCGGCGGGACCGGCTCGGTCATCACCGCGGCGAGCGTCGCCATCGTGGAGGCGCGGCGCATCGGGTGGTGGCCCTCGACGGCCACGTACAGCAGCATCGCCAGCGACCACAGGTCCGACGCGGTGTGCGTCTCGTCGCCGCGCAACCGCTCCGGGGCGATGTACTCCGGCGACCCGATGACGTCACCGGTCGCGGTGAGCTGGGTCGAGCCCTGCAACGCGGCGATGCCGAAGTCGGTGAGCACGGCGCTGCCGTCGGTGCGCAGCAGCACGTTCCCGGGCTTGACGTCGCGGTGCATCACGCCCGCCGAGTGGGCCGAGCGCAGCGCGGCGAGCACGTCCCGCCCCACCCTGGCCGCCTCGGCCGGGGTGAGCACGCCCTCGTTCAGCCGCGCGTCCAGCGACGTGCCGCGCACCAGCTCCATGACGATCCACGGGTACGGCGAGTCGGCCGACTCGATGATCTGGTAGATCGACACGACGTTCGGGTGCTGCAACCGGGCGAGCGCGCGGGACTCGCGCAGCACCCGCTCCCGCAGCTGGGCGGCCGCCGCGGGATCGCTCTCGATCTGGTCGGCGTCCGCCGGGCGGACCTCCTTGATGGCCACCTCGCGGTGCAGCCCCAGGTCGACGGCGCGCCAGACCGTGCCCATGCCGCCGCTGCCCAGCCGCTCCAGCAGCTCGAACCGGCCGTCCAGGATCCGCCCGGTGTGCTCTCTCTCAGACACCGCGTAACGCTAGCAACCGGCCACCGGGGACCGGCGATCACGCCACCGCGTGCGCGGCGGTTTCGCGGTCCCGAACCCCGTCCGGTGCGTGCCGGGCTGCGGGGAACCGCAACCCCGCGCGCGGTCGAACGCGTCGATCACGCCGTGCCGGCGTTCGCGAACGCCCGCTACCACCAGGGCCGGGCGGCCCGCAGCAGCCGTCCGAGAGGATCCTTCGGGGTCGCTGATAAATCGGTACGAGATTCGATTCCCCTATCCCCGGAATATCTCGGAGTCGGAATATGTCCCTGTTCGGGCATGGGTCTTTTGCTATAGTCGCTCCTCGGTGACTTCGGCCGGTGTCGCACGCCCGTTCGGAGGTAGAACCGGCCTGGGGGAGGCAGCGCACGATCATGACTGGTCATCGCATCGGTTTGGCGCAGGGCACCGCGATTTACGTGGGGGCGATTCTGGGGGCGGGCATTCTCGCGCTGCCCGCGCTCGCCGCCGCGGAGGCGGGGCCCGCGGCGATCATCGCGTGGACGAGCCTGGTGCTGTTCTGCATCCCGGTCGCGCTCAGCTTCGCCGCGATGGGCTCGCAGTACCCCGACGGCGGCGGCATCGCCACGTTCGCGGCCAAGGCGTGGGGACCGCGCGCGTCGGGCGCGGTCGGCTACTGGTTCTACTTCGCGCTGCCCGCCGGCGCGCCCGCCACCGCGTTCGTCGGCGGCCAGTACGTCGCGCACGCGCTGGGCGGTGGTACCGGCCAGGCGCTGGCGATCGCCGCGATCCTGCTGGTGGCGGCGTTCGGCATAAACGCGGTCGGCCTCAAGGTCTCCGGACGGGTGCAGCTCGGGCTGATCAGCCTGCTCGCGGTGTTGCTGCTGGTGGCCGTGATCACCGCGATGCCGCACGCGGACACCGCCAACCTCACCCCGTTCGCGCCCAACGGCTGGCTGTCCGTCGGCCACGCGGCCAGCCTGCTGTTCTTCACCTTCGCGGGCTGGGAGGCCGTCACCCACCTGTCCGGCGAGTTCCGCGACCCGCGCCGCGACCTGCGCCGCACCGCGATCCTCACGCTGATCGTGGTCGCCGTGCTCTACCTGGGCCTGGCCCTGGCCGCGATCCTGGTCCTCGGCCCGGAGCTGGCCACCTCCAGCGCGCCGCTGACGCTGCTGCTGGAACGCGGCGTCGGGCCGGCCGCCGGGCCGGTCACCGCGGGCCTGGCCATCGTGCTGACCTTCGGCACCATGACCGCCTACCTGGCGGGTGCGTCCCGGCTCGGCGCGGCGCTGGCCCGCGACGGCGCGCTGCCCGCGTGGCTGAGCCGCGGCCACGAGGCGGGTTCCGTGCCGCGCCGCAGCCTGGCCCTGCTGTTCGTGCTGAGCCTGCTGCTCTCGGCGGTCGCCCTGGGCTTCGGCCTCGAACTCGGTGACGTGATGCTGGCCGCGTCCACGTGCTTCATCGCCGTGACGGTGGCCGGGCTCGCCGCGGGGCTGCGGCTGCTGCCCCGGCGCTCGGCCGTGTGGTGGGGCACCGTGCTGGCGCTGGTCGTGATGAGCGTCGTGCTCGTCTTCTCGGGTTACTTCCTGCTCGTGCCCGCGGTCCTCGCGGGAATCGCGCTCACCTACTCGCGGCGGACCCAGCCGGTCGCCGCGCAGCGGGTCGACGGCTAGTCGACGACAAACGTGCCGAGCCCGATCGCACCACGACCGCGATCGGGTGGGTTCGGTCTGCCGAAAAGGTCGGTCAACGAAATGTCGAACGGAGCGGAGAAAATGATCGCAACCGTGAGCTGCCTCGTCTGCGACGCCGAGCTGGAGGTGGCCGCCGCCACCGAAAAGGGCGAGATCGTCGAATGCGCGTCCTGCGGCCAGGAGCACGAAGTGGTCGACGCGACCGACGGCCGCGTCGCGGTCGAGCTCGCGCCGGAGGTCGAAGAGGACTGGGGCGAGTGACCGGGCGACCGGACGTCCTGCTGTCGGTGACGATGGTGCGGCCCGACGAACGGCTGCTGCTCGACTCGCTGCGCGCCCAGGGCATCAGCGTCGAGACCGCCCTCGTCGCCGACATCGGCAACGTGCTCAACGGCTCGGCACCGCGACCGGCGGTCGCGTTGCTGCGCAACCTCTCGCACCGCGAGGCCGCGGGCATCGCGCACCGGCTCGGCCACCTGGGCGTGCCGACCCTCAACACCGGCGCGGCGATCGACATCTGCCACGACAAGGGCACGCAGGCGCTGCTGTTCGACCGGCACGGCATCCCGCACCCGAGGTCGCTGCACGCGTTCGGCCACGACCAGGTGCGCGACATCGCCCTGGCGCTGGGCTGGCCGGTCGTGGTCAAACCGCTCAGCGGCTCCTGGGGCCGCGGTGTGGTGCGGCTGACCGACATGGGGTGCCTTGAGGCGTGGACGGGCGGGCGGGAGTCCGCCGACGCGGCGGGCAAGCAGTTCCCCGTCCTGGTGCAGGAGTACGTGGAGAAGCCGGGCCACGACCTGCGCGTGGTCGTCGTCGGCAGCGAGCCGGTGGTGGCCATCGAGCGCCGTTCGGCGGACTGGCGCACCAACACCCACCTCGGCGCGACCGTGCGGCGCACCGAGGTCACCCCGGCGATCAAGGACCTGTGCGACCGCGTGGTCGCGCTGCTCGGACCCGGTTTCTACGGCGTCGACCTGCTGGAAGACGTCCGCACGGGTGAGCTCAAGGTGTTGGAGGTCAACGCCAACCCCGAGTTCGCCAAGTCGTCCGCGCAGCACGGCGTGGACATCGGCGCGCACCTCGCCGCCTTCCTGGCGGACCGCGTCCGCCACCTCGCCGCGGCCTGACCGCCGTCCGGCTCTGTCGTGCCCGACTTTCCTGGGGGAAGCCAACGATGGACCACTTCGACACCGCGATCGCGCTCAGCCGGGTGCTGACCTCCGGCGTGATCATGAGCATCGAGCGCAACGACCGCGAGCTGCCCGCGCTGGAACGCCTGCTGCGCAAGGTGAGCGGGCGGACACAGGTCGTGCTGGTCAACAGCGCCACCGCGGGTCTGCACTCCGCGCTGGCGGGGCTGCGGCTCGGCCACGGCGACGAGGTCGTGGCACCCGCCCTGCCCGACGCGCACCGCCGGTTCCTGGACTGGCTGGGCGTCCGGGTGCGCGAGGACGGCACGCCCGCGTTCGCGTACGTGTCCCCGACCCCGGCCGACGTGGACCGGCTCGGCCCACTGCTGACCACCACCGCCGGTGCGCCCGCGGTGGTGCTGGACCTGACCGGGCTGGGCTTCGGCCCGGCCGCGGCGGTGCTGTTCGACGACGAGGACGCGTGGCGGCGCGCGGAGCGGCTGAAGATCTTCGGCACGTTCGACCTGCGCACGATGTGGACCCAGGCCGAGACCGACGAAGGGGTCGGCGGCGTGCAGTTCAACTACCGGCTCAGCCCCCTGGTCGCCGCGTGCGTCCGGATGGCCCTCACCACACAAGGAGCTCGGGCGTGAACACCGACTTCCCGAAGGCGCCGCTGCCGCTGCCGCGCGCCGAGGACGTGACGGAGGAACTGGCCGCGCTGGAGGGCCCGCCGGTGATCCCCGCCGGGCTGCGCCGCACGCTGTTCCCGGTCATCACCAAAGAAGACGTGTTCAAGATGCTGCTGTCCACGCGGGTCGACCCGGCGAAGGTCGTCGCCGACTTCGCCGAGGCCTACCGCGAGTACGTGGGCGCCGCGCACGCCCTGCCGACCGCGAGCGGCACGTCCAGCCTGCACCTGGCACTGGTCGGCGCGGGCGTGCGACCGGGTGACGAGGTGGTGGTGCCCGCGTTCACGTTCATCGCCACCGCCCAGGCGGTCGTCGCGGCGGGCGCGATCCCGGTGTTCGCCGACATCGAGCCGGACACCTACTGCCTGGACCCGGCCGCAGCCGAACGCGCCGTCACCGAGCGCACCAGGGCGATCATGCCGGTGCACGTGCACGGCCTGCCCGCGGACCTGACCGCGTTGCGCGCGGTCGCCGACCGGCACGGCCTGGCGCTGGTCGAGGACGCCTCGCACGCCCACTCGGCCACGTTCGACGGCCGCGTGGCGGGCTCGCTCGGCGACGCGGCCGGGCAGAGCCTCATGGCGGACAAGAACTTCCCGGTCGGCGGCGAGGGCGGCATCGCGTTCTTCGCCACGGCCGACGCGCACGCCCGCGCGGTGGAGTACCTGGAGCGGCACGGCATCGACTACGGCATGTCGTGGATCGTGGCGGCGTTCGGCGCGAGCCAGCTCGAACGGCTGCCGTACTACGACGAGATCCGCGCGCGCAACGCGGCGCGGCTGGCCGAGGTGCTCGGCGAGACCGGGCTGTTCAGCGCGCCGCACGTGCCCGAGGGCCGCACGCACGCGTACAACATGTACCGGATCGGGCTGCACCCGGACGCCGTCGGCCTGGGCGACCTGCCCGTGCACGCGGTCAAGGAGGTGGTGCACGAGCTGCTGGTCGCGGAGGGCGTGCCCGCGCGCGAGTGGCAGAACACGCCGATCCCGTGCCACATCCCGTTCCGCCGGCGCGAGGGCTTCGGCGGCGGCTACCCGTTCAGCCTGAACCCGGCGGCGGCGCGGGATTACGCGCCCGAGGACTTCCCGGTCACGCTGTCGATGCTGAGCAGCACGCTGGTGCTGTGCCGTGAGCTGCGCTCGCCGGTCGAGTACGAGCGGCTGGAGCGGTACGGGCACGCGTTCGCCAAGGTGGCGCGCCGGCCCGACGCGATCCGCAAGCTGGTCGGCGGCCGGGAGTTCCCGCTGCCGCACGCGAAGGCGGCCCGCCTTGGCTGAGACGAACGGGTCGACCGTGACGCCCGGTCGGGTCCGGGTCGCGGTGGTCGGCGCCAGCGGGTACACCGGTGCCGAGCTGGTCCGGCTGCTGCTCGACCACCCGCACGCGGAGCCGGCGTTCCTGTCCTCGGAGCGCAGTGCCGGCAAACCGGTGGACCGGGTGCTGCCCGCCGTGCGCAACCACCCGGCCGTGGCCGGCCTCACGCTACGGCCGTTGGACGAGCTGCCCGAGGTGGACGTGGCGTTCGGCTGCCTGCCCGGCGGGGAGCTGCCGGGCCGGATGCCGTTGCTGGCCGAACGGGCCAAGCACGTGGTCAACCTGGCGGGTGACTTCCGGCTCACCGACCCGGACGCGGCGGCCAGGCACTACCCGGCGTCGGCGGCGTGGACCGAGCCGTTCGCCTACCACGTGCCGGAGTTCCCGACCGCGGGCGGGCGGTTCCTGAACCTGCCCGGGTGCATGGCCGTCACGTCGATCTACGCGCTGTACCCGCTGCTGGCCGGTGGGCTGATCGAGCCCGACCCGGTGGTGGACGCCAAGACCGGGTCCAGCGGCAGCGGCCGGACGTCGTCGGAGCACCCGGCCGACCGGTTCGGCAACTTCCGGGCGCACAAGCCGCACGGCCACCGGCACGGGCCGGAGGTCGCCCAGGCGCTGCGCGACCTCACCGGCGTGGACGTCGACCTCCAGTTCTCCACGCACAGCCTCGACGTGGCCCGCGGCATCCTCGTGACGGCCTACTCGCGGCTGCGGCCGGGCGTCACCGAGGTCGACGTCAAGCGGGCTTACGTCAAGGCGTACCGGAACACGCCGTTCGTCAGGGTGACCAAGCACGGCCTGCCCGCGTTGAAGACGGTGGTCGGGTCGAACGTCGCCGAGGTCGCGCCGCAGGTGCACGGCGACCGGTGCGTCACCGTCGCCGCCCTCGACAACCTGATCAAGGGCGCGGCCGGGCAGGCGGTGCAGGCGATGAACCAGCTCTTCGGCCTGCCCGAGCACACCGGCCTGCCGTTCACGGCGGTGGCGCCGTGACGCTGCACGTGGTGAAGCTGGGCAGCGCGACCCTCGCGCACCCCTCGGTGTTCGCGGAGGTCGCCGAACTGGCCGGCCGGGCACGGGTGCTGGTCGTCGCGGGCGGCGCGGCGGGCATCGCGGCGCACTACCGGGCCATCGGGCGCGAGGTGCCGCTGTTGACGCTGCGCAACGGCGACGAGGTGCGGCACTGCACGCCCGAGGAGATGGCGCACCTCGTGGACGCCTACGAGCGGGTCACGTTGCCCGGCGTGCGGTCCGGGCTGGCCGCGCACGGGCTCGCCGTGTTCGCCGCCACCGGGGCGTCCGGCCTGGTCACCGCCACCCCGGCGGGCCCGCTGCGGGCGTCGGTCGAGGGCAAGGCGCGGATCGTGCGCGACCACCGCATCGGCACGGTGTCGTCGGTGGACACCGCGCGGCTGGACGCCCTGCTCGACGCCTACGACGTCGTGGTGCTGTCACCGCCGGTCGCCGCGTCCGACGGCGGCACGCCGCTCAACGTGGACGCCGACGTGCTGGCCGCGGAGCTGTCCAACGCGCTGCACGCCGACCACCTGCGCCTGGTCACCGGCACGCCCGGGTTGCTCACCGACCCGGCCGACCCGACCACCACGATCGCCGACCTGCACCCCGGCGAGGGCGCGGCGCACGCGGGCGGCCGGATGCGGCAGAAGGTGCGGGCCGCCGAGCTGGCCCTGCGGGGCAGCGCGGAGGTGGCCATCACCGGACCGCACACGCTGCACAACCCGGCGGGCACCAGCCGGTTCTGGCCGGAGCCGCCGCCGCGCCCGGAGCTGACCCTGCTGAGCCGGGCGGTGGCCATCCCTTCGGTGTCCCACGACGAGGGGGAACTGGCCCGTTACCTGGTCGGGTGGTGCGCGGCGCGCGGGATCGACGCGTTCGTGGACGAGGTCGGCAACTTCGTGGCGACCAAGGGCGACGGGCCGCGCCGGCTGCTGCTGCTCGGCCACCTCGACACGGTGCCGTTCCACTGGCCCGTGCGCTGGGACGGTGACGCGCTGTTCGGGCGGGGGAGCGTCGACGCCAAGGGGTGCCTGGTGAACTTCGTCGAGGTGCTGGCCTCCGTCGACGTGCCGCCGGGCCACCAGCTGCGGGTGGTCGGCGCGGTGGAGGAGGAGGTGTCGTCCTCGCGCGGGGCGTTCCACGTCCGCGACCACTACCCGGCCGACGCCGTGGTCGTCGGCGAGCCCAGCGGTGTGGACGCCTTGACGTTGGGCTACTTCGGGCTGTTCAAGCTGGCGCTGGCGGTGCGCACGCCCACCGGCCACTCGGCGGGCAAGGACGCGGTGTCCGCGCCGGACGCCGTGGTCGACCTGGTGCAGCGCATCCGCGACGACGTGCTCAAGCTCGCGCCGGACGCGTTGAGCGCGCTGATCTCGATGACCGGCGAGCAGCGGCACGACCACCACTCGGCCGAGGCGGTGCTGAACTTCCGCGTGCCGCCCGGCGCGGACCTGGACGCGATCACCGACGCGGCGCTGGCCCACGGCTCGCCGACCTCCTCCGTGCGGGTGCTGCGGCGCACGCCGGGCTACGCGGGGAAGCGGTCCACGGTGCTGGCCAAGGCGTTCGGCCGGGCGTTCGGGCAGCACGGGCTGCGGCCCCGCTACCTGGTGAAGAAGGGCACGTCGGACATGAACACGCTGGCCACGACGTGGCACGACGTGCCGATGGTGGCCTACGGGCCGGGCGACTCGGCGTTCGACCACACCGACGAGGAGCGGATCACGGGCGCGGACTGCCTGGCCGCCCGCGCCGTGCTGGCCGACGCCGTTAAGCACTGGATCGCGCTGACGGGGGAGGCGGGATGACCGGGACGTTGGAGGGCGCGTCGCTGGAGGTGCTGCGGGACCGCGCCACGCGCGCACGCCGGCTGGTGGTGGACATGGCGGCCCAGCCGACCGGCTGCCACCTGGGCGGCAGCCTGTCCGTGCTGGACATCCTCGTCGCCGCGTTCGACCGGGCGGACGCGGACGACGGCACGGAGGTCGTGCTGAGCAAGGGCCACGCGGCGGCGGCGCTGTACGCGGCGCTGTACGTGTCCGGTCGGCTGGCGGAGAACCCGGCGCCCCTGTACGGGCTGGCGGGCCACCACTACACCGGTCACCCGAGCCCGGCCGTGCCCGGCGTGCGGTTCCCGACCGGCAGCCTCGGGCACGGCGTGCCGTACGCGGCGGGATGGGCGATGGCGCAGCGGCTGTCCGGCGGGTCCGGGCTCGGCATCGCGGTCACCGGCGACGGCGAGTTGCAGGAAGGGCTGGTCTGGGAGGCGTGCCAGGTGGCCGCCGCGCGCCGGTTGGGCAACCTCGTGGTCGTCGTGGACCGCAACGGCGGGCAGAACGACGGGCTGGTGGCCGACATCTCGCCGCTGCCGGACCTGGACGCCCGGTTCGCCGCGTTCGGCTTCGAGGTGTCCGAAGTGGACGGCCACGACCTCGGCGCGCTGCGCTCGGCGTTGGGCGGCGCGGTCGGTGACCGGCCGCGCGCGGTCATCGCGCACACGGTGAAGGGCAAGGGCGTGCCGCCGGTGGAGGGCAAACCGGGGGCGCACTACGTGACCATCGACGCGACGAGGGCGGCGAAGTGGAAGCGCATGATCAGGTGACCGCGCTGTCGGGGCGCGACGCGTACCGCAGCGAGCTGACCGAGCTGGCCCGGCACGACCCCAGGGTGCTGTGCTTCGAGGCCGACCTGGGCGGCCGCAAGCACCCGTTCGCGCAGGAGCACCCGGACCGCTTCTTCAACCTGGGCATCGCCGAGGCCACCATGATCGACATGGCGGCGGGGCTGGCGTCGGCGGGCTACCGGCCGTTCGTCAGCACGTTCGCGCCGTTCGCGACGTTGCGCGCGGCGGAGAGCATGAAGCTGAGCATGGGGTACCTGGGCGCGGGCGTGGTCGTGGTCGCGCCCTACGCCGGGGTGTCGGGCGCGTGGTTCGGCACCACGCACCACTGCCTGGAGGACCTGGCGGTGGTGCAGAGCTTCCCGGGCATCACGATCGCCGCGCCCTACGGCGAGCAGGAGACGCGGGCGGTGGTCCGCGCGGCCGCCGCCGGCTCCGGGCCGTTCTACGTCCGGACCGGGCGCAACGCGGCGGCGGTCAGCCTGCCCGGGTCCGACGAGCCCGCCGGCGTGAACTGGGCGGCACCCGGGTCGTCCGAGGTGTGCCTGGTGTCGGTGGGCGAGGTCGGGACGGCGTTGGCGCTGGAGGCGCACGCCCAGCGGCCGGAGCTGGGGCACGCGCACCTGTGCTTCGTCGACCACGCGTCGTTGACGGCGGCGGCCGAGGAACTGAGGTCGTCGCGGTACTCGCGGTTCGTCGTGGTGGAGGAGCACCGGCCCACCGGGGGAGTGGCGAGCACGTTGGCGCTGCTGATGCCCGCGGTCGAGGTGGTCGGGGTGAACGCGGGCATGGCGTGGCCCTCCGAGGGCGGTGACCACGGCGAGGTGCTGGGGCAGCTGGGGCTGGACCTGGCGCACGTCCTGGCCGCCGTCTGAGCGCATTCCGCCCTCGCCCGACAATTCCCGCACACAACCGAAAAAGCCCGACGCGCTTCCGCTGCCGAGGCGGCCCGCTGTTCACGAATGTGGACGCAGCGGGCCGCCTCGTCGCTTTTCGGTTCATGGTCGTGAATCATGTTGCCTGTTCCGCGGTGCTGCGCAATGCTCCCTGAGGGTTTTCCCCGAGTACGCGCAAACGTCCATCCGCCTGCCGCCGGCGAATGCGACGACACCATCCGACCTTCGCAGACGCAGGAGATGGAATGACTCGATCAGTCGCTTGGCGGCTTTCCGCGGTCGTGGCGGCGCTGGCCGTCGCGACCTCGACCGGTGTGGTCGTCGGGGTGTCGCCGGCCTCGGCCGCGGCCGGTGTCGCGACCGGCTACGCGGCCGCCAACGGCGGGACGACCGGCGGGCAGGGCGGGGTCACGGTCCGGGCCAACACCGGGACCAAGATCCACGAAGCCCTGTGCCGCCGGGCGAGCACCAGCACCCCGATCATCATCGAGGTCGAGGGCACGATCAACCACGCCAACACCGCCAAGGTCTCCGGCGACAGCTGCGAGACCGCCGCGGGCGTGATCGAGCTCAAGCGGATCAGCAACGTCACGATCATCGGTGTCGGCAGCGGTGCGGTCTTCGACCAGCTCGGCATCCACATCCGCGAGTCCCGCAACATCGTCATCCGGAACGTGACCATCCGCAACGTCAAGAAGTCGGGCTCGCCCACCTCCAACGGCGGCGACGCCATCGGGATGGAGAAGAACGTCCGCAACGTCTGGGTCGACCACGTGAACCTGCTGGCCTCGGGCGGCGAGTCGGAGGGCTACGACGGCCTGTTCGACATGAAGGACAACACCCAGTACGTGACGCTGTCCTACAGCACCCTGCGCAACTCCGGCCGCGGCGGGCTGATCGGGTCCAGCGAGAGCGACCTGTCCAACGGGTTCGTCACCTACCACCACAACCTGTACGAGAACATCGACTCCCGCGCACCCCTGCTGCGTGGCGGCACCGCCCACATGTACAACAACCACTACGTGAGCCTCAACGAGTCCGGCATCAACTCCCGGGCCGGCGCCAAGGCCAAGGTGGACAACAACTACTTCAAGAACTCCAAGGACGTCCTCGGCACCTTCTACACCGACGCCGTCGGCTACTGGCACGTCAGCGGGAACATCTTCGACAACGTGACGTGGTCGAGCCCCGGCAGCGAGACCAGGCCCGCGGGGCCGGACGTCAAGTCCACCACCACGGTCAGCGTCCCCTACAGCTACGCGCTGGACCAGACGAGCTGCGTGCCGACCATCGTGAGCCGCACGGCCGGGGCCAACAAGGGCCTGCTGGAGTCGAACGGCTCCTGCTGACGCGGTGACGGCGAGGTCTCCGGTGGTCGGGTCGAGGGGTCCGGCCACCGGAGACCTCGCCGCGCGTCAGCCGCCGTCGTGCGGGCCGGCGGCGTGGTCGAGGTCGGCCAGGTGCCCTCGCACGCGTTCGGCGTCGGTGTCGCGGCCCTGCTCCAGGTACAGCTCCAGCGCCTGCCGCCACGCCGCACGCGCCTCGGCGTGGTCGCCGAGCGCGGCGTGCGGGTGGCCGAGGTGGTCCAGCGTCGTGGCGGTCTCGGTGGTGTCGCCCTGGGTTTCGTAGAGGGCGAGGGCCTGCCGGTAGTGCCGCACGGCCTGCTCGTGGCGGCCGGTGTGGTGGTCGATGTAGCCCAGGCTGTTGAGCGTGTGGGCCTCGCCGTGCGGGTTGCCGTGCCGGCGGTGCAGGGTGAGGGCGGCCCGGCAGTGGTCGCGGGCGGTGTCGTAGTCGGCGAGCCGGGCGGCCAGCCAGCCCACCGCGTTCAGCGCGTCGGCTTCGCCCACGGGCTGGCCGACCGCGCGGAAGAGGTCCAGGGCGTGGCGCGCGTGCTCCAGCGCCTGCCGTTCGCCTCCCAGCCGCTCCCACGCCCGGGCGAGGGTGTGGCGGGCGAGGGCCTGCTGGGTGCGGTCCCCGTGGTGTTCGGCCAACGCGAGGGCGTGGTGCAGGTGCTCGATCGCCTGCCCGTGACGTCCCAGCTCGGCGTGGGCGTAGCCGAGCCGCCGGTAGGCCAGGCCGCGCATGGCGGGGTCGGGCAGGTGGTCGGCGGCCTCGGCCGCGGCCTGCCACACGGCCAGGGCGTCGTGGTGGTGCCCGCGCCGCTGGTGGAACGTGTACAGGGCCCACGCGAGCTGCCACACGACGCGGTGGCGGTGGTGGGCGGCGGCGGTCTGCTGGGCCGCGAGCAGGTGGTGGTGATGCGCGTCCAGCCACGACAACGCCTCCGACGTGCCGGACAGCGGCACGGCTCGGGCCCCGGCGGCGGGCGGGTCGAGCCGGATCGGCTGCCGGTGGGCGGCCAGGAGGCGATCGGCGTGGTAGGCGGTGTGCAGGTAGCAGTCCACCACCCGCTCCAGCGCCGACCGGCGCACGGGCTCGGGCAGGTCGTGGGCGAGGGTGGTGGCGTAGGCGCGGACGAGGTCGTGCATGGCGTGGCGCCCGCCGGCGCGGTGGTCGAGCAGCGAGGCGTCGGCCAGGGCGCGCAGCACCGCGCGGACCTCCCGTTCGGCCAGGCCGGTCAACCCGGCGGCCGCGGGCAGGTCGATGTCGGGACCCGGCGCGACGCCCAGGAGCGCGAACGCGGTGCGCTGCCCGTCGGTGAGCCGGCGCAGCGACCAGGACAGCACCGTGGGCAGGCTGGCCGGCGGGTCGTCGTCCTCCAACGCGTGCAGGCCGAAGCCGCGCAGTTCGGCGACGGTGTCGGCCAGCGGCAGGCGCGGTTCGGCGGCGGCGCGGGCGGCGACCACCGCCAACGCCAGCGGGAAGCCGCCGCACAACGCGATCAGGTCGGTCACCGCCGGTTCCTCGGCCGCCACGCGTGCTTCACCCAACCGGGCCGTCAGCAGCGCGCGGGACTCGGCCGCGGACAGCACGTCCAACGCGAGGTGGCCCGCGCCGTGGGTGGTGATCAGGCCGGACAGGCGGGTGCGGCTGGTCACCACGACGGTGCAGGACCGGCCGCCGGGCAGCAGCGGCACGACCTGGCCGGTGTCGGCGGCGTTGTCGGCCACGACCAGCATCCGCCGGTCGCAGACCAGGCTGCGGAACAGGGCGGCCTGGGCGTGCGGGTCGGTCGGCAGCCGGGCGGGATCGACGCCGAGCGCGTCGAGGAAGCCGCGCACGGCCACCGCCGGGTCCATCGGGTCGCCGTCCGGGCTGAAGCCGCGCAGGTCCACGAACAGCTGCCCGTCGGGGAACCGGTCGACCTGCTGGTGCGCCCAGTGCAGGACCAGCCACGTCTTGCCGATCCCGCCGGCGCCGGCGACCGCGGAGACCACCACCGCGCCCGCCCGGCCGGCGTCGTCCAACGCCTCGGTGAGCGCGTCGAGCTCGGCTGCGCGGCCGGTGAAGTGCGGCGGCGGCGCCGGCAACTGCCGGGGCACGACCACCGGACGGGCGACCTCGCCGCCGGCCGCGGCGGTCAGCCCCGGGTCGGCGGCCAGGATCCGCCGGTGCAGCTCCCGCAACGCGGGGCCCGGGTCGACGCCCAACTCCTCGACCAGCCGGGCCCGCACCCGCTGGTAGTGCTCCAGCGCGTCCGCCGACCGCCCGGCCCGGTGCAGGGCGAGCACGTACTGACCCGCCACCCGTTCGTCCAACGGGTGCTCGGCGGCCCGCGCGGACAGCTCCACCAGCAGCTCCACGCCCTGACCGACGCGCAGCCTCGCGTCGACCAGCTCGTGCTGGGCGGTCAGCCGCTCCTGGGCCAGCCGGTCCCGTTCGGCCCGCGCCCACTCGCCGGCCAACCCGGACAGCGGCTCGCCGCGCCACAGCTCCAACGCCTCGGTCAGCGACCGCACCGCGTCGCCGTCGTCCGCGTCACGCGCCCGCTCGACCAGCGCGCGGAACCGGCACAGGTCGACCGCGGCCTCGTCGGCCGCGAGCAGGTAGCCGCCCGGCCTGCGTACCAGCTCCACGCCGTCCGCCCCGGCCAGCGCCTGCCGCAACCGGGACAGGTAGGTCGACAGCGTCGCCCGGGCCCGCGCCGGCGCGTCCACGCCCCACACCCGTTCGACCAGGCGCTCCACCGGCACCACGCGGTTGACGTCCACCGCCAACGCGGCCCACACGCACCGCTGCCGGGCCGGGCCGAGGTCCACCCGGCGGCCGGCCACGAGCAGGGCCGTGTCGCCCAGCAACCGCACCTCTGTCACCACACCCCCCGTGACCCGGCCGGCGGCATCACCGGTCACGGCGCGGTGGGGTGCGGCCGGTCGGGTCGAGGATCGATGCTACTGGTGCTGATCTCCCCACGCGCGGGCGTAGCGGTTGGCGTCGGGGCGTCGCGGATCACGGCTGCGGTACACGACGTACGGCCGGACCAGGTAGCCGAGCGGTGCGCTGAACACGTGCACCAGGCGGGTGTACGGCCAGATGCCCAGCAGCACGAGCACGACCACGTTGTGCACCTGGAAGCTCAGCGGCGCGCCCGCCATCAGCTCCGGCCGCGCGGAGAACGTGAACAGGCCGCGGAACCACACCGACACCGACGACCGGTAGTCGTAGCCGCCGCCGATCAGGTTCTCGCCCACGGTGTTGACCATGCCGGTGACGATCGCGGCCGCCAGGAGCGCGTACATGACCTTGTCGCCCGGCGTGGTGGCCTGGCGCACCGTGGGCACGGTGAACCTGCGGTACAGCAGGATCGCCACGCCCGCCGCGGTGGCCACGCCCGCCAGCGTCCCGGCCGTCACCGACACCAGGTGGTAGGCGCCCTCGCCGACCCCGACGAACTCCGTCCAGCTCTTGGGCACCAGCAGGCCCAGCACGTGGCCGCCGATCACGGCCAGCAGCCCGAAGTGGAACAGCGGGCTGCCCAGGCGCAGCAGCCTGCTCTCGTGCATCTGCGAGGACCGGGTCGTCCAGCCGAACTGGTCGTGCCGGTAGCGCCAGACGTGCCCGACCACGAACGAGGTCAGCGCGATGTAGGGCAGGGCCAGCCACAGCAGCGTGCTCATCGTCGTCCTCCCGACTCGGCGTGCAGGGCGGGGTCGACCGCGAACGGCTCCAACCCCACGTCTTCCTCGGGCGGGCCCTCCGCCGCCAGCGTGGCGATCTTGCGCCGGTCCGCGTCGCTGATCTCGGGCAACGTGGCGCACACCGCGTCCAGCACGGCCAGGTACGGCGACCCGCCGTCGGCCAGCGACAACCGGATCATCTCCAGCACCGGCCGGTGCTCCACCAGCAGCCGCCGGCCCGAGGCCGGGTCGGCGGTCGCGGCGAACTCCAGCACCACCGCGAGGTGGTCGGGCAGCTCGTGCTCGCCCAGCTCGACGCCGGCCGCGCGGTAGGCGTGCTTGAACCGCAGCAACGCCATGCCTCGCTTGCGGGTGTCGCCGTAGGCGTAGTACGACAGGTGCAGGCAGTTGCGCCTGCGCAGGTCGAAGGTCTCGACGTAGTGCTGCGCGAGCGCGCTGCCCGACGTGGACCGCGCGTGGTCGATGAACGCCACCAGCGCGGGCCCGGCGGGCTCGGGCAGCGACACGGCCGCCGCCCGCAGGTCGGGCAGCATCGCGGTCATCGCCTCGTTCGGGTAGTCGATCAGGAGCGCGGCGATGCGCCACACCAGCCGGCTGTCCCGGTCCGACGCCTCCGCGACCTTCTTGTCCCGCTTGCGCAGCAGGCTCATGCGATGGCCCCGGGTTCGGGCGCGGCACCCGCACCGGCGGGCCGGTGGCCGGAGGAGCCGTTGCCGGCGGGCTGGTTGCCGGAGGAGCCGTTGCCGGTCGACCCGTTGCCCGAGGAGCCGTTGCCGGTGGACGACCCGTTGCCCGTCGTCGGGAACAGGCCCTTCGTGCTGACCCCGTCCCAGTCGAGCAGGTTGACGCGCTTGGCCTTGTCGGGCGGTGCCGCGCCGTTGGTGTCCGTCAGCCGGAACTTCTCCGCCATCACGTCGAACGCGGTCATGCCGGGCCCGCCGTCGCCGTCCAGGCTGCACCCGGTGGTCAGGGCCTCCAGCCGGTGCGCGTCGGAGCTCGCGCCGTCCGGGATCACGTACCGGTCCTCGTACTTGGCGATGGCCAGCAGGCGGTACATCGACTCGATCTCGCCGGGCGCGAGCCGCACCGACGCGGCGATCGAGTCGTCCACCTCCTCGCCGAGGTTGACCTTGCGCATGTGCGCCCGCATCGCGGCCAGCCGCTGCAACGAGGCCCGCACCGGGCCCACGTCACCGGCGGTGAACAGCTCGGCCAGGTACTCCACCGGGATGCGCAACGCGTCGATCGCGCCGAACAGGTTGCCCACCGCCTCGCCGTCGTGCCCGGTCTGCGACAGCACGTCGACCACGGGCGACAGCGGCGGCACGTACCAGACCATCGGCATGGTGCGGTACTCCGGGTGCAGCGGCAGCGCCAACTGGTAGTCGACGATCAGCCGGTACACCGGCGAGTTCTGCGCCGCCTCGATCCACTCGGCGGAGATGCCCGCCCGCTCGGCCTCGGCGACCACGCGCGGGTCGTGCGGGTTGAGGAAGACGCCGAGCTGCGCGGGGTAGAGGTCCTTCTCGTCCCGCACCGACGCCGCTTCACCGACCTTGTCGGCGTCGTAGAGCAGCACGCCGATGTAGCGCAGCCTGCCGACGCACGTCTCCGAGCACACCGTGGGGATGCCCACCTCGACCCGCGGGTAGCAGAACGTGCACTTCTCCGCCTTGCCCGTCTTGTGGTTGAAGTAGATCTTCTTGTACGGGCAGCCCGTGACGCACTGCCGCCAGCCGCGGCACTTGTCCTGGTCGACCAGCACGATGCCGTCCTCGGCCCGCTTGTAGATCGCGCCGGACGGGCAGGAGGCCGCGCAGGAGGGGTTGAGGCAGTGCTCGCAGATGCGGGGCAGGTAGAACATGAACGTCTGCTCGAACTCGAGCTTGACCTGCTCGGAGAGCTTGCCCAGCACCGGGTCCCGGCCGATCTGCGCCGGACCGCCGCCCAGGTCGTCGTCCCAGTTGGCGCCCCAGGTCACCTTGGTGTCCTCGCCGGTGATCGACGACTTCGGCCGGGCCGTGGGCGTGGTGTCCGAGGGCGGGGCGGACAGCAGGTTCTGGTAGTCGTAGGTCCACGGCTCGTAGTAGTCCGCCACCGAGGGCAGGTCGGGGTTGGCGAAGATGTTCAGCATCCGCCGCAGCCGCGAGCCGGTGCGCAGGGTCAG
This sequence comes from Saccharothrix sp. S26, assembly GCF_021390395.1. Classification (GTDB taxonomy): domain Bacteria; phylum Actinomycetota; class Actinomycetes; order Mycobacteriales; family Pseudonocardiaceae; genus Actinosynnema. The sequence goes on from NZ_JAJUWT010000017.1 coordinate 45,378, forward strand.
CTTGCCGCGCTTGTTCAGCGCCCAGCCGCCCTTCCACTTGTCCTGGTCCTGGTACTGGCGCGGGTAGCCCTGGCCCGGGCGGGTCTCGACGTTGTTGAACCACGCGTACTCGACACCGCCGCGGTTGGTCCACGCCTGCTTGCAGGTGACGCTGCACGTGTGGCAGCCGATGCACTTGTCCAGGTTCATCACCATGGCGAGCTGTGCCATCACGCGCATCAGTACTGCACCTCCTGGCTGCGGCGGCGAATGGTCGTGACCTCGTCGCGCTGGTTGCCCGTGGGACCGTGGTAGTTGAGCGCGAACGACTGCTGGGCGTAGCCGCCGATGAGGTGCGACGGCTTGATCATCAGCCGGGTCAGCGCGTTGTGGATGCCGCCGCGCTTGCCGGTCGCCTCGGTGCGCGGCACGCCGACGGCCTTGTCCTGCGCGTGGTACATGAACACCGTGCCCTCGGGCATCCGGTGGGACACGATCGCGCGTGCCACCACGATCCCGTTGCGGTTGACCGCCTCGATCCAGTCGTTGTCCGCGACCCCGATCTTCTCCGCGTCGCGGTCCGACATCCAGATCGCCTGCCCGCCGCGCGAGAGCGTGAGCATGTGCAGGTTGTCCTGGTACGCCGAGTGGATCGACCACTTCGAGTGCGGCGTCAGGTACCGCACGGTCACGCCGCCGTCCAGCGAGCCCACCGCGGGTTCGTCGAACAGCGCGGTCATGTCCAGGGGCGGCCGGAACACCGGGAGCTGCTCGCCCAGCTCGAACATCCAGTCGTGGTCGAGGAAGAAGTGCTGCCGGCCGGTGAGCGTGTGCCACGGCTTCAGCCGCTCGGTGTTGATGGTGAACGGGGAGTACCGCCTGCCGCCGGTCTCGCTGCCCGACCACTCCGGCGAGGTGATCACCGGCACCGGCCGCGCCTGCGTGTCCGGGAACGTGATCCGCTTGCCCTCGCTCTCCGCGGCCAGGTCCGCCAGGGGCGTGCCGGTCCGGCGCTCCAGGGCGCGGAAGCCCTCGGTCGCCAGCCGACCGTTGGTCGTGCCGGACAGCGCCAGGATCGCCTCGGCGACGTGGGTGTCCTTGGCCAGCGACGGGCGACCGGCCGCGACGCCGGACGCGACCGTGCCGTTGGCGCCCTTGAGGTGCTCGACCTCCTCGTCCGGGTGGACGGTGACGCCCTTGGTGGTCAGCCCCACCTGCTCGACCAGCGGTCCCAGCGCGGCCATCTTCTCGGCGATCGCCGGGTAGTCGCGCTCCACGACCACCAGCCGCGGCATCGTCTTGCCGGGGATCGGCTCGCACTCCCCGGCCTTCCAGTCCAGCACCCGTCCGCCCGGCTGCGCGGTGGCGTCGGCCGTGTCGTGGGTGAGCGCCACCGCCACGACGTCCTTGCGCTTGCCCAGGTGCTTCTCGGCCAGCCAGGAGAAGCCGCGGGCGATGCGGTGGAACGCCTCGAAGTCGGTCTTGGTCTCCCACGGTGGCGAGATCGCGGGCGAGAACGCGTGCACGTAGGGGTGCATGTCGGTGGAGGACAGGTCGTGCTTCTCGTACCAGGTCGCCGCGGGCAGCACGACGTCGGAGAACAGCGTCGTGGAGGTCATCCGGAAGTCCAGCGACAGCAGCAGGTCGAGCTTGCCGACGGGCGCCTCGTCGTGCCAGGTCACCTCCTGCGGCCGCACCCCGTCGGAGTCCCGCGCGCGCAGGTTGGTGTCCGTGCCGAGCAGGTGCTTGAGGAAGTACTCGTTGCCCTTGGCCGACGAGCCCAGCAGGTTCGCCCGCCACACGGTGAGCACGCGCGGGAAGTTCTCCGGGGCGTCGGGGTCCTCGCAGGCGAACCGCAGGTCCCCGGACTTGAGCCCGTCCACCACGTGGTCCGCGACGGGCTTGCCCAGCCGTTCGGCCTCGTCGACCAGGTCGAGCGGGTTGCGGTTGAACGTCGGGTAGCTCGGCATCCACCCCAGCCGGGACGCCAGCGCGATGTTGTCGGCCGCGGTGCGGCCGGCGAAGCGCCCCGCGCCCAGCGGGGAGGACATCACGTCCGCGGTGAACGGGTCGTAGCGCCACTGGTCGGTGGCCAGGTACCAGAAGATCGTGCCCTGCATCTGCCGCGGCGGGCGCTGCCAGTCCGCCCCGAACGCCAGCGTGGACCAGCCGGTGATCGGGCGGCACTTCTCCTGGCCCACGTAGTGCGCCCAGCCGCCGCCGTTCACGCCCTGGCAGCCGGTGAGCATGGTCAGCGCCAGGAACGAGCGGTAGATCTGGTCGGAGTGGAACCAGTGGTTGGTGCCCGCGCCCATGAGGATCATGGACCGGCCCTTGGAGCGCTCGGCGTTGTCGGCGAACTCCCGGCCGATCCGCTCGGCCGCCGCGGCGGGCACCCCCGTGATCTCCTCCTGCCAGGCGGGCGTGTACGGCTGGGTGGCGTCGTCGTAGCCGGTCGGCCACTCGCCGGGCAGCTCGTCGCGCCGCACGCCGTACTGGGCGAGCAGCAGGTCGAACACCGTGGTCACCCGCCGGCCCGCGACGACCCGCGTCGGCACGCCCCGGCGCAGCACGCCCGGCTCGGCGGTGTCGAACCGCGGCAGCGCGACCGTGACCGGGTCGCCGCCCAGCACCGACAGCAGCGGGTCGACCTCGCCCAGGTCGAGGTTCCAGCTGCCCTGCCCGGAGTCGGTGAACCGGTGCCCGAGCGAGCCGGGCGGGACCACCGGCTCGCCGTCGGCGTCGAGCAGCACCGTCTTGGACTCCGCGCCCTCGCCGGTGTCGCCGAGGTCGGCGGCGGTGAGGAACTTGCCGGGCACGTGACCGTCCTCGGTCTCGGTCAGCGTGACCAGGAACGGCAGGTCGGTGTAGCGCTTGACGTAGTCGGTGAAGTACGGGGTGGTCCGGTCGACGAAGAACTCCCGCAGGATCACGTGCCCCATCGCCATGGCGAGCGCGGCGTCGGTGCCGGGCCGGGCGGGCAGCCACTCGTCGGCGAACTTGGTGTTGTCGGCGTAGTCCGGCGACACCACGACGACCTTCTGGCCCCGGTAACGGGCCTCGGTCATGTAGTGGGCGTCGGGGGTGCGGGTGACCGGGACGTTCGAGCCCCACATGATCAGGTACCCGGCGTCGAACCAGTCCGCCGACTCCGGCACGTCGGTCTGGTCGCCGAACACCTGCGGGCTCGCCACGGGCAGGTCGGCGTACCAGTCGTAGAAGCTCAGCATGGAGCCGCCGACCAGCGAGACGAACCGCGCCCCGGCCGCGTGGCTGACCATCGACATCGCCGGGATCGGCGAGAAGCCCGCGACCCGGTCCGGGCCGTAGCGCTTGATCGTGTGCACGTGCGCGGCGGCGACCATCTCGGCCGCCTCCCACCACTCGGCGCGCACGAAGCCGCCCATGCCGCGGGCGGCCTTGTACCGGCGCGCCTTCTCGGGGTCCTCGACGACGTCGGCCCAGGCGAGCACCGGGTCCTTGAGCCGCTCCTTGGCCTCGCGGTACAGCTCCAGCAGCACGCCGCGCACGTACGGGTAGCGCACGCGTGCGGGGGAGTAGGTGTACCAGGAGAAGGACGCGCCGCGCGGGCACCCGCGGGGCTCGTACTCCGGCTTGTCCGGCCCGATCGACGGGTAGTCGGTCTGCTGCGACTCCCAGGTGATCACGCCGTCCTTGACGTAGACCTTCCACGAGCACGAGCCGGTGCAGTTGACCCCGTGGGTGGACCGCACCACCTTGTCGTAGGCCCAGCGGTCCCGGTAGAACACGTCCGCGCCGCGGCCGCCGATCTGGTGCAGCGTCCGCCCGTCCGCGGAGGTCTCGCCCCGCTGGAAGTGCCTGGCCAGTCGCAGCAGCGAGTCGCCGATCTCGGAATCACGCTCCGCACCGTCCGGACGAACGCTGCCGGCGGATGAATTCGACACGGCGATCACCTCCGAGGTAATAGTGAATCGCGAATTCGACAGCCGTCGCCAATGTCCCCTGTCGAGTCACCTTAGGGGGCCGAAGGGGTGCCTACAAGAAAGGACTGGAATCCGCACGTTATCGCACCGGGGGTGGTGCGTCGGACGTAACACGACGTTTACCCGAGCCCTCTTGCCGGTGTCCGGGCCTGGCTCGGTCAATGGTCTCTCACCTGCGCTGACGGGTCGTTGTGCGGCTCGATCCCGCCATCGGTGGCGGGTGTCGGTCGGCGGGTTCACACCCATCTTTAACATCCGAGTCACATCTTCCGGCCGTGGAAGCGTGTAGTCGTCGGCGCCTGGCGAGGGGTATCGGAAATGTCTGACCGCCGAATTCGCCCACAACGGACGGGCGGTGGTGATTCCGGTCCAGATGTGGTCAAGCGGTCCGCCACCTCCGTCGGGAGTGCTCCTGCCGGCCTCATCGGCACCGTAGCGGCCGGGTGCACGCGATCGCACCGAGTGACGGCAGCGCGCTTCGGTCGGACTTCGTCCACCACAACGGATGCCACGCGATCACTTCGTCGTGGCCGGCCTCACCGCGCTTGCTCCGCGCGGGCGTGGCGGGAGAGGCTGCGGGCGTGACTCACGCGGCTGCCACGGGCTTGTCCTCGCGTCGACCCACCGAAGCGGACCACGCGCGGGTGCTGGCCGTGCTGGAGCCGTGGTGGGGTGGTTTCAAGGGCGCGGACGGCGCGCGGGAACGGGCGCTGCTCCTGCCGCGCCTGTACTTCCAGCACTTCACCGACACCAGCTCCCTGGTCGAGCGGCCCGACGGCAGCTTGGCGGCGTTCCTGGTCGGGTTCCTCTCGCAGACCGACCAGGCGACCGCGTACCTCCACTTCGTCGGGGTGGACCCGGCCCTGCACGGGCAGGGGGTGGCCCGCTCGCTGTACGAGTGGTTCTTCGGTCGGGCCAGCGAACTCGGCGCGCGGCGGGTCGAGTGCGTCACCAGCCCCGGCAACACCGCCTCGCGCGCCTTCCACGACCGGCTCGGCTTCACCACCTCGCCGGTGCTGCCCGACTACGACGGCCCCGGCCTGGACCGGGTCGCCTTCACCCGCGAGCTCGACGATTCGGGCTGAACGCCGGGGTCAGCGGTCGGCGAACCGGAGGGGCGGCGCGTGCACCCGCTTCCCAGCGGTCCTGGTGGCCCGTTCAGCGCGTCGGCGACCGGAACCCGTCGATCAGCAGCTCGATCAGCCGGGCGCTGTGGTCGTGGCCCGGCGGTGAGTTCTCCCGCGCCCACGCGGCGGACGTGATGGCGGTGAACAGCTCCTCACCGGTGAGGTCCGGTCGCACCAGGCCCGCCTCCTGGGCGCGGGCCAGCAGCGCGCCGCCCGCGGCGTGCATCTCGGCGCACGAGTGGTGCAGCGGCGTGCCCTCGTCGTAGGTGCTGGCCGCGAGGAACCCGACCAGGCCGCGGAAGGTGCTGCAATGCGCCACGGTCTGGTGGATCCACGTGGTCAGCGCGCCGACCGGGTCGTCCGCGGCGGCCTCGATCAGGTGCTCGGCACTGGCCCGCAGCGCGTCCAGGCCGTCGCGCACCGACGCCTCGATCAGGGTTTCGCGGGTGGGGAAGTGGCCGTAGAGGGTGCCGATGGCCACGCCCGCCGCCCGGGCGATGTCCTCCAGTGCGGCGTCCGTGCCGCGGGCGTCGAACGCCTCCCGCGCGGCTTCCAGGATGCGGTCGTAGTTGCGCCGCCCGTCCGCGCGCTTGGGCCGTCGGGCCAGGTAGGCCGTCACGAGTGCCTCCAACCGGCTGGTGCGCCGCTCGGCCCAGGTTACCGGGCGACCCCACCGGCGGGGCCGGCGCCCGAACCCCGCACGGCGCGTCCACTCCGTGCACACCCGGCTCACGGCTGGTTCTTCTCCTGGAAGTCGGCGATCGCCTCGCCGTGGTCGCGGGCCCAGTCCGTGAGCACCTCGATCGGCTCGATCAGGGTGCGCCCGAGCTCGGTCAGGGCGTACTCGACGCGCGGGGGCGCTTCGGCGTACGCGTGCCGTTCGACCAGGCCGTACCCCTGGAGCCGGCGCAGCGTCTGGGTGAGGACCTTCCGCGAGATCCCGCCGATCAGCTCGGCCAGGTCACCGGGTCGCCGCGGTTGGAGGCTGAGCGCGAACAGCACGATCACCGCCCACTTGTCCGCGATGACCTCGACCGCCAACCGGGTGGGGCAGTCGGCGAGGAAGACCTGTCCGGAGGAGTTGTGCACGAAGCCGAAAGTTACCAGCGGGTTCCAATCGGCTCCGTAGCGTTCTCCCCGAATCCCCTGGCACGAAAAGGAGTCATCCATGCCACGCGTCGTGGTGTTCGACGAGACCGGTGGTCCGGAAGTGCTGCACGTGGTCGAGGAGCCCGGGTCCGAACCCGCGGCGGGCGAGGTGCGCGTCCGGATCGAGGCGTTCGCCGTCAACCCGCTCGACCGGATGGTCCGCGCCGGCCAGTCGCCGCGGCCCGTGCGGCTGCCGCACGCCCGGCTGGGCATCGAGGGCACGGGCGTCGTCGACGCGCTCGGTCCCGGCGTCACCGGGCTGGCCGTGGGCGATCCCGTGATCCTCAGCGCCCTGCCCGATTTCGAGACCCGGGGCGCGTACGCCGAGTACACCACCGTGCCGGCGAGCCGCGTGGTGGCGCGGCCCGCCGGGCTGGACGTCGTCGGCGCGGCGGCGCTGTGGGTGGCCTACTTCACCGCGTACGCCGCGCTCGTCGAGAAGGCGGGGATGCGGCCCGGCGACCACGTCCTGATCACGGCGGCGTCGGGTGGTGTCGGCCGCGCGGCGATCCAGGTCGCCAACCAGCTCGGCGCGGTCCCCCTCGCGGTGACCCGGCAGACCGCGAAACGGGACGAGCTGCTCGCCGCCGGTGCCGCCGCGGTGATCGCCACCGATCACGAGGACGTGGCCGAGTCCACCCGGCGGCACACCGGCGGTGCGGGCGCGGACGTCGTGCTGGACGCCGTCATGGGCCCGGGGCTGGCCGAGCTGTCCCTGGCCGCGAAACTCGGCGGCGACCTGGTCACGGTGGGGTGGCAGGACCCGCGGCCCGCGTCGTTCCCGGCGAACCCGTCGCTGACCATCCACCGCTACATGGCCTTCGCGGACATGGTCGAGCCGGCGATCACCGGGCGGGTCGCGGCCTTCCTGTCCGCCGGCGTCCGCACCGGCGCGCTGCGGCCCGCCGTCGACCGGGTGTTCGGCCTGGACGACGTGGTCGAGGCGCACCGCTACTCCGATCGCGGGCCGTCGGCGGGCAAGGTCGTCGTGAGGGTCTAGCCCGCTGGGTCACGGCCGTTCCGGTCGGGGGTGTCGCACCAGCCAGAGCAGCGCGCCCGCGGCCAGGACCGCCGAGCCGACGACCACCGAGGCCACGGGCAGGGTGACGGCCAGCACCAGGCAGCCGACCAGCCCGACGGCGGGCACGACCCGGGGCGGGCGGCCTTCGTCGCGGCGCAGCGTCCAGGCCGAGGCGTTGGCGATCGCGTAGTAGACGAGCACGGCGAAGGAGGAGAAGCCGATGGCCCCGCGCAGGTCCACCAGGGCGGCGAGGGTCGCGACGGTGACGCCGACGGCGATCTCGGCGTGGTGGGGCACCTGGTGGCGGGGGTGGATCGCGGCCAGGGTGCGGGGCAGGTGGCCGTCGCGGGCCATGGCCAGGGTGGTGCGGGAGACGCCGAGGACGAGCGCCAGCAGCGAGCCGAGCGCGGCCAGCGCGGCCCCGACGCGGACCACGGGTACCAGCCACGGCCACCCGGCGGCAGCGGCGGCGAGGGGGTCGGGCGCCGCGGCCGTCGCGACCGGGCCGAGGGCGGCCAGGACGGCGACCGCGACGGCCGCGTAGACCACGAGGGTGATGCCCAGCGCGATGGGGATGGCGCGGGGGATGGTGCGGGCCGGCTCGCGGACCTCCTCGCCGAGGGTGGCGATGCGGGCGTAACCGGCGAACGCGAAGAACAGCAGACCGGCCGACTGCAGGACGCCGAACGCGCTGGTCGTCCCCGGCGTCCAGGTCAGGTTGCCGGTGTCGCCGCCGACGGCCGCGGCGGTCACCACCAGCGCCAGCACGACCAGCACGACGGCCACGACCACCCTCGTGGCCACGACGGACTTCTGCACGCCGAAGTAGTTCAGGGCGGTCAGCGCGAGCACGGCGGCCACCGCCACGGCGGCACGTGCGGGTTGGCCGGCGTCGGGCAGGGCGTAGGCGGCCACGGTGAGCGCCATCGCCGCGCAGGACGCGGTCTTGCCGACGACGAAGCCCCAGCCGGCGAGGTAACCCCAGAACGGCCCGAGCCGTTCGCGGCCGTAGACGTACGTGCCGCCGGAGGCGGGGTACCGGGCCGCCAGCCGGGCGGAGGAGGTGGCGTTGCAGTAGGCGACGACGGCGGCGATCGCCAGGCCGACGAGCAGGCCCGCCCCGGCGGCACGGGCGGCCGGGGCGAAGGCGGCGAAGACCCCCGCGCCGATCATGGAGCCCAGTCCGATGGTCACCGCGCTGCCGGTGCCCAGCCGGCGGGCCAGTCGAGGGGGTGTCACGGCGTCCTCCGGGGACGTGCTGGTGTGCGGCCTCGCCAGACGGTAGCCCGAGGGCCGCGACGGGCGAACGCCGAGCCGAGGCGACCGGTGCCCCGACCCGGCGACCGGCTGATCCGCCTCGACACCGCCCCACGGACTTCTCGACGCGCCCGCGGCGACCACCCCGCCCGAAGCCGACCGCACCGCCGCGGCCGTCCGCGCGCACCTGGCCGCCCGGCTCACCGCCACCACGGGCCGAGCCGGGACGGAGGACCTCCCGCTAGACCTCGCCGAAGACGTGCGTGCCGGGCGCGTCCGCGTCGTCGCCCGCCCAGAACTCCACCCAGTGCCGGGCGAACTCGCCCTTGGAGATGTGCCCGTCACCGTTGAGGTCGAGCCGGGCGAACACGGCGTCGGTCGGCGCGTCGTCCCCGGTCCAGGCGTGGATCATCCGGCCGTACTCCGCCGCCGAGATCTCACCGTCGCCGTCCTCGTCCACCGCCTCGAACATCGACTCGGCGGTCGCCACCACCAGGTCCAGCATCGTCCCCAGGTTGCCGACCGCGGCCAGCATCTCGTCCAGGGTGACCTTGCCGTCCGGGTCCTGGTCCGACGCCGCGTGCAACGCCTCCCACCAGTCGATCACCAGCTCGCGCAACCGCTCGGCCCCGGCCCCTCCCCGCAGGCTCACCCACCGGTCGGCCAGCGCCTCGAAATCCGCGCGCTCCAGGTAACCGTCGCCGTTGGCGTCCATCGCGGTGAACACGACGGAGACCTTCTTCTGCTGCAAGTCGCTCGCCACACTGCCAACCTCGCGGGGGAACGGCGAAAGATCAATTGGCCGGTCAGGGCAAAAACGGGCACGCACGAGTGAAGTTGAGGTGACGTTCGGTGACTCCACCGTGCGGGGGTCGGCCACCCGGTGCGGGTGGCGTCAGAACTTGGTCCGGTAGCGCGGGTTGGTGTTGTGCCACTCGAAACCGCCGCCCATCCATGCGCGCAGGCCGCGCAGGAACCGCTGGAGCTCCGGTGACGGCACGGCGCTCAGGCTCGCGTGCAGCTCCTCGAAGTCGTGGACGAACTTGTTGTGCAGGGCGACCGTGGCCTCGGTCGCTTCCTCGATCGAGCAGCCCCGGTCCGCGGCGATCTGCAGCACCATGTTGCAGACGGGCTTGGCGTCCGCCGCGTCCTTCGCCACCGACAGCAGGTCGTTGACCAGGACGGACGCGGTACCGGCCTGGGTGAGGGCGCGCCGCACCCGCGGGTCGTAGTAGAGGTTGGCCGGCACCTCGTAGCCGCCGACGGGGTCCACGAGCGTCATGGAGGTGGCGAAGGTGTCGTGCTGCCGGGTGGCGAGGTACTTCCAGGCGGGCGGGTACTCGCCGGAGTGCCGCCACGCCGCGTACGTGGTCCAGCTGACGAACATGGTGAACGTGGAGTAGCAGATGCGCTGGACCTGGGCGGGGGTGCCGGCGCGTTCCAGGTGCTCGACGGCCGACCGCAGCGCCCTGAGCACCGGCTCGGCCCGCAACGCCTCCTCCAGCGGCTCGTCGAACTCGCCCGTCGGCGCGACCGGGTCCATCGCCGCCATCGCCAACGCCAGGCGCGGCGGGAGCTCGGCGGGCGTGGCGCCCATGTCGGTGTTGTCGGCGTAGAGGTCGTCGGCCGCCCACCACGCGGCGTTGAGCCGGGCCGCGATCAGCAGTTGGTCCGGGTCGTCGGTGTCGGTGTGGGTCAGCATCGCCAGCCGCCCGAACCCGGCCTTGCGGAGCTGGTCGAGCTCCTCGCCCTGGAAGCCGCACCTCTCACCCCAGCGGACCAACCGGTCGTCGACCTCGTCGGCCAGCGCGTCGTCGACCCGCTCCACCACGGGCACGTAGACGGGCGACGCCGTCCCGTCACCCCACTCCCGTTCGACGTAGCCGGGGCTCGCCGTGGGCGTGGGAGCCGGACCCGCGGCCTGGTCGGCAACCTCCCCGAGCGCGGCCGCGAACCGTGCCGCGAGCCGCACCGCGGACGTGCCGAACCCGGACGTGCCCAGGCCAGAGGTGCCCGATCCGATCGTGTCCGGCGCGGTTGTGCCGAGCCCGGCGGTGCCGTGCGGCGATGTGCGGAGCGCGGACGTGCCCGGGCCAGAGGTGCCCGATCCGATCGTGTCCGGCGCGGTTGTGCCGAGCCCGGCGGTGCCGTGCGGCGATGTGCGGAGCGCGGACGTGCCCGGGCCAGAGGTGCCCGACCCGGTCGTGCCCGGCGCGGAGGTCGTTGTTCCGGACGGGCCCGGTTCGTGCGGGGTTGGTGCCGGTGGGGTTGGTGCCGGCGGGGTGCCCGGTGCCCGGTCGGTCGAGAGCAGGCCCGCCGCCACGCCCGGACCGCGCGGGATCCGGCCGAGCGGGCCCGGGGTCGTCCCGGCGGTCATCGCACCCGGTCCGCGACGATCAGCAGGTAGTGGAAGCTGCCCTCCCGGTAGGCGGTCAGGAACGACTTCTCCACCCCCGTCGCCACCGACGACCGCTCCCGCAGCTCCCAGTACGGGATCGTCCGCGACGTCAGGTCGACCACCTCGATCGGCACGAGGTTGTTGGCGGTGAGCGCCTTGAAGTACTCGCTGCGCGCGTGGACGCTGCACGTGTAGCGCTCGTCGATCTGGCTCACGGCCTTGGACCGCCCGCCCGTCACGTCGTTGTAGCACCCGGTGATGCACACGTACCGACCGCCGTGGCGCAGGAGGCGGGAGAACTCGCCGAACAGCTCGAACAGGTCGACGTACATCGTCGTCTCGTTGGTCCACACGGCCGCGAAGTCGCCGGCCTCGAAGCCGGTGTCGAGCATGTTCTTGAAGTGGAACCGCACCTTGTCCGCCACGCCCCACCGCTCGGCCTGGGCGTTGGCGAACTCGACCTGCTTGTGCGAGATCGTCACGCCGTCCACCCGGCAACCGAACCGCTGGTGCGCCATCAGGCTGGTGCCGCCGCGGCCGGAACCGCCGTCCAGCAGCCGGTCCTGCGGCCGGATCGGGCCGAGGTGGTCCAGCAGCACGTCGGCCTGCGCGCTCTCCAACCGGTGCAGCTCGGCGATCACGCGCTCGTCGCGGGTCTCCTCGGGACCGGACAGCACCGACTCGTCGTACGGCCCCAGCCCGTAGTGGTGGTGGTAGATGCCGTCGACCTCACCCAGCTTGATGTTCACCGGGTCCTGCTCGTTGTTCCAGTACTCCGCGATGGACCGCTGGTAGTCGGTGCGCAGGACGGGGGACGCCGTGGTGGTGCTCATGCGTGCGGTTCTCCTTCGGGGTGTTCGCCCGGGCGGCGGTGCGTCGCGCCGTGCCGGAGCCGTTGTCCAGCGGGTGATCTCGACGTCGTCGAGCACGCCCAGCGCGTCGGGGACGAGCACCGCGACCGAGTGGTACGCGGTGACGCGGTAGGAGGTGATCGCCTTCGCGTCGGTGCCCATGTGCTGCACGGTCAGGCCCGGTTCGCGCTCGTGCGGCAGCCCGGTCCGGCGCAGGCCGATCACGCCTTCGTCGGCCTCGCCGGTGCGCGGCGCTGACGCCGCGCGGGCTGATCGGGATCTTGTCGCACGGCAGGACCGGGACACCGCGCCACGCCACCTGCCGGACCCCGTCGCCGACCTCGACCGTGCCGGGGTCGAGCCCGAGCCGGGTGCACTCGCGGCCGAACGCCGCGATGGTGCGCGGGTGGGCCAGGAACAGGTGCGTCTTGCGCCGGCGGCACAGCAGGTCGCCGTGCTCGCCCGCGCCGAGCCGGTGCGGCCTGCCGCGCACGACCAGGAACACCTGCTCCGCCGGGTTGCCGTACGTGACCAGCACGGCACCCGGCTCGTACTCGTGCCGCTCGGACCGCTCCGCCGGCGCGGCCGGCACGTCCGGCCGGTCGAACCCGCGCAGCGACGGCAGCTCCGCCGGGACCACCGCCGGCGCCGAAGCGGTGTCGGTGAACGCCACCCGGCCGGCACCGACGTCGTGGTCGAGCCTGTGGTTGACCCGGAATCTGCCGCCCACGGCCTCGACCCAGGGCAGCACCCTCAGCAGCCACCGCGAGGAGATGGCACGCACCTGCGGCGCGGACTTGGTCGTCGTGGCGAGGTTGCGGGCGACGGCCGGGTCGAGGCCCAGCCGGGTGGCGGGCCCGTCGGGAACCGACTCGACCGGTTGCGCGAGGGTCACGAGCACCACCCAATCCCGGTCCTGGAGCGATTTCACCGGCACGCGGTCACGGCAGGTCGGGCGCGGCGACATTCATCGCGCGGCGCCTGTTCCGGAATGCGACGGGACCGACGCTAGCAGCGCGGTCCAGGCCGGGGAAGTCACTCGAAAGAGGATTGTAGATAGGGGTAGGGCGATTTGCCGTGCGCGTGAATCACGTACCCGATGAGGTGATGATTGGAGTTCGGATTCACGGTGCGTCGTAATCGATTCTCCACTCGTGTGATCGCTCGCCCTGGGCATTTCGCCGGCGCGATCGGTGATCGCGCAACGGGTCCTCAGGCGCGCACGAGGCGGTTCGCCAGCGTGGACATCGTGTAGGTGCCGATGCCCAGCACCACCTCCAGCGCGTTGCGCGTGGTGAAGCCGGCGTCCAGGAACTCCGCCAGCTCGCCCTCCGGCACCTCGCCCGCCGTGGCGAGCACTCGGAGGGTGAAGCGGCGCAACGCTTCCAGTCGAGGGTCGACCAGTGGTTCGCCGGACCGCAGGGCGGCGATCAGCGCCGGCTCGGCGTCGAGCTGCCGCAGCCGGCCGGTGTGCATGGCGACGCACACCCGGCAGCCGTTGCGGGTGGCGATCGTCATGACCACGACCTCGCGGGCCAGCGGGTCGAGCGTGCTCGCCTCGAACAGGCCGTTCGCGTGCAGGAAGCCGCCGAGCATCTCGGGCGACTCGGCGAGCAGCGCCACGGCGGTCGGCAGGTGGCCGAGGTGCGCGACGGTGGACTCCATGAGCGGGCGCGACGCGGCGGGTGCGGTGTCGAGCGTGTGCTGAGCGAACATGCGAGCTCCGGTAAAGTAGTCAACGTGGTTGTCGAAACCGTAAACCAGGTTGTCGAGTTTGTCGAGCGCCGCCATGGGTGAGCCGCGCGACCGGGGCCCGGCCGACCCGCCCGGCTTCGAGCTGCCGCTGCTGCTGTTCGCCGGCTTCCGGTCGCTGATCGACCAGTTGCACGCCGAGCTGGCCCGGCGCGGGCACCCCGACCTGCGGCCCGCCTACGGGTTCGCGATGCAGGCCATCGGCGTGCGCGGTGCGACCGCCAGCGAGGTCGGACGCCGCCTCGGCGTGTCCAAGCAGGCCGCCGGCAAGACCGTCGACCGGCTCGCGGCGCTGGGCTACGTCGAGCGCGTCGACGACCCCGGTGACGGCCGGCGCAAGCTGATCCGGCTCACCCCCCACGGGATCGACTCGCTGGTCAAGGCGGCGGAGGTGTTCGACCGGCTGCGCGCCCGGTGGGTCGAGCAGCTCGGCGCGGACCGGGTCGCGCAACTGGAATCGTCGCTGCGCGTGGTCGTGCCCGACGCCGGGTTCCCGGTCGACGTGCCCGGCTGGTTCGGTTGATCGGACGCCCTGCCGGGTGACCGGTCGGGATGGCAGCCTCGGGCACGGATCTTCCCGCACCCCGGCCCGCGCGACGCGCGCTCCGGGGCCCATGGGGCCCCCTGGAGGGGACACGGGGGAGCGACCGGCAACGCCGGCTCGGAAGTGGTGACCGCGTTGGCGGCGGCAGGGAAGCCGGTGCGCGCTGGTCCGCAAGCCCGACGCGCCGTGCCGCTGTCGGACGAGGAGACGCGCGCGGACCTCGAAGCCGCCACACCACTGCCGTACGTGGACGCCTTCTTCCGGTTCTCCGTAAACGGAATCCCGGACGTGACCACCGTGACCTCCCGCCCCGCCCGCAGCTTCGAACAGCGGGTCGCGGACGCCTTCCGCGGCCGACCCGCGGCACGGTTCCCGCCGGGACGCGGGTTCACGGGTCGGCTCGCCGATTCCGAACGCCAACGCCGACGTCGAGGTCGCGCCCAGCGAACCACGAGCACGCCGTTCGGCCTGTTGCGGAACGCTTGGGCGTCGTAACGATCAGGCGAGTTGATCGATGCACGGACATGGGCGAGCGCGGGTGGCGGGGGATCGTGTGGGGCGTCGTGGCCTCGGTGGTCGCGGCCGGAGTGGTGGTGGTCGGGTCAGGACCGGTGCAGGCGCGGGCGACGACGTCGGTCTCCTTCGGGGACCGGATGTACACCGCGCTCAGCCCTTCCCGGCTGTTGGACACCCGGTCGGGGCCGGGTGCGCTCGGGGCGCGGTCGTCGTTGGACGTCACCGCGGTCGGGCGTGGCGGGGTGCCGGCGGAGGGGGTCGGCGCGGTCGTGCTCAACCTGACCGGAACGGAGGCGACGGCGGACACGTACGTCACCGCGTTCCCGGCGGGGGAGGCGGTGCCGTTGGCCAGCAACCTGAACCTGACGGCGGGGCGGACCGCGCCGAACCTGGCGATCGTGAAGGTCGGCGCGGGCGGTCGGGTCTCGCTGTACAACCACAACGGCTCGGTGCACCTGGTCGTGGACGTGGCAGGGTGGTTCCCGGTCGGCTCCGACTACCACGGCCTGACACCCGCCCGCGCGCTCGACACCCGGGCCGCCGGCGGCGCGGTGGGTCCCCGGCGGTCGGTGGACGTGCCGGTGACCGGGTTCGCGGGCGTCCCGGCGACCGGGGTGGGCGCGGTCGTGGTGAACCTGACCGGCACGGAGCCGACGGCCGACACCTACGTCAGCGCGTACCCGGCGGGGGAGGCGGTGCCGTTGGCCAGCAACCTGAACCTGACGGCGGGGCAGACCGCGCCGAACCTGGCGATCGTCAAGGTCGGCGCGGGCGGGCGGATCTCGCTCTACAACAACAACGGCGCGACGCACCTCGTGGTGGACGTGCTGGGGTGGATCGCGGCCGGGGCCGATCTCGCGCCGCTGTCACCCTCACGGCTGCTCGACACGCGGTCCGACCGGCCGGTCGGACCGCGCTCGTCGATCGAGGTGCCCGTGCTCGGACGCGGCGGCGTGCCGGCCGAGGGCGTGGCGGCGGTCGTGGTCAACCTGACCGGGACCGAGCCGACGGCCGACACCTACGTCACCGCCCACCCCGGCGGCGAGCCGCTGCCGGTCGCGAGCAACCTGAACCTGACCGCCGGGCAGACCGCGCCCAACCTGGTGATCGTGAAGGTCGGGCCCAACGGCACGGTGTCGCTCTACAACAACAACGGGTCCACGCACCTGGTCGTGGACGTGTTCGGCTGGATCTCCACCGGCGTCACGGCCACCGTGGCCAAGCCCGACACCACGGACGTCGTGCCGCCGCAGCAGGTCGTGTCCGTGACGCCGGACGGCCTGACCATGACCGGTCCCGCGCCGGCGGTCGGCGAGGTCGTCTTCGCCCAGCCCGACGACCGCAACCCCGGCGGGCACCTGGGTCGCGTCACGGCGGTGACCACCTCCGGCGGCAGCACGACCGTGCGCACCACCCCGGTCCGCATCGACGAGGCGTTCCCCTCCGGCTCGGTGCAGGGCAGCGCGGACACCCGCGCGCTGGCGGGCACCGCCGCCGGCGCGCTGGCGGGCAAGGCGGCGCAGGACGGCGCGATCCCGCCGGCCTCGGCCAACGCCGGCGTCGACTGCGGTGGACGGCCGCTGACCGTGTCGGTCGACCTCGCCGTGCAGTCCCGGGTCGTGCTGGACCTCGCGTGGGGCGCGGGAGGGCTGGAGCGGTTCTCGATCACGGCCGAAGCCGAGCTGCGCGGGTCCGTGGGCTTCACCGCGGGCTTCGCCGCCGAGTGCGACTTCCCGGTGGGGCCGACCATCGCGCTGCCGCCGGTGTGGGGGTTCGTGCCGAAGCTGACGCCGGTCGTGCAGGCGAAGTTCGAAGCGGGGATCGGGCTCAGCGCGCAGCTCTCGGCGACGGTGCGGTTCGGCGCGGTGCTCGACGCCGGCCGGCAGGGCGTGCGGTGGATCCGCGAGGCGGACGTGACCGGGTCGATGACCCCGCCCTCCGACGCCGCCTCGGCCACCCTGCGCGTCACCTTCGGGCCACGGGTGCAGCTCGCGTTCGGCGGGGTCGCCGGACCGTCGTTGCTGGCGGGCGCGTTCGTGGAGACGAAGATCAGCCCCACCGCCGACCCGTGGTGGACCGTCGACGCCGGGGCGAGCGCGCAGGCGAGCCTGGACGTGGACTTCTGGTTCCTGCGCGCGAGCTACACCCTGGCCCAGGCCGACTTCCTGCGCTACCGGCTCGCCACGGCCGGTGGCACCTGGCCCGGACCGCGGCTCGCCGGCGGCCGGCTGCCGTCCGGGCAGCGCTCACTGCCGTACTCGACCACCGTCACCGCCCAGAGCGGCACCGCGCCCGTCGTGCTGACCGTGGTCGGCGGGGCGTTGCCGCCGGGCCTGGTGTTCACCGGCGGCACGATCAGCGGCACGCCGACCCAGGCCGGCCAGTCCCAGTTCACCGTGCGGGCTCGTGACGCCCAAGGGCGCACGGCCACCGGCACGTTCACCCTCACCGTGCTGACCCCGGGCGGCGCGGGCACGATCCCGCTGCCCGGCGCGCCCGCCCCGCGCGAGTTCACCCTCACCGACGGCCACGTCGACGACCTGGGACCCAGCGGCGAGACGCTGTACTGCGCCTGGAACCCCACGACGAGGAGCACCGACGCGAGCTACCTGCACCGCGACGGCAGCCGGACGCCCGCCGTGCCGACGCTGTGCCAGGTGACCTCCGCGCCGGGCGCCGCACCGCGCGGCGACCAGCAACGCCGGCTCACCTGGGGCGCGGACGGCTGGTCCTACGCGACCGTGTACGACCCGATCCAGGGCTGGGACGGCACGCAGATCCGGGGCTACGGCCCGGACGGCGCGCAGCGGTGGTCCGCCGCCTACCCGCGCATCCTGTTCGTCCACCTGACCCCCGACGGGTCGCAGCTCGTCGTCCGGTCCGGCAGCTACTTCCACGTCCTCGACCCGGCCACCGGCAACCAGCGGTACGCGATCGACTACCCGGGCATCATCCACGGCGAGTTCCGCTCGGCGACGCCGGACCACTTCGTCCTCGGCCAGCTCGACTTCTTCAACCGCGCCGACGGCAGCTACGCCGACGGGTACCCGTTGTCCGACCACGGCACCGACAGCCAGACCGTCGCGGGCCCGGCGGACTCCGTGCTCAACGCGTACTCGTTCAACCGCATGTCCTCCACACCCGTCGCCTGCGGCACCGAGGTGCGCCGCGGGCAGCGCAGCGGGTTGGTGTGGTCGGTCCGCGTGCCCGCGGCGTACCCGGCGTGCTCGGCGCAGGCGCTCTCGGCGGACGGCGTCGGCGGCGGGTACGTGGTGCAGTACGCCGACCACCAGGCGCGGTTCACCCGCGTCACGCCCACCGGCGCGCTGGCGTGGACCCGGGACGTGAGCGGGGCCCTGGGGCGTTACCACGTGTCCTACAGCGGCGACCGGACGATCGACGCCACTGTGGACCACGTCGTGGACGCCCGCGGCAGGCTCGCCTACTGGGTCGCCCGCGACCAGCCGTGCACCGGCGAGGACGGCGCGCAGGCCACCTGCTCCTCGGTGCAGGTGGTGGTCGTGGACGAGAAGGGCACCGTCCTGCTGGACCGCACCTACTCCCGCTACGGCTGGACGGCACGAGTGCTGCGGGTGGTGGGCGGCTTCGGCCAGCTCTACGTCGGGCTGGAGTGGGAACGCCCCGGTGGCGAGCTGCGCTCCGAGGTCCGCTCGCTGCCGGTCCCGTTCGACGGGGACTGGTCGACGGCCCGTCAACGCCGGGTGCAACCGTGACCGGTGGGGCGGGGTAGCACCCCACCGGTGCACGTCGTCGGCGTGAACGGGCCGTCGTCCGGCCAGGTCGTCATCAGACGGTCGTGCGCGACCACTGCTGGTTCGTGCCGGTGTTGCAGGTGTACTGCTTGAGGACCACGCCGTCCGCGGTCGAGGCGGCCGGCACGTCCACGCACTTGCCGCTGTGCCGCGCCCGCAGCTGGAAGTAGCTGCCGTTGGCGACCATCTGGAACTGCTGGTTGGTCCCGCTGCCGCAGGTGTACTGGACGAGCTCGGCCCCGTCGGCGGTCGAGGCGCTCACCACGTCGAGGCACTTGCCGCTGTGGCGGCTGACGATGCGCCAGTAGCCGCTGCCCGCGTCCTGGAACTGCCACTGCTGCCACGCGTTGCCGCCGTAGGTGTACTGAGCGACACGCGCGCCGTTCTCGGTGTTGGGCTGCTGCACGTCCATGGCCTTGCCGCTGTGCCGCACGGTGAGCCGGTAGAACGTGCCGGTCGGGGGATTGCCGACGGTGTCGCCCCAGGCGTACTTGATCCGGTCCGCGCCGGAGGTGTTGCGGATGGTCAGGTTGAGGTCGGTGCCGCTGCCGCTGAGGGAGTACATCGAGTACCAGTCGTAGCCGATGGTGCCCGGCTTGCCCCCGAGTGCGGGCCAGTACGTGCCGCCCATGTTGTTGTCCCGCATGACCTGCGCGATGGCGCGGATGTAGCGCACGAAGTTGTCGGTGCTGTTCGGGTCGGCGTAGTTCAGGCCGGTGGACATCGGCGCGCCGAACTCCGTCGCGACCGCGCGGGAGGCGCAGTTGCCCAGCCGCGTCTGGATGTGGCTGCGGAACTGGTCGTAGGTCATGTTGCCGTAGAAGAAGGCGTAGTAGTGGAAGGACAGCAGCGTCGAGTTGAACCGGCTGTCGTTGCAGATGTCGCGCAGGTCCTGGCTGAAACCGGTGCCGCCGATCAGCACCCGGCCCGGCACGGCCGAGGTGTGGTAGCTCAGCCAGCTCGCCGCGACGTTGCGCCACTCCGTGGAGGAGTAGCCGTGGGGCTCGTTCATCGGCTCGAAGTAGACGTTGGGGTTCGAGCCGTAGGTGTTGGTGACGCTGGACCACATCGTGTTCCACGCGGCGGTGTTGGTGATCCGGCCGCCCGAGGCCGCGCCGTCCTCCCAGTAGGCCAGGATGACCTTGAACCCGCGCTCGGTGGCGGCGTCGATGGCGCCGCGGTAGGCGTTCCACCAGGTCGTGTTGGCCACGGTGTGGGTGTTGATGGGCAGCCGGACCGTGTTGATGCCCAGGGTGGCAACCATGTCGTCGTACAGGGCGTTGGCCTTGGCCCGCACGGTCGCGTTGCTGTCGGACTGGTTCAGGCCCTGCACGACGAGCGTGCCGGTGCTGAAGTTGTCACCCAGCACGGCCCAGTTCATGCCGCGGAACTGGCTGGTCGCCGCCTGGGCCGGCGCCACCGTGACCACGAGGCCGGCCGCCGCGGTGAACGCGGTCACCGCCAGCGCGACCAGCGACCGGCGCAGGGTTCTCCACGACGGTCCGGACGAGCGACCGGCGGCCGCCGCGGTCGGGGTGGGGTGGTGTCCACTCGCCGGCCGCGGTGGCCGGTTTCGCCGGGTGAGCGAAGAGTTCATCGTCGATCTCCTCATGAGGTGGTACCGGTGTCGCGTGATCTGCGGTACGTCAGGTCCGGCCGTGGGCGGCACCACGTTCGCCAGCCCTCATCGCCCGTGCCCGGCGGCGGGACGAGCGGCTGTCGCCGGCCGATGTTCGCGCAAACATCGCCGCGGCCCCGCCAGTCTGTGAGCTGGGCCGCACGGCTGTCAAGGAGCTGTCCGGTGCCCGCCACCGAGTGTCCTCAATGGACATCCTGTCTCGTTTGGGTGCCTGACGGCGGCTCGGCGGCGGCCGGTGCGGCTCCCGGACCAGCGGTGATTTTCCGGCCGTCCAGCCAGCTCAGCGCGGCGAGCGCCCCGAGGAGGGCGACGACGGCGCACACGGTGGTGCCGACGTTCATCGCGTTCGTGAAGGCCGCGTCGGAGGCGCGGACGAGCGCACCGGCCTGATCGGACGGGAGGGCATCGGCCGTGAGGTGAGCGGAGGTCAGGTCGTCGGGCGCGGTCGGCAGCGAACCGCGCGACTCGGCGCGGTAGGCGGCGGAGACGACGGTGCCGATCACCGCGATGCCGAGCACGCCGCCGAGCTCGCGCGTGACGCTGTTCATGGCGGAGGCCATCGACGCCTTCTCGCGCGGCAGTGCCGCCATGCTCGCGGTGCTCGACGGGGCCATGACCAGGCCCATCCCCGCGCCGATGACGGCCATGACGAGGGCGAGCGGGACGAAGGCCGTGGTGGTGGTCGCGAAAGACATGCACCCCAGGCCGAAAGCCATGACGGCCAGTCCACCGGTGATCGTGCGCCGGACGCCCAAGCGGACGACGACGCGATCACTCGTGCCCGCGGCCAACGCCATCGCCACGGCGAACGGCAGAGCTCCCGACCCGGCCTTGAGCGGGCTGTAGCCGCGCACCAGTTGCAGGTACTGCGTGTAGACGAACAACAGACCGAACAACGCGAAGAACGTGACCGCGAGCAGCACCCCGGCGACGGTGAAGGTGCGTCGCGTGAACATGCGCAAGTCGACCATCGGTTGCGCGATGCGCAACTCCCACCACGCGAACACGGTCAGGAGCACGGCCGCCGCACCGGCCTCGGCCAGCGAC
Source organism: Saccharothrix sp. S26 (assembly GCF_021390395.1). Classification (GTDB taxonomy): domain Bacteria; phylum Actinomycetota; class Actinomycetes; order Mycobacteriales; family Pseudonocardiaceae; genus Actinosynnema. The sequence goes on from NZ_JAJUWT010000017.1 coordinate 66,396, forward strand.
CACCCCGTCAGCCACCCACGTTCGGGGCCCCGCACGACCACGTCGACCAGCGCCGCGAGACCCGTGGTGCACAACAGCAGGCCGAGCGCGTCGAAGCGGCCGGCGGGGCGTCCGGGCAGGGCGGGGACGAGAGCCAGGGCGGCGGCGAGCACGGCGGCGATCAGCGGGACGTTGAGCGAGAAGACGCTGCCCCAGGCGAAGTGCTCGAGCAGCAGGCCGCCGGTCACGGGGCCCAGGACGATGCCGATGGCCGCGGACGCGGACCACACGGCGATGGCCCGGCCCCGCTCTCGGGTGCCGAAGATCGTGACGATGATCGAGAGGGTCGCGGGCATCACGAACGCCGCGCCCAGGCCCATCACCGCGCGCCAGGCGATGAGCTGACCGGCGGACGCGGCCGTGGCGGCGGCTGCCGACCCGGCGGCCAGCACGACCAGGCCGCCCACCAGGGCCCGGCGTTGGCCGAAGCGCGCTCCCAGGCCGCCCGCCGCGATCAGCAGCGCGGCGAAGACGAGCGTGTAGGCGTTGTTGATCCACTGGAGGTCGGCGGTCGAGGCGCGCAGGTCGTCGGCGATCGCGGGCAGGGCGGTGTTGAGCACCGTGTTGTCGAGGGTGGTGACCACCAGCGCCGCGCACAGCACGGCGAGCGCGGGGCGGCGGCGCGGGTGGCCCGCGTCCGGGTCGATCGGGTCGTCGGTGCGCACGGGCGTCCTAACGTTCGTAAGCTTACAGGTGTAAGTCGGTCGCGGCGGGACGCTACGGCAGTCGGCTAACACCTGTAAAGTCAGGTCATGGCTGAGGCACCCGCGGACGGCTCCCCCTCCCGCCCGCGCAACCGCCGGGGCGAAGGGCCTCGGCTGCGCGAGGACATCGTCCGGGCCGCGACCGCTTTGATCGTGCGCACCGGCACCGACCAGACCGTGACACTGCGGTCGGTGGCGCGGGAGGTCGGCATCTCGGCGCCCTCGATCTACGCCCACTTCACCGACCGGGACGCCATCGTGGAAGCGGTGGTGCTCGAAGCGATCGCCCAACTCCACGGCGACGTCGAGGCGGCCGTCACCGCGCACGAAGACCCGGTCGAAGGGTTGCTCGCGGGCTGCGCCGCCTACATCGACTTCGGCACCCGTGAACCGGCACGGTACCGGGTGCTGTTCGACTGGCCCCGCCTCAAGCCCGCAGCCGCGCGCACCGACGACTCCGACAGCCGCGGGCTCGACGCCTTCCACGTCCTCGTGCGCAACCTCGAAGCGTGCGTGCGCGCCGGGCGTTCGGCCAGCACCGATCCGTTCGGCGACGCGGTCGCGCTGTGGACCGCCCTGCACGGGCGGGTCCTGCTGCGCGCGAGCCTGCCCGACTTCCCCTGGCCGTCGGCGGACACGGTCGAGCGGGTGGTCCTGTCCCTGGCACGGATCACCCCAGTGCCCTGACACGCCTGCGGCGCAAGGACGACGTGGGCGACGACGTCCGGGGGCCGGTCCGAGGGGGCCCGGCCGCCAGGGCACAGGGCGACCGACACGAACGTCCCTGCTCGCACTCGGCGCGTCGAAGCCGGACGGTCGGCCGCACGTGTCCCGCGTCTGCTTCACCGGCACCGGCGCGTGCGTCGGCTCGCCCTTCTTCGACCTGGCGGCGGTCGTGCGCGACGCTGGACCGGGGCAAGCACGAGATCACGTGACGTTGAGGTGCACGCCGCACGTGGACGCCGCCCGCGCCCGGCTGGTACAGCCCGGGCGTCTACCCGGTCCCCCACGGGGAGGGACCGGTCGCGGCACGCGCAGCCGGTCAGGACCGCGCCGGCGGCACCGACTCGGTCTCGAACTGCCGTTCGGCTTCACGCAGGTGGCACCACGCGGGCGGGAGCGGCCCGTCGCAGTCGATTCGCGGGAAAGCGTGCGCGTGTTCCTCGGGTTTCCGGCCGACCGCCACCGCCGGGGAGCCGGGTTCAGGTGGTCATCGCGCCGCTCGGTTGGTCCGCGCCGAAGCGGCGCCGGCGGCGGGAGTACTCGGTGATGGCGTCCAGCAGGTGCCGGTGGTCGAAGTCCGGCCAAGCTACGTCGGTGAAGACCAGTTCGGCGTAGGCGGTGTGCCAGGGCAGGAAGTTGCTGGTCCGCTGCTCCCCGGAAGTCCGCACCAGCAGGTCCACGTCGGCCAGGTCCGGCAGGTAGAACCGCCGCACCAGGTCGCCCTCGCGGATCTGGTCGGGCCGCACCAGGCCGGCGGCCACGTCGGCGGCCAGCGCGGTCGCCGCGTCGAGCATCTCGGTCCGCCCGCCGTAGTCCGCGCAGAACCCGAACGTCAGCCTGCGGTTGCTCGCGGTCAGCTCCTCGGCTTGTTCGAGCTCCGCCCGCACGGTCGGTGGCACGCGGTCTCGGCGACCGCACCAGCGCAACCGGACGCCGAGCTGGTCGTAGTGCTCGAGGTACCGCCGGACGTGCGCGACGAACTCCTCCATGAGTTCCTCCACCTCCGCCGCGGAACGCCCCCAGTTCTCCGTCGAGAACGCGAACACGCTCACGTTCGGCACACCGAGCCGCAACGCCGAGTCGATCAACCGCCGCATCGCCCGCTCGCCGGCGCGGTGCCCCTCCAGCGGAGCCTCGCCGCGAGCCGCGGCCCACCGCCGGTTCCCGTCCATGATCACCGCGAGGTGGTTCGGCACCACCATCGGCACGGGCTGGGCGGAGCGCGCCCGGCGGAAGTAACGCCGCAGCCGTCCCGGGAGCGGTCGCCGGGGCGATGGGAGAACGGCGGCGGACGCCAGGGCCTCGGTCAGGGCGAGCGGCGACAGCCGGTTCGGCAGCGGGATGCTCTCGCGCAGCACGGCCGCCTTGCGCCGCTGGACCTCGTCGAGGTAGGTGAGAGCACCGCGGATGCACGCTTGCAGGAACGGCCGGCTCGACGGGTGCACCAAGGGCACCACCGCCGTGCCGCGGTCCAACAGCTCACGTGTCCGCCGCACCTGGAGCTCGACCAGCTCGTCCAGCGCGCCGCGGTACCCGCGGGAGGCCAGGTCGCCGTGCCGCAGCCCCTGCCGGCGCAGGTCGTCCGCCGGCAGGTAGCAGCGGCCCCGGGGCAGGTCGACGGTGAAGTCCTGGAGGACGTCGAGCAACTGGAACACCTCGCCCAGCACCGACATCAGCCGCCGCGGCCGCACCGGGTCGTCCCCCTGCGGGTCCAGCAGCGGGGTGAGCAGCTCGGCCACCGTCCCGCCGACACCGCGCAGGTACCGGCGCAGGTCGGTGAACGTGGTGAACGCCGGCGGCGCGGCGCTGTCCGCCACGAACGCGTCCAACAATTCCTCGACCAGTCCCACGTCGAGGTCCCACAACCGCACGGTGTGCACGAACGCCCGCCGCAAGGGGTGTTCGCTGCGCCCCTCCCGCAATTCCGCCAACGAGTCCGCGCACCACCGGGCGAGCTCGTCCGCGCGGCCGGCCGGGTCGCCCTCGTCGGCGATGTGATCGGTCCGCGCCGCGAACGCGCACACCGCGTGCACGTGCGGCCGGGTCTGCGCGGGCAACAACGACACCGCGACCGCCAAAGGCGCCAGGTCGTCGCGCAACTCGCGCTCGCAGCGCAGGTACGACTCGCGCAGCAGCGGCGTGTCGACACCCGCCCGCGCCCATCGGTGGTCCACCAGAGCCGCCTTCCCTGCCGAGGTCGGCGGATGGTAGCCGAGCCACCGCATCACCCTTTTCAGTGACCGTATTCGGGTCGGTTCGCGGAAAAAGAGGGTCGGCGCTCACCACAGCGTTCACCCTTTCGTATGGCATTTATCGTCCTTTTGGGAGCGAATAGTGGTGGTAGCGTGCCGATTCGGTGCCTTTGGCCGCGACGGTGCGCCGTTTCGCCGCGGCGGCAATTCCTCGGGCGTGGGGAGCGCGGTGAATCGACTGGGACGGCTCATGGCTCGCCGTGGCCGGACCGTGATCGCCCTGTGGATCGCCCTCGCCGCGGGGTCCGCCGCCCTGCTGCCCTCCCTGGTCGACGCCGTGGCCCCGGTGTCGATCAGCGCGGCGGGCACCGAGTCCGACCACGCCGGGGAGCTGATCACCGAGAAGTTCCCGCGCCTGGGCGACGAGCAGTTCATGCTCGCCTTCGACTCGCCCGAGTGGCCCGCCGCCGACCCGCGCTACCAGCGGGTCGTCCAGGAGGCGGCCCGTGCCGTCACGGCCAGGCCGGAGGTCGGCTCGGTGGTGGGCCTCCCGGTCACCGACCGGCAGGACCCGCGCCACAGCTACCTCGCGATCGGGGTCGCCGGGGACGACCGCGAGCGGCAACGGCTGTCCCGGGAGCTGAGCGCCGTCGCACGGCAGGCCGTCGACCGGGCCGGCGGTGGTCACGTGACCGTCGGCGTGGTGGGCGTGACGCCGGTGCTGGACGAGATGGTCCGCGGCGAGACCTCCGCGCTGTGGCGCATCGAGGTCGTCGCGGTGCCGCTGGCGGCGGCCGTCCTCGTGGTCGGGCTGGGCACGGTCGGCGCGGCCGCGGTGCCGTTGCTGGTCGCCGGCGCGGGCGTGCTGGTCGGGCTGGGCGCGCTGGCCCTGCTCGGCCTGGTGACCGCGGTCGACGTCACGATGCTGGTCGCGATGACGACCGTGGGGTTCGGCCTCGGGCTGGACTACTCGGTGCTGATCCTGCTGCGCTACCGCCGCGCCCGCGCCCGGGGCGCGACCCCGCACGACGCGGCGGTGGAGTCGGTCGCCACCGCCGGCGTCACGGTCGCGTGGTGCGCCCTGGCCATCGCGGTCGCCGCGAGCGTCCTGTTCTCCATCGAGGTCACCGCCGTGCGGACCTGCGCGGCGGGCGCGCTGCTGGCGACCGCGGCGGCGCTGGCCGCGGCGCTGACCCTGCCGCCGGCCGTGCTGCCCCGGCTGGACCGGCTGCTGGGCCGGGGCCGGGTGCGGCCGCAGCGCGCCGCGGGCCTGGGCTGGGAGCGTTGGGCCCGCCACCTCATGCGCCACCCGTGGCGTTACGCCGTCGGCAGCGGGCTGGTGCTGGTCGTGATGGCCGTGCCGCTGCTGGGCATCCAGTTCGGCCTGCGCCTGGACCGCGACCTGCTGGCGCACTCCAGCACGGGCCAGGGCGCGGCCCGGATGGAGGGCGACGAGCTGGCCAACACGGTCGCGCTCGCGCTGCCGCACGACCCGCAGGCCGGACCCGCCGACGTCTACGCGCTCATGAGCGCGTTGCGCGACGACCCGCGCGTCTCCGCCGTCGTCCCCCTCGACAACGGCCGCGACCTGACCGTGCTGATGGTGGGGCAGCGCGACCCCATCGACAGCCCGGCCGCCGCGCGGCTGGTCCGCGACATCCGCGAGAACCTCGGGCCGCGGCTGCTGCCCGAGGGGCAGAAGCTGTACGCGACCGGGCCGAGCGCGATCATCACCGACCTCACCGCGGCGATCGCCGGCCGGTTCGGGCACGTCGTGGCCCTGGTCCTGGCCTGCTCGTTCGTGTTGTTGCTGCTGGTGTTCCGCAGCCTGCTCATCCCGCTCAAGGCCATCGCGATGAACCTGCTCGCGCTCGGCGCGGCCTTCGGGCTGCTGGCGCTGGTCACCGACCACGTCGGGGGCGGCCTGGTCAACGCGCTGCTACCGGTGGCGATCTTCACGGTCGTGTTCGGCCTGTCGATGGACTACGAGGTCTTCCTGGTGCACCGCATGGCCGAGCACTACCGCGCCACCGGTGACAACGAGGCCGCCGTCGCCCACGGGCTGCGGCACACCGCGCAACCGATCACGCTGGCCGCCGCCGTCATGGTGGTCGCGCTGCTGGGCCTGTGCTTCACGCCCCGGCCGGACCTGCGGCAGGTCGGCTTCACCGCGATCGCCGCCATCGTCCTCGACGCCACCGTGATCCGGCTCGTGCTCGTCCCCGCCCTGATGCGGCTGTTCGGCCACCGCAACTGGTGGCTGCCCGCCCCGCTCGCCCGGCTGCTGCCACCCGCGCCGGCCGCGCCCGCCCTCCCACCGCCCGCACCGTCGCCCGAAGCGCACCGCTCGGAACAACAGGAGGTCACATCATGACGAATCCCGCCACGGTGAGGTGGATCCGCCACACCGCGCTGGCCGCGGGCGCCGCCGCGGTCGTGTTCGGCGTCGTGCCCGCGCCGGCCGCGACCGGTCGGGAACCGCAGGGGACGACCGGGCAGGCGCGGACCACGGCCGGACCGGCGTGCATGGTGGAGGTGCCCGAGGCGCAGCCGATCGTCTTCGAGCCGGCCGTGCGCAGCACGCCCGCCAAGGTCACCACCCAGGGGACCTACAAGCTGACCGACTGCATCAAGGACGACGGCTCGCCCGCCACCCACCGCTCCGGCGTGCTGTCGTTCTCGGGCTCCTCCACGGCCAGTTGCACGCGGGCCGAGGCGATCGAGGGCACCGCCACGATCACCTGGCGCGGGATCGACGGAGCCCTGCTCGGCACGTCCACCATCGCCCCGATCGTCGACGCCGTCGACGGTGACAGCCCTCCGTCGAGCGCCATCGCCGGCCGCATCGTGAAGGGACGCATGCTCGGCCTGTACGTCGGCGGCGTGCTGTTCGCGCACAACGACACCGACCGCTGCGCGACCGAGGGCCTGGAGGAGGTCTGGGGCACCGGCAAGGTCTTCTTCCCCGACCAGCCGCAGCGCTGACCGGCGACGACACCACCGCGCGTGGCTCACGCGTGCTGGTGGGTGACTCCCAGGCCGGCCCGCGCGCGGTCCTGCTCGTCCTGGTCACCGGTCTCGGCGGCGATGCGCAGGGCGGCGGCGTGCGCGGCGCGGGCCTCGTCGGGTCGACCGGCGGTCCGCAGGGCTTCGCCGAGGCCGTTGAGGGCGCTCGCCTCCCCGTATCGGTGACCGAGGTCGCGGAACGTCTCCAAGGCGGACGTGTAGCAGTCGTGCGCCCGGGACCAGTCGCCGAGCCGCAGGTGCACGTTGCCCAGGTTGCTCAAGGTGACCGCCACGCCGTAGCTGTGGTCCAGGCGCTGGAACAGCTCCAGGGCCCGGGTGAGGTGCCCGACCGCGTCCGGGTGGCGACCCAGGCTCGCGCACACGTCGCCGAGGTTGGCCAGCGCGATGGCCTGGCCCGCCGCGTCGTCGAGTCGCCCGAACAGCTCCAGCGCGCGTTCCAGGTACTCGACCGCGCCGGCGTGGTGACCGGGACGGCTGTGCGCGTTGCCGAGGTTGAGCAGCGCCGCCGCCTCCCCGTAGCGGTTGCCCAGCCGCTGCTGGAGGGACAGCGCCTCCAGGTGGAGTGACGCGGCGTCCTCGTGCGCGCCGAGCCGTTCCTGGACGATGCCGAGGTTGGACAGCGCCCGTGCGGCGCCGTAGTGGTCACCGGTCCGCCGGTGCAGCTCGATCGCCTCGCGCAGGTGTTCGGCCGCCTGCTCGTAGTCGCCGAGGATCCGGCGCAACGCGCCGAGGTTGGTCGACGCCGAGGCCAGCATGGCGTCGTCACCGGCCCGCCGGGCGGCCCGGGACGCGCACTCGTGGATGGCCGACGCGTCCGCGTAGTGGCCGCCCTCCAGGTACCGGTACAGCGTGTTCGCCAGGTCGACCGCGCGGCCGGGCCGGTCCTCGCGCTCGGCGAAGCGGCACAGGGCGACGAGCGTGGGCCGTTCGGCGTCGAGCCAGGCCCGCGCGGCGTCGGCGGCGAACGGCGGCGGCAGCGTCACGGGCACGGCGGGCCGGTAGGGGCGGTCGGCCGGGTAGAGCAGGTCCATCGCGGACGACGCGGCGGCCAGGTGGTGGGCGAGCAACCGCTCGACGGCGGCGCGCCGCTCCGGCTCCGGGTCGTGCTCGCGGGCGAGCTCCTCGGCGTAGGCGCGCAGCAGGTCGTGCACGGCGAACCGGCCACCGGGCGTCGGCCGCACGAGGTGGTTGCGCGACAACGCCTCCAGCGTCGCGCGCGCGGAGTCCGGGTCGCCGTCGGTGAGGGCGGCGAGCGCGAACGGCGTCACGTCGGGCCCGGGGTGCAGCCCCAACCGCCGGAACGCCGTCGCGACCTCCGGCCGCAACTGCAAGTAGGACCACGAGAACACGGTCCGCACGGCGGCGCGCACGTCGTCGCCGACGTCGAGCACGCGCAGCCGGCGGCGGCGGTCGGCCAGCTCGCCGGTCAGCTCGGCCAGCGGGCTGGTCGGCCGGGACACCGCCAACTCGGCGGCGACGCGCAGCGCCAACGGCAACCGGCCGCACCGCGCGGCCAGCTCCACCGCGGCCGCGGGTTCCCGGCGCACCCGCTCGCCGATCAACGCGCGCAGCAGCGCCACCGCGTCCGGCTCCGGCAGCAGGTCCACGTCCAGCCGGTGCGCGCCGTGCAGCGCGACCAGGCCCGCGAGGCTGTTGCGGCTGGTCACCAGCACCAGGCAGCCCGGCGTGCCGGGCAGCAGCGGCCGCACCTGCTCGACGGTGGCGGCGTTGTCGAGCACGACCAGCACCCGCCGGTCGGCCAGCTCGGCGCGGTACCGCGCGGCGCGTTGGTCGGCGTCGACCGGGACGTCCGCGCCGGTCACGCCCAGGCCGTCCAGCAGGCGGCTCAACGCGTCCTGCGCCGCCACCGGCGACCGGGCGTCGTAACCACGCAGGTCCACGTGCAGCTGACCGTCGGGGAAGTCCGACCGGATCCGGTGCGCCCAGTGCAGCGCGAGCGCCGTCTTGCCCACGCCGGCCGTGCCGGACACCACGACGATCCGCACGCCGCTGCGCTCGGCCGCCGCCACCCGGTCGAGCTCGGCCAGCTCCGCTCGGCGGCCGGTGAAACCGACCACGTCCCCGGGCAGCTGGTTGACGCCCGGTGGTGATGGCGGGGGTCCGGCGGGGCTCTCGACGGGTGCTTCTTCGAGCGCGTCGAGGTAGGCGGCGGTCAGCTCGGGGCCGGGGCCGACGCCCAGCTCCTCCGTCAGGTGCCGCCGCACGGTGTTGTAGGTGCCGAACGCCCGATCCCGCTGACCCGACGCGGTGTACGCGCGGATGAGCAACGCGTGCATCGCCTCGTCCAGCCCGTGCGCGGCGACGTACTCGACGAGCGCGGGCAGCACGTCGCGCGCCGCGCCGGCCTCGATCATCACCTCGGCGTGCCGGGCCAGCGCGGCCCGGTGCTCCCCGGCCAGCGTCACGACGCCGGGGTGGTCGGCCAGCACCGGCACGTCGGCCAGCGGACGTCCGCGCCACAACGCCAGCGCCTGGCCCAGCAGGTCGGCGGCGCGCGTGGGGTCCGTCGCGCGGCACGAGTCGGCGCGGGCGACCAGCGAGCGGAACCGGACCAGGTCGACCGCGTCCGCGGGCAGGCTCAACGCGTACCCGTCGTCCACGGCGGGCAGGGTCGTGCTCGGCGCGCGGGGGCCGCGGCCGGGTTCCAGCAGTTGCCGCAGGTGCTTGACGTGGGTGTGCAGGACGTTGGTCGCGCTGGGCGGCGGGCGTTCACCCCACAGCGCGTCGACCAGTTCGGCCCGCGTCACCGGCTTGCCGTGGGCCAGGGCCAGCAGGCCGAGCACGGCTCGACGACCGGCCGGGCCGAGCGCCAGCGCGGCGCCGTCACGCCAGGCCCGCAGAGGACCGAGCACCTGGACGACCAGCACGCACGACCCCCATCGTGCCGCTCGACGCGGCGGGACTGCGAAGGCTCCATGCTGGCACGCCGTCCAGAGCCGCTCCAGCCGCCATCCAGACGATTTCCCTGGCGGCTCAAGGAACTCCGCGACCTCGGCTGATCTTGCCGGCCGGGGTCCGCGGCAGGCGGCGCGGAGTCGAGCACCGCGGCCCCGCCAACCGCCCGGGGCGGTGCGGTTCATCCTCGCCGAGCCCGGCACGGTCACCGGCGTGACCCTGCCGGAGGCGCTGGACCCGGCCGTGTCGCTCACCACCACCGCCGAGCCCGGCACCGAGGTCCCGCCGCCCTGGCCCGCTACCGGGCGTGGTACCTGGACCTGCGCGCCCCGTTCCTGGCTGTTCCCGGACCTGTCGCAGGAGGAGGCGTCCCGACTCGTCGACGAGGCCCAGCTGAGCCTCAAAGCCGACTGCGCGGCCCAGGGCGTGATGATCGGCGAGTTCCACGACGGCCCACCACCCAAGCCCGGCCTGTGGAACCCGCACTCCCGCCCGCCGCGCAGCCCGGTGCCGATGCCGGCGATCCGGTCGTTGGTGTCCACGGACTTCCCGTTCCTGCGCGACGACCCGGCCTTCGTCGCCGCCGGTTTCGGCCTGACGCCCGCTCCGCAACCCGTGGGGCACGCGACGCGCCGCTGAGCACCCGGCAACGAACTCACGGGGTGCCGCCCACCCGATCGAACGGCGAGGGGCGGCACCCCGTGAGGTGCGGTGCGTCAGGTGCGCTGGCGGGTGAACCGCTGGTTGGGGCTGCCGTTGTAGGTCCACTGGGAGATCCGCGCCCCGTCCGCGGTCGAGCGCTCCCACACGTCCATGGCCAGCCCGGACTGCCGGTTGACCAGGCTGATCACGTCGCCCCCGTGCTCGACCACGCGCCACTGCTGGCTCGTGGCGCCGGTGTCGGGCTGCTGGGTGATGTCCGCGCCGTTGGCGTTGCCCGAGACCTGGAGGACCAGGCCGCTGTGCCGCGCCTTGATGCGGACGTAGCCGTCACCGGAGTCGAGGAACTCGAACTGCTGGTTGGTCCGGCCGTTCGGCGCCCACTGGACGAGCCGGGCCCCGGCCGCGGTGGACGCCTCGTTGATGTCGGCGGCCTTGCCGCTGTGCTGCGCGACCAGGCTGTAGGAGCTCGAGACCTGGCGCAACGAAGAGGCCAGGCCGATGCCCTGCTCCCGCAGCGCCGCGGCGACGACCTCGGCGATGCGGGCCGCACCGGCGGCTTCGAAGTGGGTGTGGTCGTTGCAGAAGAACGCGCCGACCGCACCCTGGCTGTAGTCGCCGTTGTTGGGGCACAGGCGCAGCGAGTTGTACAGCGCGACGCTGCGCTGGTGCAGGTCGATGACCGGCACCTGGTCGGCCTGGGCCTGCGCGATCGTCTCGGACACGAACCCGCGGTTGCCCACGGCGGTCGAGCCCGAGCAGCGGATCGCCGCCACCGGCGTGACGTAGATCGGCTTCACACCGCGGGCCTTGGCCTCGCGGCCCATGGTGGACAGCAGTTCCCGGTACCGGGCGGTGCCGACGTGGCGCGGGCAGTTCGAGTCGCCGTCGTTGATGCCGAACTGGATGATCAGCCAGTCGCCCGCCTGCATCCCGCCGCTCGCCAGCATGTCCGCCCAACGCGAGGCGTACGTGCGGGGGCTGACCACGCACTCGCCGGCGGAGTCCTTGGTGCTCTTGACGTTCGACTCGTACAGCCAGGTCTGGATGCTGCGCCCGCCCACGGCGTTGTTGACGACGGTGACGTCGTCGTTGAACAGCCGGTCGAACTCGCGACCCCAGCCCACCGGGCACGTGCTGTTGCCGTTCGCCATGGTGGAGTCACCGGCCAACCACACCTTGAACGGGGCGAGGGCGGCGGCCGCCCCCGAGTCGGCCTGCGGTGCGGCGCACGGCGCGGGCGCGGGCACGGCCTGCGCCGGTCCGACCGGCAGCACGACCGCCGTCACCGCGGCGAACAACGCCGCCGCGACCGCCAGGTACCGGTTCCGTGAAGATGTCCTCATTGACGCTCCCTGTCGTTTTCGGCGGAGTTCGCGTGTGTCAGCGGACCTGGGCGGACCCGATGACGCCCAGCCGGACGGCCTCGGTCAGCACCAGGCCCGCCATCTGCGCCGCGCCGTACTCGGAGAAGTGGGTGTTGTCGCCCGCTTCCCTGGTCAGGAAGAGCTGCTGGGACCCGGTGGTGCCCAGTTGCTGGACCATGTTGGCCGACAGCGTGGTCAGGTCGATCAACGACGTGCCCTGCGCCCGTGCGACGGCCTTCATCTCGTTGGGCAGGTTCGTGCCGACCTCGTTGACGTGCCAGGCGGTCCCGGTGAGGCGCCCGGACGAGTCGAACAGCCGGCGGACCGGCGGCGTCACCAGCACCGGCGTGCCGCCCGCGGCGCGGACGTCGCGGACCATGCGGGTGAGGTTGTCGCGGAACGCGGTGGCGCTGGTCTGCTTGTCGTTGTGGCCGACCTGGATCATGACCGTGTCGCCGGCCCGGGTCTGCGACCGCACGGCGGGGAACAGCGCCGAGTTGGACAGCACCGAGCCGGAGCTCTCGCCGGAGTCGGCGTAGTTGGCCACCGACAGGCCCTCACGCAGCCGCGAGGGCAGCAACTGGCCCCAGCCGGTGTAGGGGGCGGTGGGCTGGTCGCACACCGTGGAGTCGCCGACCAGGAACAACGCCGGCGGCCTGACCTGCTTGACGGTGATCGCCGAGACGGCGGGGGAGCGGCCGTCGAACACGAGCGTCAACCCCGGCGTGCCGGTGCCGCCCTGGCCGGTCGGCTGCCCTTCGGGCACGCGCACGTTGACGGTGACGACCCGGTCGGCGAACTGGCCCGCGCCGGTGTCGACGGCGTCGAGCACCCGGCGACGGGCCTCGGCGGTGATGCCGGTGTTGGCCGCGCGGGACGAGCTGCCCAGCCGCACGGTCACGTCGTAGTGGCCCGGCGTCACGTCGTAGCGGCACGTGATCGGCGCGGTGCCGGTGCAACCGCCGGGCACCGGGTCGGTCGGCGTGGTGCCGAGCCGGACGAGCTGCCACTGCTGGTTCGTTCCGCCGTTGACGTCGTACTGGGACACGCGCGCTCCGTCGGCGGTCGAGCGCTCCCATACGTCCAACGCCTTGCCGCTGTTGCGGTTGACGATCCGCACGTACCCGCTGTCGGTGTCCACCAAACTGAACTGCTGGTTGGCCGCGTTCTTGTCGGTCCACTGCACCACGTCCGCGCCGTTGGCCGTGGACGAACCCGACACGTCCACCACCTTGCCGCTGTAACGCGACTTGAGCCGGTAGTAACCGCCGCCGGAGTCGACGAACTGGAACTGCTGCGCCGGCGAATCGACCCGCGCCGACTGCACCACCGCGCCACCGTCCGCAGTGGACTGGACCTGCATCGCCTTGCCGCTGTGCCGGGCCACGAACACGTAGCTCGCCGCGGTGTCCACGGTGGCGGCCTGAGCCGACGGCGCGACGGGCGCGAGCGCCGCGACCGCGCCGACCACGAGCACCAGTGCCGATCGCACGACCGCACCGCATGACGACAATGTCATGTGCGTGCCTTTCAGCTGAGTGGGCACGGCGGCCGGGCCGCCGGGGCCGAGAGGATTTCTTCAGCCGAAGTGTCACGGCGCCTATCGTGACCGTCAACGGTCGCATCTCGTATGGGGTGACCGTTGTCCGCGTTGGAGGAATGCGGAAAACCGCCCCCGTCCAGGCACGACGAAAACTCGCGCGTGCCCGGGCCTTGCGCGAGGCCCGGGCACACGCGAGCGCTTGGTGGAGCCGGGGTCAGCCGGCGTAGTGCACGTCCGGCCACGGCGGGGTGGCCATGCCGCTGCCGATGTGGAAGCTCGGGTGCGGCGGCTGGTTGTAGGCGGTGTTCTGCCACGCGATGGCGACCCGGTACATGGTGTCGTGCATCAGCGTGGGGATGCGCCGGTCGGTCTGGTGCGGGGTGGAGTAGATGCGCAACCCCGAGTTGTCCGACTTGCGCCAGACGACCTCTTCGCGCCAGTCGCCGAACAGGTCGGCGCTCAGGGCCGGGGTGGCCTTGGTGCCGTTGTTGGAAGCCACACCGGAACCGGTGAGCAGGCGGGTGTCGCCGCTCGTGCCGTACTTGTCGATCCGGGTCTGGTCCAGCAGCTCGCGCGTCGGGTCGCCGTCCCACCAGATCAGGAAGTTCATCGACGACGGCTTGCGGCCGACGTTCTGGCCCGCGCCGTTGCGCAGGCTGCCGTCCGCCGCCGACCACATCTCCGCGCCGGGGTTGCCCGCGTAGATGTCGTCGGCCACGCCGCGGCCGTTGTCACTGCCCGACGCGGTCGTCCACAGCCGCTGGCCGGTGCGGGCGTCGGCCAACCACGAACCAGGCTTGGACGAGTCCTCGGAGACCTTGAAGTACTCCAGGCCCGGCCGGGAGGGGATGAAGTCACCCGCGTGCGCCGCGTCGCCGTGCCCGAGGCCCGTGGTCCACAGACCGCGGCCGTTGTCGTCGATCGCGGCCGCGCCGTAGAGGATCTCGTCACGGCCGTCGGCGTCCACGTCGGCGATGCTGAGCGAGTGGTTGCCCTGGCCCGCGTAACCGGACTGGTTGTTGGAGTCGAACGTCCACCGCTTGGTCAGCGTGCCGTTGCGGAAGTCCCAGGCCGCGATGACGGCACGGGTGTAGTAGCCGCGCGCCATGATCAGGCTGGGCCGTTCGCCGTCGAGGTAGGCCGTGCCGGCGAGGAACCGGTCGACGCGGTTGCCGTAGCTGTCGCCCCACGAGGAGACGTTGCCGCGCGGCGGGTCGTAGTTCACCGTGGACATCGCCGCGCCGGTCTGGCCGTTGAACATGGTCAGGAACTCCGGGCCGGACAGGATGTAGCCGGAGGAGTTGCGGTAGTCGGCGCTCGCGTTGCCGATCACCGTGCCCCGACCGTCACGCGTGCCGTCCGCGGTCTTCATCGCGACCTCGGCCTTGCCGTCACCGTCGTAGTCGTAGACCTGGAACTGCGTGTAGTGGGCGCCGGCCCGGATGTTGCGCCCGAGGTCGATCCGCCACAACCGCGTGCCGTCGAGCCGGTAGGCGTCGATGAAGACGTTGCCCGTGACACCGGACTGCGAGTTGTCCTTGGCGTTGTCGGGATCCCACTTCAGCACGAACTCGTAGTCGCCGTCACCGTCGAGGTCGCCCACGCTCGCGTCATTGGCGACGTACCCGGAGCCCGGGGACTGGATCGGCACGTCCCGGTAGCCGGCGCCGAAGGCCAGCGACGCGGGGGACGCCGGCTGCTCGGCACCGTTCACCACGGCGCGCACGGTGTAGGAGGCGTCCGCCGCCGCGCCGTTGTCGAGGTAGTTCGTGGACGACGTGATCGGCGAGGAGTTCAGCTTCGTGCCGCCGCGGTACACGTTGAACCCGACGTTCTGCGGGTCGCCCGCCAGCAGCCGCCAGCTGACCAGGTTGCCACTGCCGGACCGCACGCTGACCACACCGCGGTCCAGCCGCTCGACCTGCTTGCGGCCGGTCGGGTCCGAGGGGCCGGGGCCGGGAGTCGTGGTGGTGGTGGTGGTCGTTGTGGTCGTCGTCGTGGTGGTGCTGGTGGGCGTGGTGGTCGTCGTCGTGGGGTCGACGTCGCCCGTGCACGTGGTGCCGTTCAGCGTGAACGACGATGGCACGCCGACGGTGTTGCCGGTCATCGTGCCGTTGAAGCCGAACGACGCCGTGCCGCCGGTCGGGATCGACCGGTTGTAGTCCACGTTGGCCGCCGTCACGCTCGCGCCCGACGCGGTGAAGGTCGCGTTCCACCCCTGGTCGAAGCGCTCCGAGCCGGGGAAGGACCACGCCAGCTTCCACCCGTCGACCGGGTCGCCGAGGTTCTTGATCGTGACGCTGGCGGTGAACCCGCCCTGCCACTGGGTCTGCACCACGTAGTCGACCCCGCAGCCCGGGGCCGCCGAGGCCACACCGGCGACCAACAGGCCTCCGGTCACCGCGCTGATCGCCGTGGTGGCGGCCAGTGCGCGCACTCTGAACGAGTTGGTGAGCACCGTTGCTCCTCCGTCGCAGGTTCTGGGAGCGCTCCCAGTCCGGGTCGAGGGCCAGAGCCCTCGTTTTGAAACGATTCATCTTTCCGAATGAGTTCCGGAAAGCGTTATCCAGCTATGGCCACTGTGTCGGTCAGGTCGCTTGCGCGGACCCTGGGTGATGTCCGGTTTTCGTTGGCGTCCACGGTGTTCCGGCCCCAACGACGATGGGGAGACCGTACGAACGGCGTGATCCCGGTGTCAACAGGCGTGGGCGAAAAACTTTCGACTGCCCGGCGCGCATCGCCCGAACGGTCCTGTGGCCGGCAGCCGTGCCGACCCGTCGACGCCCGCTGTCGAACGTTCGACGCGAACCCGCCGCCACCACGTCGAAAGCGCGTCGAACGGACGACGTCTCGATTGGACCGGCCGGGTGCTGCTCCGTCGCGGCGGCGAGGCGGGCGGCGAGACCCTGGGGTGATGTGGATGGCCAGTCCGTCGAGCGAGTTCGACCCGGCCCGCAGGGTGCAGCTGTGCTCGTCGACCCGCTCCGGGGTCGCGGTCGTGGGCGCGATGCGTTCGGCGGCCGTTGACACCGCCCGTGACGAGCACCCGCCGACGGTGACCGCGGCGCGGTGATCTCGCCGGGGCCGGGCCGGCTCAACCCGGGCCGGGTCGTCGGCGTGCACGCGAACGGGCTCGCCGCGTTCACCGGGGTCGGCCCTGGCGAGGTTGGGTGAGCTGACCGAGGCTGAGCGGGCTCGGCTGCGCCACCTCGACCACCTCGAGACCGAGCGGTCCGGTTAGGCGATGATCCAGATCAGCCGGCCCCGGACCCTGGCGCACGGGCCGCCGCCGTGGAAGCACCCGACCTGCTCGTCGGCGACATCCGCGAGTTCTTCCGCACGCTGCGTTGACACCGTTCCCCGCTGCCGGGAATTTTCCGCCGTGTCGGTAAACAGCTCGCCCCCGGGCGGAGTCCTTAGTGGTGATGGCTGACTACGAGAACTTCGTCCGGGCGCGGCTGCCGCGGTTGCTGCGCTACGCGACGATGCTCACCGGCGAGCGGGAGCTGGCCGGTGACCTGGTGCAGGAAGTGCTGGTCAAGGCATACCGCCGCTGGCCCAGGATCCGCGACGCGGACAACCCGGACCGCTACGTCATGCGGATGGTCACCAACGGCTACTTGTCGTGGCGGCGCAGCAGGTCCGCGCGGCTGGTGGCCGTGGGCGAGGTTCCCGACGAGGCGCGTCCGGACGACTTCGCCTCCGACCACGCGTTGCGCGAGGACATGTGGCAACGGCTGGCGCGGTTACCGCGACGCCAGCGGGCCGTGCTGGTCCTGCGCTACTACGAGCAGTGGGACGACGCCGAGATCGCCGACCTGCTCGACTGCGCCCGCGCCACCGTGCGCGCCCACGCCCACCGGGCACTGACGACATTGCGGAGCGGCATGGCCGTGGACCACATGGCCGAGGCTAGGGAGAGTTGATGAACGCAGACCAGACCGAGGTCGAGCGACTGGTCAGGGACGCTTTCGCCGCGCACGAGCACATCGCGCCGGACGGCGACGCGGTGTTCGCCGCCGCACGGGCGCGCATCCACCGCAGGCGTGCCGTGCTGAACCGACCGCTCGTGGTCGCCGCCGGGGTGGTCGCGCTGACCCTCGCCGCGGCCACCGCCGTGGTGCTGAACCGGCCCGACCCCACCCCCGCGGACGGTCTCGCCGGCCCCGCCGAGCAGCTTCGGACCGCAGGCCCGACGAGCGGCGCGTCGGCCGAGCCCGCCGTCGCCGACCTGCCGATGCCCTTCGCCCTCGGGTGGTTGCCGGAGGGCTCGGTCGAGTACGTGGCACGGCGGATCAACATCGGAGGCTCGGCGGAGGACCCGGGCACACCCCTGTACGGCGGCGAGTACATGCTCACCGTGACGGCCGACGACCAGGTCCTCCGCATCGACGTCCAGCAGTTCCGGATGGTCTCGGTGGACCAGGCGGCGTTCAAGTCCGGTCCCGGACGGTCCGTCACCGTCAACGGGCAGCCCGGTGTCGAGAGCGCGAACCCAGACGGCCTGGGCGCCTACGAGCTGTACGTGGCGCACCCCGACGGCGGCTCGATGTACGTCAACGTGTCCAACCCGCCCGGCGGCACGGTGCCCGCGGCACGGCTGGGCGAGGTCGGCCGGCGGATCGCGCAGGACCTCCGCTTCCCGGGCACGGCGACCGTCACCCCGGCGTTCGGGTTGCGCGACCTGCCGGGGGACCTGCGGGTGTGCGCCTTCGAGGTCGCGAAGCGGTCCGACGCGGGACCGGGTGTGAACACCCGCTACTCGGTGGGCACCTGCGAGGTCTTGCCGCCGATCATGGTCGGCACCGGGGGCCAGGACGTGCCGACCGGCACGCCCGGCGAGCCCGTGCAGGGCCGGGAGACGCGGTACGTCAGCGAGAACGGTCACCAGAGGCTGTGGGTGCTCGACGCCGTGGACGGCTCGGCGGTCCAGCTCGGCGGCCCCGTGCCGGTGGCGCAGCTGTACGACATCGCCGGTCGTCTCGTCCTGCCCGACTGAGCGAGCCCGGAACCAGCGAAACTGATCGGAGGACATGTGGTCGGCCGGAGAAGATGGTGGCGGCGTGGGGGCGGGGCCGTGTCGGTGGCCGCACTGGCCGCGAGCGCGGTCGCGGCGGTGGGCACGACGGCGCTCGCCCAACCGGACGCGGCTGCCGGCGGGGGTGAGCCGGTCTCGGTCACGCTGGTCAGCGGGGACCGGGTGCAGCTGTGGGGCAGCGGTCCGTCGGCCCCGCTGCGGGTCGAGCCCGCGCCGCGCGCCCACCCCGTGCCGTTCCAGGACTACTGGCACGACGGCGACCGGTACGTGGTGCCCGGTGACGCGGCACCGCTGGTGAGCGAGGGAGTGCTGGACCGGGAGCTGTTCAACGTCACCGGGCTGGTCCGCCAGCGCTACGACGACGCGCACACCGCGGCGGTGCCGCTGCTGGTCGAGCACGACGACACCCGGAGCCTGGCGTCCACGTCGGCCGGCGTCGCGGTGCGCCGTGAGCTGCCCGACCTCGACCTCACCGCGCTGGACCACGACAAGGACCGCGTGGCGGACTTCTACGGCGCGCTGACCGCCCGGACGCCGTCCGCCCGCGCCGCCGCGGGGGTGCGCAAGGTCTGGCTGAACAAGCGGGTCCGCGCCACCCTGGACGAGAGCGCGTCCCAGGTCGGCGCGCCGACAGCCTGGCAGCGCGGGCTGACCGGGGCCGGGGTGCGGGTGGCCGTGCTGGACACCGGGATCGACACCGACCACCCCGACCTGGCCGGCAAGACCGCCGTCAGCCAGGACTTCACCGGGACCGGCGGCGTCGAGGACGGCCACGGCCACGGCACGCACGTCGCGTCGACCATCACCGGGACCGGTGCCGCTTCGGGTGGCCGGTACCGCGGCGTCGCCCCGGACGTCACCCTCGCGGTCGGCAAGGTGCTCGACGACACCGGTTGGGGCACCGACGACAGCGTGCTCGCCGGGATGCGGTGGGCCGCCGCCGAGTCCGGCGCGAAGGTCGTCAACATGAGCCTGGGCGGTCAGCCCACCGACGGCCGGGATCCGTTGTCCGTCGCGGTGAACACGCTCAGCCGCCAGTACGGGACGCTGTTCGTGATCGCCGCCGGCAACTACGGGTCGGCGCGGACGGTGGGCTCACCGGGCGCGGCGGACGACGCGCTCACCGTCGGCAGCGTGTCCAAGCGCGACGAGCCGAGCCCGTTCTCCAGCCGCGGCCCGCGGCTCGGCGACGGCGCGGCCAAGCCGGAGATCAGCGCACCCGGCGGCGGCATCGTGGCGGCCCGGCCGGCCGGCGTGCCCCCGTTGGGCGAGCCGGTCGGCGACGGCTACCAGCGGCTCGACGGCACCTCCATGGCCGCGCCGCACGTGGCCGCCGCGGCGGCGATCCTGGCCCAGCAGCACCCGGACTGGTCCGGACCCGCGTTGAAGTCGGCCCTGGTCGGCAGCGCGCGGGAAGTGCCGGACGCCGGCGTGTTCGGGGTCGGCACGGGTCGGCTCGACCTGGTCCGGGCGACCGCGACGCCGGTCATCGCCACGGCGGCCGTCTCGGTGCACCTGGCCTGGCCCAACACCGGGTCGCAGGAGCGCCGCACGGCCACGTGGACCAACACCGGTCCGTCGCCGGTCACGCTGGCCGTCCGCGCGGACCTGGTCGACGAGCAGGGCCGTTCCGCCCCGGCGGGTCTGGTCGCGCTCGGCGCGGACCGCGTGACCGTGCCGGCCGGTGGCAGCGCGTCGGTCGAGGTGGTCGTCACCGGGCAGGAGGGCCGGTCCGGGACCTACTCCGGCGTGCTCGTCGCCGACGAGCCCACCGGCGCGGTCCGCACCCGCACCGCGATCTCGGTGTACCAGCAGGAGCAGCGGCACTCGTTCACGCCGACCCTGCTGGACCGCAACGGCGTCGAACCCGCGCTGAACGGCCGGTCGTCGGCCTACGTCTTCGACCTGGAGTCCGGCGAGGCCTACCTGGCGTTCTCGGGCACGACCATCAGCCTGCCGCGCGGCCGCTACGCCGTGCACGCCTCGATCAGCACCGCCGAACCGGGCCGCCCGTCGTCGTACACGGTGGTCAGCCACCCCGAGCTGACGCTGGACCGCGACGTCACGCAGGTGTTCGACGCCCGGATCGGCCGGCCGGTCACGGCCGAGCCGGACAACCCGGCCGCCCGGGGCGGGACGCACGCGCTGGCCGCCCTGTCCCGGTTCGAGGACTGCGACTGCCGGTTCGCGCTGGTCTACGAGGGCGACGCCCGGTTCGAGGCGATGTACGCCGCGACCGTCCCGGGCACGGCGTCGGACGCCTACGCGCTCGGCCACTCCCGCCGTGCCACCGAGCCGACCTTGGAGATGGTGGCCGACGACGGGCAGCGGTTCGACGTCGACCTCCGGCTGCTGTACGGCACGCCGCCGACCGAGCAGACCGAGCTCACCGCGGTCTACGGCGGTTCGGGCACGCCGGAGGACCTCGCCCGGATCGACGCCGCGGGCAAGCTCGTGGTGATCGAGTTCGACCCGCTGATCGGCCGCGACGAGTGGCTGCGCCGGGGCGTGAACATCGCCCGCGCGGGCGGCAAGCTGGCCCTGATCCGGTTCCTGGAAGAGGGTTCCGGAGCGCCCGCGCCGCCGGGCGACCCGGTGGAGGGCGAGCCGGTGCCCGCGTTCTACGGCCACGACAACGGCACCGTGGACCGGCTGGTCGAGCTGGTCAAGCGCGGGGAGACCGCGGTCGACTACGCCGGCCGGGAGAGCACCGACCTGCGTTACGAGCTGATCCACGGCGTCGAGCGGGAGGTCACCGGGCCGGTGACGTACCGGCCGGCGACCCGCGACCTGGCCGCCGTGCGCGCGACCTACCACGACAACGCGCCCAACGTGGCGGGCTTCGCCGCCTTCGGCGAGCTGTACGGCCGCTACCTCGGCACCGGGTGGTTCGCGCGCACGGCGTCCCAGCGGGAACGGGTCGAGTACTTCACCCCCACCAAGTGGGAGCTGCTGTGGAGCACCGGCCCGAACACCCTGACCGACACCGCGACCCTGGCCGCGCACCGACCACCCGCCCGGGTCGCGTGGAACAAGGCGGTGATCGGGCCGTCGTTGCGCGGCACCACGGTGAACACCCGGGACGAGCAGCCGCACCCGTGGTCCTGGCGCGACCGCGGGCGGATCAGCGTCAAGCTGCCGATGTACGGCGACGCGGCGGGCCGGCCGCGCCAGGTGCACCCGTTCAGCGACGCCACCGGGAAGATCACCGCGTACCGGGAGGACCAGGTGCTCGGCCAGGTGCCGGTGACCGAGTTCGCCGAGTACGCGGTGCCGGACCAGGACTCGTCCTATCGCGTGGAGGCCGAGGCGCGGCAGGCCGGCTCCGCCTGGACGCTGTCCACAGTGGTCAGTGCGAAGTGGACGTTCCGGTCGTCGTCGGCGGGCGAGGGCAAGGCGCTGCCGATGCTGACGGCCAGGTTCGACCCGGCGGTGGACCCGCACAACCGGGCACCGGGCGACCGCCCGTTCTCCTTCCCCGTCCACGTCGAGCGGCAGGACGGCCCGGCGCGGATCACCTCGCTGTCGGTGGACGTGTCCTACGACGACGGCGTGACCTGGCGACCGGCGTCCACCCGCCGTGACCACGACCGCTGGACGGTGACCGTGCGCCATCCGCGCGACGGTTACGTCTCGCTGCGCGCCCGCGCCGCCGACGCGGACGGCAACCGGGTGGAGCAGACGATCGTCCGGGCGTACCAGCTCCGCTGACCGCGGCGAGCCCGGTGGCGCTTCCCGCGCCACCGGGCCTCGAGCGGTGGGCTGTCAAGGGAGGTCGAAGGCGTCCGGTTCGGCGAGTGCGGGGGGCGTTCACGTCGTCCCGGGTGGTGGAGGGCATGACGTAGACGTGGGTGAGGGTGTCGGGCCCGTGCTCGTGGCGGGGCAGGGGCCACTTGGCGGTGACGTGGACGGCGGCTGCGCGCTATTCCGTCACCACGGTCAACACGTACCGGTAGCTCACCTGGGCGGCGGTGTTCCTGGTGACCTGGCCCTGTCCGCGGGCGTTGGCGTACTTGCCGGTGCCACCGGTGATGGCCATGGTCGTGTTCTCGAAGCCGGCGTCGAGGGACTTGTAGGTGCGGAGGCTGGACAGGTGCAGCTCGTCGTTCCCGAGCCGGAAGACGGAGGTGCAGTGGGTCCTCACCTCGGGCGGCACCGCCGTGGACACCGCCAGCACGCCGCAGTGGGAGTGGCCTTCGCCCACCTTGGCCCGTCCCGTTCCGTCGAGCAGATCACCACCGCTGACGAATCCGCCCCCCACCGCGATGTTCGGGAGAGCCGACATCAACGTCCGCTGGGCCGTCACCTCCACCGTGGTCTGCCGGTCGCCCGCGAGCGCGGGCGCGACCGCGCCCACGAGCGCACCGACGAGCGCCGCCACCGCCCAAGGTCGACCCTTCATCCCCGCACCTCCACCTGGCGAATCGGACACCGCTGCCGACGCTAGTTCCCCGACGTGGTAACGGCATTCGCTGGATCAGGCGGACCCGAACGGTTGATGGGCAAAGAATTCAGTGACGGCCGCGCACGTCACCTTCAGTCGAACGGGTGGGGGTGGTCCCAGTTGTCGAGGGGGTCCGGGTGGGGGTGGTCCCAGTCGTCGAGGGGGTCCGGATGGGGGTGGTCCCAGTCGTCCAGCGGGTCGGGGTGCGGGTGGTCCCAGTCGTCCAGCGGGTTCCCCCTGGCGTCCGCGCCGGCCGCGCGGTGGTCCTGGTGCCAGGGTTCGGACTGGGCGACGTCGAGTCCGGCGACCAGCGCCAGGGCGGTCATGCCGGTGGCGGCTGCGGTGGCGAGTACCCGTCGCATGAGTCTTCCTTCCTTCGGGATGCGTGCTGCCGGCGGAATAGCCGGCGATGCGGGACACGTAACCGGTGCGGCCACGCTTCACCCGAAGTCGTCGCCGGTCCGGTGGAAGGGATCCGTGAAGAGGTCGCACATGATCGCCCACCGCAGTGCCGACGTTGCCCTTGTGCTCCCGATCGAGTGGCCGTGTCCCGCTCAGGTGACGTGACGGTGACCGAGGAGCACCGAAGGGCGGCGTTCGGGGCAGGGAACCCGTCCCCGATCTCCGGCCGGGAGGCCCTGCGGAGCGGGTGCGCCACCGCCGTGCCCCGGACCCCGCGGTCAGGCCGCTGTCGTCGGACCTCGCCGCCTTGCAGGGGGGTCGCGGGAAACCAGGCGGTCGGGCGCTTGGTGGAGGAGCACGCGGACGTGGACCACGACCCGGTCGGGTGACGACCACCGCATCACCATTGCGTTCGGCGTGGCCCCGTGACGGTCACCCCAGTGCCCGCCCCGCGGCCAGGACGTCGGTGACGAGCCTGTCGACGTCGGCCGCGGTGGTGCGGGGGTTGATGGTGCACAGCCGCAACGCGCGGCGGCCGTGCACGGTGGTCGTGGCGATCAGGAACCGGCCGCCGCCGTTGACGGCCTCGGCGATGTGGTGCTGCCTGGCGTCGAGGTCCGGACCGTCAGCCGCCGACCGCGGGCGGTGCCTGAAGCAGACGATGCCCAGGCTCGGCCCGGCGAGCAGGTCGAGCTCGTCGCTGTGCTCGACCAGCGCGGCGGCGTGCTCGGCCAGGTCGAGCCCGTGGTCGATGGCGGCGCGGAAGGCGGTGACGCCGAATCCCTTGAACGACAACCACAGCTTGAGCGCCCGGGCGGAGGTCGTGAGCTGCACGCCGTGGTCGGAGAGGTTGACCTCGTCAGGGGAGGGTCTGGTGAGGTCGAGGTACCCGGCCCGCGCGCGGAACCGGCCCAGCGCGAACGCCCGGCGCAGCGTGGCCGGGTCGCGCACGAGCAGGCAGCCGATCTCGTAGGGCTGGAACAGCCACTTGTGCGGGTCGACGACCACCGAGTCGGCCTGCGCCAACCCGGCCAGGGCGGCGCGTCCCCTGGTGGTCATCGCGGCCGCGGCTCCGTGCGCGCCGTCGACGTGCAACCAGAGGCCGTGCTCGTGGCACAGCCGGGCGAGTTCGGGCAGCGGGTCGACGCTGCCGGTGTTGGTGGTCCCCGCGTTGGCCAGCACGAGGAACGGGCGGCGGCCGGCCCGCCGGTCGGACTCGACCTCCCGCCGCACCCGGGCGGGGTCGAGGCGGTGGTCGGCGCCGCGCAGCAGCCGCACCGAGTCGCCGAGGCCGAGCACGTGACAGGCGCGCAGGACGGCCGGGTGGGTCTGGTCGGAGCAGTACAGGACGGCGTCGGTGGCGTCGTCGCCGAGCCGGTCGTGCCTGGCCGCGGCGACGGCCGTCAGGTTGGCCACCGTCCCGCCGGGGGTGAACACCCCGCCGCTGCCCGCCGGCAGCCCGAGCAGCTCGGCGAGCCACCGCGCGGTGACCTGCTCGATCGCCGCCGGGCCCGCGCCGACGAACCACGCGCCGGGTGAGACGTTGAACCCGGAGGCGAGGAGGTCGCCGAGGACGCCCAGGAAGTTGTTGGCGCTGGGGATGAACGCGAAGCAGCCGGGGTGGCCCAGGCGCAGCGACCGGGGCAGCACCTCGGCCGCGAGGAAGTCGACCAGCCCGCCCGGGTCCGACGGATCCTCCGGAACGGTCTCGGTCAGGAGGTGGTCGACCTCTTCGGGTTCCACCCGCCGGTGCACGGGCCGGTACCGTTGCCCGGTCAGGTGGTCCACCACCAGGTCCACGACCTGGTGGCCGAGCTGGCGCATCCGCTCGGCGGTGAGCTGGAGCTCGTGCGGGGCGGGCTCGGTCACCGCGGTGGTCCTGCCGTGACGGTGACGGCCCGGCGGATCGCGTCGACCCAGGCCCGGGCCTCGGGGTCCAGCGCGGGCCGGTCGCCGACCGGTGCCACGCGGTGGGGCAGTTGCAGGAGCACGAGTTCCTCGCCGGGGCGCACCGGGTCGCCGGGCAGGGCGTGCCGCCACAGCAGCGCCTCGCCGGGACGCAGGTCGGTGAGCCGCGCGGAGCCGGACGGCCGCAGCACGCCCGCGTCGAGCCGGTAGCACCCGGACTCGGGGATCGCGTCGAGCACGCCGTGACCGGTGGCGGGCACCACGAGCTGGCTCAGCGCCAGGCACCTGGTGCGAACTCGCCGCACCGGCACCGACGGGAGCAGGCAGGCCAGGGCGTGCGTGCCGAGCATCGGCAGCAGCCCGGCGGCGATCTCCTGCGCCTGCACGAGCGACACCACGGTCTGGAACCGGGGGTTGATCTCGACGGCGAAGACCGCGCCGTCGACGGTCGCGACGAGGTCGAGGCCGAACGCGCCGCGGAAGCCCAGCTCGCGGAGCTGGTCGCCGACCCGTTCGCACACCTGCGCGCACCGCACCCCGACACCCGGTGGCAGCTCGTCGTCGGCCACGAGCTGGTTGCCGCAATGCGCGCCCCAGAACCCGGTGAGCTCCGCGAGGCCGACCAGCTGGTGGGACACCGCGGACG
Organism: Saccharothrix sp. S26; assembly: GCF_021390395.1. Lineage (GTDB taxonomy): Bacteria > Actinomycetota > Actinomycetes > Mycobacteriales > Pseudonocardiaceae > Actinosynnema. The sequence continues at coordinate 92,005 of NZ_JAJUWT010000017.1, forward strand.
CCACGGTCACGTCACCGGTGACGCACCCGCTCACCGTCAGCGGGGTGCCCGGCACGTGCGCGGACACCCGCAGCAGCTCGCCCCGCCAGTCGCCGAGCACCGCGCGCAGCTCCGCCACGTTGGTCACCAGCCGGGTACCCTTGCCGGTGAGGTTGTTGACCCGGCGCTGCACCACGACCGCACGGCCACCGCCCGCCGCCCAACAGGACTCGGCGTCGGCCGGCTCGGCCAGGACCACCCGGGCTCGCGGCACGGCCACGCCCGCGCGCTCGAACAACCGCAACGAGTCGATCTTGTCGGCGGCGACCGCCACCGCGGCCCGCGCCGGCGCGAGCAACCGCAGACCGCGCGCCACCGCCCAGGCACGCGCACCCGTGCCGTCCTCGGGGGCGAAGGTGATCCCGGCTCGTCCGGCGGGCACCCGACGGGCCACGACGGGCGGTGCGGGTGGTCGGTGTGCTTCCGCGCGGTGGTCGCGGTGCTCGTACCGCAGCCACGGCAACGCGGACCGGGCGGAGGCGCTCAGGAACGGCGAGCGGTCGTACCACCACAGATCGGGGGCGAGGTCGCGGAGCAGGGACACCGAGCCCGCCGCCGTGCCGGCGATCTCGACGACCCCCGCGGTGGCTCGCGCGGTCACCCGATCACGAAGGTGCCGTGCGCGGTCTGCCGCTGGACACCCTGCCCGAGGCAGGCCACGAGATCCGGCGTCGGCGCGGTCTGGGTCGCCTGCGCGGGCCGCCCCGCGAACTCGCCCGCCGTGATGGTCCCGGTCTTGGTGACCACGTCCAGCCCGGGCAGCGAGCTGACCGTGACGGTGTAGCCGAACGTGCTGCTGCGGCCGTCGCCCCAGGTGATCACCCGCGTCTCGGGGACGGCGGCGACCGGTTCGAGGCAGCCCGCGTCGCGCTCGACGGTGAAGCTGCTCGAACCCCCGGTGACGACGGCGCCCGTCGGTGACGCGCACGAGGCGTACTGGTCGTGCACGTGCGTGGTGACGGGCCTGGGCAGCAGCACGACGCCCGGTGAGTACGTCCACGTCGACGTCGTCTCGCACAAGACGACGCCCGCGGCCGACTCGGGCTCCGCCCGCGCGACGCCCGGCACGACCGCCGACAACGCGACCAGCACGGCAGCGCCGCGAACGACGGCGGCGAGACGACCGGGACGAGCACGGAACGCGCCTGGCTGCATGGGTGACGACCGCTTCCGGATCGGGGTGACGGCTCGGAATCGCGGGGTCGAGCCTAGGGGCTCGCCTGGCGGGAACAGGGAAACGTCACTCGACACGGTGATCTCTCGACCGTTCGGCGTGTCCTGCGCGGTGTCCGCCGGAACGTCGAGCCCGTGTGACGTCCCGGCCGGCCCGCGCAAGCCCGCCTAGGACCGCTTCACCGCCAGGGTGGTGACCCTGGTCGGGCACGGTGCTCCGCACGTGGGTGTCGAGCTCCCACGCGGGCGCTGTCCCGGAACCGACCGCAGTCCGAACCGGCATGCGATTCTCCCCGTCCGGGATTGATCTCCCTTCGCCAGTATTGTTCGGCTGGCGCGGACCGCGGGAATTGCCGATCGGACGGCCGCCATTCGACGTGCCTTCCGCGACCCGACAAATGCGGATTCGGCCGATCGGCATCGAAACCGAAAGCGCGGTCGCGGCTCTCGCCGAAGTCTCTATTTCCGGGTCGGCCCTTGTCGGGTGATTCCGGTGGTCCCGACCATGGCCGCGTCATCTTGTCATCACCACGGGCGTCGTGGGCCGGACGTGCATCAGCCAGACCCGCATCACCGACATGGCCCTGCCCATCTCCGCCACCGTCCGGCTGGACGACGGCACCGGCCGGACCGCATCACCCGTCGGGCTCGTCGCGCTCAGCGGCGAAGCTCCGTGATCCACCGGACCCGAAGCGGAGCCGGGAGCCGCGTTGCCGAGGGGGTGACGTGCGCTCGACCGGCTCCGCGGCGGTCGGGCGACCCGCGACTCCGCCGAAATCGGTGGCGCGGGTGAGGTGATCCCTCCATGATCCCCCGGGAACCGGAGACCGCGAGGAGGCCGCCATCCCCGTCGAACGTGCCGTCGCCGTCGAACGCGCCATCGCCGAGGCGGACGCCCGGATCACCGCCGATCCCGCGTTGGGGCACACCGGGCACCTGGTCGTCGCCCTCGCGGAACGGGTGGTGTTCGCCAAGTCCTACCGCGGCCGCCCGTTGGACGAGCCCAACGACTTGTTCTCGGTGACCAAGAGCGTGCTGTCGGCCGTGGTCGGGTCGGCCGTGGCGGACGGCAGGCTGGACCCGGCCACGCCGGTGGCGGACCTGGTGCCCGGCGCGTGGCCGGGCGTGGCCGTGCACCACCTGTTGACCATGACCGCCGGGGTCGAGGTGCGTGACGTCGACGAGGTGATGGCGCTGTCGGCGGGGTGGCTGGACGCGGTGCTCGACGCGCCCCTGGTGCGTGCGCCCGGGTCCGCGTTCGCCTACGACAACTGCCTCGCGCACGTGCTGGCCGCGTGCCTGACGGCGGCGTTGGACGAGGATCTGGAGCAGTACGCCGCACGGCGGCTGTTCGCACCGCTGGGCATCACGCGGTGGCGGTGGCCGCGCGACCCCGAGGGGTTGCCGTACGGGTTCGGCCACCTCGAGCTGTCCGCGTCGGACCTGGTGCGGTTCGGGTGGCACCAGGCGCGCGACCGGTCGGCGTACGGCCGTGACGCGGTGACCGCCCACACGCCGGGCGGGCCGCCGGAGGGCGTCGGCTACGGCTACCTGTGGTGGGTCACCGAGCTGGCCGGGCACCCGGCGTTTCTCGCGGGCGGGTACGCGGGCCAGCACCTGGTGGTGGTGCCGTCGCTGGAGCTGGTCGCGGTCACCACGGGGGAGGAGGCCGCGCTGCGTGACGGCTGGCGGCCCGCGCTCGACGTGGTGCGGGGGATCGTGGCGGCGGTCGCCGGGCGGTGACGAGCCCGGTCGTCTCCCGATGTCGGTGCCCGAACGCATAATCCGGGGATGGGTGAACTGGCGGAGGTGCCTGACGAGGTCGTGGACCGGCTGCGGGCGGTGTGCGCGGCGTTCCCGGAGGTGGTGGAGGAACGCGCGTGGCGGGGCACGCGGTGGCGGATCCGGCAGCGGGCGTTCGCGCACGTCCTGGAGGTCGAGGACGGCAACCCGCCGTCGTACGCGCGGGCGGCCGGGACCGACGGGCCGGCCACCGTGCTGACGTTCCGGTCGGCGGGTCCGGAGCTGGCCGCGTTGAGCCACGCCCCCCACCCGTTCTTCAAGCCCGCGTGGGCCGCGAACGTCGTGGGCCTCGTGCTGGACGACGACACGGACTGGGACGAGGTGGCCGAGCTGCTGACCGAGAGCTACCGGTCCTCCGCGCCGCGGAAGCTGGTCGAGCGGATGTCTCCCGCCTGAAACCGCGCCCGGCCGGCGAGCGGGCCGGGGTCGGGTGTTCCGCACGGCGTGGACTGGGTCGACGCGATCGGGAATTGTTTTTCGATTCCGATTCGGTCTGCCACGGGTCGGAGTTCGCGTCAACCGCCGTTCGCCGAGCGCATTCCTGTTGTTCGGCGGAGCGTCGCACACCTCGCCCGGAATAATTTGGCAGTCAGACGTAGGACGTGTATATCTCGAAGCTGTGCTTCGATCAGGAGACGGTGTTAGCGCGCTGACGTGGAATGGGGATCCATTGGATACCGCCGGAGTAGCGGAGGCGATCGAGGTGTTCACCTCCGCGTGGAACGAGCACGATTTGGTCCGGCATTTCTCCGTCTTCGCCGAGGACGCGGACTTCGTCGACGTCGTCGGACGGCGCCTGCGCGGTCGGGCGGAGATGTTCGGCGACCAGTCGGCACGGCACGCGCAGCGGTTCGCCGAAAGCTCGGTCCGCACCCTGGAGCTGGACATAAAAATGCTGCGTGACGACGTCGCGCTGGCGCACTACCACTGGGAGATGATCGGCGACCGCGGTCCCGGCGGCACGGGTCACGGCGTGCGCCGCGGGATTTTCACCTTCACCCTGTGCCGCGAAGCGGGCACCTGGCTCGTGGTGGCGGCGCACAACACCGAGTCGGTCGGCTGACGCCGGCTCCCCGATCTGGAGGAAACAGTGCGCGAGTTGCACGTCATAAGCCACCCGATGTCCCCCGACCGCACTACGGTGCCGTTGTCGCGATTAACGCCCGAAGTGCCCCAGTCGTCGAGACGGATCCTCGGCGCGCGCCCGCTGGAAGTTCCGCTGTTCGTGCTGGAAGAACAGCGGCGGTCGGAATCGGTGCTCGCGTTGACGCTCCCGGGCGTCCCGCAGGACTTCGACGCGATGGGCCCGTTGGCCGCGGTCTCGTCGTTGGCCTCGACCGAGACGGGCTTCCTGCAGACCCGCGTGCCGGTGTTCCGCTTCCCCGGGCCGCTGGGCCGGGTCGCGGACCTGTGCCGCGCGGCCGGGGCCGAGATCGTGCGGCACGACAAGGTCGAGTTCCGGTTCTGGATGCGGACCAACGCCGAGAAGCTCCCGCCGATCGCCGAACTGCGGCGGCATGCCCGGGAGCTGCCGCACGAGCGGCTGGAGGCGTTGCTGGTCCCGTTGATCTACCTCAACCACCTGTGGCGGCAGGGTAACCCCGAAGAGGACCCGGCACTGGGGCCCAGCGCGATGCCCGACCCGCTGCACGAGCTGCTGACGTTCATCGCCGCCGAGGTCGGGACGATCCCGCGGTTCAGCCAGATCGTCATGACGATGATGGCCTGGCAGCTCGACGGCTCGACCGAGGGCGAGCCGATCACCCACGCGGACCTGGTGTCGCTGGACCGGATGCGCCACCCGTTCTGGCTCGACGACGGCAACCAGAGCGAGCTGGACCTGTACCGGTCGTTCTTCGCCGTGGAGGCGTTCGGCGTCCCGCTCTACGGCTGGGGCGCGCACGCGCTGGAATGCGCGGCGACCGACGACCGGGCCGGCGGCACGCTCGCGTTGACCATGATCCGCGCGGCCCTGCGCAACGTCTGCACGTACACGAAGATGCTCGTCCCGCGGATCGACGCGCGCCAGTTCCGCCGGTTGCAGGTCACCTACGGCTGGGTCGGCGACGAGGTGAACGGCGTCGCGTCGGACTACCAGCTGCCGTTCATGCTGATGCTCGACGCGCTGTTCCACGTCAACTACCGGCACGACGGCGTGGTGGCCGCGCGGGCGAACAACCTGCGGTTCGTCCCGGAGCGCTGGAAGCGCTTCTTCCACCTGGTCTACAACCGGCAGCCGGCCTTGAAGAGCTGGGTCGCGGACGCCGGGGACGCGCGCCTGGAAGCCGCCTACCTGGGTTGCGTCCAGCTCTTCAGCCTGTTCCGCCAGATGCACCGGCACCTGGGCGGTCAGGTCATCAAGGGCGGCACGACCACGGGCCGCGTCTTCGCCGACGAGCACGACAACTACGCCAACTTCATGGACGAGATGGCCGCCCTGGTCGCGGACACCGCGGCGACGGGTGACCTCGCCGCGCCCGTGACACCGGACAGCCCCACCGCGGCGGCCAGCCGCGGCGAGCGGCGATGATCACGGTGACCATCGCCGGCGAGCCGTTCGACGTCCCGGCGGGCACCACCCTGCAACAACTGGACGACCGGCACCGCACCGCCCTGGTGTTCGGCTGCCGGGCCGCGCAGTGCGGCGCGTGCGTCGTCCGGATCCTGTCGGGCGCGGCCCACCTGAGCCCGCCCGAGGAGGACGAGCTGGTCGTGCTGGACGTGCTCGGCGTCGGCGGCGACCACCGCCTGGCCTGCCAGTGCACGGTGTTCGGCGACATCTCCCTCGAAGTCGCCGAGTGACGCGTCAGCCCTGGGCGGCCGGAGCGCGGTGGTCGAACGCGCGGGGGAGCAGCCGGTCGAGCGGGCGCGGGAGCCACCAGTTCCAGCGGCCCAGCAGGACCATGGTCGCGGGCACGAGCAGGCAGCGCACGACGGTGGCGTCCACGACGACCGCGGTGGCCAGGCCGAGCCCGAAGATCTTCACCGTCGGGTTGTCCACCAGCACGAAGCTCGCGAAGACGCACACCATGATCAGGGCCGCGGAGGTGATCACGCCACCGGTCTCGGCGAGGCCGCGGCGCACGGCGACGTGGTTGTCGCCCGTGCGGGTCCAGTGCTCCTGGATCGCCGACAGCAGGAACACCTCGTAGTCCATGGACAGTCCGAACAGGACGGCGAACAGCACCATGGGCACGTAGCTGTCGATCGGCACCGGCCCGTCGAGGCCGAGCAGGCCCGCTCCCCAGCCCCACTGGAACACCGCGGTGACCACGCCGTACGCCGCGCACACCGACACGATGTTCATCAACGCCGCCTTGATCGGCAGCAACACCGACCGGAACGCCAACAGCAGGAGCACGCAGGCCACGCCGATGACCGCCAGGACCAGCCACGGCAACCGGTCCGTGATGCGGTGCGCCAGGTCGATGCGGGTCGCCGTGCCGCCACCGACGTGGGCTTCGCCGAACCGCGGCAACACCTCCTCGCGCAACCGTCGCACGAGGTCGTCGGTCGCGGGGTCGGAGGGCGCGGTGGTGGGGACGACCCGCAGCGCCACCGCCCCGGAGGGCAGGGGACGCGGTGGTGACACCGATGCGACACCACCGGTCGCGCGCAACGCGGCCGTGGCGGCGTCGGCCCCGCCGGGGTCGGTCAGCACCACGCTGAGCGGGCCGTTCTCGCCGGGGCCCCACGCCGCCGCGGTGGCCGTGTAGTGCCGCACGGTCTGCTGGTCCGTGCCGCGGTCGCCGGCGTCGGACTGCCCGAGCCGCAACGCCAGCGTCGGCGCGCCGAGCCCCAGCAGCAGGACGGTGCTCGCGACGGCGACCGCCACGGGGCGGCGGGCGGACCACGACGCGAACCGGCCCCACGCGCTGCGGTCCAGGTCCTCGTCGGCGGCCGGCGCCGGACGGCCGCGACGCAGCCGCTCACCCGCCAGCGCGAGCACCGCGGGGGTCAGCGTGACGGCGGACAGCACCGCGCCGGCCACCAGCAACGCGCTGCTCCAGCCCAGCCACGACACGAAGTCGACGCCGGTCAGCATCAACCCGCTGATCGACACGACCACGGTGGCACCGGCGAACACCACCGCCGCGCCGGCCGACCGCGCGGTGCCCGCCACCGCCCCGGGCACGCCCAGCCCGGTGGCGAGCAGCCTGCGCTGCCTGCTGACCAGGAACAACGCGTAGTCCACCCCGACCCCGAGCCCGATCATCGCGGCCAGCGTCGGCGCGACGTCGGGGATGCTCACCGCGCTCTTGAGCACGTCCAGCCCGGCCAGCCCGCCGACGACCACGAGCAGCGCCGTGACGACCGGCAGCAGTGCCGCGACCGCCGAGCCGAACGCGAGCAACAGCACGACCAGCGCCGTGACGAGGCCGATGACCTCGCTGGGTCGGGAGTTCAGCGCGGACAGCTGCCGCCCGAGCGCGCCACCGAGCGCGACGTCCATCCCCGCCGCACGCGCCGGTCGCGTCGCGTCGAGCACCCGCTGCGCCAGCGCCTTGTCCGCCGTGGTGCCCGCGTCGAGCGGCACGCTGAACCGCACGGCGGTCCGGTCCGGGCTCGGCTCGACCCGCTCGGCCACCGTGCCGACACCGGCCACCGCCGAGACCGCGTCGACGGAATCCCGCACGGCGGCTTGGAGCTCCGGCGCGTCCACGTGCCGGTTCGGCGGCGCGGTGAGCACCAACTGGGAACTCTGCCGGCCGAACATGTCCGCCTCGGCCAACAGCGCGTTGGCCGCCTCGCTGTCGCTGCCCGGCACCACCACGTCGTCGGCCGTGCTGCCGTCGACCAGGCGTGCCCCGGCCAGCAAGCCCGAGGCCAGCAACACCCATAACAGCACCACCAGTCCGCGGTGGCGCGCGCACCACCTCGCCAGTGCTGAGAGCACGGCACCCCCTCCTGCTCGGTCCCGCGACCCGATCACCGCACCCGAGGCCGCGGGACAGATCATCCGACACGCGCCGGCGGAGCGGTGGGGAGGGCTGCCGCGTGAACTTTCGCTTGGCGGGCCGAACGTCGAGCCTGCCAATGGCGTCAGGGCCGAGGTGCGGCCGTGCTCGCGCGCGTGACGAGTTCGGTGGAGAGCATGAGGCGGTGCTGGGCCGGCGCGTCGCCCTGCGAGAGGGCGATGATCATGTCCGTGGCGGCGGCGGCCATGTCGCTGAGGGGTTGGCGGACCGTGGTGAGGGCGGGGATGGCCCACTGCGCGGGTGGGAGGTCGTCGAAGCCGACCACGCTGAGGTCGTGGGGGATGCGCACGCCGGCTTCGTGGGCGGCCTGGTAGACGCCGAGGGCCTGGGCGTCGTTGAAGGCGAAGATCGCGGTGGGCGGTCGGTCCAGGCGCAGCAGGTCGCGGCCGTGGGCGAGGCCGTCGATGACGTTGAAGTCGCCGGTGCGGATGAGCTCGGGGTCGACGGGTACCTCGGCGGCGTCCAGCGCCGCGCGGTAGCCGTCGAGGCGGGCGCGGCTGGACAGCGCGTGGGCCGGGCCGGTGATGGCGGCGATGCGCCGGTGCCCGAGGTCGAGCAGGTGGCGGGTGGCCGAGAGGCCCCCGCTCCAGTTGCTGGTGCCCACGGAGGGGAACTCGTGGCCCGGGTCGCTGGTGGGGTCGACCAGCACGAACGGGATCTCGCGGCTGGCCAGTTGCCCGCGTTGCGCGGGGGTGGGCGCGGAGAAGACCGTGATCACCCCGGCGGGCTTGCGGGCGAGCACGCCGTCGATCCACGTGCGCCCGGGGGTGTGGCGGCCGTGCAGCTCGGTGAGCACCACGGCGAGCTCGTGCTCGCTCGCCACGCGCTCCACGCCCTTGATGATCTCCATGGCGTACGCGCCTTCGAGCTCGTGGAGCACCACCTCCACCAGCGTCGCCCGGGTGGCCTTCTTCTGCCGGCGGTAGCCGTGCTCCCGGATCACCGACTCCACCAGCGCGCGGGTGTCCGGGGCGACCTCCGCGCGCCCGTTGACGACCTTGGACACCGTGGCGGTGGACACGCCCGCCAGCTCGGCGATGCGGGCGATGGTCGCGCCCCCGCGGTCGGCGGTGTCGCCCGACGAACGTCCGGTGGAGGTCATGTCGGGAGTCTAGTGCGGCACGGCAGCCGAACCTTTCGGCGGCGAAGCTTCGGCGCCTTGACGCTCGACGGGACGGAGCTTACTGTCTCCCGCGTTAATATTCTGTACTGGGACCGAAAGTTTCACCGCCCCGGTCGGACCCGCGCGACTCGACCTACCCGGCATCCGACGCCGGCGACCTGGACGCCCGACAAGGGTCGCCGTCGTCGTCCCACGCGAGGTCGGTCGCGCACGGCACCTCCTCCCGCACCCGCACGGCCACGCCGACCGCCCGGCCTGCCCGCGCGGCCCGTCCCGACACCGATGTCAGGAGAACACGCATGTCAGCACCAACAGGTCGCGCCCGCCGCGTCCTCGCCGCGACCGCGGCGGCCGTCGTCGGCACGCTCGCCGTCGGCATGGCGGTCGCCGCACCGTCCTCGGCGGCCGCCGAGCCGACCCTGGGGCAGTTGGCCGCCGCCAAGGGCCGCTACTTCGGCTCGGCCACCGACAACCCGACCCTGACCAACTCCGCCTACACCGCCGTGCTGGGCAGCGAGTTCGGCCAGATCACCGTCGGCAACACGCAGAAGTGGCAGTACACCGAGCCCCGGCGCGGGCAGTTCGACTACACCCAGGGCGACCAGATCGTCGCGTTCGCCCAGGCGCACAACCAGATCGTGCGCGGCCACACCCTGGTCTGGCACAACCAGCTCCCCGACTGGGTCACCAGCGTGCCGGCCGGCGAGCTGCTCGGCGTGATGCGCAACCACATCGCCAACGTCGCCGGCCACTACAAGGGCACGGTCGTGCACTGGGACGTGGTCAACGAGGCGTTCGAGGAGAACGGCACCCGCCGCCAGTCCGTGTTCCAGCAGAAGCTCGGCGACAGCTACATCGCCGAGGCGTTCAAGGCCGCCCGCGCCGCCGACCCGAACGCCAAGCTCTACTACAACGACTACAACATCGAGGGCATCGGCGCGAAGAGCGACGCCGTGTACAACATGGTGAGGTCGTTCAAGCAGCAGGGCATCCCGATCGACGGCGTCGGCCTCCAGGCCCACCTCGTCCTGGGGCAGGTGCCCAGCTCGCTGCGGCAGAACATCCAGCGCTTCGCCGACCTGGGCGTCGACGTCGCGATCACCGAGCTGGACATCCGCATGCGCACGCCCCGCGACGCGGCCAAGGACGCCCAGCAGGCCGCCGACTACCGCACCGTGGTCAACGCCTGCCTGGCCGTGACCCGTTGCGTCGGCATCACGGTGTGGGACTTCTCCGACGGCTACTCCTGGATCCCGTCGGTCTTCCCCGGTGAGGGCGCGGCCCTGATCTACGACGAGAACTTCGGCAAGAAGCCGTCCTACTGGGCCGTGTTCGAGGCGCTCGGCGGCACCACCACCACGACCACGACGACCACCACGACGACCGGCGGCAACGGCGCCGGCTGCACCGCCACCTACCGCGTGGTCGGCCAGTGGAACGGCGGCTACCAGGGCGAGGTCACCGTCCGCAACACCGGCGCCACCGCCACCACCGGCTGGACCGTCAGGTGGACCCTCGCCCAGGGCCAGACCGTGGGCAGCCTGTGGAACGGCGTGGTCAGCACCAACGGCCAGGAAGTGACCGTGCGCAACGCCAACTACAACGGCACGGTCGCGCCCAACGGCACCACCACGTTCGGCTTCACCGGCTCGTCGACCGGCACCAACCCGGTCCCGACCGCCACCTGCACCACCTCCTGACGACCCGGTGACCGTGGAGCGGCCGCCACCGCTCCACGAGACGTCGGCTCACTCGCCGATGATCGGTTTCGCCGCCTTGAGCGGCTCCACCAGCGGCTCGCCCTCCAACCGCACCTTGCGCTGGTGCTCGGCGTAAGGCGCTTGCCAGTCGGTGCCCGCCGGCCTCCCGATCCGGTCGAGCTGGTTGCGCAGGCCGACGATTTCCAGGCGGGCGGAACCCAGTGCGTTCTCGTCGTGCGCGTGCCGTTTGATGGAAATCGACAACTGCTCGCGCAATGACGCGATCTGCGCGTAGAGGGTGTCGACTTCGGTCGCCAACCGGCTCGCCCGCGTGATGGCGTTGTCGCGTTCCTGCTCGGCCGCGCGAATGCGCTCCATGCTGCTCTGGTGCAGTTGGTTCAACTCCAGCGCGAGATCCCGGGCGCGGATGAGCGCGGTATCGCGTTCGTCATCGGCCGCGCGGATCCGTTCCATGCTCGTTTCGTGCAGCGCGTTCAGCTCGTCGGCCAGCGCGTGGGCGCGGGAGAACGCCCCGTCGCGTTCCTCCTCGACCAGCCGGATGCGCTCCTGGTCCCGCGCTTCGGCCCGGTCGAGGTCGGCGCGGGTCCGGTCGAGGAGGTCCGCCGCCTGGGCGTGGGCGATCCGGCGGATCTCGGTGGCTTGCGCCTCGGCGCGTTCGAGCACGGTTTCGGCGCGTTCCGCGGTGCCGGTGTCCGGCGCGGCGGTCGCGACGCCGGTGAGCGGACCGGTGGTCAGCCGGGCCCAGACCTCCTGCCAAACCGGCCACAGCGCCTCCGCGACACCGCAGACCCGCAGGTAAACCAGCAGGAACTCCCGGTTGGGCAGCTCGCCGCCGAGCACCTGGCCGATCTTGGTGCGGCGCAGCCGCCCGCCGCTGCGGCTCTCCACGGCGCGGTGCGACAGCGGGCCCGCGAGCACCCGCACCTGGTCCAGGCACCGGGCGAAGTCGGCGGTCGTGGTGGCGGCCGTGATCGGCACGCTGTGGCTGTCGATGACCGGAACCGGCCGGATCTGCCGCGGTTCGGCCGGGACCGGCGACTCGGCTCTGCTCATCGACGTGCTCCTCGCTGTCCGCCGATGACCGGCTCCGACCGGGTTCGCCCGTTTCCGCCCGCTGGTGCCCGGCGGTGACCGCGATCGGCGTGACCTTACACCCGCATTCGCCGCGCCGGCGCGATTGTGGCCGGTTCCGTTGCGAGCTTGACCGGATTGTTGGTAGCGCACATCCCGATCGGCTTGCCTGGTGGATGTCGCCGGTAGCGAGATTGCCGGGGCACTCATCCGAGGAGGCATCCGATGAACGACCAGAGCAACGACAAGCGTCCGTCCGGACCGCCGTGGTGGGCCTGGCTCGCCGAGTTCCTGATCGTGTTCTACTACGTCATCGAACCGGCGGCCACCCACTTCGTCCGGTGAGCCCGAGTAGCCGAGCGCCGATTGACCGCATTATTGCGGAGAATCGGCGCTCGGCGGAAAGGAGAAAGCATCCCGACCGTTCGGGTGGCGAGCCCGGACCCCGCGGCCCCGTCGGCCCGCTGCGGTCCCCCGCCGGGCCGGCGCGGCACGGGGCGGCAGCGGTCCGCGCGTCCGACGAGCCCATGACGTGGAGATCACATTCGGTTGTGACCGCCGTCATCGCTGTGCCCTAATGCCGTCGAGTGGCTGTTACACATCAATGGCAATAGCGAGGGGGAGTGCTGTGCCCGGGTCTGCCTGGTGGCGCGCGGTGGCGGTGGCCGCGGTCGGGGTCGCTGTGGCGTCGTGTTCGGGCGAAGGACGCCGTGCGTCGGCCGGCACGCCCACCGAGCTGCGGCTGGCCATCGGCGGCGAGTCCGAGGAGGGCTACGACCCGACGTTGGGCTGGGGCCGGTACGGCTCGCCGTTGTTCCAGTCGACGCTGCTGACCCGGGACGCGGACCTCCAGGTCGTCAACGACCTGGCCACCCGGCACGAGGTGAGCCCGGACGGGCTGGTCTGGACCGTCGACATCCGGACCGACGCGAAGTTCACCGACGGCGAGCCGGTGACCGCGCGGGACGTGGCGTACACGTTCACCGCCGCGGCCAAGAGCGGCGGGTCGACCGACGTGACCGTGCTGCGCGAGGCGGTCGCGGTGGACGACGACACCGTGGAGCTGCGCCTGACCAAGCCGCAGAGCACCTTCGTGAACCGGTTGGTGTCGCTGGGGATCGTGCCGGAGCACGCGCACGGGCCGGACTACGCGCGCAAGCCCGTGGGCTCCGGGCCGTTCGTCTTCGAGCAGTGGGACGAGGGCCAGCAGCTGATCGTGCGGCGCAACGACGCGTACTACGGCGCGAAGCCCGCGTTCGAGCGGGTGGTGTTCGTCTTCACGGGCGAGGACGCGAGCCTGGCCGCGGCCCGGTCGGGGCAGGTGGACGTGGCTGCCCTGCCGCCGTCGCTGGCCACCGGCGAGCTGCCCGGCCTGCGGCTGACCAGGGTGGAGTCCGTCGACAACCGGGGCATCGCGTTCCCGTTCGAGCCCGACGAGGGACGCCGGACCGCCGAGGGCCGGCCGATCGGCAACGACGTCACGTCGGACCGGGCCGTGCGGCGGGCGGTCAACGTGGCGCTGGACCGGCAGGCGCTGGTGGACGGCGTGCTCAACGGTTACGGCCGCCCCGCCACCGGCCCGGTCGACGGGCTGCCCTGGAACGAGCCCGCCGCCGCGATCACCGACAAGGACCCCGAAGGGGCGAAGAGGGCGCTGGAGGCCGCCGGCTGGGTCGACGCCGACGGTGACGGCGTCCGCGAACGCGGCGGCACCGAAGCGGAGTTCCCGCTGCTGTACCCCGCCGGGGACTCGGTGCGGCAGGGCCTGGCCCTGGCCGTGGCGGACATGCTGAAGCCGATCGGGATCGCGGTGACCCCCAAGGGCGAGAGCTGGGACGTGATCCGCACCCGCATGCACGCCGACCCGGTGCTGTTCGGCTGGGGCAGCCACGACGCGACGGAGATGTTCAACCTCTACTCGTCCGCGCAGGCCGGCGTCGAGCTGTGGAACCCCGCCCTGTACCGCAACGCCGTGGTGGACGGGGAGTTGGACGCGGCGATGGCGGCGGTCGACCCCGGGCGGGCGGGCGAGCACTGGAAGGCGGCGCAACGGCAGTTCGGGCCGGGTGCCGACGCGGCGTGGGCGTGGCTGGTCAACCTCGACCACGTCTACTACGCCGACGCGTGCCTGGACCTCGGCCGGCTCCAGGTCGAGCCGCACGGGCACGGCTGGCCGATCACGCAGGGCATCGCGGGCTGGAAGTGGACGTGCTGACCGCCGGGTCCGCGGCACGTCCGGTGGTGGCCGCGGTCGTGGCCCGGACCGCCCGCCTGGTGCTGCTGCTGACGGCCGTCGCGGTGGCGTCCTTCGTGCTGATGGTCAACTCGCCGGTGGACCCGGTGGCGGCCTACGTGGGCGCGGACGTCGCGTCGCTGGGCCCGGCGCAGCGGGCGCTGATCGCGCAGCGGTGGGGGCTGGACGACCCGGCGCACGAGCGGTTCCTGAGCTGGTTCGGCAACCTGCTCGGCGGCGACTTCGGCTTCTCGCTGACGTTCAACCGGCCGGTGCTGGAGGTGATCGGCGACAAGTTCCTGGCCAGCCTGGCGTTGATGGCCCTGGCGTGGCTGCTGTCGGGCGTGCTCGGCTTCGGGCTGGGCCTCGTCGCCGGGGTCCGCCGGGGGTGGTTCGCCGACCGGGCGATCACCTGGTTGTCGTACGCGCTGGCGTCTGCGCCGACCTTCTGGGTCGGGCTGCTGCTGCTCTACGTGTTCGCGGTGTCGTTGAACTGGGCGCCGGTGTGCTGCGCGGTGCCGATCGGCGTGCCGGCCGACGAGGTCGGGCTGGGTGACCGGCTGGCGCACCTGGCGCTGCCCGCGATCACGTTGAGCGTCGTGGGCATCGCGCCCGTGGTCCTGCACACGCGGCAGGCGGTGGTGGACGCGTTGGCCTCGGACCACGTGGCGTTCGCGCGGGCGCAGGGCGAACGCGGCGTGGGGCTGGTGCTGCACCGGGTGGTGCGCAACGCGGCCGCACCCGCGTTGCTGCTCCAGTTCGGCTCGCTGGGCGAGCTGTTCGGCGGCTCCGTGCTGGCCGAGCAGGTGTTCTCCTACCCGGGGTTGGGTGCGGCGACCACGACGGCGGCCCTGGGGCAGGACGTGCCGCTGCTGCTGGGCATCGCGCTGTTCACCACGGTGCTGGTGTTCGCGGGCAACCTCGTCGGCGACCGCGTGCACGCCCTCCTCGACCCGAGGTCACGGTTGGTCGACCTGCGGGGGACGCGATGACGGCCTTGGTGCCGCCCGCGGTGGGGCGGATCGATCGCCGCACGCGCACGCTGGTCCTGCTGGGTGTGTCGGCGGCAGTGGTGCTCGGCGTGCTCGTGGCCGGCTCGTGGGCCCAGGACGCCGCGCAGACCACCTCGTTGGGGGAGCGCAACAGCGCTCCATCGGCCGGGCACTGGTTCGGCACTGACTGGCTGGGCCGCGACGTGCTCGCCCGCGTGCTGTCGGGCCTGCGCATGAGCCTGGTCGTCGGCACGACCGCCGCCGCGATCTCCGCCGTGGTGGCGCTCGTGCTGGCCTGCGCCGCCACCGTCGGCGGGCCGAAGGTCGACGCGGTCGTGGGCTGGCTGGTGGACCTGTTCATGGCGTTGCCGCACCTGGTGCTGCTGCTCATGCTGGCCTTCGCGCTGGGCGGCGGCACGGACGCGGTGATCGTCGCGGTGGCCGTGACGCACTGGCCGCACCTGACCCGCGTGCTGCGCGGGCAGGCCAAGCAGGTGGTCAACTCCGACTACGCGACCGTCGCGGTGCAGTTGGGCCGCAGCCGGTGGTGGGTCGCCCGCGAGCACGTCGCCGGGCACCTGGCCGGGCACTTCCTGGTCGGCCTAATCCTGCTGTTCCCGCACGCGATCCTGCACGAGGCCGCGCTGTCGTTCCTCGGGCTGGGCGTCGACCCCGCCGAGCCGTCGACCGGCATCCTGCTGGCCGAGTCAATGCGGTTCCTGTCGGCGGGGGCGTGGTGGCTCGCCGTGCTGCCGGGCCTGTGCCTGCTGCTGCTGGTCAAGGTGGTCGACGGCATCGGCGAGAACCTGCGGTCGCTGCTCAACCCGAGGAGCCACCACCTGTGAGCACCGCACCACTGCTGGAGATCCGCTCCCTGGCCGTCTCGTTCACCCAGTACGACCGGGGTCTGCGCCGCCGCACCGTCACCGCGCTGGCGGGCATGGACCTCACGGCCGACCGGGGCGAGCTGGTCGCCCTGGTCGGCGCCAGCGGCGCGGGCAAGAGCCTGCTCGCCCACGCCGTGCTCGGCATGCTGCCGCCCAACGCCGTCGAGAGCGGCACGGTCCGGTTCGACGGCGTCGTCCTCGACCCGGCGGCGCGCCGTGACCGTGCCGGTCGCGACCTGGCGCTGCTGCCCCAGTCGGTGACCTTCCTCGACCCGGTCACGCCCGTGTTCCGCCAGGTCCGCCGTGCCGCGGTGCTGGCCGGGCGGTCGGCACCGGACGCCGTGGCCGGCGCGGCGCTGGAGCACCGGGGGCTGGGACCGGAGGTCCACCGGCGGTACCCGCACCAGTTGTCCGGCGGCCAGGTCAGGCGCGTCCTGACGGCCATGGCGCTGATGGGCGACCCGGCGCTGGTCGTCGCCGACGAACCGACGCCCGGCCTGCCCGCCGAGGCCGTCCGCGCGGCCCTGGCGGACCTGCGGCGCATCGCCGACCGGCACCGCGCCGTCGTGCTCATCACCCACGACCTCGCCGCCGCCTTGGAGGTCGCCGACCGGGTCGTCATCTGCCGTCACGGCCGTACCGTCGACGAGGCGCGTCCCGCCGACTTCCACACCGACGAGCTGACCCACCCCTACACCCGCGCCCTGTGGCACGCCCTGCCCGGCAACGGGTTCCGCCTCACGGAGGACGCATGACCCTGCGAGCCGACGACGTGTGGTTCCGCTACTCCCGCAAGTCGCCGTGGGTGGTGGCAGGGGTGTCGCTCTCGGTCGAACCTGGCGAGGTCGTCGGCCTGCACGGCCCCAGCGGCGCGGGCAAGAGCACCCTCGGCAGGGTGCTGTCCGGTTCGCTGCACCCGCACCGGGGCGAGGTCTCCGTCGACGGACGCCCACCGCGTCCCGGGCGGGGCACGGCCAACCCCGTGCAACTCGTCGCGCAGCACGCCCACCTGGCGCTCGACCCGCTCTGGAAGGTCCGCCGGAGCCTGGCCGAAACCGGCGCCGCCGACAGCGCCCTCGACGCGCTGGACCCGGCGTTGGCGCCGCCCGCCCTCCTGGACCGCTTCCCCCACGAGATCAGCGGCGGCGAGGCCCAACGTGTGAACCTCGGGCGCGCGCTCCTGGCGAACCCGCGCTTCCTGGTGGCCGACGAGGTCACCGCCAGCCTCGACCCGATCAGCCAGGTCGAGCTGTGGGGCCTGATCAGCGCCGCCGTCGACGCCCGGGGGATCGGGGTGCTGACCATCTCGCACGACCGCCCGCTCCTGGACGTGGTGGCGCACCGCGTGCTCGACTTCCGGGAACTCGTGCGGACGCCGGCCTAGTGCTGCGGTCCGAACACCCGCCGACACGGACCGTGTCGTGTACCGGTGGGTAGCGGGTATACCGGCGGAGGCGCCGCCGTGCCGCGGCGCCACCGCGGCGGTGTGGCGGCGACCGACAGGAGGCAGCGTGGTGGAGCAGTTCCCGCGTCCCCGACGAGCTGTGCCCGACCCCGACGTGTACGGGGAGGCGGCGGTGCGGGAGTTCCTCGATCCGTGGCACCCGCGGGCCAGCGTGGAGACCGGGAGCCCGGTGCGGGTGTACGTCGACCCGGAACGGGTGTTGGACAACATCACGCTGGCCCTGCACCGGCTCGACGTCGACCTCGACGCGCCGCCCGCGTTCGAGCCCGACACGGTGACGGTGAACGAGTTGGCCGTCATGCTCGACGACCTCGACCGGGCCGCGTCGCTGGTGGCGCGCCTGGTCAACGTCGCCGTGCAGCTCATGGCCACCCGCTACCCCGAACCGCTCGTCCGGTTCCCGCTGCCCGACACCTACGACCTGCGTGACGCCGACCGGCTGGCCATCGGCGACCGCGAGCACGCCCTCGCCCGCGAGATCCTCAACGAGCGCCTGGCGACCGACGTCGACCTGCACCCCGACGACCTCGTCGAGCGGCTGCGCCCGTTGAGCCCCGGTGAGCAGGTCCACCTGCTGGTGGCCCTGTGCCGCATGTACCGGCACAAGCTGGTGGCCCTCAAGCACCACACCGGCACCAGCTGACCTCGCGGGACACGAATGCGATACTTCCGAGATGGATGTCCGGAGCAGGAACAACGTGACCGTCTCAGGCCCGGCCGACGGTCGCCCCCTCGTGTTCGCGCACGGTTTCGGCTGTGACCAGAACATGTGGCGGATGGTGGCTCCGGCGTTCGCCGAGGACCACCGGGTGGTGTTGTTCGACCACGTCGGCGCGGGGAACGCCGACCCGTCGGCGTGGCGGCCGGAGCGCTACTCGTCCCTGGCCGGCTACGCCGCCGACGTGCTGGAGATCCTCGACGAGCTCGACCTGCGCGACGTGGTGTTCGTCGGCCACTCGGTCAGCGCGATGATCGGTGTGCTGGCCGCCAACTCCGACCCGGCGCGGTTCGGCGCGCTGGTCCTGGTCGGCCCCTCGCCCCGCTACGTGGACGACGGCGACTACCGCGGCGGGTTCAGCGACGTCGACATCGAGGACCTGCTCGACTCGCTGGACAGCAACTACCTCGGCTGGTCGGCGACGATGGCCCCGGCCATCATGGGCAACCCCGACCGGCCGGAGCTGGGGCAGGAGCTGACCGAGAGCTTCTGCCGCACCGACCCCGACATCGCGCGGCACTTCGCGCGCGTGACGTTCCTGTCGGACAACCGCGACGACCTGCCCCGGGTGAGCGTGCCGACCCTGGTGCTGCAGTGCCGGGAGGACGTGATCGCCGCACGGGCGGTGGGCGAGTACGTGCACCGCAACATCCCCGGCAGCGAGCTGGTGGTGCTCGACGCGACCGGGCACTGCCCGAACCTCAGCGCACCGGAGGAGACGACCGCGGCCATCCGGGCGTTCCTGCCCGGACCGGGGAGCTCCCTGCCGTGATGTGCGCGGCCGGGACCGGCCTGGGCGACTCGGAGGAGTCCAACGAGGACGGTGACCCGACGGTCCGCGACTCGCGGACGGTGTTCTCCTCGTTGTTGGAGGACGACACCGAGGAGCTGTACGACAACGCGCCGTGCGGCTACCTGTCCACCCTCATGGACGGTGAGATCGCCAAGGTCAACGACACGTTGCTGGGCTGGCTCGGGATCCGGCGCGAGGAGCTGGTGGGGGTCAGGAGGTTCGCCGACCTGCTGACCGGGGGCGGCAAGCTCTACCACGAGACGCACTACGCGCCGATGCTGCGCATGCACGGCCAGGTCCGCGAACTCGCGCTCGACCTGGTCGCCGCCGACGGCCGCCGGCTTCCCGTGCTGGTCACCGCGAAGGTCAAGACCGGACAGGAGGGCCAGCCGCTGCTGGTGCGCATCACCGTGTTCGACGCCCGTGAACGGCGCGCGTACGAGCGGGAGCTGCTGGCGGCCAAGCGGAAGGCCGAGGAGGAGCGCGCGCGTCTGGAGCGCCTGACCGGCACGTTGCAGCGAACCCTGCTGCCCGACGCCCTGCCCGTCATCGACGGCGTCGACCTCGCCGCGCACTACCACGTCGCGTCCAGCGACCAGGTGGGCGGCGACTTCTACGACGTGTTCCCGCTGGGCGGTGACCGGTGGGGGTTCTTCCTGGGCGACGTGTGCGGCAAGGGGCCCGAGGCCGCCGTCCTGACCTCGCTGACCCGGTACGCCCTGCGCGCCGCCGCGGTGAACGACGCCGACCCGGTGGCCGTGCTGACCACCCTGAACACGGTCATGCTGCACCAACGCCGGCCCGGTGCGCCGCGGTTCTGCACGGTGATCTTCGGCGTGCTCGAACCCGACCGCGACGGCCTCACCGTCACCCTCGCCGGTGGCGGGCACCCGCCGCCGCTGGTGCTGCGCCGTGACGGCGAGGTGAGCCCCCTGCCCACGCCGGGTGGGCAGCTGGTCGGCGTCCTGCCCGGCGCCCGGTTCACCGCCGCCACCACCCGCCTGCGGCCGGGTGACGTCCTCGTCCTCTACACCGACGGCCTCACCGAGGCCCGCCGCGCCGACGGCACCATGCTGGAGGAGGAAGGTCTCGCCGAAGCCGCCGTCGCGATGACCGGCGAGAACGCCGACGGCGTGGTGGGATCGCTGGTGCGGCTGCTGACCGACTGGTCCCGCTCGCCGTCCGACGACACCGCGATCCTCGCGATCGGCAACCCCGTCACCGCCGCCGCGGCCTTGCAGGAGGCAGGGTGCTCGACCTGACCAAGGCCACCGACGGCCACGTCCACACCATCGCGCTCACCGGGGAACTCGACCACGCGAGCACCCCGCGGCTGCACGAGGAACTCGCCCGGCTGCGCCTGTCGGCGGGCGACCGCCTCGTGCTGGACCTGGCGGAGCTGAGCTTCTGCGACTCCAGCGGGCTCACCGCCCTGCTCGCCGCGCACGAGATCAGCCTCGGCGCGGGCGCCGCGCTCGAACTGGCCACCCCGCCCGCGCTGCTGGTGAGGATCCTGAGGACGACGGGCCTGACGGAGGTCTTCACCGTCCGCGACGCCGACCGGGACCGCGCCCGCGCCGAGGTCCGGTCGCGCCGCTGAACGGTGGGCGGGCCAACGCCCGATCGGTGGAGCGCGCCGTCACGTCACCGCATTCCCGCTCCATTCCCGCGTGCACCCTCGATTGACACCGAGGAAACGGGCGGGCCATTCTGCACCTGCGCCGGGGATCCGCCCGCCTGTCAGGCGCTATCGCGTGCAGGCGAATGGAGAGGGTTGTCATGGTTTTATCGGCTCGACGTCACCGCGGCACCGGCGGTGCGCTCCGACGTGGTGCGGCCGTGGTCGTCCTGGCCGGCCTGTCGGCGCTGCTGTCCGGGTTCGCGCCCGGTTCGGCCCAGGCCGCCGCCCCCGCCGTCGTGGTGGACCACGGCGCGGGCGCGTCCCGGGCGATCATGCCGGGCGCGGCCAGTGCGGTGGTCACCGTGTCGCTGTCCAGCCCGCCGGAGGGCGCCACGACGCTCACGGTGGCGTTGGGGGAGCGCACGCCGGGCGTGGTGTTCGTCAGCTCCCGCCACACGCTGACCTTCACCCCGACCACCTGGAACGTGCCCCAACCGGTCCGGATCGTCTCGGTGCGGAACTTCGGTTCGGCCGACTTCACCGTGTCCGGCCCCGGTGTCACCACGGGCGTCATCCACGTCTACGCCAGCACCGCGCCGACACCGCCGAACCTGAACCGCTCCTGCGGGATCACCTACACCACGCACGCGTGGAACGGTGGCTTCGTCACCGCCGCGACGGTCACCAACACCGGTCCGACCACGCTCACGGACTGGACCGTGACGGCCCTGTTCGGCGGCGACGAGCGCGTGACGGCGTCGTGGAACAGCGAGTGGGGCCAGTACGCCGACGCCGCCGCGTTGAGCGCGCCGCCGTGGGCACGCACCCTCGCGCCGGGCCAGTCGGTGTCCCTCGGCTTGCAGGGCACCGTCACCCGGACCGCCGGCGGCCCGTGGCTGAACTGCGTGCCGGAGCCGTACCTGCTGCCGGGGCCGACCACGACCACTTCCCTCACCACCACGGCCGTGCCGAACTCCTGACCGCGTGGGCGGGCGATGACAAAACGCCCGCCAGAGGAACGGAACCAGGACGACGATTGACCGGTGAAACCGTTCGCACAACGGCGTGCGACGGATTCCGCGATCGCCGATGCCGGCAATGACCGCGGCACGTCGGCTAAAACGAACGCGCACATCTTTAGCTTTGACCGGCCGAATCGCGCATTGCTACCTTCGACGGGCAATCGGGGTCGCGCCGCGGGCGGCGACCCGACCCTGCCGGTGTCTGTCGGACGGCGCTGGGCCGCCGCGCGTCGGGCGAGCCACGACACCGAACAGCGAAGGGATCCAAGACCATGGAACACCCACCCCGGCGGCGGCATCGCGCCGTGCGCGCCGCGTCCGCGGCCCTCCTCGTGGCGGCAGGCATGGTGACCGTGCTGAACACCGGACCCGCCCGGGCCCTGGACAACGGAGTGGCGCGCACCCCGCCGATGGGGTGGAACTCGTGGAACACGTTCGGCTGCAACATCAACGAGACGCTGATCAAGCAGATGGCCGACACGATGGCCGGCTCCGGGATGCGTGACGCGGGCTACCAGTACGTGGTGGTGGACGACTGCTGGATGAACCCCAACCGGGACTCGGCGGGCAACCTGCAGGGCGACCCGAGCCGGTTCCCCAGCGGGATGAAGGCCCTGGGCGACTACATCCACGCCAAGGGGCTCAAGTTCGGGATCTACCAGGCGCCGCTGGCCGAGACGTGCGCCCAGTACTTCAACTCCTACCCCGGTTCGACCGGGGCGCTGGGCCACGAGGAGCAGGACGCCCGCCAGTTCGCCGCGTGGGGCGTGGACTTCCTCAAGTACGACTGGTGCTCGCCCAGCGGCACGATCGACGACCAGGTGCGCACGTTCGCCAAGATGCGCGACGCGCTGCGCGCCACCGGCCGCCCGATCGTCTACAGCATCAACTCCAACAGCATCCACGACAAGACCGGACCCCGGCGGAACTGGGGTGACGTGGCGAACATGTGGCGCACCACCGAGGACATCACCAACAAGTGGGACACCGGGCAGACGAACGGGTACCCGATGGGCATCCAGAACATCGTCAACGTCACCGTCCCGCTCGCCTCCTACGCCAGGCCGGGCGGGTTCAACGACCCCGACATGATGGAGGTCGGCCGCGGCGGCATGACCGACACCGAGATGCGCAGCCACTTCGCCCTGTGGGCCGTCATGGCCTCACCGCTCATCGCCGGCAACGACCTGCGCAACATGGACGCCGCCACGCAGACGATCCTGAAGAACGCCAACCTCATCGCCATCAACCAGGACCCGCTCGGGTTGCAGGCCGTGCAGATCTCCAACGACGGCACGCGGCGGGTGCTGGCCAAGCGGCTGGCCGACGGCGACGTGGCGGTGGCGCTGTTCAACCAGGGCTCCGCCGCGACCACGGTCTCCGTCAACGCCTTCTCGGTCGGTCTCGAAGGGGTGTCGTTCACGCTGCGGGACGTCTGGACGAACGCGGTCACCTCGACGAGCGGGGCCATCTCCGCCACCGTGCCCGGGCACGGCACCGTCGTCTACCGCGTCACGGGCTCCGGGATGCCCACGACCACGACCACCACGACGACCACCACCACGCCGCAGCCGAGTGGCGCGTGCCGCGTCACCAACACCGTCAACGCCTGGGGCAACGGCCTGACCTCGGACATCACCATCACCAACACCGGGTCCGCGCCGATCTCCGGCTGGTCGTTGGCGTTCACCCTGCCCGGTGGGCAGACCATCACCTCCGGCTGGAACGCGAGCTACACGCCGTCGTCCGGACAGGTGACGGCCAGGAACGTCTCCTACAACGCCGACCTCGCCCCCGGCGCGTCGGTCGCCATCGGCTTCCAAGCGACCCACACCGGTAACGCGGGCAAGCCGGCCTCCTACACGCTCAACGGCGCCGCCTGCACCACCTCCTGATGGCACCCGACGCGCCGCTCCCCGTCCGCTGACGTCCCACGTCCGCGGCGGTGGAGCGGCGCGTCGAGCGACCAGTTGTTTACGCTAACAATCTTGCTCTATGTGACCACGTTCAAGCTTGGTTTAGCGCTAACAATTTTAGCTTCGTTGAGCGTTGACCGCCGCGTCGCGCGCCGGCTACATTGACCCCGAAAACGGCAAGTGTTTTAGCCGAAAGTTTCGACTCCCGTCGGCCGCGCACCGCGCGGCCGTCCGTCAACGACGACGTTGGGGACACGGATGCGAGATCGCCTCCTGCGCCGTGCGCGTGCGACGAGCGCCCTTCCTCCCGGTCGTGCCCGGCGCGGCGGCCGGGTCTGCTGGACCGGACCAACGCACCCGATGTCCGCACAGCAGAAAAGAGTCTCTGATGATCACGCGTAGGCTTCTCGGGCCCGCGTTGGCGGCGGTGCTCCTCACCGCGGCGGCGACCGGCACCGCGATGAGCGGGGCACTCGGCGACATCGCGCCGTCCGCGCAAGTCGGTGCCCTCGCGTCGAGCGCCGGCTGCGGCAAGGCCCCGACGTTGCGCAGTGGCACGCACACCATCCAGAGCGGTGGCAAGAGCCGCAGCTTCATCTTGCGGGTGCCGGATGGTTACGACAACGCCCGTCCGTACCGGTTGATCTTCGGGTTCCACTGGCGTGGCGGCACGATGAACGACGTGTCGTCGGGTGGTACGAGTGGGACGGCGTGGTCGTACTACGGGATGCAGGAGCAGTCGAACAACAGCGCGATCCTGGTCGCGCCGCAGGGCCTGGGCAACGGCTGGGCGAACTCCGGCGGCGAGGACGTCACGTTCACCGACGACATGATCCGGCTGATCGAGGCCGATCTCTGCGTCGACACCGCGTTGCGGTTCGCCATGGGCTTCAGCTACGGCGGTGGGATGAGCTACGCGTTGGCGTGTGCTCGGGCGACGGTGTTCCGGGCCGTGGTGGTGTACTCGGGTGCGCAGTTGAGCGGTTGTTCGGGTGGGAGCCAGCCGATCGCGTACTTCGGCATCCACGGGATCACGGACAACGTGCTCAACATCTCGATGGGTCGGTCGTTGCGGGACAAGTTCGTGGCGAACAACGGTTGCACGCCGCAGAGCCCGCGTGAGCCGGGGCAGGGCAGCATGTCGCACATCACGACGACGTACTCGTGCCGTGCGGGTTACCCGGTGCAGTGGGCGGCGTTCGACAACGGCCACATGCCGGGCCCGGTGGACGGCACGTACGCCGAGAGCGGCATCCGCACCTGGACCAAGGGCGAGGCGTGGAAGTTCATCTCCCAGTTCCAGGGCGGCCCCACCACGACGACCACGACGACGACGTCCACCACGACCACGTCCACGACGACGACCACCACCACGTCGAACCCGCCCGGTGACGGTTGCAAGGTCACCGACACGATCAACGCGTGGAACACCGGCCTGACGTCGGAGATCGTCGTCACGAACACCGGCAGCTCGCCGATCAACGGCTGGTCCCTGGTGTTCACCCTGCCCGGCGGGCAGACCATCACCTCCGGCTGGAACGCCTCGTACTCGCCCACCTCGGGTCAGGTCACCGCCCGGAACGTCTCCTACAACGGCACGATCGCACCCGGCGGGTCGGTCAGCATCGGCTTCCAGGCCAACCACACCGGCAACACCGGCAAACCGGCCTCGTTCACCCTCAACGGCGTGACCTGCGCCGCCTGATCCAACACGCGTGACGGAGGCGGGGCCGGACGGCTCCGCCCCCGTCGCGTTGTCGGCGGCCCCGGCAGCCATCCCGCGTGCCGATCCCGGCCACCGAGCGCTGCCCCCCGTACCACGAAGTGCACGCGCGGACAGCGCGCGCGGCGACACGTCCGATCGGAACCCAGCGAAAGGGAGAAGAAGGTGAGATCAGCCAATACCGCCGTGAGGTCGTTGGTGGCCATCGCGGTGTTCGTGTCCGCTGCGCTGCTGCCGACCTCCGGCGACCACTTCCAGGCCGCGGCCGCCACCCAGGCGACCTACTACGTCGCCCCCGACGGCAACGACGCCAACCCGGGCACCGTCACCGCGCCGTTCCGGACCGTGCAGCGCGCACGGGACGTCGTCCGCACGGTGAACGCGAACATGTCCGGCGACATCTACGTGTACCTGCGCGGGGGCAACTACCCGATCAGCAGCACGGTCGAGTTCACGCCGAGCGACTCCGGCACGAACGGGTACCGGGTGGTGTACGCCGCCTACCAGAACGAGACCCCGGTGCTGACCGGTGGCGTGCAGGTGACCGGGTGGACCCAGCACGGCGGCAACATCTGGAAGGCCCCGCTCAACCGCGCCAACAAGCTGCGGGCGCTCTACGTCAACGACAAGCGCGCGTTCATGGCCACCAAGACGATCGCCTCGCAGGGGTGCTACGGCACGTACACCGTCACCGCCGGGCAGGCATCCTGGGCCCGGGAATCGGGCTCGCAGTGCGACGGGGCCAAGTACGGCCTGAACGACCTCCCCGCCATCTCCCGCAACGCCGACGACATCGAGATCGAGACCGCGACGACGTGGACGACCGCCATCGCGGGCGTCCGCCAGGTCACCACGAGCAGCGACGGCGCGAGCCGCGTGGCGCTGTTCCAGCAGCCGGGCGCGGCGATCGCCCAGGGCGCGTTCAACGGCAACCACCAGGTCGGCGGCAGCCACAAGTTCATGAACGCCTACGAGTTCCTCGACTCACCGGGCGAGTTCTTCTTCGACAAGACGAGCAAGACCCTCTACTACTACAAGGCCGACGCCGAGAACATGGCCACGGCGACGGTCTACGCGCCGAACAACGTGTCCACGCTGCTGCGGCTCGCCGGCACGTCCACGACCAACCACGTCCGCAACATCACGTTCCAGGGCCTCACCGTGCAGCACTCCGACTGGAACCTGTTCAGCGTGGCGGGTTCGTCGTTCAAGCAGGCGCAGCAGGGCAACCTCGGCAACACCCTGTACGTCAAGGGCAACTTCCACGTCTACTACTACCGCAACGTCGACACCGTGCCGGGCATGATCCAGATCGAGAACGCCGACGGCGTCCACCTCGACCGCAACCGGGTCCAGCACACCGGCGCGGACGGCATCAGCATGGTCAACGACGTGCAGAACGCGAAGCTGACCGGGAACGTCACCAACGACGTCGCGGGCTCCGCGATCAACGTGGGACACCCGCAGCACGTCTACATCGGTGACCACACGGCGACCAACGGCGAGAAGTACCCCGTTCAGGTCGAGGGTCTGCCCAAGAACATCGAGATCAAGAACAACCACCTCTACGACAGCGCCGTGCTGTTCAACGGGCACAGCCCCATCTCGGCGTACTTCGTGGACACGCTCACGGTGCAGCACAACAGGATCGAGAAGAGCCCGTGGTCGGGCATCACGCTGGGCTGGGGGTGGTGGAACTTCGACGGCTCGTCGGGGTCGATCGCGCCGAACCGGCCGACCACCACGGCGAGGAACAACACCATCAGCCACAACCACATCATCGACACCGTGCAGCGGCTCAGCGACACGGCCCCGATCTACACGCTGGGCAGCCAGCCGGGTACCACGATCACCGACAACTACCTCCAAGGCGTCCCGGCCGGTCACAAGTACGGGCTGCACCCGGACGAGGGCTCGGCGTACATCACGTTCCGCGACAACGTGCTGAGCGTCGACAAGGACATCACCTGGATGATCAACTCCGACGACTTCGGGCGCAAGCACGACCTGAGCATCACGCAGACCTACGGGCCGATCAACAAGGTGTCGCAGAAGAACCTGCCCAACAGCACCATCCAGGACATCCTCACCTACTCCGACTACGTCTGGCCCGCGGCGGCCTACGGCATCGCCGTGAACTCCGGGTTGGAGGAGCCGTACCGCAACATCCTGCCGCCGAGCGCTTCGTCCTCACCGGACTACGCCCTGCCGGCCGGCACGTTCGCCGGCACCGGTGTCACGTCGATCCCCGTCCGCGCCATCGGTGACGCGACCAGGACGCTGTGGCTGGCTCCGCAGGGCACGACCACCTTCGCCGTCGGCCCCACGATGACCAGGGCGAGCGGCACGGCGTCGACCATCGACCTGCCGACCGCGTCCGGCGACTACCGGCTCTACGTCGTGGACGCGCAGGGCAACCGGTCACCCGAGTCGAAGTCCATCGTGCGACGGCAGGGCGGCGGCTCCCCGCAGAACGGCACGATCGTGGGCGGTCAGTCCGGTCGGTGCGTGGACATCGCCGGCGGGAGCGCGACCAACGGCGCGCAGGCCCAGCTGTGGGACTGCCACGGCGGCACGAACCAGCGCTTCACCTACACCTCGGGCAAGCAGTTGCAGGTGTTCGGCACCAAGTGCCTGGACGCGTACAACCGGGGCACCACCAACGGCACCGCGGTCGTGATCTGGGACTGCAA
Source organism: Saccharothrix sp. S26 (assembly GCF_021390395.1). Taxonomy (GTDB): domain Bacteria; phylum Actinomycetota; class Actinomycetes; order Mycobacteriales; family Pseudonocardiaceae; genus Actinosynnema. The sequence continues at coordinate 119,977 of NZ_JAJUWT010000017.1, forward strand.
CGGCCAGGCGAACCAGCAGTGGAACGTCAACGCCAACGGCACCATCACCGGCGTGCAGTCCGGCCTGTGCCTGGACGCCAACGCCAACGGCACCGCGAACGGGACCAAGATCATCCTGTGGTCCTGCGGCGGCGGGACCAACCAGCAGTGGAGCCTGCGCAACTGACTCCACCCCGACAGGGCCTTGGGCCGGTCGTCGTCCTGGCCCCAGGACGCCGACCGGCCAAGCCGCCGGCCGCCCTCAGGTGAGTCGACGTGGTCACGGCGTGCCGCGTCGAACCGGCGGTGCGGGCCGACGTGGACGGTGCTCTCGCCTCCGCCGAGCGCCCAGGGGGTGCCGGGCAGGAGCCATGACAGATGTCATGGCGCGATCGTGACGGTTGGAAGCCGGTCCGACCCGGCCGGGATCGCAAGCTCCACCCATGACACACGCAACAGCCGTTCGCGCCGGAGCCGCACTGGCGATGCGCGACCTGCACAAGGCGTTCGGCGAGGTCCGGGCGGTCGACGGGGTCGACCTCACGGTGTCCCCGGGCGAGGTCGTCGCGCTGCTCGGCCCCAACGGCGCGGGCAAGTCCACGACGGTCGACATGCTGCTCGGGCTGTCCACGCCGGACCGGGGCGAGGTGACCGTGTTCGGCCGCACGCCGCGCCAGGCGGTGGCCGAGGGCGTGGTCGGCGCGATGCTCCAGAGCGGCGTGCTGCTGGACGACGCCACGGTCGCCGAGACCGTCGGCCTGATCGCGGCGCTGCACCGGCGGCCGCTGCCGGTGGCCGAGGTGCTCGACCGGGCGGGTGTCGGTGAGCTGGCCGACCGCCGTTGCACGAAGCTGTCCGGCGGCCAGAAGCAGCGGGTGCGGTTCGCGCTCGCGCTGGTGTGCGACCCGGACCTGCTGGTGCTCGACGAGCCGACGGTGGCGATGGACGTGGAGACCCGCCGCCAGTTCTGGCAGTCGATGCGCGAGTACACCGGCGGCGATCGGCAAGACCGGGGCGCGCACGCGGGCCGAGGCGGTCCGGGTCGCGGAGGACAACGGCTGGCTCTGACCACGACCGCGTGCGGGCCGCGCTGGGAGCGGAGTTCCTGGTGCACGTCGAAATCGGTGCCGCGCCCCGCAGGTCAACCGCTCACGGTGCCGGCCGTGGTCGCCGCGATGGTCACGATCGGCGCGTCGGCGCCGGCCACCGGGCTGACCGCCGCGGACGGCCGGGGTGATCTCGCCACGCCGGCGGCCGTCGGCGCGTCACCGCGGTTGCGGCGGGTGCTCTCGTTGAGCCGGTCCGGTGTGATCGCCGGGTCGGGCTCGCTCCTCGGGGCGGCCGTGGGCGTCTCCACCGCCGTCCTGACCGCGCTCGACCGGCGCTTCGCCGACCTGTGGCCCGCACCGGTCCCGTTCCCGATCGCGGTGCCGTGGGTGGAGGTCGGCGTCCTGGTGGTCGTCGTGCCGCTGGTCACGATGGCGGGCACCGGCCTGGTGACCCGGTCCCGGCTGCCCGTCGAACGGCCGTGACTCCCGGCTCGGGCGGGCATTTCCCGCACCGCCGGGCTGATTGTCGGCGGGACGGCGTTCGGGTGCGTGCGTGGCGAAAACATTGCATTCTCTTCGGCGTCGTCACGCTCGACACGTCAGGTTGACGGACTGCGGAACGGGGGGTAAATCTCCTGGGAGGGGCCTCGATCCCCGGTGTGAACCTGAAGATTTCCTGATGAACGGAACACATGCCCAGCCCACTGGACCTGTCCCTGGTAAACGGGCCGATCCCTGTAGTCGCCACCGCTGCCGGCGCGATCGCGTTGATTTCTCTGACAATTCGGAAGAATCGGACGTGGTGGACGCGGGTCGTCCCGGTGGTGGTGCCGGTGTGCGCGGTGGTCGTGGCGGGGCTGGTGTTCCTGGTCGACCACGTGTGGAAGCCGTGGCCCGAGCCGCTGCCCGCGATCCTGGCCGTCTGGACGGGCGCGGTGCTGGTGGCGGTGTGCCTGGCCGCGGCACGGCTGCGTGCCGCGCGGTGGTGGTCACGGGTGCTGAGCGCGGTGCTGGTGCTGGTCGTGACGGCGAGCGCGGTCACCGCGGCGAACGCGTTCTTCGGCTTCTACCCCACGTCACGGGCCGTGCTCGACGCGCTCACCGACAGCCGGGTCGACCTCGACGAGGTCGCGCCGCCCGCGTCGAGCGTGGTCGAGGTGCCCGCGGGCGGCAAGCTGGCCGACGTGTGGCGCAAGCCCGCGGACCTGCCCGACCGCGGCACGGTGTCCGAGGCGAGCATCCCCGGCGGGTTCCCGGCCCGCCCGGCGTGGATCTACCTGCCTCCCGCGTACGCGGCGACGCCTCGCCCCCGGTTGCCGGTCGTGGTTCTGCTCGCGGGCCAACCCGGTTCGCCGCGCAACTGGTTCGACGCGGGCCGGCTCGCGGACAACATGGACGCGTTCGCGCGCGGGCACGACGGGCTCGCGCCGATCGTGGTCGTGGCCGACCAGCTCGGCTCGGAGACGGCGAACCCGCTGTGCCTGGACTCGAAGCTGGGTCAGTCGGAGACCTACCTGGCCCGCGACGTGCCCGCGTGGATCAAAGGGCGGCTCACGGTCGACGACCGCCGCGAGGCCTGGACCATCGCGGGCCTCTCGCAGGGCGGCACGTGCTCGCTCCAGCTCGCCGTGCGCGCGCCGGAGGTGTACGCGAACTTCATCGACCTCTCCGGCCAGCGTGAACCGTCGCTCGGCACGCGCGCCGAGACCGTGCGGGCCGCGTTCGACGGTGACGAGGCGGCGTTCGCGCGGGTCAACCCGATGGACGTCCTGGCCCGCGAGCGGTTCCCGCGGACCGCGGGCGTGATCGTCGCGGGCTCCGGCGACACGTCCTACCGCCAGGCCGACGCCGAGGTGTTCGACGCCTGCCGCGCGGCCGGCATGGACGTGGTGTGGAAGGAACTGCCGGGAGGCCACGACTGGAACGTGTGGCGAGCCGGTTTCTACGACTCCCTGCCGTGGCTCGCCGCGCGGACGGGGCTGAGCGGGTGACCGAGATGCCCCACCGCGCGCGTCCGACCCGGGAACGTCCCGCGCCCCATCCGGCCGGGGAGGCGACGAGCGTCCCCGCCGACAGTGCGCCGACCGCCCTCGCCCGCGTCGTGGGCAGGCTCAGCCGGCTGGTCGGCCTGCTGTTCCGGACCGCGCCCCTGACCTGCACCGCGCTCGTCGTGTTCTGGACCGTGGGCGCGTTGACCGGCGCGTTGGGCGACCCGAACGACGACCTGCTCGCCGTCATCGGCTTCGGCACCGACACCCCGCTGTGGACCGCGCTGTCGTCGGCGCTGTGGTCGATGGACCTGACCGGCTACGTGGCGACCACCGTGCTCCTGCTGGTCTTCGGCACGCTGGCCGAGCGTGAGCTCGGGCCCCTGCGCACGGCGGCGATCTTCCTCGCCTCCCACCTGATCGGCGTGTTCCTGGGCTCGGGCTTGGTGCTGATCGGCAGCGACATGGGCTGGACGTGGCCCGACTCGCTGGTGGGCTCGGTCGCGGCCGGGCCGTCGTTCGGCGGGGTGGGGCTCGCGCTGGCGCTGACGTTCCGGATGCCCGTGCTGTGGCGGCGCCGCGTCCGGCTCATCATCGGCTTGTCGGTGCTGGTGCTCGCGCTGTACTCCGGGTGGCTGGAGGACCTGCTGAGGCTGGCGAGCGGTGTGGTCGGGCTGCTGATCGGCCTGCTGTTCCTGCGCGGTGACGCGGACCGCAGACCCCGCACGTTGGCCGAGACCCGGGTCCTGGTCGGGCTGCTGGTCGCGGCGTCGGCCCTCGGGCCGGTCGTGGTGATGATGTCGCCGTTCCCGAACGGCCCGCTGTCGTGGTACTCCGACGTGGTGGCGGTCGTGCAGCCCGCGCAGGAGGACGTCGACGCGGTGTGCGGCTCGGACGCCGTCGAGCTGTGCCGGACCATGACGATCCAGCTGTCCTACGGGCGGCTGCCCGCGCTGGTCATGTCCCTGCTGCCGGCGTTGCTGCTGCTGGTGCTCGCCGAAGGGCTGCGGCGCGGGCGGCGGTTCGCGTGGTGGTCGGCCATGGTGTGCAACCTGGCGCACGCGGGGTTCATCGGGTGGTACGTCGCCGAAGCCGTGCAGATCCGGGACATCGGCGTGCTGGAGAACGTGTTCTCCTACAGCGTCCCCATCGTGGGACCGCTCGCCATCACCGTCGTGCTGCTGGTGACGCGCCGTCGCTTCACCGTGAAGCTGCCCCGGCACGCGATCGGCAAGTTCTGGCGGTTCACGCTGGGCAGCGTCGGGCTGCTGTCGGCGCTGTACGTCTTCGGCGGGTACCTGGTGCGCGAGGAGTTCACGCCGGAGCCGGGGTTCGCGCAGCTGCTCGCGGACCTGCCCAAGCGCTTCCTGCCGCCGGGCTACCTGCTCGGGCTGGTCCCGTTGCAGTTCGAGGCGAACGGGTTCCTCGGCACGCTGCTGTTCGAGTACACCGGCGTGGTGTTCTGGCTGATCGTGCTGGTCGGCCTGCTGATGGCGTCGTGGCGCGCGTGGCCGTCGTCGTCGGCGGAACGGGCGGCGCACGCGGGCGAGCTGGTGCGGCGGTACGGCGGCTCGTCGTTGTCGTACATGGCGACGTGGCGCGGCAACCAGTACTGGTTCACCTCGGACGGGCAGACGGCGATCGCGTACCGGGTGGTGGCCACGATCGCGCTGACCGTCGGCGACCCCATCGGGCCGGCGCGGGTGGACGCCGTGCGCGGGTTCGCCGAGTTCTGCCAGGAGAACGGCTGGACGCCCTGCCTGTACAGCGTCGACGCCGACACGAGGGCCATGGCGGAGGGCCTGGGCTGGTCGGCGGTGCAGGTCGCCGAGGACACCGTGATCGAGCTGGACGCGCTGCGGTTCACCGGCAAGAAGTGGCAGGACGTGCGGACGGCGTTGAACAAGGCGGCCAAGGCCGGCATCACCGCCGAGTGGTGCACCTACGCCGACGCGCCGTACGCGATCACCGACCAGATCCGCTCCATCTCCGCGGAGTGGGTGGCGGACAAGGGCCTGCCCGAGATGGGCTTCACGCTCGGCGGCCTGGAGGAGCTCACCGGCGACGGGGTGCGCTGCCTGCTCGCCGTCGACGCCGACCGCACCGTGCACGGCGTCACGAGCTGGCTGCCGGTGTACGCCGACGGCGAGGTCGTCGGGTACACGCTGGACTTCATGCGCCGCCGCGCCAACGGGTTCCGCGGCGCGATGGAGTTCCTGATCGCCTCCGCGGCCTTGGAGCTGAAGGCCGAAGGGGTGCGGTTCCTGAGCCTGTCCGGCGCGCCGCTGGCCCGGCTGGACCGCGGCGAACGCCCACGCGCCCTGCAACGGGTGCTCGACCTCACCGGCCAGGTGCTGGAGCCGGTGTACGGGTTCCGCTCGCTGTTCGCGTTCAAGGCGAAGTTCCAGCCGACCTACCGGCCGATGTTCATGGCCTACCCGGACTCGGCCGCCCTGCCGCGCATCGCGAACGCGGTCAGCCGCGCCTACCTGCCCCACGTCAACGTGCGCCAGGGCGTCCGCCTCGCCACCAAGATGATCACCCGCTCCTGACCGCGGCGGGCCCGGCCGTCAGCCCCGGACGCCGGTCATGATCGCGTCGATGATCCCCTGCTGCGTCACGGCGTAGGAACGGCGGTCGAACAGCCCGAACCCGTACCGCCCGTTCACGCCGTTGTCCCAGTAGACGGTGGCCGCGCCGTACTTCTTGGACGTGGACACGATGGCCCGCGCGAAGTCGGCGCGGTACCTGTTGTTCGACGAGTCGAACGAGGTCTTGTCGATCGAGCCGTACTCGCCGACGACGACCGGGTACCCCTTCACGACGAACGCGTCGTACATCAGCTTCAACTGGGCGTCGAGGTAGTCTTCCTGGCCCCAGGTCGACCGGCGCGACGGGTTGGTGGCCCCGCGACCCCATTGCGTGATGGTGCCGTTCTCCTCGCCGGCGAAGTCCCACGGGGAGTAGTAGTGGACCGAGATCATGATCCGCTTCTCGGTGCTCGGGATGCCGGGGGAGCGGTACTGGTCGGTCGGCAGGCGGAAGCCGTAGTTGCCCGCGGTGTAGTCGATGTTCGTGTTCCACCCCGGCACCAGCAACCACCGGGAGCTGTTGTTCCCGCCGGCCCGGCGCACGGTGTCGACGAAGATCTGGTTGTAGTCGTTGATGTTCGAGTAGCACGGTTGGGTCGGCCGGCCGTACTGCCCGTCGAACTCCTCGTTCATGGATTCGAGGATCAGCCGCTGGTCGTAGTTCTGGAACCGCTGCGCGACCTGTTGCCACACCTTCTGGTACTTGGCCTTGATCGTCGTCTGCGCGGACGAGTCGCAGATCAACCACGAGCCGTTGATGGTCTTGTAGCCGTCGCCGTGCATGTTGACCAGCACGTACAGGCCGCGGTTGTAGGCGTAGTCGACGACCTGTTGGATCCTGTTCAGCCAGGACGCGTTGATCGTGTAATTGGGGCCGGGGCCGATGTTGTTCAGGTAGGAGACCGGGATCCGGATCGTCTTGAACCCGGACGCCTTCACCCGGTCGATGAGGGCCTGCGTGACGGTCGGCAGCCCCCACGCCGTTTCGCTGGGGTACCCGTTGGCGTTGGCCTCGAGCTGGTTGCCCAAGTTCCAGCCCGCGCCCATGTCGGCGACGATCTGCGCGGCGTTCAGCTGCGCCGTGGCACCGGCCGACGCCTGACCGGTGGGACCCGATACCGCTACGACGACCGCCGATATGGCGGCGAGCAGGCTGACGCCGATCTTCCTGGCCTGGGAAACCATGGGTGCTGCCTCTCCGGTGTGAAGGTGTGAACAACCCCGTGCCGTTGTTCCCGTGATTCGATTCCTCGTTCGACGCGGTGTCGGCTGCGCAAGCGCGCGGACCAGCGGTTCCGTGGTGGCCGAACTCGCCGGTGGGGGCGTGAGGAGTCGGTCGACTGCGAACGGAAAGCGCTTTCCGAAAAGGGACTGTAGCGCGGGCGGTCGAAAAGCGTCAAGGGATCACCCGACACCGTCCGCCCGTGACGCGACGACCGTGATTGTCGAATTCGTGGTCGAATTGGTCGAACGGGCGGCCGGTCGGCATTCCGCCGGGATCAGCGGGCCGGGTGGGGCAATTCCGACGTCACGAGCGCTGGGCGTTGACGGCGTCGTCCACGGTGGGGTGGAGGGGCAGGATCTTGTCCAGCCCGACGATCTGCAGCAGGCGCGTCAGCTCGCGGCTGAGGCCGGCGAGGGCGAAACGGCTGCCGGCGGCCTGTGCGCGCTGGTAGGTGGTGACGAGCAGGCTGATGCCGGTGGAGTCGCAGTATGCGAGGTCCGTCGCGTCGATGACCAGACCGGCGTCCCGGGCGAAGGGGATGGTGTCGAGCACCTCTCGCACCTGGCGGGTGGTGTGGTGGTCGAGTTCCCCGACCACCCGCAGCACGGTGGGTCCCGCCGGGTGGGGGTCGAGGGCGACGGTGAGGGGCTGGTCGGTCACCGGGTCTCCTGTGCTGCGGTTCGGGCTGGTCGTCATCAGAAGGGAGAGGAGCGAGGGCTCCTGCGCCGGGATCAGGTCTCCACGATCGCCACCGCGGCCGCACGGCAACCCGGGCTCACGGCATCGATCCGCCGCCGTCCGTCCGTCATGCCGCTGTCCGTCCCATCCGAGTGCCGGCTCGCGTCCGCAGTTCGCGCACGGGCGTGCGCGCACCTGGGACGGCTGACTTATTCTACGGCCTTCTCACCGGCCTGCGGTGGCCGGCAGTCGCCGGGGACCGCGAGCGCCGGGTGGGCGGATGCCGACGGTGGTCGGCATGGACGAAGGGGTTTGCGGTGATGCGTTCCGACGACGCCGGGCACGAACCGCGACCGGCGGGAGTCGACGTGTTCGCCGTCGACGACGAGGTGGGTCGGGACCTCGCCGCGGTGGACTGGCGGGCGAGCCCGCTCGGTCCGCCGGACGGCTGGCCCCAGAGCCTGCGCACGGCCGTGAGCATCCTGCTGTCCTCCCGCTTCCCCATGTGGCTGGCGTGGGGACCGGAGCTGACGTTCTTCTGCAACGCCGCGTACCGGCGGGACACGCTGGGACGCAAGTACCCCTGGGCGCTGGGCCGCCCGGCGGACGAGGTGTGGGCGGAGATCTGGGGCGACATCGGTCCCCGGATCGACACCGTGCTGACCACCGGCAAGGCGACCTGGGACGAGGCGTTGCTGCTGTTCCTGGAGCGGTCCGGGTACCCGGAGGAGAGCTACCACACGTTCTCCTACAGCCCGCTGCGCGACGACGCGGGTGTCGTGGTCGGCATGTTGTGCGTGGTCAGCGAGGACACCGAACGCGTCATCGGCGAGCGGCGGATGGCGACGCTGCGGGACCTGGGCTCGGACCCCAGCGTGGTGCGCACCGAGCAGGAGACCCTCGCCTTCGCGTGCCGGCAGTTGGACCGCAACCTGCGGGACCTGCCGTTCACGTTGACCTACCTGTTCACCGGGGACGGCTCCGCGCGGCTGGCGGGCTCGACCGGGATCGCCGCCGGGCACCCGGCCGGTCCGGGGACGTTGCCCGCCGACGACCCGGACGGGCCGTGGCCCCTGGCGGCCCTGGCCCGGGGCGAGTCCGCGCTGGTGGAGCTGGACGGGCCGGCGTTCGCCGGGTTGCCGAGCGGGGACTGGCCGGATCCGCCCGTGCGGGCGCTCGTGGCACCGCTGCAACAACAGGGCGGTGCGCCCTACGGTTTCGTGGTGGCGGGGCTGAACCGCTACCGCCCGTTGGACGAGGGGTACCGGGGGTTCGTCGAGCTGGTCGCCGGTCACCTCGCGGCGGGCATCGCCTCCGCCCGCAGCTACCAGGCCCAGCAGCGGCGGGCGGAGGAGCTGGCCGAGCTGGACCGCGCGAAGACGGCGTTCTTCTCCAACATCAGCCACGAGTTCCGCACGCCGCTCACCCTGATCATGGGGCCGGTGCAGGAGCTGCGGGACCGGCTGGCGGAGTCGGAGCCCCGGGCGAGCCAGGAGCTGGCGATCGTCCACCGCAACGGGTTGCGGCTGGGCAAGCTGGTCAACACCCTGCTGGACTTCTCCCGCATCGAGGCGGGACGGATGCAGGCGAGCTACGCGCCGGTCGACCTGGCCGCCGTCACCGCCGAGCTGGCCAGCGTCTTCCGCTCGGCGATCGACAAGGCGGGACTCGCCTTCGAGGTCGACTGCCCGCCGTTGCCCGAACCGGTCCACGTCGACCTCGGCATGTGGGAGAAGGTGGTGCTCAACCTGCTCAGCAACGCGGTGAAGTTCACCTTCCAGGGCTCGGTCGGGATCTCGGTGCGCGCCGGCGAGGGTGAGGCGGTGGTCACGGTGACCGACACCGGCATCGGCGTGCCGTCGCACGAGATGCCGCGGCTGTTCGAGCGCTTCCACCGCATCGAGAACGCGCGGTCCCGCTCCAACGAGGGCAGCGGCATCGGGCTCGCCCTGGTGCGGGAGCTGGTGGGCCTGCACGGCGGCACGATCACCGCCGACAGCGTCGAGGGCGAGGGCACCCGCTTCACCATCCGCCTGCCGTTCGGCTCGGCCCACCTGCCCGCCGACGCCGTGTCGGACGCCGCGAACCCCGCCGCGGTGTCCGCCACCGCCGACCCGTACGTGCAGGAAGCGCTGCGCTGGCTGCCCACGGCACCGGGCGATACCGCCTTGGCGCACGTCAGGGACTCGAACACCGGCGCCGCGACGGCCCCCGCGGTGGCCGCGACGGTGCTGGTCGCCGACGACAACGCCGACATGCGCGAGTACCTCACCCGGCTGCTGTCGGGCGGCGGCTACGAGGTCCACGCCGTCACCGACGGCGTCGAAGCGCTGGAGGCGGCCCGCGCCCGGATCCCGGACCTGGTCGTCAGCGACGTGATGATGCCCCGCTTGGACGGGCTGTCGCTGGTCGCCGCCCTGCGCACCGACCCGCGCACCGCGGCGGTCCCGGTGCTGCTGCTGTCCGCCCGCGCCGGCCAGGAGGCGTCCATCGAAGGTCTCCGGGCCGGTGCCGACGACTACCTCGTCAAGCCGTTCGCGGCGGTCGAGCTGCTGGCCCGGGTCCGGGCGAACGTCGAGCTGTCTCGGCTGCGCAACCACCACGCCCGCTGGCGGACCGCGTTGATCGACTCGTTGCAGGAGGCGTTCTTCGTCTGCGACGAGGACGGCGCCGTGGTGGAGATCAACGCCGCGTTCACCGACATCCTCGGCTACGGCCCCGAAGGGCTGCCCTACACGCCGATCCACCCCTGGTGGCCCGACGCCGACACCGACCCCGAGGCCCACCGCCAGGTCGCCGACGCCTTCTCCGGCCTGCTCGGCGACGGCCGGGGCAGCTGCACCGTCCCGGTGACGCACCGGGACGGCCACCCGGTGTGGGTCAGCGTCATGTTCAACCCGGTCCGCGACCCCGACACCGGGCGCACCGTGGTCGTGGGCACGTTCCGCGACGTCACCGCCGAGCACTACGCGATCCAACGCGACACCGCCCTGGCGGTGCTGAGCATGCGGTTGTCCGCCGCGCCCAGCCTCGCCGAAGCCCTGTCCGGGGCCCTGGACGAGGTCAAGGACCTCTGGCGCGCGCCGCGCGTCCTGGCCGCCGTCTTCACCGACCGCGACGAGCCGTCGTTGACCGCCACCGACCCCGTGTCCTGGGCTGAGCTGCCCGAACAGCAGCGCGCGGACATCAGCGCACTGCGGGGGCGCCCCGCGCTGAGCCCGGCCGCCCGCGGCGCCACGGGTACCGGCGTCACCCTGGAACACCCGGACGGCGTCATGGTGCTCTGGCTGGACCTGGACGACCGCCGCCCCTTCACCGACCAGGACGAGCTCCTGCTGTCCGTGCTGGCCGGCCACCTCGCCCAGGGGCTCACCCGCGCGCACCAGATCGACCAGCAACGGGAAACGGCACTGGCGCTGCAACGCGCCATGCTCGGCCCCGTCGAGCTGCCCGACGGCTTCGCCGTCCGCTACGAACCCGCCGCTCGACCGCTGGAGATCGGCGGCGACTGGTACGACACGGTCGCCCTGCCCGACGGTCGCATCGGGATCGTCGTCGGGGACTGCGTCGGCCGCGGCCTGAAGGCCGCCGCCGTCATGGGGCAACTGCGCAGCGCCTGTCGCGCGCTGCTGTTGCAGGAGACCGGCCCCGCCCGGACCCTCATGGCCCTCGACCACTTCGCCGCGGGTCTGCCCGGCGCGCTGTGCACCACCGCTTTCTGCGGCGTCCTGGACCCGGCGACCGGTCACCTGACCTACTCCAGCGCCGGGCACCCGCCCGCCATCCTGGCCCATCCCGACGGCACGACCCGGCTGCTCGAAGAGGGGCGCTCGACCCCGCTCGCGGTGAGGCCGGGCGTCAACCGCCCCGAGGCCGAGTGCACCCTGCCCGCCCGCGCCACCCTGTTGATGTACACCGACGGGCTCGTGGAGCGCCGCCGTCGCCCGCTGACCGAGGGCATCGACCAGGCCGGCGCGGCCGTGCAGGACGGCCGCGACACCGCTCTCGACGAGCTCGCCACCCGGGTCATGGACCGGCTGGCCCCCGCCGGGGGTTACGACGACGACGTCGCCCTGCTGCTCTACCGCCACCCGGCCCCGCTGGAGCTGACCTTCCCGGCCGAGTCCGCCCAGCTCGCACCGGTCCGCAGGACCCTGCGGAGCTGGCTGGAACAGTGCGGGCTGCCACCGCAGGCCATGCAGAGCGTCCTGGTCGCCGCCGGCGAGGCCTGCGCCAACGCCATCGAGCACGGCTACCGCGGCACGACGCCCGACGAGGTGCGGCTGAGGGCCGAGGCGCTGGTCGGGGACCTGTACCTGACCGTGGCCGACACCGGCCGCTGGAAGACGCCCCAGCCCGAGCTCAACGCGCACCGCGGGCGGGGTGTCGCCCTGATGCGGGCGCTGATGCAGCGGGTCACCATCACCCCCGGCCCGGTCGGCACGACCGTCGACATGCACTTGAGGATCCCCTGATGACCACACCGCTCACGCTGACGCCCGACCGCGGTCCGGACGGCACCACGACCCTCACGGTCGTCGGCGAGATCGACATGAGCAACGCGCCCGCCCTCACCGCCGCGCTCGACGACCTCCCCGGACGGATCCTGGTGGACCTCACCGGGGTCGAGTACCTCGACAGCGCCGGGTTGAGCGTCCTGTTCGCCCACGCCGACCGCATCGAACTCGTGGCCACGCCGCTCCTGGCCCCGGTCATGACCTTCTCGGGGCTCAACACCGTGACCACGATCCACGGCTTGGCGGATTCGACGGAATCTGACGGGCGGCCGTAACCAATGCGGGTCGCGAGGCGTTAAGAGAACGTACGGCGGGATGTCGTGCCTCCTCGGCATGCCGTTGGCACGTGATCAGCGTCATGGTTTGAACCGCCGAGGATCGCTCGACTTGCGCACTGTCCGCCGCACGCGCGTTCCACAGCGGTCGATGCCGTCCGGCGACTATGCCAAAGGCCGTCTACCGGCGATGATGTAACCGTGAACGCTCCCGACGCGCCCACCTTTGGGCTCACCAGCAACAGTTACGGCGACGCGACCGTGGTCAGCGTCACCGGCGACATCGACATGTCCAACAGCGACGCGTTGAGCGAGCGCTGCCTGGAACTGATCGACGCCGGGGTGGGCGCGTTGGTGCTCGACCTGTCCGGGGTCACCTTCTTCGCCTCCTCCGGGATCGCCGCGCTCGGCCGGATCCGCGTGCACAACGCGGCGAACCGGGGGCGACCGGTGCACGTCGTGGCGAGCCGGAGCGTGCGGCGCTCCCTGGAAGTGACCGCCATGGACAGGTTGCTGCCCCTGCACCAGACGTTGGACGACGCGCTCAAGGCCGCCGCCGACGGCCAGTGACGCGGGGTCCGCGCCTCGCCGTGCCGTGGTCCCGATCGCCGGCAGACCACATCGGGTGATCACGGGCGCGTGTCGTCGATCGACCTCAGGGGTATCAGGTCACGACACCGAGCCATCGTGAGGAAGGACGACCGTGATCACCGGTGGGGAGAACCCGAACCAGCCCGGATCCCGATCCGCCGAGCCGCCCGAACCCCTGGTCCTGGAACTGGAGGATGACGCTCCCGCGCTGGCGGAGGTGCGGCGGTGGACCGGCGAGGCCCTCGCGGACCTGACCGCGGACGAGGTCGCCGACGCCCAGTTGGTGGTGTGCGAGCTGGTCGCCAACGCGTACGAACACGGCCAACACCCGCTGTACGTGCGGCTTCGGCGCACCCGCGACCACGTCCGGGTCGAGGTGACCGACCTGTCACCGCAGGTGCCGGTCGTGGGTCGGTCCTCGGTCCGCGTGACCCGGGGTCGGGGGATGGTGCTCGTCGACCGGTTGTCCCGGCAGTGGGGAGCCGTGCGCCACGCGGTCGGCAAGACGGTGTGGGCCGTGCTGTCGCCGCCGTCGCCGGCGGCCGGCTAGCCGATCCACGCGCACCCGGTGTCCTCGGGACACCTGCCGCGGAGCGGCGCTCCAGCGCGGTCGTGCACGGCGACTGCGCCCGCGTCACCCGCGGCGGACGCGGGCCGGTCCGCCACGGCGCACCGCGCTTGCCGTTCGCCGGTCGTCGTGCGCTGATGAGGCCCCGGCGGACCGGGAGCGGGTGGGTGACAGAATCGCGAGAGTGTTCGCGAGGAGTGGTGATGTCGAGAAGGCCGCCGGCGTGCTTCGAGCCGGTGGTCTGGTGGCCTTCCCGACCGAAACGGTCTACGGGCTCGGCGCCAGCGCCGAGGACCCCGCCGCGGTGGCGCGGGTCTTCCAGGTCAAGGGGCGTCCGCCGTCGCACCCGCTGATCGTCCACCTCGGCCGGGTGGAGGACCTGGGTGACTGGGTCGAGGACGTCCCCGAGACCGCGCGCGTGCTCGCCGAGCGCTTCTGGCCGGGGCCGCTGACGCTGGTCCTGCGGCGCGGCCGCCGGGTGCCGCTGGAGGCGACCGGCGGACTGGAGACGGTGGCGGTGCGGGTGCCCGACCACTCCGTCGCGCTCGCGCTGCTCTCGGCCTTCGGCGGCGGTGTGGCGGCACCGTCCGCCAACCGCTTCGGTTCGGTCAGCCCCACGACGGCGGACCACGTGCGCGCCGAACTGGGCGACGCGGTGGACTTCGTGCTGGACGGCGGCCGGTGCGAGGTGGGCGTCGAGTCGACCATCGTGGACGCCACGGGCGACGTCCCGAGCGTCCTGCGGCCCGGCGGGGTCACCCGCGAGGAGCTGGAGGCGGTGCTGGGGCACCCGATCGAGGTCCACTCGACGAGCCGCGTCCGCGTGCCGGGCCAGCACCCGTCCCACTACGCGCCGCGCGCGCGGGTCGTGCTCGTCGAACCCGAGAACGTGGTGGCGGAAGCGGAACTCGCGCTCGACCGAGGGCACCGCGTGGGCGTTCTCCTCCCACCCGCGTTGGCCGGCGCCGAGGTGAAGGCGCACGCCGTGGTGGCCGTCCCGAGTTCGATGGCCGCCTACGCGCGCGGGCTGTACGGGTTCCTGCGCGAGTTCGACCGGCAGGGGTGCGACCTCATCGTCGCGTCCCTGCCGGTGGAGCAGGAGCTGGGGCTGGCGATCGCCAACCGGCTGCGCCGCGCCGCGGGGCCCCGGCTCTCCGAGTGACCCCGCGGCCGGGGGCACGGCCGAGCGGGCGCGGATCACACCCGGCGCCCGCCCGCTCCGCGCCCCCCTGCGCTCAGGCGGCCGGGACGCCCAGGCCCCGGGCCGCGACGACCTGCGTGTTGCCGTCGGCCAGGCGGTAGCGCAGGCCGACCACCGCCGTCTGACCGGAGTCCACCCGTTCGGCGAGCAGCCGGGAGCGGTCGAGCAGCAGGTCGACGGTGCGGCTGACGTGCTCGGCCAGGATCGCGTCGGCGTCCTCGTGCCCGGCGGCCCGTGCCGCGATGACGCTGGGGGTGACGCGTTCGACGACGTCGCGGATGTAGCCGTCCGGGACCGCGCCGTCGTCGAGCGCCGCGCACGCGGCGCCGACCGCACCACACGCGTCGTGACCCAGGACCACCACCAGCGGGCTGCTCAGCACGGCCACCCCGTACTCGACGCTGCCCAGCACCTCCGAGCCGACGACGTGGCCCGCGGTGCGCACCACGAACAGGTCGCCCAGGCCGCGGTCGAAGATGATCTCTGCCGCGAGCCGGGAGTCGGAGCACCCGAACAGCACGGCGAACGGGCGTTGCGCCGGTGCGACCTCGGCGCGGCGGGTCGCGTCCTGGTTCGGGTGCTCGGGGGTGCCGGCGACGAAGCGCTGGTTGCCGGCGAGCAGCAGCTCGAGGGCTTCCTGGGGAGTCGAGGACTTGATCTCGGCCATGGTTCGCAGCCTAGGGCAAAACCGCGCCCGCGCGCTGTCTGACGTGCGGTAAGGCTCACCACAGGCGGTCCGGTCCGGCCCCTTCGGTTCGGGAACGCGCGCCACCGCGTGCCGGCCGGCTCGTACCCTCGTCGGTGTGGTGGGGATTCGCGAGGCGGATCTGAACAGGTTGCTCGCGGCACTGCGGGAAGGCGAGCAGCCCGACACCGCCGGGGACGTGCGCCGGCGGGTGCTGGCGACGATCACGGAGGTCGTCGGCGGCGACATCGTCGCCTACCAGTCGATCGACCCGGCCACGGGCAGCAGCGAGCAGGTGTCCGTGCCGGACGGGTGGGAGACCACCGAGCTGGCCGAGGTCTTCACCCGGCACGTGCCGCAACACCCGCTCCTGCCGCACTTCCTGCGCGCCGGCGACCTGGACGCGGCCAGGCTCAGCGACGTGGCCACCCGGCGGCAGGTGCGCGACCTGGGCATATACCAGGACTTCTACCGGCCGCTCGGCATCACGCACCAGCTCGTCTGCAGGCTCGGCACCGACCTGGGCGTGGCGGACATCCTGGTGTTCAACCGCGGCGGGTCCGACTTCACCGACGCCGAGCTCCAACTGGTGCGGCTGGCCCGGCCCTACCTGGCCACCGTGGTCGCCACCGCGTCGGCCGGCGCGTGGTTCGACTCGGCGTTGGCGGCCCTGGAAGGGGTGGACGACACCGCGTACGGCGTCGTGCTGCTCGGGCCGCTGGGTCGGATCAGGGTCGCCAACCGGGCGGCCCGGCTCCTGCTCTCGACCTACTTCCGCAGGCCGGCGCGGGAAGGCGGGGTCGTGCCCGAGGAACTGGGCGCCTGGCTCGCCCGGCAGTCCGCGGTCGCGCGGCCCTACGTCGTCACCCGCGGCTCGCGTCGCCTCACCGTGCGGCTGTTCCGGCACCGCGCGGCCGCGGCGTTGCTGCTGTCGGAGGCTGGCACGCGGACCCCGCCCGTCGCCACCGCCGCGAACCTGACGGCCCGCGAGTCCGACGTGCTGTGGCTCGTGGCCGGTGGCCGCACCAACGCGCAAGCCGCGCTGGCGCTGCGGATCAGCGTGCGGACGGTGGAGAAGCACCTGGAGAACGCCTACGCCAAGCTCGGCGCGACCAGCAAGGCCGAAGCCGCCGAGCGGGCGTTCGGCCGGACGTGACCGGGCGTGTGCCGGTGCCGTGGTTCCGCACCGGCACACGCCCGCTCGCCGATCAGGCCGCGTAGACCTCCAGCTCGTTGACCCGGACGAACCCGGCTTGGTGCGTCGGACCGCTCAGGCCGAGGATGCGGACCAGGCGGGACGTGCGCGCGCCGGTCCCGAAGACCACCGTCGTGCTGAGGGCGGTGTTGTTGCGCACCGAGGCCGCCGACACGAACGTGACGCCGTTCCAGACCTGGACGTCGAAGTCCTTGATCGGGTACCCCGCGCTGGTGTAGACGACGACCCGGCGGAACGTCTTGTCGACGCCGAAGTCGACCTGCACCCACTCGGGGGAGCCGGGCGGGTACGTGCCCGCATTGTTCGCCCAGCTGTACGAGCCGCCGAGGCTCGTGTTCGCGCTGCCGTCGTTCACGCGGGCGGGGGAGTAGCCGGGGTACGTGCTGGACGCCGAGGCGATGCCGGTGCGGGCGAAGTTGTCGTAGCCCGTCCCGCCGTCACCGCCCTGGCTGCACGTGGCGAAGGAGACCTTGCCCGTGTTGTACTCCAGGTAGGTCGACTCGGAGAACATCACCGCCGCGCTGCCGCCGTTGTCGTCGCGCTTGTGCCACTTGACGTTGGCGTTGATGGTGCCGCCGGAGAACGGGATCGACACGCCGATGGCGACCTCGGGCCCGCCGTCCTCCTCGTACCACTGGTAGCCCAGCACGTCGCCCCACTGCGCGCGGTCCCAGGTGGTGATGAAGATGTCGGAGTTCTGCCACCGGTCGATGTACTTCTTCTTGATGCCGGGGAACGCGATCGTGCGGATGGTGACACCGGTGGTGGTCAGGATGATGGCGCGCATCTCGCGCTTGCCCTCGAACCAGCCGCCGAACTCGCCGCGGTTGGGCACCCGCCACTTCTGCAGGTACTCCAGGCCCTTGTCGTTGCGGGCGCCGGTCGGGTTGCACGTGGCCAGCGCGCCCGGCCCGGCCTCGTCCAGCGCGACCGGCCGCAACGCCGCGGTGGGGTTGGTGGTGACCGGCTCGTTGGCCGACAGCACCCACACCTCCTTGGTGTCGGTGTACGCCTCGTCGATGGCGGTGGGCGTCTGCTGCACCTGGCCGCTGGAGTTCAGCACGTAACCGGGGATGGCGTTCAGCGTCTCGTCGGCCGGCGCGACGGCGACCACGACGCTGGTCGAGGTGACGATGCCCTCGTCCAGGTTGGGGATGTAGACCTGCGGGTGGTAGGCGAAGCCGTTGACGTCGGCGAGCTGGGTGATGCTGCTCTTCAACGCGACCCAGCGCGGGTCGGTCGGGTTGACGATGCGGGACTCCTCGGCCTCTCGGACCACGGTCGAGAGCAGGGCGTTGGTGTCGCCGTCGGACTGGCGGGCGGCGATCGTGCGGACCAGCGCCCGGACGTTGGTGTCGGCCGCGACGGCCGTCAGCACGGGCCGCACCATGGTCTGCAACCGCTGCGAGATCACCACGTCGTCGTTCGTGGGTACCGCGGCGGCCCGTGTGGCGGGTTCGGGTGCGGCGGTGGCCTGGCCCGGGAGGAAGGAGAGGGCGAGCGCCGCGCCGAGCAGGGTGACCGCGGTTCTTCTTCTTACGGGCATGGGTAATTTCCGATGCATTGGAAGTCCTCACGACAGGGAAGAAAGCGCTTTCCGGCGGAATTGTCCTCCGTCGGAGTTCGCGTTTTCGATTTCCCTTCCGATCGTCGTGCTCATCGGCGCGCGGTCGCAATACGTACCGCTACGTACACCGAACGGACGCCGCGAGGCGGGTCAGCTGTCCGCCTGGACGCGTCGGGCGATGGCAGGGGGCAGGAGGTAGGGGCGTTCCGGCGGCAGCAGCCGTTGCGCTTTGGCGTGCTGACCGGCCCTGACCAGGTCCGCGACCTTGTGCACGGTCGGGGTCAGGTCGGTCAGGCCGACGACCCACTCCTCGGCGTAGGTGCGGATCAGGGCGCGGCCGATGCCGACCTGGATGCTGTAGTGGTTGAGCGCCGCCCCGCGCAGCGACCGTTCCGGATCCCACTGCACGTGGACCTCGGCGTCGTCGAACGCCGCGCGCCAAGCCTCGGCGCTGCCGTGGACGGACGGCTCGGGCGCGGTGAGCACGGCTCGTGACAGCGCCTGCTCCCAGCCCGCGCGGGTGACGCGGATCGCCAGGACGCGCTCCTGGCCGGGCTTGCGGGCCCAGTTGCTGCGGTGCGCCAGCCACAGCAGCGACGGCTTGATCCACGTCATGCGGGTGAAGGAGAACGGGGCCACGAACCGGCCCGCCGCCAGCGCCGCGTCCGCGATCGCGGGCGAGTAAGCCTGGTACACCTGGATGGTGCCGCGGTCGAAGTCGGCGCGGACCTGGCGCAGCGACGGCATCGGCTCCACCTCTCGTCCGGCGTGGTCGGAGTCCGCGACACCCTGCCACAGCGGACGTCGGCCGTTCGAGCGGATTCCGCCTCCCCGCTCCGGCCCGGTCCGGTGCGCCGGGGATCGGCTCCCACCAGCGGTGAGCCGGACGACCGGTGGAACCCGCGGCCGTCGACGGGCTCGACTGGGCGCGAACCAGTTGCCGACTACGAGGACGTCGTGATGGCCTCTCCCCGGTCGAACGTGACACTGCCGGCCGCAGCACTGCTCGTCGGCGTGGCGGTGCTCGCGGCGCTCAGCCTCGCCCTGCCCCTCAGCCTCACCTACGACTACGACGAGTACGGGCTCCACTTCGGCGACAACTACATGTTCGACGATCCCAAAGGGGTCATCGTCAGCGTCGACATCGTCCTGACCGCGTGGCTCGGGGTCGTCACGTTCCAGGACCGGACCCGCTGGGTGCGCCGCCTGATCTGGCCGTTCGCGGTGCTGAGCTTCCTGCCCCTCGCGCTGGCCGCGAGCGTGGTGCAGGGCGACATCGAGATCGGCGGCATCACGGTGGTCCTGGAAGCCCTCTTCCGCGTGGTCGCCGTGCCGCTGGTGGTCCTCGCCGCCCGGCGTGGCGTCGGGTCTTCGGCGGGACCAGGCGGACGACAGGACGGGTGACGTCGTGCTAGGCGCGCTCGCGGACGGCCAGGTAGACCGCGCGCACGGCCAGCGTGCGTTCGATCTGCTCGATCACGGGCGCGAAGAACTGCCGGCGCTGCTCGGCGTCGCTCATCGACACCACCGCGAAGTACATGCTGCCGAAGGCCGCGAACAGCGTGGCGTTGCGCAGCATCGCCGCCGGCACGCCCGGGACCCACCTCGCGGGCTCCGGCGGCGCGCCGATCCACTGCTCCGCGACCGCGGGCGTGACCACGATCAGGCCGAGCGCCACGAAGAACCCGAACAGCGCGAGCCCCACCACCGCCGCCTGCACGAGCTGGCGGATCGCCAGCATCACCAGCAGGTTGCGCGACTGCCGGCCGTCCAGCTTGCGCGGGCGCAGCGGCTCGTCGAACTCCTCCCCGCTCAACGGGGTGCCGCGGCAGGCTTGCCGCAGCACCTCCGGGCGCAGGTCCTGCTCCACCCGGCCGATCTCGTCCTTGAGGCGCGCGGCCGCCGCGAGGATCGTGATCGCCGCGAACAACGCCACGACCAGGCCCACCCGCTGCCACGGCAGCTGGTTCATCGCCTGCCACAGCTCACCGGTGAAGAACAGGAACAGCGTCACGAACAACAACGGCGGCAACGCCCGCCCGAGCAGGTTCACGCTGTTGCGCAGGTCGTGCACCGTGTGCCGGATCGCGCCCTTGAGCAGCGCCACCAACCCGTACGTGACCGCGAGCCAGGACGCGACGAACGTCGCCGCGAAGAACACGACCAGTTGGGCGGGGTCGCTGTCCGGCGTGTCGTCGATGGTGTCCTGGAGGATCGGCACGATCACGGGCACCGCCGCGTACCCGACGAGGATGGCGATCGTGCGGCGCCGGGTGATCTGCGGCAGGCGACGCATGAACACCGACAGCAGGACCCACGTCGTGAGCGCGCTGGCGAGGATCAACGCCAACAGCACCCACCGCCCGTACCCCGCCGCGCCCAGCGGCACGAGCCAGACGAGACCGGCGATCGCGATGGTGGCCAACGCCGGCAGCATCCGCGGCAGCACGTGCGTGAAGGGCCCGTAGCCCTCGATCATCGTCGGGGTGCCCTGCCGGACGAACCACCGTTCGGTGCGGCGAGCCAGCAGCCGTGCAGCCGTCATGGGCGAGATCATGCCCCAGTCCGGCACCGGCGCCGGCCGCGCCCGAGTCGGGTGGGTCGACGGTCGGCGGCCGTTCCGTGCCGCCGAGCGGACCAGCGTTTCGCTCCGCGCCTTCCGGCAGGCGTCGTAAGGCGGACCGCCGCGCACTTCGTGCACGAATGCTCGCGGTCGTGGGGCGTTGACATCGATTGCGCGCCCCGGCAAGCTTTGCGCAACTCCTGGGAGCAGGTGGCGAACCCGGTGTTCCGAGGGCGTTCCGAATAACTCCTCTTACTGTGCCCCATCAGCGATGGTGGGGAATGCGCAGACCCTCGCAGCGGTACCCGCACGTCGACTTCCCCTGTTTTCCGGTCGGGCGTTCCGGCCTGCTCGGACGTGGAGTCGCGCCGTTCGGCGGCACCGCCTCGATTCGTTCCGCGTCGGTCCTGGTCGCTTTCTCTCGATGCATCGGAGGTCTGATGCGCGTCGCTCTCCTCACCACGACTCAGCACGGTCACCTGAACCCTTACGTTCCGGTGGTCAACGCGCTGCGAACCGCGGGCGCCGAGGTTTCGCTGTTGCTGTTGTCCGCGGACGGCGGGGTGCTCGACGAACAGCGTCGCCGGGCTTTGGGCGAGGTGGAGGTGCACGCGGTCGGGCAGGTCGAGATGGCACCGTGGAGCGGCGACCCGGCCGCGATCGGACCGATGCTGCGGTCGTCGCCGGTCGCGGTCCGGACGCGGGACGTGCTCCGGGCGACCGCACCGGACTTCGTGCTCGTCGATTCGCTGCCCGTCACGGCGTCGGCCGTGGTCGGCGCGCACGCGTCGGGCGTGCCGTACGGGATGATCTGGGCCAACCTGGGCGGGGTGTGCCCGCGCGAGCACCGGCGCGGGCGCTGGCCGTACGACGAGCAGGTCCGCGACTACCTGACCGGGCACGGCGTGCTGTGGTCGACCCGCACCCACTCGGCGCGCTCGCCGATCCTCAACCTGATGCCGACGATCCCCGCGCTGGTCGGGGACGACGCGGTCACCGACGACGGCGTCGAGCTGGTCGGGTTGCCGGGCGCGCCGGGGCAACGCGGCGACGAGGTCTGCTTCCCGGACCTGGACCGGCTCGACCCGGGCCGCCCGGTCGTGTACGTCTCCTTCGGCACGATCTTCCACCGGCGGCCGGAGCTGCTGCGCACGGTGATCACCGGGGCGGCGGCGACCGGCGCGCAGGTGGTCGCCGCGGTGGGCGACCTCGCCGCGGAACTCGCGCTGCCCGAGGACGTGCTCACCGCGGCGTACCTGCCGCAACGAGAGGTGCTGGAACGCGCCGACGTGTTCGTCACCCACGGCGGGTACAACTCCGTGGCCGAGTCGATCCGGGCGGCGACACCGATGCTGGTGCTGCCGCTGGCCGTGGACCAGCCCATCCAGGCGCACTTCGTGGGTCGTGCCGGTTTCGGCACGGCGCTGGAGCCGACCGACGTCACCGCGCAGGCGGTCGCGGACGCGGTCACCGACCTGCTCGACCCCGCCCGGGACTACGGGGCCCGGCTGCGCGCCGCGCGGCACGAGTGCGGCGATTCCGCCGCGCGCACGGCGGAGCTGGTCACCGCCACCGTCCGAACGTCGCAGGGCCAGGGGGCGCGGTGACGATCGAACTGGAGCGGTCGGTGGGCGACCCGATCGTGATCGACGACCTCGAACGCCTCACGTTCCGCGTGGACCGCCGCGCCTACACCGACGACGACCTGGCCGCGCGCGAGCTGACCAGGATCTTCGACCGCTGCTGGCTGTACGTCGGGCACGAGTCCGAGATCCCCGAGCCCGGCTCCTACGTGTCACGCGACGTCGGTGGCCGCCCGGTGGTCATGGCGCGCGGGTCCGACGGGGTGGTCCGGGTGTTCGCGAACAGCTGCACCCACCGCGGCGCGCTGATCTGCTCGCAGCCGTCCGGGCAGGCCAGGTCGTTCCGGTGCCCGTACCACGACTGGACGTTCTCCAACCGCGGCGAGCTGGTCGGCGTCCCGCTCCCGGACGGGTACGGGCCGGGTTTCCGCAAGGCGGACTTCGACCTGGCCCGGCACCGCAGCGAAAGCTACCGCGGTTTCGTGTTCGCCACCTTCGACCCGGAGCAGCCGCGCACCCTCACGGAGTACCTGGCGGGCGCCGCGGAGTACCTCGACCTGATCGACGACCAGTCCGAGGTCGGGATGGAGGTGATCCAGGGCGCGCAGCTGCACGGCGCCCGGGCCAACTGGAAGCTCATGATGGAGAACAGCGTCGACATCTACCACTTCCGGGCCCTGCACAAGCGCTACGTCGGCTACATGGAGTCGCTGGGCTCGGTGCCGCCACGACGGCGAGGCGGCTTCGGCCGCGCCCTCGGGCTGGGGCACGGGGCCAACGAGCTGCCCCCGGCGGCCGCCCGCCCGCTCGCCTACTGGACGCCGATGTTCGGCCCCGAGGTCCGGCCGCGGATCGAGGCGACGGCCGCGCGGTTCGTCGACCGGTTCGGCGCCGACCGCGCCGAGCGGATCACCGGCACCAACCGCGCGGTGCTGATCTTTCCCAACCTGATGATCATCGACGCGATCGCGATCACGATCCGCAAGATCGACCCGGTCGGCGCGGACCGGATGGCCATCACCTCGGTCGCGTTGGCGCCCAAGGACGAGGACCCGGACATCCGGGAGCTCCGCAAGAGCCACTACCTGACGTTCCTCGGCCCCGCGGGCTTCGCCACCCCCGACGACATCGAGATCGTCGAGTCGTGCCAACGGGGCTACCTCAACCGCACGGTCCGCTACTCGGACCTGTCACGCGGCATGGACAAGGAGGTCCCGGAGACGACCGACGAGCTGCCCGCGCGCGAGTTCTGGCGGCAGTGGGACCGGCTGATGCACGGTGACGACGGCCACCTCGACCGGGCCGGGACGCGAGAGGTGGGACCGCGATGACCGTCGAGCTGACCGTGGACGAAGCGGCCCGGGTGCGGTTGTGGCACCGGGTGAGCCAGTTCCTGTTCCGCGAGGCGCGGCTGCTCGACGAGTGGCGCCTGCGCGAGTGGTACGACGAGATGCTGACCGACGACGTCCGTTACACGGTGCCGGCCACCGACGTCCGCGGCGAGGTGACCGGTGCGCTGGGGCTCATCGACGACGACGCCGCCCGGCTGCGCCAACGGGTCGAACAGCTCCTCAACGACGAGGTGTGGTGCGAGAACCCGCGGTCGCGGACGCACCGGATGGTCGGCAACGTGGAGGTGCTGGCCGATCGCGGCACGCACCTCGACGTGGCGGCGAACGTCGTCGTGCACCGGTTCGGGCACGGCCGCTCCGACGCCTACGTCGGCAAGTGCCGGTTCGAGCTGGTCGTCGCCGGCGAGTCGTTCCGGGTGCGGCGGCGGGTCGTGGTGCTCGACCACGAGACGTTGTACGAGCACGGGAAGCTCAGCATCATCCTCTGACCGCGTTCGCCGCGTCCTGCGCGAAGGAGTTGATCGATGGATCGGCCTGTCGACCGGCACGAGCGGGGTGAGGCGGTGTTCCGGCAGGTGTTCGGCCGCGAACCCCGGCCGGGCTCCCACCCGGAGTTCCTGCGGATCACCGTGGACCACCTGTTCGGCGAGATCTGGAGCCGCCCGCACCTGAGCGTCGAGGAGCGCGAGCTGGTCGCGCTGACCGCCGTCGCGCTGGCGCGCACCGACTGGGAGCTGCGCGGCCACATCGGCGCGGCCCTGCACCTGGGCATGTCCCGGGAGAAGATCGTCGAGGTCATCATCCAGCTCGCCTACTACGGTGGCTGGCCGGTCGCCAACAACGGGCTGCGCGTCGCCCAGGACGTCTTCGCCGAGCTGGACGCCGCCACCGGGACGGACGCCGACCATGACCGGTGAACCGGCCCCGCTCGACCCGGCCGAGAAGGTCGACCTGTGGCGCCAGCGGTTCTTCGAGGCACAGGCCGCCGCGGAGGAGTTCATCCTCGGTGAGCACGGCGAACAGGGCCTGGCCGCGTGGATCCAGGCGAACTCCCGCATCACCGCGGAGCTGCTGCGCGCGCAACGGCCCGCCGGGGTGTCCGCCGCCGACCACTTCATGACCCGGCTGCGACGCCAACTCCAGCTGTACGACTCGGCGGTGACCAGCGAGCCGCAACCCTCGGGAACCGTCCTGCGCAACGCCGACTGCGGGATCCTCCGCTACCGCAAGCGGGCCGCCCGCGCCGGCGTCGTGCTCACGTTCACGTCACCGTGCCCGTACTGCCAGCAGCTCAACACCGCCATCGCCGCCCGTTACGTGGAACCGGACGTCACGGTGTCGTGCGAGCAGACGGGCGACGGGTGCACCTGGCGCGCGGACCCGGCTCACGTGCCGGGGGAGGAGGCGGCCGGGTCACCGCACCGCGGCCGAGCCGCCGGCTGAACCAACGGCAGCACCGTCCGGGCGGCGGCGGGCGTTCGGTCGGCGTCGAGCGTCAGGCCGAGCTGCCGGCCCACGGCCACGCACAGGTCGACCGCCGCCGTGCGGGTCAGGTCCTCGTGCCCGCTCTGGGTGAAGCACGCCGACGCCACGTTCTTGTTCCGCAGGCGCAGGTACCACGGGAACAACGCGGCCAGCGCCGGCTCGGTCAGCATCGTGCGCGAGTGCACGATCGTGCCCACCAGCAGGTTGCCGAACGGGCGTCGCTCGGCGTTCATGAAGCTCTTCAGGCGCTCCTGGAAGATCTTCAGCACCGCGGGCACGTTGCCCGCGTACACCGGCATGGCGAGCAGCATCGCCTGCGCGCCGTCGGCCAGGCCGACGACGTGCTCGAAGTCGTCGTTCAACGTGCAGCGGCCCACCGCCGGGTCGAGGCAGGTGTCCTCGCCCTCGCACATCTCGATGCGGTGGTCGATCAGCCGGATCCGCTGGACCTGCGCGTCGCCGACCTCCCGGACCAGGCCGGTGACCGCCGCGTCCAGCAGCGCGTCGGTCAGCGAGGGCAGGCGCTTCTGCGTGCAGGACAACGCGACGATCTTCACCCGGCGAGCCTCCCGGTCCGCCCGGCGTCGCGCAAGACCCGGTGACGTCACGGCCGCAGCCGCCCGGTGGCCAGCACCCAGCAGGCGACCACGGCCATCGGGACCGTCATCAGCACGGTGACCGCCGTGACGCCCACGTCCGCCAGCAGGACACCGACGAGCAGGGACAGCACCATGTTGTTCCCGGCGTGGGCGAGGCTCGCGGGCCACACGCTGGCGCTGCGCACCCGCAGCCAGCTCAGCAGCACCTCCTGGCACACGAACGACACCGTCCACACCGCGAGGCCCCACCAGACGTGCTCGAACTCGATGTAGCCGACGAACGCGAGCGGGTAGTGCCACACCGCCCAGACCAGGCCGGTCGTGAGGGTCGCGGCCACCGGGCGGCCGACGAACACCCGCTGCCGCAAGTAGGCGGTCCAGCCGAACTCCTCGCCCCAGTAGATCGGCGTGAGCAGCGGCACGACCAGCAGCAACACCGCGACCAGCGCCCACCCGGGCAGCCCGCCGAACCCGTCCAACGGGGCCAACCGCGCGCCGAACGCCACCGCCACGAGCGCGGTCGCGCCGACGAGCAGGACCGGGCCGAGCCACGCCACGAGGTACTGCGGCCACGCCGCGCGCAGCCGCAACCGCAGCCCCGCGTCCGCGAAACCCTCACCCGTGACCCAGCGCCGCACGACGAACGCGGCGATCGCCGGCGCGAACGCGAACGGCAGTTGCACCAACGGGTTCACCAGCGAGAAGCCCGACGCCCACGTGCCGATCATGCCCAGCCAGGCCAGGCCGAACGCGAGGAGCAGGAACACCGGCAGCCCGCGAACGCGGGTCTTCACCTCAACCATGTCCCCAACAAGATCAGCGCGGTGCCCCGGCGGTCACGGGCACCAGGGGGCCACCCGGAGGTAGTGCCAGGCATACCCCCGGACTACACCGAGAGGGCGGGACGCCGCCGGTTCGGCTCGATTACCGTCGGCCGGGTGATCAGGGGGAAACCAAGAACGGCGCGAGAAGCGCTCACCACCAGCCGGTTCCTGTTCGGCGCCTGGCCTTGGCGCGCCTACGCGCACGTCCTCAGCACACCGGTAGTCGCCGCGGCGGCATCGGTGCCGCTGGCGGTGCCGGCCGCGCCGTGGCTGCTGGCTGTGTCCGGGCTGCGCCGCCCGACGCCGATGCCGTGGACGTCGGTGCTCGTCCTCGTGCTGGTCGGCGGGCTGCTGCTGGCCGCGGTGCTGCCCTGGGTGGCGGTGCCGGTGGCCCGGCTGGAGCACCTGAGGACCCGCCTGGTGGACGGCCGCCCGCTCGGCGACCCGCCCCGCGTCAGGTACACCGACCCCGCGACCTGGCGGGCGGTGGCGTACACCGTCCTGCTGGTGACGGTCGGCGCGCTCATGTCCGCCGCCACCTGCGGCCTGCTGCTGCTCCTGGTGCTGATGGTCGGGTCACCGTTCCTGGTGGACGGTGGCGAGCCGGTGACGATCGCGATCGACACCGTCACCACGCCGGGGGCCGCGGCGCCGTACGCCGTGGCCGCGGGCGTCGCCCTGCTGCTGTCGCCGTACCCGGTGGCCCTGCTGGCGGCGGCGCACGGCGCGGTGGCCCGCGCCCTGCTCCGCGACGACAGCGGACCGCTGCGGGCCGAGCTGGTCGAGGTGGCGCGGTCCCGGGCCCGGCTGGTGGACCTGTTCGAGACCGAGCGGCGGCGCGTCGAGCGGGATCTGCACGACGGCGCGCAGCAGAGGCTGGTCGGGCTGACGCTCCGGCTCGGGTTGGCCAAGGTGGACCTCCCGCCGGACTCGCCCGCGTACGCGGAGGTCGTCGCCGCGCACGACGAGGCCAAGGAGCTGATGACCGAGCTGCGCGAGCTGGTCCGCGGCATCCACCCCAGGGTGCTGACCGATCGCGGGCTGCCGGCGGCGCTCGGCGAGCTGGCCGACCGCGCGCCGATCCCGGTGACCGTGCGCGCCGACGTGCCCGAGCGCCTGCCCGCCGCCGTCGAGGCCATCGGCTACTTCGTCGTGGCCGAGGCGTTGACCAACGTGGCCAAGCACAGCGGCGCGGACACCGCCACCGTGCACGCCTTCGCGCGAGGCGGGACGCTCGTGCTGGAGGTCGGCGACAACGGCCTCGGCGGCGCGGACCCGGCGCGCGGCACCGGGTTGACGGGGCTGGCGGACCGCGCGGCCGTCGTGGGCGGGCGGATGCTGCTGTCCAGCCCGTCGGGCGGTCCGACGGTGGTGCGGGTGGAGTTGCCGTGCCGGTGATCCGAGTGGTGCTCGCCGAGGACGGGGTGCTGCTGCGGGCGGGCCTGGCCGGGCTGCTGGAGCGGTTCGGGTTCGCGGTGGTCGCGCAGGTCGGCGACGCGGGGGCGTTGACGGCGGCGGTCGCGGACACCCGGCCGGACCTGGTCGTCACGGACATCCGGATGCCGCCGACGTTCACCGACGAGGGCCTGCGGGCCGCCGTGGCGCTGCGCCGGGCCGAGCCGCGGCTCGCCGTCGTGGCGCTGAGCCAGTACGTCGAGCGCAGCTACGCCGCCGAGCTGCTGGACTCCGGCGGCGGCGAACGGGTCGGCTACCTGCTCAAGGACCGGGTGGTCGACGTGGAGGACTTCGTCGCCACCCTGCGCCGGGTCGTGGCGGGCGGCACGGTGGTCGACCCGCAGGTGGTCCGCCAACTGCTGGCCCGCCGCCGCGACCCGCTGGCCCGGCTGTCGGCCCGCGAGCGCGAGGTGCTGGCGCTGGTCGCCGAGGGCCACTCGAACACCGCGATCGCGTCCCGCCTGGTCGTCACGGAGGCGGCCGTCGGCAAGCACGTCGGCAACATCCTGGCCAAGCTCGACCTGCCACCGGCGGAGGACACCAACCGACGGGTGCTCGCGGTCCTCGCCTACCTGCGGGCGACGGCCTTCTGACGCACGACACCGGGGTTCGGACGGTTCGTGCCCGAACCGTCCGAAGTGGACCGTCGCCTGCCCCGGCTGGGCCGGCTGGTCGATTCTCACCCGGATGGACCACCGTTTCATCCCCCTCCTCCGTCACGCCCGGTGCCCCGCCACCGATAGGCGTAGTGACAAGACGTCGGATGGAGGAGCAAGGACATGGCACACGTGATGTCGCTCGAGGATCAGATCGCCACGCGCATCCAAGCGTCGTCGTTAGGCGTGGCGGTGCGCCAGCCGGTGAACGGGCCCGACCAGGGCGTCTTCATCGACAACCCGTACAACGCCATCAACAACAACCCGCTGACCCGGGTCGGCAAGGACCCGAAGAGCCGGATCGTGCAGTACGCGCCCGGCCGGGACACGTTGCTGCCGGTCATCCCGCAGCTCAAGGCACGGTCCCTCGGCTACGGCGACAACCCGCCCTCGCACGCCGCGCGCGTCAAGGACTACCTCGACTGGGGTGCCGCGCGGGCCGTCAAGCAGCCGTTCGTCGGCGTCTGCGAGAGCTTCAACGCGGTCGTCATCGCCATCCTGGCGGCCAAGAACAGCCCCCTGGCCAACGGCACCGTGATCGAGTACATCGGCGTGACGCAGGGCAGCCTGGGGCACGCCATCGCCGTGATCGACCGCGCCAACCAGGTGGAGGCCGTCGGCCAGACCGTCCCGGCGCCGGCCCTGTGGGGCCCGAACTGCATCGTGGTCGACCAGTGGTACGCCCTCCAAGCGGGCACCGCGCCGGTCTTCCACGTCGCGGGTCCGCACGCCGACAACAACTACCTGGCCTTCCTCACCACCGGCACCACCCGCGTCGGCCTCTACGGCACGTTCACCAAGGACGGCACCCGGCCCAACATCACCCTCCGGGCGTGACCGGTTCGGGCCGATCGCATTCGACACGACCGGTCGAATGAATTCGACGGACAATTCTCATCCTTGAACCAATTGAGTCACTCACCCGTTCGACCCACGAAGAACGACCGGGTCCGCGTCTCAATTACCCGGACCCGGGCGGATGCGCGACAAATCGGACTCGGGCCCTTGTGGTCGGCGTGCGCGCCGATCCATACTGCGATACCCGGTTTTCCGCCGGGTATCGCACCGATTCCGGTCACCGGCACCGATCGGCGCACATCCTGCAAAAGACGGGAAACGCGCATGCGCCCGACACGTCCCACCTGGCGACGACCCGTGGCGCGACGACGCCTCCGACCCGCCGGAGTCCTGGGTGTCGTCGCGGCACTGTCGTTGGGTTCCCTGGTCATGACCGGGCCGAGCGCCTCGGCGGCGACGCCCGTGTCCTTCTACATCGCGGGGGACTCCACCGCGTCCACGTACGTGTCCTCGCTGGCTCCCCGGGCCGGCTGGGGACAGGCGCTGCCGGTGTTCCTCACCTCCGGCGCGGTGGCGGTGAACGTCGCCAAGTCGGGCGCCAGCTCCAAGAGCTTCATCGACCTCGGTCGGCTCGACCACATCCTGGCCCGGATCAAGCCCGGCGACTACCTGCTCATCTCGTTCGGGCACAACGACGAGAAGATCGAGGACCCGGCCCGCTACACCGAGCCCTCCACGACCTACAAGTCCTACCTCTCCCAGTACATCGACAAGAGCCGGGCCAAGGGCGCGAAACCGGTCCTGCTCACCCCGGTGGAACGCCGCCGCTTCACCAGCGCCGGGGTCGTCTCGCCGACGCACGGCGCGTACCCGGCCGCGATGCGCGAACTCGCGGCCGCCAAGCGCGTGCCGCTGATCGACCTGACCGCGTCCAGCACGGCGTCGTGGAACCGGGCCGGGGTCGAGGGGACCAAGAAGCACTTCCTGCACCTCGCCGCCGGACAACACCCCAACTACCCCGACGGCGTCGCGGACAACACGCACTTCCAGGCGTTCGGCGCGATCGAGGTCGCCCGCCTCGTCGCCACCGCCCTGCGCGGCCAGGGCATCGCGCCGCCCACCCACTTCCGGCAGCTCACCAGCACCATCCCCGCCGGCTCGATCACCTGGCCCAGCACCGCGCCGTACTGACGCCACCGCCCTCGGCGACGTACCCGCACATCGAGGAGAGGTCCACCATGCCCCCGCACGCCACCCGCCGGACCACCGCCGCTGTGACGCTGGCCGTCGCACCGCTGGCCGCCATCACGCTGTCCACGCCGGCGCACGCCGCCACGACGGTCACCGTGGCGGCCGACGGCACCGGGAACTACACCACGATCCAAGCCGCGCTCGCCGCCGTCCCGTCCGGCTCGGTCATCAACATCAAGCCGGGCACCTACCGCGGCCAGGTGTCCATCCCGGCGAGCAAACCGGGCATCTCCCTGCGCGGCACGACCGGCACCTCCACCGACGTCGTGATCACCGGCAGCACGCCCGCGTCCACGGCCGGCACCGCGGGCAGCGCCACCGTGCTGAACCTGGCCAAGGACACCAGCGTGACGGGCTTGACCATCGCCAACACCTACGGCGGGCACGACAGCCAGGCGCTGGCCCTGTACGCGGGCGGCGACCGGCAGGTCTACCGCAACGTCCGCCTGCTGGGCTACCAGGACACGTTCCTGTCCTGGGGCGGAACGGGCAGCGCGCAGGTCCGCCAGTACGTCTACAAGAGCTACATCGAAGGCGCGGTCGACTTCATCTACGGCAACGGCGCGCTGGTCATCGACTCCACGACCATCCGCTCGCTCGACCGAGGCAGCAGCAACAACGGCTACATCACCGCCGCGGCCACCCACTCGTCCAACCGGTACGGCATCCTGATCACCAGGTCCACGCTGACCGGCCCGGCCGCCGCGCGCACCGTCGCCCTGGGTCGCTGCTGGCACGCCGGCGGCGCGGCCGACGCGATCGGCCAGGTCCTGGTCCGCGACTCCGCGCTGGGCGGCCACATCCGCCAAACCGGTGCTTGGCAGGACATGGGCGGCTTCTCCTGGAAGACCTGCCGCTTCACGGAGTACAACAACAGTGGGGCCGGCGTCAGCACCGGCACCGGCGACCGGCCGCAGATGAGCAGCACGACCGCGGCGAACTACACCGCGCAGAAGTACCTGGCCGGCAGCGACGGCTGGAACCCCGTGCAGTAGGCGCGGCATCCGGGACGTCGTGATCCCCGCGGAGAACCCGCTCTTCCGGACCACGGCGGCGCCCGGTGACGCCTCGCTCGGGTGTTGCTCGACAACGCCTGGTTCGACGCGACAGCGCCGTTCCACCCGACCACCGTGGGCATCGCGTCACGGCTCGGCCCGCGACGAGCGGAGGACCAACCGGGAACGCGACATCGCCATCTCGTACGCGAGCGACCGGGTGCTCACCAGCCGGCTGCCCCAGCTCCGGGCGCAGGGGCGGGACGTGTTCGTCTCGGCCGGGCTCGACCCGGACGACGACAGCCGGGACACGACCACCGCGGCGGGCACCGGCAACAGCGCCGGTCGGGCGGTGATCGCGAGCGGGAGTTCGACACTCCACAGTGGAGCATCGCTCGGCCGTACTCGTTCCGCGACCCCGACGAGTTCGACGCGCCGTTCGACCGGGAGACGTCGGACCACCCCGACTACCCGTCGACCTCGGCGGCGATGAGCGGCGAGGTGTCATAAAGGCCCGGCAAGACGTCCAGACGATGTCCAGTACCCGTCCAGAACCGGCTGAAAGCTTGTGGTCAGCAGGAAACCAGGACGGGGTGGACATGAGATCGAAACACATCGGCAGGAGAATTCCGGCAGTGACCGCGGCAATGGCGCTCGTGCTGCTCGGTGCGCTGGGGAACACGTTGCCGGCAGGGGCCGCGGCTGCCGGCAGCGCACCCGGCATCGACGTCCAGGCGGCCACCGCCGCACCCGGCGTGTCCGCGCAGAAGCCGGACGCCGCCAAACGACCCGCCGGCCCGCGATCGGTGACCGAACTCGCGAACGGCTCCGCGCTCGCGCTGCGCCCGCGGGTCGCCGGCAAGACGCCGGAGATGGTCGGCGCGGCGCAAGTGGAAGACGCCGGCTGCACGCCCTACATCAGCGGGTCGATCAGCAAGTCCGGGCTCAACGTGCGGATCGACTACCTGGCGGAGGTCGTCTGCAACTTCTACCTCGCGGGAGCAGGGCAGGCGTACGTGATCGAGCGGACGTCGGGCTCGCCGTACAACGGGCAGGTGGTCGCGGCCGCGGCGCCGTTCTCGTTCGCCAACGGCTACTACGGCTACAGCTACGGCGCGGTGCTCATCGACGGGAAGGTCTACGACGGCGGCGCGCAGGTGGAGATCGGCTTCAACCTGGCGCTGCGGGCGTACGGCGGCGTCTGGACCGGCTGCCTGGCGCTGCCCAACGGGCTGCGCTACCTGAGCGCCTGCGCGGGCCTCGGCACCGACACCGTCTCGGTCTCGATCGGGTCCGGCGAGGTCGCCACCGGCCTCGCGCCCAACCGGCTGGCGGTGCTGGAGAGCTTGACCTCGCCCGGTTCCGCGAGCTACGACGCGTGGAACATCGGGCGCTTCTACCCGAACTACGCGGCCTACGAGTTCGACTGGAACACCAACTACTGCAGCTGGGCGCCGGACAACCCGCTCGGGTTCACCTTCGAGTCGGCCTGCGCCCGCCACGACTTCGGCTACCGCAACTACAAGGCCGCCCAGCGCTTCGAGGCCAACAAGAACCGAATAGACCTCGCGTTCTACGGTGACCTGCAACGGGTGTGCGCCAACTACGGTGACGCGGTGCGTCCCGCGTGCTACGCCCTGGCGACCGTCTACTACGAGGCGGTCCAATCCCTGGGCTACCGGGCCGACACCCCCGGGCCGACCGACGACCACCGCGTCCTCGCCTGACCTGACCCCTACCACCTCACGGCGGAGCCCTCGCGCTCCGCCGTGAGGCCGTTCACGTGGTGCCGCGGACGCGCGTCAAGTCCCGCCGTTCCGGGAAGAGCCGTTCTTCAGATATCCGACTGCCGCAACGCCGATCGCCAGCAGCACCAGCCGGGTGAAGGAGGGGTTGGCCCCGAGCCCGTTGCCGGACTCCACCGGCAGTTGCAGTTCGCGGTCCGCCAGGTCGCGGAGGATTCCCCGCGCCTGGTTGTAGCTTCCTTCGGCGGTCAACAGCAGCTCGGTCATGGCGCGCGCGACCTGGGCCTCGGACAGCGTTTCGCACGCCAGGTCCACCATGATGTCGGCGAGCTGGTCGCGGAAGACCTCCGCGGCGGACAGCTCGGGGGCCAGGCAGCGGATCGAGCCCTCCATGTTGGCGAACGACTTGCCCAAGAGCGGCACGGCGGGGTTGGTCTTGATGCGGCGCAGGGTGGAGTGGCGCAGCACGGTGGTCAGCGTGAGCCCGAAGTCGAGCTCCGCCAGCGTCGCGGTCGCCGCCTTGGGCACCAACGCGGCGACGTCGCTGGTGAACCCGCCGATGTCGGCCCGGCGGGTCGGTTTCCCCATCTCGATCCACGCCTTGGCCGCGCCGTCGCCGTCGTTCTGCACGATGTTGATCAGGGTGAGGGCCAGCTTGAGGCTGAGCGGCCGGTCCAGGCGGCCGACCATGCCCCAGTCGATCAGGGCGGCCGGGTGGCCGGGCGCGACGAACACGTTGCCGGGGTGCGGGTCGGCGTGGAAGATCCGCTCGACGAAGTACCCGCGGTACATGAACGCCATCAGGTCGTGGGCGATGGCGAGGCGCTCGTGCCGGGTGAATTCGCCGCGATCGACGTCGCGGATGGAACGCCCCGGCGCCAGATCCTGCACCAGCACCCTCGGTGTCGCCCTGACGACCTCCGGCACGGTGAGGTGGGCGAAGTCCTCGGTGGCCTTCCTGCCGATGTCCATCTGCCGCGCTTCGACGGTGAAGTCGAGTTCGCCGCGCACGGCGTCGAAGATGAGGTCGAGCATCGCCCTGAAGTCGATGACGGCGTTGAACTCCGGCCACAGCCGCGCCGACCACCGGGCGGCGCGGCGCAGCACCGCCATGTCCGCTTCGACGACGGACCGCACCCCGGGCCGCTGCACCTTCACCGCCACGGGCCGGCCGTCGGGCATGTCGGCGCGGTAGACCTGCGCCAACGACGCCGAGCCCAGCGGGCGCTCGGCGTCGAAGCACCGGAAGCCCCGACGCCACCCGGCGCCCAACTCCTCCTCCAGCACCCGCGCGAACCCGTCGAACGGGGCGGCGGGCACGTTGTCGTGCAGGCCTGCCAGCTCCTCGATCATGGCCTCGGAGACGAGGTCGGGCCGGGTGGACAGGACCTGTCCGAGCTTGATGTACAGCGGACCGAGTGCTTCGAGGGCTTGTCGCACCGCCACGGCTCGCCGTCGCGAGCGCGGGTGCCGCCCACCTCCCGCCGTTGCGCGGCCGGAGAGGGCCACGCGCGTGAGCGTCACGGCGATCAGCGTCGCCCGTGCCGGGTTCAACGCGGATCGCAACCGGGGCGACGCGAGCCGATCAGCCCCTCCGCGAACTGCGCGAGGGACGAGCGCCCGTCGGGGCCGTCACGTCGTCCGCCCGGACCGAGCGGCACTCCCATCACGCGGGCGAGGACCTCGATCGTGCAGTCGGCTCCCGTGTCACGCCGGTGAGCCCGGAACGGCCGCCCGGCGCGGAGGTCGTCCAGGACCTCCGAGTCGGTGACCGGTCGCCGCCCCGCCACGTCGGTGAGGCCGCCGTCCCGCTCGCGCACGAGCACGCGCCTTGCCCCCATGCCCACCCACTTCGTCCGAGCCCGCGCCGCGGGCGTGGTTCAGCTGGTCCGCGCCGCCTGGGGCTGCTCCTCGGCCGACGACAGCCGGGAGATCTTCTCGGCCAGCTCGTCGAGCTGTTCCCGCAACAGCGCGAGTTCCTGTCGGTCGTCGTCGCGGCCACGGGCGGCGTCGCGGTCGTCACGGTCGCGCTCGTCCTCGCGGAACGTCCGCCGGGCGGTGCCGCGCAGGTCGCGCTCGACCTCGTCGCCGCGGTCGAGCACGTCGTCGATGAAGTCCTTGGTGTCGTCGACGAGGTTGCCGAGGAACCTGGTCAACCCGACCCGTCCGGCGGGCCTGGTGGTCCTGCTGGTGGTCACCCTCATCACTCCCTTGGCCTTCTATCCGGTCGCGCGAACTTTCCGATCACGCTGGCACGACGAATGTCGGGGTCCATTTTGCTCGCATCCCGCGTCGGCGACCACGGCACTTTTGTTCTGCCCCCATCGGGAGGGTGGCCGGGCGGGGTGGCATATTTGCGTATCGTTTGGCCTCGCCCTTCCAGGGCAGCCCACTGCCGGTCCGGAACCGTCCGAGTGCACGCAGGGTCAAGGCATCCGAGCCGCGGTGCGGCCGCCCGGGCGTTGCCGTTAGCCGGGATGGCTTCGCACAAAGGTACCTCTTCCGGGGGTGCGGCCGGCCACGGGTGCCGGCCGAAGGTGCCACACCAATGGGGGTACACATAGCCGGCGAATGTATGTGAGATGAAAGTGTCGAAGCGCGGCACGTCTGCGAATGTCGCTCGATCAGCTCGATTCCCCTCAACGAATTCCAGGGAGAAGCATGGCCGAACGCGGAACAGGGGCACCCGCCCGCGCCGTCTGGCGTGCGCCGGTCGAGATGAACGCCCTGGAGACGTTGTTCTGGCGCGCGGAGAACCACCTGGGGATGCGGTCGAACATGCTGGGCGTCTTCGTGCTCGACCGGTGCCCCGACTGGGAGCGGTTCGTGGACAGGCACGAGTGGAGCAGCCGGATCGTGCCCCGGTTGCGCCACCGGGCCTTGGAACCGCCGCTGAGGCTGGGACGCCCGTTCTGGGTGGTGGACCGGACCTTCGACGTGCGCAACCACGTGCGCCGGGTGCGGCTGCCCGAGCCCGGCACGGCCCGCCAACTGCTCGACCTCGCCCAGGCGGTCGCTTCCACGCCCCTGCCACCGGAACGCCCGCTGTGGGAGGTGACGCTGGTGGAGGGGCTCGACGACGGTCGGGGTGGCCGGGCCGCCTACCTGCTCAAGCTGCACCACAGCCTCAGTGACGGCCTGGGCGCGGCGCAGTTGGCCACGGTCGTGCTGGACGACGCGACGACCTCGATGGACGAGCCCGCTCTGCCGCCGGCGCCCGAAGCGCGGCCCGCCGTCGCCATCGCACTGCTCACCGGTCGCTTCGCCAGGAACCTGTTCAGGGTGGTCCCGGCACTGCTTCGCGCCGCCGGTGGGATCCGCGCGACGCGGGGCAACCCCAAGCCAGGGTTCGCCCTGCCACCGGTCGACCGCGTCACCGACGGCTTGATGTCGTTCGCCCGGGCCACGTTGCTGCCACCGGTCCCCGCGTCACCACTGCTGCGGGCACGCAGCCACGCGGTGCACTTCGACACCTTGGAGTTCCCCGTGCGGGCGCTCAGGGCGGGGGGCAAGGCCGGAGGCGGTACCTTGAACGACGCCTTCGTGGCAGGCCTCATGGGCGGCTTCGAGCGGTACCACCACCGCTTCGGGCTGGACTTGCCCGCGGTCCCGTTCCTGATCCCGATCAGCGTGCGCCGGCGCGACGACCTGCCGGCCGGGAACCGGCTGGCCAGCACGCGGTTGGCCATGCCGGTGTCGGGCCTGAGCGCGGTCGAGCGGATCGCCGAGTCCCGCAGGCGGGTGGCCGCGGTGCGCACCAAACCGGTGCTGCGGGCGCTGGACCTGCTCACCCGCCCGATCACGCCGCTGCCCGGACCCCTGGTGAGGTTCGTGTTCACCCAGATGTTCCGCGGCAACGACCTGATCGCCACCAACTTCCCCGGTGTGCCGGGGGAGTTCCGCCTGGCCGGGGCGAAGGTGCTGGGCGTCTCGCCGTTCCCCCCGCTGCTGCGCGGGGCGACGAGCATCGCGCTGACCACGTACGGGGACCGCTGCCACATCGGGATCACGCTCGACACCGGCGCGTTCACCGAGCCGGACGCGTTCGTCGCCGCGCTGCGGGAGAGCTTCGAGGAGATCCTCGCCCTCGCCCCCGACACCGCCGCCGCGTCCACGACCGCCTGAGCACCGCCACAGCCGACCCGCGCACCGCGAACCGGAGGACCCATGGCGTCCGCGTTGGACTCGTTCGACCTGAAGGGCAAGACGGCACTCGTGACCGGGGCGTCAAGGGGGATCGGCAGGGCGATCGCCACCGGGTTGGCCGAGGCGGGCGCGGACGTCGCGCTGCTCGCGCGCAACACGACCGAGCTCGAGCGCCTGGCCGGGGAGGTGGAGGCACTGGGCCGCCGGGCGCTCGTCCTCACCTGCGACGTCAACGACGGCGACCAGATCCGCCGGGCCGCGCGGTCGACGTTCGCGGAGTTCGGCGCCCTGGACGTCCTGGTCAACAACGCGGGGGGCATCGGTCACGCCGGCCCGTTCCTGGATCTGGGGTTCGACGACTGGACGCGGGTGCTGCGGCTGAACCTGGAATCCACCGTCCACGCCTGCCACGTGTTCGGCGCGCACATGGTCGAGCGCGGCGGCGGCTCGGTCATCAACGTCTCGTCGATCGCCGGCCTCGGGGGCACCCCCATGCTCGCGCACTACGCCGTCACCAAGGCCGCCGTCATCTCGCTGACGCGGACGCTGGCCGCCGAGTGGGCTGCCGCGGGGGTGCGGGTGAACGCCCTGGCGCCGGGCTGGGTGCGGACCGACCTGACCAGCACCTTCTTCGCCGACCCCGACGCGAGCGCGGGGCTGTTGGCGGCGGTGCCCTCCGGCGCGTTCGGCGACCCGTCGGACGTGGTCGGGTCGGTGGTCTACCTGGCCGGTGACGCCTCGCGCGGTGTCACCGGCAGCTGCCTGGTCGCCGACGGCGGCACGACCTGCTACGTCGGCGGGCCGCAGCTCCTCGGCTTCCTCCAGCACGGTCGCATCCCCGTCTGAGCCCACCACGGATACCTCCGGAGGCCCCACCAGTGTCCGATCGTCCCGTGCTCCTGTTCCCCGGTCTCGGCGGGTACTCCCCGGGAGTGCTCCGGCAGGCCAAGACCTCCCACGGCGAGGTCGACGCCGTCTTCGACGAGATCGACGCCGCCGCCGCGCGGCTCGACGTGCCGTCGGTGTCGGCGGCCTTGTTCGACGGCGAGCCGCGCCCGATCCGCGAGCTGCTCGCCGAACCGGCCGAGGTGCTCCAATTGGTCATCTTCGGCGTCTCCGTGGCCGTGCACCGCATCCTCGTCGCGCGAGGGGTGACGCCCCGGCTGCTCGTTGGCCACAGCTTCGGGGAGATGGCGGCGCTGGTCGCGGCCGGGGCGTTCACGCTGGCCGACGGGGTGCGGCTGGTGTGCGCCAGGGCGGCGGCGCTCAGGCCCTGGGAAGGCCGGGGCGGGATGGCCGCGATCGGCGTGGACGAGGCGACCGCGGGCCACGTCGCCGGGGTGCTGGACGAGCCGGACCTGGTGGTGGCCTGCCTGAACGCACCGCGCCAGACCGTGCTCGCGGGTCCGCTGCCGGCACTGGACCGCGCCGAGCGGCTCGCGGCGAACCTCGACCTGCTGTTCGCACGCCTGCACCTGCCCTACGCGTCGCACCACCCGTCGATGCGACCGGCGGTGGCCGACTTCGTGGCGAGGATGGGCGGGATCCGCCAACAGCCGTTGGAGCTGGCGGTCTACTCGCCCGTCCACGGCCGCCGCTACACCGATGACGACGACCTGAAGTGGGCGCTGGCCGAGTGCCTGGTGCGCCCGGTGCGGTTCACCGACGCCGTTCGGGAGTTGCACGCCAAGGGCTGCGTCACCTTCATCGAGAGCGGCGCGCTCAACGCCCTGACCAAGTGCGTCGAGCAGACGGTGCCCGACGTGCGTGCCGTCGCCCCGCTGGTCGACCCCGACCAGGAGGACGCGGGCCTGCGCGCCGCGGCCGACCCCACCGCACCGCCACCGACGCGCACGTCCCGCAACGGGCAGCCGTCGTCCACCTCCGCACCGGCGCGGACTTCCCCGCCTGCCGAGGCACAGGTGGTCGGGGTGGTCGGTGATCCCGCCCCCGTCGCACCGGAGGCACCTCCCGCGCCCGCGGCGACCGACCGGCGCCGGGTTCTCGCGGAGTTGCGCGAGCTGTACGCCGACGCGCTGGAGTACCCGGCCGACCTGCTGACCGAGGACGCCCTGCTGGAGGCCGAGCTGGGCGTCGACTCGCTGAAGCAGACCTCGCTGCTGGGCCGGGTCGTCGAGCGGTTCGGCCTGACCGATCGCCCGGCGGAGCTGCCGGTGTGGGAGCTGCCGACGCTCGGCCGCATCGCCGACTACGTCACCACGTCGGGGGCATCGCGATGAGCGGCGAGTTCGCGGGCCGGGTCGTCCTCGTCACCGGAGGCGCACGCGGGGTGGGCAGGGCGGTCACCACGGCGTTCGCCCACCGGGGCGCACACGTGATCGTCAACTACTTCCACGCCACCGCGGAGGCTCCCCGGTTGGTCGAGGAGCTGATCGCCCGGGGCTGGTCGGCGGAGGCAGTACGCGCGTCGGTTGCCCTCGGAGACCAGGTCGACACGATGTTCGACGAGGTGCAGCGGCGGCACGGCGCGGTCGACGTGCTGGTGAACAACGCCGCGGCCGGCGCGCTGCTCCCCCTGGACCGGCTGCACGAGTCGCACTGGCAGCGGGCAGTTGACACGAACCTGCGCGGCAGCCTGCGGTGCGCCCGGCGCGCGGCGCGCCTGATGGTCCGCCGCGGTGGTGGAGCGATCGTGAACCTGTCCTCGATCGGCAGCTCGCTCGTGATCGGGGACTACGCCACCGTGGGCACCACGAAGGCCGCCGTGGAAGCGCTGACGCGTTACCTGGCGGTGGAGTTCGCCCCCGACGGCATCCGGGTCAACACGGCCTCCGGTGGCCTGCTGGACGGCGCGGTCGCCGGCCTGTTCCCCGACGCCGAGCGGTTGGCCGAGCGGGTGCGGGAGGCGACACCCCTCGGGCACCGTCTCGGGCGCGAGGAGGAACTGGCCGAGCTGGTGGTGTTCCTCGCCTCGCCGGCCGCGTCCTGGATCACCGGGCAGACGGTGGTGGCCGACGGCGGGCTCTCCCTCGGCGCCGCGATGCTCGCACCACCACGCGGTGCCACGGCCCCGCCGTCGACCTCTCCGGCGGTGGAACGCGGCTCGGCCGCAACGGCGGCACCGGAGAAACCGGTGGCCCGGGCGCACCCGCGGGACGACGCGGTGGCAGTGGTGGGCATCGGCGTGGTGACCCCCGGCGCGAACGACCCGGGCGAGCTGTGGCGGCTGCTGTCGGACGGGCGGAACGTCTTCCGCCGTCCCGTGCTGTTCGACGTGACGTCCTTCCACGCGACCGACCCTGCGGCCGAGGACCGGACCTACTCCCCGGAGTCGGGGTTCATCACCGACTTCCGCCCCCACCCGCGCCTGGCGGCCGAACTGGCGGGTGACCCGGCGCTGAGCCGGGAGGCCACCACGTTGTGGCTGCGCCACTGCCTGCACGCGGCGCTGGAGCGCGTCGGCAGGTCGGCGGGCGACCGCTGCTTCGCGGCGTTCGGCTACACCGCCGACGGCAGCCAGGACCTCGAATCGCACCTCGTGCTGACCGGCTACCTCGGCCGCGTCGCCGATCGCCTGCCGGCAGACGCCGTGCGCGTGCTGCGGGAGCGCTACGACCGCCTGGGCCAACCGCCGCACGAGTTCCTGCCCCACCGGGTCGGCCGCAACGCCATCGCGGGGCTGCTGCCGGACGCCACGGAGCTGGTCATGGTGGACACCGCGTGCTCCTCCTCGCTCTACGCCCTGGACCTCGGCGTCAAGGCCCTGCGGGAAGGCAGCGCCGACCTGGCCGTCTGCGGCGGCGCGTTCGCCTACAGCGCGCGCAACCTGGTGCTGTTCTCCAAGCTCCAAGGGCTCTCCCGATCGGGCACGGTGCGCTGCTTCGACCGCGCGGCGGACGGCGTTCTGTTCTCCGACGGCGCCGGCGCCGTGGTGCTCAAGCGGCTGGACCGCGCGCACGCCGACGGTGACCGGGTGCTCGGCGTCGTCGAGGGCATCGGGCTGGCGGGCGACGGCCGGGGCAAGGCCATCTACGCGCCCAACGCCGAGGGCCAGGCCCTGGCCCTGCGCCGGGCCTACCGCGCCGCCGGGGTCGACCCGGTCGATGTCGGCTGGGTCGTCGCCCACGCGACCGGGACCCGTGCGGGCGACAGCACGGAGGTGGCCGCCCTGCGGGAGGTCGCCGGGCACGGTGGCCCGGCGCTGCTGTCGTCCAACAAGGCCGTGGTCGGGCACACCGGTTGGGCCGCGGGGCTGGTCTCGCTCAGCCAGGCGCTGTCCGGCCTGGCCCGCGGCGAGGCGCCCGCGCAGCCGTACCTGCGCGATCCCATCGACGCCGTCGCCGAGAGCCGGTTCACGCCGCCGACCGCGGTGGCGGCACGCGCGGTGCCCGCGGGACGGGACGGCACCCGTCGGGTGGGCATCTCGTCGTTCGGGTTCGGCGGCACCGACGCGCACCTCGTGCTCGGCGAGGACCGGCCCGACCGGCCGGGTGGCGGCACCTCGGTGGTGGAGGAGGAGGTCGTGGTCGTGGGGTGGGCGGTCGACGTGCCCGGTGGCGACCCGACCGGCTGGCTGCGCGGCGCCGCACCCGCGCCGCCCGTGACCTTCGGCGACGACTACCCGTTGCCGGGGTGGCAGGAGGTGAAGCTGCCACCCGCCACCCTGCGCGGCATGGACCGCACGCAGATCATGGTGCTGCGCGCGGCGGCGGCGCTGCCCGCCGAGGTCGGCGCGGTGCTGGGGGAGCTGCACGACACCACCGGTGTCGTGGTCGGGCACATGGGCCCCACGCGCCGCGCGGTCCACTACGCGCTGCGCTGCTACCTGGGCGACCTCGACCGCGCGCTCGTGGACCACACGGCTTCCGACGCCGACCTGGCCGAGTCGCTGGACCGGCTGACCGCCGACGTGCGATCCCTGGTGCCCGCCGCCACCGAGGACTCCTTCCCCGGCATCATGCCGAACATCATCGCCTCGCGCCTGGCCGCCGTCCGCGACTTCCGCGGCCTCAACGCGACCCTCGACGGCGGCCCCGATTCCAGCCTGGACGCCCTGCGCGCGGCCGAGCGCTACCTGCGGCACGGCGACCTCGACGCCGCCGTGGTCGCCGGTGTCAACGGCAACACCACCGCGGAGTACCGGCGACTGCTGACCTCGACCGGCGAGACCGACGCCCCGGCCGAAGGCGCCTTCCTGGTCGTGCTCGTCCGCGGGTCGATCGCCCGGCGGCACTCGCTGCCCGTCCTGTGCCGGCTGCGCACCCGCTTCGGCCCGACCGATCCGGCCACCAGGCCCCGCCGGCACGCGCCGCTGGCCGGCTCGGGCCGCACCTACCTCGGAGCCGATGCGCTGCTGGCCGTCGTGGCCCGGCTGGCCGGCGGGCACGCCGAGGCGACGGTGGGTTCGGCGGCGGACGTCGGCACCCAGGTCGACCTCACCGTGCCGTCCGCGGCCCCGCCAGAGGCCCCGGGCTGGTCCGCGCCCACCGGAACGGCGCTGACCCGGGTGACGCCTCGGCTGAGCCCGGCCGCGCCGCGTCGCGTCCGGTCGCCGCTGCCGTCGGTGCCGCCCGGCAGCCTGGTCGTGCTCTCGCACCCGGACCTGGTGGACGGAGTCGAGCTGCCCCGGGACGCGCGCGTCGTCGTCGCGCCCTCGGCCGCGGGAGGCGGCCTGCCGACCACCGCGAAGCTGACCGCGCTGCTGCCGCCCGACGAGGCGCCGTTCGAGCACGTCCGCGTCCTGGCCCGGGTGGACGGGGACGGCCCGGCACCGGCGGACCTCTCGGCTCTCGACCGGCTTCGCGCAGTGCACGACCTCGCGTTCCTCGCGGCCAAGAGGTGGCGCGGGCGGAAGAGTTCGTCCTACGCGGTGCTGATCACGGGAGCCGTCCGCGCGGCCGCGCCCCACCCGGCGGCCGGCCTGTTCACCGGGCTGGTCAAGGCGCTGGCTCGCGAGACGCCGAACGCCCTGGTGTTCGCCGTCGTCACCGACCTGACGGACCCGCCGGCGAGCCTGGACCTGCTCGCCCGGGAATCGGCCAGGGCGCACGACCTGGCCGTGGTGGTCCACGCGGCCGGGCGGCGCCTGGAGCACCGGCTGGTCGCGGACCCCGGACCGACCGCGGACGGCGCCCTGCCGCGCGGCGGGATCGTCGTGGCGGCGGGCGGCACCAGGGGGTTGACCGCCCGGCTCCTGATGCGGCTGGCCGAGGAGAGCGCCCCGGAGGCGGTGTACCTGCTGGGCCGCCACGCCCCCGAAGCCGAGGCACTGCCCACTCGTGCGGAGTTCCTGTCGCAGCGGCGCAAACAGGATCCGGCGTCGTCGGTGGCGAGCCTGTCGGCCGAGTACGACCACCGCGCGGCGGCGGCGGAGA
Source organism: Saccharothrix sp. S26 (assembly GCF_021390395.1). Lineage (GTDB taxonomy): Bacteria > Actinomycetota > Actinomycetes > Mycobacteriales > Pseudonocardiaceae > Actinosynnema. The sequence goes on from NZ_JAJUWT010000017.1 coordinate 163,894, forward strand.
CCGCGCGTACCGTCGGTGACCTGGCCGCGATCCTCGGCAGCGATCGGGTCCGCTTCATCCGCTGCGACCTCACCGACCCCGCGCAGACCGCGGCGGCCGTCGACCGGGTGTTCACCGCGCACCACCGAGTCGACCTGCTGGTCAACGCGGCCGGCAGGCACGTCGGCGGGCGCGTGGCCACCACCTCCCTCCACACCGCTCGCGGGGTGCGCGACACGAAGGTGCTCGCCTACCTCAACCTGTGCGCCGCGTTCGCGCACCGCCGTCCCGACCGCTGGCTCAACATCGGCTCCCTGCTGGCGGTCCTGGGCTGGCCGGGGGAGGCGGACTACTGCTCGGCCAACGAGGTCCTCGGCCTCGCGGCGCACTGGCGGGACGCCGGTCCGGGCGGTCGTGAGACCACGTTCGCCTCGCCGCTGTGGGAGCAGTCCGGGTTCGCCGCCGAACCGGTCGTGCGGGACCTGCTGCGCAGGCAGGGCGCCCTCACCGGCGTGTCGGACCGGGAGGGCGTCGACCTGGTCCTGCGCGAGCTGCGCCGGGGCCTGCCCGATCCGGAGGTGACCCACCTCGGGAGCGCGGAACGGCGGTTGCTCGTCACCACCCGCCGGCACGCGCTGGAGGTCGCGCCGGAGCCCGGCGGGCGCGCGCTGCTCTGGCGTCCCGACCCCGACGAGGACGGCTACTTCCGGCACCACCGGCTGCACGGCGCGCCGACGTTGCCGGGCGCGTGGATCGCCGAGCTCGCGGTGGCCGCGAGCCTGCGCGGTGACCGCGACGGTGTGCCGGTGGCGGTTTCCGACCTGGTGTTCCACGCTCCGCTGGCCGTCCTGGGCCGAGCCGGGCGCACGTGCTCGGTCGAGGCGTCCGACACCGGTGACGACCGGATGCGGGTGCGCGTGCTGGCCGACGTCGTCGCGCCCGACGGACGGCTGCTCGTCGGCGGACGCCCGCACGCCGCCGCCGTGGTGGAGTTCGCCGCGCGGCACCTGAGCCCCGCACCCGGCAGCGCGCCGACGACACCTCTGCCGGAGACGGTCTTCCACTACGGCGCGACCGGTCCGGTGGTGCTCGACCCGCCGTTCGCCTGCCTCGCGGAGGTGCGTGCCGACGCGCACCGCGCCCGGGCGCGGTTCCGCCCCTCCTTGGGGCGGTGGGCCGAGCGGCTGGCGGGGCTGCGCCTGCCGGTGCTGCTGGTCGACGCCCTGATCCAGTGCGCGCTGATCGCCGACCGACGCGACGGGGACGATCCGCTGCCGATTCCGACCGGGGTGGAGCGGGTCGAGTGGTACACGGGCGCCAACGACGTCGAACTGCTCGACCGGCACGGCGACGGCATCACCGTGGCCGCCGCCGACGGTGATGCGGTGGCCTCGGCTCCCGACGGCACGCCTTTGGTGCGGTTGACCGGGGTTCGCGCCGCGGGCAACACGACCTCGAAGGAGGTGAGCCGTGCCGGTCGATGACGACTTCCGCGACGTGCTGGCGACGCTGTTCCGGCACGAGGTGTTCCGACCCCGCGGCGGCATGGACTACCAGGAGCGCTGCGAGCTGACCTACGAGAGGCTCCGCGTCGTCGGCGAGCACCTGCCACCGGGCAGCGCCCTGCTGCGGGACCTGCCCAAGCTGTTCACCACCCTCGAATGGGCCGCGGTGGCCGATCCACCGCTGTTCCTGGCGCTGACCCTGCACGTGTGCCTCAGCCTCGGCGCGATCGTCGAGTTCGGTGACGAGCGAGCCGAACAGCACGTGCGCGAGTTGGACGACATGTCGAGCTTCGGGGCGCTGCTCGTCACGGAGCTGGGCCGGGGCAACAGCCACCTCGGCATCCGGACCACCGCGGAGCACGACGTCGCCACCGGGGAGTTCGTGCTGCGCACCCCCGACGAGGCCGCGCGCAAGTTCATGCCCAACGTGGGGCTGGCGCACGTGCCGAAGACCGGCGTGGTCTATGCCAGGCTCCGAACCGGGGGCCGTGACCACGGCGTGTTCCCGTTCGTCACCCCGATCCGCACCGCCGACGGCACACCGGACGGCGTGCGCGTGGTCCCGTTGCCCGAGGCCCCGCTGTTGCCCTTGGACTACGCGCTCATCGAGTTCGACGGCCTGCGCCTGCCCGGTGCCGCGCTGCTGGCCGACGACGCCCGCTTCGACGCCGACGGGGTGTTCGACGACCCGCTCGGAGGTGCGGACCGCCGGCTGAGACGGTCGCTCGACATCCGGCACAACGCCTGGGTGGCCTCGTCGGCGGCGCTGGCCGCCGTGGCCCGTGCCGGTGTCGTGAACGCGCTGCGCCACGCCCGGAACCGGCTCACGGTGTCGCAGTTCGCCGGCGAGCGTGTCGTCCTCGACCACCGCGCCCAGCAGCGACCGCTCTTCGGCGCGCTGGCGGACTGCTACGCCCTGACCCGCCTGGTCGAGCGGGTCAAGGCCGCGCGCACCCGGTCGCAGACCGGCGAGCGCGTCCCGGACGGTTCCGCCTGGACGGCCGGACCGGCGTTGAACCGCACCTACGGCCTGGTCAAAGCGGTCGCGAGCACCCTGACCGGTGACATCGTGACCACGTGCGGGCTCCGGTGCGGTGCGCACGGAGTGTTCGCCACCGGCCGGTGGGTCGACTACCAGGGACTGGCGCACATGCTGGGTCCGGCCGCGGGGGACGGTTACCTCATCGTCCTCGAAGCCGCCCGCGGCATGGCCGCCGGCGACCACTACGAACCCCCGCTGCGCGAAGACGTCGCCGATGTGGACCTGTCCGCCCCCGCGTCGTGGGCCCGTCTCGCCCGCGCGCGCGAGCGCCTGCTGCACGAACGCCTGGTGGACCGGATGCGCCTGGCCGCCAGGCGGGGGCAGCAGGGCTTCGAGGCGTGGAACAACCGCAGCCACCTGGGCACGGAGCTGGCCGAAGCGCACGTGGCACGCCTGATGCTCGAAGCGGTCGCGGAGGCGCCCGCGAGCTCGTCGGCCGGCTCGGCGACACGCCTGGCGGATGCGCTGAGCGCGATGCACGCGGTGCGCGAGCTGTCCCGGCACGCCGCCTTCCACCTCCGCGAAGGGCTGATCACCGCCGAGCAGCTCGATGGGCTGGCCGAGCGCGAGCACGACCTGTGCGACCGCGTCCTGACCGACCTCGACGCCGCGCCACTGCTGCTGGACGTGCCAGAAGAACTGCTCCACCATCCCGTGCATCGTTGAAACACAATTTTTCGGCACCGTTGCCGACGGTTGACGGTATTCCCCTCGATATGTCACACGCGACTTGCGTCACGGCCGAACGGGGGATTCTTCCGTGTCGAAGACGTGAGACGATCTCACCCGGGAAGAAGGTTTCGAAGTCTCGACCCTTAAGGAGTTCCTCGTATGTCGACCACCTCCTCCGGGGAGGGTGAGAAACGAAGTCGGGACATAGTGGAACTGCTCCGTCGTTTACAAGCGCACCAGCAGGAGGCACAGCAGCTGCTCGCTCTCGCAGAGCAGATCAGCAAGTTGGCGCCCGTGGAGGGGCAGTCGGCGATGTGCGGTCGGAAAGCGGCGCGCGCTCAATTCACCGAACGTGAGAAGAACGTGGTCGACCTGCTCACCCAAGGCATGTCGAATCGCACGATCGCCCGGGCGCTCGACATCTCGGAACGGACGGTGAAGAACCACCTCAACTCGATCTTCCACAAATTGGGCGTCGCCGACCGGACCCAAGCGGTGATCGCCCTCATGCGCGGAGCGGAGGAATGACCGGGCCAACCCGCGAGCCGCGGTCGTCGGCGGTCGAACGCCGCGCGATCACCTTCACCGCCGGCCCGACGCGGTACGACGGCGACCTCTACCTCCCGCACCGGCGAACCGGTGGGCTCGTGTGCGTCGTGATGGCCAACGGGTACGGCGGCACGCGCGACCTCGGCCTGCCGCGCTACGCCGAGCGGTTCGCCGCGCACGGATTGGCGGCGTTGACGTTCGACTACGCCGGGTTCGGTTCCAGCGGCGGCCACCCCCGGCTCGTGGTCGACCCCGCCCGGCAGCTAACCGACTACCGGGCCGCGGTGGAGTTCGCGCGGACCTGCGCCGGCGTCGACCGGGAGCGGATCGTGCTGTGGGGCGTCTCGTTGGGCGCGGGCCTCGGCCTCGACCTCGCGGCGCACGACCGCCGAGTCGCCGCCGTGATCGCGTTGACGCCCTTCACCGGTCTGACCTTCGGCGCCCTGTCACGCGGCCGGGCACCGGCTGTGCTCCGCCTGGTCGCGACCGCGCTGCTCGACGCCGTGCGCAGGCCGTTCGGCGTGGGTGCCCTCACCGTGCCCGTGGTCGGCACCCCGGCCCAAGGGGCGCTGATAACCGATCCGGAAGACCACGAGGTCGTGCTCAGGCTCGCCGAGCGGGCACCGCTGTGGCGCAACGAGATCGCCGCCCGCGGCGTGCTCTCCTTGCCGCGGTACCGGCCGGGCAGGTTCGCGAGACGACTGCCCGTGCCCGTGCCGGTGCTCGTCGGGATCGGGCGGCACGACACCGCGGTCTCCTCGGCCAAGGCGGCGGTCGTGGCGGCCCGAGCGCCGCGAGGTGAGCTGCGCCGTTATGCGGCCGGCCACTTCACCTGCTTCGAAGGCCGGGCGTTCGAACTGGCCGTGACCGACCAGATCGCCTTCCTGCGCAGGCACGTACTGGGTCGGGACCGCTTCGTCGCCGGTAGAGGAGCGCCGTGACGAGGTGGCCGGTCAGCCGATCAGACGGAACCTGCGGTGGTGACCGGTCTCGCGGTGCCGGGTGGGTGCCTCGGGCCGCTCGTCGCGCCGGGGCACCGGTGCGTGCCTCCTGCCGGTGCCGGCGTCCATCAGCCAGTGCGTTGTCGGGGATGTCGCAGTCCAACGGCTACCTGCCGGCCGCCGGACCGGTGGTCTTCGGCCTGCTGCGCACCGCGAGCGGTGGGTGGCAGGTCACGATCGCCGGCTCGTGGTCGTGGCGGCGGCGGTGCGGACGGTGGTTGCCCTGGTGGCCGGCGGGGGACCGGGCGCGCCGCCGGCGGCCAGGGTGCTGCTGGCGTTGGGTGCCCCTAACGCACACGTCCCACGCGGAAGTCGTTGCCGTGGTAGCGGGCCAGCAGGCTGTCCATCATGGTGTTGAAGAAACGCCGGTAGGCGCTCTCGGTGACCAAGGTCTTGAACCACGTCCACCGGTCCATGCGGGACAGTGCCATCAGCGGCGGGATCGGGAAGTTCTGGCACGCCAGGAAGGCGGCGATCGTGCCCCGGCCGTCGGGCGTGCGGCGGAACGACGTGTACCCGTCGTCGCACACGGCCGAGCCGTTCGGGCTGTGCACGGTCAGCATCCACACCCGCTGCTCGTCCGGCCCGTACTCGACCTTCTCCAGCTTGTAGACGTCGAGGTTCTCCTTGCCGAAGTACGCCGCGTAGTTCGGCTGGGGCAGGGCGACCACGCGCACGCCCTGGTGCACGGACCGGTCCCGCTCGTCGCGCTTCACCACTCGCGTCGTGACGCCGAGCGAGTCGCGGTAGAACTCGCCGATGTGGCTGATGTCCACCCTGGACACGAAGTCGTCGAACGGCACGTCGAACGTCCGCTCGCCGTAGAACAGCACGGTGTCGGCCAGGTGCACCCAGCGCATGCCCCGGCGGTCGAGCGGCACCGCCTCCAGTTGCCGCTCCACGTCCTGCAACTGCGGGATGATCTTCTCGTAGTCGGCCTCGTGGTAGAGGTCCAGGTCGATGTCGAAGGACGGCTCCACCCGGTCCACCGTGGGCTTGGCGAAGACGATCCGCGTCGCGCGGGCGACGGCCGAGAGGATTGAGGGCACGGTCGGCGCAACCTTTCGGGTAGGGGTCAGACCAGGTCGTCGGAAGAGGACGCGCGCCCGCTCACGACCTCGGGGCGGCGCTGCGCCGGCGGGGCGGGCCGCGGGGTCGTCGAGGACGGGAACCACCAGTTCCAGCGGCCCATGAGCTGCATGCTCGCGGGCACCAGGACGCCGCGGACCACCGTGGCGTCGATCAGCACGGCGAACGCGAGCCCCACGCCGAGCTGCTTGAGCGGCGTCACGTCCGACAGCGCGAACCCGAAGAACACCGCGATCATGATCGCCGCGGCGCTGCTGATCACCCGCCCGGTGCGCGCCACGCCGTCGATGATCGACCCGGTGTTGTCCCCGCTGCCCCGGAACAGCTCGGCGATGCGGGAGATGAGGATGACCTCGTAGTCGGTCGACAGCGCGATGACGATGGCGACGATCGTGATGGGCACGATCGGGTGCAGGTCGGCGGGGTCCGACCAGCCGATCAGCGCCGCGCCCACCTCGGTGGTGGACAGCAGCAGCAGGCCGCCGGTGCTCGCGCCCAGCGACACCACCACGAGCAGCACGGCCTTGATCGGCAGCACGATCGACCGCATCGCCACCACGAGCAGGAGCAGCACCAGCCCGAGCAGCACGGCCAGCATCAGCGGCAGGCTCGCGAACAGGGCGTCGGTGGCGTCGATGCGCATCGCGGTCTCGCCGCCCACCTCGTACACCACGCCGTCGAGCTGCCCGCGCAGGTCACCGTCCCGCAGGCTGCGCACCAGGTCGTGCGTGCGGTCGTCGGACGGGCTGTGCACCGTCGCCACGCTCACCCGGTAGACCTCGGGCCGGTCCAGCGGCACGGGCACCGCCGCACGCACCTCGGGATCGCCGGACACCACCTGCGCCACGCGTTCGGCCTGCGTCCGGGCGGTGTCCGCGGTCGCCCGCACGACGACCTCGACGGGCGAGATGACACCCGGCCCGTAGGCGGCCGCGGCGGCCTCGGTGGCCCGCCGCACCTGCGAGTCGGACGGCATCGCGCTCGCCGACGGCAGGTCCACCCGGTCGGCGAGGTCCAGCGCGGGCACGCAGAACAACGCCATCAGCACGGTCGCGCCGACCAGCCAGCGGCCGGGCCGGTCGGTCACCCGCTTGCCCCAGCGCGCCCAGAAACCGGACACCTCGGCGTCCACCACCACCGCGCCGCCGGACGCGAGCAGCCGTTCCCGGTCCTTCTTGCGCAGGATGCGCAGGCCCAGCATCCGCAGCACGATCGGGGCGCCGACGAGCGCGGCCACGATCGCCGCCACCGTCACCAGGATCATGCCCAGCCCGGCGGTGCGGATGGCCCGCGAGTCGACCAGGAACATGGTCGCCTCGGCCACCAAGACCGTGATCCCGGACCACGCGATGGCCGTGCCGGTGGTGCGCATGGCGTGCCGGACCGAGTCGTCCACGCCCATCCCGCGCAGCAACGACTCGCGCACCCGCTGGACGAGGAACATCGCGTAGTCGACGGCGAGCGCGAGGCCCACCATCGACGCCGCGTTCGTGACGTACTCCGAGAACGGGATGCCGTACGCCAGCGCGCCCGCCGCGCCCAGGCCGCCGACCAGCGCGGACAGGCCGATGACGAGCGGGACGACGGTGGCCCACAGCGCGCCGAAGGTGAGCAGCAGGACCACCAGGACGATGGGCAGGCCCACCTGCTCGGCCCGCAGCAGGTCGCTGCGCGAGAGCTGGACCAGCTCCTCCCGGTGGGCGCCGTACCCGCCGAGGAACACCTCGCTGCCCTCGGCGCCCAGCCCGTCCTCGTCGTGGAGCAGCTTGTTCGCCACGTCGATCGAGCCGTCGACGCCGCCGGTGGCGGAGACGCCGAGGACCACGATCGGCCCGGAGCCCGGGTCGGGCGGCGGCAGCGGCAACGGCTCGACCTCGCGGACCCCTTCGGTGCCCGCGATGGCCGCGGTGATCGGCTCCAGCGCGCGCCGACCTTCCGCGTCACCGCCCGCCGCCCGACCCGTGACGACGACGAACAGCGACGGCACGCCGTTCGCGCTCAGCTCCCGCGCGACCGCCTCGGCCTGGCTCGACTCCGACGCCTCGCCGCCGGGCACCGCGCGGCCCTCCAGCCCGAGGGCGAAGAAGCCGCCGACGACGGCCAGCAGCACCCAGGCGACCAGCACGGGTTTGCTGTTGCGGAACAGGAAGTCGGTGAGGCGGTCCATCGGGGTGGCTCCTGGTGGGTCGCTGAGGTGGTCCGGCCGCTAGCGCGGCGCGCTGGGGCGTTGCTTGGCCCGCGGTTGCCGCGGCGCGCGCGGAGGCTTCGCCGAGGGCTGCTCCGGCGTCGCCACCGGCGGCCGCGTGGTCAACAGTGCCCGTTCACGCGGGTCCGCCGCGACCCTCGGCGGGCTGATGAGGGTGCTGTGGTGGAAGCCCAGCCGGGGATCGCTCCACCACCGCAGGCCGCTGTCGAACTCCTGCAGCTCCGGCATCCGCACCTGGAGCCGGACGGTGTTCTCCGGGTAGTTGTAGACGGTGACCTGGTTCAGCCCCCGGTTCGCGGTGAACAGCAGCGACTGGTCGGCGGAGAGCTGGCAGGCGTACACCGAGTCGACCATCGCGCCCCGGGCCACCCGCAGCGCCCGCAGGTAGTGGTGCCCCTGCGTGATGGCCGACCCGCGGCTGAACGTGTCCACGAGCGTGCGCGCGACCTGGCGACCGGCCCGGAGCTGGGCGCGCAGGCTCGGCCGCTCGTCGAGCACCCGGAACGTCGTGAAGCTCGCCAGGTCGATCATCACGATCGTCCCGCTGGCCCCGTTGCAGTAGATCAGCTCCCGGTCGGAGATGCACACGTCGGAGTTGATGTGCGCGGGCGTGTCGTGCCCGGCCGACCAGTGCCGCAGCACCTGGCCGGTCTCCGCGTCGATCTCGAACGCGTACTCCTTGAACTGGGCGATGCTCCACTCGTGCCAGTCCCGGCCGTCCTGCGGGTTGACCCGGAACGACAGGGCGTAGAAGCGGTCCTCCACCGGGTGCGCCACCACGTGCCAGCAGGTCGCGGGCAGCGCCACCCGGCGCGCGGTGCGGGTGTGCAGGTCGAAGATGCCGACCTCGCACGCCTCGCCGCGCCCCGGGTGGTCCATGCCGCCGTAGACCAGGTAGCGCCCCGACGCCGTGGTCTTCATCGCGTGCGGCAGCTTCACGCCGTGGTCGCCCAGCCGCTCGGCCTTGTCCAGCCGCTGGAGGTCGGTCAACCACAGGCCGTCGCCCATCGCGGCGACGGCCTGCGTGTCGTTGATCCACGCGACGTGCGTGCTGCCCTTGATCGACGAGTCGGTCGGCTCGAACCGCAGCGTGGAGATCCGCTGGATCTCCTCGCCGTTCGCCGCGTCGTAGAACATCAGGTGCTGGCCGGTGCTGCCGAGGAAGCCGACCCGCCGGTCCGGGCTCACGCTGACCGCGTGGCCGCCCGCCATCCCGTCGTAGTACTCGACGTCGTAGGCGTACCGGCCGCTCTGCGGGTCGTACCGGAAGATGCAGACACCGGCCCGTCCCTCCAGCCCGTTGAGGCCGTTGCCGTCGAGGGCGATGTGGAACGCGTACGGGTACTCCATCAGACCTCCTCTCTCGTCACCGGTGGGTCGTTCAGCGGCGCTTCGCGGCCCGGCGGCGGCTGCGCAGGTAGAGGGCGGCGCCGACGAGGCCGGCCGCGGCCGCGACGCGCTTGGCGGACCCCTTGCCGCGGTTGGGGCGGCCGATGCCGATCTCCTGGCCCTCGTAGCGGGCGATGATGTTGTCGACGGTGTCGTTCCAGAAGTCCATGTAGGCGGCTTCGGTGAGCTTGGTGCGGAACCACTCCCAGCGGTCCAGCCGCAGCGCGACCATGACCCGGGGCCGCGGGAACGCCTGGCGGGCCACGAACACGATGTCCGTGCCGCCGCCCGCGGCGCGGCGGAACCCGAGGTAGCCGTCGTCGGCGGAGGTGGAGGCGTTGGGGCTGCACACCGTCCGCATCCAGTTGCGGACCTCGTCCTGCTCGTAGGTCATGTGCTCGAGCTTGTAGACGTCGAGCTCGTCCTTGCCGAGGAACGCGGTGTAGTTCGGCTGCGCCAGCGCGGCGATCCGCTCGATCTGCAACGTCGGGCGGCCGGCCGAGTCGCGCTGCACCACCTGGGTGTTGATGCCCAGCACGTCGCGGAACGCGTCGCCGACGCGGCTGATGTCCACCCGGGACACGAACTCGTCGTAGTCCATCTCGAAGTGGCGGATGCCGTAGAACAGCACGGCGTCGTCCTCGTGGATCCACCGGACGCCGTCGCTGTTGAGCGGCACGTCCTCCAGCAGCTTCTGCCAGCGCTCCGCGGAGCTGGTGTCGTAGTGGAACTCGGGGGAGCGGTACTCCTCCAGGTCGAGCTTCACCGGCAGCCGCTTGCGCGACAGGGTGGACTTGGCGAGCGCGATCTGGGTGGCGCGGAACAGCTGCTTCGGCGCGAGGTCGGTGAGCAGCTTGCCCTCCGGCACCGTGTTCGCCGCGGCGTGGGCCCGGTACAGGGCACTGCGGGCGTTGCCCATGGTCTTCTCCTCCTGCGGTTGGTCGGTCAGGCGCTGACGGCGGCGGCTTGGCGCTCGGGGACGACGGCGCCCTGGGGGAACTCGGCGGCGTCGCCGAACAGGCCGATCAGGATCAGCTGGATGACGTCGCTCAGCACGCGCTCGGCGACCGGTTCGACGATGCTGGCCAGCGAGGGCACGCCGAAGTCGAAGTCGGTGATGAACGCGGTCCGGACGCCTTCGGGCGTGGGGTCGAGCACCCAGCCACCGGAGAACTCGTCGAAGTCCCCGTCGGTCTGGTCGAAGTCCAGCCGCAGCTCGTCGCGGCGGAACCAGTCCCGCTCGGTCCACTGGAGCAGGCCGTTGCGGAACTCGACCACCCAGTGGCTGACGGTGGTGCCGTCGGGTGACGTCTCCATGTCGACCGAGCGGACGATGTCGACCAGCTCGGCGTAGTGGCGGAAGTCGGCGAGGGTGTCGAAGACCGTCCCGGCGTCGACACCCCGGATGAACGCGTGGACCTCTACGTGGCGCACTTCAGCTTGCTCCTGTCGAATCGGCGGTCGGGTAGCGCGCCGAGAGCTCGGCACAGGCGCCGTCGAACGCGGAGAGCAGGAAGTCGACGTCGTCGTCGGTCAGCACGGCCGGCGGCGTGAACCGGAGCACGGCCCCGGCGTTGAGCGAGTAGTTCACGATCAGGTGGCGGTCGACCAGCTCGGCCAGCAGCGCACCGGCCAGGCCGGGGCCCGCCATGTCGACGCCGATGAGCAGGCCGACGCCCCGGACCTCCCGCACCAGGTGCGGGCAGCGCCGGTCGACGACCTCCCGCATCCCGGTCAGCAGGGTCTCGCCGAGCACGGCCGCGCGTCCGACGAGGCCGTCCTGCTCGATGGCCTCCACGGCGGCGCGGGCGGCGGCCATCGCGATGGGCGCGCCGGAGAACGTCGAGGTGTGGATGAACGGGTCCTTGGCGAACGCCTTGAACACGGCGGGCGTCGCGACCATCGCGGACACCGGGACGATCCCGCCGGACAGGCCCTTGCCGACCAGCATGATGTCCGGGGTGACGCCCTCCCGGTCGGCGCCCCACCACGTGCCGAGCCGGCCCATGCCGGTCTGGATCTCGTCGAGGACCATCAGCGCGCCGTGCTGGTCGCAGATCGCCCGCACGTCGCGCAGGTAGCCCTCGGGCGGGATGACCACGCCGCCCTCGCCCTGGATCGGCTCCAGCACCACGCACGCCCGCGGACCGCCGGCCAGCTCGGCGGCGAGCGCGTCGGCGTCGCCGAACGGCACGTGGCTGACGTCGGGCAGCAGCGGGCGGAACGGGTCCTGGTAGAGGCCGTTGGCGGTGACGGAGAGCGCGCCGAGCGTCTTGCCGTGGTAGCCGCCGGTGGTGGACACCAGGCGGGTGCGGCCCAGCGTGCGGGCGAGCTTGATGGCCGCCTCGGTGGCCTCGGCGCCGGAACCGGCGAAGTGCACGTGCGCGAGGCCGTCCGGCACGACCCGGCCCAGCGCCGCCGCGGCCCGTGCCGCCTCCGGCTCCAGCAGGATGCGGCTCGCGATGGGGTTGGTCCTGATCTGGCGGATCACGGCCTCTTCCACGTGCGGGTGGCGCGCGCCGTGGATGAGGACGCCGTAGCCGCCGGCGTTGAGGTAGCGCCCGCCGTCGGAGGTCTCGATCCACGCGCCCCGCGAGGCCACCTCCATCTGCGTGCCGAAGACCTCGGAGATCTTGGCGCGGCCGCGGGAGAGGTGGCGGCGGTACAGGTCGAGCACTTCCCGGTGGTCGAGCGCCTGCCCGACTGTCGCTGTCACGTGTTCTCCTCGATGTCCCGGGTGGGCGGTCAGTCGATGACGACCGGACGGCCGGAGAACCACCCGAGGAGGGCGTCCGCCGAGCTGTGCCGGGACGGTGGGTGGAAGCCGATGGCGTTGGACGCGGCGGCGAGGTAGCCGACCTCGGGCGAGCTCGCGAACGCCATGCCGCCCAGCAGCTCCACCGCCTTGGCGGTGGTGGCGCGGACGGTGTCGGCGACGGTGAACCGGGCGATCAGCGCGCGGGCCAGGCCGTCGTTGCCGCCGTCGCCGTCGTCCAGGTTGCGCGCCGCGCCGTCGAGCGCCAGGGCCGCGCCCTCGACCGCCATGCCGAGCCCGAGCCGTTCGTGCGCCGGACCGCGCCCCGCGGTGAGCACCCGCTCCACGAGGTTCATCGCCACGCCGAGGTAGCAGGCCGTCACCAGCAGCTCGAACCAGACGAAGCCGAGGGTCTGCAGGTCGTCCAGCTCGCCGTCCAGGCCGGTGGTCAGCTCGACGATGAGGTCGGGGTGCACCTCCACGTCCCGCAGGACGACGGAGTCGGACTCCGCGCCCGCCAGCACCGGGGAACCCCAGAACGGCGTGACGGAGATGCCCGGCGCGGCGGCCGGGATCAGCGCGATGCCCGTCCGGGTGCCCTGCTCCGGGTGCTCCAGCGCGACGCTCGCGGTGAGCAGGTCCATCGAACGGGACAGGCTGCACGGCTGCTTGCGGCCGCTGACCCGCCAGTTCGCGCCGTCCCAGACGCCCTTCATGGTCGGCGTCAGGATGCCGCTGGACGTGCGACCCTCGGCGAAGCCGGACGCCATGAGCCGCTGGTCGCGGGCGACCCCGTCGAGCAGCATCCACTCCAGGCCGGTGCTGGACTCGGCCAGCGCGACCAGGCTCGCCACCGAGAACTGGTGCATGGTGGTGGCGACCGCCAGCGACGGCGAGCGCGCGGCCAGGGCGCGGGTGACGCGGACGGCGTCCACCGCGGACGCGCCGCCGCCGCCGTGCACGGTGGGGATGAGCAGCCCTGCCCCGCCCGCCGACTTGTACAGGCCGATCCCCGGGCTGTCCGGCGACTCCAGCTCCATCAGCGCGATGGACGCGAGCTTGTCGTCCAGGCCGGGCAGGTGGCGTTCGCACGCCTCGCGTTCCCGCGACAGCAACCTCATCGCACGACCTCCGCCGACGCCGCGGACTCGAACACCGCGGTGCGCGGCTGGACGCCCTCGGCGATGCTGATGCCCTGCAGGTGCGACGTGCGCAGCAGCGGGTAGTTCAGCTCGCCGAACGGGCCACCGGTCAGGCCGGTGCCGCCGTGCGTCGACAGGCAGGGCACGAAACCGATGTGCGAGTCGTTGACCTTGAGCAGGCCGCCGTTGGTCACCCTGGACGCCACCGCCTCGATCACCTCCGGGTCGGTCGTCCACAGGGAGTTGCGCAGGCCGTACCGGTTGCCGTTGAGGAACGCGATGACCTCGTCGAGCAGCGTGCCGTCGTCCTCGGTCGGCACGACCACGGGCAGCAGCGGGAAGAACGTCTCCTCGCGCACCGCCGACAGATCTCGTGCCCCGGCGAGGCCGTCGACGCGCAGCACGGTCGGCGCGATGAACGGCCCGGTGTCCGACGCGGTGCCGTCCAGCTCGACGCGGTGCCCGCCGGTCATCACCCGGGCGCCCGCCGCGGTGGCCTCGTTGAGGTGGTTGAAGTAGTCGTCGGTGCGCATCACCGGCGACAGCAGCACTTCCGGGTCCTCCGGGTAGCCGGGCCGGATCTTCGCGGCCAGGCTCGCCAGCCGTGCCAGCAGCCGGTCGGCCACGTCGGGGTGCACCACGGCGTACTTGGGCACCATGCAGATCTGGCCGGAGCCGAAGAAGCTCTCGGTCAGCGCCTCGGCGGCCAGGTCCAGGTCGGCGTCCTTCCACACGACGCAGCCGTCGTTGCCGGCCAGCTCCAGCACGGGCTTCTTGCCGCGCGCCACGGCGTCCTGGCCGATCTGGATGCCGCGCTCGCTGCCGCCGAAGAAGAAGATGTCGTCGACCAGCGGGCTCTCCAGCCACTGGTTCATGATCTTGTTGGGGTGGCCGCAGACGAGGCTGAGGGTGCCGGCCGGCGCGCCCAGCTCCTCCAGGATCGGCGCGACGATCTCGCGCCACACGAACATCACGCCGTAGGGCGAGCTGCGGGGCGCCTTGACCACCAGCGAGTTGCCCGCGACCAGCGCGGGGACGCCGAGGACCGAGTTGGACGCGGCGGCGTTCTGCGGCGGGCTGAGCACCACGACGCCGTCGGGCTTGCGCACCAGGACGAGCGTGCGCGGGCCGATCCGGTGCTCCTCGCGCATCTGCCTGCGCCACAGGTCGAGCGTCTCGGGCGCGGTGCCCTGCAGGACGCCGGCGATCTCCCACTCCGCCAACCGGCGCGGGTGGCCCTCGGCGACCAGGACGTCGACGAACTCCTCTCGCCGCCGCAACACCTCTTCGTGCACGCGCTCCGCGAGCCGCATGCGGGTCTCGAGCGGGAACGCGCCCCACGCCGGCCCCGCTTCCCTGGCCCGTTCGAGGGCTTCCCGCAGGTGGTCCTCGCTCGTCAACGCGCAGCGGGCCACGATGTCGGGCAGCGAATCCCCGTCGTCGCGCTTGCCCCGTTCGAGTTCCCGCTTCACCTTCAGGTTCGGCAGGAAGTCGGCCAGCAGCGCGGACGCCCTGACGGTGTAGACCCAGGATTCGGAGAGAACATCAGCACCGGCGATATAGGACCCGTAGGAACGCATGACAAAGAGACCCCCATCCGGTCGTGCCACTCCACAAACGTGAAACCAGCCTGCCGGTCGACCGGGGCGGGATCAATGGAACTTTGGTCCAATACAGGTGACCGTGGTTTCGCGCCGCGTCACTACCGCACGAGCGCGGTCCGCGGCGACCCCCGATGCCACATTGCAACGAGGGCCTAACCTACTCGCGAATTAAATCAACCGACGTTCAGGCGGACTCTCCGTGCCCGGTCGGTGACGCGCCGGGAATGTGCGAGCCGACCGGGGTCGACCCGGCACAGGTCCACTGGAACACGAGCGAGACGAGCCCGGCCTGAAGTCGCGACTCGACCACGAGCTTGGCCATCACCTGGGCGACATGGGCCTTCACCGTGCGTTCGGCGACGTTCAACCGGCTCGCGATCGTGCGGTTGGAGGCGCCTGCCCCGAGCAGCAGCAGCACCTCGCGTTCGCGCACCGACAGCAGGTCGACCCGGTCCAGCAGCGTGCGCCAGGTCGTGCGGTCGCCCGGTAAGCCGGGCTCGAAGGGCAGGGCGGTGAACACCTCCCGCCCGGCGGACCGGGGTCGGAACGGCAGCACCGAGACCGACGGGGCGTCGGACCCGGGGTAGTGCACTTCGTTACTCACGTCAAGCCTTCCATCTTCAGCAACACGCGGCGGAGAGGTTGCGGAACACCCGCCTGCCCGACTCGCGGGAGGGCGGATTCCTGGACGGCTGCCTGAAAACTTCAGGCAATGAAGGATAATTCCCACTCGCCGCACCGGCCGACCCGGCGCGGGTCGGACAATGGCGGCCATGCGGTCGTTCGTTCGAACAGCACAGAACGCCGTGCGGACACGTACCCCCCAATCGAACCGACCGCGGCGACCATCAACGCGATGGTCGCACCACTTTTGGTGGCGCCGCCGGATCATCCGTTTTGTGCATCTTTGACGACGCCTCCCCGGCCGTCAACGAAGTGTCGCCGGATCGCGCCGACCGGGCTCACCCGGGCGAGTCGGCGGCCACCTGACCGCCAATACCCGCGATCGGCCACATGGAGCATCCGCGTGGCCGGGCAGGCCCCACCACGTGCGGACGCCCCGCGGGCCGCGCCGCTCGTCCGCTCGACGGACGCCTTCGGGAATCCGTACTGCGTCGGCCGAACGGACGCGGGGTGTCAAACCGGACGCCGACCGCCATGCCACCTCGCCAGGAATCGCACACACGGGAACCAGAGTCCGCCGCACGGCCCCTGATACATATCACCAGGGTGAGACCTGCGTCACGCGACCTGCACGGTGCTCCGGATTTCCTGACCGATCCTCGGATCGACGGGCACCGGGCGTGCCGCCGGACGGGGTGCGGCCCTGGCGGGGGCGACGAAACGACGATGTCGGCCTCGTCCCGGATGCCGGCCAGTCGCTGGACGCAAGGCTGCACGTCCACGGTCGCGCAGTCGTTCGGGGTGGCCGTCCTGTTGTTCAGGTCGAGCGCTTGGCAGGCGCGCCAGGGCATGTGCCCGATCGTGATCGTGCCGCCGATGACCTCGAGGGCCTGGAACAGGTCGCCCTGGCTGTGGTCGGCGGCCCGTCAACTGTCCGGATCACGGGAAGCCGCGGTGCCGGCGTCACCGCGGCCACTCGCGGGACAGGTCGACGACACCGAACGGGGTGGCCGAACGAGGCCGTCGGGTCGTGCCGGTGTCCGCGCACCGGGCGCACCGTGACCCGCAGGGGTGTTCCGGGGCACGACCGGGTTCGGAGCCGGGTCGGCCGGTGGCCGGTGCGCGAACCTGGGCTCCGGTGACGGTCACCCGCCGATCGCCGCAGCGGCCGACTCCGCCTTGTGGGGAGAACAATGCATAGTCCCGGGAGAACGCGCATCCTTCGTGGTCGGATCGGCTTGCTCGGCGCACTCGTGTGCGCGGCCTCGTGGGTCGTCGTCGCACCGGTCGCGGCGCAGCCGCCAGGACCGCTCCAGCGCGCCCACGTCGACGTGTTGTTCATCGGGGCGCACCCGGACGACGAGTTCCAGTCGCTGGCGGCGTTCGGCCAGTGGATCGAGGACGACCGCCTGCGCGTGGCCGTGGCGACGATCACCCGGGGCGAGGGCGGTGGCAACGCCGTCGGGCCGGAGGAGGGCGCGCCGCTGGGGTTGTTGCGGGAGAAGGAGGAACGCCGAGCGGTGGGGTTCGTCGGCATCAGGGACGTGTACTACCTGGACAAGCCCGATTTCTGGTACACGCTGTCCGCGCCGTTGACCGCCTCGGTGTGGGACGGGCCGCCGCAGCGGGCCGACACGCTGGAACGGCTCGTGCGGTTGATCCGGGCGACCACGCCGAAGGTGGTGGTGACGATGGACCCCCGTCCGTTCAACCAGCACGGTGCCCACCAGTTGGCCGGGCGGTTGGCGACCGAGGCGTTCCTGCGGGCGGGCGACGCCAACGCCTTCGGCGACCAGATCACCGGCGAGGGGTACCGGCCCTGGCAGGCCGACCGGTTGCTCGCGCAGTACTGGGACTACCCCGGACCGACCGGCCGTGGCTGTGCGACGGCGAACCTGACCGACCCCCGCACCGGCCTGCCGCTGCGAGGCGTGTGGGAGGGCACCTGGTCCAAGCGGTACAACAGGACTTGGGCGCAACGCGAGCGCGACGCCGCCAGGGTGTACGTCTCGCAGGGGTTCGGCGCGCTGCCCAAGCGGATCGACACCCCGAGGGAGGAGCTGGGCTGCGACTGGTTCACCGTGCTGGCCGACGGCGGCGAGCCCGTCCCACCGCGCTCGAACCCGGAGCCCAAGCCGCTCTACGACGAGTTCGCGCGGTGGGCGGCCGGGATCGGGATGCCGTGGCTGGCCACCCGGGCGCAACCGGACTACCCCGCCAACCCGGCCACCACCGTCGAGCAGGCCGCCAGGAAGCCGGTCGTTGACGGCAAGTTCGACGAAGGCGAGTACCCCGGCACCGGGCTGCGCCTCGGGTACTGGCAGGGAACGCCGTGCAAGGACGAGAACGACTGCTCGGCCACCGTGCACCTGTCCCGCCACGGCGACGACCTGTACGCGTTCTTCGACGTCACCGACGACGTGCGCGGTACGGCGCTGCCGTCGAGCGACTGCAAGCGGCACTGGCGCACCGACTCGGTGGAGCTGACCGTGGACCCGCGCGGCCGGTCCGACGACACGTCCACCACCTACAAGCTCGCCGTGCTGCCGTTCACCTCGGACGACGGCTCGTGCGCGGCCAGGGACGCCGACCAGCACCAAGGCCCGGCGGACGGCGTCGAGCACGCGTCGGTCCCGCGGGACACCGGCTACACGGTCGAGGTGAGGATCCCGGTCACCGCGCTGCCGGCCCGGGTCGACCCCGACGCGATGACGGTCAACCTGCTGCTCTACGACTCCGACACCCAGGACAAGGTCGGCAAGACCCGGCTCGCGTGGTCGCCGTTCGGCAGCGCGCAGGCCGACCCGTACGCGTGGGGGTTGGCCGAGCTGCCGTCCTACACCCCGCCGGCCCGCGCTCAAGCCGCACCGGTCATCCCCACCGAAGCCGCGTCGAGCTGCGACTCCTTCGCGTCGAGGTGGCAAAGCCGTCGCACCGGCGTCCCGCTGGGTGCGGGCCGCCCGCCGGTGTCCTGCGGTCGACCCACCCACGACAGGTGACGGCGATCGCCCCGCAACGGTCAGCCGTCGGCGGACTCGTGCCAGCGGCCCACCGCCCAACGGGCCAGCGCGCCGAAGACCAGGAACACCGCGATGCCGAGTCCGCTGGCCAGCACCACGGCGGCGAACATCCGGGCCGAGGCGAGCTGCGCCCGGTAGTTGTCGATCAACACGCCCAGCCCCGGCTCGCCCTGCCGGAAGAAGAAGTCGCCGACCACCGCGCCGATCACGCTGCCACCCGCCGCGATGCGCAGCCCGGTGAACAGCGCGGGCAGCGCGGCGGGCAGTTGCAGCTTCCACAACCGGGTCCAGCGGCCCGCGCGGTGCAGGTCGAACAGCTGGTGCTGCGCCTTGGGCACCGACCGGATGCCGAACAGCGTGTTGGCCACCAGGGGGAACAACGACAGCAGCACGCACACCAGCACCCGGCTCGGGAAACCGAAGCCGAACCAGAACCCGAACAGCGGCACGAGCGCCAACACCGGGATCGTCTGCAACACGACGACGTACGGGTACACCGCGCGCTCCAGCCACCGCGACTGGGCCATCACCACGGCCAGGCCGATGCCGAGCACGGCGGAGATCAGCAGGCCGGTGCCGGCCACGCGCGTGGTCAACGCCAGGCCGGCCACCAGCTCGGCCCGGTTCTCCGGGTCCAGGAACCCGACCCGGACCACCTCGTCCACCGGCGGCAGCAGGAAACGCCGCCGTGGCGAGAGCACGCCGTAGCTGACGAAGGTCCACGCGCCGAGCACCGTGACCAGCACCACCAGGGGCGGCAGCGCCCGTTTCACGACGCCGTCACCACGGCCCGCGACACCGCGCCGACCAGGGCGGCGAACTCCGGTGACGTGCGCGCGCCAGGTGGTCGTGGCCGGTCGAACGGCACCTCGACCTCCGCCACCACCCGGCCCGGCCGCGCGGACATCACCAGCACCCGGTCGGCCAGGTGCACGGCCTCGCCCGCGGAGTGGGTGACGAACAGCGCGCCGAAGCCGTGCCCGGTGAACAGCCGCAGCAGCTCGTCGCCCAACTCGTGCCTGGTCAGCTCGTCCAGCGCGGCGAACGGCTCGTCGAACAGGAACAGCTCGGGCTCCACCACCAGCGCGCGAGCCAGCGCCACCCTCATCCGCATCCCGCCGGAGAGCTGCGCGGGCCGGTGGTCGACGAACTCGGCCAACCCGACGCCCGCCAGCGCCCGCTGGGCCCGCTGCCTGCGGTCGGCCTTGGGCACGCCGTCCAGCTCGCCGGACAGCTCCACGTTGCGCCGGGCCGTGCGCCAGGGCAGCAGCGTCGGGTCCTGCCAGACGTAGCCGACCCGGTCGGTGTGCCGGGCGACCACGCCCGCGGTGGGGCGGTCCAGCCCGGCCGCCAGTTGCAGCACGGTGCTCTTGCCGCAGCCCGAAGGACCCATCAGCGCGACGATCTCGCCGCGCCGGACCGTGAGGTCCACGTCGGTGACCGCCGTCACACCACCGGGGAACGACTTGGTGATGCCGGTGAGTTCCAGCAACGGCTCACCTGGACCAGGTGCGGTCATCGCGCCTCCGTAGGAACGGCCGGGGACCGTGACCGCCGCGCCGTCGGTTGTGACAGCCTGGGCGGGCCACCGCCGTCGCAGTGGATCATCGTGTTGGTGAGGGGGACCCAGCGCATGGTAGCCGGGCGCAGCCTGCTGTCGATCATCCTCGTCGCTTCGGCCGTCGTGGCCTGCGCGACACCGGCCGGGCCGGGTGGTGAAGCGCCGCCGCCCGCCGCCGAGTCCCTGGCCGGCACGTGCCCCGACACGGTCGTGGTCCAGATGAACTGGTTCCCGCAGGCCGAGCACGGTGGCCTGTACCGGTTGCTGGGCAGCGGTTTCACCGTGGACGCGCAGCGCAAGGCCGTCGAGGGGCCGCTGCTGGAGGACGGGCGTGACACCGGCGTGCGGTTGCAGGTGCGGGCCGGCGGTCCGGTGACCGGGTTCCAGCGGGTGTCGGCGCTCATGGCCGCCGATCCCGCGATCACGCTCGGCAGCATCGCCACCGACGAAGCGGTGCAGGAAGCCGGTTCCTTCCCGACCCGGGCGGTGTTCGCGCCGCTGGACAAGAGCCCGCAGATGATCATGTGGTCGCCCGAGCGCCACCCGGACTGGCGCACCATCGAGGACATCGGCCGGACCGACACCGCGGTCGTGCACGCCAACGGCGCTTCCTACATCGACTACCTGGTGCACAGCGGCAGGCTGCGGCAGTCGCAAGTGGACGGCTCCTACGACGGCTCGCCCGCCCGGTTCGTCGCGGCCGACGGCGAGATCGCCCAGCAGGGTTACGCCACCAACGAGCCGTACCGCTACGAGCACGAGGTCGAGCCGTGGCGGCGGCCGGTGGCGTTCGCCCTGGTGCACGACAGCGGTTACCCGATCTACCCGGAGGCGTTGGCGGTCGCGGCGAGCGAGCTGGAGCGGCTGGCGCCGTGCCTGCGCCGGCTCGTGCCCATCCTCCAGCGCAGCACCGCGGCCTACGTCCGCGATCCCGGCCCGACGAACGAGGCGCTGGTCCGCATGGTTCGGGAGCTGAACGCCGGCACGCAGTACAGCCTGGAGCGCGCGCGGTACGCCAACGAGCAGATGCGGTCGCTGGGGTTGAGCCACGACGGCGTCACCCCGGTCGTCGGCGACTTCGACGCGACCCGGGTGGACCGGCTGGTGGAGGAGCTCAAGCCGCTGTTGGCCGCCAAGCGCGCCACCGTCCCGGCCGACCTGGGTTCGGCGGACGTGGTGAGCAACGAGTTCATCTCCACCGAGGTGACGTGGTGAACGCGCACTTCGACGTGCTGGCGCGGCACTACCAGCGGTATGCCGAGATCACCGACGTGCTGTACCGGCCGTGGCTGCGGGCCGCACTGCCCGCGCGCGGCGGTCGCGCGCTCGACCTGGGGTGCGGCTCGGGCCGGTACAGCGGCCTGCTGGCCGATCGGTACGACTCCGTGCTGGCGGTGGACGCCGCCGCGCGGGAGATCGCCATCGCGCGGGCGGAACGCGCCCGGCCGAACATCGACTACCAGGCGCGCGACCTGTTCGACGTGACGGCGCGGCGGGACGGCCGGTTCGACCTGGTGCTCGCGGTCAACACCCTGTTCGCGGTCGGCGACTACCCGCGCGTGCTCGCGCACGTCCGCGACCTGATCGGCCCCGGTGGCCGCCTGGTGGCCATCGAGGTGGTCAACCCACCCGGCCGGAGCCGCTGGTGGCACCGCGCGCAGGCGTTC
The DNA here is from genome assembly GCF_021390395.1 of Saccharothrix sp. S26. Lineage (GTDB taxonomy): Bacteria > Actinomycetota > Actinomycetes > Mycobacteriales > Pseudonocardiaceae > Actinosynnema. The sequence goes on from NZ_JAJUWT010000017.1 coordinate 185,699, forward strand.
CGGGTCGCCGCGATGATGGCCACCCGCCACCGCTCCCTGCCGGTGGCCGCCGACGTGCTGCGGCTGCGCCTGCACCCGGTGTGGCTCGACCACGTCACCCGCAACAGGCCGCCGTCGCGCCGCGAGTGCCACGCGCAGTACCGCGAGGCGTTCCCGGGCGTCCGCACGGACGACACCATGGACCGCTACCTGTGCGGCATCACCTGGACCGCGCCGGCGGCCTGAAGCGCGTGTCATCGGTGACGGTGGGTTGATCGTCTCGGTCCCGCCGACGCCTCGGTTTCCGGCGCGTAAGCGCGGTGTTCCGCAGAACTGCGGAAATTGGTCGCAATTCGAGGGCGGGAACCCGAGGATCCCTCCGACAATGGAACGTGAATGGCGCGGCCATCACCCTCTTGGCCGCGCCTTTGGACCGCATGGAGCAGCGCGGACACCGCTGGCGGCCGGCTGCGCCGAAGGCGGGCTAAATGGTCGAAACAGCTCCTTTCCCGATGTGCCGTAACTAAGCTCCGGTCCTCGCCGATGCACGCGGTACATGATCCGGAACGGCAGGGGGACACGTGGCCTTGACGACGCGCGATGTGCGGTCGGGGAAACCGCCGATCGCGCGCTCACGATTGATTCCGCTCCGCTTGGCATTCCGCCGCCCGCCCGGTCCGATGACCGCGCTCGCCGCCGTGCTGGCGCTGCTGTGCCTGGTCTCCGGCCTGGTCGGGGCGTTGGACGTGCAGCACCGCCGCGCCGCGCTGGACGACGTGCTGCTGCGGGGCGGGCCGCTGACCGGGGCCGCGCTGGAGAGCTACCAGTCGATCTCCGACGCGAACGCGACGGCGGCGGGCGCGTTCCTGGCCGGTGACGTCGACCCGCCGCAGCTGCGGGACCGCTACCGCACCAACATCGCCGAAGCCTCGGCCGCGCTCGGCACCGCCGCCTCCGGCGCTCCCGACGGCGAGAGCGCCGAGGCGATCACCCGGATCACCACGCACCTCCCGGTCTACACCGGGATCATCGAGACCGCGCGCACGCTCAACCGACAGGGCCTGCCGCAGGGGGCGTCGTACCTCAGGGAAGCCTCCGCGCTGGCGCACACGATCATGCTCCCGGCGGCGGAGGAGCTGCTGCGGCAGGAGAACGCGCGGTTGGCCGCCGCCCAGGACGAGGCGGCGGCGGTGGACTGGGTCGCGCTCGGTGCGGGGCTGCTCGCGCTGGCGGCGCTCATCGCCGCGCAGGTCCACCTGGCGCGCGGCACGCGGCGGATCTTCAACCGGGGGCTGCTCGCCACGACCGCGTGCGTGCTGGCCGCCGTCACGTGGCTGGCCGTCGCGTCGATCTCCGCGGTCGCCCACAGCGCGACGGCCAGGGAGGGCACGGCGCAGGTCGAGGCGTTCGCCAACGCGCGGGTCATGGCGTTGCAGGCCCGTGCCGACGAGTCGCTGTCGCTGGTCTCCCGGGGCAGCGGACGTCCGTACGAGCTCGCGTTCGCCGACAAGGCCGGCAAGCTCAACGGCGATCAAGGGCTGTTCGCGGTCGCCGAGAACGCGGCGACGGGTGACCGGACGCGGCCCGCGGTGGACCAGGCCGTCCAGGCGTGGCGGCAGTGGCAGGACAACCACCGCGACCTGCGCGGCGCGGACGACAGCGGCGACTACAACCTCGCCGTGCGGTTGGCGACCGGCGCCGACCCGAAGGGCACGGCCGAGCCGTCGACCGTGGTCGACCAGGAGCTCGCCACCGCGATCGGGCTGGCCACCGAGCGGTTCGAGGCGGAGTCCCGGCTGGCGCGTGACGCGATGGCCAACGGCGAGCTGGTCGTCGGGGTGCTCATGGGGCTGGCCGCGCTGGCCGTCGGGTTCGGCTACGCGCCGAGGATCAGGGAGTTCCGATGAGGTGGATGGCGTTGGTCGCCCTGCTCGCCGTCGCCGGGTGCGCCGCACCGGAAGCGGCGCCGCCGAGGCCGCGGTTCTCCGTGCCGACGCCCGCTCCGATCGGGGTGTCGGACCCCGCGCCGATCCCGGCGGACCGCGAGAACGACTGCCAGTCCGAGCTGAGCTTCCGGCCGGACGGCCCGCTGCCGCCACCCGGCGCACCACCGGCGGGCTCGACCATGGCCGAGATCGGCAAGCGCGACCTCGTCGTCGGCGTCGGGTCGAACGCCTTCCTGCTGGGCTACCGCGACTCGCGCGACGGCCGGATGCGCGGCTTCGAGACGGCCATCGTCGAGGAGGTCGCCTACGCGATCTTCGGCGGTGACCGCGCCCGGATCGCCGACCGCATCCAGTACCGCTCGCTCAACGCCGACGAGCGGATCCCCGCGCTGCTCAGGGAGGAGAACCCGGTCGACATCATCCTCGCCGGGATGACCATGACCTGCGACCGGTGGGAGAAGGTCGCCTTCTCCACCGCGTACTACTCGTCGCGGCAACGGCTGCTGGTCCACCGCGGTTCCGGGGTCCAGAGCATCGACGACCTCGGCGGGAAGAAGGTGTGCGCGTCGAACGCGAGCACGAACCTCAGGCCCATCGCGGTGGCGAAGTCCAACCCCGTCCCGGTGGGCGCCGCCAACACCGGCGACTGCCTGCTGCTGCTCCAGCAGGGGCAGGTCGACGCCGTGTCGACCGGCGACATCATCCTCGCCGGGCTGGCCGCGCAGGACCCCTCGACGCACATCGTCGGGCCGAGCCTGCGCTCCGACCCGACCGGGATCGCGATCGCCCCGAACCGGGTCGACCTGGTCCGGTTCGTCAACGCGGTGCTGGAGAAGATGATGGCGGACGGCACGTGGACGGGGCTGCAACGCGAGTGGCTCGCCAAGCACATCGGCGAAGCCGAACCGCCGACCCCGCGCTACCGGTCGGAGTGAGGTGGCGTGGTGACGACACGACGGTCGCGGCACGCCGGTCTCGCCGCGCGGGCGCGCCGGGTGGCGGGCTCGCCACCGGCCGCGCTGCGCGTGCTGCTCGGGGGACTGGTGGCGCTGTGCCTGGTGACCGGCGTCGTCGGCTGGGCGGAGATCGCGCACCGGCGCGCCGTGCTGACCGAGGTCACCCAGCGCAGCATCCCGCTGTCGAGCGCGGCACTGGAGGTCTACCAGTCGCTCTCGGACGCGGACGCCACGGCCAACGGCGTCTTCCTCGCGGGCGAGCGGGCCACCCCCGAGCAGCGCGCCCGCTACCTGGCCGACATCGAGCGGGCCGCCGTCGCGTTGAGCACCGCGGCGGCGGGCACGTCGCACGACACCTCCCGCGTCGTCGCCGAGCTCACCGCCCAGCTCGCGCGCTACTCGGGGCTGGTGGCGACCGCCCACACCAACGATCGCCAGGGCTTCTCGGTCGGCGCCGGCTACCTCCGCGAAGCGTCGGCGCTGGTGCGGGAGACGTTGCTGCCCGCGGCGCACCGCCTCTACCGCGACGAGGAGGCCAAGCTCGCCGCCGCGCAGGACGACGCCGGGTCGGTCGCGTGGCTCGCCGTCGCGCTCGGCGTGCTGACCCTCGGTGCGCTGGTGGCCGCCCAGCTGTACCTGCGCGAGACGACGCGGCGCACGTTCAACCGCGGCCTGCTGGTGACCACCGGCGCGCTGCTGCTCGCGGTCGGCTGGCTCACCACTGCGTCGGTCGTCGCCGCCGCCCGCACCGACGCGGGCCGTGCGGGCGTGGCGCAGACCGAAGCGCTCGCCACGGCCCGCATCACCGCGCTCACCGCGCGCAGCGCCGAAGCGTTGACGCTGGTCGCGCGCAGCAACGGCGGCCTGTACGAGGAGGCGTTCCGCCAGGCCGCCGCCACCCTCGACGGTGACCGCGACGTGCCCGGTTCGCTCGCCGCCGCGGCGGAGGAAGTGGGTGGCCACGCCGAAGCTCGTGGCGCGGCCGACGCCGCGATCGGCGCGTGGCGGCAGTGGCGCGGGCTGCACGAGGCGGGCCGCGCCGACCTCGCCGCCGCGGACCTGCCGCGGTCCGCGGCGCTGGCGGACGAGGTGGACCGGCGGCTGGCGGAGGCGTTGCAGGACGCGCAGCGCCGGTTCGAGGAGCAGTCGGTGCGCGCGGTGGACGCGCTCGCCGGGGCCGACGCGGCCGCGGCCCTGCTGGCGCTGGTGGGCGCGGTCGCCGCGGGCCTGGGTCTCGCGCCCCGGATCAGGGAGTACCGATGAGACGTTGCGCGGTGGCCGCCCTGACCGCGGCGGTGGCGCTGGTGGCGGGGTGCGCGAGCGCGGCGCCGGTCCCGGCCCGGCCGCAGCTCTCGCTGGCCGCGCCACGACCGCCGGGCATGGTCGCGCCGTCGGACATCAACGGCGCCAAGGACCCGACGGAGTGCCCCGAGGGCAAGGGCCCGTTCGTGCCGGAGCGGAGCAGCCTGCGCCCGGCGGGACCGCTGCCGCCGCCCGGCACCCGGTTCGCCGGCGGCGCGCTCGGCGTGATCACGCAGCGCGGCAAGCTCGTCGTCGGCGTCGACCAGCACCTCAGCAAGTTCGGCTCGGTCAACCCGCTCACCGGCGAGCTGGAGGGCTTCGACGTCGACATCGCCAAGGAGATCGCCAAAGCGCTCTTCGGCGACGAGACGGCCGTCGAGTTCGTCGAGGTGAACTTCACCGACAACTTCGACAAGCTGGCCGCGCGCCAGGTGGACCTGCTCGCCGACTCGATCACGATCACCTGCGAGCGGCGCTACACGCGCGAGGTGATGTTCTCCACCGACTACTTCTTCTCCGGGCAGCGCGTGATGGTGGCCAAGACCTCGACCGTCAAGGGGATCGAGGACCTGAGGGGCAAGCGGGTGTGCGCACCCGACGGCACCACGTCCATCGGCCGGATCACCGACCCGGCGCGCGGCCTGGTGCCGGTCGCCGTGCGGGAGTTCAGCGACTGCCTGGTGCTGCTGCAGGAAGGGCAGGTCGACGCCATCTCGTCCACCGACAGCGTCCTGCTCGGCCTCACCGCGCAGGACCCGACCACGCACATGGTCGGGCCGCGGTTCAGCGAGGAGCACCACGGCCTCGCCATGCGGGAGACCGACGAGGACCTCGTCCGCTACGTGAACGCGGTGCTGGAGCGGCTGCGCGCCGACGGGACGTGGAGCCGGTTGTACGCGAAGTGGCTCGCGGACCTCGAACCCGTGCTGCCGAGCCCACCGCCCGCCCTGTACGTCGACTGAAACCGCAGAGGAGCACGCGTGAGCGCCGCGATCCGGATCCAGGAGACCGACAACGCCTTCACCGAGCTGGAGTCGTTGCACGGGTGGCTGATCAGCCGCCCGGAACTGCGCGGAGCGGTGACGCTCGGCAAACCCGCCCGCAACCCCGAGGAGATGGGGTGGCTCACCGACGTGGTGTCGGTCGCGGTCGGCAACGGTGGCGCGGTCACCGCGCTCGCGGGCTCGCTCGCGACCTGGCTGGTCAGCCGCCGGTCCCACATCAAGATCAAGGTCAGCGGACCGGACGGCCGCAGCACCGAGGTCGACGTCAAGCAGGCCAGGGGCAACCAGGCCGACGTCGAGGCGATGCTGCGCAAGGTCCTCGACGAGCACGAGGGCGGTACCACGTGATCGAACGCCTGCCCGACGCGGCGAGGTCGCGCGCGGTGCTGGTCGGCACCAGCTCCTACACCCACCCCGCGTTCGACGACCTGCCCGGTGTGGCGAACAACCTCCACGACCTCGCCGCGCTGCTCACCTCGCCGCTGGGCGCGGGCCTGGCGCGCGAGCACTGCCAGGTCGTGCTCGACCCGCCCGACCAAGGGCTGCTGGGCGAGCGGATCCTGGACGCGGTGCGCGAGGCCGAGGACGTGCTGCTGGTCTACTACGCCGGGCACGGCGAGATGACCTGGGACCGCGACAACGAGCTGTGCCTGACCGTGCGCGACAGCAAGCCGGACTCGCTGCGCACGTCCGCGCTGCGCTGCGCCGACCTGCGCCAGTACATCCACCGCAGCCGGGCGAAGATCCGCGTGCTGATCCTCGACTGCTGCTTCGCGGGCACCGCGCTGCCGGAGACCATGTCGAGCTCGGACAAGGTGCTCGAGTACGTCGAGGTGAGCGGGGCGTACGTGCTGACCTCCGCCTTCGGCAAGGCGCTGGCACCCCTGGCGCAGCGCAACACCCTGTTCACCGGCGAGCTGCTCCGCGTGCTGCGGGACGGCATCGCCGCGGAGCCCAGCGTGCTGATCACCCTCGACGCCCTGTTCCGCGAGGTGGCCTCCAGCCTGCGCGGTCGGGGCTACCCGGAACCGGGCTGCCACCACAGCGACACCGCGGCCGCGCTCGCGCTCGCGCCCAACGCGGCGCACAAGATCCGGAGGAAGCTGACCGAGCTGGGCGCCCGCGCGGAGGCGCTCGACGCCGTCGAGCAGGAGACCAAGCGGCGTTACGACCTGACGGTCGACCGGATCCTGTCGCCGGACCTGCCGCCGTTCACCGCCTCGGCGCCGCCGCTGCGGGAGCGCGTGCGGCAGTTGGACGAGCGCGTGGCGACGGGAGGCAGGCCCTCGGCCGCGGAGCTGGACGCGCTCGACGCCGAGCTGGTCGCGGCCCAGGACGCCGCCGCACGACTGCGAGCGGAGGTCGAGCGGCCCCTGGACGCCCGCAACGAGCTGCGCGGCCTGCTGGAGTCGTACCGGGTGCGCGCGGCCCGTCGCCGGTTGGCCGAGGACGACGAGGTGCACGCGTTGCACGAGGCGGCGTGGAACCTGCTGTGGGTCAAGCCGTGCGACCTCGAAGCGGCCGACGCCGCGGTCGACGCGTACGTCCACGCGGTCACCCGGTCGAGGGAGAGGGAACGATGAGCGCCTGCGCCAGGACGGGCTGCGGGGGGACGATCCTCCCGCACGGCTACTGCGGCACGTGCGGCCACAAGGCGGGACCCGCGGTCTCACCGCCGACGACACCGCCGACGAACAAGCCGCCGACCGCACCGACTTCGTCGACACCGGAGTCACGCGGCACCACACCCGGATCGGTGCCCAACTCCGGCCGGCGCCGCACCCCGCTCGGCGGGGGCTCGGTCGAGCTGCCGCCGCTGCCGCCGCGCGACCCCGACTCCGACACGCCGTCATTGGTCGAGGTGCCCGAGACCAAGCGGTTCTGCCGCGAGTGCCGCGAGCCGGTCGGCCGAGGGGTGGACGGCGAGCCGGGACCGACCGAGGGGACGTGCCCGAACGACGGCGTCCGCTTTTCCTTCGCGCCCGCCCTGAGCCGGGGCACGCTGGTGGCCGAGCGGTACGAGGTCCTGCGGTGCATCGCGCGCGGCGGTCAGGGCTGGATCTACCTCACCCGCGACCGGCACCTCAGCGACCAGGAGACCGACCACCTGGTCGTCCTCAAGGGGCTCATCGACTCCGACGACCCGGTCGCGATCAAGCAGGCCATCGAGGAACGGCGACGGCTGTTGCAGGTCAAGCACCCGAACATCGTCAAGATCAGCGACTTCGTGCAGCACCGAGACCCGCGCACGGGCAAGCTCGACGGCTACATCGTGATGGAGTACGTCGAGGGCCGGTCGTTGCAGCAGGTCTTCCTCGACTACCGCGACGAGGAGGGCCGCCGCGCGCCGCTGTCGCTGCCGGTCGTGCTCACGTTCGGCTCCGACGTGCTGCTGGCGTTGGACCACCTGCACTCGCACGACCTGCTCTACTGCGACTTCAAGCCGGACAACGCCCTCTACACCACCACCGGGGAGATCAAGCTCATCGACTTCGGGGCGGTCGTGGACGCCAGGAACCCCGGCGACGTCCTGTTCGGCACGCGCGGGTTCGCGGCGCCCGAACTCGACCGCCGCGGCCCGTCGGTCGCCTCGGACATCCACACCGTCGGCCGTTCCCTCGCCGTGCTCAGCTTCCCGTTCGCCGGCTTCTCGCGGGAGGAGAACCTCTACAACCTGCCCGCCCGCGACACGGTGCCGCTGCTCGCCGAGCACGACTCGTACTACCGCCTGCTGCGCCGGGCCACGCACACCGTGCCGGAGAAGCGGTTCGGCTCGGCCGAGGAGATGCGCGGCCAGTTGGAAGGCGTGCTGCTGGAGGTGCTGGCGGCCGCGGACGGCAAGCCGCGCCTGACCGTGTCGACGCAGTTCGCCGTCGAGCTGAGGACGTTCGGGGCCGAGGACGCGGAGAACGAGCGCGACGGGGTCGACTGGACCCGCGTGCCCGAGGCGCTGCCCGCACCGCTGGTGGACCCGACCGACGAGTCGGCCGCCCACCTCGCCGCGATCGCGGGGTCGGACCCCGACGACATGATCGCCGCGTTGAGGGCCATCCCCGTGCAGAGCACCGAGGTCCGGTTGCAGCTGGTCGCCGCGCTGATCGCGGCCGGTCGCCTGGACCAGGCCCGCGTCGACCTCGACGACTGCGCGGAGGAGCTGCCCGGCGACTGGCGCATCGCCTGGTACCGGGGGATTCACGCGATGGCGGCCGGGCGGCCGGAAGACGCCGTGCGCGAGTTCGACGCCGTCTACGACGCCCTGCCCGGTGAGCTGACACCGAAGCTCGCGCTGGCCGCGGCGGCGGAGTGCGCGGGCGAGGACGACCGCGCCGGCGAGCTGTACGGCCGCGTCTGGCGCACCGACAACCGGTACGTCAGCGCCGCGTTCGGCCTGGCGCGGGTGCTGCGCCGGAAAGGCGACCTCGCGGCGGCGGTCGACGCGCTCGACCGCGTGCCGGACACCTCCAGCCAGCACCGCAACGCCCAGATCGCCGCGATCCGCACGCGGCTCGCGGCCGAACCGGACAAGCCGGACCTGCTGGACGCCGCCGCCCGGTTGACCACGCTGGAGCTGGGCATCGAGCAGCGCGCCGCGCTGTCCGCGCGGATCCTCGACGCGACGCTGACGTGGGTGGCGAGCGGCAACGGCCACCACGACCGCTCCGGTCAGGTCCTGGGCCGGGCGTTGGAGGAGCGCGACCTGCGGTTCGGCCTGGAGAAGGCCTACCGCGACCTGGCGACCGTCACCGATGACCCCGACGACAAGGTCGCGCTGGTCCGGCAGGCGAACCGGGTCCGGCCCAGGACCCTGTTCTGACACGGAGGGACGAGGAGCGCGCGTGAGCCAGCCAACCGGTTTCGAGATCAGCGTCGACCACAACAAGTACCTGTCGGCGGGGCAGCAGGTCATTGACGCGGTGATCTCGGTCAGCACCGCGGCGAAGCGCAGGGGACCGGCCCCGACCGCGGCGCAGGTCATCATGATCGACTGCTCCAGCTCGATGGGTGACGACAAGATCGTGGAGGCCAAGCGGGCCACCGCCGTCGCCGTCGACATGCTCAACGACGAGGTGGCGTTCGCGATCGTCGCGGGCACGCGGACCGCCCGCGTGGTGTACCCGCCGACGGGCGGGATGGTCCCCGCGTCACCGGTCACCAAGGAGGAAGCCAGGAAGGCGATCCGGGAGCTGCGGGCCAGCGGCGGCACCGCGATCGGCACGTGGCTCGACCTCGCCAACCGCCTGCTGGCCGCGCAGGACGCCGAGATCAAGCACGGCATCCTGCTCACCGACGGCCACAACGAGCACCAGCAGCCGCACGAGCTGGACGCCGTGCTGCGCCAATGCCGCGACCGCTTCGTCTGCGACAGCCGCGGGGTCGGCAAGGGGTGGGCCGCGGCGCCGCTGATGGCGATCGCCGACGCGCTGCACGGCACCGCCCAGGGCCTGCCCGACCCGGAGAAGCTGGTCGACGGGTTCCGCGCGATGGCCGAGGGCTTCATGAGCACGACGATCGCCAACGTGATGCTGCGGGTGTGGCACCCGAAGGGCAGCCGGGTCCGGTTCCTCAAGGAGGTCCACCCGCACCGGGTCGACCTCACCGACCGGCGCAAGGACGTGGGCGAGCAGGAAGGCGACTACCTGACCGGCTCGTGGGGCGCGGAGACCAGGGACTACCACCTGTCGGTCGAACTGCCGCCCGGCAAGGAGGTCGGCGAGGAGGTGCTGGCCGCCATGGTCAGCGTGGTCGCCAACGACGTCGAGCTCGCGGGTGGCGGCCTGGTGCCCGCGGTGTGGACCGACGACCCCGCCCTGTCCACCATGATCGGCCGGAAGGTCGCGCACTACACCGGCCAGGTCGAACTCGGCGAAGCCCTCCAGTCGGGGCTCGTCGCGATGCGCGACGGCCGTCACGACGAGGCGGCGGCGCAGCTGGGTCGTGCCGCGCAGCTCGCCGAGGAGTCCGGCCGGATCGAGACGTTGGAGATGCTCGACAAGGTGGTGCACGTGGACGACGCCGCCGCCGCGCGGGTCCGGATCCGCCGCGACATGGAGGAGGTCGACAAGGAGATGCTGGCGCTGGAGTCCCGGACGACCAAGCGTTGGCGCGACAAGTCCTGACGCCTGCGGCCACAACGCCGAACCGATCCCACGCGCACACGACCGGCTTCGCGATGGCTGGATTCGCGAGGGCCGGGGTTTGTGGCGGTCGGTTGGCGACGGCCGCGTTTGTGGTGGCCGGTTGGTGAGGGCTGGGTTGGTCGGGGTTTGTGGCGGTCGGGTTGGTGACCGTTGGGTTGGCGGCGATCAGGCCCGGGATGGCCGGACCCGCGACGGCCGGGCTCGCGAGGGTCGGGTCGCGACCCGCCTCCAGTGCGGCGCCGGGGTCCGCGGTTCGGCGGACCCCGGCGGTCGGCGGACCCCGCGGGTCAGGCGCGCGGGAGGGTGAAGATCAAGCCCTGGCTCAGGGTCGACCGGATGCCCTGCACGTCCACGGTGACGACCTTCGCCCGGTGTTGCCGGTCGGGGGTCAGACCGGTCAGCGTGACCTGCTCCTCGGTGACGAGGCCGGTGTTCCCGCCGTCCAGGTACACCTCGTAGCCCTTGGTGGGGTTCCACCACGGGTAGCCCTCCCACGCCAGCGTCACCGACGTCGGGGTCGTCGAGACCACCCGCAGCAGGCGCGGGCGCGGTGGCCGCTCGAAGTGGGCCGCCTGCGACGCCACGGTGCCCAGCAGGTCGTTCTGCGCCGGGTCGTGCGAGCAGGACGCGGTGACCGTGCCGAGGGGCGTGCCGTCGGCGCGCTCGGGGCGCAGTGCCAGCGTCAGGTCGTCCACGCGCAGGTCGTAGTTGCCCGGCGTGCTCAACTGCTGCACCGGGAACGAGCCCGCGGCGCGCACCGCGGTCTTCTCGGTGGTGGTCAGCCACGTCGGTGCCAGGGTGAACGCGGCCTGGGTGGTCCGCGTGCCGTCCGGCCCGACGATCCTCGCGTCGAGCGTCGCGGTGCTGTCGCCGTCCAGGCGCACCCCGCCCGGTATCGCCAAGGCCGGCCGCAGCTCGCGCAGGTCCAGGTCCACGTCGATGTAGGCGTAATCGTGGTTGGCCACGGAGTTCGGGCCGGCGCCGTCGTCCGGCAGGCCGCCGACGACCCACGCGGTCAGCGTCACGTCAGGCCCGAGGGAGGTCGTGCAGGTGTACTCCACCCGCACCGCCGTCGTCTGCGCCGACGCCGGACCCGCGGCCCCCGCCAGCGCCCCGCCGGCCACCAAGGTCGAGGCCAGGGACAAGGCGGCGACCCGGGATGAGTTCCACTTCTTGCGCAAATTCGCGTCCTCTCCGTGTTCACTCGCCCACGCACAGTGTTCCGCAATTCCTCGCCGGTGCGTGTGGACCATTCAGTCGCAGTGAGGTGGACGCGAGCCCGGGAGGGCGTTGTGCGGCCCGGCCGCACAACGCCTCCGGCGGGTCTTACTGCGGCAAACTCCACTTCTGGCTGTCACCGGCGTGGCAGTCCCACAGGTGCAGCCTGGTGCCGTCGGTGGTGGACTGGTCGGCCACGTCCAGGCAGCGGCCGGACTTGGTGTTGCGGTACTGGCTGCCGCCGGTGCGTTCCCAGGTCTGGGAGGCGACGGACAGGCAGTCCCACAGGTGTGCCCGGGTGCCGTTGGCGGTGGCGCCGCCCTCGACGTCGAGGCACTTGCCCAGGGCCTTGAGCTTGCCGCCGGTGAACGTCCACGCCTGGGCCGGGGTGTCGGCGCAGGTCCAGAGCTGGACGGCGGTGCCGTTGGCGGAGCTGCCGTTGGCCACGTCGGCGCACTTGCCGCCCAGGCCGGTGAGGTGGCCGGAGCCCGCCGGCGGGGGAGTGGTGGTGGTCGTGGTGGTGCTGGTCGGGGGAGTGGTGGTGGGGTCGTCGGGGGTGTTGTCGAAGTAGACGAAGTCCCAGGTCCTCAGTTCCGGCACGGTGAAGCTGAGGTAACGGCCGCCGCCGTCGGAGCCGGTGGTGAAGGCCAGCTCACGGGAACGCCCGCCGTCCCGGTCGGGGCTGGCCACGTGCAGGCTCGGCGGGGCGGGCCGGTCGCCCAGGTAGTACTTGACCGGCAGGTCGGTCTGCGTGGGTGGGGTGTTGGTGCCGGCGTCGCGCCACCGGTTGTCGTTGCCCAGCAGGTTGATCAGGTGGATGACGTCGACGCCGTTGTTGCGCATGACGTTGGTCCAGATGGTGTTGCCGGCGCCGTCGGTGGAGGTGGTGCGGCCGGCGATCTGCACGGCGTTGGACGCGGTGTGCAGGTCCGGGCCGTAGAACAGGTTCTCGTAGCCGGTGATGACGTCGTAGTAGGTCTTCTGCCACGCCTTGAGCTCGGCGGACATGGTCTTGCTCTTGTTGAGGAAGTACTCGGTGTTGAGCATGTGGTCGTTGGGGCCCAGCTCCAGGTGGTGGGCGCCGTTGGCGGCGAACGTGGCGTTGGCCAGCTGCACCGAAGTCGTGTCGAACACGCTGTTGTTGTTCGGCGTGCCCTCAGGGGTGTTGGGCCGGTTCATGTACGCGGGGGTGACGTGCGGTTTGCCGCCGGACGCGCGGCGCTGGTTCTCGAGGTAGTTCTTCACCGAGGAGTTGGTCTCGAAGTTGCTCCACAGCTCGGTGTAGAGGTAGTCGGCGCCGGAGCGGGCGAACTCCTGGTCGCCGTAGCCGTCCACGGCGTTGAAGCCGACCGGCTTGCCGGTGGCCTGCTTGGTCTTCTCGACGAGCTGCGCGAAGCCGTTGGGCCGGTTGACCTGCCTGCCGTTGACGTCGAACTTCTCGTCCCAGTAGCCGATCTGGTCCAGGTGCGAGCCGTCGAAGCCCATGGAGCGGATCGTGTCGGCGTACTGCCCGACGATGTAGTCCTGCCAGCCGGGGTTCTCCGGGTTCATCAGCTTGAGCACCTGGCCGGGCAGCATCGGGTAGGTCCAGTCGGTGCCGTCGCGGTTGAGCAGCCGCCAGTTCGGGTCGACCCGGGACCGGTCGTAGTCGTTCAGGGCCGCGTAGGACATCTGGTACGGCAGCGACCCGATGCCGCGGGCGCGGGCCGACGAGATGTAGTTGCGCACGGTCTGCGAGCTGATGACGTCGCCGTTCCACGCCGTCCAGGTGGCGGCGACGCCGGAGCCGTCGTGCTTGACCGGCAGCTCGTGCTTCCACAGCCAGTCGTAGTACTGCAGCGAGTTGATGTGGTAGCGCTGGGCAAGCTCGGCCATGTCACCGTCGGCCTCGGCCGCGGAGATGCCCTGACCGTAGTACGCCAGGAAGCCCATGCGCGGGAAGCGGGTCCAGGAGCTGGACACGTCGATGGCGGTCTGGGCGCGGCCGGAGTCGGCCTCGACCTCGACCAGGTAGCCGGTGTAGTCGTCGTTGGGCGGGGTGACGCGCCAGGTGACCTGGCCGGACCCGCTCGCCTGCACGGTCGCGGCGGTGACGACGTCACCGAGGTGGGTGAGGGTGAACCTCACCGGTCCGCTGCCGCTGACGGAGGCGGTGACGGTGGCCGCCGCTCCGGGCGCGTAGCGGGCGGCGTCGGTCCACGCGTCGGTGACGGTGGCCGCGTGGGCGGTCGTGGTCGACATCACCGCGGACGCCGCGGTGGCGAGGACCGCGGTCGCGCCCGCGAGCAGGACGCGGGTGCGATGATGTGTTCGGGCTCCGGACATGCCTTGCCTCTCTTCGCTGGGTGGTATCGCTCCGGCTGGAGCCGTTCCCGCGCGTCCCTCTGGCCGGAGGGCGCGTGGGAGGCGGGCGCGGGCACCGGTTCGAGGACCTGGTGCCCGCGCCCGCTGCTCATCGGGCCCGCAACGCCACGAAGGGCAGCACGACCGGGCTGGTCGTGGTCCAGTCGAGGACGGCGGACTGGTCGGCGTCACCGGTGATGACGTCGATGGTGTTGGGGTCGCGGGTGTCGGTGTCGCGGCTGGGCAGGTCGAAGCTCTGCTCGCCCGCGCCGCCGCCGAAGCGGAACTCCTTGGTCCACGGGAACCCGTTGTCCCAGTGCGCCTTGCTGTAGACGGGGCGCACGAGGCCGATGCCCTCGCCGGGCTCGGCGTTGGAGTAGATCGACACCTGGTAGCCGGCGGTCGCCACGTCGAGCCCGAGCGCGGAGGCGGGCACGGTGACCACGATGTCGTGGGTGGCGGGCACGACCCGCAGCTCCGCGGTGGAGACCTTGGTCAGGGCCGGGTCGTAGACGCCGAGCGACAGGGGCTGGTCGGCGTAGCGGCCGTCGGCGACGACCGCCCGCTGCCAGGCGCCGTCGGTCGCGGTGTTGGTGCCGGGCAGGCCGGGTGAGGCGCCGGTGGGTCGAGCGGGATCGCGCAGCAGGACGTTGACCCGCTGCACGCTCATGCCGTTGCCGCCCCACGGGTTGGTGATCGCGCCGGCCACGCGGGTGACGAACCGGACCCGGTCGCCGTCGCGGAACACGTCGAACCGGGTCAGGTCGAAGCTGCCGGGGCTGAACGCGCCGTTGGTCGGGTGGACGTAGGGGCCGGGGCCGTGGTCGTCGCCGCTCGGGTCGGTGAGCCCGCCGACGCGCTCGCCGTAGGACAGCACGGTGCGCCGCTGGTAGGCGGTGGCCCCGTCGCGCCCGACCGCCGCGACGCTGACGGTGTTGTCGATCCCGGTCAGCTCGACCTGGGTGTCGAACCGGCCACCGCTCACCGCGACCTGCTTCTTCGCCGAACCGACGGCCACGACCACGCCGGCGGCGTCGGTGGTGCCGTGCACGCGCACGGTCCGGCCGGTGGCGGTGGACAGGTCGTCGGGGCCGTCCAGGGTCAGTGCCGCGGTGGCGACGGGGCCGGTGCGGTAGCGGTCGGCCACGACGGCGGGCGTCTCGACGGGCCGGCCCGCGTCGATGCCCTGCGCCAGCCGCACGTACTGCGCCATCGCCCACGCCAGCGGCGCGGCCGAACCGGTGCCCTTGCCGAACACGTGACCGTGCCGGGTGGGGTCGGGCCGGTCCCAGACCTGCTCGGGGATCATCCGGCCGGGATTCGCGGTCGCGGCCATCGTGCGCAGGTACGGCAGGGCGTCACGGCCCAGGGCCAGTTCGTACTCGCCGCGTTCCCCGGACAGCAGCGGCCACGGCCGGCCGATGCCGACCCCGGTCCACGGTGCGCCGTCGGCGGTCTCGCCGTAGCCGTCGTGGGTGTAGCGCTTCCACAGCTCCCCGCTGGGCGTGCTGACCTTGATCGAGGCGTCGACCTCGGGCAGCGAGCCGGCCACGGCCGGGTCGTCGGGCGCCTTCACGCCGAGCCGCACCAACTCCAGGAACCCGGCGTCGACCACGGCGTTCTCCGGGTGCGTCCCGGCGCCGTTGGCCCAGTTGCGGGTGGCGCCGTCGTCCGGGTCGCCGCTGCCGGAGATGCGGACGTAGTACCGGCCGTCACCGAGCGGGCCGTTCGTGGTGACCATCCACTGCTCGGTGCTCCGCTGCCACGAGTCGGCGGTGGCCTGGTAGAGCGCCGCACCCTCGGGGTCGCCCGCGCGACGGGCGAGGTCCGCGGCGGCGGTCAGCCCGGCGATCTGGCTCGCCATCGTGGACGGCGAGTAGCCACCGGTCTCCTCCCAGCGCTCCTGCGGTGTCGCCGCACCGGACGACACCAGGAAGTCGGCGGCTTTCGCGATGTGTTCGCGGTAGAACGCGGTGTCGAACCGCCTGGTCTGCCAGGCCAGCAGGATCGGGAACGCGGTCTCGTCGAGCTGGACGTTGGTCTGGTCGGGCGTGCCGTCGACCTTGGAGTTCTGCGGGAAGCTGCCGTCGGGTCGCTGCTGCCGGGTGAACAGCCAGTCCACCGCACGTCGGGCCGCCGCCGTGTCACCGGCCGCGAGCAGCGCGGACACCTGGTGGTACAGGTCCCGCGCCCACACGAGGTGGTAGCCGCCGAACGCTCCGTCGGCGGGCACCGCCTGGCCCCAGGGGATGGTCAGGGACGCGGAGAACGCGCCGGGGTGGGTCTTGTCCTCGTGCGCCTTGACCGCCATGACCGACGCCCAGTACTGGTCGAGCAGGTCGGCGGGCAGCTTCGGTGCCTTCAGCCTCGCGGTGTAGCGGTGCCAGCCGAGCTGGTACCAGCGCTTGGTCACCTCGAACGGGCGGTGCAGGCTCGCGCGGGCGCCGATGAGCGCGGCCCGCTCGGTGGCGGCGAAGCCGAGCGCGAGAGTGGTGCGCGGCTTGATCCGCGCGACCTGGGCGATGTTGCCGGGGCCGGCCTGGCGGTAGGTCGACGTGAGCTTGAAGTCGCGCGCCAGGTCGGCCACGCCGTCGCTGGCACCGACGTAACCGGTGGAGGTGACGTCGAACCCGGTGCTGGAGACGAGCGCGCTGGCGACCGGGCCGCGGGTGTCCACGGCGGTCAGGGCGTCCTTGGTGGCGTGACCGGTGTCGTGGCCGGAGTCGCCCGCCAGTTGCGGGTCGAACAGCGTGTAGAGCTGGTAGTCGCCTTCGAGCTCCACGTCGATGAGCAGGGTCGAGCTCGCGGGGTCGGTGACGTAGGTCTTGGTCAGCCGCCAGCGGCCGGCGTCGTCGGCGGTGGTCTGCCGGTAGGTGAGGGACTTGCGGTCGACCAGCGTCGTGGTGCTGGTCGTGCCCTCGGTCTCCCGCTGCGCGAAGGACTTCCCGTCCGTGACGACGAACTCCAGCGAACGGGAGTTCGGGGTGTCGGCGCTGGGGTAGTAGACCTCGCTGAGCGTGCCGCCGGTGAGGGTGAACCAGACCTTCGACTCGGCGGTGGTGGAGGTGCCGATGCCCTCCTTGTCGCCGGTGGTCCAGGTGGCGGGCGCGCCGGGCGCACCCGGCGGGTCGGGCTCGGCGGTGGCGGGCTGGGCGGTGAGCAGGCAGGCCGCGGCGGCGATCGCGATCGCCGTGCGTGGTCGGGGTGGTCGCATGGGTGCTCCTCGTTGAGCGGGCCTCGGCGGAGGCGGGCGCGCGCCATCGCCACGGCGGTCAGCGCCGTGGGAGGGGATCGGTGGACGTGGGGTCAGCCGGCCCGCAGGGGCAGCACGGCCAGCACGGTGCGCTGGATCGCCACGGCGGCCGCGCCGCGGGCCCAGAGCGTGGGGTCGTCGTTGATGAACCGCAGGTCGATCGGTGACGCCTCGGGGTGGCGGGACTGGGCGATGGCGGCCCGCACGCGGGCTTCGTCGACCTGGGCGAGGCGGATCCCCTCGCCGGTGAGGATGATCCGTTCGGGTTGGGCGATGTTGGCGACGGCCGCGATCAGCGTGCCGAACGCGTGGGCCGCCCGGCCGACGATCTGGTCGGCGACGGCGTTGCCCGCTTCGGCGAGGTCGAGCACCTCGTCGTAGGTGACGGGCCGGCCCAGGGTCAGGGCGGCCTGCGACTGGATGCCGTCGGTGGTGAGCAGCGCTTTCACGCAGCCGCGGTGCCCTTCGGGGCAGATCGGGCCGAAGGGGTCGACGGGGAAGTGGCCGAGCAGGCCGAGCCCGGAGTCGGGGCCGCCGACGAGGCGGTCGTGGATGACCAGGCCGCCGCCGACGCCCGCGCCGATGGTGAGCACGGCGAAGCTGTCCACGTCACGGCCGTCGCCGAACCAGTGCTCGGCCTCCAGCAGGGCGTCGAGGTCGTTGGACACCACCGTCGGCCTGCCGGTGGCCCGGGAGACCGCCGCGCTGAGGTCGACGTCCTTCCAGTGCAGGAAGACGGCCCGCCGCACGCGCGCGAACTCGTGGACCACACCGCCGATGCCGATGCCGATGGCGGCGACCGGTCGTCCCGGGTCGTCCAGTGACGCCACCAGCTCGGCGATCTTGGCCACGACCGACTCCACGTCGTGCTCGGTGATCTCCACGGACGCGCGGTCGAGGATGTCCGCGCGCAGGTTGGTCAGCACGCCGTAGGCGCGGAACCCGGCGAGCTTGATGCCGATGAATCGCTGCACGTCCGGGTCGACGTCCAGCGGCTGCAACGGCCGCCCGCCGCCGCGCGAGTTCGGCATGGCCACCTCGCGCAGCAGGCCGGCGTCCATCAGGGGCTTGGTCAGCCGCGTCAGGCTCGCCGTCGACAGGCCCAGCCGGTCCGCCAGCTCCGACCGCGCCAGCGGGCCGTGGAGCAGCACCTCCAGCGTCACGCGGCGGGCGGAGGGCAGCAGGGGTGCCCAGGGTGAGGCGGCGTCGAGCACCGTGCGCTCCTCGTCGAGGTCGGGGGTAACCGGAGCGCAATAGTACCGCCGCGAAACTCGCTGACAAGACCTCCTGCGTGACGAAAACGTGACTAGCTGCGGGTTGACGCGTTACAGTCGCATCACCCTTAATGTTGCGACAAAGAAAACCCCGGTAGGCGACGCCGCCGTCGCGACTCTGGAGGATCGATATGCGCAAGCACCCCCTACGGCTGGCCACCGCGGTGGCCGCCGCCTTGGCGCTGGTGATGACCGGGTGTTCGAGCGGAGGTGACTCCGGTGACCCCGACACGCTCAAGGTGTGGTGGTGGGAGACCGACGACAGCGCGCTGTCGGCCGCCTGGAAGCAGGCCGTCTCGATCTTCGAGAAGGAGCACCCCGGCGTCACGGTCAAGCAGGAGCTCAAGACCTACGAGCAGATGCAGCAGTCGGGTCAGCTCATCCTCGACTCCAACGACACCCCCGACGTGCTGGAGTACCTCAAGGGCAACGCCACCGCCGGCGTCGTGGCCAAGGCGGGTCTGCTCACCGACCTGACCGAGGTCGCGTCCACCCGCGGCTGGAAGCTCGACAACACCGCCCAGGACGTCGGCCTCTACGACGACAACGGGCTCATGGGGTCGGGCAAGCGGTACGGGATCACGAACTACGGCGAGTACGTCGGCGTCTGGTACAACCAGGACCTGTTCGCCCAGCACAACGTGCAGGTGCCGACCACCCTGGCCGAGTTCGAGAACGCGCTCAAGACCTTCGCCGACAAGGGCGTCACGCCGCTCGCGCTCGGCTCGGCCGACTACCCCGGCCCGCACCTGCTGTACTCGCTGGCCCTGGCGCACATGGACGAGCAGTCGTTGGCCGCCTACCAGCGGTTCCAGGGTGACGTCGACTGGTCGGCGTGGGAGAAGGCCGCCACCACCATGCGCCAGTGGGTGGAGCGCAAGTACATCAGCACCGACTCCACCGGCATCCCCGCCCAGGACGCGGGCAACGCGTTCATCGCGGGCCAGTACCCGATGTTCGTCTCCGGCACCTGGTGGTCCGGGCAGATCGCCGAGCAGCCCACGTTCAAGACCGGCCAGTTCCTGTTCCCGGGGAACAAGCTGCACCCGGGCTCGGGCGGCAACCTGTGGGTCGTGCCCGCGAAGGCCAAGAACAAGGACCTCGCCTACGACTTCCTGGAGATCACCCAACGGCCCGAGGTGCAGAACTTCCTGGCCGACAAGGGCGGTGTGCCGGTCGCGGCGGAGCCCGGTTCGGCCAGCTCGGCGATGGGGCTGCTGGTGAGCGACCGGTTCACCGAGCTGCTGTCGGGCGACAAGGGCGGCCTCGCGCTGTACCCGGACTGGCCGGTGGCCGGGCTGAACGACGTGCTGCTGGCCAACACCACCGACCTCGTCGGCGGTGACGCGACACCGCAGCAGGTGGTCGAGGCGATCAAGACCGCCTACGACGCCGGCAAGCCGACCGCGTAACCGCCCGGGAAGGGATCGCCATGTCCTCGCTCACCGCCATGCGGCGCAGGAGCACGTCCGAACGCCGCGGCGGCTACTGGTGGTACATCCTGCCCGGTGCCGTCGGGTTCCTCGCCGTCGTCGCCGTGCCGTTCGGCATGAACCTCTGGTACAGCCTCACGTCCTTCCGGGGCGTCGGCGACCCGGTGTTCATCGGGTTCGAGAACTACCAGCGGCTGCTGGGCGACCCGCTGTTCTGGGCCTCGTTCCGGCACAGCGTGGCGTTCATCGTGGCCATGGCGATCCTCCCGACCGCCATCGGGGTGGTGGTCGCGGCTGTGCTGTTCAACTTCATCTCGCCGAAGTTCGGGTCGAAGGTCGCGAGCTTCCTGCGCGCCACCTACTACCTGCCGCAGATCCTGCCGATCGCGGTGGCGGGCGTGCTGTGGAAGTGGATGTACCAACCGCAGTACGGGATCATCAACACCACCCTGCGCGACCTCGGGCTCGGCGGCTTGGCGCAGAACTGGCTCGGCGACTCCGACCTGGCCATCTACGCGGTGATGAACGTGCTGGTCTGGCTCCAGATCGGCTACACCGTGGTGGTGTTCATGGCCGGGCTGTCCCGGGTCGACCCGGCGCTGTACGAGGCCGCCGAGCTCGACGGCGCGAGCTGGTCGCAGCAGTTCCGCACCATCACGCTCAACCAGCTCCGGCCGGAGATCGCGGTCGTGCTCATCACCACCTCGGTGGCCGCGCTGAAGGTGTTCGCGCCCATCTTCGTGCTCACCCGCGGCGGGCCCGGCACCAGCACGATCGTGCCCGCCTACTTCTCCTTCTCCAACTTCTTCACCACCACCAAGGTCGGCTACGGCGCCGCGGTGGCGTCCGTGCTGGCGCTGATGATCTCGGTCGTCGCGGTCGCGCTGCTGCGCTACCAGACCCGCAACTCCGAAGGGTTCGAAGATGGCCGTGGATAGCCTGGAGAAGCCGGCCGTGACCGTGACGCCCCCGTCCGAGCCGCCCGTGAGCAAGGTCAAGCGCCGCAAGCGCGGCGTGAGCGGCTGGATGGTGCTCGCCCTGGTCGCCGGCATCGGCCTGCTGATGCTGTTCCCGTTCTGGATCGCGATCATCAACGCCTTCAAGCCCGCACCCGACTACATCGCGAACGGCCCGGTCTCGCTGCCCACCGAGCTGGACTTCTCCGCCCTGGTCGACTTCTGGGGCGGGGTGGACTTCAACCGCAAGCTGCTCAACAGCGTGGTGATCAGCGGCAGCGTGGCCCTGATCGCGGTCGCGCTGAGCCTGTTGTCCGCGTTCGCCATCGGCATCGGCCGCATCCGCGGTCGGGTGTGGATCCTCGCGCTGTTCATGCTCGCGTTCACGATCCCGCAGGAAGCGCTGGTGTACCCGCTGTTCGTGCTCACCCGCGACCTCGGGCTGTACGACACGATGACCGGCGTCGTCATCATCCTGGCCGTGCTCCAGAGCGCGTTCGGCACCTACATGCTGTCGTCTGTGCTGGGCACGTTCCCGCCGGAGGTGCTGGAGGCCGCCAGGCTCGACGGCGCCTCCCGCTTCCAGGTGCTCCGGCTCGTCGTGCTGCCGCTGACCCGGCCCACCATGGCGGTGCTGATGACGTTCTTCTTCATCTGGACCTGGAACGACTTCTTCCTGCCCCTGGTGCTGCTGCCCTCGGCGGACAACCAGACCGTGTCGGTCGCGCTGGGCGCGTTGAGCGGCCAGTACACCAGCGACCCCACGGCGCTGGCCGCCGCGTCGCTGGCGGGCATCCTGCCGGCGCTCGTGTTCTTCCTGCTCTTCCAGCGCACGCTCATGCGCGGCGTGAACCTCGGCGCGGTCAAATAACACCCCACGAAGGACGTACATGACTCTCGAGCAGACGGCGACCACCACCGTGGACACCGCCCCGTGGTGGACCTCGGCCGTGGTCTACCAGGTCTACCCGCGCAGCTTCGCCGACTCCGACGGCGACGGCGTCGGCGACCTGCCCGGCCTGATCGCCAGGCTGGACCACCTGCACCGGCTCGGCGTCGACGTGATCTGGCTGTCGCCCGTCTACGCCTCCCCGCACGCCGACAACGGCTACGACATCTCCGACTACCAGGCGATCGACCCGGCGTTCGGCACGTTGGACGACTTCGACCGGCTGCTGGGGCAGGTGCACGCCCGCGGCATGAAGCTGGTGATGGACCTGGTGGTCAACCACACCTCCGACGAGCACCCGTGGTTCGTCGAGTCGCGGTCCTCGCGGGACAACCCGAAGCGCGACTGGTACTGGTGGCGGCCACCGCGCGAGGGCTTCGAAGCGGGGCAGCCCGGCGCGGAGCCCACCAACTGGGAGTCGTTCTTCTCCGGCCCGACCTGGACCCTGGACGAGGCGACCGGCGAGTACTACCTGCACCTGTTCGCCCCCAAGCAGCCGGACCTGAACTGGGAGAACCCGGAGGTCCGCCACGCCGTGTACGAGATGATGCGGTGGTGGCTGGACCGGGGCGTGGACGGCTTCCGGATGGACGTCATCAACCTGATCTCCAAGGATCCCGAGCTGCCGGACGGCGCGACCACCGGGGTCGGCGGCCTCGGTGACGGGTTCCCGCACTACGGCACAGGACCGCGCATCCACGAGTTCCTCCAGGAGATGCACCGCGAGGTGTTCGAGGGCCGGTCGGCCCAACTGCTGACGGTGGGGGAGATGCCGGGCGTCACCTGGGAGGACGCGCGGTTGTTCACCGACCCGCGACGGCGGGAGCTGGACATGGTGTTCCAGTTCGAGCACGTCTCCCTCGACCACGGCCCCGGCGGCAAGTTCGACCCGCGCCCGCTCGACCTGCGCGACCTCAAGGCGTCGCTGGGGCGGTGGCAGACCGCGCTGGGCGAGGTCGGCTGGAACAGCCTGTACTGGAACAACCACGACCAGCCCCGCGTGGTGTCCCGCTTCGGTGACGACGGCAGGTACTGGCGCGAGTCGGCCACGGCGCTGGCCACCGTGCTGCACCTGCACCGCGGTACACCGTACGTCTACCAGGGCGAGGAACTGGGCATGACGAACGCGCCGTTCGCCGGCGTGCACGAGATGCGCGACGTCGAGTCGCTCAACCACTACGCCGAGGCCGTCGCCGCCGGTGCGGACCCGGAGTCGGTGTTGCGGGGCCTGCGCGCGATGGGCCGTGACAACGCCCGCACCCCCGTGCAGTGGGACGCGAGCCCCAACGCCGGGTTCACCACCGGCGAGCCGTGGATCGCGGTCAACCCCAACCACACCTGGCTCAACGCCGCCGCCCAGTACGACGACCCGAAGTCGGTCTTCAACCACTACCGGCGGCTCATCGAGCTGCGCCACGCGCTGCCCGTGATCGCCCGCGGCGACTTCCGCATGCTCCTGGCCGACGAACCCTACCTCTACGCCTACGAACGCACCCTGAACGACGACCGGCTGCTCGTCGTGGCCAACCTCGGCGGCACACCGCAGACCGCCACCCTGGACGGCGGTTGGTCGGCCGCCGACCTGCTGCTGTCCAATGTAGACGAGCCGACGGTCGTGAACGGCCGCATCGCCATGGAGCCGTGGTCCGCGCACGTCTTCATGAAGTAAGGCCGTAGCCGCACGACGCAAACCCTTCCCAATGACGAGAAGAGGATTTCGCCATGCCCGCAGCAAGATGGAGCCGACCGGCGGTGCTCGCCGCCGGTCTGGCCTTGGCCCTGGTCGCGCCCGTGGTGCCGGCCTGGGTGGGCGCGGGGACGCCACCGGCCCAGGCCGCCGTCTCCACCGCCGACAGTGATCAGCTCAAGACGTGGTGGCACGACAACCACGAGTTCAACACCAGCAGCCCGGTGGCGAGCGACAAGGTCAGGCGCTCGTCGTTCTACGACGTCCAAGTCGCCACCGCCGCGGCGCCCGCGACCCGGTACGACTCGTTCACGTACCTGAGCATCCCGCGCAGCGGCAAGGGCAAGATCGGCTACACCAAGGAGGACGGCGCGGAGTTCTCCTCGTCGGCGAACCTGACGATGAGCTGGTCGTCCTTCCAGTACGCCACCGACGTGTGGGTCGACGTGTCCCTGCGCACCGGCCAGAGCGTCTCCTCGGCCGACCAGGTGAAGATCAAGCCCAGCGGCCTGAACTTCACCAAGCAGCTCGTCGACGGCGACACCGTCCGCATCAAGGTCCCCTACAGCGCGGCGGGCTACCGCTTCTCGGTCGAGTTCGACCCGCAGCTGTACACGGCGTACAACGACATGTCGGGCCCGGCCGGCGACGCGGGCAAGCTCACCACCGCGTCCGGCGGCGGCAACCGCGCCATCCACACCGAGCCGCGCAACTCCATGGTGGTCTTCGCCGAACCCGCGCCGACCGGGGCCGAGCGGGACCGGCTGATCCCCACGGCGGCCTCGGGCAGCACCTACTACCCGCCGCAGGGCCAGGTCACCAACCTGAACACGATCAGCGAGGAGATCGTGTACTTCCGGCCGGGCACCTACTACATGACCTCGAAGTACCACGCGCTGCTGCCCAAGCAGGTCAAGTGGGTCTACCTGGCGCCCGGCGCTTACGTGAAGGGCGCCATCCGCTTCCCCGACGACAGCCAGGGCCTGTACAAGGTGACC
Organism: Saccharothrix sp. S26; assembly: GCF_021390395.1. Lineage (GTDB taxonomy): Bacteria > Actinomycetota > Actinomycetes > Mycobacteriales > Pseudonocardiaceae > Actinosynnema. The sequence goes on from NZ_JAJUWT010000017.1 coordinate 210,135, forward strand.
GGGTACGGCGTGCTCTCCGGTGAGCAGTACGTCTACGAGGCCGACACCGCCAACAACTACGACCACCTCTCCGGCGCGTCCAACTGCCACTCCACCTGCGTGAAGATGCTCCAGTTCGCCTCGGCCCAGGGCCGGCAGCAGCACCTGGACCTGCAGGGCGTGACCATCAACGAACCGCCGTACCACTCGTTCGTCGTCTACGGCGACGAGCAGACCTTCAGCATGCGCGTCGAGAACTACAAGCAGGTCGGCTCCTGGTACTGGCAGACCGACGGCATCGAGCTCTACCGCGGCAGCACCATGAAGAACACGTTCTTCAACGCCAACGACGACGTGCTGAAGATGTACCACAGCGACGTCACCATTGATAACACCGTGGTCTGGAAGAACGAGAACGGGCCCGTCATCCAGTGGGGCTGGACCCCGCGCAACATCGACAACGTGCGTGTGAACAACACCCACGTCATCCACAACCGGATGTACTGGAAGGACGTCAAGTACAACACCTGCATCCTCAACTCCTCCTCGCACTGGGAGGACATGGGCTCCACCACCAAGGCCGACCCCAACGCGTGGGTGAAGAACATGACCTTCGAGAACATCACCGTCGAAGGCATGACCAACTGCGCCATCCGCGTCTTCGCCCTCTCCAGCACCGAGAACATCCACGTCAAGAACCTCAAGATCGACGCTTGGAGCCAGCTCGACGCTTCTTCGCAGGTCAACCTGCTCAAGCGGTACAGCAACAGCGGCGGGCAGAAGGTCACCCTCGGCAACGAGACGCGGGACAGCCGCGGCCTCAAGCTGGAGAACTACACCGTCGGCGGCACCGTCATCGACAAGTCCGGCACCAACTGGGCCGCCGACCAGCTCGGCCGCATCGGCTTCGACGCCGAGACCTGGGACAACTGGAACGCGTGGGGCCCGGGCGGCGGCAACCCGGACCCGGTCACCGGCGGCCGGATCGTCAACGGGGCCTCCGCCAAGTGCGTCGACCGCGCGGGCGGCGGCACGGCGAACGGCACCGCGGCCCAGCAGTGGACCTGCGCCGACGTGCCCGCCATGACCTGGACCCTCGACGGGCAGCAGCTCAAGTCCGGCGGCAAGTGCCTGGACGTCGAAGGCGGCGCCACCGCCAACGGCACCAAGGCCCACCTGTGGGACTGCGGCACCTGGGACAGCCAGAAGTGGGCCTTCCAGTCGAACGGCACCCTGAAGAACCTCAAGTCAAACCGGTGCCTGGACGTCGAAGGCCAGAGCACGACCAACGGCGCCCGCCTGCACCTGTGGGACTGCGGCACGTGGCACAGCCAGAAATGGACCCTCACCGGCTGACCGGCGATTGCGCGGCCACCCTCGTTCGGTAAGCGTTCCGTCGTGAAAAGGACGGAACGCGGTGGAAGCATGGCTGGGTGAGCCGCACCCCGAACAATACTCGACGAAATTCTGTCATTGACAGCAAAAAGCTCGTCTCACTAATCTGAAGAAGCCGCCGCCACGGTGTTCCAGCCCCGGCGGGACACATTTCCCCCGGTGCTTCCTTCCGATCCTGACGGAGGCACACCCATGAAGAAGTCGGCCAAGGCGGCCTGGTCCGCCACCGGCGTCGCCGGTCTCGCGCTGTCCGCGGCGTTCGTCGCGTCCTCGCTGCCCGCGAGCGCGAACGTCGTCGCGGTCACGTCCCCCGTGAGCGCGGGACCGGCGGCCCACGGTCAGCAGTACCCGGACGGACCATCCTCGGTCGACGGCTCGCCCCTGGAGCGGTGCCGCCGGGGCACGGACTACGCCGTGCCGGGCCGCAACCCGGTCCTGGACGAGCCGCTGAACACCACCTTCAAGAGCAACGTCGGCCTGTCGGTCAAGGTGCAGCTCGAAGGCGGCACCTTCTACGGCAACCGCAAGCTCGTCTTCACCAACACCAGCGCCGCGCCCGTGCACACCGACTGCCTGGTGCTGAAGTTCCGCGCCCCCTCGGGCTCGGTGGACCACCACTACCGGGCGTCGGTCCAGTACGGGCACCCGCAGCAGGACTACGTCGAGGTCCCGCGCGGCAACGGCGAGTCGCACTACATCATCCGGTTCGGGTTCCACGACGTGCCGCTGGCCGACCGCACCGTCCCGGTCGGGCAGACGTGGACCTACGAGCTGGCCGGCTCCAACCAGGGCTCGATGAGCCTGGAGGCCACGCGTGACTCCGTCGAGGTCCTGGCGGACATGAACGTCGGCGGCAACCACTGGATCTCCCAGTACGGCACCAAGCGCCTGGGCAACTGACCCCAGGCAGGGTGGCGGCCCCGCGACGACGCGGGGCCGCTGCCCGGCCACCCCGGGAGGATCCACGTGAGAACCCTCGTCTGCCTCGCCCTGACCGGCGTGGTCGTGGCCGGCTGCGCGTCCGGCGAACCCGACCACTCGCACCACCAGCACCACTCGATGACGGCGGAGGACGCCGCGCGGTTGCGCGGGGTCGCCACCACCTACCTCGGCCTGCTCTCGGGCGGCGACCCGACCACGGCGTGGGACATGTGGACCGCCGAAGCGCAGCGACGCGATCCGCGGGAGGCGTTCGTCGACCGGCTCGCGCACTGCGGACCCGGAGTGCCCTACGAGGTGCTCGGCGTCGTCGCCGACGGGCCGGACCTCGCCCGGGTCGCCTGGCGGCACGGCGAGCGCACCGGCGAGCACCTGCTGCGCCTGCGCGACGGGCAGTGGCGCGTCGACCCCGTCGACACCACCACGTGCGGTGCGCCGTGACCGGCCGCGCGGTGACGCTGCTGCGCGGCGCGCTCGGCCTGGTGTTCGTGTGGTTCGGCGCGCTCAAGGTCGCCGACGTGACACCGGTCGCCGACCTGGTCGCCCGCACCGTGCCCTGGCTGGACCGCGGCCTGCTGCTGGTCTCGCTGGGGTCGGCGGAGGTCGTGCTCGGCGCGGCGCTGTGGCTCGGCCGCCGCCTGCGCTGGGTCGCCGCCTGTGCCGCGGCCCACCTGCTCGGGACGTTCCTCGTGCTGGTGGTCCAGCCGCGGGCGGCGTTCCAGGCGGGCAACCCGCTGCTGCTGACCACCGAGGGCGAGTTCGTCGTCAAGAACCTCGTCCTGATCACCGCGTGCCTGGTGCTCATGTCCGCGGACCAGCCACGACGGGCCCGGCACCGTCCCGCGCAAACGCCGGCGACCCTGCCGAACCCCGCCGCCACGGCCTACCGCGTCACCGACTGACCGGCGCTCCCGGCGCGTGCCGGATCGCCGAAGGTGCTCGACGTCAGTACCGACACCACCCCAGACGCCCCCGCGCGGCCCGACCACGCGGGGTGAGCGGGACCGCTCGGTGGCGGCCGGCTGGTCCCGCTCGTGCGGAAGCGGTGGCGTCGTCGACCTCGACGACGCCACCGCCCCCGAACCCCTCACCCATGGAGGACACCACATGCACACCGCATCACCCACCAAGCAACGCCGAACCGCCCTGCACCTCGCCGTGTTGTTATCGCTCATCGCCACGGCGCTGACCTTCCAGCCGACCAGCGCCTCGGCTCACGGCACCGTGGTCGACCCGCCCACCCGCAACTACGGCTGCGCCACCCGTTGGAACGGTCCGGACGCCCCGGGCATGCAGGAACAGGACTTCATGTGCTACCTCGCGTGGCACCAGAGCCCCGACGCCATGTGGAACTGGAACGCCCTGTACGCCAACAACCTGGGCGAGAACCTCGAGAGCGCCGTCCCGGACGGCCAGATCTGCAGCGCCGGCCGCGCGGAGGGCGGGCGCTACGCACCGATGGACAACCCCGGCCCTTGGAAGGCCACCAGGGTCGGCAGCAACTTCCCCGTCACCGTGCAGGACGTGGCCCGGCACGGCGCGGACTACCTGAAGATCTACATCACCAAGCAGGGCTTCGACCCCACCACCTCGATGATCGGCTGGGGCGACCTGGACTTCGTCAAGCAGACCGGCCGCTACAGCTCCCAGTTCGAGTACAAGACCGACGTGACCACCTCCGGCTACCAGGGCCGACACGTCCTCGTCACGATCTGGAAGGCCTCGCACATGGACCAGAAGTACTTCCTGTGCAGTGACATCGACTTCGGCTGACCCCTCGACGGCACCGTCCCGCCGATCGCGGGACGGTGCCGTCGGTGGGGCCGGAGCCGTGGGCGTCGCCGCCGGTCCACGAACCGGGCGAGTGGGAAGCGGTGGCCGAGGACGACTCACCGCCGACACGGACCTCCTCCGGGACGCCGCAGTGGATCCGGGCGTGGCGGCGGACAGGCGGGGACGCGGCTGCGGTGATCCGAGCGTTCCGGCGCTGAACCCCTGTCGGCCACCGCACGGCGGGTCTACCGTCGGACCGCGTTGCCGGCCGACGAGATGAGGTGCCCGTGACCCGCTTGCTCGTGGTCGTCGGCCTGGTGGCCTCGCTGCTCGTCCCCGGCACCACCGCGTCGGCCGCTCGAGGCGGAACGATCGAACCCGTGGCCGAGTGCGCCGCCCTGGTCCGCGACTTCGCGATACCGGGAACCCGCGTGCACGTGACGAGCGCGGAACCGGTGCGGGCAGGTGCCGAGGCCGCGCACTGCGCGGTGCTCGGGTACGTGGAACCGCACGTGCGGTTCCACCTGAAGCTGCCCACCACCTACACCGGGCGTTACCTCCAGTACGGTTGCGGCGGGTTCTGCGGCACGCTCGCGGCACCCCAGTTCCCCGACTGCGGCCCGGAGGTCGGCGGCCTCGCGGTCGCCACCACCGACGACGGGCACGTGAGCCAAGCGCCCGTGCCCTCAGTGGACGGCACCTGGGCCGCCGCGGACCAAGCCGCCCGCGACGACCTCGCGTTCCGCGCGCCGCACGTGGTCTCAATGGCCGCCAAGCGGATCATCGAGCACTTCTACGGCGAGCCGCCGTCGTTCTCCTACTTCGGCGGCTGCTCCAACGGCGGACGGGAGGCGCTGCTGCTGGCCCAGCGCTACCCGCACGACTTCGACGGGATCATCGCCGGCGCGCCGGTGAACTACATGTCCCCGGTGCTGCTCTACCAGGCGTGGCTGGTCCGGGCCAACACCGGCGCGGACGGCCGACCGGTGCTCACCGCCGACCGGCTGCCCGCCCTGCACGACGCGGTGATGAGGCACTGCGACCACCTCGACGGCCTGGTGGACGGCCAGATCGACGACCCGCGCCGGTGCGACCACGACCCGGCCGCGCTGCTCTGCCCACCCGGCGTCGACCGGCCGACGTGCCTCACCCCGGCCCAGGTCGACGCCGCCCGCCGGCTGTACGCCGGACCCACCGACGCCCACGGCGACAAGCTCTACCCGGCGGGCCAGGAACGGGGCTCCGAACCGGGCTGGGCCGGCTGGGTCATCCCCGTCCCCGAGTTCGGTGACGCCTCGGTGGCCGCGTTGCTGGCGGACAACTACCTCCGGTACCTGGGTTACCCGATGGGCACGCCGCACTCGTCGTTGGCCGATGTCGAGTTCACCACCCGCGAGTTCGCCCGGCTGGGCGTGGAAGGCTCGCACGGCAACGCGATGAGCCTCGACCTGCGCGAGTTCCGCCGCGCGGGCGGCCGGTTGATCCTCTGGCACGGCTGGAGCGACCAGGGCATCCCGCCACGCGGCCTGCTCGACTACTACGAACGGCTGGCGCGGCACGACGGCGGCGACATCCGGCGCTGGGCGCGGGTGTTCATGGTGCCCGGCCTCCAGCACTGCGGCGGCGGCACCGGCTTGACCGAGTTCGACCCGCTGCACGCCCTCCTGGCTTGGGTCGAGCACGGCACCGCCCCCGACCGGATCATCGCCACCGGCCGCGACACCGCCGGTACCGTGGTGCGCACGCGACCGGTGTTCCCGTACCCGCTGACCGCGCGCTACGACGGCACCGGCAGCGTCGACGACGCGGCGAACTTCCGGCCCGCCCCACCGACCCGTCCGACGCGTGACGCGGTGGACTGGGTCGGCGCCTACCTGCACCACAAGCCCGGCCCGGTCGCACCATGACCGCCCGCGCGGTTACCTGTCGCCCAGTCGCGTGACCATCGCGTCGAGCGTCGGCCAAGGGGGACCGTCGTGCAGGGCGCGCAGGAGTTCGTCGCCGAACAGCCTCCCGTTCGGGAACTCGTCGCCGAGGTGCCAACGCCACGCGGCGACCATCGCCAGCACGAGCTGTCGGCACGAGTCCAGCAGCTCTCGATCGATGCCCGGGTAGTGCGCGCAGACCGCCTCGGGCACGTGGGCGAGGTCGAACTCCACGGGTCCGCGGCAGCACGTCTCGAAGTCGATGAACAACGGCCCGTCCACCGTGCCGAGCACGTTGCCCGGGTGCGGCTCGCCGTGGAGCAGCTGCTCCACCGCACCGCGCTCCTCGATCTCCCGACGCAGGCTCGCCAACCTGCCGCTGAGGAAGGCGCGCTCGGCGTCGGGGAGTTCCGGTGAGCGAGCCGGGTCGGTGATGATCTCTTCCGCCTCCGTGATCCGGTCGGTGAACCGCGGGCTCGGCAGCCCGACCTGGCGCATGCCGACGTGCAGCCGTGCCAACGCCTCGGCGAAGTCGACCGGCGCGACGTGAGGCGTCACGGGCTCGTAGTAAGTCCACAGCGTCACCGTGAAGCCATCACGCGTGTAAACCCGAGGGTCCACCGAGGGCTCCAACGGACACACCGGGCATCCGACCTCGGCCAGCCGCTGAGCGAGTTCGACCTCGAACCGCGCGACCTCTTGCCCGACGGGGGCGACCCGGGCGAAGACGTCGCAGGGCGTCAACCGCAGTGCCAGCTTGTTCGAGTTGTGGAGCACGATCGCGTCGCCGACCGACAAGCCGACCGACGCGGCAACCGAAGTCGCGGCGGCCATCGCACGCGTCACACCCGACTGGTCCATTCCCGGATCTTGGCACACCGCCCGACCCGGCTTTCCGCGCGGAGGGGCGGTCGCACGAGCTGGAAAGAACCTTCGTTCAGGAACGACCAGGGGTGCTGCGCACGATGGGCGCGATCACGACCAGCAGCCGTCGAATCCTTGCACTGCCTTCACGTGACCTCCGCTCGTGCCGTTCGCCGGTTCACAGCAGGGCGGTGAAGGTGGCGGTGCCGCTGACGCTGGTCAGGCCCTGCGGGGTGAGGCAGGCGGCGAGGTCCGTGGCCGGCAGGACCTTGGTCTGCACGACGGTCGCGCCCTGGAACAGGCCGTCGACCACGGTGCCGGTCAGCACCAGGACGGTGGTGCCGCCGGGCTTGAGGTTGACCTCGAAGCCGCCTTCGACGGTGCTGCTGTCGCCGGTGTTCCAGTGATAGGTGGAGGTGTTGGTGGTGGAGCCGGCCAGGCAGCTGAACGTGCCGCTGACCAGGGCCGTGAAGGTGGCTCCGGTGATCTCGGGGTGGCTGGGCGACACGCAGCCGCCGAGCGTGCCGGTGGCGCGGAAGTCGATCTGCCTGGGCAGCAGCGTCATGCCGGGGGAGTACGTGCCGACCTGGGTGCCCAGCGAACAGTTGACGTCCACCACGCTCGCCGCGGACGCCTCGGACGCCGAAGCGGGCACGGGCAACAGCGCCGCGCCGAACAGCCCGCCGACCGCGGCGACGATCAATGAACGCAGGCGCATGAGGATTCCCGTTCTGTGGAAAGGGCGATGGACAGGCCGAGTCTCGCGATCCGTCCGCCACTGTTTCAATCGGCTGAACGGCTTGGTGAGGAACACCGTGCGTGGGTGTCCTCGCCGCAGAACTGCGGAGCGCGCGATAGGTGCGGTTTCCTCGAAAAGTGCCCTGGAAGTAACTGCTGCCGCTCGGGTTCACCCACACATCACCGCTGCCCGCCGCGTTGTAGACGAGACGGCCGTCGGGAGTCCGGATCACGACCGGGCTTCTCCCCGGCGTGAGTGCCGGGGATCCCGCGGTGACCGGGAGGGAAGTGATGTTCGGTTCCGCCTCACCACCGACGGAGTAGAAGTCCAGCGGGTTGGACGAGATCTTGTAGTGCACGTTGTCGCCGCCGCCGACGTACTCGTAGGTCAGCATCCACCGGCCGTCGGAGGTGGGCACCATGTTCGGCATCCCGGGTCGCCCGCCGCCGATCTGGTCGACACCGGCCACGCTAGGCGTGAAGCGCTCGCTCGTCGACGTCCTCGGCGACCTACCCGCCGCCGGCGCCGAAGCGCTCGACCCCGAGGCCGTCGACCGCTGACATGGCCGATCCCGGCCACCCCGCCGAATGCGGCCGGACCCGACCCGTGGCCGCGGACCTGTGCCGCTCTCCGGAACGCCCCGCCAACCCGCCAAACCTCAGGCGAGCCCGAGCCGATAGCGCTCAGCGATGATCATTCGATGATCCAGGGGAACTGCCGGATCGTCGAGCACCTCGGGCCGGTGGAACGCGCTGTCGACCGCTCGCGCGTCGGACGACTTCGCGTCGCTCTTGCGCGCGAACTCGTTGAACAGCAGTACCTTCTCTTCCACCACCTCGCGGATCCGCTCGTCAATGCTGCCCTTGGCCAGCAGACGGTGCACTTGTACGGCGTGTGCTTGGCCCATCCGGTGTGCGCGGGCGATCGCCTGGTCCTCGGCGCCGGCTGTCCACTGTGGATCGGCAATGACGACCACGGACGCCGCTTGGACGTTGAGACCGAGGCTGCCGGTCGTGATCTGGCTGAGCAGCACGGCGGGGCCCCGTCGGTCTGTAAGTTCGTCCACCATGGCCTGACGCCGCTGTGGCGAGACCTTGCCGACCAGCGGCCCGATGGCGAGATCACCCAGCCGCCGGTGCAGGATGGATAGCGCTTCCAGGAAGAAGGAGAAGACGATCACCTTGCGTCCGTCCTCGACGGCTTCCTCGATGATCTCCGACAGGCGCTGGAGCTTGGCGGAGTCCTGCGAGGTCAGCAAGACGCGCCTCATCTCCATCATGTTTCCCGTTGCGACGGCCTCGCGGTAGGCCCTCTCGTCCGCCGGCGTGAGACGCACCCAGTCCTCCACCTCGATCTTGTCCCGGAGTTCCTTGAGCACGTCTTCCTGGTTGCGTCTCAGGTAGACGGGGGCGACCTGACGGCGGAAGGTCTTGGCGCCATGCAGGAGGTCGGCGGGGTCGATCAGCGCGGCGCGGGCGGGGTCCAGGTGGTGCACGAGGTTGCGAAACTCCTCGACGCGGTTCTCCATCGGTGTTCCGGTGAGGAACAGCACGCGGTGCGCGCGGTCGATGACCTTCACCACTTCCTGGGCCCGACGGGTCTGCGGGTTCTTGACCTGGTGCGCCTCGTCGACCACGAGCACGGACAGCTTGACCTGTTCCGTGAGCTCCAACCGCCCGAGCGTGGTGAAGGTGGTGACCGCGATGCCTCCTTCGCGCAGCCAGAGCCGCGTGTTCGACTCCCTGTCGTTGCCGTACAGGCTGAACGCCCTCAGCCGGCTGTGCTTGTCGATCTCATTGAGCCAGTTGACCTGCACGCTGGCCGGGCAGATCACCATGAACCGGCTCTGCCCCTGGGCGGCCAGGTGCGCGATCACGGCGAGCGCCTGCACCGTCTTGCCAAGTCCCATCTCGTCACCCAGGATCACCCGCTCCTGGTGGATCGCGTACTGAGCACCGAAGACCTGGTACTGGCGCAACGTCAACGTCGGCTTGAGGAGGCCGACGTCGAGCGGCACTGCGTCGATCTTCCGGCGCAGTTCAGGACCGAGGTGGCCTCGGGCGACGTCCTCCTGCGCGTCCGAGGCACCCAGTGTGGAGAGCAACGCGTTCACTGACGCCGCGTCGCGCAGGTAGAGCTGCCACGACAGCGCCGGGTCGAATGCGCCCGGGTCGATCGCGCGCTCGGCCTTCCCGATCGCGTCCGCCAGCTTCAGCGTGTCCGACTCGCCGGCCAGCAGGGCCAGTTCGACCAGCGCCGCTCTCGCTTCATTCCGCGTCGTGGGCCGGAAGGGCAAGGTCCACCGCCAGAGAGCGGACGCGGTCGGGGCGGCCTTGGCCAGTAGGGGCGCGGAGCGCTCGCGAAACCGGGCCACCTGATCGTGCAGTCCGGCCACTGCGGCGTCGGCGCCGCGGATGGCGAGCAGGAAGCCTAGCAGCCGGGTGTGGCCCGGTGTCCGGTGATCGGGGTCGAACCGGACATCGCTGTTGCGGATGAGCCGCTCCCGGTATTCCGCCGCGGCGCGCAGGACATCGTCCACCGTCTGTGCGCCGACCTTGGGAATCATGGTGAGCTGGTGCCGGGGAGTGGCTTCGATGCTGCCGATCGTCGGAAAACCGGCATTGATCAAGGTGCCAAGCCGGATCGACCGGCCGACGAACGGCTTCAGCTCCTCGGCGGGCAGCCCTCGCACACGCGCCGTTGCCTCGGCCCGCACCAGGGCGGTGATCTGCTCACGCGCGGCACGGCGCAATTCCTGTGGAGCGCGCTCGAGTTCCGCCGCGCGGTGCGAGAGCGCGCGCACCAGCTTGAGGACGGCCCTGGACGGCCGGTGCACCCCGCCGTCGGTTCGTTGCGAAGTGGTCACGTGCACTCCTGAGATCGCTGGTAGCCGACATGACGGGGACGGCGCCCCACCGCGACGCACATGGTGCGCATTCGCGGTCCGGGGAGCCCCGACGGCGGGGGCGACACCGTGCTCTGATCGAGCTGGGCGAGTCGACTGCGGTGCCGTCGATTTTGCCGCGCGCAGTGCTGCCAGAGCAGGTGTTTCCCGTTGCCTACTCGGGTGGGAAACGGGAAACCCGGAACGGGCGATCGACACGTTAACCCGTTCGATGCGTGCAGTCCAATCCGTCCGGTAATTGTCCAGTGGACAGATAAAGGACATCGTCAAGGACGTCCAAGAGGAAACGGGAAACACTTCGCTACTCGCCGGTAGGACTTGTCACTGCGGCGATCCGGTGTGGCACTATCCGCAGTGTCGCCAATTCGCTGGCCCATCCGAGCGGCCGGCTCCCCATTCAGCGCAATCCCTTCAAGCGAGGTGCACTGCCAGTGACGAAGGTCTTCCTCAATTACCGAGTGACCGACCAGCCGTACGCCGCCGTCCTGCTCGACCGCGCGTTGTCCGAGCGTTTCGGCTCGGACGCCGTGTTCCTGGCCTCGAAGTCGATCCCTCCTGGAGCCGATTGGGAGGTGAGGATGTTCGAGGCCGTCGAGCAGTGCGCCGCCCTGCTGGTCGTGATGGGCGCGAACTGGCTGGGCGCGAGGCGCTCGGACGGCAGCCGACGCCTGGAAGACCCCGACGACTTCGTTCGGCGCGAGCTCCTGACGGCGTCGGCGCTGGACAAGGTCGTCGTGCCCGTGCGGTTCGACTGCGCGCGAGTGCCGAAGGAGGAGTTCCCGTCCGGCTTGACCTGGTTGGCCGAACTCCAGGACGCCGAGGTTCGCTTCCGCACCGCGAAGGATGACATCGACCGGCTGGCCAACCGGTTGGCCAAGGAGGTCGAAGGCCTGCCCGAGCCGCGCCTGCACCCCTCCGACACCAACGCCTTCACCGTGTCCGGCAACAAGAACAACGTGGTACAGGCCGGGAGGATCGACGTCGCCCGCGACTTCCACGCCGGTCCCAGCTACGGGCGCGGTCGGAGGAATTCGTGATCGACGACCTAGAGGCGCTCGACCCCATGTCCGGCCTGCCCGGGTCGGACGAGCGGCTTCCGCGTGCCGACGACCAGGACGTGCCGCCGATGTCCCAGGAGGAGACGGTGGCGCGGCTGATGGACGACGCGAGCGGGATCGACGTCGCCCGCGCGCTGGCCATCGCGTCGCAGTTGGGCCGGGGGCGAGCCGACAACATCAACGAGTTCCGGGCGGGCATCACCGTTCACGGCGACTTCCTGGCGGGCTCGGCACGGAGGGCCAGGCCGCGTCGGCCGACCGCCGTGCCGGTGGACGCGACGCAATTGGCCGATGTCGACAACTACGTGCGGCCGGAGGGCTTCGAGACGGGGACCGCGGCTCTCGCGACCTCGCACCTGGTGATCCTCGCCGGTCAAGCGCGGACCGGAAGGCGGTCGCGCGCCCTCGCGATGCTCGACGAAGTCCTGGGCGGAGCCGAGCACCCAGATGTCGTCGAACTGCCCGTGAGCGTGTTGGGAAGCCTTCAGTGGCAGCCGCCCGCGCGCGGGCGGGGATTCGTCGTGCTCGACCAGCCGACCAGGGGCGCGCACGCCGCCCACCGGCTCGACGACACGTGGCTCACCCGCGTGTCGGGTCTCCTCCGCGACCAAGGCAGGTTCCTGGTCGTCGTCACCGGACCGGTGGAGGGAACCCTCGCTTCCGCCGTGCACCGCTTCGAGCATGTGCTGGACGACCTCGCCCTGCCCGATCCACTGGAAATCGTGCGGAAGAGGGTGACGACCGCCGCGCCGCAGGTGGGCGGTCCGCGGTTCGACGAGTTGGCCGTGAGGGCGCAGCTCGTCGACGTCCTGGCGGAGCGCGACGACCCGCACTTCGCCACCCGCGTGGCACACGTGCTCGTGGAGTCGTTGCGGCTCGGAACGGATCCGCGGCAGGAGGTGGCGCGGCTGCGCAGTCCTCACGAGCAGGTCGCCGAGTGGTTGAGTGCGTCGCCGGCGCTGTCGGAGATCGCGTTCGTGACGGCCACCGCAGTGCTCGAGCAGTTGACCTACCTGTGGGTGGTCGACGCGGCGGTGCAGTTGTCCCGTGCGCTCGGCGGTGGTGCGGGCTCCACCCTCCGCTACTCGCGCATGCTCGGCGCGGAGCGGGGGTGGATCAAGCGGACCGAGCACGCCAGTGGTCCCGAAACGCTCCGGTTCCGTCACGACGACCTGCGCGAAGCGGTGCTCGCCGGGCTCTGGCTCCAGCTGGACGGCGCGCGGGGCAAGGTCGTGGCGTGGCTCAGCCGGCTCGCCGCGCACCCGAACGTGGAGATCCACGCCCGGGCCGCCGACGCAGCGGGCGTGCTCGCGGCCGTGGACTTCGAGTACGGCATGCACCAACTCTTCCTGCCCTGGGCGACGGACAGGTCCGCAGTGCTCAGGCAGAGCGCGGCGCTCGGCCTCGACGTCGCGGGCGCGCTGAGCGGTGAGGTGGGCGCGTTCTGGGGGCACGTGCAGCGGTGGGCCGATGAGCTCGGGTCGACCGCCCGCTCCCGCAACCTCGCCGACACCGCCGCGCTGGCGGCGGCTGGCCGGCTCGGCGTCGCCGACCCGGGACGTGCGCTCAACGTCTTGCGCAGCCTCGTGCGCAACCCGCAGTGGGCGCCGCTGACCTCCGTCTCGATCGCCGCGCGCACGCTGCTGGAGTCCGGTGTCACGACGCCGTTGCTGGAGGCGTTGCTCGACTGGAGCGGGACACCGTCCGACGAGCAGACCACGGCCAAGGCACTGACCGTGTTCACCTACGCGGTCCGTAGCACCGGTGGTTCGGGTGATGCGCTACCGGCCCTGCTCAGCGGACCGGAGCGGCACCTCGACCTGCTGGCCGAGCTGTGGGGCCGGGCGCTGTCCTGTGCGCCGGTGCGCGAGATCGCGGAGAACGCCCTGCGCGGGTGGGTCGCCGCGGCCGACGGCTCCCGCGTCCCACGACGGGCGGTCGTCGACGTGCTGGCCGGCATCGCCGACCGCTCCGACGACGATTTCGCCACTCTGGAGGACCTGCTCTCGACCTGGGCCTTCGACACCGACTCGCCGTCACCGACGGCAGCTCACTTTTACGACCACTTGCTCAAAGCAGAGGGGTAGAACACGTGATCCAGGAAACCTACAACCCGATCCTGCACCAGCGCAGCGGTATCCTGCTCCGCTTCACCACGCTGCGCGCACCGCAGCGCGGGACCGCGTTGGTGTTGGAGCACCGGGATGGCCGCCTCGACGTCATCGCGGCCGGTGCTCCCGCGCCCGGCCGACGGGGCGGTGGTCATCGGACGGCCTACCTGATCGACATGACCTCGCACGGGCTCACCTTCACCGTGCCGTCCCGCAGCGCCGACCCCTGGATGTTTTCAGTCACCTTCCGGTTCTCGTGCAGCGTGATCGAGCCGACGGTTGTCGTGCGGGAGGGCCACCGCGACATGGCCGCAGCGGTGTACGAGTCGATGGCCACCGTGGCGCGGAGCGTGACCCCGAAGTTCGGTGTCCTTGATGGCGACCGGGCGGCGATCGAGGTCCTGGACATCCTGCGCGGCGCCCGTTCACCGTACGGGCTCGACCTCTCGGTCGTCAGCGTCGACGTCGACGCCGCGGACGCCGAGGACCTCCGGGCCACCCAGCGCAACCTGCTCTTGGAGCGGATCAACCGCGAAGCGCGGCGCGACGTCGCGACGGGCTCCCGCGACGAGATGCTGGCCCACTACATGGCCATCAACAACGGTGACCCGTCCGCTTTCCTGAAGATGGAGCGCGACGCGCAGGAGGCCGAGGCCAAGGTCAACCTGGACCTGGTTCGGGCGGCATTGGAGTCCGGGAAGCTCTCCGCCGGTGAGAGCACCCGCATCAGCAAGCGGATCCTCGACCGGGTGGTGCCGACGCCGCAGCCCGGGCGGACCGGGCAGCTCCGCGACCGGCTGCGCGGCACCGTGCCCGGTGCGCTCGACGCCGGGCACGCCGTCATCGACGCGACGGGCCTGTCCGAGAGGGGCGACGGTGTCCGCCGGGATGGTTCGGAGGTGGACGAATGACGCCACTCGCCTCGTCGGACCTCGAACACCCGGTACGACCGGAAAGGAACCAGCAGCACGTGCGGGGAGAACGGTGCATCACGTGGCACGGGCCACGTCATGAACCCGGAGATCACAACGGCGATCCATCCCCTACTGGCGGTGTCTCATGACCGGTGTGGTGCCCCGGTGCGGTGGCTGTGGGGCGGCCGCGCTGGCGTCGAGCGGCAGGTGCGTGTTGTGCGACTACGTCACCGACTTGCCGGACGGGGAGCGTCCGGCACCCTCGCAGTTCCAGATCACCCTCGGCCCTCCTCCTCTGCCGGCCCCGGTCCAGGCAGAGCGCGCGGTGCCGGCACCCGAACCGCGGCACGCCGGCGAGGCGTCGCGCGTTCGTGCGATCGGTCCCGTCGTGCGCGGTGCCTGGCGGTGGATTCGCGGGGTGAGCCGAGGGTGGAAGCTCCCGGCCTGGGCGAAGAAGGCCCTGCCGGTCGCCGTTGTCTTATTGGCGGCGACGCAGTGGGACGTCCTCGAGTTGCCCTCGGCGACCTCGTCCGGCGAAAGCGCCGAGTGCCCGCACGAGGTCCGCAGGCACCTCGGACCAGCCTCCGGCGACGCCTCGCTCGTTGCGGCGTACCGGACGCCCTCATTCGTCGTGACGATCTGTCGGGACGGCAATGGAGGGCTGCACTACGACGGGCGCATGAGGGACCGTCCGATCACGCCGGACACGCACATCTCGTTGCGAGCGGAGCCGAGCCTCACCGGTTACGTCGCACGCAACGGGTCGACCGAGTACCGGGTGACGGAGTCGCGGTTGACCGTGACCAGCCCGGCCGGAGTGCTGGTCGACGAGAGCGCGACGCCGTACTCGCCGTGAGCGGGCGCGTCCCAGCGGAGGCCCGAGGCCAGACCGGGCACCGGGTGCACGAACTCGACGTGGACCTCGGAAGCCGCGTTCACCTCGACAGCGGTTCCCGCCACCACCGGGTCGTCGACGTCCTGTTGGTGGACGTCGGCCACCCTGGTGAGGCCGTACGGAACGGCGTCGTGCGGAAAGCGCACCCGCAACTCCGCCTTGGTGCACGGGTGTCGGGGTACGCACACGAAATGTGGTGCGGGCGCGTGCCCGGCGGGCAACCTGACCAGCATGGCGTACTCGTGCTCTTCACCGGCGTGCAGGGTGCGCGGGAGCTTCATCGTCAACCCCATGCGTGCGGATGACTCGGGACCGAGGATGCGCAGGGATCCGCCGTAGAAGACCTCGAAGGAGGCGTGCTGCACCAGTTGATCCGCAGACAGGCCCGTGACGTGGAAGGGAAGGTGGAGTTCGGAGACGTCGTCGGTGGCGACGACCCGCCGCACCTCCAGCAATTCGACGCGCGGCCGGTCCAGGACCATGGTCATGGCCAGGTGATCGGTCCACCAGCCGCCGCGGACGGCGGGCGTGCCGGTGTCGAGCAACGCCTGGGCCAGTACGGCGGTGCTGCGGTCGGCCCACCGCCGGGCCGTCCTCTCACCGACGCCGCACGTCTCCCCGTAACTCTCGACACGGTGTCGGTATGCGACGTTCCGCGCGTTGTAGTTGAACGCGGCCGCAAGCACGTCGCGCTCGTGCGCTGGGAGCCGGATCATGGCTTTCTCGAAGCCGCCGATCACCTTCCACCGGACTGTCGTGATGGAGTCCGCCGGCGCCACTGCGAACACGCGTTTGGCCATGCTGCCCATTCGTGCGGACAATCGTGGGTCGTAGATACCAAGCCCTCTGCGCATCGCACGCAATTCCATGTCCAACGTCTTGGCGATGTGGGCTGAGCGGACGGTCACCGCCGGATCCGTGTCGAGGATGACATGGCTTCGAGTGTTCCGGTGTGCTTGTCGCGTTGTCCAGCGCCCGATCGGGTGTTCACGAGCGGTCGGTGGTGTGAAACTGAGATTACTTGCCGAACAGGGTTTCGTTTGAAATTCCTCGGGTTCCGCTTTGTGTGGCAGCCGGTCGGAGTTCCACTACCAGGAAATGGCCGGAGCGTGGCTGTGCGGCCGAGTGGTGTCGGGGCTTCTCGCGGTTTCGAAGGCGCACAGGACGACGGGGCGCCGCCGCCGAGCATCGCCTCACGGACACGGCCGCGCTGCTGCACATCGACGTCGTCAAGGCCATCAGGGGGAGGCGGTGCGGGTAGCTGCACGGTGACCAACCGGACAAGTTCAGCCAGGACTGCCCGGTGGCCGGCGACCCGGCAGGGGCAGCAGGTCGAGGAACGCGGTCGCCGCCGGGGTTCGGCCGGTGCCACTCCAGATGAGGTACTCGACGCGCACCGGTGCGTCGGTGATCTCGACGGTGGCCAGGCCGGTCAGGTGGGGGACGTACGTCGAAGGCAGCAGCGCGATCGCCAGGCCCTTCCGCACGAGCCGCGCCATCATGAAGTCCGCGGTGGTGACCTCGAACGCGACCTCGCGGCGCAGGCCCGCGGCGGCGAACGCCTCGTCCGACTGCGCCCGCGCGGCCGAGTGCGGTGGCAGGTCGATGAACGTCTCGGTGGACAGCCGGGCGAGGTCCACGGCCGGCTCGTCCGCGAGCGGGTGGTCGGGGGCGACGACGGCGACCAGCCGGTCCCGGGCCAGCTCACGGAAGTCGACGCCCGCCGGCCGGGTGCTGGGGGGCAACCCGAGGAACGCGACCTCGATCCTGCCTTGCCGCACCTGTTCGACGAGTTCTTCGCTGCCGCCGACGCGGATGTCCAGCCGGACGTGGGGGTACCTCTCGCGGAACCGGCTCAACGCGTCCGGGATGTCGACCGCGGCCACCGTGGGGATGAGGCCGAGGGCGAGCCTGCCGCGCACCTCGCCGGTCGCCGCCGCCACGTCCGCGACGGCCCGCTCCGCGGCGTTGAGGCTCTCGCGGGCCGCGGCCACGAACGCCCTGCCCGCCGGGGTGATGCGCACGTGCCTGCTGGTGCGGTCGAACAGCCGGGCACCCAGTTCCCGCTCCAGGGCGGCGATCTGGCGGCTCAGCGCCGACTGGACGACCAGGCACTGCTCCGCGGCGCGCGTGAAGCTGTTCGTCTCGGCGACGGCGAGGACGTAACGCATCTGCTGGAGCTCCATGGATCAATGATGGAGCGGCATCGCTGGAGTGACAACAGTGCGTTGGACTCATCGCCGGCGCGCGGCGAGACTCGAGTCGTGACAAGGCCACACCGGGAGTTCACCAGGTGAAGCGCTGAGCGCGACCACCAACCCGGCCCTCTTCCCCCCGCTCGTGCGGGGATGTTCGCAAGGGACACGCATGACCACCACCAGTGCCGAACCACGCTCGCAGTTCCGGGCGTGGCTGGGCGTCGCGGCCATCACCGCGAGCTTGTTCGTCTTCGTCACCACCGAGCTGATGCCCGTCGGGCTGCTCACCCCGGTCAGCGCGGGGCTGTCCGTCTCCGTCGGCCTCGCGGGCATGATGGTGACCCTGTACGGCATCTCCGCCGGCGTCGGGGTGCCGTTCCTGGTCGCGTGGAGCCGCACGGTGAACCGCCGCGCGCTGCTCGCCGCGCTGCTGGCGATCATGGCCGTCGGCAACCTCGTCACGGCCCTGTCGCCGAACTTCCCGATCGTCCTGGCCGCCCGGCTCGTCACCGGTTTCGCGCACGGCGTGTTCTGGGCGATCGGCGTCGCCATGGCGATGCGGCTCGTCCCCGACGACAAGGCGAGCAGGGCCGCCGCGGTCGTGCTGTCCGGCATGTCCGTCGCCACCGTCGTCGGCGTGCCGCTGGGCACGTTCATCGAGAGCCTCACGGACTGGCGCACCACGTTCCTCATCTGGAGCGGCCTGAGCCTGGCGGTGCTCCTCGCCGTCGTGCTCACGCTCCCGTCGTTGCCGTCCCGGAGCGCCATCCCGGTGCGGGAGGTGTTCGCGCTGCCGATCCGCAACGGGCGGCTGCGGGTCGTGATGACCACGGTCGCGCTGTACGTGCTCGGGCACTTCGGCGCGTACACGTTCATCCGCCCCTTCATGGAGCAGCGCGCCGGTGCGTCGGCGGCGTGGGTGACCGGGCTGCTGATCGTCTTCGGGATCGGCGGCGCGATCGGCAACTTCGTCGCCGGCCACACCGTCAACCGCAACATGCGCGCGACGTTCGTCGTCGCCTGCACGGGGCTCGTCGCCTCCCTGCTGCTGCTCCGGGTGATCGGCGGCAGCCTGGCGGGCCTGGCGGTCGCCGTGGTGGTGTGGGGTGTGTCCTTCGGCGCGGCGAACCTCTGCCAGGTCAACATGATGCTCGCCGCGGCCCCGGACACCTTCGAAGCCGCCATGTCGCTCAACACCATGGGCTACAACATCTCGATCGCGCTCGGCGCGCTGCTCGGCGGGCTGTTCGCGGGCGGTTTCGGGACCACCGGCGCGGTGTGGTTCGGCGTGGCGTTGACCGTCGCCGCACTGCTGACCGCCTTCACCTCGCAGCGTGACGCCGCACACGCCGGAGAGAGGGCACGCGCATGAGCACCGGCACGCCCGGCCGGGCGATCCGCGTGACGGCACTGGACCACATCGTCCTCAACGTCGGGGAGGTCGACCGTTCGCTGCGGTTCTACCGCGACGTCCTGAGCTTGGAGGCGGAGCGGGTGGAATCGAACGCCGGCACGGCGAGCGGCGGTACCAGCCGGCGGCACGGCGTGCCGAGCGATGCCGTCCTAGCGCTGGAGGTCGTCACCGGCGACGGGCACGTCGGCACCTGCTCAGCCGACGAGCACCCGGACCTGTTCGACGCCGTGCGCGGGTACCAGCTCGTCTACCGATCTCGGCACGATGCTCACCGACCTGCGCCTGCTCCTCGACGAGGGCCGGTGGGACCACCTCCAGGGGGCGAGGTGCCCGACGATGACGCCGTGCTCGCGGGACTCGCCGATGACCGTGTGCGGGCGACCATCGGGACACACGACTACCGCACCTGCATCGACCGGTTCACGTTCCTGGAGCACGCGCTGCGCGGCGTCGGCCGCTGGGAGTCCCCGCACCACCTTCGTCGGTGCCTCCCGCGGGTGCGGTCCTGACCGAGACGCTCGCCGGGCTCACCGGTGCGCCGGACCCGTGTCGGGGTCGCCCTCGGAGTCGGCGTCGCGCACCAGCCGCCCGTGCGGTCCGCCACCGGGAGCCCCGGCCAGCGCGGGCGCGTGGACCAAGTGCTTGCCGCCGGCGGTCTTCGCGATCGTGCCTCGATCCGTCGGCGGGCCCCCGGTTCCAGCCGTCGGGTGAGGCGCGGGTGTGCACCGGGATCACCGGGGCCGCCGCCGTGCGCACCGCACCGAAGTCATGGACACCTACCGCCGCTTCCCGGCACTCGAACCCCTGCTCCCGCTCACCCTGCTGCCGCCCGACTGGCCGCGCGCACGGGCCCGCGAAGTGTTCCTCGCGGTCTACCCGGCCCGGGAACACGTCCGAACCGTCGCAGTGACCCGCCGGGTCGCTGTGTCGATCATGGGTGACCGGCAACCGCCGCCACGGCGTGATGCGCGTGCTCGCGACGTCCGCGAGTCGGCCGCTGAGAATCACGGTCCGAGGAATAGGAATTCGCCACCAAAGTGAATATGGCGAAACGACCGCCCGTCGCCGTCATCCGTATGGCGGAGCGTCTCGGCGGCGTCAGTCGGGTACACCACCGGCGGTGATGCCGACTCTGGAAGAAAGTGAATCGAATGACTTTCGAAGATTCATCCGACCTTCGCATAACGGATGGTGGCAGCGGCGGAGATCTTGCAGTCCTGGAGCGACTGGCCGCGCGGATGACCGCTGAGCGCGACCGGATGCTGGGGTTCCCGGTCAACCTGGAGTTCGACTACCGTCCTCTGTCGAGCTTCCTCCGGCTGCACGGCAACAACGTGGGGAACCCGCACGCTGAAAGCGATTACCGGATCGACACGAAACCGTTCGAAGTGGCTGTGATCGATTTCTTCACGGACGTGGCCGGTGGTGATCGGGGTGATTTCTTCGGGTACGTGACCAGCGGGGGCACCGAGAGCAACGTCTTCGCCGCCTGGGTGGCGCGGGAACGGTACCCGGACGCGGTCCTGTACGCCTCCGCCGAGGCCCACTACTCGCTGCCCAAGATCAGCAGGCTCCTGCGGATGCCTTACGTCGCCGTGCCCACCACGTCCGAGGGGACGATGGACACCACGGCCCTGGCCGGGAAGCTGGCCAAGAACCCCGGTCGCGCGGCAGCGGTGACGGTGACCATCGGCACCACGGGGCGTGGTGCGGCCGACGACCTGCCCGCGGTGCGCCGGACGCTGCTCGACGCCGGTGTGGAGCGCTTCCGGATCCACTCCGATGCCGCCTTCGGCGGATTGCTGGCCGAGTTCGGCCCCGATCCGGTGCCGTGGGGCCTGTCGGACGGTGCCGACAGCGTGGCCATCAGCGGCCACAAGGTGGTCGGATCCCCGATCCCCTGCGGTGTGGTGCTCGCCCGAGCCGCCGACGTCGAGCAGATCCGGGTCGAGGGCGCCGCGGTCGGCTCCGACGACGACACCATCACCGGTTCGAGGGACGCATTGTCGCCGCTGATGCTGTGGTACGAGTTGCGCAGGCTGGGACGGGCGGGACTGGCCGAGCGGATTCGGCGCTGCCACGAGACGACCGACTACGCCTGCCGCCGGCTTGCCGAGCTCGGGCGCAACCCGCAGCGGTCTCCCGGGGCGACCGTCGTGCTGTTCGACGCCCCACCTGCGGCTTTGTGTCGTCGGTGGCACATGATGGCCGACGAGACGCACGCGCAGCTGGTCGTGATGCCCCACGTGACCACGAAGCACATCGACCGGCTGTGCGAGGAACTGGTCAACGGCGAGCACTCGGACCGGACTCCGACGACGCCCGGTGAGGGGACGAGCGAGCCGTGACCGGACCGCACCGGGGCGAAACCCTCCTCATCCCCGACCGCTTGTGGGACGGCGTCGCCGACAGCCCCGTGGCGGGCGCCCGCGTGCTCGTCCGCGACGGGCGCATCGCGAGCGTGGGCGCACAGCTCACCGCGGCAGCCGACGCCAAGGTCGTCGAGCTGCCCGGACACACCCTCCTGCCGGGGTTCATCGACTGCCACGTGCACGTGGTCGACGAGAGCCTGAACACCGCATCGGTCGCCGAGCAGACGCTGCGGGCCCTCCCACCACTGCGCACGTTGCTGCTGAACGGCTTCACCACCGTGCGCGACCTCGGCGGCTCGGAGCAACCGCTGACCACCGCCCTGAGAGACGCGGTCGCCGACGGTGTGATCGCCGGACCGCGGATGGTGGTCGCACCCAACATCGTGTCCAGCCGCGGTTCGCACGGCGACAAGAACCCCGAGCTGACCGACCGGCACGGCTTGGAGGTCGGTGTGCTGGGCGACGGACCGGCCGAGGTGGTGCGCAAGGTCCGCGAGCAGGCCAAGGCAGGCGCCGACTGGATCAAGTTCGCCGGCAGCGGCGGCTTCAGCTCCTCCACGGACGACCCCAACAACGTCACCTACTCGCAAGCCGAGATGGACGCGCTCGTCGCCACCGCGACCGACCTCCACCTGCCCTGCGCCGTGCACGCCTTCAACGACGAAAGCGTCCGGCGAGCCGTGCGCGCGGGCGTTCGCTCGGTCGAACACGCCAGCCTGGTCGACCGGGAGACCCTCGCTCTGCTGGCGCGGCACCGGGTAACGCTCGTCCCGACGTTGCACTGCATCGACTACTTCCTCGACCGCCTCGACGACGAGGAGTTCTGGGACGGCAAGCCCTCTGCGGTCCGCGACCAGTTCCGGGAGCACGCGGACCGGTTGCGCGAAACCTCCGGTCTGCTGGCCGGCTCCGGCGTCACCCTCGCCTACGGCACGGACGTCGGCATGTTCCCCTACGAGGAGAGCTGGAAGGAGTTCCCCGCCCTGACGCGGCGGGGCGTCGAGCCGGTGCGCGCCCTGCGTGCGGCCACGAGCACCGCCGCGGACCTGCTGGACCGTGCCGACCTGGGCCGGGTCGTCCCCGGTGCCACCGCGGACCTGGTCGCCGTGCCCGGCGACCCCTTCGAGGACATCGAGGTCACCGGCCAAGTCGACTTCGTCATGCAGGCAGGTCTCGTCGCCACCGCTCACCGGGCCTGAACGGACAGCCTCGATGACCGCCCGCCTCCACCATCTGCTGCGCGAGTGGCCGGAGATGCCGGCTGGTCGCAGGTGCGGGGCCAGCCGCGAATCCTCGAAGTGCAGGAAACGCTCCCCGCAGCGCCTCGGCGAACCCGTAGTGGACCAGACCCGTGTGCGCCGGACCCGACCACGGCGGCGTTTCGGTGTCGGACAACCAGTCCCGAGCCTCCATCGGCTCGGTGCCGCGGAACGCGGTGACGACCATGGTCGGGCTCGCCATCGTGTACGCCTGGGTGTCCACGAGCGGGAACGGCGGGCGAAATCCGCTTGGTGGTGGCGCACCCGGTCGAACTCCCACGGGGCGACGGTCACCTCGGCCGTGCCGCAGACCTTGTAGGGCAGCTCGGCGGCCTGGGCAGGCCGTCGCCTACCTGACCGGGCGGCAGGACGACTCGGTGATGGTGCCGGGGTCGAGGACGTTGAAGACGTCAACCTCGACCGGCCCCGGAGTGACGGTTTGAGGTGGACCGGCGCGGGCTCTGTTCAGACTGGCGGTTGTTGGTCGAGCAGCCCGGCGGGGTCGGTGCTGTAGGCGACCATCCAGCTCGGGTCGATGCGATACCAGACGTTCTCGTCCCAGAACGGGTCGTCGCCGTCGCCGTCGTAGTGGTTGACGAGGTAGTCGCGGATCGCCGGCCAAGTGGGATCGCTGCTCGTCCCCTCGGGGTTCAGTGGAACGGCATGTCCGTGCGTGAAGATGCCGAGCTGCTCGCCTCGCATGAAAGTCGCGCTGATGCCGGGCCGCGCCGCGAGATGACGGGCTTTGGCGGCCTGGCGGTGCGTGCCGAAGATCCAGCGGCCGTGCAGGAGATGCCCGTCGACGCCGCTGATGCGCGGCTCGCCGCGCCGGGTGACGGTGGCGATGGCCAGGGTGCACATGCCTTGGCAGACTCGGACGACCTGCTCGGCGCTCAACGTGCTCTCACCTGGCCGGATGATCGATTTGAGGTGGCTGCTGGAGTCGGCCAGAGACGTGTCGAGCAGGACCTGGAGGCTGCGGAGCTCGTCGGGGGTTTCGAACATTCGGCTAGTTAATCAGCTCCCACCGACAGCGTCGGTTCAGTGCGCAGCCGCCGAGCGGGCGCGGGCGAGTCGGCAGGAGGGTGAACGTGCGGCTCCAGCCGGAGAACGCCTCGCTGGAGGCGAAGGCGGATGCAGTCGGTCTCCTCGCCCTCGGTGAGGATCTCGGAGAACAGCTCGCGATCGCGCTGCCCCGGGTCGCGCGCAGCCCCGGCAGCCGGCCGGTCGGTGCCACATCGGGCGGCAAAGTGGTTGTCGCGACACCCGCCGCTCATTAGCGTGGGCTGGTGGATCACTGTGCGGAGTGCGGTTTCACCTATGACCCGGCCGAAGCGCCGGCGGCCGGTCGGGCGATCCGGGACGGGGTTGTCGAGGTCGCAGCGGTCCTGCGACGCGGGGCCGTGGACGACCTGCGGACCCGGCGGCGACCCGAGGTGTGGTCGCCACTGGAGTACGCCTGCCACCTGCGGGACGTGTTGCTGGTGCAGCGGGAGCGGGTGCTCGCCGCGCGCCGCACCGAGCGGCCCGTGTTCGAGCCGATGGGACGCGACGAGCGGGTCGACCACGAAGGCTACGCCGAGCAGGATCCTGACGACGTGCTGCGCCAGTTGGGCGACGCGGCGGGGATGTTCGGCAACGTGCTCGCACGGCTGGGCGCCGGGGACTGGGAGCGACACCTCGTCTACCCCTACCCCGGGCCGACCCCGCGGACGCTGGCGTGGATGGCGGTGCACACCGTCCACGAAGTGGTCCACCACCTGCGCGACATCCGCCTCCAAGTGGAGCCGGCCGCCGGCTGACCGGGTCGGCCGGCGGTGACCCTTCGTTGTTCGAGGCGGTCGTGGCGCGTCTGATGACGGCAGGGGTGGAGGCGGTGGTCGACCGGAGCACCGAGGTACGGGTTGGCCGATCGCCCGCCAGCCGAGTGGCGCAGGGGCGGTGGGCTGTTGGCGGACGTGGCGGGGGCGGGTGCAGCAATTCGCGGCGGTGGCGTAGCGGGGGAGCGGCAGCGATCGATCACATCGGTGTTCGCGTCAGCCGGCGAGGGGATTCAGATGTCTCGACCCGCACGTGTTCTGGTGGCGGCGTTGATCGTCGTGGGAGGGGCGGTCGGGCTGCCGGGCGCCGCCGCGGCCGAGCCGTCCTACGGCCCGAGCGTCCAACTCTTCACCCCCACCGCGGGTTCGCACGTGGAGGTGGGTGTTCCGCTGCAGATCAGCGGCACGTCGGAGTACAGCGAGGCCAGCCACTGGGATTGGGCGGAGATCTCGTTCGACGGTGGCGAGACCTGGGACTACGTGGACAAGCCGGGGCCTGCGTCCAACTGGCAGTACTTCTACACGCCCACCGCCGAAGGCGATCTCGGGATCACCACGCGTGGGCACGATGACGGGCGCACCGGGCTCCCGCGGACGACCGTCGTGCACGTCGGCGGACCGTCGACCGCGAGCCCCGCCCGGTGCGCGATCGAGTGCCGACCTTTCGTCGCCGACGTGTACCCCACCGTGGACGCCGACCCTTCGCCGGTCGAACTGGGTCTGGTCTTCCAGGTGGACCGACCGGGAACGATCACCCACGTGGAGGTCACCCGGCCCGGTAGGCCGCTGACGCCGGTCCGCGTGCGGCTGTGGAACTCGACCGGTGGGGTGCTCGCCGACGTGACCGACGTCCCGGTGAACGGCTATGGCGTCCCGTTGCCGCAGAACACGCGAGTCGTCCCCGGTGAGCGCTACGTCGTGTCGTACTCCACCGAGGGCCTGCCCTACCGGTCGACCGAGTGGCAGTTCAGCGGCGAGGTGGTGTCCAACCCGTTCCGGCTCCCGGTCTCGGCGGGTGTCTACAGCTACGACGGCGGCTTCCCGACCGAGTCGTGGCACCACAGCAGTTACGGGATCGTCCCCGTCTTCACCGACTGACCTGTCAGTAGTGGGCGGGGAGGGCACGAGTCTCGGACGACAGTCCTGATTGGACTGACCGAAGGGGCCGGACGGTAGTCGTCAGCCGCGAGGAGCCCTCACGGGTCGGCCGGCGTTCGGATCGTGACGAAATGCGGTTTCCTTGATCGACGAGGCGGTTCGGAGCGGGTTCGTTGCCCTCGGGGAGAGGTGCTGTCGGAACGTGTGACGTGCTGCCGCTCCGACTGCCCTGGGTTTGGTCCGAACGAGCTATGGATGGTGGCTGCTGTTGGTGGTATATGTCGCCTTTCTACTCTGAGTGGTCGAACGTTGCGGGACACGCCGGAGCCGACCGCCCTGCCCGTTCACCGCGGCAGCCCCGCGACGATTTCGGCCAGCACGGCGTCCCGGTTCTCGGTGAGGTAGAAGTGGCCGCCTTCGAGCACCTTCAACGCGAACCCGGCGCCGGCGATCTCCGACCAGGGCCGGGCGAGCTCGACGGTCGCCCGGGCGTCGCGCGATCCGATGATCGCCGTGACGGGGACGTCGAGCGGGGCCACGTCGGTGGGCCGGTACGTCTCGATCAGCCGGTAGTCGTTGCGGATCACCGGCAGCAGCAGGTCGCGCAGCTCGGGCTCCGCGAACACCGCGGCGCTGGTGCCGCCGAGCGCGACGACGTGCGCGACCAGGCCGTCGTCATCCGCGAGGTGCACGGATGCCACTTTGGTCATCTCGTGCTTCGGCGCCATGCGGCCCGACACGACCAGCTTCCGCACCAACCCCGGCCGGGCCTCGGCCAGCACCCTGGCGACCTCGTGCGCGACAGCCGCTCCCATGCTGTGCCCGAACAGCACGAGCGGCAGGTCGTCCAGTTCGGCCAGCAGCACCCCGGACACCTCGTCGACCAGCACGCCCATCTCGTCGATACGGGCCTCGGTCATCCGGTCCTCCCGGCCGGGGTACTGCACTACCCACAATTCGACGTCGGCCGGGAACGCGGCTGCCCAGGGGCGGTAGTAACTCGCGCCTCCACCCGCGTGGGGGAAGCACAGCACCCGGCAGCGCGCCGACGGTCGAGGCTCGAAGCACCGCACCCAAGGCGCGGGCGCGGCCGACTTGATTCCTTCTGAGGTCACGGAATCCGATTCTAATTAAGGCGACGTCGTCCCGGGTTCCGCCGGTACGGAACCTCGCTGGAGCCACTTCCCCCGGTCGCGTCCACCACTCGGAACCCAGCCGGGTTCTGCCCCCGTCGTCGTGGCCCTCGACCTGGCAGCGCGTGAGCTCGTTCTCCCGCGTTTCGCGCAGGTGAGCTCAAGCGTTCGGCGACCCGACACCCAGGACGTCGCGCATCCGGTCAACGATGCACCGCTCACGGCACAGCCGCGCACAACCCCGGCACCTTCTCCTATGCCTGTGGCGCGCGTTGGTCTACGCCACGCCACGTCGTCGGCTTCGGCGTCGGGTGACCTGGGCGGCGCAGCCGGACTGGACCGCTGCCGCCGAACTCACCCGCCGTCACCCCGGCGCCGATGTCGACCCGGCCCGCCCTCTACCTCGGCGACGGGCGCACCTTCACCTCCCCCGGCGTCGCCGCCGGACTCGACGTGCACCTCGTGCACCGCGTCCACCGCCCGCCCCGTCGTCATGGCACCCGCCCACGACGGCAGTCGTAACGCCACGCCTCAGGTCATGCCCCTGCCGTTGCCCCGGGGACCGGGGACCGGGGACCGGGCGCATGACAACCGTGTGACAACAGGAATTCGGTATCCCTTGGTCCGGGCCGACTCGAACGGGGTCGGCGGCAACTGTGTCCAGGGGGAGATCGATGAAATTCTGCTTCCGGCGGTTCACCGTCGCGGTGACCGCTTTCCTGCTGCTCCCGGCGGTCCTGCTGCCGCACGCGGCGGCGCACGCGGGCGAAGCCTGCGACAAGCTCTACGTCGCCATCGGCGACAAGGCGGGGAACGAGGGCACGGGGGACGAGTGGTCCACGACGGCGAACTTCACCGTCACCGCCACCGGCTGCGCGCAGACCGACGTGACGGTGGACTACCGCACCGTGGACGGGACCGCCAAGGCACCGGGTGACTACACACCGACCTCGGGCAAGCTGACCTGGCGCGCGGGCACGGCCGTCGCCCAGGAGGTCCACGTGCCGATCGTGCGTGACGCGGCGATCGAGTGGAAGGAGACGTTCTCCGTCAAGCTCGTCTCGGGCAGCTCCGGGGTCGTCATCACCAAGGCCGAGGCGGTGGCCACGATCCAGGACGACGACGACCCGCAGCACCCGCCGGTCGTGTCGACGGGCGGGACGATCTCCTGGGTCCCCGACGACCCGATCCGCGAGATCCCCGTCGTGCTCTCGCACGTGGCGAACGTGCCGGTCACCGTCACCTACCGCACCGTCAACGGCACGGCCCGCGCGGGTGAGGACTTCGTCGGCGTCGCCAACGGCCACCTCACCATCCCGGCGGGCGCGCTGACCGCACCCGCCGTCGTGCAGCTGGCGCCCAACGCCATGCCCAAGCCGGGTGAGTACTTCTTCGTCGAGCTGACCTCGACGTCGTACGGGGTCTTCGACAACACCAGCACGAAGGTCACCTTCGCGGGCCAGGGCTGAGTCGCGCGCGTCGAAGAAGCTCGTCAGCAGGTAGGTCAGCTGCCACGCCGCGGTGTGCCGACCGGTCTCC
>NZ_JAJUWT010000018.1 GCF_021390395.1 Saccharothrix sp. S26
CATCACCCGCGATCACCAGATCCGCACCACCCACCACACCCTCACCCCGCAACACCCACGCCACACCCGACGGGTACGCCGCCCAACCAGCCACCACACCCGGCTCCAACTCCGCCACCACCACCGGATCGGCCTGCTCGACCGTGCCGTCGTCGTGCAGGGTCGCCACCCTCAGCGTCCCGTCCTCGCGAGGTGACGCGGCCACCGCGGTCCGGTACGGCAACGCGAACGGCAGCACGAAACCGTCGTTGTAGTCCGTGTGCTCCCCGATCAGGTTCACCCGGCCGGGAGCCGACCACACGCCCTTCGGCGCGGACCCGACCAGGCGCTCGAACGCCGCGGCCGCCCGCCGCGCCGGACTCGATTCGTACACGGCTACTCCCCACGTCTCGGTGCCTGACTGGTGCGGTCGAGCGACCGGCAAGCCCCAACATCCAACACCGTGACCAGTACCCGTGTCGACTCTTGTTGGGTTTGCGCTCGTTGTCGCGGACTTGAACCTGCGTTTTCGTTTGTTTGCGATTGACAACGTTGACCAACCCTGGACACGCACGCGGGTCGAACGTTACCGTCGAGCCCTCGATGTTTGCGCAAACACCGAGTGATCGCAGCCCGGCCCAGCCTCTCTCACACCGTCGTGAAGGACAGCTGCCATGCCCCTGCTC
Organism: Saccharothrix sp. S26; assembly: GCF_021390395.1. Lineage (GTDB taxonomy): Bacteria > Actinomycetota > Actinomycetes > Mycobacteriales > Pseudonocardiaceae > Actinosynnema. The sequence goes on from NZ_JAJUWT010000018.1 coordinate 666, forward strand.
CCCGTCCGCGCCCGCCGCCAGGGCCACCGGTCACCGCGTGCCGCCGCCGCACCGCGCCCGCTCGCACCGGACTCGCCGGAGCACTCCCCCGGCCGCACGCGCCGCTGACCGCCGCGCCCGGCCCGGCTGCGCGCCGCCGCAAGACCCCGCCACCGCTCGACGCCCCCGAACGCCCGCGCGTCGCGTTCCGGGAGGGCGGGTACCGGCTCACCCGACGAAGGAGAACCCATGATCAACCGCAGGACGGTGCTGACCGCGGCGGGCGCCGCGGCCGCGAGCACCGCGCTCGGCACGGCCGTCGCCCGCGGCGACGCGACCATCGGGGTCAACCCCGCCGTCAGTCATGGCACGTGGGAGGGCTGGGGCACCTCGCTCGCGTGGTGGGCCAACGTGTTCGGCGACCGGGACGACTTCGCCGACCTGTTCTTCACCACCAAGACCGTCACCTACAACGGCGCGGCGCTGCCCGGCCTGGGCCTGAACATCGCCCGCTACAACCTCGGCGCGTCCAGCTGGAACGCCGTGGGCACCGAACGCATGGTCGCCTCCCCGAACATCCCCCGGTTCAAGCAGATCGAGGGCTTCTGGCAGGACTGGAACAACGAGGACCCCGCTTCGTCGGCGTGGAACTGGAACGCCGACGCCAAGCAGCGCGCCGCGCTGGTGAAGGCCACCCAGCGCGGCGCGATGAGCGAGCTGTTCGCCAACTCGCCGATGTGGTGGATGTGCCTGAACCACAACCCCTCCGGTGCCGCCGACGCCGCCGACACCAACCTCCAGCCGTGGAACCACCGCCAGCACGCGCTGCACCTGGCCGTGACCGCCCGCCGCGCCCGCGACCAGTGGGGCGTGAACTTCCGCACCGTCGACCCGTTCAACGAGCCGTCCTCCGCCTACTGGCACGCCAACGGCACCCAGGAGGGGTGCCACATCGACGCCACCACCCAGCGCAGCGTCCTGGCGCACCTGCGCACCGAGCTGGACCGGCAGGGCCTGTCGGGCACCGGGATCTCCGCCTCCGACGAGACCAGCTACGACCTGGCCCGCACCACGTGGAACAGCTTCGACGCCACCACCAGGTCGTTGGTGCGGCAGGTCAACGTGCACGGCTACCAGGGCACCGGCGGTCGGCGCGACCTGCTGTTCAACGACGTGCGCGCGGCGGGCAAGGTGCTGTGGAACTCCGAGCACGGCGACGGTGACGGCACCGGCCTGACCACCGCCCGCTGCCTGCTGCTGGACTTCCGCTGGCTGCACCCCACGGCCTGGTGCTACTGGCAGGTGATGGACCCCACCGCAGGCTGGGGCGCGATCCGCTATGACGGCGGCACCCAGAGCGCGGGCGCGGTCGAGACCAAGCTGTACGTGCTGGCCCAGTTCACCCGGCACATCCGGCCCGGCATGCGCATCGTGGACACCGGCAGCGACCTCGCCGTCGCCGCCTACGACCCCGCCGGCCGCCGGCTGGTCATCGTCGCCGCGAACACCGGCTCCGCGCAGACCCTGACCTTCGACCTGTCCCGCTTCGCCCAGGTCACGGGCGGGACCAACGGCGTGGTGCCGCGCTGGTCCACCATCCCGTCCGGCTCCGACCGCTACACCCAGCGCCAGGACACCCGGCTCAGCGGCAAGACCCTGCGGGTGCCGTTCGCCGCGGGCCAGGTGCAGACCTTCCAGGTCGACGGCGTCGTGCAGTAGTCGCGCGCGGTGCGGGTCGGCGCCATACCGCCGGCCCGCACCGGGCCACCCCCGGTCCTGTGTAGACAGTCTTTGGGGTGGGGGTGGCCGAAGATCGCGTCCGATTGGTCCCGGCAGGACGGGTCGAGGCCGTCACCGTCGAACCCGCTCCGGGCAGCCGCCGACCGACGGTCGCGCGGCGGGAGGCGCGCGAGCCGCGGGGTCACGGCCAGGGCGAGGTCTTCCTCCGGCACCGACCCGCGTCGAGCAGCCGAGGGCCGCGTCACCGCCCGTGACACAATCGGCCTCGTGCAGATCGGGGTGCTGGGGCCGTTCGAGGTTCGCGCGGACGACGGCGTCGCCGCCGACGTGCCGGGCGCGCGGTTGCGCGGGTTGGTGGCCGCGCTCGCGCTCGAACCCGGTCACGTGGTCCCGAAGGCGACCCTGGTCGACTGGATCTGGGGCGAGCACCCACCCGCCGACGCCGCGAACGCCTTGCAGCGCCTGGTTTCCCGGCTGCGCAAGGCCCTGCCCGACGGTGTGGTCGAGGGGCACCCGAACGGTTACCGCCTGGCGGTGCCGCCCGACGCCGTGGACGCGGTGCGGTTCGAGCGCCTCGTCGCCCAGGCCCGCACCGACGACGGCCCGCGCCGGGTGCGGCTGCTGCGCGACGCCCTCGCGCTGTGGCGCGGCACGGCCATGCAGGACGTCGGCTTGCAGGACAGCGAGGCGTTCGACGCGGCGGTCACCCGGCTCGACGGCCTGCGCCTGACCGCGCTGGAGGACCGGTTCGACGCCGAGGTCGCCCTCGGCCACGGCGTGGACCTGATCCCGGAGCTGACCGATTTGGCGACCGCCCACCCCACGCGGGAACGGCTCGTCGCCGCGCTGCTGCGCGCCCTCGCCGCCGCCGGTCGCGACTCCGAGGCACTGGTCGTGTACGAGCGGACGCGGGAAGCGCTGGCCGACGCACTGGGCGTCGACCCCTCGCCGGAGCTGTCCACAGTGCACGTCGCGCTGCTGCGCGGTGAGCTGAGCCGCCGGGAGGAGCCGCGCAAGACCAACCTGCGCGCGGAGCTGACCAGCTTCGTCGGCAAGGACGCCGATGTCGCCGCGGTCCGCGAGCTCGTCGCCGAACAACGGCTCACCACGCTGATCGGGCCGGGCGGTTCGGGCAAGACCAGGCTGGCCGTGGAGACCGCGCGCACGCTGCTGGACGACCTGCCCGACGGCGCGTGGCTGGTGGAGCTGGCCGCCATCGGCCCCGACGGCGACGTGGCGCAGGCGACGCTGGCCGCGCTCGGCCTGCGTGACGCCCTGCTCGGTGAGGCGCCGAACGCGGAGCCGGTGGACCGGCTCGTCGCCGCGGTCCGCGACCGGGAGGCGTTGCTGGTCCTGGACAACTGCGAGCACGTGATCGAGTCGGCGGCGGCCTTCGCCCACCGGCTGCTCGGCGAGTGCCGGCGGCTGCGGGTCCTGGCCACGAGCCGGGAACCGCTGGGCATCACCGGCGAGGCGCTGTGGCTGGTCGAGCCGCTGGCCGTGCCGCCCGCGGACGCCGATGCCGCCGAGATCGGGGCCGCGCCTGCCGTCCGCCTGCTGCGCGACCGGGCGAGCGCGGTGCGCAAGGACCTCGCCGCGGACGACCGCGCGTTGGCCACGATGGCCCGCGTCTGCCGGGCCCTGGACGGCATCCCGCTGGCGATCGAACTGGCCGCCGCCCGGTTGCGCACCATGTCCCCCGACCAGCTCGCCCACCGCCTCGACGACCGGTTCCGCCTGCTCACCGGCGGCAGCCGCACCGCGTTGCCGCGGCACCGCACGCTGCGCGCGATGGTCGACTGGAGCTGGGAGCTGCTCACCGACGCGGAACGGGTCGTGCTGCGGCGGCTCGCGGTGTTCTCCGGCGGCGCGGGCCTGGACGCGGCCGAACGGGTCTGCGCGGGCGACACCGTCGAGCCGGACGAGGTGCTCGAGCTGCTCACGTCGTTGACCGAGAAGTCGTTGCTGGTCGCCGAGGGTGACGGCACGCCGCGCTACCGGATGCTCGGCACGATCAAGGAGTACGCCGCGCACCGGCTCGCCGAGGCGGGCGAAGCGGATCGGGCCCGCCACGCGCACCTGGCGCACTTCACCGAGCTGGCCGAGGCCGCCGAACCGCACCTGCGCCGCGCCGAGCAGGTGACGTGGCTGGCCGTGCTCGACGCCGAGCACGACAACGTGGTGTCGGCGATGCGCGGCGCGCTCGCGGCGGGCGACGCGCACGGCGCGATGCGGCTCGCGGCGGGCGGCGGCTGGTACTGGTGGCTCAGCGGGCACAAGTCCGAGGGCATGGAGCTGATCAACGCGGCCGCCGCCCTGCCCGGCGAGGTGCCCGACGAGGTCCGGGCCATGGTCCACGCCCTGAGGTCGATGTTCATCACCTCCGGCCCGGCCGACCAGCACCAGGCGGCGGAGGCGATCCACCAGGCCTACGAGTTCAGCCGCAGCGGTCGGCGGGGCAGCCCGCTGCTCGCCCTGGTCGTCCCGCTCGAACGCATGGTGCGGGAGCCGGAGTCGATGCTGTCGGCGTGGGATCCGCTGCTGGACCACGCGGACCCCTGGGTGCGGGCGCTGGCCCGGCTACACAAGGGCAAGATGCGGATCGTGCTCGGCCACGGCGGGCGTGAGGCGGACGAGCACCTGGAGGCGGCGCTGGCCGAGTTCCGCGCGATCGGCGAGCGGTGGGGCATGTCGTTCGCCCTGTCGGAGCTGGCCGACCGAATGGCCGTGCGCGGCGAGTTCGCCCGCGCGTGCGAGCACTACGACCAGGCGATCGCGGTGGTCAGCGAGGTCGGTGCGCCCGAGGACGTCATCCTGATGCGGGCGCACCAGGCCCGGCTGCACCGGCTGCTGGGCGACCACGACGCCGGCGCGGCGGCCCTGGCCGAGGCGCAACGGCTCGCGCGGCGGGTCACCTGGCCGGGAGCGCTCGGCATGCTGGCGCTGGCCAAGGCGGAACTCGCGCGGTTCGACGGCGAGGTCGAGCGGGCGCACGAGCAGTTGCGCGCCGCGACGGCCCTGCTGGGCGCGGAAGCCGACCACGCGAACATCCGCGCGACGACGCACGACCTGCTCGGCTACCTCGCCGACGACCTCGCCGAGTCCCGCGCGCACCGCGCGGCGGCCTGCCGGGCGGCGGCCGAGACGGGCCACGCACCCCTGCTCGCCCGGATCCTGGTCGGAGTCGCGGACCTGGCGCTGCGCCTGGACCGGCCCGAGCAGGCCGCCCGGCTGCTCGCGGCGAGCGCCGCCGTGCGCGGGCTGCCCGACCTGTCCCACCCCGACGTGACGCGGATCGAACGGGCCGCGCGGGAGCACCTCGGCGACGCGCGGTTCGCCGAGGCGACGCTGGAAGGCACGGCAACAGGCTGGTCCGAGCTGGTCGAGGCCACCCTCGCACAAGCATGACCACCGCCCACCGGGTCAGCCCGCCGCACCAAAGCTCCCCCACGACGCGCAGCTCGCCGAGGCGACGCCGGATGGCACGACGACAGGCTGGTCCGAGCTGGTCGAGGCCACCCTCGCACAAGCATGACCACCACCCACCGGGTCAGCCCGCCGCACCAAAGCTCCCCCACGACGCGCAGCTCGCCGAGGCGACGCCGGATGGCACGACGACAGGCTGGTCCGAGCTGGTCGAGGCCACCCTCGCACAAGCATGACCGTCGCCCACCGGGTCAGCCCGCCGCACGGTGGACGATCACGTCGCCGTGCCGGGTCCGGGCGTGGACGCTGACCTCGCCGTCGCACCGGTCCGGGTGCGGCACGACGGAGTTGCGCACCGACCCCCGCTTGCTGTCGACGTCCAGCCGCACGGCGACGCCCTCGCCGATGCCCACCCGGATGTCACCCGAGTGGTTGGACAGCTCGGCCCGACCCCGCGTCAACCGGCCGATCCGGATGGACCCGTCGCCGGTCTTGGCGGTGACGCTGCCGTCGACCCGGTCGAGGTCGAACCCGCCGCTGCCGCTGCTGAGGTCGAGGTCGGCGCGGGCGTGCCCGATCCAGGTCCGCCCGCCCGAGCTGGAGAGCCGGACCGCGCCCCGGACCTCGCCGATCCGCGCCGTCACCGAGCTGCCGTCGATCGTGGCCCGCCCGGCGATGTGGTCGACCGCCACCTCACCCGCGGCGATGTTCGCCCGCAGCGCCTCCACGCGGTCCAACCGGACCCGGCTCGACGCGGTGTGCAGCTCGCACTCGCCGAACGCGCCGTCGGCGTGCACGCCGGCGTGCGCGAGGTAGGCGACCAGGCCCGACCCGGCGGGCAGTTCGATCGTGATGGCGACCGAACCGGTCCTGGCGCCGGACACGGTCGTCTTGACCGACAACCGCCCGTCGGCGAAGTCGACCCTGGTCCGCTCCGCGACGCGGACGTCCGACCTGCTCGTCCGGTCGACCGGTTCGACCAGCACCACGGTGTCGGTCCGGTCGCTCGCGGTGACCCGCACCCTGGCCCCGGCGACGACGAGGGTGGCGGTGATGGGCGTGGGCGTGGCGAAAGCGGGCATGGCGCACCTCCCGTGCTCCCGCGGGTGATCAGGCCCGCTTCTTGAAGGTCGAGGACGCCCACAGGTAGCCGACGAGGGCGATGCCCGCGCACCAGGCGACCGCGGCGATCACGTCACCGGCGTCCGGCGCGCCGGCGACGAACCCGCGCAGGGACTCGATGATCGGCGTGAACGGCTGGTACCGGGCGAACTCCCGGACACCGGGGCCCATCATCTCCGCGGGCACGATCGCGCTGCTGAAGAACGGCAGCATGATCAGCGGCACCGCGGCCAGGCCCGCCGTCTCCGGCGACTTCGCCGCCAGTCCCAGCGCGACGGTCAGCCAGCCGGTCGCGAAGGCGAGCAGCAGGACCACGCCGACCACGCCGAGCCAGTCGAGCACACCCGCCGCCGGGCTGAACCCCAGCAGGAACGCCACCCCGACCAGGGCCGCGATGGCGACCACGTTGGTCAGCACGCCGGCCACGACGTGACCGGTCAGCACCGCGCCGCGCGGCACGTCCATCACCTTGAACCGGTTGATGATGCCCTTGGTCATGTCCGAGTTCACCGCGGTCGCGGTGGCACCCAGCCCGTAGCAGACGGCCAGCAGCATCAGCCCCGGCGTCGCGTAGTCGATGTAGTCGACGCCGACGTCGAAGGCGTCGCCGAACACGTACACGAACATCAGCATCATCACGACCGGCATCAGCACCGCGTTGAACACCGAGGTCGGATTCCGGGCGATGTGCTTGAAGTTGCGGCGCAACATGGTCGTCGAGTGGGACTTGGCGCTCATTTCGCAGCCTCCGCGGTGCGGCCCGTCAGGGCGAGGAAGACGTCGTCGAGGTCGGGGGTGTGCACGGAGAGCTCCTCCGCGTCGAGCGAGTGGGCGTCGAGCCGGTCGAGCAGGGCCCGCAGCGAACGCGTGGCGCCGTCGCCGGGCACCCGCAGGGCCAGCGCCTCGTCGTCACGGGTGCCGTCGGCGAACAGCCGCGCGGCCGCGTCGAGGTCGGCGGCGGTGGCGAACCTCAGCCGCACGTGCGTGCCCGGCAGCCGGCGCTTGAGCTCGTCGGGCGTGCCCTGCGCGACCAGGCGGCCCTGGTCGAGCACCGCGACGCGGTCGGCGAGCTGGTCGGCCTCCTCCAGGTACTGCGTGGTGAGGAAGATGGTCACGCCCTCGGCCACCAGGTCGCGGATGATCGACCACATCGTGCGGCGGCTGCGCGGGTCGAGCCCGGTCGTCGGCTCGTCCAGGAAGATGACCCGCGGGTCGCCGACGAGCGTCATCGCCAGGTCGAGCTTGCGGCGCATGCCGCCGGAGTAGGTCGAGGCGGGCTGGTGCGCCGAGTCCGCCAGCTCGAACCGCTCCAGCAGCTCGGTGACGACCCGCTCGTCCACCCGGCCGCGCTGGAGGTCGACCATCAGCCGCAGGTTCTCCTGCCCGGTCAGCAGGTCGTCCACCGCGGCGAACTGGCCGGTGACGCCGATCGCCGCGCGCACCGCCCTGGCCTCGGTCGCGAGGTCGTGGCCCGCCACGCGCGCCGTGCCGCCGTCGGCCGCGGTCAACGTGGTGAGCACGTTGGCCGTCGTGGTCTTGCCCGCCCCGTTCGGGCCGAGCAGGGAGAAGACGGTGCCCGCCGGGACCTCGAAGTCGATCCCGTCGAGCACCGCTTTGTCCCCGTACGCCTTGCGCAACCCGGAAACCGCAATCGCTGAACTGTTCATGCGGCCACTGTCGGCGTGCCGCCTGTCACCGCCCTGACACGACCCTGACACGGCCGCCGACACCGCGTCCGGTCACTTTCCCGCAGGTCAGAGCCGGTCCTGCTGCGCCCACGTGACCGGCAGCTCGTGGACGCCGTAGATGTTCATGTCGGTCCTGAGCCTCACCTCGTCCGCCGCGACGGCGAGCCGCAACGTCGGGAAGCGGCGCAGCAGCCCGGCGAAGCCGGCGCGCAGCTCGATGCGGGCCAGTTGCTGGCCGAGGCACTGGTGCACGCCGTGGCCGAACGCCAGGTGGCCGCGGGCCGTGCGGCGGACGTCGAGCGCGTCGGGGTCGTCGAAGCGCCGGGGGTCGCGGTTGGCCGCCAGCAGGGACACCACGACGGTCGAGCCCTTGGTGATCGTCTCGCCGCCGAGCTCGATGTCCTCGGTGGCGTAGCGGTAGAAGATGTCGGCGACGGACAGGTAGCGCATGAGCTCCTCGACGGCACCGGGCACCAGGTCCGGCTCGGCGCGCAACGCGGCCAACTGGTCGGGGTGCTCCAAGAGCGCGAAGGTGCCCAGCGACAACATGTTCGCGGAGGTCTCGTGGCCCGCCAGCAGCAGCAGGAACGCGATGCCGGTCAGCTCCTCGACGGTGAGCTCGTCGTGGCGGGCCAGGTCCGACAGCAGGTCCTCGCCGGGCTCGGCCCGCTTGCGCGTGACCAGCCCGGCCAGGTAGCCGGTCAGGCCGGTGAACGCGGCCATCTTCTCGTCGAGCGCGACGTCCTTCTCCATGAACTTCGCGGAGTCGGCCTGGAAGTCGGCGCGGTCCTCGTACGGCACGCCGAGCAGTTCGCAGATCACCAGTGACGGCACCGGCAGCGCGAACTCCGCGACCAGGTCGACCGGCGGGGTCAGCCGCGCCATCGCGTCGAGCTGCCGTTCGGCGATGTCGGCGATGCGCTCTTCGAGCTGCTTCATGCGCTTGACGGTGAAGGCGCCGGTGAGCATCCGCCGCAGCCGGGTGTGGTCCGGTGGGTCCATGCTGATGAACAGGCCGGGCACCTGCGGGGACGGTTCGGTGGCCACGGGCATGCCCGGCACCTCGTAGGGCACGTGCACGACCCCGAGGTCCTGGCGCGAGCTGAACCGGGTGTCGGCCATGAGCAGGCGGACCTCGTCGTAACCGGTGACGAGCCAGCCCTCGTGGCCGTCGGGGAACACCATCGGGCTGACCGGGCGGGTCTCGCGCAGCCGGGTGATCCGGCTGGGCGGGTCGAACGGGCCCGCGTCGCGGTCCATCGGGAGGCCGTGCGGGATGGGGGCCGTGTCGCTCATCGGGTGTCCTTCCGTGGCGGTTGTCGTCACCACGGTCGCCGCCGACCCGGACATGCCGCTGACACCGCCCTGACACGGCCCTGACACGGCACGGCGAAAGCCGGCCCGGCGCCAGTACCGCTGGCGCCGGGCCGGCACTCTCACGTGCGGACTCCCGGTGGACGGGCTCGCCGTCAGCCGAAGTTCACGTCACTGCACCACATGTAGGTCTGGTCGAGGTGCGAGGCCTGCCAGATCGTGAACACGACGTGGTGACCCCGGTACGCGCCGGAGGTCTGGACGTTGAACGTGATGTCCTTGGCCGGCGCGAACCGCCCGGTCTGCGTCACGAGGTCGAGGTTGCCCCAGCCGAGGCGCTGGGTCTTCGGGTCGAACCCGTTCTTGCTGACGTAGACGCGGAAGTAGTCGGCGCCGTGGCTGGCCTGGTCGTACAGGTGCATGGAGAAGCTGGCGCCGACGTTGGTCATCCGCCACGAGCCCGGGGTGTTGAGGGCGTTGTTGCGGGCCAGGGCGTTGCTGCAGAGCTGGCCGTCGGGCGTCGTGCCCTGGAAGTTGCCGCGAAGACCGTCCCGCAGCGCGCTCATCCAGTTCCACATGGTGTCGGCGTTGGCCTGGAACGCCTGGTAGCACATGGGGTCCTGCTGCTGCATGGCCGGGTTGGTGTGCTGGCTGCCCCAGGACTGCCAACACTGGTACGCGCGGGTGGCGGGACCGACGATCGTCCCGTGCGCCGAGGCGGTCGGCGTCGCGATGAACGTGCACGCCAGCAGACCGATGACCGCTGCGATGATGCCCCGCCGTCTGGTGACGGACCCGGAAGTACCACGGATACGCATCGATGGGCCTCCATATCTCCGGATAGGTGTGAGCGGCGGTGTGATCAATATGGGAGCGCTCCCAGAACGGTCAGCCTATCGGTCACTCAACGAAACTTCAACGAAACATTGAGTAGCGGTCGCGGCCACCCGAACGGCCTAAAAAGGATCTTTCCCCCACCGCTCCCCGCCGGGGCGAGCCGTGCCGACGACACGTGAACCCTTTCGCCGTGTCGGGGCCTCTCATGGGGTGAACGTGGTTGATCGCGGTTGGGCGAGTGAGCAGTTGATCCAGGCGGCGCAGGACGGTGACCCGGAGTCGCTGGTCGCGGTGGTGCACGGCGCGCACCCGCACGTGCGGCGGTTCGCCGAGAGCCTGTGCGCGTCACCGCAGGACGCCGAGGACGCGGCGCAGGAAGCGCTGATCATCCTGTACCGCAAGATCGGCTCCCTGCGCGCCACGGCGGCGCTCGCGTCCTGGATGTTCCGGATCGTGCGGCACGAGTACCTGCGCCGCGCCCGCCGCCTGCTCGACCACCACGACGAGGCCGGTCCCGCCCCGGCGGCGTCGGCCGAGGACGAGGCCCTCGAGCGCCTGGAAGCCGAACGCCTCGCCGAGGCGATCCGGGCGCTGCCCGACGACGTGCGCGTCCTCGCCGCCGTCCCCGAGGACCGGGCGACGGCGGCGAAGTGGAAGGAGAAGCACCGCATCCCGTTCCCCGTGCTCACCGGCCACCACGGGAGCCCGCACGACGTGGTCGGCTTGGGGAAGAAGGTCTTCGGCTCGATGCGGCAGTCCGGCAGCGTCCTCGTGGACCGCCAGGGCGTCGTCCGCCACGCCCACGGCGCCACCCTGCCCACGGGCAGCTACGACAAGGCCGGGATCGCGGCGGCCGTCGCGGCCCTGCGCGCCCCGGCCTGACCGGCGAGGCCCTGGTGGACGTCACGGCGTGACGCCCACCAGGGCGCTCAGCGGCCCTCCAGCACCGCGACCCGCTCGTCGGCGGCCACCGGCCGGGCCTTGCGCAGCGCGGTCATGCCGACCACCGCGAACACGACCACGACCACCGCGCCGATGCCCGCCACGGTGTGCAGCCCGGCGGCGAAGGCGTCCCGCGCGGTGACCAGGACGGCGTCCGCGAGCGGGCCGGGGAGCGTGCCCGCCGCCTGCGCCGCGCCGGCCATGCTGTCCGACGCCAGGGCGGCCGCGTCGGCGGGCACCCCAGCCGGAACGGACACCTCGTCGCGGTAGACCGCCGTGCCGATGCTGCCGAACACCGCGATGCCCATGGCGATGCCGAACTCGCCGCTCGTCTCCGACATCGCCGACGCGGCGCCGGCCTTGCGCGGCGGCACCGAGCTCACCACCATCTCGGTGCACAGCACGCCCTGCGGGCCCATGCCGAAGCTCGCGATCGACATGCCCGCCACCACGAACGCCACCCCGCCCGCGCCGGTGGCCTGCGTGAACAGCACGATTCCGCCCGCCGCGACGAGCATCCCGAACCCGAGCACGAACTCCGGCCGGAACCGCCGCGCGAGCCGCGGCGCGATCAGCGAGCCGACCACCACCGCGCCCGCCTGCGGCACCAGCCACAGCCCCGCCTGGGCCGCGGTGAACCCGGCGACCAACTGCAAGTACTGGCTGACGAGCAGGAACACCCCGCCCATGGTGAGCGCGCCGACCAGCATGATGCTCACCGCCGCGCTGAACGCCCGCACCCGGAACAGCCGCAGGTCCAGCATCGGGTCGGCCAGGCCGCGCTGGCGGCGGACGAACACCACGCCGACCGCCACGCCCGCGACGAGCACCACCGCGTTGAGCAGTGACACGCCGTCCTTCGCGGTCTCCTTGAGGGCGTAGACGATCGGCAGGATCGCGCCCAGCGACAACGCCACGCTCGCCGGGTCGAGCCGCCCGGCGGCCGCGTCGCGGTACTCCGGCAGCAGCTTCGGCGCGGTGGCCAGCAGCAGGACCATCACCGGCACGGCCATCAGGAACACCGAGCCCCACCAGAAGCGCTCCAGCAGCACGCCGCCGACCACCGGCCCGACCACCATGCCGCCCATGAAGCAGCTCATCCACACCGCGATCGCGGTCCCGCGCTGCCTGGTGTCCTGGAACATGTTGCTGATCAGCGCCAACGTCGACGGCATCAACGTCGCCCCGGCGACCCCGAGCGCCGCTCGCGCCGCGATCAGCATCTCCGGGCTGGTGCTGAACGCCGCCACGACCGACGCCGCGGCGAAGGCCGCCCCACCGGCCATGAGCAGCTTCCGCCGCCCGATCCGGTCACCCAGCGTGCCCATCGTGACCAGGAAACCCGCGATCATGAACCCGTAGACGTCGATGATCCACAGCAGTTGGGAGCTGCTCGGCCGCAGGTCCGCGGCCAGGTGCGGGACCGCCAGGTGCAGCACGCTCATGTCCAGCGACAACAGCAGCGTCGGCAACGCCAGCACCGCCAGCCCCCACCACTCGCGTCGTCCTGCCCTCATCATCGTCTCCCGGTGTCTCGGTCGGCTCCCGTCACCTTTGCGTCGAACGGCGACGGCCCGGATCGACATCGCGAGCCGAAAAAGACCGAGAAACTTCCGACGAGCACGCTGAGCGGTTGCTGATCACGCCGGCGGAGGTGCCCGGAAGCCGCGACCCGGGCGTCAACCCTCCTGCTCCCCCACCGCCTCCAGGCCGCTGGTGCCCACCGAGCCGATGAGGTTGGCCGGGTTGAAGCTGAACTCCACGGGCTTCTCGTACCGCAACGTGCCGATCACCTCGGCCAACCGGCTCACGGCGAAGTTGATGATGGGCGGCGACGCAGCGGCGTTCGGCGGCAGGGCGACGTCGTCGGCGTAGAAGGTGACGGTGCCCACGTGCTTCTTGTTCACGTCGAAGCAGTTGATCTGCGCCGCGTACGGGTGGTGGCTGAAGTGGGTGACGGTGTACGTCTCGATGGCGACCATGCCGCCAAGCTAGGTTCGCGCCGCCACACGGGTCGAGACGCCCGCGGTCCGGCGGAGGGGCAGCGAGGAACGCCCGAACGGGCAGGTGGATGACGTCCACCTGCCCGGACCGGCTGCTCCGGGCGCTGCCGGCGCGGGTCGTCGGCGGGCCGCGGGCTCGACGGGGCGGGCGCGGCACGTCCACCGACCGCACGGCCACCAGCAGGAGCACCGCGCCGCCGTTGTGGCGGGTGCGGTCGAACGCCGACCAGATGTGCAGCAGGGTGCCGGGCATTCCAGCAGGTCCGTCACGGCCACCCGGCGATGATCAGGTCGGACAGGGCGGTCCTGGTACGCTCGCCGCGATGATGAACACTTCGAGCAGATCGGAGGTTCCGTTCGCCCAAGGTGAGTGCTGATGCCCACCGCGAACGAGAACTCCCACCTCCACTCCTGGGCACGTGTGCGCCAGTTCGCCGTGCCACCGTCGATGATCGACCGAGCGACCGCCCGCCGCACGACGGGCGACTGGGCCGGGGCCTGTGCCGCGGCACGCGTCGACGTGGACCTCGACCTGCGAGCCGTGGTTCGCACCCGCGGTCGGCAGTTCGCCCAACGGCTCCGGGCCGACCTCCGCCACCTGGCCCCCGACCTGCTCCGCTGGCACTTCCCCAGGATCGGTCCCGACGGCCTGCTCAGGCCGGGGCTCACGGTCTCGCTGGCCCGGTACCCACCGGCGGCCGGCGGTGCCGTGACGCACCTCGTGGCGCGGACGCCGCCGGCGTGGGCGAGCGCCGGCCAGCGGATCAGCCTCGCGTTGTGGGATCCGTCCCGGCCCGAGCGCGGCCCGCACCCCCATCCCCGGCCACACCGGCGGTTCCGCTTCGACCTGCACCGACACCTGTGGGACGCGCGCCGCGCGGGTGAGCTGTGGGAGCGGTCCGGGGCCGGGCACCCACCCGCGGACGGTGATCCGATCGGGCCGGTGGCGCGGCACCAGTGGGCGGCGGAAGCGGCGCTGTTGCTGCGCGCGGACGGATGCGCGGACGGCGTCGTCACCGTGCGGCTGACCAGGACGCACCGGTTGCTGCTGCACCAGGACGGCTCGACCGCGGTGCCCTCCGCGCGGGACTGCGACCGGACCCGGCCGGTGCTGCCGGACGCGGCGACCTGGGTGCCGCCCGACCTGGAGTTGTTGCGCGCCGGGCTGATCGACGCCGACCGGCTGCACCCGCTGGTCGCGTCGGCGCTCCTGCCGGACCACCGACCCCGTGCGTCGCGGGGCCCGGACCGCACGGGGACCGCACGTCTGGTCGAGTGCCGCGGCGCAACGCACCGGATCGGCCTGGTGGACGGGGTGCTCGTCCCGCTCGACCACGACCCCGACGAGATCCGCCGGGAAGAGCTGCTGATGACGTTGGGCGGCACCGGACTGCCGTGCCTGCAAGTGATCGACGACGCCCACCGCCACCCGGAGTCCCTTGTGGACATCCGCGCCCGCCTGGACCACGGTGACGCGGCCGGCGCCCTCGACGTCGTCGAAGCCCTCCTCGGGCCGGGGGCGGCACTGCGCGACGGTCCGTTGCGCGACGAGCTCGAGACGGCGCTGCGCCGACGCGTCACGCACGGGCTGTTCCGGGCCGGGCTCGTCGGGCTGGGCCCGGAACCGGCGGCCCCCGAACCAGGACGACGTCAGCTCCGGGCGCACCCGCGCCACGCGACCTCCCGCTGACCGCACCACCTCACCCCCTCCCGCGGCCGACGCACGGCCTGACCCCAAGGTGACCAGAACATGCCTCTTGCGCTGAACAACGCCGCCGCGACGGCTCCCGTCCGACCGATGGACGCCGCCGCCGACCTGCTCGCCCTGCTCCGGGACACGACCACCGAACCGCGTGCCGACACGCAGCTGGAAGCCTTGACGCTGGCCGTGTCCGCCGACCTGCCGGTGCTGCTGTGGGGCGAGCCGGGGATCGGCAAGACCGCCGCCCTCACCCAGCTCGCCGACGCCCTCGACCTGCCGCTGACGACGGTGATCGCCAGCGTGCACGAGCCCTCCGACTTCGCCGGTCTGCCGGTGGTCGGCGACGACCCGGCGGTGCAGGGCGTGCCGATGGCCCCGCCGGACTGGGCCGTGCGCCTGGTCCGGGCGGGTCGCGGGCTGCTGTTCCTCGACGAGCTGTCCACCGCGCCGCCCGCCGTCCAGGCCGCGCTGCTGCGGGTCGTGCTGGAACGCCGGATCGGGGCGCTGCACCTGCCGCCCGGTGTGCGCATCGTGGCCGCCGCGAACCCGCGATCCTCCGCCGCCGACGGCTGGGAGCTGAGCCCGCCGCTGGCCAACCGCTTCGTCCACCTCCAGTGGACCTACGACCACGACGTCGTGGTGCGCGGGCTGGGCGGGACGTGGCCGAGGGCGACGCTGCCGCACCTCGACCCGGGACGCCTGCACGACGCCGTGGCGTTCGCCCGCCGGGCCGTGTGCGACCTGCTGGCCGCGCGACCCCGGCTCGTGCACCAACTGCCGAAGAGCGAAGCCGGCCGCGGCGGGCCGTGGCCCTCACCGCGCAGCTGGGACATGGCGCTGCGCCTGGTCGCCTTCGCCACGGCGGCGGACGCGTCCCGGGAGGTGCTGTCGATGCTGGTGCGCGGCACCGTCGGGGACGGTCCGGGCCTGGAGCTGCTGGCGAGCCTGGACCGGATGGACCTGCCCGATCCCGAGGCGTTGCTGGCGGACCCGGCGGCGGCCGTCCTGCCCGAGCGCGGCGACCTGCGCCAGACCGTGCTCGACGGCGTGGTGGAGGCGGTGCGCCGGCGGCCGGAGCGGTCCCGCTGGGACGCGGCGTGGTCGTTGCTGGCGCGGGCGCTGGAGACCGGCGCGCCGGACCTGGTGGTCGTGCCGGCGGCCACGCTCGCCGCGATGCGCCGCGACGACTGGCAGGTGCCCGCGGCGATCGAACGGCTGGCCGGGGCGGTGTCGCTGTCGCGGCGCGCGGACCGTGCGGCGGTGGGCGCGTGACGGTCGAGGGCTTGGACGAGGAGAAGCTGTTCGCCGCACGGCTGCACGCGGTGCGGTGCCGGCCGTACCTGGCGACGGCGTTGTTCGCCTTGCACCCGGTGGCATCGCGGTCGGTGCCGACGATGGCCGTGGACCGGCACTGGCGCTGCTACGTGTCGCCCGCGTTCGTGGAGCGCACTCCGGTGGCCGAGCTGGCCGGGGTCTGGGTGCACGAGGTGTCCCACCTGCTGCGCGACCACCACGGGCGCGGTGACCGGTTCATGGCCGAGCACGGGCTGAGCGGGCGGGGCGAGCGGTTGCGGCTGAACATCGCGGCGGACTTCGAGATCAACGACGACGTGTACGGCGAAGGGCTGCCCGAGCCCGCGGACGCCGTGAAACCGGGCCTGCTCCGGTTGCCCGACGGGCAGTTGATGGAGGACTACCTGCGCCAGTTCCGGCTCGGGCCGTACACCGCCGACTTCGCCTGGCTGGACTGCGGCAGCGGCGCGGACGGGCTGGACCGGGACTGGGACCTGGGGCCGGACGGCGCGCACGGGCTGAGCGAGCAGGAACGCGACGCCGTCCGGTTCCGGGTGGCCCGAGGTCTCAACGCGCGTCCCGGGAACGCGCCGAAGGGCTGGCAACGGTGGGCGCGGGAGGCGTTCCAGCCGCCGCAGCCGTGGCGCGAACTGCTGGGTGCGGCGGTCCGTTCGGCGGTGTCCGGCCCGGGGGTGGGCGAGGACTACACCTACGGCCGGCCCTCGCGGCGGTCGGCCGGCCTGCCCGGCGTCGTGCTGCCGAGCCTGCGCCGCCGGCCACCCCGGGTCTGCGTGATCGTGGACACCTCCGGGTCGGTGAGCGACGAGGAGCTGGGCAGCGCTCTGGTCGAGATCACCGCGATCGCCCGCGCCGTGGGCGGCCGCCGCGACCTGGTCTCGGTGCTGTCGTGCGACACCGCCGTCCACGTCACCCATGCCCTGTGCCGCGCCGAGGGCATCCCGTTGGTGGGCGGTGGCGGCACGAACCTGCGCACCGGCTTCGCCAAGGCCCTGCGCGCCAACCCCCGCCCCGACGCCATCGTCGCCCTGACCGACGGGCACACCCCCTGGCCGGAGTCACGACCACCGTGCCGCACCGTCGTGGGCCTGTTCCCGCGCGAACGCAGGTCCGGCGAGGACGATCCCGACTACACACCGGACCTGCCCCCTGACTGGGCCCGGGTGGTCACGATCGGGTGATCACCGAACCCGGCCGGCGGCCGTGGTGGACTGATCGGGATTCGGTCGTGGTCGTGGTGCCCCGGATCTTGTCCGGGCAGTCACGGTCGCAGGCAGGTCGACGGCGTCCAGGCGTGGTGGGCGTGGATGCCCAACCCCATGCACACCACCACCTTCACCACGCCGTCGAGCCCGGCGACCACCGCGAGGCTGGTCATCGTGCCGCGGTGGACGCGGACTTCAGCCGGCCGAACAGCGGGGGCTCGGACAACGTGAACACGTCGTGACCATAGGTCGGGCGGCCCGTGGGGCGAGCGCCACGACCGGCACCCGCGGGTGCCGGTCGTGGGGACGTCACGCCGGTTCGACGGGCAGCCACAGCTCGCAGGTCGCGGTGCTGAAGTCGGCGGCGCGGTCGAGGACGGTGACGATGGACGGGCCCGGCCGCAGGCGCCACGGGTTGGACGGGAACCACTCCGTCGCCGTCGCGGCCCACGCCGTCTGCAACGCCTGCGGGTACGGGCCGGAGGTGCGGAAGACCGCCCACCTGCCGGCCGGCACCTCGATGGCGTCGAGGTCGTCCGGCGTGGGCGAGCCCGCGGTGACGGCGACGCCGTGCAGGTAGGTCAGCTCGCTGCCCTCCGCGGCGTCCGGGTCGAGGTCGTCGCTGACCTGCAACAGGCCCGCCGGCTCCGTGTCGCCGAGGGCTTTGAGCCGGACGTGCTCCTCCGGCGGCAGGGCGGTGATGTGGTCCTGGATGTGCGGGTTGACCCCGTGGTGGATGAGCGGCACGCGGGTGGCGTGGCCGACCAGCCGGAACGCGGGGCGGTCGAGGATGCGGGTGTCCATGGGGACGCTCCCTTCGACGGTCAGGCGGAACCTGAGCTGCGGTTGGGTCCGAAGGGGGCCTCCGTCACGGCGCACGTCACCGGGGTTGGCGCCGTGGACGGCCCGGAACGCGCGCCCGAACGCCTCGGTCGAGCCGTACCCGTGCCGGACCGCGATGCCGAGCAGGTCGTCCTCACCCCGGACGACCTCCGCCGCCGCGACCGTCATCCGCCGCCGCCGGACGTACTCCGACAACGGCATGCCCGCCAACGACGAGAACATCCGGCGCAAGTGGTACCCGGTCGTGCCGACCGAACGCGCCAACGCGTCCACGTCGCACTCCTCGCCCAGGTGTTCTTCCACCAGGTCGACGAGCCGGTTGAGTGCCGAGATCACGAAGGCCTCCTTCCACCGCCAACCCTGACCGACGACCACCCGCCCGCGCCCGATCGCGGCGAACCGGTCCGATCATGCCGCAGTGCCGCCGGCGCCGCCCGTGCCGGAGAACGACGAAGCGGTCGCCCCGACGGGTGTCGGGACGACCGCTCCGGGCGGGCGCTCAGCGCTTGTTGACCTTCAGCACCACGGTCGTCGTGGACGGGGCGTGGTTGGCGTCGCCGTCGTAGACCACGGTCAGCTGCCACCGGCCCGTGCCGAGCGCGGCGGTGTCGATCGGGACCGTGGCACGGCCCGCCGCCAGGGTCGCCCGGCCCACCTCCAGGTCACCGCCGGAGATGATCCGGACCGTGCCCGTCGGGGTGAACGGGCCGCCCTTCACCTCGACCAGGGCGGAGGCGTCGCCGCCCGGCTTGACCGCGCCCCGGCTCAGGGTGGCGGTCGTCGTGCTCCGGTCGAGGGTCTCGCGCGGCACGGCGATCGCGTTGACCCGCTCGACGTGGCCCGCCTGGTCGACGGCCCGGTACCGCACGGTCGCGGCGACGTCGCCGAAGGTCAGCGGCGAGGTGTAGGTCGCCCACGCCGAGTCGCCCACCTGGTACTCGACCCGCGCGACGCCGGAGGTGTCGTCGGCGGACGCGATGGACACCGACCGGGTCGTGCCGTTCCACGTGGCCCGGCTGACCGGGGCCTGCGTGTCGACGTCGACCTCACGAGTGACCACACCCGACACGTTGCCGCTGACGTCGGTCGCCCGGGCCTGCACGGTGTGCCTGCCGTCGGTCAGCCGCACCGCGTCGGTGGTCTGCCACGCGCCGTCCACGGCGATCTCGGTGGACCGCACGCCGTTCTCGTCGGCGGCCGTGGCCTTCACGTCGACCGGCACGGTGAACCAGCCACCTGTCGGTGACGCGGGCGTCGTGCTCAACGACACCGTCGGGTCCGCGCTGTCGGTCACGATCACCGTCACCGCCGGGCGCAACGCCTGCCCGACCAACGCGCCCTCGACCCGGAACGACCCCCACGACGCGTACTGCGCCGGGTCCACGTCGGCCCAGTCGACCGCGGTCGCCCGGGTCGAGCCGTCCGCGTAGGTCACGTCCACGGTGGACGGCAGCACGGGCGCCACGCCCTCACGCGTGCGCACCGACACCGACGCGACCGACTTCGCGAGCAGGTTCGGCTGCATCGCCGCGCGCAGCGCGTCCAGCTCGGCCTGGCTGATCGGGATGACCGTGCCGTGCCGCGGGCTGCGCGGCAGCGCCGCGTCCGGGACCGTCGTCCAGACGCCCGACGCGATGTCGTCGGTCTGGAACGCCAGGTAGCCCTGGCCGCCGTGGTAGCTCGGCTGGTCGATCATCATGTGCCAGCGCCTGGGCACCTCGTTGTCGCGGAACACCGTCGGGCCCTCGCCGCCGGTGAACGTGCCGCCCCACGGGTTGGGCTGGCCGACCCCGATGCGCTCGCGCACCAGGGACCACGGCGAGGACGTCGTGGTCGGCAGCGTCCCGGTGACCGGGGCCATCAGGTCGGTCGACTTCTCCTGCCGGACCGTCATGGACGCCTCGTCCTTGATGAACCGGTAGAAGGTGTCGCCGTCGCGCACCACCGTGGCGTCGATCATGCCCAGGCCGGTGCCCCGCTTGACGTCCACCCACGGCTTCGCCTCGCTGAACGTGCGGAAGTCGCGCGTGGTCGCGTACATCATCCGGTTGTAGGAGGTCCGGAAGTCGCGGGACGCCACGTCGGTCGTCGGGTACAGGTTCGACGCCCAGTAGACGACGTAGTTGCCCGACGCCTCGTCGTAGAACGCCTCGGGCGCCCACGTGTTGCCCGCGAAGTCCGACGACACCTTGATCATCCGCTGCTCCGACCAGTGCACCAGGTCGGTGGACTCCCACACCATCAGGTGCTTGCTGCCGGACTCCTGCGCCTCGCTGAAGTTGTTGCCGCCGAAGATCTTCAGGTCGGTCGCCAGCAGGTAGAACTTGTCGCCCTCGTGCGACCGGATGAGGAACGGGTCGCGCAGTCCCTTCTCGCCCATGGTCGAGGTGAGCACGGGACGGCCGTTGTTCAGCTCGTCCCACGACAGCGGGTCGTCGCCCTTCGACGCGGCGAAGTAGATCTTCTCGCCGTCGTCGGTGCTCTCACCGACGAAGTACGGGAAGAAGTACGCCTCGTGCTCCGCCGGCGCGGGCATCGGCAGCACGGTGACCGGGATCGTGCGGGTCGCCGTGCTACCGCCCAGCGTCGCGGTGACGGTCAGGTCGACCGTCACCGGCTGGCCGCCGTGCGCGGGGCGGGTGACCTCGCCGGTGCTGGTCACCACGCCCTCGTTGCCCGACCGCCACGTCAAGGCCGCGCCGGAGGCGCCGGTGCGGGGCAGCGTGAGGTTGCCCCGGACGCCGTCGGCGTCGGTCAGCGTGACGGCGTCCACCGCCGCCTGCGCCGACGAGTCGGCCACGGCCGCCACGACCGGCTCCGCCGCCTGGGCGGGCACGGCGGGCAGCCCGCCCACCAGGAGTGCCGCGCCCAGCAGCGCGAGGGTGGTCCGCTTCCGCATGGCGATCTTCATCCCGATCACCCTCTCCTCGGCTTGGTGATCCGCACGACCACGCTGGTCTGCGAAGGGCTGTGCCCGCCGTCGCCGAGGTAGCGCACGACGAGGGTGTGCTCCCCGACGGTCAGGCCGCCGGTGTCCAGCGACACCGTCGCGGTCCCGTTGACCAGGGTCGCCGACTTCAGCGGCCCGGACGGCCCCAGGACCCGCACCTCACCGGTCGGCGCCGTGCCGCCGGACGCGCCGGCCACCTTGACCGTCAACGGCAGGACCGCGCCCTGCTCGGCCTTCGGCTTCGACGGCGTCACCGTCGTCGTGGTCGACTTGAGCTGCACCTGCTTGGCGGGCACGACGACCGCCCCGGGCGCCTCGACGTTGCCCAGTCGGTCGACCGCGCGGAACTGCACCGCGGTCTCGGCGTCACCGACCACGACCGGTGCCGTGTAGGCGCGCCAGTCGGCCGTGCCGATCCGGGTCTCGATCCGGTCGACCCCGACCCCGGAGTCCGCGGCGCGGACCGCGACGGTGCGCGCGGCGGAGTCCGCGGTGGCGTTGGACACCGGCGCGACCGCGTCGATGCCGAACGCGACGGGCCGGACCACGCCGACGTTGCCCGCCGCGTCCACGGCGCGCACCTCCACCGTGTGCCGCCCGTCGCCGGTGACCTGGACCTTGGCGTCGGCGTTGGACACCCAGGCACCGCCGTCGACGCGGAACTCGATCCGGTCCAGCCGCCGGTCGTCGGTGGCCGTCGCCGACACCGTGACCGGGTCGGCGTACCAGCCGTTGACGGTCCTGCCGTGCACCGTCACGTCACCCACGACCGGGGCGACGCCGTCCGTGGTGCGCATCCGCAGGAAGGTGATCGAGTGGGCGGGGAAGTCGTAGCTGAAGTCGTTCGACAGCCCGCTGATCTGCCGGGTCACCGGCACCACCTTGGTCGGCTCGGCCTTGGTGTTGGTGTCGCCGGGCGCACCGGTCATCTGGGTGATCTCGCCGTCGGGCAGCACGCCCGCGTCGGAGACCGTGACCCGCGTGCGGACGTTCTCGGCCGAGGTGTTGACCACCTTGGCCACCACGTCACCGCTCGCCTTGTCCCGCGTGACGACCTGGAACAGCTTCTCGTCCGCACCGGACTCGTAGGTCATCTGCAACTGGCCGTTGAGGTACAGCGAGATGTTGTTGCCCGCGACGACGACCTTCACCCGGTACGTCGTGCCGGTGTCCACGCTGTGGCCCTCGACGGACTTGACCTCGACCGCGCTGCCACCGGACGCCTTCTGCAACACCGACCGGGTGTTGTTCCAGCCGCCGAGGTTCCACCAGTAGAAGTCGTTGGTGCCCTTGGCGCCGAACCCGATCAGGAAGCCCTCCTGGCCGGAGAGCTTCTTGGCGTCGAGCTCCAGCGTGTAGTTCGTCCAGTCCTTCGAGTACGCGTCGTCGATGATGCTGCGGGCGTCCGTGGTCGTCGCGGACGACTGGACGTACTGGCCGTTGGAGACGGCCCAGCTGCCCGCCGCGGGATTCCACTGGTCGCCGTTGGCGAAGTCGTCGGAGAACAACGTCTCGCCGTTGGCGTTGGAGGTCACCCGCACGTTGTCGTACGCGGCGGCGGTGTTCCAGGTGGACAGGAAGACACCGCCCTTGACGACCGATTGGTTGACCGAACCGGTGAACGTGCTCGGCACGACCTCGTCACCGACGTTGTTGCCGAACAGCTTCTGCACCTCCCAGTTGGGGGTGTTCCACGACTCGTCGTTGTCGAACCAGATGGCGTCCGGGTTCCACTGCACGTACGACTCGTTGGACAGCAGCGGCGCGTAGGACGCCAGCTTGACCACGTCGGCGTTGCGTTGCAGGCCCGTCATGTACGACGCCTCGACCAGGGCGTTGTAGAACGTGTTGCCGCGCGAGGCGTACTCGCCCAGGAACACCTTGGGGCCGTTGCGGTCGTAGCTGTCGTAGCGGTGGTTGTTCAGCAGGAACCAGTCGGGGTCGTTGTAGTAGTGCTCGTCGACCATGTCGACGTTCTGGCGGCGGTTGTAGTCCCACAGGGCCTCGAACCGCGCGCCCGCGTCGTCCGGGCCGGAGTTGGAGATGATGGTGATCTCCGGGTACCGCGCCTTGATGGCGTCCCGGAAGGCCGGGAAGTTCGCCTCGAAGGTCGTGGTGTTCTCCTCGTTGCCCAGGCCGATCATCTTCAGCCCGAACGGCTCCGGGTGGCCGAGCGCGGCCCGCTTGGCGCCCCACTCGGTGGTGACGTCACCGTTGGCGAACTCGATGAGGTCGACGGTGTCGTCCACCCAGCGGGCGATCATCGCCGGGTCCTTCATCTCGGGGATAGTGCTGCCGCAGCCGTTGGCGCCGACCGACACGACGGGCAGCGGCTCGGCCCCGAGGTCCTCGGCGAACTGGAAGTACTCGAGGTAGCCGATGCCGTAGGACTGGTTGTAACCCCAGAAGTTCCAGTTGGTCGGCCGCTGCTCGACCGGGCCGATGGTCTCCTTCCACTGGTAGGTGCGCCGCCGGTCGGTGAAGCCGCTCTCCTCGTAGGTGCGGAACGTGCCGACGTTGGTGACGCAGCCGCCGGGGAAGCGCAGGAACTTCGGCTTCATCGCGGCGATCTTCTCGGCCAGGTCCTTGCGCAGCACCGACTTGCCGTTCACCGGGCCGACCCAGCGGTCCTGCGGCATGAGCGAGATCATGTCCAGGCCGACCACCGAGGCCGCGCCCGCGGTGACGACGAGGCGTGCGGCGTCGGTCGTGCCGGAGGCGGTCAGGGTGACCGGGTACTGCTTCCAGGTGTCCGAGCCGTCCACGGCCACGGCGCCCTCGGCGTAGGTGACCGCGCCGTCCGCGCTGACCAGACGGACCGCCAGGGTCTGGGCGGTCGTGGTCCGCGCCCACAGCGACGCGTCGTACTTCGCGCCCGCCTTGACCGCGAAGCCGCGGTTGTAGCCGAGGTTGCGCAGGCCGTCGCCGGGACCGTCGGCCACCAGCCGGAAGTGGTTGCGGTTCAGCGCGTTGAGCCGGGTGTCGTCGTTGACGACGAGCGCCTGCGGCGCCGTGCCGCCGCCGTTGACGACCTCCCAGCCGGTCATGCCGGTGAAGCTCGCGTTGTCGGAGGAGTTGAACTCGAACGACCGGTTGCGCACCAGCTCGGCGTACAGGCCGCCGTCGGCGGCGTAGTTGATGTCCTCGTAGAAGATGCCGAACATGGTGTCGCTGATCTGCGCGGCGGCCGCGTCGCCGTCGATGGCCAGCTCGGCGTTGGACGTGCTGACCTGGGCGAGCTTGAAGCGGACGGCGGCCGACTTGTCGCCCAGCACGAGCGGGCCCGTGCCGCCCGCGTAGGCGGTGCCGGCGGCGTCGCGCAGGAACAGCTCGCCGCCCGCGGCGTCGGTCAGCCGCACGGGTGAGGCCGCGCCGCCGGTCTGGCCGAGCGCGAGGCGACCGTCGGTCACGACGACCGGGCGGTCGCCCTCGGCGGTGCGCAGGTGGACGGTGCCGTCGGCCTGGGCGGCCGCGGTGAAGACCAGGGCGGACAGCGGCGGCTCGGGCGAGAGGGCCAGTCCGGCCGCGGTCTCGACCAGGTGCGCGCCCGCGGCGCTCTTGATGGAGAAGGTGCCGCCGGGCTGGATGTCCTTGCCCGCGGCGGCGGTGACGCGGAAGTCGTCGAAGGCCGTGTCGAGCGTCGTGCCGTCGAGCGCACCGAAGGCGTAGAGGCCGACCTGGGTGGTCTGGAACGCGGCGGTGACCGCCGAGCCGTCCACCCACGCGCCGGAGGCGTTCTTGTACCGGGTGGTGATCGTGTCGCCGACGCGCTGCAACTGCAACGTCTCGCCGGTCGAGCCGGGCCGGTCGACGAACCGCTCCGCCCGGAAGGAGGCGGCGGTCTCGATGTCGTTCTCGATCGCGATCCCGGACGGGGACAGCGTGCCCACGAAGGTCAGGCCCGAGCGGACGTAGTTGTCCATGTCCTTCCAGGCGATCAGCCCGGCACCCTGGTAGGTCTTGGCCACCTGGGCCCGCACGGTCACCTCGGCGGTGAAGTCGCCCGCCGGGATGTCGACCATGAACACGTTCCGCGCCGTGTTGACCGCCTGGTAGGTGTCACCGGTCTGGCCGGTGACCCGCAGTGCCCCGTCGCGCAGCGACCAGGCGCCGGGGTCGGAGTTGACGATCTCCCACTCCGGTCGGAGCGTCGTCGAGGCGAAGTCGTCCGTCCACGTCTCCCCTTCGACCGCCCCCGCGCTGGGGGCGGTCACCGCGGAGAGCGCGGCCCCGAGGGTGACCGGCAGAGCCGCGGCCACCAGGGCACTGATCCACCGTCGGCCCGGTCTCGCGACCGGCCGCTGCGCTGTCGTCATGAGGGGTGCTCCACTCTGAGTTCCACCGCCGTAGGAGATTGCCAGCGTTTATCACCGGGGAGTGTGAGCGTTAACAGACATGGTCGTCAAGGGATGTTTACCAACGGTAGACACAGCCCAGGGACTCAAGGTAGACATAGGTGAGCGTTCACAAGTATGACCGAACGAGGGTCGTCACGCCGCCCCCTGGAACCGCCGGCCGAGGCGCACGGCCTCGTCGAGCGCGGCGCGCAGATCGCGCGGCGAGACGCGGTGGAAGCACCAGTCACCCCGTTCCAGCAGTGCCCGGTGGATGTGCTCGGCGACCATCAACCCCCAACCGACGTCGGCGTGCGGCCAGATCCACGCATCGGCGTCCCGGGTGGCCCGCGGTGGCGACCTCGATCAGCCGGTGCACCGAGCCGACCCACCGGGCGGCGGCCCCGACGCTGTAGTGCCCTTTCCCCTCCGGCACCACCACGCCGAACCGCTCGGGACCGCGCACGCCGTCCCGCATCGCGCCCGGCACCGCGTGTCGCGCGCCGGCGCCACCGCGGACCCCAGCAGCTCGCGCAGCCACCGCAGCACCGCGATCTCGGCGTCCGAGATCAACGGAGAGTAGCCGGGTAGGACGTTTGCGGCATTCGTGTCACAGCGCCAACGGTTCCGCGATACAACTGCCGAGCCGTCCATCGCGTTCCCGGGGAGACACCGTGCGCTTGCCGAACATCGCCGCCGCAGCGGCATTCGCGGTTTTCTCCGGGGTGGTGTGGGTACCGGTGGCGCAAGCCGTGCCCACCACGCTGTACGTCACCGACACCGCGGCGTGCTCGGACGACGGCGACGGCAGCGCGGCCACGCCGTTCTGCACGGTGCAGGCGGCGGCCGACGTGGTCGCCCCCGGCCAGGTCGTCAAGATCACCGGCACGCACGACGAGAGCGTGACCATCACCCGGTCCGGGACCGCCGACGCGCCCGTCGTGTTCGAAGGCGGCGGCGTGCGGCGTCCGGCGGGCGGCACCGCGCCCACGATCACCGTGCGCGGGGCGCACGACGTGACCCTGCGGGACATGACCGTCCACGGCGCCACGGTCACCGACGCCGTCGTGGTCGACGCCGCCGGCCGCGTCACGCTCGACCGCGGCTCGATCCAGCCGGACGCCGACCCCTACGGCGGCGCGGACTCGGTGCGCGTCACCGGCGGGTCCACGGACGTCACGATCAGCCGCACCACCTACGGCACGCGGGGACGGGCCGTGTACGCCGACGGCGGCGCGCGCCTCACCGTCACCGGCAACGTGATCACCTCGCTCGGCAACTACGGCGTGATCGCCGAGGGCGTCGACGCCATCGCCGTCACCGGCAACACCTTCCGCGACTCCTGCCGCCGCGGCATCGCGGTCACCGGCGCGACCACCGGCTCCTCGATCCAGAACAACGTCATCACCGAGGTGCTGTCCAGGACCGTCAGCGGCTACTGCCCGCCGGACCGGGTGCACGCGATCGAGGTCGACAGCGCGGCGGCGCCCGGCGTCACGCTCGACTACAACGTCGCGTACCTGAACGTCAACGTGTACCGGTGGGCGGGCGCGACCTACCAGACCCCGGCCGACCTGCACGCCGCCACCGGGCAGGGCGCGCACGACCTGAAGACGGACCCGTACCAGGGCACCGCGGTCGTCGACTCGGGCAACGCGGCCGCGCCGGGCGTGCTCGACCAGCCCCTCGGCGGTCCGCGGGTGGACAACCCGCAGGTGCCGAACACGGGTGCGGGCCCGATCACCTACCTCGACCGCGGCGCGAAGGAGCAGCAGGACCAGTTCACCGGGGGCACCGTCACGGCGTCCGCGACGCAGGCACCGGTCGGTGGTGCGGTCACCGTCGGCAGCACCCTCCAGACCCGGTGGGGATCGCCGGTCACCTGCGCGGTCGACTTCGGTGACGGCACGACCACGTCGGTGTCGCCATGCTCCACCTCCCACGCCTACCAGGCGACCGGCACGTACACCATCAAGGTGACCGCGACCACCGAGTCGAAGCTGACGTGGTCCACGTCGTCGTCGCTCAAGGTGGTGCCGGCCGGCGGGGCGCTGAACCCCAGCCTGACCGCGAGCGCGGACGGCGGCATGACGGCGTACTTCACGGTCGACTCCGGCGGCGACCCGTGGAACATCGCCGGCACCTCGATCGACTTCGGCGACGGCAAGACCGCGACCGTCGGCACCGCGGCCCAGCACCGGTACGACCGCCCGGGCACCTACCAGGTCCGGGCCACCGTCACCGACGCCGCCGGCGCCACCGCGACGACGTCGACCAGCTTCACCACGCTCGGCTCGGGCTACGTCAAGCACGGGCCGACCCGGTTGCTGGACACCAGGTCCGGGGTCGGTGCGCCGGCCCGGAAGGTCGCGCCGTACGGCACGGTGCGGCTGGCGGTCGGCGGTCGTGACGGGATCCCGGCGGACGTGACGGCGGTGGCCGTGAACCTCACCGTCACCGACGCGACGGCCGACGGGCACCTCACCGCGCACCCCTCCGGGCAGGCCAGGCCCACCGCGTCCGTCATCGACTTCCGGGCCGGCGCGACCGTGCCCGGCCTGACCACCGTCGCGGTCGGCGACGGCCACGTCGACCTGTACAACGGCAGCCCCGGCACCGTGGACGTGATCGCCGACGTCGCCGGCTACTTCACCAAGGCCGCGTCGGCGGAGGGCTTCACCCCCATCCGCCCTCAGCGGCTGCTCGACACGCGCACCGGCCTCGGCATGCCGTCGCCCCGGCCGATCGCCGCGGGTGAGACGTTCAGCCAGCGGGTCGCCGGCCACTACACCGGCGGTGTGCCCTCCTACGCCACGGCGGCGCTGGTCAACATCACGGTGGCCGACCCGCGCGCGGCCGGTCACCTGACGGCCTTCCCCGCCGGCACGCCCAACCCGCAGACCTCGAACCTCAACTACACGGCCGGCCAGATCACCACGAACTCCGTGATCGCGCCCATCGGCTCGGGCGGCTACGTCGACCTGTACTCGAACGCGACCACGGACGTCGTCATCGACGTCGTCGGCTACTTCGCCCCGGGCAACCGGAGCTTCCTCCTGCCCGGGTCACCGCTGCGCGCGGTCGACACCCGCACCGGCCTCGGCGGCCCCGCCGGCGCGCTGCCCGGCAGGTCGACCACCGAGTACGCCCTCGACCAGGGTGCTCCGCCGCTGCGCTACCCGCCGACCGCGGTGATGTCGAACGCGAAGGTGGTCACGCCCCAGCGCGACGGCTACCTCACCGCCTACTCCCCGTCCCCGGTCGAGCTCCGACCGGACGCCGCCACGTTGAACTTCACCGCCGGCGCGGTGACCAACAACCTCGCCGTCACCCAGCACTCGAGCGCGGCGTTCCACAACGGCAGCGACGGCGACCTCGACCTCGTGGTCGACGTGACCGGCTACTTCTACGACTACTGACGGGTCGCCGCGTTCCCTGGCATCTGTGAACCACCTCGGCCCGGTGTCGTCCGGGCGTGGGAAGGAGTTGAATTCCGGGCCTACGCCGCTCGGAGCAAGGAGTGCACACATGCGCACAGCAACCGTGGCCGCGGCAGTCGTCGCGCTGGCCGCCGTGACCGCTTCGCCCGCTTCCGCGATCAACACGTACAACGCCGTGCCCGCCCCGGAGCGCACCGAGGTGGGTGCGCTGGTCGCCACCTGGGACAACGACGACGACCCGGCCACGCCGGACCGCGTCGACTGGGTGTGCAGCGGCACGATGGTCGACGCCGACACGTTCCTCACCGCGGCCCACTGCGTCGACGGCTGGCCGTCGAACGTCCGGTTCTACGTCTCACTGCTGCAAGACGTGCAGTCGGCGCTCGACACCGCCACCGGGACACCGGCGCAGAAGGCGGCGGCGGTCGGCGTGCCGGGCGTGGCCCACGCCGACCCGGCCTACCCGGGCAACTCCGCCGACGCGCACGACATCGCGGTGATCGAGCTGCCCGCCGAGCAGGTGGCGACGCGCTGGTCCTTCAAGCCCGCCACCCTGCCGACCGCGGGCAGGCTCGACGCGCTGGGACCGAAGGCGCTCGACGCCGCGGAGTACACCGTCGTCGGCTACGGCACGGAGGAAGCCCAGAACGGCCCCGGCGGCCACACCCACCCCGGCGGGGGCGTGCGGATGAAGGCCCCGCTGGGCTTCAACGCGCTCAACAAGACCTGGCTGCGCCTGTCGATGATCGAGTCGCAGGGCAACGGCGGCGCGTGCTACGGCGACTCGGGCGGCCCCAACTTCGCCACCATCGACGGCAAGCGCGTCCTCGTCGCGACCACCATCACCGGCGACGCCCCGTGCTACGCGACCAACGTGACGTACCGCCTGGACAGCCCTTCGGCGCGCTCGTTCCTCGCACCTTTCGTCGCGCTGCCCTGACGCCGGTCGCACACCGCGCGGCCGGATCCGTCGCCGGGTCCGGCCGCGCGGGCCGGGTCAGCCGTTGCGCTCCACGTACAGGCAGTACAGGTCGAACCCACCGGCGCTCGCGTCGAACTGCTTGGCCAGGTTCTTGGCGTCATCGAAGTCGGCGAGCACGTGGTGCGTGCCCGCGTTCAGGCCGACGGTGAACGAGGGCCGCCCGACGGGTGAGCCGCACGCGTCCGAGCCCTTGCCGAGGGGGTAGAACTCCGGGCAGGACGTGCACGGCGGCAAGGTGAACTCGTGCGCGGTGGAGCCCGCCACCTTGATGTCGATCGACCGGTTGACGGTGTTGATGAACGTGATCGTGATCGGGCCGCCCGCGCCGAGGGGTGCGGGCACCGGCACCCGTGCGCCGGTGCCGACGGCCACGTCGGCGGCGATGCGCGCCGACCTGGCCTGCGGCAGGTCGCCGTGGTTCGGGAAGGTTCTGATGAACCGGTCCAGCGCGGCGATCGCGACGCTCGCCCGGCCGTCGCGCAGGTCGTTCAGCCCGCAGTCGAGCATGGCGCGCGGGTACTGGTTGTTCGCCTCGCCCGCCACCTTCGCGGCGACCTCGTCGGTCAGGCCGGCGAAGAAGGCGAGGACGTCCACCGCCTGGCACGGCTTGCCGGCGGCGAGCGGCGCGATGGCCGCCGCGTAGAGCGCGTCGAACGCCGCGGGCACTTCCCGGGCGGACGGCGTGTCACCGAACTCGTCGGCGATCGTGGTCAAGGCGTCGGCCGCCGCACTCGCGCTGACGGGCGGTTCGGCGGTGATCTTCTTCGCCAGCCGCAGGTAGGTGTCGGCGACCTCCGGGGCGAAGGACTCGTCCTCGGACAGCAGGTCGCGGTAGACCCTGATCGACTCGGTCAGCCGGCCCTGGTCGCGCAGGCCGCGTGCCCAGGTCGTGTAGGTCTCGACGAGCCGGTCGCGGACGAACGGGCGCAGTGGGCTGTCCGGGTGGTCGATGCGGAACTGGCCGTAGCGCTGCACGGCGGTGGCCTCGTCCTCGGCGTCGGCCGCGCGGGTGAAGTCGGCGCACTCGGCCAGGCCCCGGTCCGCCGCGGCGACGTCCGAGCTGAGCGTCAACTCGTAGGGCCCGGTCACGGCCTCGAACTCGTCGGTCGCCGCCACGCAGTCACCGCGCCCTTGAGCGGCGAGCCCGGCGTCGTGGGCGCTTCGCCCCAGCACGCCGTACCCGATGTACGCGCCCACCACGGCGACCACCGCGATCAGCCCGACCACCACGGGCCGGCGACCCGTCACCAGCGGGTGCTTCACCGCGATCCGCCACGCGTCGAGGGCGAGGAATGCCGACCAGCACACCGCCAGGATCCGCCACAACCACGGGTCACCCGCCGCTTGAGTGGCGAACGCGACGACGACGAGCCCGACCGCGACCCCGACCGCCGTCCACGCCTGCCACCGCCGGCGCAGGTAGAAGTACCCGGCCCCGACCCCGGTGAGGTTCAACAACACGGCCGCCGCGGTGGACCTCGGCGCGGGCGGCGTCGGGGGGATCCGCAGGATCGGGTCGGTCGGCGTCGGGTCGACCCACTCGACGTGCTCCTGCACCCCACCCGGCCGCGCCCACGGATTCGCCGCCACGGCGGGGTGAGCCGCGGAGGGCGCGACGGACGGCGGTTCAGCGGGCTCCGGTCCGACAGCCGGTGTCGACTCGACGGCCTGCGCCGCCTTCACCCCGCCCGGCGCTTGTTCCGCGTGCGGACCTGCGGCTGCTGCTCCGGCAGTCAACCCTTCCCGCTCCACCTGCGGACCCACGGCTACCGCATCGGCGGTCGACCCCTGCCGTCCCGCCTCCGAACCCGCGACCGCCGTATCGGCAGTCAACCCTTCCCGCTCCACCTGCGGACCCGCGGCTACCGCATCGGCGGTCGATCCCTGCCGTCCCGCCTCCGCGCCCGCAACCGCCGTGTCGGTGATCAGCCCTTCCCGCTCGGCCGGTGCCTGTTCGGTCGGCAGTTCCGCGCTCGCGGCCTCGAGCGGCGCCGGCTCGGCGGCAGCCCGCGACGCGTCATCCGGCGGCCCGACCGCAGGTGGCTGCGCCGTCGATCTGTCTTCGCTCATCCCAACCCCCCACAACGGTGTCCCCCGACCCGATCAACAGAGGATCACACCACCGTCGCGCGGTGCATGGCTTTGTCGCCGACCGTCACCATTCCGAGCTGTGGCGCGGCCCACCTCCGGAACGCGGACGCCGGCGGTCGTCGTGGTCAGTCGGCCGCCACCCGCAGGCCGCGCAGCTCGTAGCCCGCGATCTCGTCCTTGAAACCGATCCGCGGCGGCTGGACCATGCGGATGCCGGGCAGCGACAGCAGCTTGTGCAGGAAGACGTCCGACTCCAGCATCGCCACGTGCGCGCCGGGGCACTTGTGCGGACCGTCCCCGAAGGACAGTCCGGTCGAGGCGCCGACGTGGGCCATGGCCCGGCCCGGGCACACCGACAGCGGTCGGTCGCCGACCACCGCGGGGTCGGAGTTGGCGTGGTCGAGCTGGACCCGGACGACGGAACCCGCGGGCACGGTGACCGAGTCCACCCGCACCTCGTCGGTGGTGCGGCGCTTCAGGTGGCCGATGACCGGTTCCAGGCGCAGCACCTCGTGCAGCACGAGCAGCCGCTCGGGTTCCTCGGCGGCCAGGTACCGGGCCCGCAGGTCGTCGTCGGTGAACAGGTGCCAGGCGGCCACCACGACGAACTCGCGGGTGGTGACCATGCCCGCCGCCGCGAACGTCAGGCACTCGCCCAGGACCTCCGCCGCCGTGCAGCCCTCGGCGAGCAGGTGCGAGATCAGGTCGTCGCGTGGCCGGACGCGCCGGGCGCGCACGGCGGGCCGGACGTCGTGGAGGTAGATCGCCGACCAGCCCTTGAGCTGCCGCCACGCCCAGTACAGGCCGTGCGGGCTGGTGAACCCGGGCTTGCCGAAGCGCTCCGGGAAGAAGTAGTCCAGCCGCCGCCTGATCCCGGGCCTGCTCTCGGTCAGCCCGATCACGGCGGACGTGACGTCGATGGCGAGCTGGAAGCTCAGGTCGGCCAGGTCGACCGGGCCTGCCGCGCGAACACGGGCCACCTGCTCGTCGGCGACGCGCTCCATCACCTCGCGGTAGGACTCGTCGACCCGCCGCGGGGTGAAGAATTTGGCCGTCTGCCTGCGGTGCTCACGGTGTTCGGGCCCGTCGCGGTAGAGCACGGGACGGCGGATCCGCCGCGGGAAGTTCTCCGTGGTCTCCACGCCGAGCCCGGCCTGCACGGTGTGGTGGTCGCGCAGGAACGCGCGCGCGGCCGCGTAACCGTTGATCTGCCAGGTCCCGTCCGCGTCGCGCTGGACGGGACAGCCTTCACCGGGCGAGCCCCGGTCGACCTTGCGCATGGTGCCCACCCTTCCCACCCCCGGCACGCCGACCAGTGTGCACCCCGCGGCGTTCGCGGTCACCGACCCTCCTCGACCACGCCTGCCGACCAGACCGCGCGAATACCGCGCGCGAATGTATCCGTACGGCGGTCCACCTCCCCGGTACCGGCGGTGGAGGGTGGTGCTCGGATGACCGTGCCCGTTGGAGGCGAACGCATGAAACACGATCCGGTGTCGGAGGTCGACCGACGGACGCGGCGACCGCACGTGCTGGCCGAGCACCTCGAACGCGCCAGGGCGGGTGACCTGGCGGCGTTGGACGACGTGGTGGCACAGCTGAACCCGCTGCTCTGGCACGTCGCCCGGGCGCAGGGCCTGACCAGGGAGGACGCCGCCGACGTCGTGCAGACGACCTGGCTGGAGCTGGTGCGGCAGCTCGACACGATCCGCTCACCGCTCGCGCTGACCGCGTGGCTGGTCAGCGCCACCCGGCGGGAGGCGTGGCGCACGAACGCCCGCCGCCGCAGGCACGTCCAGGTCGGCGACGACGTGCTGGCGGGGTTGCCGGACGGCGAGCCGGACCCGGGCGAACGCCTCGGCGCCGACGAGCGGCACCGGGCGTTGTGGCGCCACTTCACCCGGCTCGCCGAGCGCTGCCAGGCGTTGCTGCGGGTGATCGCCGTGGCCGACCGGCCGGACTACGCCTCGATCTCCGAGGCGCTCGGCATGCCGCCGGGCAGCATCGGCCCGACCAGGGGCCGCTGCCTGGCCAAGCTGCGGGCGATGCTGCTCGCCGATCCCGCGTGGAGCGCGGAATGACCGGGCCCGAGGACGCCGCGTCGCGGCTGGACGAGCTGGACCTGGCCATCCTCGACCAGGTGCGGGCGGTGCAGCAGGCGCTCGACCCGCCACCCGCGGACCTGGACACCCGGTCCCGGTTCGCCCTCCGGTTGGCCGACGTCGACATCGAGGTCGCCCGGCTGTACGAGGACGTCCTGGCCGGCGCGGGCGCGCGGTCGGCGGAACCGGTCCGCACGCTGACGTTCGAGTCGGCCGACGTGACGATCATGCTCACGGTGGCCGAACGGGCCGGTGAGCTGCGGGTGGAGGGCTGGCTGGCGCCGCCAGGACCGCTGCGGGTGGAGCTGAGGACCGACGATCCCGCCGGCACCCGCCACGTGGTCGCCGACGACGGCGGCCGGTTCGTGTTCGACGGGGTGACGCGCGGCCTGGCGCAACTGGCCGTGCCGCGGCCCGCCGGCCCGACCGTCGTCACCCCACCGGTGTCATTGTGATGGCGCAACAGGTTCGGCACACTGCCGTTCGTGAGCGCATCGGTCAGCGCGGCCCGGTCGTCGATGGAGCACGCCGCCGCCGCGCTCGACCTGGTCGGCCGCGATCCCCGGCTCGCGCTCACCGAAGCCGACGCCGCGGCGGCCGAAGCGCTCGCCGCCGGCGACCCGACCGCCCTGTGCACGGCGCACCGGGCCGCGGGCCTGGCCCTGCGCGGGCTCGGTGACCTGCCCGGCGCGGAGGCCCGGTTGCGCACCGGAATCCGGGCCGCAACGCGGGCCGGAGCCGAGCAGGCCGCCGCCGAAGCCCGGATGAGCCTCGCGTTCATCCTGCTCGACCGGGGCCGGCTGCGGACCGCGCTGACCGAGGCCGACCGCGCGGCCGGGCGGCTCACCGGGCTCCCGGCCGCGCGGCTCGCGTCCCAGCGGGCGTTGATCCTGCAACGCACCGGCAGGCTCGACGAGGCGCTCGCCGCCTACGCCGCCACGCTGCCGCACCTGCGCCGTGCCGGTGACCTGCTGTGGCAGGCCCGACTGCACAACAACCGCGGCCTGCTGCACGCCCACCGCGGCGCGCCGGCCGCGGCCGAGGCCGACTTCATCCGGGCCCGGTCCCTGTGGCACGCGCTCTCGATGGACGTGCACGCCGCCGAGTCCGAGTGCAACCTCGCCAACGTGGCCGCGCTCAGCGGTGACGCCCCGGCCGCGCTGGCGGGCTACGACCGGGCCGAGCGCTCACCCGCGCTGCGGACCCGCCCGATACCGCAGTTGCAGCTCAACCGCTGCCAGGTGCTGCTGTCGGTCGGTTTGTTCGAAGACGCCCGGCGCACGGCGCAACGGGCCGTCGCGGAACTGCGCGAGGCCGACGCGGCGGCCGACCTCGCCGAGGCCCAGCTGTGGTTGGCGGAGACGGCGGCGGCGCTCGGGCTGCGCGAGGTCGCCGCGCGGGAGGCGCGGGAAGCGCTCGACCTGTTCACCCGCCAGGGCAGGCCGGGGTGGGCTTCGCTGGCCCGCCTGGTCGCGTTGCGCGCGGTGGGAGAGCACGACCTCGCGCCGCGGGCGCTGGTGCGGTCGGCGCTGGAGTGCGCCGAGGCGCTGGCGGCGGCCGGGTGGCGGGTGGCGGAGCTGGACGCCCGGCTGATCGCGGCCGGTGCCGCGGTGCGCGCCGGTGACCTGGCCACCGCCGAACGGGTGCTCGGCCCGGCCACCGGGTCACGCCCGACCCGGCCCGTCCGATCCTCCGGCACCTTGGAGACCCGGGTGCGGGCCTGGCACGCGCAGGCCCTGCTGCGGCAGGCCCGCGGTGACCGCCGCGGCGCCCTCGCCGCGCTGCGGGCCGGCCTCGCGCTGGTCGGGAGGTACCAGGCGGCGCTGGGCGCGACCGAGCTGCGGGTGCACGTGTCGGCGTTCGGGGCGGAACCGGCCGCGCTCGGCCTCGACCTGGCCCTGGCCGCCGGCGACGCCCGGATGGTGCTCGGGTGGGCCGAACGCGCCAGGGCCCGCGCGCTGCGGCTGCGGCCGGTCAAGCCGCCGCACGACCCGGAGCTCGCCGAGGCGCTCGTGGAACTGCGTCGGCTCGCCGCGCAGGACACCGCGGCCCGCCGGTCCGGGTCGTCCGCGCCGGCCGACGCCGTCCGCCGTGCCGCCGAGGACCGCGTGGTGCGGGCCAGCCGGGTGGCCGGCAGCCCGCTGCACCGCCCGGAGGACGCGCCGCCGAACGCCGCCGCGCTGGTCGCGGCCCTCGGTGACGCCGCCCTGGTCGAGTTCGTCCGCCGAGGCGGCGAACTGCTCGCGGTGACCTTGAGCGCCGGCCGCTGCCGGCTGCGACCGGTGGCCGAGCTGGCCGAGGTCACCGCGGCGCTGGACGCCGCCGTCGCCGGGTTGAACGCACTGGCCATGGCGTTCGGCACGCCACGCGGTCGGGCCGCGGTCCGGGCGTCCGCGCAGGCCGCCGGGCGTCGGCTGGACGACCTGCTGCTCGGCCCGGTCCGCGCCGAGCTCGGCGACCGGCCGCTGGTGGTCGTGCCGACCAGCGGGCTGCACGGCGTGCCGTGGGGCCTGCTGCCCAGCCTGACCGGGCGCCCGGTGCGGGTCGCGCCGTCCGCCGCGGCCTGGCTGCGCGCGGTCCGGTCGCCGGTCCGGCGCGGCGGGCGGGTGCTGCTGGCCGCCGGGCCCGGTCTGCCCGCGGCCCGGTCCGAGGTCGCCGCCCTCGCCCGGCGCGCACCGGCCGCCGAGGTGCTCCTCGACGACCGGGCCACCGTGCCCGCCGTGCTGGCCGCGGTGGACGGGGCGGACCTGGCGCACGTCGCCGCGCACGGCAGGCTGCGCACCGACAACCCGCTGCTGTCCGCGCTGGAGCTGGCCGACGGCCCGCTCACGGTCTACGACCTCGAACGCCTGTCCCGCGCGCCGGAGGTGGTGGTGCTGCCCGCGTGCCAGTCGGGGGTGGCCGCGGTGCGGGCGGGTGACGAGGTGATCGGCCTGGTGTCGGCGCTGCTCGCGCTCGGCGCCCGGACCGTGGTCGCGACCGCCGTGCCGGTGTCCGATGTGGACACCGAACCGGTGATGCTCGCGCTGCACGAGCGGCTGCTCGCCGGCGTCCCACCCGCCGAGGCGATGGCCGCCACGAGGGCGGCCATCGCACCCACCGACGACGGCGCGGTCGCCGCCGCCGCCGGTTTCGTCACCTTCGGCGCCTGATCACCCGCACTGCCACGCGGTCGGCGGTGGCTGCACCTCGTAGAGCCTGGCCGACGGCTGCCACCCCGCGTTCGGCAGTTGGCCCAGGAAGGTGTTCGCCACCTCCCGGACGGGGTCCAGCCCCTGCGCCTTCGTGAACCGCCGCGCGATCTCCGCCGCGACCAGCGGCGCGGCGAACGACGTGCCGGTCCACTTGGCCCAGCCGGTGAAGACCGCGGCGGCGTCGTTCGGGTGCGCCCACCCGCTCACGTACGTGCTGACCAGCTCGACGGCGGGCGCGTACACCTCGGCCTTGTTGCTCTTGGACCACGCGACGGCCGACCCGCCCGTGGTGTCGCACCCGCCGACCGAGATCACGCCGGGCGGCGGCCCCTGGTAGGCGTACGCGGCCGGGTAGAACGGGCGGTCCGGCTGGTCCGAGGCACCCGCGGCGGCCACGACGACCTTGCCGTCGTTCAGCACGGCGTCCAGCGCCGTCGACAGCATCAGAGACGGGAGGTCGTCGTCGGTGAACCCGCCGAGCGACAGGTTGATCACCGGGGCGGTGAGCTCCTTGGAGGTCAGCGCGAGGCAGAGCTCCGCGTCGTCGGTCTCGCCCGTGGTCTCCAGCACGCGGAAGACCTGGGTGCTCACCTCCGGCGCCACCCGCGCGATCAGGCCCGCGATGAACAGGCCGTGCCCGCCCTGGACGTCGAGGAGCGAGCCGGCGTCGTCGCCGTCGAGCGGGTCGATCGGCAGCGCGTCCGGGTTCAGCCGCAGGAACGGCCCCAGGTCGGGGTGCGTGGTCTCCCAGTCGGCGGGCACACCGGTGTCCAGCACGGCGACCGAAGGCGTCGGCTGCCCGACCGCCGGTCCCAGCGTGGGCCGAGCGCCCGTCAGCGCGGCCGCCCAGCCGTCGGGGCCGCCCTGGTAGAAGTCCTGGACGCCCACCGCGCCCACGTACACGTGGTGGAAGTGCAGTCCTCGCAGGCGCTGCCGGCGGACCAGGTCGACCGGCACCTCGTCGGCGAAGCCCACCCACAGCCGGTGCGCCAGCCGGGCCTCGCGCAGCCGGGCGTTGACGTCGCCGTAGTCGGGCGCGCTCGGGTCCTGGCGCCAGTCCCGGCCGGGTGGTCCCGGTCTGTAGGGCCTGCCGCCGTGGCGCTCCAGCAGCGGCCTGAGGTCGTCTTCGAACGCGTCCTCCACCAGGAGCTCACCCGGTCGGATCAACGCGCCGTGCACCTCCATCACCGGTGAGCGGAAGCGCCGGAGCCTGTTCGTCGGCATGGTCGTGGTCACCTTTCGGTCGGTGTGCGTTCCCTGGGTCATGGGTGTCGAGCCGTCACCCTGATACATCCGCGTGCCGGAGCAGTTCGGTCGCGGCGGCGCGGTGCTCCACCTGGAGCTTGCGCAGCAGGTGGTGGACGTGGTTCTTGACCGTGGACAGCGAGATCGACAAGGCGCGGGCGATCTCCTTGTTGGCCAGCCCGCGGTCGATGAGCCGCAGGACCTCCAGCTCCCGGGCGGTCAGCCGGGGTGTCGTGCGGAGCCGGCCGCGGCTGCCCGCGGCCCGGTCGGCGAGCCGGTGGAACAGGCGCGCGGTCACGTGGGGCGGGCACGTCGCCTCGCCCCGGCTCGCCCGTTCGATCGCGGTCACCAGCTCCGAGAGGGTGGCGTCGGGGGCGAGGTAGCCCAGCATCCCGGACTCCACGAAGCCGATCACGTCGGCGACGGCGTCCCCGGCGAGGCCGACCACCTTGGTGGCGGGCGAGGAGGACCGCAGTTCCCGGGTGAACGGCTGCGCGGCGTCCGCGCCGAGGTCGAGCAGCAGGACGTCCGGCCGGGCGCTCGGCACCGCGAGCCTCGCCTGGGCCGGTTCGGCGGCCGTGCCCGCCACCACGATCCGCGGGCTGTCGGCCAGGCAGCGCTCCACGCTGTCCCGGTAGACGCGGACCCTCGCGACAACGAAGACCTTGATCACCTTTCCCCCCTCGTGCGACGCGGTTGCGGGGGTGATGTGCGCGCGGCGCGCCGGGTGATACACCGGGCCGAACCCGCCGTGGGATCCGGACCCCGGATGGATCTTTTATGGATCCCCGGGTCCATTTCCCCGCGTCATCGCGCCGCCCACCATCGAAGGCGTCGGAAAACCGACAACGGCGATGGAGGGGACAGCATGAAGATGGGAAGAACCGCCGTGGGGGGTGCGCTCGCCGGCGTGATGATGCTGGGCGTGGTGACCGGTCCGGCTTCGGCGGTGGTGCCGGAGCGCGACCCGGAGCGGTACTCGTCGGTCTCGGCGGGGCCCGCGTTCCAAGTCATGGACAAGAACGCCATCGACACGTGGCTGAACCAGAACAACAGCAGGGTGATCGACGTCGAGCCGGCCGGCAACGCGTTCTCCGTGGTGACCGTGACCAACAGCGGTCCGACGTACACGCGCAGTCCCGGCGGGTCGTTCTCGTGGACGACCGGCGAGACGCACGAAAGCCTCAAGAGCAAGATCGGCACCCAGCCGTACAAGCGGCTGATCGACGTCGAACGGCACACCGTGGCCGGCCAGACCCGCTTCGCCGCCGCGTGGGTCGACAACACCGGGGCCGCCGCGAAGAGCTGGTGGTGGTACCTCAACATCACCAAGGCCGAGGTCGACGAGAAGAGGCAGGACTGCACCTGCCGGCTGATCGACGTCGACCCGCTGGGCGGCGGGCGCTACGACGTGATCATGATCCCGAGCAGCGGCGACGACTACCTGGTGTGGGACTGGATGCCCGCCGTGACCATCCAGTACGCCCGCAACCAACTGGCGGCCAACCACATGCGCCCGGTCGACCTGGAGCCGAACGGGAGCGGGCTGTTCTCGGTGCTGGCGGTCCAAGACGGCCTGGTGGGCGGCATGTCCACCGACCAGACCTGGAGCGACCTGGTGACCTGGCCGCCCGGGATGCGCTACCTGCACGTGAAGAACTACACCAACGTGGACGGCGAATCGGTCTGGCTGTCGGTCTACCTGCAAACCAACTGACCTGACCCCACCGTGGCGGGGACGCCCCCAGCGCCCTCGCCACGGCCGAGTCACCGGATTTGGTACACCTCGGGCTTGAGGATGGTCCGCGTCATCGCCTGGCGACCGTCGAGCATCCTCTGCAACACCTCGGCGGCGCTCTCGGTCAGGCGGTGGGGGTCCTGCACCACGGTGGCCCGCAGCGGACTCGCGGCGGTCGCGATGAGGTGCCGGGCTTCGGGGATCCCGTCGACGCCGATGACGGTGGTCTCCCGGGTGAGCGGTGAGTCCGTCGCGCGCAGCGCGTCCACCGCACCCAGCGCCATCTCGTCGTTGGTGCAGAACACGGCGTCCAGCCGGGCCGACCGCACCGCTTGCGCCCGGACGTGGGCCTGGACCGCGTCGTAGGCACGGGACCGGGTGAAGGCACAGGTGTCGTCGACGCTGATCGACACGTTGCCCAGACCGGTGCGCAGGACCTCCGCGCACGCGACCTGGCGCTCGGCGTGCTCACGACTGGCGACGATCAGCACGTGCGGCCGCCGCACACCGCGTTGCCGCAGGTGGTCGACCAGCCAACGCCCCGCTTCCGTCCCGAGGTCGGCGCTGACGTAGCCGACGAACGCGGTGTTGGCCGGGTACTCGCTCTCGTCGTCGAACGGGTCGACGTCGGTGAACACCACCGGCAGCGCCAGTTCGACGCAGAACTCCACCAGCAGTGACCGCATCCGGTGCAGCTCGGTCGGGACGACGAACCCGCCCAGGTAGCTGTCCTTGGTGTTGAGCACCCTTCGCAGGTCGTGGCCCTGCGAAGCGGCGTCGTAGTCCCGGTCGGGCACCTTCAGCACCAGGTTGATGCCCTTGCGGTCGAGCGCCCGGTGCAGGCGTTGCACGAACTCGGCGACCCAGTACTTCTGGCTGAAGGCCGACGTGACGAGGAACGCCTGGCGCGCGGCCGGTTTCCGCGCCCTCCGGCGCAGCACGAGCGGAACGGCCGTGAGTGACACCGCCACGGGGATGGTCCAGGCGGGCACCGGCTCGAGCAACACCCCGCTGCGGATGACGATGACGCCGGCCACGAGCACCGCGACACCGCACGCGGCGACCACCGCGACGGTTCCCACCGACGACCGGTGGTGGATGTGCTGTTCGAACGTCACCACCGCGTCCCGCCCCGCCTGGACGACGGCACCGGACGACGAGGACCGAGCCCGTTGCCGGACAGCACGACCACGACGATCGGGGTTCCCGACGTGATCGGGTCGCACCCGGGCGTCCGACCCGTCACCGTCGTCAGCCTGGGAACCATCGCCCACGACGGATCCTCCTTGGCGCCTCGACGCCCGCACGGGCAGAAGCCAGGCATAGCCGATCCCGGCCACGCCGATCACGCATTTCTGCGGACAAGGTGCCGGAGCGTCCGGTCCACGTTTCGTCGCCCGGTGCCGGACGCGGTAGCGGCGCAACCGCTTGCGATAACAGGACAAGCGTCCGCCTTGTCCCGTCGTGAGTCCGATCGGGCGATGTCGGACGGCCCGGGTGCGGTACGAGTGGAGCGGCGGTGGTCGGTCAGGAGCGGCGGGCGGTGAGGCCGTTCGCGGGTTTCAGGGGGAGCTGCTCGAACCGGGTGGTGTCGGGTACGACCGGGCGCGGGTGGTGCGGAGCGCGGTGGCCGATCGGCGGTCGGGTGATCGCGCGTCGCCCGCGCGACGCCAGGACGTGCGGCTCAGGGGCCGGAGGAGCGGTTCTTCCGCTTCTCGACGGCGCGCATGACAGCTCCCCCGAAGAGCAGGACCAGCCCTCCGGCCAGGACAGCCGGCAAAGCTCCGGGTGCCTCTTGCCGGAAGACGACAGCGAGGGCCAGCAGCACGAGCCACAACGCTCCCAGCAGCAAACGCTTCACAGCCATGGGACACCTTTCCCGGGACCTGCGTGCCCAGCGCCGGTCGATGACGTCGAGCGACGAAGGCCCTCCGGCGTGATCGCGTGAACCACCAGAGGGCCTCCGTCATCTCACGATCCTTCGATCATCCAGCAATCACACGAGCTTGCCGAGCGGGGTGAACAGCGCCCCGCTCACGACACCCCAGAACCCGTCGGTCGAAATGTCGCTCTGCGTCCCGCCGGCCGCGGCGGACCCGATCGCCGCGCCGGCTCCGCCGAGGAAGCCACCCATCAGGGCGAAAGCGGGCAGGCATCCGACACCGGTGCCACAGGCGGCCGCGACGAACGCGCCCGCCGCCAGGCCGCCGATACCGCCACCGATGGTGGCGCCACCGCTCGAACCGAAGCTCCCGCCGGTGGGGTCGCTGTTGTTGATCGGGTCGCCTCCCGCGTAGTTGTAGGGGTTCGGTTCCTGGCCGGTGGGGTCGGGTGAGAAGAAGCGGGCGAAGCTGGGCT
This sequence comes from Saccharothrix sp. S26, assembly GCF_021390395.1. GTDB lineage: Bacteria > Actinomycetota > Actinomycetes > Mycobacteriales > Pseudonocardiaceae > Actinosynnema. The sequence continues at coordinate 43,212 of NZ_JAJUWT010000018.1, forward strand.
CGTAGATGCGGTAGCCCAGCAGGTAGTGACCGCGTTGGAGTTGGTAGGCGCCCAGGTAGCGGAACGGGTTGGAGGCCGACGCCGTGCCGGTGGCGGTCACCGCGCCGTAAGGGGTGTAGGTGTATTCGGCGGCCAGGTTGCCGTTGGTGTCGACGAGCGCGAGGACGCTGCCCTGGTGGTCGGTGACCGCGCCGTAGCGTGCGCCCGTCTTGTCCTTCAGGCCGATGAGCACGCCTTCGGTGTCACGGGTGTAGCTGGAGCGCGTCCCGTTGTCCACGGTCTCGGTTACCCCGAGGGCGGTGCGGGTGAACACGTGGGTCACCGAGGTGCCGCTGGTGGGCGTTTCGGTGACGGTGCGGGGTTGGGTCTGGTCCGCGGTGTCGTAGGCGAGGTCGAGCACCTTGGTGGTGCCGAGGTGGCCGGTGAGCAGTTGGTTGGTGGGGCTGTGGGTGACGGCGGAGTCGGGGTTGGTGGTGGACTTGTAGTTGCCCGCGCCGTCGAAGCCCACCGTGGTGTCGTTGGACCTGGTGTACTGGTCGGCGGCGTTGACGGTGTAGGTGCGACCCTCGCCGGACAGCACGTTGGTGGCGTTGTCCAGGGTGTAGGAGCCGGTGCCCGCCTTGGTGAGGCGACCCAGCCCGTCGTAGGCGTAGTCGGTGGTCACGCCCTTGATCGTCTTGGACTGGAGCTTGTCGGTGTCGCTGCCGTCGGGCCGGGTGTAGCGGTAGGTGGCTTTGAACAGTTCCGCGCCGGGTTTGGTGACCGTGATGGAGGTGTTGCGGCCGGCGTTGTCGTAGCCGGTGGTCTGCACCGCGCCGCCGGGGAAGCCGGTGGTGGTGCGCCGGTCGGCGTCGTCGTAGCCGAACGTCGTGGTGCCGCCGTAGGCGTCGGCCAGCGACGTCAGCCGGTCCGCGGCGTCGTAGCCGTAGGTCGCGGTGCCGGTCGGGGTGGTCAGCGTCTTGAGGTTGCCGACCTTGTCGTAGGTGTAGGACACGACCTCGGTGCCGCGGGTGACCTTGGTGAGCTGGTTGCGCGCGTCGTAGGCCAGCGTGCGCGTCACGCCGGGCACCTGGGTGGAGGTGAGGTTGCCGTTGGCGTCGAAGGTGTTGGCCTGCACCGCGCTCGCCCCGTGCTTGACCGACACGACCCGGTCGAGCCTGTCGTAGCCGTAGTCGATGCGCACGCCGTTGCCGTCGGTGATGCTGGTGACCCGCGACAGCGAGTCGTAGGTGTAGGTCGTGGCGCCGGCGGGCGCGGGCGGGGCCACCTGGGTCAAGTTGCCCGCGGTGTCGTAGGTGTAACTGGTGATCGCGCCCTTGCCGTCCTTGCGCGTGGCGACCAGACCGCGGGCGTTGTAGGTGTAGGTCTCGATGTCGGCGTTCAGCCCGGTCGAGCGGACCTTGGTCAGGTTGCCGTTGACGTCGTACTCGCGGGTGGTCTGGTTGCCGGAGGCGTCGGTGACCTGGGTCGGCAGGTGCGGGTGGGCCGAACTGGTGTAACCGACCACGCTCTGCGCACCGGTGGCCAGCTTGGTGCCGATCAGGTTGTTGAGCGAGTCGTACTGGTAGGTCGTGGAGTGCGACAGGGCGTCGGTCGTGGTGTTGACGTCACTGGCGGCCGTCCACGTCTGCGACCGCACGTGCCCCAACGCGTCGGTGGCCTTGACCTGCCGACCTTCGTCGTCGAACTCGTGCCGCGAGGCGTTGCCGTTGGCATCGGTGACGATCGTGTCGTAGGTGTCGGTCCGCGCGTACGTGGTGCTGACGCCGACGCCGTCCGAGGTCGGCTTGGTCAGCTTCGTCAGCCGCCCGCGGTCGTCGTACTCGAGCCGGTAGACCGCGCCGCGCGGATCGGTGATCGAGGTCAGCTCCCGGGGGTACTCCGGGGCGTACCCGAGCTTGACCTGCGCGCCGCCGCGGTCGGTGAACTGGATGAGCTCACCGCTCGTCGCGTAGGTGTAGTCGCCGAACGTCGTCCCGGACGGGTCGGTGATCGACTGCGCTCGGCCGCGGTCGTCGTAGTTGAATCGGGTCACCCGGCCTTGGGTGTCCACGACGGAGGTCAGCTTGCCGTCCGGCGCGTAGCGGTTGGTCACGGTGTTGCCGTTGCGGTCGGTCTGGGAGACCAGCCAGCCGCCCGCGGTGAACAGCCACCGCTCGTCGGAGGCGTCGAACGACACCACGTAGCCGCCGTCGGGCGTCCTGGTCAGCTTCGCGTCCACTTTGGGCGCCGGCGCGTACGTGCCGTCGGCGTTCTCGGCGAACCACTCGCAGTACCCGTTGGGGCCGTGCAGGATCACGCCCTGCCCGTCGAAGACCTCCAGGCCGATGTTGTCGTAGCTCAGCTGCCAGTCACCACCGGGGATCGGGCCGTCGTAGGTGTTGTAGAACCGGTCCACCGTCAGGTTCAGCCCGGTGCCCTTGACCGTCAGCTCGCGGTATGCCAGCACCGCGTTGCGGTTGTCGAGGTTGACCAGCAGCTCCAGCCGATCGCTGATCCGGTGCCGCTCCATGGGGTACGACGGCAGGATCCCGTAATCGGCGCCGCTGCACGTGACCCTCTGGGCTTGCAGGTCTCCCCCGCTCGCGGGCCACCGGTCGCGGTCGGGCGCGTCGCCACCCACCGGTTCCCGGTTCACCTGTGACGACGGAGTCCACGTCTCTGGGGCCTGGCCCCCTTCCGGAGCGGCTTGCGCCACCCCGATCACCACACCGGCCGCCAGGACGGCCGCCATCGCGCTGCCGGACACGCGCAGCACGAACCCACGCAGAACACTGCGTCTCACTACGATTCCCCCTCACCGGACCGGACGCCCCCCGGCGCCCGGCGACACCGGCGCTCTTGGCGCCGGCACATCCGAAGCTAACGAGTCGAGCCCCCCACCGCATTTCCGCGATGGGAGGTCACACCAACGCAGCAGTGCCGAACACCCGCCGGCGGGACAGGACGCCCTCCCCGCGATTCGTCCGATTGGCCCGAATACCAGCGGCTCACCGGAATCGTCCGAGGGTTGGAACCCGGGCGTTCGGGCAACATCATCGGCATGGTCGCTCGACGGACGTGGACGCGGATCGCGGTGGTGGCGCTGGTCGCGCTCACCGCCGCCGGGTGCCAGTGGCCCCGTGACGCCGACGGGACGCTGGACCGGGTGCGTGACGGCACGGTCCTGGTCGGGGTGGCGCACAACCCGCCGTGGACGATCGTCGACGACGCCGGTCAGGCGCCCGACGGTGTCGAGCCGGTCCTGGCGCAACGCCTGGCGGACAGCCTGGGCGCGCGGGTGCGGTGGGTGCCCGGTGGCGAGGCCGAGCTCATGACCGCGTTGTCGGAACGCCGCCTGGACCTCGTCGTCGCCGGGCTGGACGCCGAGTCGCCCTGGGCGCAGGACGTAGCCCTGACCACCGACTACTTCACCGCGGACGAGGTCGTCGCCGTGCCCGGGGGAGAACCGGTCGACACCGGCTCCCACCTGTCGGGCCTCGACCACGTCATGGCGGTGCCGCCGGGTGAGAACGCCTGGCAGACCACGGTCGAACGGTTCCTGCTGGCACTGGACGAAGACGAGCTGCGCAGCCTGCTCGAAACCCACCGGGCGGGGGCATGACGTGACCGCGATCCACGACCGCTACGAGCTGCCGCCCGAGAAGGCGGCGCTGCACCGCCGTGCCGTCCGCCTCGAGTGGTGGACGATCGCGTTCTTCGTCGTGGCCATCACCGTGCTGGCCGTCGTGCTCGGCCAGTCGCAGGCCATGAAAGCGGCCTGGGTGGAGGACATCCTCGCCCTGGCCCCGCCGATCGCGTTCCTGGTGGCCAACCGCTACCGCAACCGGGCGCCCGACGACGAGCACCCCTACGGGCACCACCGCTCGGTGGCCATCGCGTTCCTGGCCTCCGCCCTGGCGCTGCTGGCGCTCGGCGGCTACATCCTGGTCGAGTCCGTGCTGCGACTCGTGGAGGGCGAACGCCCGCCGCTCGGGTTGATCGAGGTCTTCGGCCACACGCTGTGGCTGGGCTGGCCGATGATCGTCGTGCTGCTGGCCACCATGGTCCCCGCGATCCTGCTCGGCCGCGCCAAGACGAAGCTGGCCGTGCAGCTGCACGACAAGGTCCTGCACGCCGACGCGGAGATGAACCGCGCGGACTGGCTCACCGCCCTCGCCGCCGTCCTCGGCATCGTCGGCATCGGGGCCGGCCTGTGGTGGGCCGACGCCGTCGCCGCGATCGTCATCTCCGCCGACATCGTCCGCGACGGCCTGCGCACCACCCGAACCGCCGTCGCCGACCTGATGGACCGCCGCCCCCGCACCGTGGCGGACAACCGACCACACCCCCTGCCCGCCCAGCTCACCACCCTCGCCCTCGACCAACCGTGGGTCGCCGACGCCTGGCTCCGGCTGCGCGAGGAAGGGCACGTCTTCGTCGGCGAACTGTTCGTCGTACCCCGACCGGGCACCGACGACCTGGTCGGACGACTGGACCGGCTGAGCCGGCTCCTGCGCGACGCGGACTGGCGCATGCACGACATCGCCGTGGTACCGGTTCCCGCCATCCACCGGTGACGCGCACCGGCCTGGCCGACCGCCCGAAGTTCATTGCCCCGCGCCGGCCGCGTTCCGTATCCTGCGCGCGGCACGGAGTTGTCCTCCTGTCATCACCACATCTCGACTGGGGGAACGAGTGCGTACTCTCCGTGGCGTCGGCGCCTGCGCCGCCGCCCTTCTCATCTTGACCGGACTCGTGAGCGGACCGGCTACCGCGGCGGACGCGGAGCCGCCGGCGGCGCCGTACACGGCCCTCACGGTGCACTTCGCGGGCTGGGGGTACATCGACGGGAACTTCTCGTACGAGAGATCCCGGAGCACGGTGAACGTCTACCAGCAGAACGCCAACGGGTACGCGTTGTCCATGATGGCGTCCGGCAACGGCCACCACCACAGCCTCAACGTCTCCCCGCCGAACGGGACGCGCTTCGTGGCGGGGCGGTCGTACCCGGCCAAGACCGGCTACTACACGTCGGACTCGGTGACGGTGTTCAACATCGGCGGCGACGGCCAGGGGTGCGAGGGCGCGGCGGCGACCTCGGGCACGCTCACCGTGCACGAGGCCGTCTACGACGAGAGCAACGGCCAGTTCACCGCGTTCGCGGCCGACTACTCGATGCAGTGCAACGGCGAGCGCCAGGTCGCCAAGGGCGAGATCCGGTTCCAGTCCAGCGTGGGCTACCAGGCCACCGACAGCTGGGACTACCGCCTGCAGTTCGGGCGGCAGCCGGCCGACCAGCCGGGCACGCCGTTGCAGGTCCCGGTCGAGGTGAACGGCACCCGGCCCACGACCTTCGGTGCGGCGTCGTTGACGGGCGCGAACCCCACCGCCTTCCGGATCACGGGGAACACCTGCTCGGGCAACACCCTGTCCTACGGTCAGAAGTGCGCGCTGACCATCACCCCGACGGCCACCGCGATCGGTGCGCAGACGGCGGTGCTGACCCTGCTGGAGGACTCGGTCGCGGGCAAGGTCGCGCGCCTGCTGTCGCTGGAGGGCTACGACGCGCGCACCGACGAGGGCACCTACTACCCGCTCACGCCCTACCGCGTGCTGGACACCCGTTCCGGTCAGGGCGCGCCCGCGGTCAGCGTCGGTTCGGGCCAGGCGGTCCGGTTGCAACTGGTCGGTCAGGGCGGCGTGCCGGCCGAGGCGTCGACCGTCGTGCTGAACGTGACCGTCACCGAACCCGTCGGCCCGGGGTACCTCACGGTCTACCCCACCGGTGTGGAGCGCCCGACCGCGTCCTCGCTGAACTACACGCCGGGATGGACCGGGGCCAACTCGGTCACGGTGAAGGTCGGCGCGGACGGCGCGGTCACCCTCTACAACCACGGTGCGGCCGTGCACCTCGTCGCCGACGTCAACGGCTACTACTCCAAGGGCCGCCCGTGCTGCCAGGGCTACATGGGCGGGCAGTACCAGGCGCTGGCCAGGCCGGTGCGCCTGGCCGACACCCGGGAGTGGGGCATCGGCCGGCTGCCGGCGGGCTACTTCATCAACGTGACCGCCGACTGGGGCGACTCGGTCAACTACAAGATCCGGGCCTTCGCGGTCAACATCACCGCCACCGAGCCGGCGGCCGCGGGCTTCCTCACCGCGTGGAACGGCAACAAGAACACCCTGCCGAACACCTCCGCGCTGAACTACGCGGCCAACGCCACCGTGACGAACTTCGCGGTGGTGCCCAGCAGGCCGTGCTACGAGTGCGGCGGCGGGTCGAGCGTGCCGTCCATCGGCGTCTACACCAGCCAGGACACCCACGTCATCGTGGACATCGTCGGTTTCTACGACGACGCCTCGCTGCCGGGTGGGCTGCGCTTCGAGCCCGTGGTGCCCAACCGGATCGCCGACACCCGCACGGGTCAGGGCTGGCCGTCCGCGCTCGGCCAGGCCACCACCGCGACCGTCGTGACGCCGGAGTCGCTCATCGGCCCCGAGACCTGGGCGCTGGCGACCAACGTCACCGCCGTCGAGCCGACCGACGCCACCTACCTGACGGTGTGGCCCGCGGGCTACAGCGGGGTGGAGCGCCCGAACACGTCCAACCTCAACCCGGCCGCCGGGGCGATCGTGCCCAACGCCGTGCAGACCATGATCGGGCCGGACTACGGTTTCCACATCTACAACAACCGGGGCTCGACCCACGTCCTGGTGGACGTGGTGGGCACGTTCTACGACGCCTCGCCGTCGTCGGGCACGCCGGGGTCCAGCGCCCGCACCGCCTCGGCGGACACCCCCACCCGGGTCGCGGCGGCAACCCTGCCGCTCCCGAAGCCGCAACGGCCCAACGGCCCCCACCGCGCGTAGCGCCTCGGCTGACGTGATCATGGCGACGCCGTCGTTGACCTCCAGCATGGTCGAGGTCTTAGCGTCGTCGCCATGATCACGACAACCGTCCCGGACGTGCGGCGACCGCCGAAGTCCCTGCTCGTGACGCTGCTCGGCGTCAGCACGATGACGATCATGGCCAGCGCCACGATCACGCCGGCGCTGCCGGGCATGGAGCAGCACTTCGCCGGCGAGCCGCACGCGCAACTGCTGGTGCGCCTGGTGTTGACGCTGCCAGGTCTGCTGATCATGCTGTCCGCCCCGCTGCTGGCCCGGCTGAGCGACCGCACGGGCCGCGTGCCGGTGCTGGTGGCGTGCCTGGCGCTCTACACCGCGGGCGGCGGTTCGGGCCTGGTGCTGGACTCGTTGACCGGGCTGCTCGTCGGGCGGGCGCTGCTCGGCGTCGGCATCGCGGGCATCATGACCACGTCGACCGCTCTGCTGGCCGATCACCACCCCACTGCGGAGCACGGCCGGGTGCTGGGTTTGCAGGGCGCGGCGATGGGTTTCGGCGGGGTCGTGGCGCTGCTGTTGGGCGGTGTGCTGGCGGATTGGAGCTGGCGCGGGCCGTTCGCGGTGTACCTGCTGGCGCTGCCGTTGCTGGTCCTGGTGCTCAAGTTCGTGCCCGAGGCGGCCGCGCAGCCGACGGAAGGCGTCACGGAGGGCACGCCGTGGCAACGGCGGTCGCTCGGCTTGTACGCGTTGATGTTCCTGGGCGTCGTCACGTTCTACACCGTGCCGACCCAGGCCCCGTTCTGGCTGGCCGAGGTGGGCGGGGCGGGCCCGGTGGTCGCCGGTGCCCTGATCGCCGCGGTGAACCTGGTGACGACGCTGGTGGGCCTGAACTACCGCCGACTGCGCGCCCGGTGGAGCTTCCCCGTGCTGGCGACGGGCATGTTCGCGGCGCTCGCCATCGGCCTGTTCCTCGTCGGGTCGGCGGGCACGCTGTGGACGGCCGGCCTCGGCATGGTCGTGGTCGGCATCGGCGTCGGCTTGCAGAACCCGACCATCAACGGCTGGCTGGTCGCCTCCGTGTCCCCCGGCACCCGGACCAAGGCGCTGGGCCTGCTGACCTCGGCCCTGTTCCTGGGCCAGTTCTCCTCACCGCTGATCGCACAACCCGTCATCGACACCGTCGGCCTCGGCACGACGTTCCTCCTGGCCGCCGCACTGGCCACCACCGTCACCGCCACCGTGGCCCTCACCCACCTCCCACGCCGCAAGGTCCGCCGGTAGTACGGACAGCACTGCGGGACCAGACCCGCGCCGACTGGTCGACCCCGTTCCACGGCCTGCCACCGCAGCCGACGCGCCGGCGCCGTCGCCGAACTGGTCGAGGCGGCCGTCGCACTGGCCGGTGCGTCCGCCGACGAGGTGCGCCCACCACATCGACGAACTGGCCCGGCTCGCCCACCAAGTACCGACCCGCGCCGTCCCTGCGCGGCGAGGAGTTGCCCAGCTGGAGGTCCACGAGGTTGCCCGCGTCGTTGACCGTGACGGTGATCTGCCCGTCCGCGCTACGCTCTGTCACCCGCGGGCCGGTCAGGGTCTCGCGGATCGCCTCGCTCCTGCGCTGCGCCTCGGCGAGCTCGCCCTCGCACCCGCTCGAGATCCGCTCCGGGTCAGTCATCATCCCTGCCGATGCTCACAACTCAACGTCACGGAATAGTAGCTGAGCGTATCGAGTGCCGGAGCATCACCGCGGTGTTGGGGGGTCGTCCAGGTCGCGGCGGATGGAGGTGGAAACGACGAGGGTGAGGACCGCTCCCGCTGTTGCGCACACGACGCCGACGAAGCACAGGGAGGCGGCGGACGCTTCGCGCACGATCGCGAGGTGGTCGGCGGTGAGAGGGACCGCTTTTCCTTCGACGTGCGTGACGACGCGGTGCTGGAAGAGGGCACCGAAGGCCGTGACGCCCACGGCCAGGCCGAGGTGGTGGCAGGTTTCGTCGATCCGGGTCGCCACATCGCTTCTCGAAGGGACGACCGAACGGGCGGCGAGGTCGCGGCGGAGTGGGATGCCCATGCCCATGCCGGCACCGAGCAGGACCATGCTCGGGAGAAGTGCCGGCCAGGCGCTGTCCGGGGCGACGAGGGCCAGCAGGCCCGCGCCGATGGTGACGAGCAGGGCTGATGTGCCAACCGCGACGCCGGCCGAGGTGTACCTGGTGAAGCGTCGGGTGACGAGGGCCGTGCCCGTCAACGTCACGGTGAGCGGGAGCAGGAGGGCGCCGGTGGCGAGAGGTGAGTGGCCGAGCGCGTCCTGGAGGTGGAGGATCGTCAGGAAGAGTGCGGCCAGGCCGATGGCGCCGGACGCGAACGTCGTCAGTGAAACCCCTGAGAACGTGCGGTTGCCAGAGGCACGTTGCGTCAGGAGGAACACGACCAGGAAGAACGCTGCCCCGGCGAACATCGCCAGGACCGGCGTGCTGGTCCAGCCGAGGACCTGACCGCGGAGCAGGCCGAGGACCGCGAGTGCGACGCAGCCGCCGAACAAGGTGCACCCCAGCCAGTCGACGGCACCGGCGGCGACCGGTCGGACCTCGCGCAGTGCCACCTTGCCGATCGCCTGCAACATCACCCCGGCGGGCAGGACGGACAGGAACACCAGTCGCCAGTCCACTTCCGCCAGGAGACCACCGACGACGGGCCCGAGCGCCACACCCAGCGCCGCGGCGGTGGACAGGAGGCCGAGCACCCTTCCCCGGGCCGCACCCGGGAGTTCGGCCAGCGTCGAGGCGGTCGCGAGCAGGAAGGCGGAGCCGATGCCCTGGACCCCTCGGGCGACGGAGAGCACGACCAGCGTCCCGGCCGCACCCGCCGCCACCGAGCCGCCGGTGAACAGCAGGGCACCCAACCGGAACGCCGACCGGTGCCCGAAGCGGTCCGCCAGCGCGCCGCAGGTCACCAGCGACGCGGCAAGCGGCACGGCGTGCGCGGCGATCACCCATTGCGGCCCGCTGAAGTCGGCACCCAGTCCGGCCCGCAAGCCGGGTAACGCCATCATCACCGCGGTGCTGTCGAGCATCACCAGGAACGTGGCGGTGACCGCGGCCACGAGGGTCCACCGCCGGGTGAAGAGCGGGGTGTCCATCTCGGATGTCCGTCCTGCGGGCGACTCAGCGGCCATCGCGCGCTGCTCCTCCCGACCGCTTCCCGCGGGCAGCCCGTCCCGGGGTCTTGGCGCCGGTCCGGTGGCGACGCATCGTGGAGAGGTCGCGGTGAGAGCTGACGACCCCTCGCAGTCGAACCACGACCGTGCCGTCCGCGGTCGTCGCGGTGTGCTGTTCACCGTCCTCTGTGGAGTAGCGCCGGAGGTCGAGGTGCGGGCCCAGCAACCGGGCCAGCTCGCGATCGTCCGCCGGAACCGGGACGTCGATCACCCGCACCGAGGAGAGGGCTTCCTGCGGGCCGGCGGAGCGGAGCAGCGCGTCCAGCGCGTCACCGGGGAGCAGGTACCCGTCGAACCGGTGGTCCGCCGCGTGCTCGGGACCGAGCTCGGGCCAACCGTCCATTTCGGGCTTTTCGGGCACGCCGAGGTGCACGGACAGCCGGGCGTACTCGACCGTCGGGACGGCGTTGACCGGCGGGCTGTCGATGCGGACGTCCACATCGTCACCTCGGCGGGTGGCGGTGACGTCGACGCGGCGCGGCCACCGTTCGGCGGGTGCGCGGAGCAGGCGCGGCAACGAGAGGTCCGAGTACCGGACCGGCGCCAGGTCCGGCGCGAAGGAGGCGGCCGCCTCGGCCGCGATCTGCACCAGTGACGCGACGGGCATGGTCGGTTGGCCGTTGACCAGGTGGTGGCGGATCTCGTCGTGGTGGTCGAGGTCGACCTCGACGTGCCACAGCGCCGCGGTGCCGTCGTATCGTTCGGGCTCCGGCAGGAACACAGCCGTCCTCGTCCGCCTGTTCTCGTCGTGCGGTGTGGACTGGTTGGGCATCATGACGTCCCGTCTCGGCGGGTCGGGAGGAGAGGTGAGATGAAACCACGAAACGCTCCCCGCCGGGAACCGCGACGGGTGCGCCCCGCCGGGCTTCCTCCTCCTGTCAGCGGTACTCGCCGCCGCTGTCGGCTGCCAGGGTCGGAAAACCCGTCCGTCCCATGAGGAGGTCCGATGCAGGCCACGCACGTCGAGGTGGAGCGGCACGACGGCGTCCGCGTGCTGCGGCTGGCACACGGCAAGGCCAACACCCTGACCCCCGACGTGTGCCGCGAGCTCACCGCCGCGCTGGCGGCCGCCGAGGTCGACGGGGACGCGGTGGTGGTGACCGGCGCCGGGGCGATGTTCAGCGCGGGCATCGACCTGCACCGCCTGCTGGCCGACACCGGTCGGGTCGGCGAGTTCCGCGAGGCGTTGGTGGAGAGCTTCTCGGCGCTGTTCCACTACCCGCACCCGACGGTCGCGGCGGTCAACGGTAACGCGGTCGGGGGCGGCGCGATCTGCGCGGCGGCGTGCGACTACCGGATCATGTGCCGGGGCCGCGGCCGCATCGGCACGCCGGAGCTGCGCGGGGGCATCCCGTTCCCCGACCTCGGCGTCGAGATACTTCGGCAATCCGCAAGCCCCGGGGTGCTGGTCGAACTGGCCCTGCGAGGCGCCCTGTACAGCGCTGACCAGGCGCGGGCCATCGGGCTGGTCAACGAGGTGGTGGACCCGGACCAACTGCCGGCCGCCGCCCTGGCGACCGCACGCGTGATGCGGCAGGCACCCGGCCCCCTGTACTCGTGGACCAAGCGGCAACTGCGCGGTGACGCCACCCGGCCGGACGTGACCGCGGTGTGGGACGACGACGCGGTAATCGCGAGCATCACCTCCTACGTGGAGGGCCTCGGCCATCGGCCCTGAGGACGGACCCCCGCTCGCACCGGGGCTTCGGTGGCTTGACTTGAACTCGGCTTCAACGCCGAGACTGGCCGGGTCGGAACGCCCCTGGACCCGCTGCGCCCGATCCGCTCCCCGGCCGCGGCCGGACGAGCCACGGGCGTTCCACAGAGGACCGTTCCGCACACCGCCATGACCAGGGGGAACCGCGTGACCGAAGTGGCATCCGACAAGTTCACCACGCGCAACGGCATCGACTTCGCCGTGGCGGACCTCTCCCTGGCCGAGTTCGGCCGCAAAGAGATCCGGCTGGCCGAGCACGAGATGCCCGGCCTGATGGCGTTGCGCCGCGAGTACTCGGAGGTCTACCCGCTCAAGGGCGCGCGGATCTCCGGCTCACTGCACATGACCGTGCAGACGGCCGTCCTGATCGAGACCCTGGTCGCGCTGGGCGCCGAGGTCCGCTGGGCGTCGTGCAACATCTTCTCCACCCAGGACCACGCCGCCGCCGCGGTCGTCGTCGGCCCCCACGGCACCGAGGACGAGCCCAAGGGCGTGCCGGTGTTCGCCTGGAAGGGCGAGACCCTGGAGGAGTACTGGTGGACCGCCGAGTCGATGCTGACCTGGCCCGACGGCGGCGGCCCGAACATGATCCTGGACGACGGCGGCGACGCGACGCTGCTGGTCCACAAGGGCGTGCAGTACGAGAAGGCCGGTGTCGTCCCGCAGCCCGAGGCCGACGACCCCGAGGAGTGGGCGCTGATCCTGGAGACGCTGCGCCGCTCGCTGGCGGCCGACAGCGGGAAGTGGACCAAGATCGCCGAGGGCATCCGCGGCGTGACCGAGGAGACCACCACCGGCGTCATGCGGCTCTACCAGCTGGCCGCCGCCGGTGAGCTGCTGTTCCCGGCGATCAACGTCAACGACGCGGTGACCAAGTCGAAGTTCGACAACCGCTACGGCATCCGGCACTCGCTGATCGACGGCATCAACCGGGGCACCGACGTGCTCATGGGCGGCAAGGTGGCCGTGATCTGCGGTTACGGTGACGTCGGCAAGGGCGCGGCGGAGTCGCTGCGCGGCCAGGGCGCGCGGATCATCGTGACCGAGATCGACCCGATCTGCGCCCTGCAGGCCGCGATGGACGGCTACGAGGTGCAGACCCTGGAGGACGTGATCGACCGCGCCGACATCGTGATCACCACGACCGGCAACAAGGACGTCGTGCGCATCGAGCACATGGCGGCCATGAAGCACCAGGCGATCGTGGGCAACATCGGCCACTTCGACAACGAGATCGACATGGCCGGCCTGGCCCGCTTCCCCGGCATCCGCCGGATCAACATCAAGCCGCAGGTCGACGAGTGGGTCTTCCCCGACGGCCACTCCATCCTGGTGCTGTCGGAGGGCCGCCTGCTCAACCTGGGCAACGCCACCGGCCACCCCAGCTTCGTGATGTCGAACTCCTTCTCCAACCAGGTGATCGCCCAGATCGAGCTGTTCACCAAGTTCCAGGAGTACGACAAGGAGGTCTACCGCCTGCCCAAGAAGCTGGACGAGAAGGTCGCCCGCATCCACCTGGAGGCGCTGGGCGGCAAGCTCACCAAGCTGACCAAGGACCAGGCCGAGTACATCGACGTCGACGTCGAGGGCCCCTACAAGCCCGAGCACTACCGCTACTGACGACGAGAGCGACGGCGAGGTCGGGCCATCAGGCGCCGGCCTCGCCGTCGTTCGCCGACGTTGCCACGTCCTCGGGTTCGGGCTCTCCGCACAGCTCCGAGACGAGCCGGCGAGTGGCGTCCGCGACGGCGACCTCCAGCACGGTGACCCGGCCCGTGCAGTGCAACAGGATCGTTGCGGGCCAACGACAGCTCGACTCGTGCGCCACGAGTCCGGCGAGGACGGCGGCCAGCGCCGGGCTGCTCGGGAACGTGAACGTGAGCAGGCCGTCGCCGTGCCGCCGGGCGTGGGGGTGCGACAGCGCCCGGGACCAGTGCTCCCGGCACGTCGGGTCGACCTCACGCGGGCGTTGGGACAGCACCGCCGACAAGCTCGTGACGAGCTGCGCGGAGAACGCGGACAGCTCCGCGACCCGTTCGTTGACCTCGGCGATCCTCCTGCGGAGGGTGTCCGGCACCTGGTCGAGGTCCGCGGTGCCCGAGTCGTCCCCACAGCTGTGGATCAGCTCCCGGATCTCGTCGAGGGCCAAGCCCATGTGCTTGCCGCGGGCGATGAACCGCAGCCGGTCGACGTCGCTGTCGCCGTAGACGCGATGGCCGCTGGACGTCCGGGACGCGGCGGGGAGCAGTCCCGTGCTCTCGTAGAACCGGATCGTGGCCGGGGTGAAGCCGGTGATCTCGGCGAGCCTGGTGATGCGGATCTTCGACACGGTGCCTCGACGCGTCCTCGGCCGAAGGTCTGGGGTGCGGTGCGGCGGGCCGCCCCGTGGGACGGCCCGCCGCGGTGCGGATCGACTCAGCAGTCGCAGCCCGAGTCCGCGTGCGTGTGGCCGTTGGACGCGGCGGACACGGTCAGCGGCTTCGTGGTCGTGGTGGCCGGGCGGACGGCGCGGCCGATGACCATGGCCTCGATGAACTCCCACGCGCCCGGCATCTTCGTCTCCTGGAGGTCCGCGATCTCCAGCGACGAGTTCTGCAACGTCTGCACCGTCGGCCGGTTGCAGTGGCACTCGTTGCCGAACCAGTACCACCCCTTCTGGATGATGTCCTGCTTGCGCGCCACCCGCGGGTCCTTGTTCCGCACGTGCTCCAGGAACAGGTACTGCCCGCCCGGCTTCAACACCCGCTCGATCTCCCGCAACGCCGGCTGCGGATCCGGCACCGTGCACAGGATCATCGCCGCCGCCACCGTGTCGAAGTACCCGTCCGGGTACGGCAACCGCTCCGCGCCCGCCACCACCAGCTGGACGCGCTTCGGGTAGTCGCGGGTCTTCTCCTCCAGCTTCGCCACCATGTGCGGGTAGGGCTCGGTCAGGATCAGCTCATCGACGGTGTCCGGGTAGTGCGGCAGGTTCAGCCCCGTGCCGGTGCCCAGCTCGATGGTCCGGCCGTACGCGGGCTTCAGGAACTCCGCGCGCTTCTCCGACAGGCCGTAACCCTCGACCTTCGCCAGGAACTTGTCGTACATCCCGGCGAAGACGTACTTCCCCCACGTCGCGTCGTAAGCCTTCTTCAGAAGGTTTGCCATGACCAGCCTGCCCTCCAAGCTGTCGACGAAGCGCAGTCCCCCGGCAAATGGGCGCGCGTGTTCGCGTCCGTTCGACGTCGCGAACGGATCGGTCCTGTGTGGTTGTCCGATGAGCGCTTCCGCGGCGGGCCGCCGAATCGTTCACCTGAGGCATTGTCGGTTCCCGGTCGCGGCGGGAGACCGGTTGAGTGGTTCGTGGTCATCCGGGATCACTTGCTGGTCGTAGTCTCGTAGTTGAACCCGGCTTCAAGTCAACCCCGCCACTCACCGGCATTCGCGGGCGGGACGCGGCCGACGTCACCCTTGTGGAGCAACGGTGTGTCGCGATCGGCGCACTTCGGCCACGGGAACATCACAGGTGCGACCGAAAATGCGAGCCTTCGTGCCACGACATTGCGGCGAGCGGGCGTTCGTTCTACGTTCGCTACTCGACCGGGACCAGTCGCGGGTTCCGGCCACTGTGGACGACCACCTCACGTGCTGGAGGTGGCGGCATCCCACGAACGCGGATATCCGGGGTCCTGTCGGCCGTCGATCGGCCTGCTCATCGCGCCCGCCCCACGAGGAGGTCCCGTGTCCCGCGCACACGAAGGTTCGTTATCCGGCCGCTCGACCATCGAACGGCCACGAGCTGCGGACAGCGTCGAAGAAGCGGTGTTCCCCGGTCGGAGCATGCTCCCCGTGACCGCGTCCTGGTGGACGTCGATCCTGGTGGCCGTCGGCGCCTCGCTCATGATCGCCGTGTCCATGGCCGAGATGGCCGCCGAGATCGGCAACGCCTCCATCTGGGTCTGGATCGCCACGGCGGTCGTCGGCGCCCTCCAGTGCCTGTTGATCGCCGAGCTGGCGTCGAGGTTCACCGGGCGCGCGGGCGGCACGGCCCAGTTCGCCTACCGGGCCACCGCCAAGGGGTCACCGACGCTGGGGGCGCTGTCGTCCTGGGCGTACTGGTTCGCCTGGACGCCCGGCATCGCGGTCAACCTGATCCTGGCCGCGACCTACCTCAAGTCGTTGTTCTGGCCGAGCGGCAACGTGATCCTGCTGGCGGTCCTCATCGGCATCGCCCTGTACTTCATCACCGCGCTCGGGCTGCGCCTGTCCACGATGGTCAACGCGGCACTGGCCGTGGTCGCGCTCGGCGTGGTGTCCATTGTGGTGCTGACGCCGGTGTTCCACCCCGATTCCTTCGACGTGGCCCGGATCCTGCCGACCCAGCTCCCCGAGGACGCGCCGACCGGCGGGTGGGGCGTGGCCGGCATCGTGCTGAAGTGGGTGTTCATCGCGACCTGGGCCGCCTACGCGGCGGAGATGGCGTCGACGGTGTGCGCGGAGATCAAGCGGCCCGAGCGGTACATGAAGAGGGTCATGTCGATCTCGGCGGCCATCGCGCTCGTCGCCTTCACCCTCGTGCCGATCTCGATGTTCGGCGTCGTCGGCGTCGAGGGCCTGCAGCGCGACCCGTTCACGGTCTTCGCCGAGATCGGCGGGATCACCCTGGGCCCGGCCGGCGAGTACGTCGTCGGGCTCGGCCTGGCCGCGGTCCTCGTGCTCGGCGCCGAGATCTTCATCATCGGCTCCTCGCGGACCATCCACCAGATGGCGCAGGACGGCCACCTGCCGAAGGTGTTCGGCCGCACGAACAAGCGGGGCGCCCCGGTGGGCTCCATCGCGTTCGACGCGGTCGTGATCATCATCATGCTGGTGGTGTTCGGCACCCGGGTCGTGAGCGTGGTGGCCGCGGCGACCTTCGGCTACCTGGTGGTGTTCGTCCTGCTGCCGATCGCGTACCTGACGCTGCGCCGCTTCCGGCGGGACGACGACGAGGGCTTCCGGCTGGGCAAGGCGTTCGTCGGGGTGGCGGTGGTGTTGTTCCCCTTCAACACCCTGCTGCTGGTGTTCGGCGGTCTCCAGTGGGGCGTCGAAGTGATCGTCGTCGGCTTGGGCGTGACGCTGGCGGTGATCCCGATCTCGTACTTCACCCGCAAGTCGCGGACCCGGGCCGCGGCACGCACCGGCGCCGCGGGCTGACCGCGTCAGGGGCGCCGCGACCGAACCCGGTCGCGGCGCCCCTGACGTCCGGGTCAACCGGCGATCTGGACCGGTGGCCGCCACACGCCCGGCTCGGGGTTCGGGCAGTTCGTGCTCGGCAGTTGGCCGACCATCGCCGAGAGCTCGTTCTTCAGCGCCTGCAAGCGCTTCATCTCGTTGTCGATCTCTTCCATGCGGTCCCGCAGCAGGACCGCGGCATCGCCACAGGGGCACGTCCCGGTGTCGCGGATCGACAGCAGGTCGTTGATCTCGCGCAGCCGGAGTCCCAGCCGTTGCGCCCCCTGGATGAACTGGAGCCGGTCGACGGCGTCCTCGCCGTAGCGCCGGTAACCGGCTTCGGTGCGCGGCGGTTCCGGCAGCAGGCCGACGCGTTCGTAATACCGAATGCTGTCACTCGGAACCCCGGTGCGCCGGGACAAGCCCGCAACCGTCATTTGCCCAGATTCCATGCCCCTGATCCTACTCCACCTCGTCGCTCGGGACGATCGCACGAAAGCGCCGGAGCCGGTCGTCCCATTGTCCGAACGATTTCACCGGGAACGGTCCCGGCACCATCAAAACCGGCGGATATGCAGTCCACTGGAATGAGATCATCTGCGGCACGGCGCTAATTCGCCCTGCCCGGGTCGCATTACCCACAGAGAACTGGGACGAACGAGTGAACTTCGACACCTGATCGGAGCATGGCCCAGGTCACGTTTCACATCCCGAATACTGGGCGTGTCCATTCATCACTTCAGCGTCACCTATCATGGCGCCATGCCCATCAAGACCGTGGTCCTGTTCGCGCTGGCCGCGCTCGCCGAGATCGGTGGGACGTGGCTGATCTGGCAGGGCCTGCGGGAGCACCGCGGCCTGCTGTGGTTGGCGGGCGGTGTGGTGGTCCTCGGGTTCTACGGTTTCGTGGCCGCGCTGCAACCGGACTCGAACTTCGGCCGCGTCCTGGCCGCCTACGGTGGTGTGTTCATCATCGGAGCGCTGGTCTGGGGCGTCGTGGTGGACAAGTTCCGCCCGGATCGCTGGGACCTCATCGGTGTCGGGATCTGCCTGGTCGGCGTGCTGGTGATCATGTTCGGGCCGGACCGACCGGAGGCCGATGCCCACGAGGCCGAGCCCCGGCCGACCTCGGCCGACTCGCTCGTGGACACCGGCCACCGGTGATCGGTCACAGCCGGACGACCTCCAGGTCGTCGGACTCGGGCACCTGACCCTCCCGGACGACCGCCTTCACCGCGATCTGCTTGCACAGGTCCTTCACTACGTCCCGGACGGTGCTGCCGTCGAAGAGCGCCTCGCCGGGCAGCGCGACCGACAGTCCGGTGAGCAACCGGTCCCGCAAGCGCACGCCCATGAGGGAGTCCAGGCCGAGGTTGGTGAGCTTGGTGTCGGCGAACCTCGACCGCAATTCCTCCCGGTCGACGGCGCTCAGTCCCAGCAGCACCGAGGTCTCGCGGAGCAGGAGTTCGGTGACCTGCGCTTCCGCGCCCTCCGGGTCCGTGAGGACCAGCTCGCTCACGTCCGGTGCGGTCGGCGCCGCCTGCCCGGTGGTCCGGGTGAGGTCCGAGAGCAGCGTGTGGGCGGCCGAGCCACCGTTGACGGCGAGGTAGCGGTCCCAGTCGACCTTGGCCAGGCCGAGCCGGGTGCGCCCGCCGGCGAGCACGGCTGACAGCACGGACGCTCCTTCGTCGTCGCTGATGCCCGGCAGACCACCACGGGCCAGCCGCTTCGCCGGTTCCTCGCCGGCCGCCAGGCCACCGTCCGACCACGGCCCCCAGTTGACGCCGGCGCCGGGCATCCCCCGCGCTCGCCGCACGTCCGCCAGCGCGTCGAGGAAGGCGTTGGCCACCACGTAGTTCGCCTGTCCGGCGGACCCGATGAGCGAGGCGAAGGACGAGAACACCACGAACAGGTCGAGCTGCCTGCCCCGGGTGAGGCGGTGCAGGTTCCACGCGCCGCGCGCCTTGGCGGCCAGGACGTGCTCGAACCGGGACCAGTCGAGGTCGGCGAACGCCCCGTCGTCGGTGGTGCCGGCGGCGTGGACGACACCGCACAGCGGCGGCATGTTCTCGGCGATCCAACCCAGGGCGTCGTGCAGGTCGCCCTCGTCGGCCACGTCCGCGGTCAGCAGCACGACCTCCGCCCGCTGACGGAGTTCGACGACCCAGTCGGGGTCCGGCTCGGGCCGGTTCCTGCCCACCAGCGCGAGGTGCCGCGCGCCGTGCTCGACCAGGTGCCGGGCGGTGACGCGACCGAGCGCGCCCCAGCCGCCGGTGATCACGAAGGTGCCGTCGGCGCGGAGGGCGAGGTCGACGGCGTCCGGCTCGGCGGCGCGCAACCGGGCTTGGCGCCACTCGCCGTCGCGCAGCGCGAGCCTGCCCGACCCACCCAGCCCGACGGCCCGGGTCAGCACGTCGGCGGGCTCCGCGGCCCCGTCGTGGTCGAGGTGGACCACCGGCAGGTCGGGGTACTCGGCGGTCAAGGCGGCGGCGAGGCCGGCGAGCGCCGCAGGTGCGACGCGCGGCTCGTCACCGGGCGTGCCGGCCGCGTGCTCGGTGCACAGGACGACCGTCGGCCGCCGGGCAGCCAGTCCCGGCAGCACCTCCCGGAGGGGCAGGACGGCGTGCCGCGCGGATTCTTCGAACGCCGCCAGGTCGTCACTCGTCGGTGTCGCCCCGATGACCACCAGCCCGGTGACGTCACCGGGCACGTCACGTCCCGCGTACTCGGACGCGGCGATTCCCCCGGCCCGCAGGCGCTGCGCCCAGTCCCGCGCGGTGACGTCGTCCGGCCCGATGATCAGCCAGTCGCCACCGACGCGCACCGGGTGCGCCGTGCCCGCCGGTACCCAGTCCACTGTGTACTGGCGCAACGGCGCGCGGGTCGCCGCACCGAAGGGGCGCAGGACGAGCCCGCGCAGTTCGGCGACGACAGCGCCGGTGGTGGAGGTCAACCGCACGTCCACCACGTGCTCGCCCGAGTCCCCGACCCCGCGGGACTTGGCGTGCGACCACACGTCGCCGGGCAGCACGCCGTGCACCACCACCTGCTCGACCGCGACGGGCACCAGAGGCGTCGGCAGGTCGGGGATGAAAGCCGCGGCGACGTGCAGGCAGGCGTCGAGCACCACCGGGTGCAGCGTGTAGAACCCGTCTTCCGGACGCCCGGTGTCCACGCTGATCCGCCCCACGGCCTCCTCGTGCCCGAGCCACAGCTGCCGCACCCCGCGGAACGCGGGCCCGTAGGCCATGCCCGCGGCGGCGAAGCGCGAGTACAGCGCGTCCGGGTCCTGCCGCACCAGCTCCCACGCCAGCTCCTCCGCCGGGCGTCCCGGCTCGGGCGCGACCGCACCGCGGCGCACCGCGCCGGCGCGTGCCCTGGGCGTCCACCGCGGGTCGCCGTCGCCGCGGGCGTAGCAGTCGACCGCTCCCCCGACCGGGTCGACGACGGCCTGCACGGCGGCCGGCCGACCGGGTTCGAGGACCAGCGCGCGGGTGAACCGGACGTCGTCGATCGTCCACGTGTCGCCACCGAGCACGGCCTTCGCGGCGGCGGTCACCCACTCGACCATCGCCGCGCCCGGCAGCAGGGCGGCTCCCCCGATCCGGTGTTGGTCGACGAACCACGGCCGGGTCGCGCCGATCTCGGCCGAGAACCACTCGCCTGGCGCGCCGGCGAGGTCGACGCGGTGCCCGAGCAAGGGGTGACCGGGCGCGTGGCGCTCCGCGGTCACGCCGGGGGTGTACCAGTGGCGGTCCGCCCGCAGGGGGTGGCCCGGCAGCACCGCCGGGTCCACGGGACCGCCGGTGGGCCGGGACGCGAGGGCGCCGCCGGCGCTGTGCCACGCGGCCAGCGACAACACCAGCCGCCGGTCGTCCTCGTCCTGCCGGTGGCCGCTGGTCAGCCAGGTCGCGCCGGGCACGGTGCGCGGCCCGAGCGGGGACAGCACGGGTTCGGGGCTCATCTCGGCGAAGTGCCGGACGCCGAGCCGGTCGAGCGTCCTCAAGCCCTCGGCGAAGCGGACCGGACGGCGCAGTTGGTCCACCCAATGGGCACCGGTCAGTTCCGCGGCACCGAGCAGCTCTCCGGTGAGGGTCGAGACGATCGGCACGCGGGCCTCGTGGTGCCGGACGTGCCGCGCCTGGTCGGCGAAGGCGTCGACCACGGGCTCCATGAGCGGCGAGTGGAACGCGCGGTTGACGTTCAGCCTGGTCACCTTCGCACCGCGGTGCACCCAGCGGGTCGCGACCCGTTCGGCGGCGTCCTCCGGGCCGGAGATGGTGACGTCCTCCGGGCTGTTGAACGCCGCGACGGTGACCTCACCGTCCTCGAGCTCGCGCAGCAGCTCCCCGATGTGCTGCGTCCGCACGGCGTACATGGCACCGGGCGGGGTCTGGTGCATGAGGCGGGCGCGCGACAACACCAGACCCGTGGCGTCTTCCAGCGTGAGCACGCCGGAGATCGCCGCGGCGGTGAGCTCGCCGAGGCTGTGGCCGATGAGGTAGTCGGGTTCGACGCCGAACTCCTGCCACAGCCGCGCGACGGCGTACTGGGTGGCGAACATGGCGGGTTGGCCGTAGCGGGTCTGGGTGAGGTCGACCAGGTCGCCCTCTTCGCCCGCGAGGGTGGGCAGGAGGGAGACGCCCAGGTCGCCCCGCACGATCGCGTCGACCCGGCCGAGGGCGTCGCGGAAGGCGTCGTGGCGGTACAGCGGCCTGGCCATGCCGGTGCGCGCGAACCCCTGGCCGGGGAACGACCACGCCAGCGGTCCCGGTCCGGTGTCGGGCACCGTGCCGGTCAGGACGAACGCGGACGGCGTCCCGGCGCGGTGCTCGCGCAGTGCCCCGGACGCCTCCTGCGCCGTGCGCGCGACGACGGTGGCGCGGTGCGGGAAGCGGGTGCGCCGCTGGGCGACGCGGCACAGCGCGGCGAAGTCGGCGTCGCGCTCGAGCACGTCGACCACGGCGTCGGTCAGCTCGGCGAGCGCGCGGTCGCTCTTCGCGTACAGCGGCAACATCCGCCAGGCGCCGGAGTCGCCATCGGTCGAGCGGGGAGGTTGTGGTGCCTGCCGGACGATCACGTGCGCGTTGGTGCCGCTGAAGCCGAACGAGCTGACGGCGGCCACGCGGGGCCCGTCCTCGTCCGACCACGGCCGCGGTTCGGTCGGGATGCGGCACCGGGTGCCGTCCAGCGCGACGTGCGGGTTGAGCCGGTCGAAGTGCAGGTGGGGCGGCACGAGGCCGTGCTCCACCGCCAGGATCGCCTTGAGCAGGCCCGCGACACCGGCGGCGGCTTCCAGGTGGCCCAGGTTCGTCTTGGCCGAACCCACCCACAGCGGGTTCTTCGCCCCGGGTGCGCCGTAGACGGCGGCGATGCCGGCCAGCTCGACGGGGTCGCCGAGGCTCGTGCCCGTGCCGTGGGCCTCAACGTAGCCGACGTCGCCCGGTGCCAGGCCGGAGCCGGCCAGCGCACGCCGCATGACCGCCTGCTGCGCCAGGGCGTTGGGCGCGGTGAGGGTGTTGCTGCGGCCGTCCTGGTTGACCGCCGAGCCCACCACCAGCGCCCGGATCCTGTCCTGGTCGCGTTCGGCGTCGGCACGGCGCTTGAGCACGACCACGCCGCAGCCCTCGCCGCGCACGTACCCGTCGGCCGCTGCGTCGAAGGTCTTGCAGCTGCCGGTCGGGGACATCATCCCGGCCTGGGAGAACGCCACCACGAGGTCCGGGTCGAGCAGCACGTTGACGCCGCCGACGATCGCGGTGTCGCACTCGCCCCGGCGCAGGCTCTCGCACGCATTGTGCACGGCCACCAGCGAGGAGGAGCAGGCGGTGTCGATCGAGGTGCTGGGCCCGGTGAGGTCGAGGAAGTAGGAGAGGCGACCGGCCGCGACGCTCAACGACGTCCCGGTGCCCGTGTACGCCCCCGGTTCCACGTGGTCGCGGACCATGAGCCGGCCGTAGTCGGTGGTGCTGATGCCGACGAAGACGCCGACGTCGGCGCCCGCGAGCGCCTCGGCCGGGACACCGGCGTCCTCGAGCGCCCGCCAAGTGGTGGCGAGCAGGAGTCGCTGCTGGGGGTCCATCGCCGCCGCCTCCTCGGCGGAGACGCCGAAGAACCGCGCGTCGAACCCGGCGACGTCGGACAGGAAGCCGCCCCACTTGGTGGTGCTGTGCCCCGGCGTCGGCGCGCCCTCGCGGTACCACGAGTCGGTCGACCAGCGGTCGGCCGGCACCTCGGTCACCGCGTCACGCCCCTCGACCAGCAACGACCAGTAGTCCCCGACCGAGTCCGCGCCGGGGAAGGCGCAGGCCATGCCGACCACGGCGATCGGCTCGGTCGGCGCGACGGGTTCGGCGGCGGTCGTCTCCCCGGCGCCCGTGGTGAGGGCGACGGCCAGGCGGAGGATCGTCGGGTTGCCGTAGAGCGTCGCGGGGTCGACGGGACGGCCGAGCCACGCGGCCAGGTCACCGCTGAGGCCGAGGGCTTGCGCGGAGTCCAGGCCCAGGCCGCCGAAGGTCGCGTCCACCGGGACGTCGGAGGGCGCGAGGCCGGTCCTGGCCGCGACGCGGGCACGCAGCCACTCGACGACGGACGCCGTGTCGCGGTCCTCGGCGACCTCGGTGGGTGCCTCGGTGGTCGGGGGGCCGGAGACGTGCTCGACCTTGAGCTCCCCGCGCAGGTACGCCTGCTTGGTGAACTGCCTGCGGACCTTGCCGCTGGTGGTCACGGGCAGTGACGCGGGCCGGATGAACACCACGGTGTCGATGGCGACGTCGTGCTCCTCCGCGACCGCGCCGCGCACCTTGCGCGCGACCTCGGCCAGGTCGTGCTTGCCGCGTTCGGTGCGCTTGACCTCCTGCACCACGACCAACCGCTCCTCGCCGTCGACGTCGACGGAGAAGGCCACGCCGAGCCCGCGGTTGAGCGCGGGATGGGCGTCGGTCATCGTCAGCTCGATGTCCTGCGGGTGGTGGTTGCGCCCGCGGATGATGATCAGGTCCTTGCGGCGGCTGGTGATGTAGACCTCGCGGTCGAGCACCGTGCCGAGGTCGCCGCTGCGCAGGTACGGGCCGGTGCCGTCGGCCAGGCGGGCACCGAAGGTCTCCGCGGTGTCGTCCGGGCGGTTCCAGTAGCCGGCCGCGACCGTGCGACCGCTCAGCCAGATCTCGCCCTCGCGGCCCTCCGGCAAGGGCTCGCGGGTCTCGGGGTCGACCACGACCAGCCGGGTGTCGCCGAGGGACGGGCCGTTGCTGAGCAGGCGCTGGCGACGTGGTCCCGGCGTGCCGGCGGGCACGACGTCGACCCGTCCGCGCGCGAAGCCCTCGACGTCGACCTCGACGACCCTCACCCCGTTGCGGGGCGGGTGCGTGGCGACCGCCAACGTCGACTCGGCCATGCCGTAGGCCGTGCGGAACGAGTCGGGGCGGAACCCGCAGGAGGCGAACTCGGCGGCGAACCGGTCGACGGTGTCGG
Organism: Saccharothrix sp. S26; assembly: GCF_021390395.1. Classification (GTDB taxonomy): domain Bacteria; phylum Actinomycetota; class Actinomycetes; order Mycobacteriales; family Pseudonocardiaceae; genus Actinosynnema. Next base: position 67,640 of record NZ_JAJUWT010000018.1, read on the forward strand.
CGCGGATCGGCTCGGCGCCCAGCGCGAGCACCCGCCAGGTGCTCAGGTCCAGCGTCGACTTCTCCTCCTCGGTGATGCGCTCGCAGCACAGGTCCAGGGGGAAGTTCGGGCTGAACGACACCGTCGCCCGGTACTTGCTGACGGCGGCGAGCCAGCGCAGCGGACGCTGCACGAACACCGGGGGCGGGATCATCACGGTGGTGGCGCCGAGCAGCAGCGGCATGAACAGCCCGGCGATCAGGCCGAAGTCGTGGAAGAGCGGCAGCCACGTGACGACGACTTCCCGCGAGTCCATGCCGAGGCCGGTGCTGAACAGCGCCGGCTGGTAGACGATGTTGTCGTGGGTGACCACCACGCCGCGGGGCCGGCTGGTGGACCCGGAGGTGTACTGGAGGTAGGCCACGTCGTCCGGGCCGGTCGCCGGTGGGCTCCAGTCGTGGGCGGCGAGGTCGGCGAGGTCGGCGACGGACCAGAGGCCGCAGCCGTACTCCTCGGGCAGGTGCGCCATCGGCCCGTCGGTGGCGGAGACGATCGCCAGCGCGGGTCGGCAGTCCTCCACCACGTGGTCGACCCGTTCCCGGTGGGTGCTCTTGGTGGGCGGGTTGAGCGGCACGGGCACGGCGCCCGCGTAGAGGCAGGCCAGGACGCTGACGACGTACTCGACGCTGGTGGGCAGCAGGATGATCACCCGCTCGCCGGTCAGGCCGGAGTGCTGCATGCGGGCGGCGAGCTCGCGGACGCGGGCGTCGAGCTCGGCGTAGGTGAGCCGGGTGTGCTCGGTCTCGCCGTCGGCGAGCACGATCAGGGCGATGTCGTCGGCGCGCTCGACGGCGTGGTCGCGCAGCACGTCGACGAACAGGGGGAAGTCGCGACTCACGATCGTGCCTCCAGCACTTGGTCGAGGTGGTCGCGCACCGCGTCCGCGACGGGGGTGACGTGCCGGTCGGTGAGCAGCGTGTAGTGGGTGCCCGGCAGGGCGACCCCGGTCGCGGTGCCCGTGGTGAGGGTGCGCCACCCCCAGTCGGCGTCGGCGGCGTGCGGGTGCCCGGCGAACTCGCCGACCACGCCGTCGGCGGCGCGGACGACCAGCACGTCGGCGCCGATGACGGCGGGCTTGTGGCGGCGGCAGGCGTGCACGACCCCGGTGAACACCGCGTAGGTGTGGCGCAGGTGGGCCTCGTCCACCGCGGCCGCGCGGCCGGTGCGCCGTTCGAGCACCTCCAGGCCCGCACGGAGGCGATCGTGGTCGGGCACGGCGAGCAGGGCGGCGCGTTCGGCCGCGGTCGCGTCGTCGGCGCGGAAGCCCAGGTCGAGGTCTTCGAGGAACCACAGCAGCATCGACACCTGGTCGACCTCGGGGGCCGGCACCGGAACGGGTGAGTCGAACACGAACAGCCGCCTCACGCGCTCCCCGTCCAGCTCCAGCTTGTGCGCGACGTGCGCGGCGATGACCGCGCCGGACGACCAGCCGCCGAGCAGGTACGGCCCGTGCGGCTGCACGCGGCGGATCTCCTCCGCGTAACGGACGGCGAAGTCCTCCACGTCCGCGGGCACCTCCTGGCCGGAGTCCGGCCCGGGTGCCTGTAAGGCGTACCAGTCGGCGTCGACCAGCTCGGCCAGCGCCCGGTAGGCCAGCACGCTGCCGCCCGCGGGGTGGACCAGGAAGACCTTGGGCGCGCCGGGGTTCTCCCGCAGCGGGACCAGCGTCGACCAGGACTGCGCCTGGCTCAGCTGCGCGCACAGCGCGGCGACCGTGCGCCCGGACAGCAACGCGCCCAACGACAGCCGCTCGCCCAGCTGCCGCGAGATCTGGCTGATCACCCGGAGGCCGGCGAACGACTGGCCGCCCAGCTCGAAGAAGTCGTCGAACACGCCGACCCGCGGCAGCTCCAGCACCGACGCCCAGATGGCGGCCACCTCGGCTTCGAGCTCGGTGCGCGGTGCGACGTACTCCCGTGCGGGCTCGCCGTCGACGGGCGCGAGCGCGTCGAGGGCGCGTCGGTCCACCTTGCCGTTGGAGGTCAGGGGCAGGCGGTCGAGGACGGTCACGTTGGCGGGCACCATGTACCGGGGCAGCCGCTCGGCGAGGAACTCCCGCAGCTCCTGGCCGTCGACCCCGGTCGCGGCGGCGAAGCCGACGAGCTGGCGGCCCGCGACGGTCTCCCGGACCGTGACCAGAGCCCTGGACACGGCCGGGTGCTGCGCGAGTACGTGCTCGATCTCGCCCAGCTCCACCCGGAAGCCCTGGATCTTGACCTGGAAGTCGGCGCGGCCGAGGAACTCGATCGTGCCGTCGGGCAGGTAGCGGCCGAGGTCGCCGGTCCGGTAGAGCCGCTCGCCGGTCCGCGGGTGCGTGATGAACGCCGCGTCGGTGCGTTCCCGGTCGTTGAAGTAGCCGACGGCCACCCCGACGCCGCCGATGTGCAGGTGACCGGGAACCCAGGTCGGCGCGTCGGCACCGGTCTCGTCCAGCACGTGCCAGGTCTGCCCGCCCAGGGGCTTGCCGTAGGGGATGCTGGCCCAGGTCGGGTCGACCTCGTCGACGGGGTGGTAAATCGACCAGATCGACGCCTCCGTGGCGCCGCCCAGGCTGATGACGCGCGCGTTCGGCGCGACCCGGCGGATGCGGTCGGGCAGGTCGACGGGGATCCAGTCGCCGCTGAGCAGGACCACCCGCAACGACGGCATGGTCAGGCCCGTGGCCTCGGCCTCCTCGACGGCGAGCTGCATGAGCGCCGGGACCGAGTTCCAGACCGTGACGCCGGCCGACCGGATGGCGGACACCCAGGCGCGGGGGTCGTGCAGCTCGGACGGGTCGGGCAGCACGAGCGTCGCGCCCGCCGCGACGGTGCCGAACACGTCGTAGACGGACAGGTCGAAGCACAGCGAGGAGATGCCGAACACGACGTCCGCCGCGCCGATGCCGAAGCGGTCGTTGATGTCGACGACGGTGTTCAGCGGTCCCCGGTGGTCCAGGGCCGCGCCCTTGGGCGTGCCGGTGGAACCGGAGGTGTAGATGACGTAGGCGAGGTCCAGCGGGTCGCGCCGGGCAGCCGGCTCGACGGGCAGCTCGGCGACCTGCGTCCCGACCACGTGGACGGTCACGTCCGCCATGCCGGCCATCCGGTCGTGCAAGGCGTCGACGGTCACGACGTGCTCGGCTTCGGTCGCCTTCAGCAGGTGCGCGATCCGGTCGGCCGGCCAGTCGGGGTCGATGGGGACGTACGCACCGCCCGCCGAGAGGACGCCCAGCACGGCGGCCGATTGCCGACAACCCTTCGGCAGCACCACCGGCACGAGCTGCCCGGGGATCAGGCCCGCGTTGCGCAGCGAAGCGGCCACGTGCGCGCTCTGCTCGTGCAGCTCGCGATAGGTGACGGTGTTCGTCGGCGTGCGCACGGCGACCCGGTCGGCCGAGTCGACGGCACGCTGCGCGAGCGCGTCGTGCAGCAGCCCGTCGGACACGTGGTGCGGCAGCTCGTTGAGCGCGCGGCGCGCGGCCAGGTCCCGGTCGGGGACGAGGTCGAAACCGGTGCGCCGCCACCACGTGTCGTCGCCGGCCAGTCCGACGACGAGCCGGTGGAACGCGTCGAGCATGGCGTCGACCACCCCGTCGGGGAACATCGACTCGATGACGTCCCAGGCGATCCACATCGTGCCGTCGTCCTGCTCCCAGAACTGGCAGTCCAACAGCACCTGCGGTGTTTCCAGGGTCGAGTAGGTCGGCCGGTCGAACTTGCCCATGAACAGGCCGCTGCTGATGACGAACGGGCACGCGGCCCGGCCCGGTGTGCGGCGGTGCTGGTTGAGCGCCTGGAGGACCTTCACCCCGCTCCAGTGCGTGTGCTGCATGTCCTGGAGCACCTGGGCGCGCAGCCGGCGTGCCTTGACCTCGAAGGGCTCGTCACCCCGCCAGTCGACCTCCAGCGGGTACAGGGAGGCGAAGTTGCCCATGACCTCGCCGATCTGCGGGTGCAGCGGCAGGCGGTGGGTGACCATGTTGTTCAGCAGGAAGTGCCTCGTCCCGCTCCACGTGGCGACGACCTCGGCGTAGGCCGCGTACATCACGTTGCTGTCGGTCAGGCCGTGGGCGCGGGCGCGCCGCTTGAGCGCGGTCCACTGCTCGGCGGACAACACGAGCTCGCGGCGGTTGAGCTCCGACCGGCCCTGTGCCTGCGTGCCGGTGGCCAGCGGGATCGACGGCGCGTCGGGCCACTCCGGGATGCGGTCCCGCCAGTACTCCTCCGACTCCTGCCCGAGGGGCGACCGCTCGATCTCCGACAGCGTGACGACGCAGTCGCGGAAGCTGATCTCCAGCTCGGGCAGCACGAGTCCGGGATCCCGGTAGAGCCCGAACACCGCGTCGAGGAAGCGGCTGGTGCCCATGCCGTCGCTGAAGAAGTTGTTGTTGTTGTAGTGGATGCGGGCGTCCCGCTCGCCGTGCAGGCTGATCTGGACGTCCAGCCAGGGCCACCGGTCCAGCGGCAGTTGCCGGCGGCGCACCCCTTCGCGGATCCGCAGCAGCTCACGCCGTGCCTGCTCGGCGGGCAGGCCGCGGAAGTCGTGGACCGCCGGCTCCAGCGGCACGAAGTCGGCCACGCGACGAAGGCCCATGTCCTCGGTGACCACGACCAGGTTGTCCCGCTGGCGGAGCAGGTTGCGGTTCACCGCGTCGACGAACCGCGCCACGTCCAGGTCGACCAGGTCGAACTCCATGTACTGGTGCGGCCGGACGTGGTACTCCAGCCCTTCGGCGGAGCCCACCAGGAACGAGGTCTGCAGGTCGGACAGCGGGAACGGCTCGTCGGCCGCCGCCGGGTCCGGCACCACCTGCGGCAGGGCGTGGGCGGTGCGCGCGGCCCCGGACAGCCAGCGGACGATCGCGGGTTTGTCGGCCACGATGCGGTCGCGCAGGTGAGCGGTCAGCGCACCCCGGGGTGCGCTGACCTCGAGCTCGTTGTTCCCGACGAGCCGGACCCTGATCTCCGTGCGTGCCAGTTCGCCGAGGATGGGCGGCATGGGATCGGTGGTGGTCATGGTGTCCCCTCGTCTTGGCGGATGCGCGTCGAAGGCCGTCGGGGCGTGGCTGCCGGGCCTGCCCCGGTGCGGTGGGTCAGCCCTGGTCGCCCTGCGGGGGCAGGTCCCTGATCACCGGGGGGTCGGCCGAGACCTTGCCGACCTTCGAGGCACCGCCCGGTGACCCCAGCTCGGCGAAGAAGTCGGCGTTCGCCTTGGTGTAGTGCGCCCACTGCTCGGGCACGTCGTCCTCGTAGTAGATGGCCTCGACCGGGCAGACCGGCTCGCACGCACCGCAGTCGACGCACTCGTCGGGGTGGATGTAGAGCATGCGGTCGCCCTCGTAGATGCAGTCGACGGGACACTCCTCGATGCACGCCTTGTCCATCACGTCGACACAGGGTTCCGCGATCACGTAAGTCACCGATCTCCTCCTCACACGGTGGCAGCGGCTAGTCTCGAAGTTGAACTCGGCTTCAAGTCAAGCGGCGGGAACAGGGCTTGACCTTGGAGTGCGGTCCAACCTTTACCGTCGGTCGCGCTAGGTGGTCTTCCCTATGCGAACAGGCGGGTGACCTGCAGTGACCACACAACCCTTAACCAACGGGGCGGACGCTCCGGCGGAAGCGGGCCTGGAGGTGCGGCGGTACCGCGTCCTCGCGGGCTGCGTCGAGTGCGCCAGCGACCTCACGCCGTTGCGCCGGGTCGAGGGCGTGCGCGACGTCAAGATGCTCTCCGCGTCCGGCGTGCTCGCGATCCAGGCGCCGAAGACGCTCAGCGACACCGTGCTCCTGCGCACCGCCGCCGCCTCCGGGCTGACCCTGGAACCGGAGAAGCCGGCGGTCGTGGACGAGGCGCCGCAGAAGAAGTCGCGCTGGTGGCTGCGCCCCGAGATGATCCTCCTGGGCATCGCCGCGCTGTTCATGGCAGCCGCGGACATCGTCACCCGGCGCGCGCCCGAGGCCACGACACTGGCGAACACCCTGGCGATCATCTCCATCGCCTTCGGCATCATCTACCCCGGCCGCAACGCCCTGACGATGCTGCGCAACAAGCGGTTCACGATCAACGTGCTGCTGGTCGTGGCGGTCATCGGCGCGATCCCCCTCGGCGAGTTCGTCGAGGCCGCGTGCGTCGTGGTGATCTTCTCCCTGGGCATCATCCTGGAGACCTTCGTCGCGGACCGGGCCCGCAAGTCCATCCAGAAGCTGATGGACCTGGCGCCCCGTCGAGCCGAGCGGTTCACCCTCGGCGGCGCCGTGGAGACCGTGCCGGTCGAGGACCTCGGCGTCGGCGACCTGGTGCTGGTGCGCCCCGGCGCCCGGCTGCCCACCGACGGCGAGGTCACCCAGGGGGCCTCCTGGGTCGACACCTCCGCCATCACCGGCGAGTCCATGCCGGTCGAGGTGGTGCCCGGCGAGGCCGTCTACGGCGGCACCCTCAACGGTGACGGCGCGCTGCGCGTCAAGGTGACCAAGCAGTACCAGGACACCGTCCTGGCCCGCGTCATCCGCGAGGTCGAGGAGGCGCAGCAGAACCGCGGCCGGGCGCAGCGGTTCGCCGACCGGTTCGGCGCGATCTACACGCCGGCGATGATCGGCGTGGCGGTACTCATGGTGGCCCTCGGGCCGCTGGTGTTCGGCCTGACCTTCACCGAGGCGTTCTACCGGGCCCTGGTCGTGCTGATCGTGTCCTGCTCCTGCGCGCTGGTGCTGTCCGTGCCGGTGAGCGTGGTGTCCGCGGTGGCCCGCGCCGCCCGCGACGGCGTGCTCATCAAGGGCGGCGCCTACCTGGAGGAGCTCGGCCGGCTCAAGGCGGTCGCGTTCGACAAGACGGGCACGCTGACCCTGGGCCGCCCGGCCCTGGTGGCCGTGCACACGCTGGACGGCGACAACGACCACGAGCTGCTGCGGCTGGCCGCCGCGGTGGAAGCCGCCGCGACCCACCCGATCGCCGAAGCCGTCGTGCACGCCGCCCGTGACCGCGGCATCCAGGTCCGGCCCGCGGACGACGTGTCGATCGTGGCGGGCAAGGGCGCGGAGGCCACCGTCGACGGTCGCCGGATCGCGGTCGGCCGCGTCGCCGACTACAGCAAGGACCCGTCGGCCGCCGCCGCGCTGGCCCAGATCGAGCAGGCCGGCGCCACCCCGGTCGCCGTCACCGCGGACGGTGCCCTGATCGGCCTGCTGGGCGTCGCCGACGAGCTGCGCCCCGAGGCGAAGTCCGCCATCACCGAGCTGCGCTCGCTCGGCGTCGCGCACACCGTGATGCTCACCGGCGACCGCGAGCGCGTCGCCCGGTCGATCGCCGACCAGCTCGGCATCGCGAGCGTCCGGGCGCAGCTGATGCCCGCCGACAAGAGCGCCGCGATCACCGCGCTGCGCGCCCAGCACGGCACCGTGGCCATGGTCGGCGACGGCGTCAACGACGCGCCGGCCCTCGCGACGTCCAACGTCGCCGTGGTCATGGGCGCGGCGGGCACGGACGTGGCCATGGAGACCGCCGACATCGCCCTGATGTCCGACGACCTGACCAAGCTGCCGTACACCGTGCGGCTGGCGCGGCGGGCGAACCGGATCATCGCGCAGAACGTCGCCGTGTCGCTGGTCGTCATCGCCGCCCTGGTCGTCGCGGCGTTGATCGGCGCGTTCAACCTGACCCAGGGTGTGCTGATCAACGAGGCGTTCGCCCTGGTGATCATCGCCAACGGCCTGCGGCTGCTGCGCGGCGGCAAGGGCGGGAAGCAGAGGACGACCGTGACGGCTCCCGCCAAGGCGAGCGTCGAGCACTCGGCGACGTTGCCGAAGGCCGCCTTCGAACTGCCGGTGGTCGAGTCGGTGTCCGCCGGTGGCGGCTGCGGTGACGACTGCGGTTGCGGCTCCAAGGCCGAGGCTCCGCGGATCGAGGCGCCCCGGCCCGCGGCGCCGAAGATCGTCCCGCTGGAGCAGCCGGTGGCCTCCGGCGGCGGCTGCGGCGACGACTGCGGTTGCGGCTCCTCATCAGGCAAGGCGGTCCGGCAAGTCGACTTCGGGCAGCGCACCGGCGACTGACCGAGGCAGCTGACCCGACTGCCTCTTGGCGGCGGTGTCACCCGGGCTCCCCCCACCCGGGTGACACCGCCGCCGTCCCCCATTTCCCGACGATGGAGAAACGATGCCCAAGCTCGACCCGTTCGCAGGCCCCGGCTTCGCCGCGATGAGCGCGCTCTCCAAGGCGGTCGACGACGACGCCGAACTCCCCCTCGGCCTGGTGGAACTGATCAAGCTCCGCTGCTCGCAGATCAACGGCTGCGGCTACTGCGTGCGCATGCACGTCGAGAAGGCCCTGCACGCGGGGGAAACGCAGGACCGGGTGGACAACGTCGCCGACTGGGAGACCAACGTCGCGTTCACCGACCGGGAACGCAGGATCTTCGCCCTGGCGGAGTCCGTCACCCTCGTCGCCGACACGCACGTCGACGAGGCGGTCCTCGACGCCGCCATCGCGGACCTGGGCCCGGCGCTGACCCAGCAGGTCGTCTGGGTGGTCGCCGTGATCAACGCCTTCAACCGCCTCGCGATCACCGCCCGCATCGAGTAGCCCGACCAGGCTCGTCGAGGACTGCTGGGTCCCCGGTTCCTCGAGGCGAGGATCCGGCAGTCCCTTGCCGGACCTCATCCCATCGGGTGTTCCAGACAAGCCTTGGAGCCCGCTCCAGGGTTACCGTGGATCCATGACCGATGAAATGGACCGGACGGCGCGGCGGCCGTACCGCGATCCGCGGTCCCCCTCGGTGACGCCCCTGCCCTCCGCACGCCTGCTCGACCTCCGACCCGTGGCGGGTGTGCCGATCGCCTGCACGCTGACCGGCGAGGAGAAGGCGGCACGCGTCGGCGAGTGGCGCGAACTGCTCGACGGTGCCCGACCCGAGGGCATCGCCAACGGGCTGCGGTGGCGGCTCTCCAGCACCCGGGCGGGTCGGGCGGCCGAACTGGCGTCGGCCGAACAGCGTTGCTGCGCGTTCTTCGACTTCACGCTCCACCTCACGGCAGGTGGGCTCATCTTCGAGGCACACGCCCCCGAGGAGGCGGCCGGCCTTTTCTCCGACGTGTTCGGCGCACCGCCCGGTGGCACCTCCGCAGCGGAAATCCACCCATAATCGTTTCGCGACAGGGCGCACCCGCCGGTACACCGTCCGGCCTGAAGCCGTCGGCCGCCGGGTCGATGCCGCTCGGCTCGCCGCTTCGGAGAACCGCACCTCCCGCCGAGCGCGCCCCGGCCATGATCGACGCGACACCACCCCGCGCTGGAGCTGTGCCGACGGCGAACCCTGGAGGAGAACCACCCCCAAGACCCACGAGCGCGTGACCCACGCCACAGGAGCCGGCGGAATGGCGCCCGCGACCGGCGTCGACCCACACCCGTCAGCGGAACGGACCGACTTCCGATCCGCTCCCGTACCGTTCAAGATGCATCTCGTACCGACAGATCGACGCTGCCGAGCCGCACGGCGGGACTGCCGGGGTCCGACAGACCGGGGGGACGATCGTGACAGGAGACTTGCTGCCCATCGACCAAGTGGCGAAGTTGTCGGGCGTGGCGTCATCGGCCCTGCGTTATTACGAGCGCGTGGGCCTGATCGAAGAAGGCCCCAAGATCCGCGGCAAGAGGCATTACCCGCGTGAGGTGCTCGACCGCCTCTCCATGATCCGCACGTGCCAGAACATCGGGTTCAGCCTCACCGAGATCTCCTCCCTGCTGGACGAGGCCGAGGAATCCGGCGGATCGTGGCAGGAGATCGCCGCCCAGCGGCGCGCCTGCATCCAGCGCGAGATCGAAGAACGCCAGGCGTGGCTGAACACCCTGAACTCGACCCTGGCGTGCGGCTGCCCCCAACTGGTCAAGTGCCCGCAGGTCGCCGGCTGCCCCCTATTGGTCGGCCAGAACGCCCGTCAGTCGCCGTGGCCGGCCCAGGGCGAGTCGTCGATGAACTGAGCGCTCACGTCGGGTCGGTGCGCGGTTCTCGTTCCCGTCCCTACGCGCTCGCGTCGACCTCGGAAGCGGCGGGACGGCGTTCGCGCAGCAGCAAGGCGATGACGACGAACACGACCGCGCACAGGGCGGCCATCACCCAGAGCAGACCGTGCAGACCGGAGGCGAACGCCTCGCCCGCGGCCCTCGTGAACGCCTCGCGCTGGTCTTCGGGGATCGTCTCGGCCGCGCGAGCGAGGTCGCCCTGGTTCAGGGCGTTCGCCAGGCCGTTGGGGTCGTCGGAGTACGGGCCGAACCGGGCCGCGCGCTCGCCGACCGCGTTCTGGGTGAAGCTGACGAGCAGCGCACCGGCCACCGCGATGGAGATCGTCTCGCCGGTCAGGCGGACGGTGTTGAACATGCCGGCCGCCATGCCGGCACGGGCGGCGTCGACGCTGCTGACCGCGGCACCGTCCAGCAGGCCGAACGAGATGCCCACCGCGATGCCGATCACCACCAAGGGCCCCAACAGGTTCAGGTAGCCGATGCCCGGTTCGACCACGGTCAGCCACGCCAGGCCGATCGCGGCCAGCGCCGCGGTCAGCGTGATCTGCACCCACGCCGGCACCCACTTCACCGCCATGCCCGCGACGCCGGGGAACACCAGCGCCGGCACGGTCAGCATCAGCATCAGCGCGCCGATCTGCGCCGCCGCCAAGCCGTCGACGGAGGCCAGGTAGGACGGCAGGTAGATCACCAGCGGCGCGAAGCCGAACACCACCGGGACGGTCGCCAGCGACACGCCCAGGAACTTCGGTCGGCTGAGCAGCGCCAGGTCGAGCATCGGCTGGTCCTGGCGTCGTTCCACGACCACGAACGCGATCAGCGCCAGCACGGTGCCGGTCAGGGTGGCGATGACGACGGGGTGACCCCAACCCCACTGCGGCCCCTGGATGAGGCTGAAAATCAGCAGCAGGAGGGCGAGCGTGAAGGTGATCGTCCCCGCCCAGTCGACCCGGTTCGCCTTCGGGTTGCGCGACTCGCGCAGCACGCGGGTCAGCAGCAGCACGACGATACCCACGACCGTCGGGAGCAGGAACACCGAGCGCCAACCGAACGAGCTGATCAGCACACCGGACACGCTGGGACCGAACACCAGGCCGAGGCCGACCGCGGTGCCGAACACGCCGAACGCCTTGGCCCGCGCCGGGCCCTCCTCGAACGTGTCGGCCAGGATGGCGCTGCCGCTGGTCGTCGCGGCGGCGGCGCCGACACCGGCCACCACGCGTGCCAGGTCGAGCAGCAGGATCCCCGGTGCGGCCGCGGAGACCACGGAGCCGAGCACGAACAGCGCGACACCGACGCGGAACATCTTGCGACGGCCCAGCAGGTCGGCCAGCGACCCGGTCGCCAGCATGAACGCCGCGTAGGTCAGGTTGTAGCCGTTGACCACCCACTGGCCGGCCGCCAGCGAGTTGTGGAACTCGCCGTTGATCGCGGGCAGCGCGACCGACGAACCGGTGATGGCCAACGGGAACAGCACGACCGTCAGGCACACCGTCAACAGGGACGAGCCGGACCCGCGCCCGGTCTCCCGCTGATCGCTCTTCGCCTTGTTGGACATTCGTTCCCCTCTGCGTCCCCGACCCGCAGCCGTCACCGGCGCGGCCCCGAACAGTCGACAGCAGGGGCGAAGGTTAAGGGTTGGAGCACACACCAAGGTCAACCCGACACCGAAGTGACCCACGCCACATCGCCGTTCCCGACTCCCGCTCCACCTGACCCTGTTCCCGATCGCCCTGCCGCTGCCCCCGACTTGGGCGACCCGGCTCCGGGCCGCTGCGGCACCCCTTCCACGGCGCGTTCCTCGTCATCCGCTTCCGCCACCCTCATCGCCCGATTGGCGACCGCGACCACCGCGAGGCAGCATTACGACGTGACCAACCCCTACACCGACGCCATCACGTCCGAGGAGGACTACCACCAGCAGGCCGAACACCTCGGGGCGACGAGGGAACACGCCGACCGCCTCCTGCGGCAGGCTCTCGCCGACACCGGAGAAGCACGCGACGCGAACCCCTACAAGCTCGCCTACCTGCAACTCGTCGCCGACCTGAACCAGAACCCGAAGTAGCCGCAACCCCACCCGCATCGGCCTGCGCGGGCACAGCTCGACCTCATCGGTTCTTCGGACGATCGGGTGCGGTCACCGGTGCCACCGGGTTGTAGCGGTAGCCGGCGCTACGGGGCAGAGCCACCGGGAACTACGACGGTGCCCAGCGCGATCGGCCGATCACGTCGGGCACGTCACGGCTCAGGAGCCAGTCACCGTCACCAGGGTCCGACCTCGTCCAGATCGAGCGACAGGGTGGACTGCAGCACGAAGTACGCGCGGCGGGCTTCGTCGGCGGTGGCGCGCTTCGCCTGACGCAGGTCGTTCGCGTGCACGTGCAGCGTGTGGCGGCGGACCGAGGTGCCGGTCGGCCTGTTGCCCGTGAACTCGGTCTGCGACACGACGAGGTTGCACACCACCACGCCGTCGCCGATCTCATCCCCCACCTGGAGCCAGATGAACGCCGTCTCGTCGATGGCGTAGTCCTCGCCGTCCCGCCACGCCCGACCGGTGTACCCGCGCGCCTTCGCCGTCTCACGCAGCGCGAGCAGCTGCTCCCGCGTCACCACGCGCAGGTCCGGGTCGCGGACGCGCAGCAGGTCCGCGACCCACCGGCGGATGCTCATGCTTCGGTCCGTTCTCGTCACCAGAAACCCCACAGCGGGATTTCCTCGATCCACACTGCCCTGTCCGGCCCGGATCAACAGCTCGTAGACCCGCTGGTTGCCCTGGATGATGGTCATCGTGCCGTCGGAGTTGCGGTTGATCTCGATTTGCTCGTCCGGGTTGCGCGGGTTTTTGGCGATGTTCAGCAGGTCGCTGTCCGACGCCTCGCCGAGCGTCCCGCCGATCCCCTCGATGACCCCCACCGAGGACCCGCCGACCTGGCCGAAGAAGTCCCACGTCGCCTCGGCCGCGGTGCCGCTCGCCGCGCTGGAGGCGGCGTCACCGATGGCGCTGCCCGTGTCGCAGATCCAGTCCCACGCCCAGCAGCGGCCGTCGATCTCGAGGCGGCTGATCGGGTTGCCACCAATGAACGCGTAGCGGTTGCCGGTGAAGGGGTCGCTGCCGAGCTTCAGGTCGGTGAGCGCGCCGTTGCACATGTCCCGCGTCAAGAACCGGTTGATGCCGGGGTCGTAGTCGCGGAAGCCCATGTCGTACGGCTCCTTGCCGGGCTGCCGCACTTCGGGCTTGTCGATGCCGGTGAAGGCCTCGGTGTCGTCCTTGCCGTAGGCGGTGCAGCCGTAGGTGACTCGAGTGTCACCGTTGTCCTTGGCCAGCGTTTCGACGTCGGTGTGCGGGTTGTAGCCGTAGCTGGAGTCCTCGTCGACCTCGGACCGGTGCCGTCGGTGTCCTTCTTGATTTGGGTCAGCCGGAGGCCGAACGAGTCCTACTGGTAGGTCCGCTGGAGCTGCCCCGCGATCTCCTCGGCGACGACCTTGTCGGTCAGGCCGAGGTAGGTGAAGTCCGTGGCCTTGCCGGCCTCGATCTTGGCCGTGGTGGGGTCCAACGGGTCGTAGGAGTACTCGCGCACCTCGTCCAGGTACGCGCCGGCTTGGTCCGCGTTCTGGATCTTCGACGCGTCGTGGACGCGGTGGCCGTTGGCGTTGCACTCCAGGAAGTGCTGGGCGACCAGCCGTTCACCACCCCGGAACGCGTTCTCAGGTGTCGACCGGCACCACTAAGTGGATAGGTGATCCGTTACCGTGCTACGGTGGCGACAAGCGGATTAGTTATCCGGATCGGCGTCGGAGTGGGTGGGTCATGAAGCGGACAGCTGTGGTGACGGCGGGCACGGCGGGCATCGGGCTGGAGACGGCGTTGGGACTCGCGGCCGCCGGGTTCGCGGTCACGGTGGTCGGGCGCGACGCCGAACGCGGTGCCCGCGCGGTTGCCCGGATCGGTTCGACGGGACCGGCGCACCCCGCCCGGTTCCTGCGGGCGGACCTCGCGTCACTCGACGAAGTCCGGTCCCTCGCCGACCGGATCGCCACCGACCACGCCGCCTCGGGCGAGCCGCTGACGGTGCTGGTCAACAACGTCGGGGCGATGTTCGCGGAGCCGCGCGAGCACGACGGCGTCGAGGCGTCATTCGTCGTCAACCACCTCTCGCCGTACCTGCTCACCGAACTGCTGCTGCCCACGCTGGCCGCGAGTGCGCCGAGCCGGGTCGTGAACGTGACCTCGGGCGCGGTCGTCGTCGCGAAGCGGGTGTTCGACGCCGTCGAGCCGCCCGGTGGCTATTACGGCTTCCACTGGTACGGACGCGCCAAGCTCGCGAACCTCGCTTACACGCTCGACCTGGCCGCGCGGTTGGACGGCACGGGCGTCACGGTGTTCGCCGCGGACCCCGGCGGCGCCGCCACCGACATGACCGCCGGCACCATGGCGGACCCGAAGATCGTCTCACCCGGCCTGCGGTTGCTGTGGCCACTGGTGCGCCGCAAGTTCGAACGCTCCACCTCCGGCCCCGCGTCCGTGGCGGCCAAGCCTTCGATCGTCGCCGCCACCGACGAAGCGCTGGCGGGTCGGACCGGCGTCGTCATCGGGGCCGAGGCCCGTCCGGTAGCGCCGTTCCGCTGGGCGACCGACCGCCGCATCGCCGAGGCGGTGCGCCGGCTCAGCGAACGGCACGCGCCCCTCACCACCGCGTGACGCGCCGCCGGGACGATCCGGATCTGCCATCCGATTACGCTGACCCCATGACGACCAGGCCGCTGCGCAAGGACGCCGCCCGCAACTGGGACCGGATCGTCTCGGTGGCCAGAGAGCTGGTCGACGCGGGCACGCCGTTGCAGCTCAACGACGTCGCACACCGTGCCGGACTCGGTGTCGGCACCGTCTACCGGCACTTCCCGACCGCCGAGGCGCTGCTGGAGACCGTTGCCACCCCCTGCCTGGAAACCCTCGTCGCGCACGGCGAACAGGCCATGGCCGACCCCGACGCCCGACGCGCGCTGGAGGACTTCCTGTTCCGCACCGTCGAAGCACAGCTCACCGACGCGTCCCTGCCACCGGTCGCCGCCGCGCCCACCGACGCCCTGCCGCGCACCACGGAACTCAAGCAGTCGCTGTGGTCGATCGGCGCGACCCTGCTGACCCGGGCCCACAAAGCCGGCCGGGTCCGCCCGGACCTGGCCGCCGCCGACGTGGTCCCCCTGATGTGCGGCATCGCCTACGCCGCCCAACTGCACAGCGGCACCACCGCCGACCGGGTCACCACCGCGCACCGCTACCTGACCGCCCTGCTCGAAGGCGTGCGCACCACCGCACCGCGACCCTGAGAACCGCGACGCCGGTTGGTGCCGCGCAGGCAGGCCACGGAGAGCGCGTCTTGTGGACCACCGCGATGCCGCTGCACGAGCCCTCGCGGGTGGGGTAGGTGCGTGGAAGCCGGGTTGGTTCGTCAGTCCGATGTGGACAGGGCGCGGTGTGAACTCCCCACTCACGACCCGGTACGGCCGCCACTGGGCAACTCTCTGCCAAACCTGCGGCCACCGCGTCGAACCGCTCATCGCGGCCGGCGCCGCCGTCCCCACCCGCCACTCGGCGGCGAACGCGGTCGAGGAGGTCCACGGCGTCTCGGCCCTCGACATCGTCGACCGGTTCGTGACGGCCAACCCGAACCCGCCGCCCGCGACACCGGCCACCCCTGACCGGCCGCGCGCCATCGAAGCACCGACGACAGCGCACGCCACGGCACTTCTCCGGCGAGCCCGCACGGCTAGACCGTGGCCAGCGCCCGTCGCTCGAACACCACCAGCGCGACGCCGAGCACCACCACCGCCATGCCCGCCAGCACCGCCACCTCGACCAGCACCGACCCCAGGCCGGCCGACGGGCGGGACAGGGTGAGCAGCGCGTCCATCGCCCACGAGTGCGGGAACAGGTAGCCGATCGTGCCCAGTGCCTCGCCGGCCACCTCGCGCGGCCACAGGCAGCCGCCCAGCATGCCCAGCACGATGCCCACCGGAGGACCGATGGCGGGTGCCTGCTGCGGCGAGCGCACCAGGGCGCCGACCAGCATCGCGGCACCCGTGGCGATCAGGCAGAACAGCGCGACGACCACCCCGACGCCCAGCGGGTCGCCCCACCGCACGTCGAACAGGAACCGGCTCACCACGATGATCAGCAGGGACTGCGCGAGCGCCACCGCGAACCGGCTCAACGCCTCGCCCAGCAGCACCCGGCTCCGCCGCACGGGTGCGGCCAGGGAGCGGCGGACCATGCCGATGCGGCGGCTCTCGACCAGCGCGGCGGCGACGGCCATCGAGTTGACGAACGTGAACAGCAGCAGGTTCGCGGGCGCGGTGTAGGCGAAGCCGGTCGGCTTGGCGGACTCCTCACCGCCCGTCGAGGCGACGGTGACCGCCACCGCCTCCTCCTTCGCCTTGCGCACGTACTCGTCGGCCTGCTCCGGTGACGCGCCCGCCGCCCGCGCCGCGCGGGTCGCCTCCAGCACGGCCGCCACCCGGCCGACCGCCACGTCGATCTCGCTGCGCGCGGCCATGCCGCTGCCGCTGGTCTGGGTCATGACGAGTTCGAGGTCGGTGTCACCCGGTGTCACGATCAGCCCCGCGGCCAGCTCACCCTGGCGGACGCCGTCGCGGACCTCCTCCGCGGACTCCGCGCGCCGCACCTCCAGCGCCGCGTCGGACTCCAGCTCGGCGACCACGGCCGCCGACACCGGGTCGGAGGTGTCGGCGACCACGGCCACCGGCAGCTTCGCGTCGGCCGCGTCGCCGCCCAGGGCCATGCCGACGAACACGATCGTCACGAACGGCATGACGACGATGAAGAACATGCCGACCTTGTCGCGCAACTGGCGCTTCAGGTTGGCCAGCACCAGCGCGGTGACGGGGCGGGGCCTCACGCGAACCTCCCCTTGCGGAAGCCGAGCAGCGCCAGCGCGCCGGCGACGACGCCGATGCCGGTGACCACGGCGATCGGGCCGAGCACGGCGGACGGGCCGGCGCCGGTGCCCGCCAGCTCCGACAGGCCCGCCGACACCCACCCGTTGGGCGTGATCAGCGAGACGCCGCGCAGCCACTCGGGCAGGTTGTAGACGGGGACGATGCTGCCGCCCAGGAACGCGAACACGAACGCCACGCCGAGGGTGTAGCCGTCGGCCTGCGCGTCGGTCTTCGCGCGGCTGGCCACCAGCATCACGATCGCGGTCGCCGCGAACACGTGCGCCAGCAGCAGCGGGAACACCCCGAGCGGGTCGCCCCAGCTCGCCCCGAAGATCAGCACCGACGACAGCCAGGTCGCGCACATGCTGACCAGCGCGAGCCCGAACCCGACGGCGCTCTTGCCCACCAGCGCCGTCCACAGCGGCACCGGGGCGGCGCGCATCCGGTCGAGCGTGCCGTTCTGCCGCTCGGTGAGCAGGCTGCGGGCCGTGGTGCCGACGACGAAGAACGCGAACATCACCGCCATGCCCGCGCCGTAGTGCACGGCGAGGTCCACCCGCCCGCCCGCGACCGGGTCGCCGACCAGCGACAGCGCGGGCCCCGCCGCACCGTTCTCCTCGACGAACACCTGCACCCGGTCGGCGGGCACGCCCGCCTCCAGCGACGCGCGCACGGCCAGCGTCCTGGCCTCGACCAGCGCCGAGATCCGATCGACCATGCTGCGCGCCACCACACCCGCCAGCGGCGACTCGGGCGACTCCATGACGGACACCTGCCCGCCGCGGCCCGCGCCGACACCCTCGCTGAACCCGGCGGGGAACACCAGGGCCGCACCCGCCTCACCGCCGTCGACCGCGCCGCGCGCCGCGGCCTCGTCCGGGTACTGGCGGAAGGTCAGCACGCCCTTCAACTCGTCGGTGTTCAACGCTTCCCGCTGCACACTGGCCGGGAACTCGCCGCCGTCGAGGTCGACCACGCCGATGGTCGCCTTGAGCGGCGGGTCGTCGTCACCGCCCAGCGCCAGCCCGAACAGGGTCGCGAGCATGATCGGCGCGACGAGCGCGATCAGCGGCGCGGTGCCGTCCCGCAGCCGCGACCGCAACTCGTGGCCACCCACGACCAGCAGGGCACGCATGGTGCTCTTCCCCAAGGTTCTCGCCCGTCCCTAGCTCGGTCCGCGTCAGTCGCGCAGGGTGCTGCCGGTGAGGTGCAGGAACGCCGCCTCCAGGTCGGGCTCGACGACCTCGACACCGGTCACCGCGCCCGCGTCGCCGACGGCGGCCAGCAGCGCGGGCAGCAGGTGCCGCCCGCCGGCGACGAGCAACCGGATCGACGACGACCCGGTGACCACCGCCTCGGACACGCCCTCCACGACCCGCAGCTTGTCGGCCGCCGCGGTGACGTCGCCGTCCAGCGTCAGCTCCACCCGGTCCGTGCCGCCCAGTTCGGCGACCAGCTCGCGCTTGGTCCCGTCGGCGACCACGCGACCCCGGTCGATGATCCCGACCCGCGTGCACACCCGCTCCACCTCCTCCATGTAGTGGGAGGTGTAGAGCAGGCTCATGCCGTCACCGACCAGCGCCTCGACCCGGTCCAGGATGGCGACGCGGCTCTGCGGGTCCACGCCGACCGTCGGCTCGTCGAGGATGAGCAGGCGCGGCCGGTGCAGCAGGGCCACGGCGATGTTGGTGCGCCGCTTCATGCCGCCGGAGTAGGTGTCCACCTTGTCGTCGCCGCGACCGGCCAGGCCGACCAGGTCGAGCACCTCGCCGATGCGCGAGGTCAGCTCACGCCGCGGCAGGCCGTAGAGCCTGCCGAAGTAGCGCAGGTTCTCCCGGGCGGTCAGCTCCGGGTACAGCGCGATCTCCTGCGGCACGTACCCGATCAGCCGCTTGGCGGCCACCGGGTCCTCGTCGACGTCGATGCCACCGACCCGCACCGAGCCCTCGTCCGGGCGCAGCAGCCCGACGAGCATGGAGATGGTCGTGGTCTTGCCGGCCCCGTTGGGGCCGAGCAACCCGTACGCCTCCCCCTCGTCGATGTGGAAGCCGACCCGGTCGACCACGGTCTTGTCGCCGTACCGCTTGACCAGGCCCTCGCACACCAGCGCAGGCGTCATGTCATCCTCTCGATCAGGGTCCGCACCCTTCGATCCGCTCCGGCTGGGAAGCGCCCACCACGTTGTTCCGGAAGCGCTGGTTGCCCGGGTCGGTGCCGATCTGCACGTCGAACGGGCTGTTGCCGGTGATGGTGTTCCACTCGATGGAGTTGTCGACCGAGTCGGAGCCGCCCCAGTCCGCCGACGAGGCCAGCACCAGCGCGGCGCCCATGACCGACGGGCCGCCGGGTTCGTTGCGGTGCAGCCGGTTGCCGACGATCGCGACGCGCTGGACGCCGATGGCGGCGATGCCGACGCCGGAGATCGGCGGGCCGGCGAAACCCAGCACGCCGGGCTCGTCGCCACCGGAGGCCAGGGTGTTGCCGGTGATGTCGTTGTCCGCGACGAGCACGTCGGCGACACCGCCGGGCAGCTCGCCCTCGTACGTCTGGTGCAGCAGCAGCACACCCGCCGCGTTGCCGTGGCTGCGGTTGCGCACGACCCGGGCGCGGCTGGAGTTGTCCACGAACACGCCGAAGGCGTTGGCGGTGGTCTCGCAGTCGGCGATCAGGGCGTCGGCGGCCGGGCAGAACGCCAGCGCGATGCCGCCGTACTGGCTGCCCTCGGCGCGGCAGCGCAGCACCTCCACCTTGGCCGACTCGCGCACGTACAGGCCCCACACCGCGTTGCCGACCGACTCGACGTCGACGAGCCGCAGGTCGGTGGCCGTGTGCGCGTAGACGCCCGCGCCGGAGAAACCGCGCACCGTCAAACCCTCGACGGTCACACCGGACACGTCGTGCACGGTGATGCCGCTGACCACGTCGGCGGGCGCGTCGTGCAGTGCCGGCACGGCGCTGGGCGTGACGGCGCCGGGCACGATCACCGTGCGGCCCGCGCCCGCGCCGACGAGCGCCACATCCGGGCGGCCGATCACCAGGCTGCCCTCGTAGGTGCCCTCGGCCAGGCGCAGCACCGCGCCCGGCGCGCAGGCGTCGAGCGCTTCCTGGACGGAGTCCCCCGGTTGAATGCGTACTTCGGCCGCGGCCTCGGTCACGGGCATCGCAGCGCTCCTCTCGATGTGGTGGTCAGTATGGCAAGGGCGACGATCAGGTCACCGCGGAAGCCCCAGCGGGCCATGCCGACGACGGCCACGCCGTCGCCGGGGTCCGCGGAGCGCTCGGTGAGCCGCGCCAGGGCGGCCGAACCGCTGGCGCCGAACACGGTGTAGGCGCACCGCTCGGTCATCGACACCCGGGTGGCCGCCTCGACCTCGGGCACGGCGGCGGCCAGCAGCGGGTCGGCCCACTCCGCACCGGGCAGCGGCGCCTCGCCACGCGCTTCGAAGTCGTGCCAGGAGAACCCGGGCGGCCGGCCGCCGACCGCCTTCACCAGGCACTCCTTCACCGCGACCGTGGCCGCGGTGGCGAGGCCGGGATCGGGGTGCAGGTCGCGCTCGGCGGGCGAGGTGACGTGCCGGGTGTAGGCGGGCCCGCTGTAGGACATGGCGCGGGTGACCCGGGCGACGTCCACCACGTCCACCCCGAACAGCATCAGCGGCGCGGTCACCCGGTGACCCCGTCGAGGAACCGCAGCAGCTCGGCGGTGTAGACCTCGCCGCGCTCGATCATCGGGATGTGCCCGCAGTCCTCGACGGTGACGAACTCGGTGTTCGCGTGCCGCGGCACCAGGTCGAGCCACGGCTCGATCGGCGTCATGCGGTCGTGGCGGCCCCAGATGTACAGCGACGGGCACGTGACCTTGTCCATCGCCGGGTCGACCTGGTACGTCCTGGTGGCGCGGATGCTGCGGGCCATCGCGACCATCGCCGAACCCTGGCGCAGCAGTTGCGCGGTCGACTCCACCTGCTCGTCGGTGAACAGCGGTTCACCGTGGAAGAGCGCGGCCAGCATGCGGTCGCGGAACTGCTCGCCCTGCAACCGCACGTCGCCGCGCCGGTCCATGTTCAGGCCCACGTCCGGGTCGGCGGTCAGGCCGGGCGCGCCGCTGACCACGATGGCCTTCACCCGGTCGGGGAAGCGGCCCGCGAGGTCGATGGCGACCAGGCCGCCCAGCGAGTTCGCGCAGACCACGACCTCCCGCGCGCCGGCCGCGTCCACGGCCTCCATCAGGGCGTCGCCGAGGCGTTCGATGGAGCCCGCCACCTTCGCGTCCACGCCGCAGATGGGCTCCTCGGTGCGCAGCACCGGCCACCCGGCGTCGGCGAGGGCGGCGAACGGGTGGTCCCAGATCCAGCCGCCCGCGAACAGGGCGGACATGAAGGCCACCAGCGGTCGCCCGCCCGCCGCGGGCCGGTGGTCGGCGGTGAAGACCGTCATCGGGCAACTCCTGGCGTCGTCAGAACAGGGGGTCGGGGGTCGGGGTGGTGCCGCACGCGCAGGTCCTGCCCGCGCCCGCGTCGACCACCTCCTCGCAGTCGGGGCAGCGCAGGTGCAGGCTCTCCCGCTCCAGCACCCACACGCTGGTGTACGCCCCGGTGCACAGGCCGCCGCGGAAGAACTTCCGCAGGGACCGCTGGTGCGGCCGCGCGTGCACGGCGCGGACCGACTCGGGGCGGTCGAAGGCGCTGATCGTGTACTTGCGGTTGCCGATCTCGAACGTGCCCACGCCGAGGAAGCCCTTGGAGGCGCGCAGCGACTTGACCACCTCGGTGCTGAGCAGGTCGACGTCCGCGCCCTCCACCTCCTCGCGGAAGTCCAGGTAGGTGAACGCGAGCACCCGCGGGTAGTCGGTCCGGCCCACCGTGGTGCGCGCGCTGATGCCGTACTCCTGCACCTCGTCGTGGTCGAGGAGGAAGCGTGCCGTGTGGCCGAGCGACGAGGCCAGCGCGACCCGGTCGAAGTGGCGGCGCACCCGCACCGCGCCGTCCACGACGGTCAGCACGTCCGCGCCGACCACCGCCGCCGCACCGCCCGTGCCCGGTATCCCCAGGTAGTGGGCGCGGTGCGTGGCGGCCAGGGTCCAGGTGAGCACGGCGGTGTCGCCCGCGTCGGCGGCGGGCGCGAAGTCGAGCACCAGGTCCGGGAACCGGGTCAGCACTGCTTCGACGTGCGCGACGAGGTCGGCGCCCGACACCGGCTCCGGGGTGTCCGGGTCGGCGAACTCCGCCACCGCGTCGGCGATGGCGGCGGCGTCACGGGCGTGCCAGGCCGCGGTCCACCGCGCGGCGGTCTCGATCAGGTCCATGCGGTCACCGCTTCCAGGTCGTGGTCCTCGGGCAGCCGAGCCGAGGTCAGTGCCACCGCGAACGCCAGGTCGGCGGTGTGGCTGACGGAGACCCGGATGCGGGTGCCCGCCGCCTCCCTGCCGTCCAGCACGCCGATCAGCCGCACGCCCGGCGGGTGGCCGTGCTGGCAGGCCGCCGTGCGGTCGCACAGGGGCGCGGGCACGGGCAGCACCTCCACCGCGCCCAGGTGCTCCGCGGTCGCGGGCTCGTCCAGCAGGCGCAGCACGGCGTACTTGGCCGCGAGCCTGCCCGCCCAGTGCTGGAGGGTGCGACCGGCACCGGACCGCAGCCGTTCCGGGCGGGTGAACACGACCTCCAGCGGCATCGGCTCGACCAACTGCCACGGTGCGGTCAGCCCGCCGAAGGAGACCGCGGCACTGCCCCACCTGCTCATGCCGCGGGCTCCGGGCGGCGCAACCTCCGCACGGCGGCCGGGTCGGCCATGCTGACGCACCGCGCGCCGACGCCGCGCAGCAGCCCGGCGAGCACCTTGCTGTCGCCCACCTCGACCAGGGTCTCGGCGTCGGCGAGCACGCGCATCGTCTCGGTCCACCGCACCCGCGCGGTGAGCTGCGCGATCAGCGCGTCCACGATGGTCGGCAGGTCCGTGGTCGGCTCCGCGGTCGCGTTCGGCACCACCGGGACGCGTGGCGGGCGCATCGGTGTCGCGCGCACCGCCTCGGCCCAGCCGTCCAGCGCGCCCGCCATCAACGGCGAGTGGAACGCGTTGCTCACCTTGAGCGCCACCACCTTGCGGGCGCCGGCCGCGGTGGCCAGCGCGACGAGCCGGTCGACGGCCGCGGTCGCGCCGGAGACCACGGTGTGGTCGGGCGCGTTCTCCAGGCCGACGACCAGCGGCTCACCCGGCCGGGCGGCCTCATCTGCCAGCTCCTCCACCCGCTGCGGCGTCAACCCCAGCACGGCGGTCATGCCACCGGTGTCGGGCAGGTCGGCCATCAACCGGGCGCGGTCGGCGACCAGGCGCAGCGCGGTGTCGACGTCCAGCACGCCCGCCGCGCACAGCGCGCTGATCTCGCCGACGCTGTGCCCGGCGACGATGTCCGGCTCCACGCCGCGGTCACCCAGGACCGCGAGCGCGGCGAGGTTGCACGCGGTCACGGCGGGCTGCGCGTGCAGGGTGTCGACGAGCTCGTCCAGCGGCCCGCGGGCGCACAGCTCCGACACCGGCTCGGGCAGCAGTTCGTCGGCGCGCGCGAGCACCGCCGCGCCCGCCGGGTCGCGGCGCAGCCAGCCGCCCATGCCGATCCGGACCGTGCCTTGACCGGGGAACACGAAGCCGATCACCTGCGAACCTCCAGTCTCCTGCGTGCCTTGCCGACGAGCCGGGCGCCGACTAGAGCCGGCGCCGCCGGGTGGGCACCGCCGCGGCCTTCTCGGTGCCCAGGAAGCCCAGCAGCAGCTTGGTGACGATCTCCGGCTGGTCCAGCGGGATCCAGTGGCTGGCGTCTTCGACGCGCTCGTAGCGCCACGAGCCCTTGACGAACTTCACCGAGCCCGTCATGCCCTCTTCGAGCAGCGCCTTGTCCCCGGTGGACCAGATGCCGAGGGTGGGCGCGAGCACGGGCGGGAAGTTGCCCTCCACGCGCAGCTCGGCCTCGGGCGAGCGGTTGGCCCGGTACCAGTTCAGCGCCGCGGTGAGCGCGCCCGGCTTGGCCAGCTCGCGCGGGTAGCGCTGGTGGTCGCCCTCGCCGCCCATGATCTCCTTGAACAGCCGCCACCCGTTGCGCCGCAGCAACTGCTCGCTCACGCCGGGGAACTGGTAGAAGAGCATGTACCAGCTCGCCTTGCGCTGCTCGATCGACGGCGTGCTGAACACGCCGGGGTGGCCGACCGACAGCACGGCGAGGTGGTCGACGCGGCGCGGCATCAGGAACGCGTACATCCACGCGATGGCGGCGCCCCAGTCGTGCCCGACGATGTGCGCCTTGGGGATGCCGAGGTGCTGCGTCAGGGCGACGACGTCGTTGACGATCGTGCGCATGTCGTAGGCCTCGACCTCCTGCGGCTTGCTCGACTCGCCGAAACCGCGCAGGTCGGGCGCGATGACGCGGAAGCCCGCCTCCACCAGGGGGTCGATCTGGTGCCGCCACAGGTAGTGCGAGTCGGGGAAGCCGTGCAGCAGCACGACCGGGTCGCCCTCGCCCTTGTCCACGTAGGCGATGTCGACGCCGTTGACGTGCGCCGACCCGGTCAGCAGGGTGTCCTTGACGCTCATGCCCTCTCCCTGAACAGCCTCTCGGCGAAGAACTCGCTGAACCCGAACTCCGGCACGTCCTCCGGCGGGACCATGTTGAGCAGGCCGGTCACCGACGCGGCGAAGTTCTCGGCCATCAACTCGCGCGCCCGGCGGCGCCGCTCGGCGGCGGCGGGCCCGAACTCGCAGTGCAGCTTGGCGATGATGCCCGCGCCGAAGTGCAGCCGGTCCATCCGGAACTTCCGCTCGGCCAGGTAGCCCGCGAAGGCCGCGGGCGACCAGTCGTCGCCGCCGGTCAGCACCTCGCACACGGCTCGGGTGTCGCGCAGGCTGCACGACAGGCCGGTGCCGAGCACGGTGTCGGCGTTGCCCGCCTCGTCCCCGACGAGCACCACGCCGTCCAGGACGATCGGCTGCTCGGGGAACATCGCCACCGACGGCCACAGCTTGAGCGGCCCGATCGCCTTCGCGGCGCCGTACACGGCCTTGCCGCGGTCGGGCAGGGACGCCAGCTCGAAGTCGGCGATGAACCGCTTCTCACCCTCCGGGCCCTGGTAGAGCTTCCGGTTGGCGGTCGGGAAGTTGATGTAGAGCCGGGCGTTGCCGTCGCCCTGCGGGAACACCATGAACATCTTCTCGTCCTCGGTGCCCATCGCCTGCACGTCCATCGGCCAGTCGTCCAGGCCGGTGACCCGCAGCCCGCCGCCCCAGTGGTGCACCGAGGTCGCCATGGACACGCCGACCTGGCGGCCGACCGTGCAGCCGCGGCCGGTGGCGCCGATGACCATGCGCGGCTTGGCCAGGTGCTCCTGCCCGGCCCGGGTCCAGCGGACCTCCGGGCTGGTCCCGGCGGTGACCCGCACCCGCTGCGCGCCCATGACCACCGTCGCGCCGTTGTCCTCGGCCTGCTCGGCCATCAACGCGCAGACCTCGTGGTGCGGGAACGACATGGGGCCGCCGACACCGGGCACGAACCGCGTCATGTCCACGGTCTCCGCCTCGGCCGGGTCGACCGTCTCGTCCCACTGCGTCCACTCGCGGATCTCCCACGCGCCGCCGAGGCCGAACGCGTCCTCCACGCCCAACCTCTGCGCCTCGCGCAGGCCCCACGGCGCGATCCACTCGCCGCGCACGATGTCCTGGTAGGTCTCCTGCTTCTCCAGCAGCACCACGGACAGGCCGTTCAGCGCGAGGTTGGCCGCGGCGGACGCGCCCGCGATGCCGCCGCCCACCACGACGACGTCGATCCCGGTGTGCTCGACGGTCATGCCTGCCACCTCTCCCAGGACGTGCGCTCCTTGGCCGAAACCCGCTTGGCGGGCCGGAAATCCGTGCCGATCGTGTAGGCGACCGGCACCAGGCAGATCTGGGTGACACCGGCGGGGATGCCGAGCAGCTCACCGACCTGCCGCTCGAACGGCAGGTGCATGCACGTGATCGTGCTGCCGAGGCCGCGGCTGCGCAGGGCCAGCTGGAACGACCAGACGGCGGGGAAGATCGAGCCGTAGAAGTTGCTGGCCCGCATGGCCCCGATCCGCACGCCCTCCTGCCAGGTGCCGAGGTTGCGGGTGCCGGTCGCGCCGAGCCACTCCGCGTCGATCGCGCCGATGTCCGGCGGCCGGCCGAGCACGCACGGGATCACCAGCGCGGGCACCCTGGCGATGGTCTCGGCCAGCGTGGCGGCGGAGGCGTTGTTCTTCCTGGCCTGCGGGCTGTTGCGCCGGCGCCCGGACCGCGTCCACACCTCTTTCTGGTGGAACTGCCAGGAGATGTCGAACAGCTCCGCGAACCGGTCCTTCACCGCCTGCTCGGTGATCACGACCCAGCGCCAGTTCTGCTGGTCGTTCGCGGTCGGCGCCTGGACGGCGACCTCCAGCGCCTCCTCGATCACCTCGCGCGGCACGGGCCGGTCGAGGTCGAGCCGGCGGCGCACCGACCGGGTGGTGGTGAGCAACCGGTCGGTCTCCAGCACGTCGAAGGGCGTACCGGTCATACCGCACCCAGCAGGGTTCCGCCGCGCACCGAGCCGGGCGCGGCGCTGAGCACGAGGGCCTTGGCCGGCGCGGACGGCAGCTCCGGCTTGGTGACGTAGGACTCGACCGCGCCGGCACGAGGGCTGCTCAGCCCTGCGATGGCCGGTGCGACGCCGTCGCGCAGGGCGAGCGCGGCCAGGGCCAGGTTCAGCGCGCCGGTGGCCGCGCCCGCGTCACCGGTCAGGCCCGCGGTGGCGGTGAGCCGGGCGGACGGGACGGCGTCGAGCACCGCGCCCGCCTCCGCCTCGTCGGTCGCGCCGCCGGTGGCCGCACCGACCACCAGGTCCACGCCTTCGGTGGGGAGCGCGGCGATGGCGCGCTGCACCAGGGACCGCTCGTCGCCCGCTCCCGCGCCCGCGTGGGCGCTGCCCAGCACCCGCGCGTACGGGGTCGCGCCCCGGGCGGCGGCGTGCGCGGCGGACTCGACCACCAGGGCCACCGACGCGGACGCGGACGCCTCGCCCGAGTCCCGGTCGTAGGGGTTGACCTGCGCGCCGTCGCCGGGCCTCGACGCCTCGTCGGCGGCGACCACGATCACCACGTCCGCCTTGCCCGCGCGGATGGTCTCCACCGCGCAGTCCAATGCGATGGATGCCGACGCGTTGCCGTTGCAGATGGTGGTGGTCGGGCCGCGCAGGCCCAACGTCTGGCAGACCGCGCCGCCGGTGGCGTTGAGCACCACGTTGGAGAAGCTGAGCACCGCGGGCTTGTTCGGGTTCGCCAGCACGCTCTCGTCGAACCCGTCGGTGCTCTCCACCGAGCCCGCCGCGGTGGCGAAGATGACGCCCACGTTGTCCAGGGCGGCGCGGGGCAGCTTCAGCCCGGCGTCCTCCCAGGCGAGCCGGGAAGCCGCGATCGCCATGCGGGACAGGTTGTTCATGTGCCGCCACAACGAGCGCGGCGCGAACGTGCGGCCCTCCAGGGACGGCTCCGCGCCGACCGCGGTGCGGCCGTTGGCGACCGCCTCGGCGACCTCGGCGATGCCGGTGCCCAGGCCGGTGACCGGTCCGAGGCCGGTGAGGACGACCTCGGTGGCGGGCAGCTCGTCGTACTCGCGCGGCCCGCCGGGGCGGCGCAGCACGAGCGAGGCGTTGTTGCCGCCGAACGCGTAGTTGTTGGACACCACGACGTCCATGTCCAGCGCACGCGCGGTGTTCGGCACGAAGTCCAAAGTGGACTGCGCGATCGCCTCTTCGGTGAACCCGATGGTGGGCGGCGCGGTCGCGGTGCGCAGGGCCAGCACGCTGGCCACCGCCTCGACCGCGCCCGCCGCGCCCAGCGTGTGCCCGATGAAGCTCTTGATGCTGCTGGTCGGCACCTGCGGCGCCCGCTCGCCGAACACGGCGCGCATGACCTTCTTCTCCATGGCGTCGTTGGCGGGCGTGCCGGTGCCGTGCCCGTTGACGTAGTCCACGGCGTCGGCGTCCAGACCGGCGTCGGCCAGCGCCCGGCGCATGGCCGTGGCACCGCCGCGACCGGTCGGGTCCGGCGCGGTGGCGTGGTAGGCGTCGGCGGACAGGCCGTAGCCCGCGACCTCGGCCAACGGCTCCGCACCCCGGGCCAGCGCGTGGTCCAGCGCCTCCACGACCAGGAACGCGGCACCCTCGCCGAGGTTCAGGCCGTCCGAGCGGCTGTAGGGGCCGCACGGTCGGGGGCTGAGGGCCTGAAGGCCCGCGAAACCCGCGTAGGTGCCGAACAACAGGGGGTCGACGCCGCCGGCGAGCACCACGTCCGCGTCACCGGTGAGGATCTTGTCCTTGGCCAGGCCGACCGCGTTGCCGCCCGCCGCGCACGCGGTCGAGACCAGGATGCGCGGGCCGGCCAGGCCCAGCTTGCCGGCGACGACGTCACCGGTGGCGTGCATGGGCTGGTAGCCGCCCGCCGCGGTCGGAGTGGCCTGGCACTTGCCGAGGACCAGCCCGAACCGCTCGGCGGGCAGGTCCGCGGCCGTGCCCAGCCCGGCCTGGGCGACCGCCTGCCGGGCCGCGACGAGGGCCAGCCGGGCGGTGCGGTCCAGCCCCGTGTCCTCAGCCGGCAGTTGCGCGTCGATCCACTCGTCGGGCACCTGGCCCGCGAACCTGGCCTCGAACGCGGCGAACCGCTCGTCGTCCACGGCGGTGATGCCGCCCCCGCCCGTGGTGAGCCGCGCCCAGAACTCCTCCGGGTCCCGACCGACCGCGCAGATCACCCCGACCCCGGTGATGACCACTGGCCGCAGCGCCATGCTTGCTCCTCCTCGCGACCCCGGGCGACCGCCCGGGTGACCAGATCAGATGATCGGGGTGCTCCAGCTCTTGGGCGTGACGTACGGGCTGGTCAGCGTGGTGACCTCGGTGTCGCCGACGGTGACCTTGAGCCCGGCGGCGGCCAGGTCCGGCGGCAGCCGCAGCAGGCCGAGGGCGGACTTCAGCCCGACGCTGTGCACGGCGTGCACGACCTCGCCGATCTTCTCCCCGCCCACGGTGACCGGCGTGCCCGGCTCGGGCACCTCGGTGCCGCCGGAGAAACCGACCGTGCGGCGCTCGGCCGTGCCCTCGAAGGCGGCCACCACGGCGTCACGCCCGACGAACTCGTCCTTGGTGATGTCCACCAGCCAGCCCGCGCCCATCTCCAGCACGTCGACGCCCTCGCCCGCCTCGTGGCGCACGACCGGCTGCCGCACTTCCAGCATCGCCAGCTCCACGGCCTCCTGGCCGGCGGGCACGGCCTGCTCCAGGGCCTTGGTCCACAGCCGCTCGGCCGACTCGCGCGGCACCAGCACCTTGTAGCCGTACTCGCCCGTCACGCCGGTGCGGGCGAAGAGGATGTCGACGCCGTCCCACTGGCTGTCCACGACGGACTCGAACGGCAGGGCGGCCAGCTCACCGTCGATCAGCCGGCCGACCACGCCCCACGCGTAGGGGCCCTCCAGGCCGAAGAGGGCGTGCTCGGCGGTGCGGTCGGTGATCTCCACGCCGGGCTCGGCGTGCGCGCGCAGGTGCTCCAGCAGCCGGGTGCCCGCGCCGGTGGAGGACTCCAGCAGCAGGCCGTCCTCCCGACCCCACACCACGACCTGGTCCACGACGGTGCCGTCCTCGGCGAGCACCAGGCTCGTCATGCAGCGCTCGGCGGTCAGGTACTCCACGTCGCGCGCCAGCACCTTCTGCGCGAAGTCGGTGGCGCCGCCGCCGGACAGCTCGATGATCCGCTCGCCGGACAGGTCCAGCAGGGCGGCCCGCTCCCGGATCGCCTCGTACTCGGCGTCGAGCGTGCTGAACCGCAGCGCGACCTCGGCGTCCAGCACCGTGCCGTACACGGCGCCGTCGGGGTGCGCGGCCTTCACCGGCGACGTCAGGGATTCCATTGTCGTGTCAAACCTTTCCGGTAGGGCTGGTGGCTGCCGGGTCCGCGATGGTGATGGTGCCCTCGGCGGCGACCTGGCCGTCGACCCTGGCGCTCACCTTGAACTCGCTGAAACCGCGGCCTCCCGCCGTGCGGTCGGCGGTGAGGACGAGCTGGTCCCCCGGCACGATGGGACGGCGGAACCGCATCGCCCGCACGCCCGCGAGGTAGCCGATCGGCCCCGCGCCGGCGAGGGCGAACACCACGCCGGCCAACTGGGCCATCGCCTCGACGACGATCACGCCCGGGAGCACGGCCGCGGTCGGGAAGTGCCCCTGGAACCACATCTCCGTGGCCGCGACGTTCTTGATCCCGACCGCGCCGACACCCGGCTCGACCTTCTCGACCCGGTCGATCAGCAGGAAGGGCCAGCGGTGCGGCAGGATCTCCCGGAGCTGGTCGTTGCTCAGCGACGTCCCCGCTCGCACGGGCTCCCGGGTCGCGGTCATGCCGAACCGGTCGGCGCCTGCTCGACGAGGGCCGGGTTCACGTGGTCGGCCAGGCGCGACACCGAACCGAACACCGACATGTCGCTGTCGTAGAGGGCGACGCCGAACTCGGCCTCGATCGCCACGTACAGCTCCAGCACGTCGAGGCTGTCCAACTCCAGGCCGCGGCCGAACAGCGGCTGGTCGTCGGTGATCCACGCGGGCTCGATGGGCAGGTCGAGCCGCGAGACGATCATCTTCTTGATCTGGGCGCACGTGTCGTGCCGGGCGGCCGCCGTGGCGCGCAGTTCGTCGAGGTTCACGCTTGTCCTTCCGTCCGCTGGGTGCTCCGGCTCGATGGGTCAGCCGAGCCCGCCGCCGTTGGCGACGAACGTCTCGCTGGTGATGTAGGACGCCTTGTCCGAGGCCAGGAACGTGACCAGGTTCGCGATCTCCTCGGGTCGGCCCATGCGGCCGAGCCGGATGCGCGAGGCGTAGCCGTCGCGCAGCTTCGCGGGGATGACCTTGGTCATGTCGGTCTCGACGAACCCCGGTGCCACCACGTTGACGCGCACGCCGTGCGGCGCGGCCTCGTAGGACAGCGCCTTGGTGAACGCGATGATCGCGCCCTTGGACGCGACGTAGTTCGTCTGCCCGGGGAAGCCGCCGTCCAGGCCGCTCGCGGAGCTGAGGGTCACGATCGCGCCGCGCCGCTGGTGCTGCATGATGCGCATCGCCTCGCGGCAGGCCAGGAACGTGCCGTGCAGGTTGATGTCCATCGTCTCGCGGAACGTGGCGCTGCTCATCGCGACCAGGTGCCGGTCCCGCGTCACGCCCGCGCTGGTGACCAGCACGTCGAGCCTGCCGTGCTCGGAGCGCACGGAGCGGAACAGCTCGCGCACCGCGTCCTCGTCGGTCACGTCGGCCCGCACCGCGCTCGCGCTGCCACCGCTCTGCTCGACCTGCGCGACCAGCTCCTTGGCCTGTTCCTCCGAGCGCGAGTAGTTGATCACGACGTGCACGCCGTGGGCCGCCAGGTCGACCACGACGGCCCGCCCGATCCCGCGCGACCCGCCGGTGACCACGGCGACCGATCCTTCGGCGAACATGGCGCCTCCCCACGTTGTCCAAGGCTTGCCCGCTGCGCACGCCGTCGTTCGGCACAAAGCTACTGACCTGCGACTTCAGTGCTCTATCACTTCGATATCCGTCGCCTTGACGTCCCCGCGGCGGTGTCGCAGGCTCATGCCCATGGCTGATCTCGAGGTCGACGTCCTGATCGTGGGTGGTGGCCCGGTCGGCCTCGCCGCGTCGATCGAGTGCTCCCGGCACGGGCTGACGTCGTTGCTGGTGGAGCGGCACGCCGGGACGTCGATCTTCCCCAAGGCACGCCTGGTGTCGACCCGCACGATGGAGCTGGTGCGGTCGTGGGGGCTGGCGGCGGAGGTGGAGCGCGTCGGCCTGCCGCGCGAGGACAGCCTGGCCGTCGGCGTCGGCTCCTCGCTGACCGCCGACGACTTCCACCGCGAGGTCGCCCCCCTCGCCGAGGACGCGCCGCACAGCCCCACGTACACCTACATCTGCGCGCAGGACAAGTTCGAGGTGGTCCTGCGAGGGCTGGCCGAGAGCCTGCCCGGTGCGGACGTCAGGTTCTCCACCACGCTCACGTCCCTGGAGCAGGACGAGTCCGGTGTGGACGCGGTGGTCGAGTCGGCGTCCGGCCGCGTCGGCGTCCGCGCCCGTTACGCCATCGCGGCCGACGGCGGGCGCAGCACCGTGCGCGAGCGGCTCGGCATCGGCGTCGAGGGCCCGCCACCGCTCGGGCACATGATCAGCATCATGTTCGACGCCGACCTGGTGCCGCTGCTGACCGACCGGATGTGCGCGCTGTACTTCATCCGCAGCGCGATCCCCTGCGCGGTGGAGGCGGTGGACAACCAGCGGCGCTGGATCATCCAGACCGGCTACGACCCGGACGAGGGCGGCAGCGAAGCCGATTTCACGCCCGAGTTCTGCGTGCGGGTGGTGCGCGAGGCCGTCGGCGTGCCGGACCTGGACGTCGAGCTGGTCGGCGTGATGCCGTGGCTGCAACAGGCGGTGACCGCGACGAGCTTCCGCTCGGGTCGGGTGTTCCTGGCGGGCGACTCGGCGCACGTGTCGACGCCCCAGGGCGGGTTCGGGATGAACTGCGGCATCCAGGACGCGCACAACCTGGTGTGGAAGCTGGCGGCGGTGCTGGCGGGCACGGCCGGCGAGGCCCTGCTCGACACCTACGACGCCGAACGCCACCCGATCGGCGAGCGCACCGTCGGCGAGAGCCTCGCCAACGCCTTCATCACGTTCCAGATGATGGAGGGCAAGTTGTCCATGAAGGAGGCCATCGCGCAGCAGGCGGGCCGGCGCAGCTGCGAGGGCTTGGTCCTCGGCTTCCACTACGACTCGGCCGCCGTCGTGCCGGACGGCACCGACGCCCCGGCGGTCGAGGACCCCTACCGGACCTACGTCCCCACCGCGCGACCGGGCCACCGCGCGCCGCACGTGCCGCTGACCCGCGGCGCGGAGACGCTGTCCACTTTGGACCTGTTCGGTGCGGGTCTGGTCCTGCTCACCCCGGCGGGCAGCGGCTGGGCGCAGGCGGCGAAGGAGGTCGCCGCCCGGACCGGCGCGGCGATCACGGCGGTCGAGGTGTCGACCGATGGTTCGACCGCGGTGGTGTCCCCGGTGTGGGCGTCGGCCTACGGCGTGGGTGAGGTGGGCGCGGTGCTGGTGCGGCCGGACGGTCACGTGGCCTGGCGCAGCACCGCCGCCGCGTCGGTGGACGCGCTGTCGGCGGCCGTCGACACCGTTCTCGCACGTGGTTGACCGGCCCACCACGGCGTGCACCGGTCAAGCGGGAACGCGGTCGGGCCGGTGTGCCGGTCAGGCGGGCACGCCGGTCAGCCATCGGCGGTCCGGGCGGTGCGGTGCGGACCGGACGCCCGCCGCCGCGCGGCGCAGCGGCAGTGGGAAGCCGTCGGCCGAGCCGACGATCCTGCTCGCCTCACCGCGTTCCTCGGCCACCCAGTCGCGCCCGAGCAGCATGGTCAGCAGCTCCCACGACTCCTCCGGCCTCAGCGGCTCCAGGAACGCCCGGTGCGCGCCGTGCCGGGCGACCAGCTCGTCCATCGGGTGCCGGCTGGTGACGATGACCCGGGTGTGCGCACCGCTGGGCAGCAGCGGCCGGACCTGGGCGTGGTCCACCGCGCCGTCCAGCACCACCAGCACGCGCTTGCGCGACACCGTGCTGCGGTACAGCGCCACCTTCTCGCCCGGGTCGTCCGGGATCGACGACGCGGGCACGCCGAGCGCCCGCAGGAACCGGTCCAGCAGCACGGCCGGCGGTACCGGGCGGTCGAAGTCGTCCACCAGGTCGGCGTGCAGCTGCCCGTCCGGGAACCGGTCCAGGCGGTGGTGCGCCCAGCGCAGCGCCAGCGCCGTCTTGCCCACCTCACCCGGACCCGACAGCACGACCGCGCCGGGCACGTCCGGGCCGGTCGCGAGGGCGGCGTCCAGCTCGGCCAGCTCGGCCGACCGACCGGCGAACGGCAGCACCTGGCGCGGCAACTGCGACGGCGCCACCGCCGCCACCTCGACGCGGGCCGGTGCCGCCAGCAGCGCCGGCGCGTCGCGCAGGATCTGCTCGTGCAGCTCCCGCAGCTCCGGGCCGGGCTCCAGGCCGATCTGCTCGACCAGCACCCGCCGCGCGTCCTGGTAGGTGCGCAGCGCGTCGGCCCGCCGACCCGACCGGTACTGGGCCAGCATCAGCTGTGCCCGCGCCCGCTCGCGCAACGGGTGCTCCGCCACCACGGCGGCCAGGTCCTTGCCGACCCGGTGGTGCAGCCCGAGCCTCAGCTCCAGCTCGGCGCACGCCTCCACCGCGTCCAACCGCGCGGACTGCAACGACACCGCTTCCGCGCGCAGACCGGGCAGGTCCTCGAACGGCACGCCGCGCCACAACCCCAGCGCCTCGCGGTACGACGCCACCGCGCCCGCCGCGTCACCACCCGCCGCGCGCGATCGGGCCCGGCCGATGAGCGCGTTGAACCGCGACCAGTCCACGGCGCCCTCGTCCAGCCGCGCCACGTAGCCGGGGCTCGCGGTGCCGATGGCGCGACCCGACTCGCCGAGGGCCCGCCGCAGCCGCGACACGCAGATCGCGATCTGGCCGCGCGCGCTGGCCGGCGGGTCGCCGTGCCACACCGCCTCGATGAGCCGGTCCACGCTGACCACGCGGTTGGCGTCGAACAGCAGCCGCGCCAGCACCGCGCGCTCGCGGGGGCCGCCCACGCGCTTCTCCACCCCTTCGCGCAGGACTCGGATCGGGCCGAGCACGCCGAACTCGGTCGCGGCGGCGGTCAACGCGACCGCGCCAGGTGCTGCTCGACCTCGTCGGCGGCGCGCACCGTGCCGCCCGACTCCGCGACGGCCTTGCGCATCAGCTCCGACCGGACCGCGGTCTCCTCGTCGCCCAGCACCGACGTGATCGCGTCGACCAGCGTCGCGGGCGTGAGGTCGGCGGGGTCGAGCACGGTGCCCAGGCCCAGCTCGCGGACCCGCCACCCGGTGGGCCGGTCCAGCGCGGAACCCGGCACGCACACCATCGGCGTGCCCGACCGCAGCGCCTCCATCACGGTGCCCATGCCGGCGTGGGTGACGCACAGGGACGCGTGCTCCAGCACGGCCACGTGCGGCACGAAGTCGTGCACCTCGACGTTGGGCGGCAGGTCGCCGAGCGCGGCGCGGTCCACCCCGCCGCCGGTGGTCATCACCGCGTGCCAGGGTCGGCCGCGGAACGCCTCGACGCAGGTGCGGAAGAAGCCCTCGTCCTGGTTGAACACCGCCCCGAGCGACACCAGCACCACGGGCAGGTCGTCGGCGGGCGGTGTCCACGTGCCGAGGAAGCTGCGGTCGCCGACGCACGGCCCGACGAACGCGAACCGCTCGTCGAAGGTCTCACCCGCGTACTGGAACTCGCGCGGCACGGTGACCAGGCTCAGCGGCGGAACCTCGAACCACACCTCGTGCGGCGCGGCGGCCACCCCGTAGCGGGCGCAGAGCGCGCCGATGCGCGCCATCGTGGCGCCGACCCACTCGGGCATCTCCTTGGGCCGCTGCGCCGCGGGCCGCTCGGCGGCGTCGGACTCGGGGTTGTACATGGCGTTGAGGAAGGAGAAGTGCTCGTTGGACGCGAACACCGGGATCACCTGCGCGGCGGGCAGGTCCCAGTGCCGGGCCAGCACCCGTGCCGCGTAGAGCACCGAGGTGTCGTAGACCAGGCAGTCCGGTCGGTCGCCGTCCAGCTCGGCCGTCGCGGTGGCGAGCATAACCTCGCTCTCGTCGAGCAGCACGCCCATGAGGTAGCCGGGGTCGTTGGCCACGAGGGCGAAATCGGCGTCGCGGTACCGGGACGGGTAGGTCACGACGGTGGCGCCGGCCTCGGCGGCGATCTCCGCCATGCTCGGCGCGGTCAGGTAGGTGACCCGGTGCCCGCGCGCGGCCAGTTCGGTGACCACCGCGAGGTTCGGGATGACGTGTCCGTGGTCCGGGTGGCACATGAACAGGAAATGCCGCGACATTCGTCGTCCTCGCCCCAATGGATGTGCTGGAATCCGGCGACCCCGCCGGGAGCGTGGTCACCGTAAAGCACCCGGAAGCGGCCTGGACACCCCTATTCCCCTTCTTCCCCGACCGCTCTGCGCCCGCGCGAACGGACCAGCCGCCGTACACCCCTGTGGCTCGCACCGGCCACCCTGACCTGCAGGTTAGGGGTTACCCCCTAGCCGGGGGCCAGACCTAGGCTGGATGGGATGCCGACCACCGCGAAAGGGCTGCCGATGGCCACGCTCGTCTGGGACTACTCGCGCGAATACGAATCGGAGCGCAAGGACATACTCGACGCGGTGGAGACCGTGTTCTCCTCCGGCAGGCTCGTCCTCGGGCCGAGCGTGTCGTCCTTCGAGGCGGAGTTCGCCGACTACCACGGCGTCGCCCATTGCGTCGGCGTGGACAACGGCACGAACGCGATCCGACTGGCCCTCCAGGCGCTCGGCGTCGGCCGCGGCGACGAGGTGGTCACCGTGTCCAACACCGCCGCCCCGACCGTGCTGGCGATCGACGCCGTCGGCGCCACGCCGGTGTTCGTCGACGTGGACCCGGACACCTACCTGATGGACGTCACGCAGGTCGAGTCGGTGATCACACCGCGGACCAAGGCCCTGCTGCCCGTGCACCTGTACGGCCAGTGCGTGGACATGGAGCCGCTGCGGGCGCTGGCCCGGCGGCACGGCTTGCTGGTGCTGGAAGACTGCGCCCAGGCGCACGGCGCGCGCCACCACGGCCGGGTGGCCGGGTCGATGGGCGACGCCGCCGCGTTCTCCTTCTACCCCACCAAGGTGCTCGGCGCCTACGGTGACGGCGGCGCGACGATCACCAACGACCCGGTGGTGGACGCGAACCTGCGCCGCCACCGCTACTACGGCATGGAGAAGACCTACTACGTCGTGGAGACGCCCGGCCACAACTGCCGGCTCGACGAGGTGCAGGCGGAGATCCTGCGCCGCAAGCTCGTCCGCCTGGACGACTACGTCGCGGCGCGGCAGGCGGTGGCCGCGCGGTACGCGGAGGCGTTGTCGGACACCGACCTGGTGCTGCCCACCACCGCACCGGGCAACACGCACGTGCACTACGTGTACGTGGTGCGCCACCCGCGTCGCGACGACATCCTGGAACGCTTGAAGGCGCACGACATCCACCTGAACATCAGCTATCCGTGGCCGGTGCACACCATGACCGGGTTCGCGCACCTGGGCTACGCCGAGGGCAGCCTGCCGGTGACCGAGCGGGTGGCCGGCGAGATCTTCTCGCTGCCGATGTACCCGTCACTGCCCCAGGACACGCAGGAGCACGTGGTGGACGCGCTCAAGCAGGTGCTGGCGACGCTGTGACCGGGCCGGGGCGGGCGGCGACGCCCGCCTCACCCGCGGGGAACGAGGCTGCGCAGGCACAGCAGCAGGCTGCGGGCCTGGATGTTGACGTAGAAGCTGTGCTTGAGCAGCTCCTCGTACTGGTGCAGGGTCAGCCACCGGTACTCGGGGTCGTCCGGTGCGACCTCGGCGTCGGTCTCCACGACCAGGTACCGGTTGCGCGCGCCGAGGAACCGACCGCCCTCCTCCGACAGCACGGCGTCGAAGTGGATCCTGGTCGAGCCGAGCACGTCGTCGAGGAACCGGGGCCGCACCGGCAGGTGGTCGTGCGCCTCCGGCACGCACTGCACGGTGGGCGCGAGCTCGGTCACGTCGGCGTAGCCCGCCTCGGTGCGCGCGTGGGTGAGCACGTGCAGCACACCGTCGATCTGCTTGACCAGGAACGCGATCACGCCCGTGCCGCGTGGTTCGATCATCGGCTGGGACCAGGCGCCGACCTCGCGCCCGCCTGCCCGCACGTCCACGCCCACGACGGTGAAGTACCCGCCGTCGCGGTGCGCGATGACGCCGTTCTCGCGGGTCCAGTCCGGCAGCCCGGCCAACGGGCCGAGGGCGACCCGCAGGTCGGTGCGCGTGCGCACCTCGGTGATCCAGCTCAGCACGTCCCCGATGGTGTGCACGCCGGGGGTGGCCGGGTCGGCGGAGCGGACCAGGGCTTCGCTGAACGGGTCGGTCGCCGCGCCGGCCAGGGCCGCGCCGCCGCCGGGAAGGCAGGCCAGCACCGTGCGGGCGTCCATGTTCACCAGGTCCGGCACGGTCATCAGGCCGGCGATCTCACCGAGGGTGAACCAGCGGAACCCCTCGTGCACCTCGACCTCGCCGTCGACCTCGACCACCATGTTGCGGTTGCGCTTGCGGTAGAACCACGCGCCCTGCTCGGACTGCCGGATGTCCACCAGGACCCGGTGGCCGGAGGTGTCGCGGAAGTGCTCCAGGTACGGGATGGGCTTGCCCTGGTGCACTCGGGTGTAGTTGCTGCGGGTGGCCTGCACGGTCGGCGACAACTGCAGGCCGTTCGGGTTGCCCGGTTCGTGCTTGGCCTGCATGAGGCAGTGCAGCACGCCGTCGATCTCGCGCACCAGGATGCCCAGGATGCCGATCTCCGGCTGGTTGATGATCGGCTGGGACCACCGCGGCACGGGTGCGCCGGGCAGGTCGACGGCCAGCGACTCGACGCTGAAGAACCGGCCGGTGTGGTGGCGCAGGTTGCCGGTGCCCGGTTCGGTGAGCCAGCCCGCGAGGCCGTCCAGCGGCACGCGTTCGACGTGCATCCAGCTCCGCTCGGCGGTGCGGGCGAGCCAGGCGTGCGCGGCGTCGGCGTCACGGGCGGCGAGCATCGACTCGGCCAGGCGCACCTGGGTGGGACGACGGGTGGGCGCGGTCACCTGGTGTGCTCTCCTCGGCTCAGGCGGCGTGTGTCGGCAGCAGTCCGGTGCTCCGCGCGAGGGCCAGGCCCGGCGCGGCGCGGTCGCGTTCGGACAGCACGACGTCGGCCGGCACGGGCAGCGCCAGGTCCGGGTCCAGCAGGGAGACCGCCAGCTCGTCGGCGGGTTCGTAGGCGCGGGACAGCAGGTAGTGCACGGTGGAGTGGTCTTCCAGGGCGATGAACGCGTGGCCGAGTCCCGGTGGCAGGTAGACGGCGCGGAAGTCGTCGCCCGCGAGCTCGACGGAGTCCCACGCGCCGAACGTCGGCGAACCGACCCGCAGGTCCACCACGATGTCCAGCACCCGCCCGCGCGAGCAGGTCACGTACTTCGCGCAACCGGGTGCCGTGCGGGCGTAGTGCACGCCGCGGGCGACCCCGCGGCGTGACACGCTGGCGCTGGCCTGCGCCACGGCGAACAGCGGTGCGCCGACCGCCTCGGCGAACACCTCGTGCTGGAACGGGGAGACGAACAGGCCGCGGTCGTCCGGGAACACCTCGGGTTCGAACTCCCAAGCCCCACCGACCGAGAGTGCGCGGGCTTTCATCGACGACCTCCGTCTCAGGCGGTGATCAGCGTGCAGCGGCCCGGCCCGCGCGGTCAACCAGCTTAGGGGAACCCCTATCCGGGGATAGGGGTACCCGCGCGAGCACCGTCCACAGAGGACCGCACCAGGTGCGCGACGGTCCTCGACACCGCGTCGGCCAGCGGCACCCGGGGCCGCCACCCGGTGGCCCGGGTCAGGGCGGCCGGGTCGGCGACCAGGCTGCGGAAGTCCGACGCGGTGGCGTGCGGCGGTGGCGGCACCGACCGCACCGGCACGGCCGGGCGGCCGGTGTGGTCGGCGACGGTGGCGGCGATGAGCTCGAACAACGCGCGCACCGCGACCCCGGCGCCCGAGCCGACGAGCCACGCCCGACCGGCCAGCCGGTCGGCGTGCGCCACGGCCGCCGCGAACGCCTCGGCGACGTCCTCGACGAACACCAGGTCGCGTTCCATGTCACCGGCGCTCCACACGGTCAGCGGCTCGCCGGCCAACGCACGCCGTGCCATCGCGGTCACCACGCCCCGGTCCGGTGAGCCGGCGGAGGGACCGAACACGGTGGGCAGCCGCAAGGAGCAGCCCCCCGCGTCGAGCACGAGCCGTTCGGCGGCGCACTTCTGCCGGTCGTACTCCGAGTCGGGCTGGTCGGTCTCGGTGCCGTCGATCCGCTCCGGCGCACCCGACCCCACCTGCGAGGTGGAGCCGGCGAACACGACCGGTCCGCGAGCCGCGGCCACCGCCTCCGCGACGATGCCGACGTTGACCCGCGCGGCGTCGTCCGCGCCACCGTCGGCGACCCGCCAACTGCCACCGCCGGTGAACAGCACCAGCGGCAGCACCACGTCCGCGCCCGCGACCGCGGCGGCGACCGCACCGGGCTGGGTGAGGTCGGCCGCGACGACCTCGCACGGGAACGGCGGCACGCCGGGGTCGCGCGCCACCACTCGAACCCGCGCGCCCTTCGCCGCCAACCGCGCGGACACCGCGGAACCCACGAACCCCGAGCCGCCGAGCACCGCGACGACCGTGCCGGCCGGCATCCGCGGCACGGTCACACCACGTGGACGTCGGGCACGTACAGGATCCACTTGCCGCCCGCCGCGCGGAACGCCTCCTCCTTGGCCATGATCTCCTCGGCGTGGTTCCAGGCGAACAGCAGCGCGTAGCCGGGGTAGGGGTCGGCGAACGCGGCCGGCGGGCGCACCGGGATGCCCGAGCCGGGCGCCAGCCGGTGCTGCTTGGCGGGCGTGGTGTCGCTGATGAACTCGACCAGGTCCGGTCCGATGCCGCAGAGGTTGGTGACGGTGGCGCTCTTGGCGGTCGCGCCGTAGCCGACGACCCGCTCGCCCTTGGCCTTCAGGTCCTCCAGCAGCGTGCGGAGGTCGGTGCGGATCGCGTGGATCCGGTCGCCGAACCCGTCGAGGACGGCGCGGTCGTGCAGGCCGCGTGCCTCCTCCTCGGCGAGCAGGGCGGCGACGGCCTCGGAGCGGGTGCGCGCGCCGGGCAGGGCCAGGGTGTAGCGGACCTCGCCGCCGTGCACCGGCAGGCGTTCGACGTCGACCAGCTCCAAGCCGTGCCGGCGGGCCATGGCGTCCACGGAGGTGGCGCTGAACAGGAAGAAGTGCTCGTCGTAGATCTGGTCGAACGAGGTCTGCTCGACGATGTCGCCGAGGTAGGGGTCCTCGAACACGAACGCACCGCCGGGCTTGAGCAGCGCCACGATGCCGCGCAGGATCGAGTCCACGTAGGGGATGTGGCAGAACGTGTTCGCGGCGTACACGAGGTCGGCCGGGCCGTCCTGCTCGCGGATGGACAGCGCGGTGGACTCCTCGAAGAAGTCCTTGCGGACCCGCACGCCCGCCTCGGCGGCCAGGTCGGCGACCGCGCCGGACGGTTCCACGCCCAGGTGCCGCACACCCGCGTTCGCGAGGGTGCGCAACATGGTGCCGTCGTTGCAGCCGAGCTCGACCACGAACGGGTCCTCGCCCGCCAGCTCGGTGCTCAGGAACCGCTCGGCCAGGGCGCGGAAGTGCTCGCGCATCACCGCCGACCCCTGGGAGAGGTAGGGGTAGTCCTCGTGGAACATCTTCTCCCTGGGCACCTCTTCCATCAGCTGCACCATCGCGCAGTCCGCGCACGCGCCCACGGCGAGGCGGTAGGTGAACTCGACGGAGGTGTCCTCGGGTTGCCGGAACGCGTCGGACAGCGGCTGGTCACCCAGGTCGACGAACTCGGTGACCGTCCCGGCGCAGACGCGGCAGGTGGACTGGTTGGGCATTGGCGGGCTCTTTCTGCTCAGGTGGTGCTCGGGGTCACCCTCGGGCTTCGAAGGCCCGCGGGTCGGCACCCGTCCGCTGGGACAGGCGGTGCGGCAGGTCCGCCCGGCTGCGCATGCCCAGCTTGCGGTAGACCCTCGTGAGGTGCTGCTCGACGGTGCTGACGGTGATGTAGAGGATGCCGCTGATCTCGCGGTTGGTGTGGCCCTTCGCGGCGAGCTCGGCCACCCGCAGCTCGGAGTCGCTCAGGGCCGGTCGCCCGTCGCCGGCGTCACCGCCGCCGTCCTCCCAGTCGACCGGGATGGGCAGGGCGCCGGAGTAGGAGGCCTTGGTCTCGGCCGCCGCGACCTGGGACAGCTCGCGCGCCTTGTCGTGCTCCCCCAAGGCGTCGAGCGCTTCGCTGAGGTCGGACAGGGCCCGGGCCAGCTCGACCCGGTCGCCCGCCCGCCGCAGGTGCCGCACGGCCTCGTGCAGCAGCTTGGGCCGCTCGGCGAGCTCGCCCGCCGCGGCGAGGACCCGCAGCGCCGCGCCGCGGGTGCGGCGGTCGCCCGCCGGCAGCAGCATCTGCTCGTGGATCAGCTCGCGGGCCACCTCCGGGCGGCCGAGGGTGAGGTTGGCCTGGGCGAGGCCGCAGCGCCACGGCGCGAGCACCGGCAGGTCGATGCCCCACTCGCGCATCCGGGTGCCGCAGTTCTGGAAGTCGCTGATGGCGGCGAGCACCCGCCCGGCGGCGAGGTTGCCGTTGCC
Source organism: Saccharothrix sp. S26 (assembly GCF_021390395.1). Taxonomy (GTDB): domain Bacteria; phylum Actinomycetota; class Actinomycetes; order Mycobacteriales; family Pseudonocardiaceae; genus Actinosynnema. The sequence goes on from NZ_JAJUWT010000018.1 coordinate 110,047, forward strand.
GCGGGCGTGCAGGTAGCGCAGGCCGGCGGCGGTGGCGAACATGGCGTCGGGCACGCGCAGCCGCATCAGGTCGGCCACCACGCGGTGCCGACCGAGCGCGATGTTGGCCTCCAGCAGCACGGCCAGCGGGTAGCCGATGGACAGGCCCCAGCCCTGGTGCGGCAGCAGGGCCAGTGCGGTCTCGGCGCGCGCGGCGGCCACCACGACCTCCCCGCGGCGCAGCGCGATGTCCGCTCGGACGACCTCCAGGATCGCCTGCCAGGTCACCGCGCCGCCGCGGGTGGCCTCGTCGGCGAGCCGGTCGCACCACCGCTCGGCCCGGTCGGGGTGGCCGCTGTGCACCAGGATCAGCAGGGCGGTGAGCACGACCTCCAGCGACATGTCGCCGAGCTGGCAACTGCGCAGGATGTGCTCGGCGCTGGCGATGGCGTCGGGGTGGAACTCGGCGGTCCAGAAGGTGCCGACGGCCTGCGCCGCGGCGACCCACGGGTCCGCGTCGGCCACCACGTCGGTGGCCACGGCGGTCGCCGGGCCGAGGCCGTGGAACCACTGGCAGACGATCCGCAGCTCGGCCGCGCTCTGCGCGTCCAGCACGCCCGGGTTCTCGTCCAGCACGGCGAGCGCGCGCACGGCCGTGGCCTCGTCCCCGATCCACAGCGCGTGCTGCACGACGGTCATGGCGTCCCGGCCGCGCAGCGCGCCCGCCCACATCGCCTCGTGCAGGGGTTCCATGTGCACGACGGCGGCGGCCGGGTTGACCCGCCACAGCGCCCGGACCAGGACGCTGGTGATGCCCAGTCGCTCGTCCTGCTCGGCCACGGGCAGCGCGGGTTCCAGGTAGCGCACGGCCGCGGCCACGTCGTCGCCCATGAGCGCCTGCTCGGCGGCGATGCGCAGCACGCCCACCGGCCAGCCCGGTGCGACCCGGTCGGCGGCCACCAGGTGGTCGGCCACCACGGACGCCGCCGCGCCGCGCTGGTAGAGCAGTTCGGCGGCGCGGGCGTGCAGCCGCACCCGCTCGGCGCCCGGCGTGCTGTCCAGGACCGCCGACGCCGCGCCGGGGTGGCGGAAGCCGCCGTCGAGCAGCAGGCCCGCGGCGGTGAGCACGTCGACCGCCTGCTCGACGGCCTCGGGCGTGGTGCCGGCCAGCCGGCCGAGCAGGACCGGGGTGCGCTCCTCGCCGAGCACCGCGATGGCGCGCGCGACTTCGAGCAGCCCGGCGTCCCAGCGGTGCAGGCACTCCAGCACCGCGCGCTTGAACGCGGGGCCGACCTGGTCGGGGCCGGTCTCGTGCCCGGCTTCCCAGTCCTCGACCAGGGCGCGGACCAGCATCGGGTTGCCGCCGCTGAGGGCGTGCCAGGCCGGGGCGAGCACGTCGGGGTCGTCCACCCGGTCGCGCAGCAGTTCGGCGATCCCGTCCGCCGACAGCGGTGCGAGCCGGATGCGGCGGTGCGGCCGGCGGGTCAGCTCGGCGTGGAACAGCGGCAGCGTCGGCTGCGGCCGCTGCCACTCGGCGAGCACGACGACCACCCGACCGGTCCTCATCCGCCGCCGCAGGTAGAGGATGAATTGCAGCGACGAGCTGTCGGCGAATTGCACGTCGTCCACGCACAACACGACCGGGCGTTCTCGCGACAATTCGATCAGGATTTGACACAATTCATGCACGGGCCGCACGTAAGAATGGTGGATGCCCCGCACGTCCGCGCCGGAGTCGTCCACGGTCGCGGCAATCGGCGTGATGAGGTGCGAAACGCGGTCCGCTATTTCCGGCGGCAGTCCGGCACCGTCGAACAACTGGTCGATGATCCCGGCCTGCAGGGGGCGCTCGGCAGGCGCGCCGGTCGCGGTCAGCATCAGCGCCCCGGCGGCGGCGGCGTGCCGCTGGAACCGCTGGAGCAGTTCGGTCTTCCCGCTGGCCAAACCGCCGCTGACCAGGGCGAGCCCGCCCGCCCCTGCCGAGCACTCGGCGAGCAGGCCGGTCAGTTCGGCGAGCGCATCACCATGGTCCGTCGGCACCAACCGTCCAGTTCCCTCCAGCGCAGCGACCGGTGGTCTTTTCGCTACAGCACCCCCCACGGGACGCTTTATAGCACGACTTCCCGACTTGTCCAGCGCCATCGACGCCACTACCCGATAACAATGGTCAACCGAGGTTGCCCGGGTGCCGCGAACCCTTCGTAATCGCGCACGCCGAAATGTGACCGACCCTGTCTCGACCGTGGCGAACGGGTCAACCGGTACGGCCGAATCGCGGAGCGCGGAACCTCGTCGGCGCGATTTCCGGCCGTTCCATAGCACGACCCGACCAAGCCGTCATCGGTTGATCGAACCCTAACCGCGACGGCGGTCGCACCCCCGCGGCGGACGGGACACCGGCAGGCCGCCACCGTCCCGGCGACGCACTGGCGCCCAGGTCGAGACCAAGATCCACAACCGGGCTCCACCACCGTCGCCGGACCCCGACCGGACGGACCCCAACGAAATCGGGCAACCGGTATACCACCTGAACGGTGAATCGCCCCCGAGAAAAACGACCTCCGCCGTCGATCACGACGGACTCGACACACGCGAAAAAGGGCGAATCGGACGACTGCTCCACTGTGGCCGCGACACTTCGACACGCCCTTAGCCCAACATCGCGCACCGCTTCCGAGAAGCGTGCCGCACCGGCCTCCAGCGCCAAGGAGCCGCGCGGTGCGCGCGTGCGTCTGCGTTGGACGAACGAACGGGACACGTGCCCGAGCCTGCGGAGGCGCAGCCCTCCAGGCGCATCCCCCGACCGAACGCGTACACCGTCGTGGCCGACGGCCGTGCGGGCGCGCCGACCCGCTTGACCACCCCCTTACTGCTTTACTATGGTCCTAGGAAAGCAGTAAGGGGCTACCGTGTTCGTCTTCCGGCTCGACACCCATTCCGGCGTGCCGCCGTACCTGCAACTCGTGCAGCAGGTCCGCCAGGCGGTGTTGCTGGGCTTCCTCCAACCCGGCGACCGCCTCCCGCTCATCCGCGAGGTGGTCGAGGACCTGGCGATCAACCCGAACACCGTCGCCAAGGCGTACCGGCAGATGGAGCAGGAGAACCTGGTCACCGGCCGGCCCGGCCAGGGCACGTTCGTCAACGAGCAGCAGTCGGCCGTGATGCCGGCGTCGACGTACACGTCGCTGCGCCGCGGCCTGGCGACCTGGCTGCGCCGCGCCTACGCGGCCGGCCTCGACGAGGATGCGGTCAACGCGCTCCTCACCTCCGTCCACCAGCAGATCAGGAACGAGGACGTGGCGTGACCGAGTTCGCGCTGCGCACCGACGGTGCGGGCAAGCGGTACCGGAAGGGGTGGGCGCTGCGCGACTGCACCCTGGCCCTGCCGGCGGGCGGCGTGATCGCCCTCGTCGGGCCGAACGGCGCGGGCAAGACCACGCTGCTGCGCCTGGCCGTCGGGTTGCTGGCCCCGAGCACCGGCACGGTGGAGGTCCTCGGCCACGACGTCACCGCCAGCACCCCGCGAACGCTGTCCCGCATCGGGTTCCTGGCCCAGGACCACCCGCTGTACAAGCGCTTCACCGTCGCCGAGATGCTCCGCTTCGGCCGGGCCTGCAACCTGCGGTTCGACCAGGGGCTGGCCGAGCGTCGGCTGGCGAAGCTGGGCATCCCGCTCGACCGCAGGGCCGGCACGCTCTCCGGCGGGCAGCAGGCCCAGGTCGCGTTGGCCCTGGCCCTGGCGAAGCGGCCGGACCTGCTCGTCCTCGACGAACCGGTGGCCAGCCTCGACCCCTTGGCCCGGCACGAGTTCCTGCAGGTCCTGATGGGCGCGGTGGCCGAAGGCGGGGTGACCGTCCTGTTCTCCTCCCACGTCGTGCACGAGCTGGAGCGCGTCTGCGACCACCTGGTCGTGCTCAACCGCGGCCGGGTCACCCTCGCCGGTGACATCGACACCCTCCTCGCCGAGCACCGGCTGCTCATCGGCCCGCGCACGGCCACCGACCCCGACCGGGCCGCCACCGTCGTGGAGGCCGTCCACAGCGACCGGCACACGACCCTGCTGGTACGCGACGGCGCGATCCCGACCGCGCCCGGGTGGCAGGCCCAGCCGGTCGCGTTGGAGGACCTGGTGCTGGCGTACCTGCGCCGGCCGTCCGAGCCGAGCGCCGCGGTCACGTCGGAGGTGTCGGCATGACGTGGTTGCTCTGGCGCCAGCACCGGACCGAGGTCTGCGTCCTCGGTCTGCTCGTCGGCATGTTCGGCATCGCCCTGCTCGTGCTCGGCACGCACGCCCACGACCTGTTCCCCGACGGTCCCGCCCAGTGCGCGGGAGCAGCCGGTCTCAACGACGCCTGCGCGGCTTCGTTCCGCCGGCTCGACGAGGAGTACGGGTTCGTGGAGAACCTGCTGGCGGCCTTCTACCTGGTCCCCGTCGTCGTCGGCGCCTTCCTCGGCGCACCGCTGCTCGCGCGCGAACTGGAGGACGGCACCTGGCAGCTCGCCTGGACGCAGGCCGTGCCGCGGATGCGTTGGCTGGCGGCCAAGCTCGCCGCACTGGCCGGCGTCACCCTCACGCTCACCGGGCTGTTCACCGCGGTGCTCACGTGGTTCCGCCGGCCGTTCGACGCGTGGGAAGGGCGGTTCCAGTACGACGCCTTCGACCTGGAAGGACTCGTCCCGCCGGCATACGCGCTCTTCGCGTTCGGCGTCGCCACCGCCGCCGGGGCGATCCTGCGACGCAGCCTGCCCGCGTTCGGCGTCGCGTTCGGGGCGTTCCTCGCCGCCCGGATGTCGGTGGCGCTGTTGGCCCGTCCCACGTACGCCACACCGCTCACCACCATGGAGCGAGTCCCCGCCAGTGGCTCCAAGGACCGAGCGGGACACCGGCCCGACTTCGCCGACTGGACGATCGAACGCGGCTACGCGGACGCCACCGGGCGCAGGCTGAGCTCGACCGAATACTACGACCTGGAGACCGCCGCCAACCGGACCGGCACCAACCTCAACCAGTTCCTGCACGACCGAGGCATCCAACAGTTCGGCGTCTACCACCCAGCCGACCGGTTCTGGACGTTCCAACTCATCGAGACCGCCCTGTTCACCACCGCCGCCGCGGTCCTGATCGGTGTAGTCGTGTGGCGAGTCCGCCGCCGCTTGATCTAGTCCCGCCGCTCGAAAGGTCATCATCGACCGGGCGGACCGTCAGCGACGATCAGCGGGACATCGCCACCGCGATCGTCCTGCCTCCCGAGGCGAGGCCAGTGGTCGGGAGGAGCGGGAAGCGCTCCTCCCCCGACGCAGTCAGGCGGCGTTGTCCGGTGAACGGTCGTGCTCGGCGTGCTGGGCGACCAGTGCCACGATGTCGGTCACGGCGTGGTCGTGGCGGAAGGCTCGTCGCTGCCGGCTCGCACCGTTGCCGTTGGCGATCAACTCGCCCACGAGGGTCTGCACGGCCCGCAGGTCACCCGTCGCGGTCAGCGCGGGTTCGACGTGGCGCAGCAGGCGGTGCAGCAGGTCGACCGCCGGCACGGGCCGCATGGTGTCCAGGTCGACGCCCGCACCGTCCAGTCCGTCACGCGAGGCGCGCCAGTACGCCATGCGCAGCGCGTCGTCGCCGATCCGAGGTGCTTCGACACCGTCCTCAATAGACCGCAACGAGGTCATGACCAGCGCTCGCACCAGCGCGGCGAACAGCACCGACTCATCCACGGTGGACTGGACGTCGCTCACCCGGACTTCCACGGTGGGCAGGTGGGAAGAAGGACGGATGTCCCAGTAGACCATCTTCTCGTCGAGCACACTGCCGGAGCCGACGGCCGTGTCCACGGCCGATTCGTAGTGCGCGAGCGACTCGAAGTACGGCGGGGCGCCGGCGCACGGCCAGCGGCCGACGATCACCGACCTCCAGCTGGCGTAGTCGGTGTCGACGCCGTGGTGGATCGGCGAGTTCGCGGTGAGCGCCAGCAGCACGGGCAGCCACGGCCGGACGTGGTTGCAGACCTGGACCGCGGTCTCCCGGTCGGGCACCTCGACGTGGACGTGGCACCCGCACACGACGTTCTCGGGCGCGAGCTGCCCGTATGCGGTGTTGATCGTGTGGTACCGCGGGTCGTCGGTGATCGGCGGTCCCGGCGCGTCATCGGCCAGGGCGGTGCCCACGGCGAGCAGGGTGCCGCCACACCGCGACGCCGCCTCGGCGGCGGTGGAGCGCAGGAACGTCAGCTGCTCGCGCACCTCCGCCATCGTCCGGCACACCGGCGTGTTGATCTCCACCTGCGCCCTGGTCAGCTCCAACTCCAGCGCACCGCCCAGGTCGCCGGCCACCTCGACGACGTGGGCGCTGATCGGGAGCAGGTGCCCGGTGGAGGAGTCCGCCAGCAGGAACTCCTCTTCCACGCCCACTGTCGGCACGCCGGGTGCACCCGGGTCCGCAGACCACAGCACAGGGGGAAACGACGCCATCGCCTGCCTCGCTCACAGGTTGATCACCACCGGTCCGGACCGGGGATTACCCCTGGCCGCTTTTTGCAAACCGATGGTCCATTCGGACGACGGACGGTCGAAGTGACCGATGCGGTCCGGCCGTTGGCCACCGCACCAGATGTGTCCGGCCGCAGCGTTGGCTCCGAAGAACGATGAGCTCACCAGCTCACCGGCCGTGCAGTCGGAGCGAGGCGGTTGGCCGGTTCCCGATCGAGGTCGAGCAGTCCACCGTGCAAGGTGCTGAAGGGGCAGCAGGCAGCCGGTGAGGTCGCCTCCAGCGGCAGGGACGGGTCGAGGTCGCTGGGAGCCCTGCCGGGACCGCCGCGCGTGCTGCCCTCGCCATGGTCGCTGGTACCCGACCGATCGCGATGCCGGACCGGAAGAGGCCGCGGCCCGGGGGAGATCGGCCGCGACCTCTCGTCGCTCGGAGCGGGACGGGTCAGGAGGCGGGCATCAAAACCTTGTCGATGACGAAGACGGTGGCGTTGGCGGTGGGGATGTTGCCGCACAACACCTTCGCGCCGTTGACGGTGACGTTGTCGCCGGAGCCTTCGACCTTCAGCGTGCCGCCCTGGACGGTGGGCAGGGTGGCGGAGGACAGGATGCCGTCCTTGTCCATGCGCTGCGGCACGACGTGGTAGGTCAGGATGGACGTGAGCTTGGCCTTGTCGGCGAGCACGGCGTTGACCGTGTCCTGACCGAGGGCTTCGAAGGCGGGGTCGTAGGGCGCGAAGACCGTGTACTTGGCGTCGGCCTTGTTGAGGGTGTCCACCAGACCGGCTTGCTTCACGGCGGCCACGAGCGTCTTGAGCAGCGGGTTGTTGCTCGCGGCGGTGGCTACCGGGTCGTCGACCATGCCGTCGAGCGAGCCCTCGGTGTCCTTGGGCAGGCTGGCGCAGCCCGCGCCGAACACGTCACCGGTCTTGGTGACGCCGTCGCTCATCGCCGCGCTGCTGGTCGTGGTGGTCGTCGTGTCGGCGGCGGCCGAGGACGTGGTGCTCGATGCGGCCTGGTCGCCGCTGCCGCACGCCGCGACGGAGATCAGGGCGGCGGTGAGAACGCCGATCACGGACGCGAGCCGGGTGTTGCGCATGGGAGTCGCTCCTTTGAGGACGGTGACCGGAACTCGTGTCTCCGGCTTGTCACAGGTGATTCGGTGCCGGTGGGGCACCGGATTGGTCGATCCGGGAAAAAGTGGTGCCGTTGCGCGGCGACCACGGGCGTGACTGGTCAGGGCCGGGCGGTGAACACGATCGTGTGCCAACCGGCGGCGCCGTCCGGGATCGGTTCGGCCCGATCACTGGTCTGGGTGTAGCCGGTCCGGTCGGTGGCGCGGACTTCGACGGTGTGCGAGCCGGCCGGGAGGTCGAGTTCGGCACGCCACATGCGCCAGGTGTCGACGTTGACCTCCGTGCTCAAGGTCGTGGTGAGCCAGGGGCCGCCGTCGACTCGGACCTCGACCTTGTCGACGCCCCGGTGCTGGGCCCACGCGACTCCGGCGACGACGAACCGGCCGGCGGGAACCTGTTCGAAGGGCTTGGGCCGGTCGATGCGGGACATGGTCTTGATCGGGGCGCGACGTGCCCAGTCGCGCTTCACCCAGTAGGCGTCGAAGTCGGCGAAGGTGGTCAGCTCGGCGTCGACCAGCCACTTGGTGGCCGAGACGAACCCGTACAGGCCGGGCACGACCATGCGCACCGGGAAGCCGTGCTCGGCGGGCAGCGGTTCGCCGTTCATGCCGATCGCCAGCAACGCGTCGCTTCCGGGCCTCATGATGTCCTCGACCGGGGTGCCGCAGGTCCAGCCGTCCACGCTGCGGGTCGCGAGCTGGTCGGCGCCGGGCCGGACGCCCGCCTCGGCGAGGATGTCGCTCAGGGACACGCCGATGAAGTTGGTGGTGGAGATGTAGGGTCCGCCGACCTCGTTGGACACGCAGCAGAGGCTGATCGTCTTCTCGACCAGCGGCCGGTTGAGCAGGTCGTCGTAGGTGAGCACGAGTTCGCGGTCGACCAGGCCGTGGACCCGCAGCCGCCAGTCCTGCGCGCGCAGCCTGGGCACGGACAACGCGGTGTCCACCCGGTAGAAGTCGGCGTTGGACGTGATGAACTTCGGTGTGCCGTCGCCGGTGAAGTCCGCGCCCGACGGGATCGGTGGTGCGGTCACGTCCGGGGTGAGCCGGATCGAACGGCGGGAGGCCTCCACGTCGACCCGGCCGCCGACGAGCTGCCCCGTCACGGCGGTCGCACCGGCGGCCGCGGCGACGGCGGTGGAGGTGATGAGGAACCGACGGCGTCCCAAGCCGGGCACCGACCAGTCCAGCGCACGGGTCCGGGTCGGACCGGCACCGTCGACGGTCGTGCCGACCGGCTTCGACTCGTCCTCGCCGGGCTTGCCCACCGGGACGTGGCGGGCGAGCCGGTGCAGCCACCGGAACACCAGCACACCCACGACGAGGCTGGTCAACGGTGCCAGTACGGCGATCGGGCCCAGCGTGGGGCGGGTGAGCACCGCCGCGACGCCGAGCACGCCCAGCGTCGCCGCCAGGACCGTCCCGGGCAGCGGGCCGCGGCGGGACAGCAGTCCGGACAGGACGGCCGCGGCGGCGATGACGCAGGCCATGCCCGCCAGCAGCACGATCTTGTCGTGCTCGCCGAACGTGCGGATCGCGAGGTCCTTCACCGGGTGCGGTGTCAGGTCGATCGCGGTGTTGCCCACGGCCAGGAACGGCGAGGCGAACGGGTCGATCAGCGCGGCCACGAGGTGTCCCGCCGCCAACGCGGCGGCCACGGCGATCAGGCCCACCGCCGCGGCCGCCCACAGCGGCAGCCGCGGCACCGCGGTCTCGGACGACCGCACGGGCGTGGATGCGTTCATACCAGGTCTTCGGAGTCGCCGACCCCGCGGATTGCCCCGGTCGGTCGGTGTTGCTCAGACCAGTGGCAGGACGACCACGGTCGGGGTGGTGGGTTGAGGTGATCCGCCTCGGGGTTCCACCGTCAGCCCCACGGCTTCCTTGCCGGTGAAACCACCGGCCAGCAGCGGATCGGGCCGACCGTCGGAGGACGCGAGCAGACCGGCCGCACGCGGCCCGTCGGCACCGATCAGCCACAGCTGATAGGTGCGGTCCTCGGGCAGGCGTGCCAGTCCGTGAGCGAGGAACACCACCTGTCCCTTGGTCGACGAAGCCACCACGGTGCCCGTGCCACCGCCGCTCACGTCGCCGCGGACGAGCTTGGCGTCCGGTGCGGCCAGCAACTCGGCGACCTGGTTGTTGCGGGTGTTGACCTGTTCCAGGGCTCGCAGGTCGCGTTCCAGTCGATCGTTGGTGCCCACGGCCTGGACGCCCAGCGTCACGGCGACCGCGACGGCCGCCGCAGCGGCCAGCCCCGCGGTCCCGCGCAGCCACGGGCTCCGCCTCGTGGATCCGCCTGGGCGCTGGGAGGTCGCTCGGAGCGGTTGGTCCGTCCGGTCGTCGGTGTCCGGCGGCAGTTGGCGGGTGTGGGCCGCGGCGGCCAGCACCCGGTCGCGCACGTGTGCGGGAGGCTCGACCGAGCTCTCACCGGCCAGCAGCGCGGCTGCTTCGAGCAGACCAGCCGTCTCCTGCGCACAGCTCGAGCAGCCGGCGATGTGGTCCTCGAAGAGGCGACGCTCGTCCTCGGAGACGGTGTCGAGCACGTAGGCGCCGATCAGCGTGTGCGCTTCGATGCGCGCGGTGTCGTCGGTCATCGGGTCACCCCCAGGCAGTCTCGGAGTCTGATCAAGCCGTCGCGCATCCTGGTTTTGACCGTTCCGAGCGGGATGCCGAGCACGGCGGCCGTCTGCGGGTAGGTGTAGCCCCGGAAGTAGCCGAGCAGGATGGATTCGCGCTGCAAGTCGGTCAGCGTCGACAGGCACCGTCGCACCTGCCGCTGCTCGATCTGCGCGGCGACCTGCTCGCTGACGGCGTCGAACGGCGTCTCGACGTCGCGGCGCGCGGCGAGGTCCTCCCGCCGGGTCGCGGCCGCCGCGGAGCGGACCCGGTCCACGGCGCGGCGGTGCGCCATGGTCATCACCCACGCCAACGCGCTGCCTCGACCCGGGTCGTAGCGGGCGGCGGTGCGCCACACCTCCAGCAACACCTCCTGCGTGACCTCCTCCGACTGCGCGTGATCACGCACCACACGCCGCACCAGGCTGAACACCCTGCCCACCACTACGTCGTACAGCCGCGCGAACGCCTTGTCATCACCGCGCGCCACCCGGCTGAGCAACTCCTCGGCGGTGGCATCGCCCCTCTCGCGGGTGTCGGCGGATACCGGCTGGAGCTTGCGCTCACGCCCTGCCATCGTGCCCCTTTCCGGATGAACCATCATTGACAGTTACCCACCACCAGGTGCCTGCACCGCTCCTCTGCGGCTTGGATCAACCGATCGAGGGACGAAGCCGAGATCGACACCGGATCACGCGGCGCGGCCTCCGATGACCAGGCCGGGCCCAGCAGGTGACCGAGAGACATGAACCCTCCTCGTCCAGACAGGTCGCCACCTCCTGTTCGGCGCGGGACGCCCATCGGATTGGTGTGCGCGGCCGGGGTCAGCTCGCCCGTCCTCCTGGCGAGACGGGACTCCCGGTCGAACGGTCGCCGGACGACACCCGTTCGACCAGGAGTTCCCCCGTCTGCGCACCAGAGCCTCAGTCCCGGCCCGGTTCACGAACAGCCACTCGGCATGCCACTCGCTACGCCGCATAGAAGAGTGATTGAACGCTGCCGCATTGGGTCACGGAAGAGCCGATGCCCACCGCCGCCGGGAAATCAACCACAACCCCGTCGCCGTCGAACTTGCGCACGATCTGCATGACGTGCGACTGCCCTGGCGGAATCCGAGGGAAGTCCACTGCCACGTGACCACTGGGGTTGCGGACGACCAGCTGATTGCTCATCGACACGATGGCATTGTCCCTCCTGTTGTTGGTGACGGTGACGTTCCACACCGAAAAAGCACCCGGCTGACTCCAGTCGCCATGCATCGTGATCATGATGTCGTTCGCACTGAAGTCCGGGCAGGGTTCCCCTTCGAAATCGAACGCTATGTGGTCGGCTCGATCCACCCGCACCGGCCCGGCGCCGGCACTCGAGGTGAAGAGCGTGGTCCCGAGTGCCGCCACCAGCGTGACGACCACGGCCGACCGGAAGAGTGGCCGGGTGGAATGTTTCCAGGCAATGTTGAACATGAACGAACTCCCGAATTCTCAACCATGCAGTAGTCAGGTGCTCAGCCGAGCTTGGCCCAAACCACCGACCGGATTTTGTGCCGCGGCTCCGGACCGTAGGAGTCGCCGTCCGGAGCCGCGGACGAGGAGACGCCGGCCACCACTCACGCCACCCGACTCACCGGGGCCTCGACGTGGCCGGGACGCCCAACCTCACGCCCCTCCGGCCCCGTCGGGGCGCTGCGCGCCTGACACAGCTCATTCCACGGGATCAGCTTCCCGGCGTACTTGGTGATGATCCGGCAGACCGCCCCGCCCAGCGGGGTCGTGGACAGGCTGATCGCGGTGCAGACCGTGACCCGCCAGACCGAGTACAGGAGCCACGCCGCGACCGCGGGTCCGCACGCCGGGATCTCCGCGAGCCGCTGCCCACCCACGTCGGCCGGGGCGGGCAGCGGCGGGGCGGTGGTGGGCAGCGGCGCGCCGTGCGGCTCGGCCGGCGGCTGGTCCACCGTCTCCTGGGCGGCCTGGTCGGACAGGCCCTGCGCCAGGGCGCGGTAGGTGCTGTCCGACAGGTGGGAGAAGCCCCGCTCCTCGATGATGAACCGGATCTCCGGGTCCTGCCGGAGGAGCTCCTCGCGGCTCAGGACCTCGGGCGTGGCCGCGGCACGGGCGGCGGTCTGGTCGGGGCCGCGGGCAGGGAGGCACTCGGTCTTCTCCGGCCAGTCCCGGGCGGCCTGCGCGGCGGATGCCGACGGGGCAGCTCCGGCGATCGTCACAGCGAGGGCGGTCGTGGTGATCAGTGTCGCCACGAGCCTGCACCGACGAGGCACGTTCATACTTCCGTCTCCTTCAGGATCCCTGCCGTGGTGCACCGGATGTGCACCGGTCTCGGGTCTGGCACCGCGCAGCTCGAGGTCGGCCGGCGCGATGAGAAGAGGAAAGCCCGACGATGGAGGTGTCCAACAGCACGACGGACAGGCTCGTCCGCATGCTGTCCAAGCTCGGACTGGTGCAGTCGGCAGGCGACCCTGCCGCAGGACACCTACAGTTGTCGATCGGACACTCTCGGACACAATCGGACGGGATGGTCCACAGCGGCAGGACAGCGGAACCGCACGGGCAGAGGTCAGGCATGACGACGAGCGATGATCCGGCGGTCTCCCCGGCCGTGCGTCGATCCGAGCTGGGTTCGGTGACGAGCCGAGAGGAACTGGCGAGGCTGCTGGCCGAGCAGTACGCCCGAGCCGACGTGTCGCTGCGGGAGCTGGAACTCCGGGCGGAAAGGGCGGGCGGGCCCCGGCTGGCACGGGCGACGTGCTCGGACATGCTGGCCGGACGCAGGTTCCCGAAGAAGTCGGTCATGGTGGCGTTCCTGCGGGCATGTCAGGTACCCCGGGAACAGCTCGCCGACTGGGAACGGGCCTGGGAACGGATAAAGATCACCCAGATCTCCACTGCGCGAGCCTCCGCGGCAGGACGACAAGCCGTACCGACCCCCGACCGCTCTCCCAGCGCACCCGAAGACGGCGGATCCGGGGAGGGCGGCGCGGAGGACGCCGTCACCATGACCGGCCAGAAGGCTCAGCCGGCCGGCAGCAAGCCCGGTCGCGGCCGAGACCCTGCTCGGCGTCGCCTCGCACTACCGGCTGCGTTGGCCGCCGCCGGCCTGGTCGCCGCCATCGGCTTCGCTGCGTTCACTGACTCCGGTACCCCCGCCCAACGCGACATCATCGACGACGGTCGTGCGTTCGGCAGCGGTGGGTCGAGCCGATTCGTCGTCACGGTCGATCCCGTCAACACCGAGGTACGGCTGATCCGACGTCTTGACGCCGGCATCGCCAGGCAAACCGCGACAGTCACCGTGGACGGGGCCCTGGCCGCGGTATGGCAACCCCTGCCCGAGGGACCCCATGGCTGGAAGGACCAGAGCGTTGTCCTCCCCCCTGCGCTGACCCAAGGGCGCCGCGAGCTCACCATCACGAACACGTTCGTGTCCTCGGACGTGGACTTCAACGAGTTCACTTACTTCGTCGACCACAGGGTCGACGGCGTCTGGTCCCGAGCCGACACCGTCGACGTCGGCCCCAACCACCTCGACAGCGAAGCCGTGCACCACTATCGCATCACCAATGAGAACTGGTCCGGAACCCACGCCTTCCGCTACCTGGAGTGAAGTTCGGCCCACCGGTCGGCTCCCACGCAGGCAGAGGGCCTACGCAGCCCAGGCACCCGAAGCGCTCACGGGCATGGGGTTACGGCACCGGATCACCGTCTTGGAACGCCACCTGGACAACGCCCGTGCACTGTTCTCCCCCGCCGACCGAGCGTTCCTCGCGGCACTGCCGCACCGACTCCCGGTGCAAGCACTTCGTCGACTCCGACTACCGGTACGCCGGGAGACGATTCCGCGGTGGCACCGAAACCTCCTCGACCGTCGCCAGGCAGCCAGATCCCGTCCCAAGCGGCCCGGCCGACCACGGACCATCCGCTCCCGCCTCCTGGTGCTGCGCCTGGCACGCGAGAATTCGACCTGGGGCTACCGCCGCATCCACGGCTGCTCGTCCCCAGGCACCTGCCTTTCCCCGGGCGAAGCAGGCCGCACGCGAGATGGTGACGGCCTGGCAGGCAGCCAGGCATGGGCCGGGGAGGCACGGTTCCGCCAACGCGGGTGACCGGGTTCGGCAGGGTGCACGTCGGTTCAGCACGCCGGGATCACGACCCACCCCGCTGGATCGAGTTGCCCGCGTACGTGCCGTGCACTTCGCTGTCGTCCAGCGTCAGCCGACCGCTCTGCCCGTAGAACGCGATGGGCCGAGCCAGAGCACCTGCTCCACGACCGACTGGTCGAAGTCCGCGGCGAGCATGGCCCGTCCGGTGCGCTGGGTCTTGAGCGGGTCGGACCGGCCCCAGCCGGCCGCGGAGTTCACCAGGATCCGTTCGGTGCCGTACTCGCGCAGGATCGCCACCATGCGGCGCTCGTCCATCTTGGTGTCCGGGTAGACGGAGAAGCCCAGCCAGCAGTCGAATCGGCCACGGGACGCGCCGTAGTCTCGTTCAGGTGGTCGATGACCACCCGTTCGGGTGGCAAGCCGGACTCGCGGATCACGTCGAGTGTCCGCAGCGTCCCGGCGAGCTTGTCCCGGTGGGGTGTGTGCACCAGCGCGGGCAACTCGTGGCGCACGGCCAGTTCCAGCTGCCGGGCGAACGCCTCGTCCTCCTCCGGCGTCATCGAGTCGTAGCCGATCTCACCGACCGCCACCACGCCGTCCTTGGCCAAGTAGCGAGGCAGCACCTCTCCCAGCCGATCAGCGAGTCGAAGTAGTCGGTGAACGACCCGACGTTCGTGCGCGGCTGGCCCAACCAGAACGCGGGCTCGACCACCGCCCGCACACATCTCCTCGGAGTCGTCGGTGGTGCGGGAGGTGGGTCGAAGATGCGCATCAGGTCTCGTTCCACAGCAGGTTCCTGGCACGGTGGTTGCGAGCTGCGGCCTCACGCCAGGTTCCGCACCCCGAGGCCGCGCTCCGTCGCCGCGAGCGGTCCGCCATGCCTGGCTGGTCGATTTGATCCGCGAGATCCATATGGATTCGTTCCAGGTCTACGGCGCTCCGCGGGTGCATGCCGAGCTCACCCGATCGCAGAGCCGGACTACACCTCGATATGCCGTCGAACAGTCCTCGGCGGCCTGATGAACGAGTACGAACCGGCAGCAGCCTAACGCAGGTCAGAAGATGTGACTGGCTCTTGACACCCCACAGGGGTCAGGGCCCAGCCACGCCGGAGCGCAGGTTGCTCCCCTACTGCACTCCGGCGCCATGACCGGTTCCCTCCCCCAAACGGGGAACCGCCCCTGCCGGGGAGCGGTCCTCTGGACCTCGGCGCCATGGGGCCGACGGGAGCCAGTGTTCCGATAACGCCCGAGAAGTGATTCGGCGTGACTCAGCCGTTGCGAGTCCTCAGCTCGTCGACCGCGTTGTCGCGTGTGGAGCGCACCACCGCGATAGCGGCCGCCCCAAGCGCTCCGACACAGGCGAAAGCGTAGAAGCCCCACGGGTACGCGATGCCGGCCGTCAGCAGCGCCCCGCCCAGGATCGGGCCGGAGATCGCGCCGAGCCGACCGATGCCCGCTGTCCAGCCGAGCCCCGTCGCCCTGGTCATGTCCGGGTAGACCTGGCCCACGTAGGCGTACACGAGCACTTGAGCGCTGAACACGAAGCCACCCGTCAAGAACACCGCGACGTAGAGGCCGGTCGCGGGCAGCTTGACGCTGAGCAGGGCGAGCAGCACCGCGGCCGCGACGAACCAGGCGATCACCGAGGGGCGGACGCCGACGTGATCGGCGACGCGCCCGGCGATCAGCAGGCCGGTGATCCCGCCCAGGTTGAGCGTCAGCAGCAAGCCCAGTGCGGCGCCGAGCGGGTAGCCGGCCTGTCGCATGATCTCCGGCAGCCACGTGTTCAGGCCGTAGACCAGTAGCAGCCCCATGAAGGAAGCGACCCAGAACGCGATGGTCGAGCGCAGCAGACCAGCGCGGAAGAGCCCCGCCACGACGTCACCGGTGGAGTGCCTCGTCCGGCGAGCCCGCTGGAAGGCCGCGGACTCCGGCAGGAACTTCACCATCAGGGGGATCAGCACGACGGCGGGCAAGGCACCAGCGACGAACAGCGCGCGCCACCCGAGGGGCTCGAGCAACAACAGTGCGAGCAGCGCGGTGAGTACCGCGCCGACGTGGTAACCGGTCATGACCGTGGTCGTCGCACTGCCACCGCGTTCCTTGCGGGTGTACTCCGTGACGAGCGCGATGGCCGTGGGCAGGCAGCCACCGAGACCGAGCCCCGCGACGAAGCGCAACGCGCTGAACATGAACGTCGAGGTAGCGGCGGCGCACAGCAGCGTGCACACCGAGAACACGGCCACTGAGATCATCATCGACTTGCGGCGGCCGATGACGTCGGTGACAGTGCCAATCGCCAACGCGCCCAAGGTCATTCCCACCAGTCCGGCGGTCGAGACGGCGGCGGCCGCGCCGGGGGTCAGACCCCAGACACGCTCGCGAAGCAGTACCGGAAGCACCGTTCCGAGCACCACGAGGTCGAAGCCGTCGAGCAACACCGCGGTCCACACCAGGGGCACGCCCCAGGAGCGAGTACCAACCGACACGGAAACCTCCGGGTGCGCCAATGTCCACGATCCGCTCGAACGGACCACAGCCGAGTATGTACCGACGCCAAGCCGTGCACTCCGGATCTCTTTCGCTCACCGGAAACCCGCGAGTCGGACAAATCCGCCGAGCTGTCGCGAGGCAGGCGCCCGGCTGATCGACACCGTTCGACAAAAATAGCCGAGCCATGCTCGACATCGTCGGGCCGCATCATGCGACTTTCCCTCAGGCGTGCACAACTAAACACTTCCACTCTGCGGAAGCGCCGCCTTCCCGCTGAGGCTTTCATCGCTACGATCACCACCGGTCACAGGTCGATGAAAGCGAGACAGCCGAATGTCCGAGGGATCACCCGAACGAGAACGGGGTGTCCTGGCCAAGGCGTTCGACGTGCTCGCGGCGTTCGAGGGTTCGCGGGATGGACTGGTGCTCGTCGAACTGGCTCGCCGTGCCGGCCTGCCGCTCACCACCGTGCACCGTCTCGCGTCGGACATGGTCCGCCAGCAGGTGTTGGAACGGCTTCCCGACCGCCGTTACGTCGTCGGCCGCCGACTGTGGCAGCTCGGCCTGCTGGCTCGGGTGCAGGGAGGGTTGAGGGACGTCGCCCTGCCGTTCATGCAAGACCTCTACGAGGCGACGCGGGAGAACGTGCACCTCGCCATCCGCGACGGCGATCAGGCCCTCTACTTGGAACGACTGCACGGCCGCTCGTCCGTTCCGCTGGTGAGCCGCGCCGGAGGCCTCCTCCCGTTGCACGCCACCGGCGTGGGAAAGGTCTTGCTGGCCCACGCGCCGCCGGAGGTGGTCGACCAGGTCATCAAGAATGCGGAGAAGGTGACGCCTTACACGGTGACCGAGCCGGGGCGCCTGCTGCGGGAGTTGGCGGAGGTGCGTCGGCGTGAATACGCGCGGACCGTCCAGGAGATGACGCTGGGCACATGTTCGGTCGCGGTGCCGGTGCGCGACCCGGATGGCATCGTGCTGGCAGCCATCGGCCTGGTCACGACGACGCGACGGGAACCGACGAGACACCTCGCGGCACTGCGCATGGCAGCGGCCGGCATCGCCCGCGACTTGGCGCGCCGGCCCGGTGGCAAGTCGACGACGTAACCGCGCCGACCGAGCCCTTCACCCGAGAACGCAGATCGTTGCACCGCGCATGAACCGCGATAGCGCCGCCGCTCGGCACTGGCAAGAGATCGTTTCCACTGAACGGAAATCGGCCGTGCGAAATGCACCGGTGCGCCACTTTGCGAGGAAGCTTCGCTTGACCGGAGCGCAGATTCGCCTGAATGGGCGACCCAGGCGCAGTGGCCACCTGGCTAAAGTGACGCGGGCTGCCGACATCCGTCACGGATGGCGCCGCCGAGGGCAGCCGCGGTAGCGGTGCGGTCGCACAGACACCACCACCGGAATGAAGAAAGACTCACGTACCGAGAGAGAGATGAAGGCAGCTCACTTCGTGCTCGGTGCGGTGCGCCGATGCGACCGATGCCGCGACATCCGACGTGGTGACCTCTTCATTCCCGCCGCCACCGAGCGCTGAGCAACTCGAAACCCGATCCACCACGCCGGTCGATCGCGCTTCGGCTTTCCGCACATACAGCCATACACCAGGAGATGCCCCGATGGTTCGAAGTGTCGGTTTATCGGCACGAAAGTTCGCCGGCGCGCTGTCCGCCGCCGTGGTGCTCGCCGCCGTCGCCGGCTGCGGCATGCTCGGCGGCGGCGCGGAGGAGACCGACGGCTCCTCCCTGCCGGGCAAGGTCGAGAAGAGCAAGATCAGGCTCGGTCTGCTCCCCATCCTCGACGTCGCGCCGGTCCACATCGCGATCAAGAGGGGTTACTTCGAGCAGGAGGGCTTGCAGGTCGAGCCGATCACCATCCAGGGCGGCGCGGCGGCCATCCCCGGCCTGGTCAGCGGCGATCTCGACATGACCTTCGGCAACTTCGTGTCCTTCTTCGCCGCCCAGGCCAAGGAGACCGCGAAGAACGTCGGCGGCCTGCGGTTGATCATGGACGGCTACCAGGCCAAGCCGGAGATGTTCCTGGTCCTGGCCAAAGCCGACTCCGACATCAAGTCCCCCAGAGACCTGGAGGGCAGGACGCTGGGCATCAACACCACCAGGAACATCGCGGAACTGACCTTCAGGGCCACTCTGGAAGCCAACAACGTCGACCCCGGGAAGGTGACCTTCAAGGAGGTCCCGCTGCCCGACATGGAGGCGGCGGTCGAGAACGGCGTCGTCGACGCCGCCTTCTCCAGCGAGCCGTTCATCACCAGGGCCCAGCGCAACTCGGGTCAGGTCGCGGTGCTCGACGCGGCATCGGGTCCGACGGACGGCATCCCGATCGCCGGCTACGGCACGACCGGGAAGTTCCTGCAGGACAACCCCAACACCGTCGCCGCGTTCCAGCGCGCCCTCGTCAAGGGACAGCGGGACGCCGGCGACCAACCCCTGGTCCGGCAACTGCTGACCGAGTACGCCAAGGTCGACGCGGAAACCGCGGCCCTGGTCCACTTCGGCGAGTTCCCCACTACCCTCGACGCGACCCGCCTCCAGCGCGTGGCCGACCTGATGCAGACCTACGGCCTGCTGCAGACAAGGTTCGACATCGCGCCGATGCTGGCCTCCCTGCCAGGGAGTTGACCGGAACGGCTCCCGGAGGTTCTCGGCGGTGACAGCGCCTCGACGACGCTGTCACCGCCGCGGTATTCCGATCGGAGCCAGTCGGCTCAGCCCCAGAAGGCCAACGCCTGCCTTCCGAGCGACTGCTGTCCCGCCGTGTTGGCGTGGCAGCCGTCAGCCACCTCGCTGCTGCGGAGGCGGAACGCACCGGGGTAGGTCACGTTCTGCGTGGGGTCCGCAGCGGCTTGCCGGGCCAGGTTGTCGGTCAGCTGCGGGCCGTTGGCGCCGGCCAGGAAGCACGTCCGACCGGCGTCGTAGAGCGGCTGGCCGGTGATGTAGATCCGGGCGCCGGGCGCCGCGTGCCGGCGTGCGTTGGCGATCAGCTGCTTCACCTCGTCGTAGGTCGCGCCCGCCTGGGCGAAGATGCAGATCTGCACCCACACCGCGGTCGGCTTGCCGAACCTGCTCGACTGCTGGTCGAACTTCTGCCAGGCGGCGGAGCTCGTGTCGGTCCACGACTGCACGACGAGACCGCCGGTCCCGTACGGACCCCACATGCGCGTGCCACCAATCGCGCGGTACCCCTGCGCGACGTTCTCCGCCATCGAGCAGCCGATGAACCCCATCTCGTTCGCCGCCGCCGCCGAGACGTCCCGACCGACTTGGTCACTCGCCACCGCGACACCGGTCGCCGACACGACGATCGCCGCGACCGCGGCGATCAACGCTCGGACAGCACGACCGGCGACGCGGGCGGATCGCTTCTTGAGGCCCGGTCCGTGGTGAGCGGAACTGTCCGTCATCATCGTCCTTTCCTTTTCGCGTCGTACTTCGACATCCGTCCGGGGGAACGCCGGCAGGCCGCGGTGACCTGTTCGGCGACCGTTGCGGACGGTTGGCGGCGGACATGGAGGTGACGTGGGCCGGGGAGCCCGAGCGACCGCACGGCGGGACACCCGGGATCTCACGGGCCTCGACGTCAGCCGTTGGCGCAGACCGCGCCGAACGTGGTGGTGCCACCGGTCAGGATCGGATCGTTGTATCCGCCGTCGGGTAAGCAGAGGTCGAGCAGGTGCCCTTGGCTTCCGGTGGGCTGCGCGGGCGCGTACGCGATGTTGCTGATCACCTGCGCTTCAGCTTGGAAGCGTTCGGACGAGGCGGTGGGCGCGTGGATGGACAGGCCGACCACGGCGAGACCTGCTTCCGTGGCGGCGCTGATCATGGCCAGGCGGGGACGGGCACGCATGTCGGTTTCTCCTCGCTCGGGTGGATCACCGCTCCACGCGGGACCGGGTGGTCGGATGCTCGGGCCGACAGTGGGTTGGTGACGGCATGACGCCGGAGCTCCGGACAGGTGAGGAACCGGAGCCGAGTCACCGCGTTCGGGATGGTTCTGGTCCGAGGCGCACGGGGACGAGCACAGTTCAGGAGGGGCTGACTACCGTGCCGGGTTCCACTGGAGGCCGGCCGAGGTCGTCGCCAGGCCCGGCGTACAGGCGGTTCACTCGTGGGCGGTCGCCGGCGTGCCGAGGCGTTTACACCTGACCATCACGAAGTCGCGCACCGCTGTCGGGAACGCGTTCACCCAACTCTTCGACATCATTGTCGCCCCTCGACTGGGTGCGCCGCGTCTCACGGATGGCGAGACGGGCGCCGGCAAGAGAAGTTGTTGCGGTAGCGGCACAAAGATAGCGAAACCCGACGACTCCAGCTTCGACCGTTTCGGTGAAACCGTAATCCACGCAAGCGCCACTGGCAATAATCAGGTTGGCCCCTGCACAGCAACAGGCCAGCTCAGAGGGCTGCACAGCCCGCCTTCGGCGCACGAAACC
Source organism: Saccharothrix sp. S26 (assembly GCF_021390395.1). Classification (GTDB taxonomy): domain Bacteria; phylum Actinomycetota; class Actinomycetes; order Mycobacteriales; family Pseudonocardiaceae; genus Actinosynnema. The sequence goes on from NZ_JAJUWT010000018.1 coordinate 131,325, forward strand.
TTTCCCGGTGGAACGAAATCAAAAGTACCCCCGATTCCGTTCAACGGAAATCAGCAGCGGATTTCGAGGCGACTTTCCGCTGGATGGAAGCCGATTCTTGAGCTCCACGTCCGGCACACCAACAATGCGCGCCCGCGGTGGCCGGCCGGTTGTCGGCCGTGCCGGTCGTCCCAAGGACGCGGCACGAGCCGTGAACGCCACGTCCGCCCCCCCCGCAGCCAGGCGGTGCGGAATTCCGCAAGGGGACGACGGGGTGCCTGCCACCGGCAGAGAGGACTGACCACGCTCCGGCCCGGACGGTCCACCCGTTGATCGCCGCAGCGCCTGCGGCGGAGATCACCTCACCCTGGTACCCGCCTGGTGAACCAGCCGAGGTGAAGTATCAACGGTCGTTGATATGAGTCTTGCCTCAACGTATCAATGAGTATTAGTTTGTAGATGTGAGCGATGAGCGCGATGCCTGCGACCTGCTGTGCCTGGACTTGCCTCATGCCGAAGAGATCCGGGCCGGCCTGCCGGAGCTGCCCGATGTGGAGCAGGCAGCCGCCGCCGCCCGCGCACTCGGTGATCCCACGCGGTTGACCATCGCCGCGGCCCTGTTGTCCGGCACCGAGCTGTGCGTGTGCGACATGGCGTGGGTGGTCGGGCAGGCGCAGAACCTGGTGTCACACCACCTGCGACTGCTGCGCACGGCGGGGCTCGTGGCGGCCCGGCGAGAGCGCCGCATGGTCATGCACTCCTTGACCGAACGCGGCCGTTCCCTGGTCATCGCGGTGCTGGGTGGCGACGAAGCGCCCGTCGGGCTCGCCAAGGCCGACGTGGAGGGCAGGAGCCGTGTCTGACGCGTGCTGCGGTCCCCGGGAGGAGCAGCCGACCGAGGTCGAGGCAGACCACGGCCCGCAGCGGTTGTGGCAGGTCCGAGAGCTCCGGTTCGCCGCCGTCGCGGCCGCACTGCTCGCCGCGGGTTGGCTGGTCGGGCTGACGGGCGCGGACCGGATCGGCACCGTGCTCCAACTGGCGTCCGCGGTGGTCGGCGCGGCGACGTTCGCCCCCGGCGCCCTGCGCAACGTGCTGCGCCGCCGCGTGGGCGTGGGCACGCTGATGACCGTCGCCGCGATCGGCGCGGTCGCCCTCGGCCAGATCACCGAGGCGGCGATGCTGGGCGTGCTGTTCTCCATCGCCGAGGGCCTGGAGCACTACGCCATCGCTCGCACCCGCCGGGGCCTTCGCGCGCTGCTCGGCCTGGTGCCGCCTACCGCGACCGTGTTGCGTGACGGCACCGAGGTACGCCTTTCACCGGACGAGCTGGTCCTCGGTGACCGCATGGTGCTGCGGCCCGGTGAGCGTGCCGCGACCGACGGTGTGATCCGCGCCGGGCACACCAGCATGGACCTGTCGGCCATCACGGGCGAGTCGGTTCCGGTGGAGGCCGGTGTCGGCGCCGTCGTGCACGCCGGGGCCATCAACGGCGGTGGCGCGATCGAGGTCGAGGTGACCGCCTTGGCGGCGGACTCCTCGTTGGCGCGCATCGTCCACATCGTCGAGGAGGCGCAGGAACGCAAGGGCACCGGCCAGCGCCTGGCCGACCGCATCGCCCGTCCGCTGGTCCCCGCGATCATGGTCCTCGCGGTGGCCATCGCCGGGTTCGGCGCGCTGCTCGGCGACCCGGTGCTGTGGTTGGAACGAGCACTGGTGGTGCTCGTCGCGGCCTCGCCCTGCGCGTTGGCGATCTCCGTGCCGCTGACCGTGGTGGCCGCCGTCGGCGCGGCCAGCCGCCAAGGCGCCCTGGTCAAAGGCGGCGCGGCGCTGGAAGAGCTCGGCCGCGTCGGCACCGTCGCCTTGGACAAGACCGGCACCCTGACCCGGAACACCCCTCAGGTCGTCGCCGTCGTCGCCGCACGGGGCAGTTCACGCGACGACGTCGTGGACGCCGCGGCCTCGCTCGAAGCACGCAGCGAGCATCCACTGGCCCGTGCCATCCTCGCCGCAGCCGGTGAGGTGCGCCCCGCGGAGGAGGTCACCGCTGTCCCGGGACACGGCCTGCGCGGGCAGCGCGACGGCACTCCCCTGCGCCTGGGCAAGCCCGGCTGGGTCGACCCCGGCCCGCTCGCCGGCGAGGTCGAGCGGCTCCAGGCCGCCGGAGCCACCGTCGTGTTGGTCGAGCGGGACGACGCCCTGCTCGGCGCGATCGCGGTCCGCGACGAACTGCGCTCCGAAGCCGGCGAGGTGGTCAGTCGGCTCCACGAGCTCGACATCGGCACCGCGATGCTCACCGGCGACAACACCCGCACCGCCACCGCCCTGGCCACCCGCGCCGGCATCACCGAGGTCCACGCCGAGCTGCTTCCCGAGGACAAGGCCACTCTGGTCACCCGCCTGCGCAACGGCCGCGGCATCGCCATGGTCGGCGACGGCGTCAACGACGCACCCGCCTTGGCCACCGCCGACGTCGGCATCGCCATGGGCGCCATGGGCACCGACGTCGCCATCGAAACCGCCGACGTCGCCCTCATGGGTGAAGACCTGCGCCACCTTCCCCAAGTGCTCGCCCACGCCCGCCACGCCCGCAGGGTGATGCTGCAGAACGTCGGCCTCTCCCTGGCCATCATCGGCGTGCTCATCCCGCTGGCCGCGTTCGGCGTGCTCGGCCTCGCCACCGTGGTGTTCATCCACGAGTTCGCCGAGGTGCTGGTGATCGCCAACGCCATCCGAGCCGCCAAGTCCACGCCGCTGCCCGAAGTCACCGCGACGACGCCGCCCGCCCCACAGGCACTGAACCTGACCGTCGTGGGCGCACCGAAGCAGAACGGCTCGGGCTGCTGCGATGCCTGCTGACACAGGCCACGACGTCCTCGTCATCGGCGGCGGCCAGGCCGGGCTCGCCATGGGCCACGCCTTGGCCGCCGCCGGACAGGACTTCGTCATCCTCGACGCCGCGGCCGAGGTCGGCTCGTCATGGCGCCGCCGATGGGACTCGCTGCGGCTGTTCACCCCCGTCCGGCACAGCTCCCTGCCCGGCAAGGACGAGGTCGCCGACTACCTGGCCACCTACGCGCAGCGCTTCGCCCTGCCGGTGCGACTGGGGGCACCACCATCCGCAGGTTGTCGCGGGCCGAGGACGGACGGTTCGAGGCCATCACGGATCATGGAACGCACACTGCCGTGGCGGTCGTGGTGGTGACTGGCCCTTTCCAACATCCGGCCACGCCTGACCTCGCCCACCTTCAGGAGAACGCCGGTTGGGGCTACCGCCGAATCCAGGGCGAGCTGCTCAAGCTCGGTCACCGGGTAGCGGCTGGGCTGCAACGGTTCACCGCGTGCTCTTCGTGATGAAGGTCGCCGCCCGCTACGTGCACATCCTCGGCACCACCACGAATCCGGACGGCCCCTGGACCACGCAACAAGCCCGCAACCTACTCATGGACCTCGGCGATCGGCCAGAAGACTTCCGGTTCCTGGTGCGAGACCGGGCCGGTCAGTTCACCGTCTCGTTCGACGCGGTCCTCTCCGATGCGGGCATCCAGGTCGTGAAGAGCCCACCACGGTGTCCGCGAGCCAACGCTTTCGCCGAACCGTTCGTCGGCGCCGTCAGACGGGAAGTCGCCGACCGCCTGCTCATCATCAACGAACGCCAACTGAGATCAGTGCCCGACCGGTATGTGACCCACTACAACCACCGCCGACCGCACCAAGCCCTCCGACTCTCGCCACCACGGCCGGACCACCCGACCACAGAGCCCACCTGGCCTCGATACGCCGCCGACCAGTCCTCGGCGGCCTGATCAACGAGTACGAACCCACAGCAGCATAAGTGCAGGTCAGACCCCATGCCTGACTGTTGACACCCCACAGGACGACGAACTCGTCGCCGCGATCCCGGCCGCGCTGGACGAGCACACCGTCGTCGTCCCCGGTACCGCCGCCGCCGACTCGGTGCTGCCCCGGTTGGCCGACAGCCTGAGAACCGTTCCGCCTCAACGCAAACAGGTCGCCGCCGAGGTCGAGGGGATACTCGATGCGCACCCTCTCGCCGGAGTCCTGACCTCGATCGCCCGCCAAGCCGGGCGGAAGGTCCACTTCGTAGGCCGACCGGCACCCGGTCCACCGAAGCTGGGCGGTTCGGGCTGGATCGAGACCAACGCAGACCGGGGCGAGCTGCACCTGACGCGTGGCTACAGCCCCGAGATCGACCTTACGAGCTGCCGACGCCGGCCTCAAGCGCGACATCAATGCCTCCCGAGCGCCAGGCACTGGTCGATCGCGGCTTGACCGCGGCCCGACTCAGCTGATTGACCGCTTTACTCCGGCAGCAACCAGTCAAGGGATCGATATGCCGTCCCTCGCGCTGAACGACGCCGTGTTCCGCCAGGTCAGCCGATCCGATTAATGCATCGATATGGTCCGAGACCAAGAGTCAAAGTGTCGCTGAGCGACGTGCTCGACCTCGAAGGACGAGCCAAGATCACAAACAGAGGACCTTCCCCGTGTCTGACCTGCGAAGATCCTCTTCGCCGTCGGGACGACAGAATTTGAACCTGCGCCCCCCCTTGACCTCCAGTCGCAGAACGGCTGAGCGACGTGCTTGGCCCTGTTCTTCCAGGTCGCGTTCTAGTGTAACCGGCCGAGTAAAGGAGTCGCTGCATCCAGCCGGGCAAGCGCCGCCAGGTTGATGTGATCAGCCTGAGCTTCCGGGCCCCAGGAATCGATCACTCCGGCGGTTGTCCGACTAGCACGTCTGCGGTTACTGCCCCTTGGAACAGAGTAACCCCGCTGTGGTCGACGACCTCCACCTCGTAGGCGAGGGCCGGCTCGTCATAGACCTCCAGAACCGTCACCTGAGTACCGGCCTTGAGCCCCTCGTCCGGCAAGTCTTCACTCAAATATGCGACGTCGAACTGATTGAACGACATTATTCAACTCACTTCACGAAGGTCGCAGTCATCTGGGGAATGGTCTCACCCGGCTTGATGATCCATCCGGTTCGGACGATAGCGCTGCCACCCGGACCTTCGGTCATCATGTCGACCGTGAACCGTGAGCCGTACTGGTCGACCTTGCCGGGGACAGCTGGGTTGGTCTGCACGCCCTCCCGAATCTTCTCGATCAGGTCGTCGGCGTCGCTTCGGTCATACCCCAGGGCTGGCTCGAAGACCTTCGCCTTGTTCCCTCCGACAGGATGATCGGGGTTCAGGGCGTACTCGGTAAACTTGCGCGGGCCGATGATCGCGTTCTCGGCGTTGGCCACCCGGTCCGGGTGAAGTTCGAGGTCGGGCTTCTTCCCACCGCCGAGCTTGCCGAGTTTCGGGAGCTCGGTCGCCAGACCGCCACCGATCATGATTGAGAGCCTGCGAACAGGCAGTCCTTATCGGCGTCGGTGACGATGACCGCCAAGACCTCGTGCTGCTCGGTGTCCTCGCTCTCGGGTTCGCTGTTGGCAACCTTGTCCCCGACCTTGATCTGGTCGATGCGCTTGGTCGTGCCGTCGGCCATCAGGACCGCGGTGTCGCCGGTGAAGCTGTTGGTGCACATCGGCGAGGCCCCGGAAGCAGAACCGGATTTGGACCCCGGGCCGCCGGGCAACTTCTTCAGCGCCTTGTAGGAGGCGACCGAGCCGATGATGCCTTCACCGAGGCTGCCGTACACGCCGTAGTTGTGGGCGATCGTCGTACCAGATGCCGTCGCGCTCGCAGTCCTTGATCCGGGAACACGCCACTTCCAACTGGCTGAGCATGGTGGCTTCGTCGAGTTCGCCGTAGAGCGCACGGCTGCCGTGGTATTCACCCTGCAACTGCTTGACCACCCCACAAGCCCACACCCGGCCCATTGGACCTCGACGGCCGAGCCGACAGCTTCCGGTTCCTCATCCGCGACCGGGCCGGCCAGTTCACCACCTCGTTCGACGCGGCCCTCTCCGACGCAGGCATCCACGTCATGAAACCCCACCACGGGGTCCACGAGCCAACGCCCACGCCGAACGCTTCGTCCGAACCGTCAGAGACGAAGCCATCGACCGACCGCTCATCATCAACCAAAACCACCTGCGAACCGTGCTGAACCGCTACACGACCCACTACGACCACCGTAGACCACACCAAGCCCTACAACCCACACCACCACGACCGGACCACCCGACCGCAGAGCCGGGCCGCACCCCTGTACGCCGCCGACCAGTCCTCGGCAGCCTGATCAACGAGCACAAACCCACAGCCGCCTAACCGCCGGTCAGGCTCTGTGACCGACTTTCGGCACCCCACAGTCACCGTGGTCCGTTGTCGCACGTCATCGATGCAGGAATGTTCGTCGCGAGTGAGACGTCGGGGGTCAGGTCGTCGGGACGAAGGGCGGACGGTGGCTCCGGCCGCCCTTCGTCGTGCCGGCGTGGCCGACGTCAGTTGGTCGGCATGCTCCACCTCTGGTTCGGGCCGCCGACGCAGTCCCAGACCTGCAGCGGGCGGCCGTTGGTGGCGTCGCCGGCGGCGAGGTCGAGGCAGCGCTTGGACCACGCGTTCTGGTACTGGTCCGCGCCGATGCGGACCCACCGCTGGTTGTCACCGCCCCAGCACGGGTAGGTCTTGAGCCTGGCGCCGTTGCCGGGGGTCTCCGTCGGCTGGTCGAGGCACTCGTTGCCGACCTTGATCTTCCCGGCGGCGGTGAACGTCCAGCGCTGGTTGGCGCCGTTCCAGCAGTCCCAGATGTTGACCAGGGCGGTCGCGCCGTCGCGGTCGACGCACTTGTTCGTGCCGTTCCACTTGATCATGCCGATGCCCTGGTCCGGTCCGCTGGGCGCGCTCGTCCACGCCTTGCTCAGCCGTCGGAACGTCAGGGATTCGATGCGGACGGTGCCGTTGTTGGCGTAGGCGCGGATGCCGAGGCTTCCGCCGGAGGAGTCGAAGTTGACGTTGTCGGTGACCGAGATGCGGCCGTCGTTGCCGAAGGTCTCGAGTTGGCCGCGGTCGACGAGGACCCGCAGCTTCACGCGGTTGTTGACAGGCGGCATGGGTGCGTCGGCGAGGGTCTGGCGGACGCGGTCGTAGCCGATGGCGGCGTCGCGGGTGCCGTCGGCGCGGCGGTGCAGTTCGAAGCCGAAGTCGGTGGCGGTGGCCCCGGTGAGGTTGTAGGTGGCCTCGATCTCGTAGGTGTCGGCGGTGATGCCGTTGAACGGGTTGGACGCGAGATCCGGGGACACGGTCACGTTGGTCCAGGTCTGCGCGGCCTGGCGGATGGTGGAGATCTCGCTGACCGGGTTGCGGGTGACCCGGATGCCCTCGGGGAACGTCCGCAGCCCGAGCTGCGCGGGGAATGATGCGTTGCCGGTCCAGGTGCTGCCCTTGTTGCCGGGCTGCCAGAACATCTGGACCACCCGGTTGGTGGGCATGTTGGTGAAGGTCAGACCGGCGTACGCGGTCCCGCCGAACTCGGTGCGGCCCACGTCCATCCGCTGCGGTCGCGACCAGCCGGCGTCAGGCAGGAAGACGCCGGAACTGTTCAGGGTGCCGATGACGTACTCGCCACTGGCGTCCTGCAGGACCCACTTCTGGTTCGCGGTGTTGCCGTCGACCGGGAGCTGGTAGAGGTCGGGGCACTCGAACAGCCAATCGGCGCGGAACTCGCCGCGGTAGGTCCAATTGAGCAGGTTGGTGGAGCTGTAGAACTTGGCGACGTTGCCGCCCTCGTTGCCCCAGAAGACCATGCCCCAGCGGTTGCGCGCGGCGTCCCAGTAGACCTTGGGGTCGCGGGACTCGTAGGGGGTCGAGATCACCTTGGCGCCGCCGTTGTACATGCGGAACGTTCGCGCGCCGTCGGTGCTGTAGGCGATGGAGACACCGTTGGTGTTGGTGAACAGCAGGATCGGGGCGTCGGCGCCGGTCTTGAGGCCGGTGACGTTGTTGTGGTCGACCCAGCCGCCGCCGGAGAACAGGGTGGCGTTGTGCAGGCCGGGCTCCAGGGTGATCGGTTGCTGCTTCCAGTGCACGAGGTCGGTGCTGGTGGCGTGGCCCCAGTGCATGGTGTCCCACTGCAGGCTGTGCGGGTTGTGCTGGTAGAAGAGGTGGTAGACGCCGTTGTAGTACAGCGGCGCGTTCACGTCGTTCATCCAGCCGCCCTGCGAGCTGAAGTGGAACTGGCCGCGGAACGGCTCGTTGTAGTCGGTCGCGTCGTAGGGGTATTCGGGGTAGGCCGCCGCGTGCGCCGCAGGGGCGGCGATCATGGAGAGCGCGACCAGGATCGCGACTGTCGACAAGGCGGTGGCACGGCGTCGAAGTGATTGGGTGAAGGTGGATCTGCGCATGCTGGCCTCTTCACGTCTGCGGGAAGGGAGCTCGCTTCGAGTGGGTGGGGAGTCGTCCGGGCAGCGGGTATGGCTTGCCGAGGCCCGGCATCAAGACGCGCGTTGGCCGTCTTGAACACTTCGTGGCGCACCGGATGACCGGTTCACGGGTGCCGCGGGTGTGGGCGCCCTGGTCCGGAGGTCGGGGTCGGTGCGCGTTCAGCAGGTCGCGGAGCGGACCTCGGTGGGGAGCAGTTCGTCGAACCAGGGCGAGTCGGCGCCGGCGCGGGTGCAGGTGATGGCCGCGACGCGCTGGGCGTAGGCGAGGACGTCGGCGAGTTCGGCGTGGGTGATGGTGGCCAGGTTGGTCCGGGTGAGCAGGTCGCTGCGGTCGAAGGCGGCCAGCAGGCCCGCCATGAACGCGTCTCCCGCGCCGACGGTGTCGACGACCTCGACGGGCAGGCCGGGGAGGTCGATGCGTCCGGTGGGTCCGGAGGCGTACACGCCTTCGGCTCCGCGGGTGACGACGACGAGAGCAGGCCCCAGGTCGTGCCACTCGGACACGACGTCGAGGAAGGGGCGGTCAGGGGCGATCCAGCGCAGGTCGTCCGCGCTGACCTTGACGATGTCGGTCATGCCGAGCCAGCGCCGCAGCCTGGCGCGCACGGCGGCGGGGTCGTCGATGAGCACCGGGCGGATGTTGGGGTCCAGGGTGATGACGCGGTGGGGGTGTTCGCGGGACAGCAACGTCTCGAACACGGCGGCCATCGATTCGATCGCGAGGGCGAAGGAGCCGCCCACGTGCAGTGCCGAGTCTGGGGGGAGGGCGTCCGGCAGGTCGGCGACCTGCCAGCCGCCGTCGGCGCAGCCGTCGATGTAGAACGAGTAGTCGGCCACGCCGTCCAGGAAGACGTCCACCACGGCGAGCGTGGTCGGCGCGGTGGACTCGGCGACGCGGCGCAGGTCGACGTTCGAGGTTTCGAGGTGGTCGCGCAGCAGCGCGCCCAAGCGGTCGTCGGCCAGGCGGGCCAGCAGGGCGGTCTGCGTGCCGAGCCGGCCGAGGCCGACGGCGGTGTTGGCGGGGCTGCCGCCCGGGATGGGCCGGTAGCCGCCGACGCGGTCGGGCATGAGGTCGACCAGCGCCTCACCGGCAACGAAGATCATGTCGTGTCCTTGTCGGGGGAAGCGGTGGTGGAGCCGGGAGAGGGAGCTCCACCACCGCGAGCGGTCAGCGGCATAGCCCTGAACAGGGCGACAACGGTCATCGGGCGGTCGTGGCGGCGTCTCGTGACACCCGGGAAGGCGTGCTCCTCCCGCGCGAGCGTCGCGCGGGGTCGACCGCGTCAAGCCACCGGGTCGGGCGGCTCCATGGCGCCGGTCATGATCGCCACGGCGTCGGACATCGAGATCGTCTTCGGGTCGACCACGGCCTTGCGCCGGCCGAGGCGCTGGATGTGGATGCGGTCGGCGACCTCGAACACGTGCGGCATGTTGTGGCTGATCAGGATGACCGGCAGGCCGCGGTCGCGGACCTGGAGCACGAGGTCGAGCACGGCGCGGGACTCGCGCACGCCCAGGGCCGCGGTGGGCTCGTCCATGATCACGACCCGGCTGCCGAACGCGGCGGCGCGGGCCACCGCGACGGCCTGGCGCTGCCCGCCGGACAGGGTTTCCACCGCCTGGCCGGGGTTCTGGATCGTCATGATGCCCAGCGCGTCGAGCTGCCGCCGCGCCTCCTCGCGCATCCCGTTGCGGTCGAGCATCCGGAACACCGAGCCGAGCACGCCCTTGCGTCGGCGTTCCCGGCCCAGGAACAGGTTGGCGGCGATGTCCAGCGACGGCGCGACCGCCAACGACTGGTGCACCGTCTCGATCCCGGCCTCCCGCGCGTCCAGGGGCGAGGAGAACGACACCGGGCGGCCGTCCACGAGGATCTCGCCCTCGTCCGGCACCACGGCCCCGGACAGCGCCTTGATCAGGCTCGACTTGCCCGCGCCGTTGTCGCCGATGACGGCCAGGATCTCGCCGGGCAGCAGCTCCAGGTCCGCGCCGGCCAGCGCGGTGACCCGGCCGTAGCGCTTGACCAGACCGCGGGCCCGCAACACCGGTGTGGTCATGGCTTCACCTTCCGGATCCACTGGTCCAGTGACACCGCGACGATGATCAGCACGCCGACCGCCAGGGTCTGCCACAGCACGTCCACCCCGGCCAGCGCCAGGCCGTTGCGGAACACGCCGACGATCAACGCCCCGATCAGCGAGCCGACGATCGCGCCACGACCACCGAACAGGCTGGTGCCGCCGATCACCACGGCGGTGATCGAGTCCAGGTTGTCCAGCTGCCCCGCCTGCGGACTGGCCGAGGCGATGCGGCCGATCAGCACCCACGCCGCCAGCGCGTACACCGCGCCGGCCGTGGCGTACACGCTCAGCAGCACCCGCGCGGTGCGGATGCCCGACAGCCGCGACGCCTCGGCGTCGTCACCGGTGGCGTAGACGTGCCGGCCCCACGCGGTGTTCTTCAACGCGAACGCCATCGCGGCCACCAACAGCACCATCATGATCGACCCGTAGGTGATGCGGGTGCCGCCGACGTTGACCGTCTGACCGGTCCACAGCAGCAGCGACGGCATGTCGGTGCCGCGGATGGTGGCGCTGGCGGAGTACCAGAGGTTCAGCGCGAAGAACACGTTGAGCGTGCCGAGCGTGACGATGAACGGCGGCAGCTTCAGCCGCGTCACCAACAGACCGTTGAGCAGGCCGCACAGCGTGCCGACCAGAAAGCCCAGCAGCAACGCGGGCAGACCGGGCAGCCCGGTGTCCGCCGCCACCTTCGCCATCACGATCGACGTGAGCACCATGATCGCGCCGCACGAGAGGTCGATGCCCGCGGTGAGGATGACGATCGTCTGGCCGACGGCGAGCGTGCCGATCACCGCGACCTGTTGCAGGATCAGGGAGATGTTGCCCGGCGTGAGGAACCGCGGTGACAGCACGGCGAACACGATCACGGCGACCAGCAGCACCGCGGCCGGGCCGATGGTGGCCTGGGAGTGCAGCAGGTGCTGGAGCCGGGTCAGCGGTGAGCGTTTCGCGTCGTCCCTGCCGAGGGGGTTCCCTCCGGGCGACTGGCTCGTGGACAGCGTCGTGGTCATGCTCAGCCCCAGCAATTCTCGCGGCCCCAGGTGGAGTCCTTCGACTCGACCCCGAACACGGGCTGGTCGGTGATCAGCGTGACGCCGGTGTCCACGAAGTCCTTGCCCGCGGTGTTCAACGGCTTGGTGCCGTCCTTGGCGAACTTCGCGATCGCCTCCACACCCATCTGCGCCATCTTCAACGGGTACTGCTGCGCGGTGGCGCCGATGATCCCCGACTTGACGTTGTCCACGCCGGGGCAGCCGCCGTCCACCGACACGATCGTGACGTCCTTCTCCTTGCCCGCCGCCTTCAACGCCTCATAGGCGCCCGCCGCGGCCGGCTCGTTGATCGTGTAGACGAGGTTGATGCCGGGATCCTTCTGGAGCAGGTTCTCCATCGCCGTGCGGCCGCCCTCGGGCGCGCCGTCGGTGACGTCGTGGCCCACGATGCGCGGGTCGTCCTCGTCGCCGATCCTTTCCTTGTCCTTCACGTTCACGCCGAAGCCGTCCAGGAAGCCCTGGTCACGCTGCACGTCCACGGACACCTGGTTCGGGTTCAGGTCCAGCAGGGCGATCTTCGCCTGCTTGCCCTCGGCCTCGAACTTCGCCTTCGCCCACTGCCCGATCAGCTTCCCGGCCTGGTAGTTGTCCGTGGCGAAGGTGGCGTCGGCGGCGCTTGAGGGCTCCAGCGGGGTGTCCAGGGCGATGACCAGCAGACCCGCCACCCGTGCCTTGTCCACCGAGGGCACGATCGCCTTGGAGTCGTTGGGCGTGATCAGGATGCCCTTGGCCCCGGCGCCGATCAGGTTCTCGATCGCGTCCACCTGGGACTGGTTGTCGCCGTCCTGCTTGCCGGCGAAGGACTGCACCGTCGCGCCGGTGCTGCCCGCGGCCTGCTGCGCCCCTTCCTTCATCTTCACGAAGAACGGGTTCGTGTCGGTCTTGGTCACCAACCCGACGAGCGTGCCGCCGCCGGCCGCGCCGTCGCCGTCCCCGCACCCGGTGACCAGCGCGAGCAATGACGCCGATACCAGCGCGGTAAGCCTGACGCCTCTGCGCGCCCGTCCGGTCATGTCTCCTCCAACGTCAACGTTGACGTAACTGGCCGCCGGAGACGATGATGTCCCACTCTGATCGGCTGTTACGCGAACTGGCATCAAGAACTGCCGCACTTCCAGGTCCGAGGGACCACACGGGGAAGTGGGGCTTTCGTTAAGTCATCGTTGACGCTAGCTTCGTGGTGCAGGTCACGACAAGTCGCCGTTACGCAAGCGTTACCCAGGACGGAGCAGGGGTCATGGAAGCACGGGGGGCACGGCGCGAGCCGACCATGAGGGATGTCGCCGCACTGGCCAAGGTCAGCACGAAGACGGTGTCGCGGGTGATCAACGATCTGCCCGGGGCAGGCCCCGAGGTCGTCGAGCGGGTCCGTGCCGCCGCACGCGCCCTGGGCTACCGGCCCAACCTCACCGCCAGCAGCCTGCGCCGCTCCGACCGGCGCAGCGCCACCATCGGCGTGCTGCTGGAGGATCTGTCCAACCCGTTCGACGCCGCCCTGCTGCGCGCTGTCGAGGATCTGGCCAGGCAGAACGACGTGCTCGTGCTCGCCGGCAGCAGCGAGGACGACGCCGAGCTCCAGCGCGAACTGCTCACCTCCCTGGCCACCCGCCGCGTCGACGGCATGGTCGTCATGGCCGCCGGCGGCCACCAAGACGCGCTCCAGCAGGAACGCGAACGCGGCACGCCCATGGTGCTGGTCGACCGCCCACCGACGTTCGACGGCACCGACAGCGTCACCACTACCAACCGCGACGGCTCGCGCGACGCGGTGCTCCAACTTGCGGGCCTGGGCCACCGCCGCATCGCCTTCCTCGGCGACCGCAGGACCCTGTGGACCAGTCAGGAGCGCTACAACGGCTACCTGGAAGGACTCGCCCACGCCGGCCTGACCCTGCACGAGGGGCTCGTCCGCACTGACCTTCACGGCCCAGACGCCGCGGAGAACGCCACCGAAATCCTGTTCGACCTGGAGGAACCTCCAACCGCGCTGTTCACGGCGCAGAACCTGGTCACCGTCGGCGCGATGCGCGCCCTGCGCGCCCGCGGCCTGCACCACTCGGTCGCGCTGATCGGCTTCGACGACTTCCCCTTGGCCGACATGCTCGAACCCGGCGTCACCGTCCTGCGCCAGGACGTCCCCGCCCTCGGCCGCAAAGCCGCCGAACTCGTCTTCGCCCGCATCGCCGGTGACCACTCCCCACCCACTCACGCCGTCGTCCCCGCCACTCTCATCCGCCGCGGCTCGGGGGAAATCCAGTTCCCGAACGACCGGGACGACTCCCGGGCCGACGTTCTGGCACAACAGTCGCGATGACGCCGGATCCCAACTGATCATGGCGAAGTGAGCGGGGTTCGGCGGAGGGCGGACACGCCGCCCTCCGCCAGTCCGTGCGCTCAGTCGCTCAACAGCAGGTGGTCGATCGCGAGGTGCCCCCATGCGCCGGTGGCCCGGTCGATGACCTGCACTTGGGCGCTCTGCCCGCGCAGGTCGCGGACGTCCCAGTCGACCGGCCTGAGCACCCCGGTGTCGTTCCCGGTGGCCGTGCGCACCACCTGGCCGTTCACGACCAGGTTGACCGAGGTCTCGCCCGGCGAGCCGTGCGGGTGCCTCCCCCCGGCGATCAGGAAGTGCAGGTGGTCGCGGTCCAGGGTGAACCTCGGTGAGGTGATCGTGCCGGTGGCCGGGTCGCCTCCGCCGGCGAAGGTGTCCAGCGCTCCCCTGCCGACCATGCCCGGCAGGTACCCGGTCAACGGTCCGGTGCCGACGAAGCTGCCGGTGGTGGTCCAGCCGGGGTCGAAGGAGGTGCCTTCGAACCCCGAGAGCACCTTCGCCGGGCGCTGGGCCAGGTCGCGGAACTCGGTGATCGTCGTGTTGGCGAAGGTGGCGCTGCCGCCGGTGGCGTACAGGTTGATGCCGGTGTCGGCCGGGTCGGCGAACACCTGGCTGGAGTGCACGTACCGGCCGTCGTCCACGAACACCTCGATCGTGGTCCGATCGACGAGGATCCGCAGGTGGACCGTCTTCTTCGCCGGATCCCACGGTGCCTGGCTCTCACCCCGCGGCCCGTTGGGGTCAGGTTGCCCGGTCTGCCGCCGGTTCAGGTAGCTGTAGTCGCGGTAGATCCCGGCATCCGCGTGCCGGGTGCCGTCGGCCGACACCCGCAGTTGCAGCCCCAGGTTCTCGAGCTGGGTCCAGCTGACGTCGGTGTTCAGCTCGTAGGCCGTGCCGCGGTAGGCCAGCGGCACCACGCCGTTGTCGACCCGGATCGTGCCGAGGTTCCTCACCGAGGTCGCGTGGGAGGCCAGGGCGGGGGTCGGCTGGGACGCGAGCGCGTAACCGTCCGCGTAGCGCTTCAACCTGACCTGCCGGACGATCGAGTCGGTTCCGTTGAAACCGTCCGATGCGATGGTGGGCGTGGTGTCGGGGTAGGCCCAGTTGTTCATCCACGCCATCGCGAAACGCCGGTCCAGCGGCGCGGCCGGATCCTCCCAGGTGACGCCGCCGTACCAGTCGAACCCGTGGTCCAACCACCGCGGCCCGAACGAGTCGGCGCGGAACGAAGTGCCGTCGAAGCTGCCGGTCCAGTACACATAGGTCTCCGGCTTGCCGGCCGCCCTGCCGTTGGCGCTCATGCCCAACACCCAGCGCGTCGTGCCGTCGTCGGCGCGCATCTGGAACAGGTCCGGGCACTCGAGCAAGCCGTAGCTGCTCGCGAAGTCGGACCGCCGCGTCCAGTTCTTGAGGTCCGACGACGTGTAGAACCCGATCCGGTCCCCCTCCGTGATAGTGGCGACCCACCGGTTGCGCGCGGCGTCCCAGATCACCTTCGGGTCGCGGAACACACCCCTGCCGCCGTTCGGGATCACCGGTCTGTCACCGTGCGGCCGGAACGTCCGCCCACCGTCGATCGAGTACCACAGGAACTGCGCCTGCGCCCCCGCGGGAGCCTGCGTGACGAGCATGACGACCGCACCGGCACCGAAACCGGCGGTGTTCGCGGTGTCGATCACCGCGGACCCGGACCACAGGTCGCGGTTGGCGTTGGTGTTCTTCGGCGCGGCGATCCCCTGGTCGGCGAAGGCGACCCCGTCGGAGGTGGTCGCCAGCCGCCAGGCCGTGCCGATCTGGGTCGGGTAGTCGGCGTTGTAGAGGTAGTAGTAGTGGAACTTGCCGTTGAGGTAGACCGGCCGCTGCGGGTCGTTCTTCCAGCGGTCGGGCACGGTGAAGTGGTACTGGGCGCGATAGGTGACCGCGGCCGCCTGCGGGGCGGCGGATGCCGGACCCGACAGGCTCCCGGCACTCGATGCCAGCACGAGTGCGGCGGCGAGTGCCGTGCGCACCAGGCGGCGTCCGCTCGTCGTTGAGCTCATCCAACCCTCCGGACCTTCTAGGACACGAGAACGCTCAGGCGTTTGCCGTCCCACGCAACCGGCATGGGATCGCTGATGGTGCCGACGAAGCCCCCTTCCCCTCGGTTGTGGAACGCGATCAACACCCACTGGTCGTCGGACCGGCGGCGGATCAGGCGTCCGCTGTAGAAGCGGTCGTCGGTGACGGCTTCGGCGGCCGCGACGTCGAACGGACCGAGCAGGCTTTCGGCGGGGGCCGCCCAGATGCCGCCGGTCGTGCCGGTCGCCCGGCGGTCGACCGAGGCATGCTCGGCCAGGCAGGAGAACAGCAGCACCGGTCTTCCGTCCACGACCTCGACCTGGATCACCTCGAGCTGCCCGAACCCCCGAGGTCCGGGCAGGGTCAGTGCCGGGCGCGGCTCCCAGTGCCGCAGGTCCGCGGAGACCGCGTGGCCGACCACGCCGCGCTCGAACGGCTCGCCGGACGTGGCACGGGCGGTGACGAGCATGTGCCACCCGTGCCCGTCGGGGTCGGCGAACACCCACGGGTCACGGAACGCCTCGTCGTGCCAGACGCCGGCGAGCAGCGTCTCGTACCAGCGGGGATCGGCGGCCAGGACCGGGTTGTGCGGCACGCGGTCCCAGGCGAGGAGGTCCTGTGACGTCGCACAGCCGATGCGCTGCACGTTCTTGCCGTCCGGGGCCCCCGTCGAGCCGGTGTAGAACAGGAACCAGGTCCCATCCGGGTGTCGCACGACCGAACCGGTCCACGTGGCCAGGTCGTCGAACGCCGGGGCGTCCGCGCGGACCAGCGCGTCCTCGACGCGGGTCCACTTCGTCAGGTCGGTCGAGACCGCGTGACCGATCGAGGCGCGGTAGTGGCGGGCGTCGGGATCGCGCAGAGCACGGGAGGCGTAGAGGAAGAACAGGTGGTAGTGCTCGCCGTCGTCGGCGAACCAGAAGTCCCACACCCAGGAATCGGGCAGCGCGAACATGCACAGGCCTTTCGGGGAAGTCGTGCGAGAGGAAGCTGTGCGTCAGCCCTTCACGCCGCTCGCGGCGACGCTGCTGACGAAAGCGCGTTGGAAGGCGAGGAACACCACCAGGACCGGCAGCGTGATCATCGACGTGTACGCCATGACCTCACCCCAGGCCGTGTTCTCCTGGAAGAAGTACTGCATGCCGACCATGACCGGCCGAAGGTCCTCGTCCTGCACGACCATGCTCGGCCACAGGTACTGGTTCCACGCGGGCAGGAAGGTCAGGATCGCGACCGTGGCGAACGCCGGTCCCGACAACGGCACCGCGATCCTGCGGTAGATGGTGAACCAGCCCGCGCCGTCGATCCGCGCCGCCTCGTCGATCGCGGTCGGGATGGTCTTGAAGTACTGGGCGAAGAGGAACACGGAGAACCCGTTGGCGATGAACGGGATGATCTGCACCTCGTAGGTGTCCAGCCAGCCGAAGTCGTAGGCGATCCACCCGTTCTCGAACACCAGCGTCGGCAGCTGCGTGACCCAGTAGACCATCGGCACCGCGATCGTCTCGAACGGCACGATCAACGTGGCGATGACGACGCCGAGCACCACGCCGCGTCCGGTCCAGCGCATCCGGGAGAGCGCGAATCCCGCCATGGAGTTGACCACGAGCCCGGCGACCACGACGACCGTCGTGACGATCACCGAGTTGAGCAGGAAACGGCCCACCGGCACCCGGTCGAACACCCCGGAGTAGTTGTCGACACTGATGTCGCCGACCGGCAGGAACGCGCGCCAGCCGCCGACGTCGGACAGGATCTGGCCGTCGGGCTTCAGGCTGGAGACGAACATGAACACCAGCGGGAAGAGGAAGAAGACGGCGAGCCCGGTCATGGCGAGGTAGATCCAGAGCCTTCGGCGGCGGCTCAGCACGCGCTCACCCTTCTGCACTGCCACGGCTCAGTCCTTGTCTCGGGTGAGGAAGCGCTGGACCAGCGCGACGATGAGCACCAGTACGAAGAACACCAGTGACAGCGCTGATCCGTAGCCGATCTGCTGCTGGCGGTAGCCCATGCGCACGGCGTGGTAGACCAACGTCGAGGTGGAGTCCACGGGACCGCCCTGGGTCATCACGTCGATCTGCACGAACAGCCCAAGCGCGGCGATCGTGATGGTGATCAGCACGAACACCCTGGTCGGGCGCAGACCCGGCCACGTCACGTCGCGGAACTGCCGCCACGTGCCCGCGCCGTCGATCCGCGCGGCCTCGTACAACTCACCGGGGATGGTCTGCAGCCCGGACAGCCAGATCAGCATGTGGAAGCCGACCGCCTGCCACACCGACAGCACGATGATCGCGGCGAGGGCGGTGCTCGGGTTGTTCAGCCACGCGGTGCCCTGCCAGGCGCCGAAGGTGATCGAGTCGAGGAAGGAGTTGATCAGCCCGTCCGGCTGGTACAGGAACTTCCACAGGATCGACACCACGACGATCGAGGTCACGACCGGGATGAAGAAGACGACCCGGAACGCGACCGCGCCGCGGATCTTCTGGTTCACCAGGATGGCGAGGACCAAGCCCAGACCAGCCTGCACCGGAACGACGACGGCGGCGAAGGCGAACGTGTTCAGCAGCGAGCGGAAGAACGTCGGATCGGCCGTGAAGGCCCGGACGAAGTTGTCGAACCCGGTGAAGCTCGTTGGTTCCGGTGAGATCAACCTGGCGTTGGTGAACGACAGGACGAACCCGAGGACCACCGGGACGATCAGGAACACCAGCAGCAACAGCACCGCGGGCGCGGCCATCGCCCAACCGGCGCGGCGTTCGGAACGCAGGTCACCGCGGGTCTTGCGCCGGGAGACCGGTCCCGGGGCCGCGCTCGCGGCGCGGCGTTCCGGCGAGGAGATCGCCGTCATGGGAGGTGCCTTCCCTCTCAGCCCGCCGGGCGTCGCCGCCCGGCGGGAGCGACGATCTAGAAGCCGTAGCCGTTCTGCGACGCGATGTCGGCGTCGATGGCCCGCACCGCGGCGTCCAACGTCGACTTCACCTCGGCGCCGCTCATGATGTCCTTCGCCGCTTTCTCGAAGGACGAGGAGATCACCGGGTAACCGGGGGTCGCCGGTCGGGCCAGGGCGAACTTCTGCGACAGCACGGCGAACTCGCGCAGGTCGGCGTTGTCGCTGAAGTACTTCGACGCCTTCGCGGCCGCCGCGGTGCTCGGGATGACAACCTGGCTGTCGGCGAACGCGGTCAGGTACTTGTCCTGGAAGCTGAACTCCAGGTACTCCCTGGCGCCGTCGACGTTCTTGCAGCCCGCCGAGATGCCCCACTGCCAGGAGCCGCCGCCGATCTTCGGCCCCTTGCCGAAGTCCACCGGGGGCAGGATCAGCAGGTCGTCACCGACGCTGTCCAACGCCGCCTTGGCGTTCCACACACCGGTGTAGCTCAGGGCCACCGCGTCGTCGATGAAGCGCTGGTTCCCGATGGGTCCCGCGTTGTCCGCCCAACCTTTCTCGAACGCCTGCTGGAACCAGGTGAAGAACTTCACCGCGTCCGGGCCGTTCAGCGCGCCCTCGGCCGTCTTCATGGAGGCGCGGTCGACCAGGTCGCCACCCGTGCTCTGCAGCATCGGCGAGTACGCGTAGGACCACCACTCGCCCTTGTCCGCCGCGCCCAGATCCAGGGGCGTGCGGTAGCCGCTCGCCTTGAGCGTGGCGACGGCCGCGTCGAACTCGTCCAGCGTCCACGGCCGGTCGACGGTGGGGATCCTGATGTTGTTCTTGTCCAGAACCGACTTGCGGGCGAAGATCGCCAGCGCGGCTTCCCAGTAGCCCGCCGAGTAGACCGTGGCCTTGTAGCGGCCGACGGTCGTGGGCAGCAAGGAGTTGACCAGGTCGTCGGGCAGTCCCAAGGGCTGGAGGTAACCAGCCCAGGCCCAGTTCGGCATCACCGGGCCGTCCATGTCCAGCAGGCACGGCAGCTTCCGCGCCGCCGCGGCCGTGGTGACCGCTTCGTTGTACGACCCCTGCGGGAAGTCCTCCTGGACGACCTCGTACCGGGTCTGCGAGGCGTTGAAGTCGGAGATGAGCTGCTCGTACACCGCGATCTCGCCCGGGTTGCCGGCCGAGTGGGTCCACATCGTGATCTCCTCGCGGCCATCGGACGACGAGGAGCCCTGGCCCGCACGAGTGCATCCGCTCAGCACGAGCACCGCGGACACGCCCACTGCTGCTATGATCGAGAGGGACTTACGCTTCACCGTACAGTCTCTTTCTCTGCTCTGGAGCGCGACCGGCCGTCGCCTCCGGGGTTGCCGGCAGCGCCAACTGCCAGGTGAAATGCGGTACTGCGAGTGGTTTCCGCCGTCGGCCGTCAGTCGCCAAACTGCGCCGGCGGCGGGCCCACCGAGGCCCGTCGGATGATCGGGCACGGCATGAGGTGCGGCACCGCCGGGTCCGCCTGCCGAACCCCGAGCGCCACCTCCATCGCCCACCGCCCCATTTCGTAGTGCGGCAACGCGATCGTCGTCAGCGGAGGGTCGAGCTCCGCCGCGATCAGCTGCTGGTCGTCGTAGCCGACGATCGACAGATCGTCGGGAATCGAAAGCTCGCGACGGTGCGCCGCCGCATAGGCGCCCATCGCCATGCGGTCGTTGAAGCAGAACATCGCCGTGGGCCGCCGTTCAGCAGACAGGTCCAGCAATCGGCCGGCCGCCTCCCGCCCACCGCCCGCCACGGGTTCCGCGCGGACGTGCAAGGCCGGATCGGGCTCGATCCCGGCCTCCGCCAGTACTTGGAGGTAGCCCTCGTACCGCAGCCGCGAAGCGACCAGGCCGAACCGCTCCTCCGCGTCCAGGAAAGCGATCCGGCGATGCCCGGCGGCCACCAGCTCCCGCACCGCGGCCGCCCCACCGGCCCGCTCGTCCGGCACGACCGCCGCCCGGGCACCCGTCGCCGGAGCGCAGTCGAGCAGGACGGCGTCCTCGGGCAGGCCCGACGGCACCTCGACGACGCGGTGCCACATGCACGCGTAGATGAGGGCGTCGACCTGCTGACCGGTCAAGGCGTGCAGAGCCAGGCGCTCGGCCTCGACATCACGTTCGGTGTCCACGAGGACCACCAGGTGCCCCTGCTCGCGCGCCACGTCGTTGGCCCCGGCCAGCATCCGCCCGGCGTACGGCGTGCTGGCTATGGTGTCGGAGATGAGGCCCACCATGCGGGTCTGCTGCGTCCGCAGGCTGCGGGCCACCGAGTTCGTCCGGTAGCCGACCGCCTCGGCCGCCTCGCGCACCCGCTGCTGGGTCTCCGGTGAGATGCGCTTCCCTTTCCCCCCGCTGAGGACCATCGACACCGTCGCCGTGGAGACGCCGGCGCGGGCCGCCACATCGGCCATCCGAACGCGGACCATCGCGGCACCCCTTCCTGGGTCTCCGGCTCGTTTAATCGATTAACTGGAGGTTAAGCGAGTATGCAGCCGGACCTCTCACCCGTCAAGGCTCAATGCGGAAGGGAGCGACCCCCACTTCGACGAGGACCGCGTTGCCCGCGGAGGCCGGCAGAACTCCAGCGCGACAACGAGATCTCGAGGTCTGCGGCGGTTCTGCCCCCGTCAATTCCTCCAGCGCCTCGGGTGGCGGTGATCAACCCGGGCGAGCGAGAGGGCGCCCGGCACGAGGCGACGGTCGTGGCGAGGACGGTCGCGGACGATGGGCGCCGATACCTTCCCGAGCCGACCACGAGTTCGGTCGGTGCAGGCCGGCGGAGCCGAACCATCCCCACATGGTGCGGATCACCGACGTGCACGGACGTGCGCAGACAGAGATTGTTAACGCTCACATACGAACGTTCGCCAGTCCTACCGCCCTTGCCAGGCACGAAAAACCTGCGTTATCGTGCCCACCGAACGCTTTGGTGCGCCGGTCCGGCGTCCGACGATAGGCATGCTGCGCCTTACCCACGAGGAGGCGGAGTACGGCTCCGGCCGGGAAATCGGAGCCAGAACCGCCTGCTTCGGGATCGTCGGCAGCGATGAACGCACCAAGAACCGTCTCGGGGCAGAACCTCGCCTGCTTCTGCGAGCGCTCCCAGCGGCATCGCCCCCCTTCGACAGTCAGGCGACCCGCGCAACCCTCGATTGTTAGCGATAACAGGACTCGGATGCCAACGGAGGCACCCCATGTCGACCGCTCGTACCGGGCTCACCGGAGCCCTCTTCCTGGTGGCCGCGCTGCTGTCGGCGCTGATCACCGCACCCGCCGCGTCCGCCGTGATCGGGCCACCTCTTGTCGGGGTCGGGTCCGGGCGGTGCCTGGACGTGGTGGGCAACGACGCCACGCCGGGCACGGAGGTGGGCATCTGGGACTGCAACGGGCAGGCCAACCAAGGTTGGAACCTCACCGCGGCGGGTGAACTGCGCACCTTCGACGACACGCGCTGCCTGGACGCCTACAACTTCGGCACCGCACCAGGTACGAGGTTGGTGATCTGGACCTGCACCGGTGGCGCGAACCAGAAGTTCCGCCGCAACGGCGACGGCTCCATCACCGCCACCCAGTCCAACCTGTGCCTGGACGTGTACAACCACGGCACCGCCAACGGCAGCAGGGTGGTCCTGTGGACCTGCACCGGTGCGGCCAACCAGCGCTGGTCCACCGGCTCCACTGGCGGCTACCCGTACCCGGGCCTGGTCACCGGTGACATCGGTGTGCACGACCCGGCCGTGGTCAAGCGGCCGGACGGCAGCTACCTGGTGGCGAACACCGGCGACGGCATCGGGCTCAAGACCTCAGCCGACCGGATCGCATTCCGCAACGCGGGCGCGGCCTTCCCCGGTGGGACGCCGTGGGCGAACACGTACACCAACAACGGCCGCCACCTGTGGGCGCCGGACCTGACCTACCGCAACGGGCAGTACTACCTGTACTACTCGGCCTCGACGTTCGGCTCGAACCGGTCGGCGATCTTCCTGGCCACCAGCCCCAGCGGCAACTCCGGCACGTGGACCCACCGCGGCCTGGTCATCGAGTCGCGCACCAGCGACAACTTCAACGCCATCGACCCGAACCTGATCATCGACGACCAGGGCCGCTGGTGGCTCGACTTCGGCTCGTTCTGGTCGGGGATCAAGCTGATCCAGCTCGACCCGAACACCGGTCTGCGGCTGGGCACCGCGATCACGGGCATCGCCAACCGCAGCAGCGGCACCGCGATCGAGGCGCCGTTCATCGTCAAGTACGGCAACTATTACTACCAGTACGTCTCATGGGACCTGTGCTGCCGCGGCGCGTCGAGCACCTACCGGATCATGGTCGGCCGCTCCACCAGCGTCACCGGCCCCTACGTCGACCGCAACGGCGTACCCATGATGTCCGGCGGCGGCACCCAGGTCCTGGCCGGTCACGGGAGCATCCACGGCCCCGGTCACCAGGCGGTGCTCGCCGACACCGACGAGCACGTGCTGTTCTACCACTACTACGCCGACAACGGCGCGTCCCTCCTGGGCATCAACCGCCTGGTCTACGACGCGGCCGGCTGGCCCAGCGTCGTCTGACGACCGACCGTCGCTCCGGGAGCGGCGCGATTCTTGCCGGGTGCCGGCCGGGAACCGGCACCCGGCATCCCCTTTGCGGTTCCCGCGCCGGGGCCGCGTCGGCGGCCGGCGGTGCAGCACCGATCCGCCACTGCGCGGGCACGGCCGCTACTTCATCGACGTGGGGACGTTCGCCGAGGACGAGGCGCGGGCGTAGCTGACGGGTGTCGTGGGTGACCGCACGCTCTTGCTGGAGGGGGCGACCGAACTGGTCGCCGCGCTCGGGAGTTTGCCGCTGGCGTTGGCTCAAGTGGCGACGTACTCCGCGTACTCGGTCAAGACCACCCCGACACACTGACCACCCGCCTTGTGATTGCCTACCTGCTAGGGACGGAAGGCGACGCCGCCGG
Organism: Saccharothrix sp. S26; assembly: GCF_021390395.1. Classification (GTDB taxonomy): domain Bacteria; phylum Actinomycetota; class Actinomycetes; order Mycobacteriales; family Pseudonocardiaceae; genus Actinosynnema. The sequence continues at coordinate 155,050 of NZ_JAJUWT010000018.1, forward strand.
AGCGCTGGCCGCCTTGGAGGAGCTGCTCCCCCGCTTTGGTGCGAACACTTCCCTGCCGTCGAGCACCGGGGCCCGACAACGGTGCGCCGTGGAGAGAACCGAACAGGTCAGTTCTCTCCACGGCAGCGTGCAGTGCTCAGTACGATTAGCCGGTCGTGCAGGTGAGGTTGGTCGGTGCGGGGTTGGCGCCGACCCGGCTCGCGGTGAAGCCGAACGTGGCCGAGGTGTTCGAGGCGAGGTTGCCGTTCCAGCCGGTGTTGCGGACGGTGACGTTCGGCCCGCCGCCGACCAGGGTGCCGCTCCACAAGTGCGTGATCCGCTGGCCGTCGGCGTAGGTCCAGGTCACGGTCCAGGAACGGATGTCGCGTGCCCCTGCGGTGACGGTGACCTCGCCCTGGAACCCGTCCGGCCAGGAGTTGACCAGGCGATAGACGGCGGAGCAAGGCGCTCCTCCCGGCGTGGTCGTGGTCGTGGTGGTTGAGGTCGTGGTGGTGGTCGTAGTGGTGGTGGCCGCGATATCGCCAACTATCACGCCGCGACCGTTGGTTCCGAGGTAGAACCGGCCGTAGACCCGCGGGTCGCCGGTGATCGCCTCGCCCGAGTCGCCCCACTGGTTGCGGTCGTCGTTGACCCGCACCCAGCTGCCTCCGCCGTCGTCCGAGCGGTAGACGCCGTGCACCCCGTCGACGTTGCCGCCGCCGAGGAACACCGTGGCGGTGGACTGGCCGGCCGCGGGCTTGCCGAAGCCGACGGACTTGGCGTACGACGCCGCCTGCACCTTCGTGAAGGTGACGCCCGAGTCGGTCGTCCGGAACACGCCACCGCCGCCGACCACCCACACCTCGCCCTCACGGCCGGGCATGGCCTTCAGGTCTTCGGCGCCGGGCACGGCCGCGGTCTGGGTGAACGACGCACCGCCGTCGGTGCTGACGAAGAAGCGGTCACCGGACCAGGCGTAGAACTTCCGAGGGTTGACCCGGTCGGCCTCGACGTGCGCTTCGGACGGGATGCCCGATGCTGGGGTCCAGCTCGCGCCCAGGTCGGTGCTGTAGCTGACCGGCGCGGTGGTCGGCGCCCACACCAGCCGGTCGCCGGTCGCGCCGACGGCGATCCCGGCACCGTTCCCGCCGGGGCCGCTGGTGCCCGGCGGCTGCGTGGCCGCGGGCGTCCACGTCGCGCCGCCGTCGGTGGAGACGGCGAGGTGGGTGGTCCCGGCGGACGGGCGGCCCGAACGGGCGATCACGGCGGGCTTGAGCGCCGCGTAGTCCAGTGACAGGACCGCGTTCATCTGCGGCCCCGCGTACATCGCGGCCGGAACCCGGCCGAGGTCGTCGTGCCGGAAGCCACCGATGTCGCCGACGCCGCTGAACAGCGGCGCGCCTTGCGGCGGGCTCATCAGGTCGCCGACCGAGGTCTCCTCCAGGCCGGCCACCACGGGCCTGATCGTGATCTTGCCGCCGGTGTCCCAGGTGGTGAGGTTCGTGGTGCCGAAGATCGTGGCGCCCGTGCCGTAGAGGAGCCGGTCGGAGTCGAAGGGGTCGATCTGCATGGACTCGGCCCACCAGCCCAGCTTCGGCGAGCTGACCGGGGGTTCGCCGCTGGTTCCCCAGTCCATCCACGGCACCGACGAGATGTCCATCGTGTACCGCGTCGTGCGCTCCGGGTAGGTGCCCCAGTCCCAGATGCGGGTCCACGTCGCGCCGCCGTCGGTGCTGCGGAAGATGTTGATGTCCGGCCACCACTGGACCTGGGTCGTCACCATGAGGGTGCCGGGGTTCTGCCGGTCGATGGTCAGGCCGCTGTAACCCCAGGTGTTGTCGCCGCTGGACGACGGTACGGGGCTGATGTTGGTCCACACGCCGGAGGCGGGGTCATACCGCCAGACATCGCCCTTGCCACCGTCGTTGGGTCCCCCGGTGTCGCTGGTCGCGAGGTACAGGTAGCCGTTGACCGGGTCGAACACCGACCGGTGCGGCAGGAAGCCGGTCGGCTGGCCTGCCACGCGCGTCCAGCTCGCGCCACCATCACTGGAGCGGTACAGCATGTTCTGCTTGTCCGCCACGCCGACGTAGACGTCACGCGTCGCCACACCCGCCCCGCCGGTCCGCTTGTCGAACGCGATCCACAGCAGACCGAAGTTCTGCGCGTCGGGGCTGTCAGGCGCCGCCGACGGATTCGGCACGTAGTCGCCCGCGTTGGGAAAACTCGTGACCTGCGCCCAGGTCACGCCGTAGTCCGTGCTGCGCCACAGGCCACGACCGCTCGGCGCGGCAAGGTAGAGCACCCTGTTGTCGTTCGGGTCGACGACCAGGCGTTCGCCGATGCCCCGACCCGGCATGTTGCCACCCAACTTGAACGGCAACGGCGTGGTTTCCCACGTCCGGCCGCGGTCCCTGGAGCGCAGCACCGCGCCGTTGCCATCCCAGGAGTTGGTGTAGGTACCGACCGCGGCGTACACCCGGTCGGTGTCGACCGGGTCGGCCGCCAGCGCGGCGACGCCCGTGTAGCCCCACCGATCCGCGCCCACCCAGTCCAGCATGGGTTCCCACCGGCCGGTGGACTGGTTCCACCGGTACGCGCCGCCGATGTCGGTGCGGGCGTAGACGACGTCCTTGGCGCCTTCGTTGAACACGATCCCGGAGACGAATCCGCCGCCCCCGATCTCGACGTTCTTGAAGGTGTACGGCTGGACCGGGGCGGCTAACGCGGCTCGCCCTGCGGAAGACGCGATCACCAGAGGCAACGCCATCGCGAGCAGGGCGAACGCCACGACCGTGGCGACCATCAGCCGCCCGCGCCGCGCGTCGGATGCGGATCGCTGCCGGGGATGTGGGATACGCATGAACACGTCCTTAGGTACTCGTCCTTGAGCACTGATCCATCAGCCGGCCGCGATGCCGCGACCACCCAGCCGGTCTGGGAGCGCTCCCAGACAGAAGCACTCGACAGGCGGCCATCTGCATCAACAGGGCGGGATAGTTTGTACGCCTCAGAAATTTAGTATCCGACGATAGGGCGGACTCCAACGGGCGGTCAAGGGCAAGCCCACGTCGATGCCGGTGTGCGCACCCCTCGACATCCCGGCACACCAACGGGTTGCGCCGAACAGCGCAGTTCTGGCGGAACCTTGGCGTATCTCCGCCAACTATGTGCAGACTTTTGCGTTGACCCCGCCATATCTCTCACCTACGTTCACCGTGCGGGACATCGACGTCGGGCACCTCGCACCGAGTTGTGGACGGTCTGACCCGACGCGCTCGCCGGCACGAGTCGTCGATCCAGCCGATTGCACGCACGTCAGATGCCCTATCGGTGATCGCCCCTCGAAGGAGAGACGGCAATGCGACACGCCCTGAGGCACCTACACTCGGTAGTGATAGCTTCACTTTTGGTAATAGGGTTCACGGTGCCGGTCGCATCGGCGCATCCAGAGGGGTTCCACGTCCTGGTCTTCAGCAAGACCGCGGCCGGGGCGTACCGCCACGACTCGATCCCCGCGGGCATCGCGATGTTCGAGGAGCTCGCTGCCGGCCGGCACTGGGAGCTCACCAAGAGCGAGGACTCCACGATCTTCAACGACGCCACGCTGGCGACGTTCGACGTCGTGGTCATGTTCCAGACCTCGGGCATGGTGTGGGACAACGACGCCCAGCGCGCCGCGATGCAGAAGTACGTCCGCGGTGGCGGTGGTGTGGTGGCGATCCACAACGCGACGGACATGAACATCGAGCAGGACTTCCCGTGGTGGGACCAGATGCTCGGCATGAGCATGACGGCGCACTCGGCGATCGTGCCGGGCACCGCCAAGGTCGCCGACCGGGTTCACCCGTCCGGGCAGGGACTTCCGGAGCGGTGGAACCGCACCGAGGAGTGGTACAACTTCGATCGCAACGCCCGCGGTGACGTGCACGTGCTGGTGACGGCCGACGAGACGACGTACGACGCCGGTTGGGCGAGGATGGGGGCCGACCACCCGATCTCGTGGTGCCGCAACTTCGAGGGCGGTCGCCTCTGGTCCACGGCGATGGGGCACCAGGCGTCGAGCTACTCCGAGCCGCTGTTCCGCTCGCACATCGCGGGCGGCGTGGAGTCGGCGGGCGCCAAGGTAGCCGCCGACTGCGGCCCGACGGTGTGGTCCAGCTTCGAGAAGACCGAGCTGGACGGCAACACGGTCGGACCGGCCGCGCTCGACGTGGCCCCTGACGGACGGGTGTTCTACGCCGAGTACGGCGGCAAGGTGAAGGTCTACAAGCCGGACACGCGCGCCACGGTCACCGCCGCGACGCTGAGCGTCTACACCGGCGGGGAGGACGGCCTGACCGGCCTGGCGCTCGACCCGAACTTCGCCACCACCAAGTGGGTCTACCTGATGTACGCGCCTCCCGGCACCGAGCAGATCGCCAGGGTTTCCCGGTTCAACGTCAACGGCGACACGCTCGACCTCGCCACTGAGAAGGTGGTGCTGACCGTGCCGTCCTCGCGGCAGGTCGAACCGGAGCACACCGGCGGTTACATCGCCTTCGGCCCGAACGGCAACCTCTACATCGGCACCGGCGACGACGTGAACCCGTTCTCGTCCGACGGCTACGCGCCGATCGACGAGCGCTCGGGCCGGGCCCGGTACGACGCGCAGGGCACCTCGGCCAACACCAACGACCTGCGCGGCAAGATCCTGCGCATCCACCCGGAGACCGACGGCACCTACACCGTGCCGTCCGGCAACCTGTTCGCACCCGGCACGGCCAAGACCAAGCCCGAGATCTACGCGATGGGCTTCCGCAACCCGTTCCGGTTCAGCGTGCACCCCACCACCGGCGTGATCCACGCCGCCGACTACGGCCCGGACGCGGGCTCGGACAACTCGAGCCGCGGCCCCGGCGGGTTGGTGGAGTGGAACGTGATCACCTCGCCGGGCAACTACGGCTGGCCGTACTGCATCGGCAACAACACCCCGTTCAACGACTACGACTTCGCCACCAGCACCTCGGGCGCCAAGTTCGACTGCGCCAACCCCACGAACAACTCCCCCAACAACACCGGCCTGACCAGCCTGCCCGCGCCGCGCGCCGCGGACGTCTGGTACGGCAACAGCGTCTCGGAGGGCAACAAGTTCCCCGAGCTGGGTGACGGCGGCGAGACGCCGATGGCGTTCCCGATCTACCGCTACAACGCGAACAACCCGTCGGAGACCAAGTTCCCCGCGTACTTCGACCAGACGCCGTTCTTCGGCGAGTGGGCGCGCGGCACGATGTTCGAGTTCCGGCTCGACTCGTCCGGGAAGCTGTTGAAGATCAACAAGTTCTTGTCGAACCAGAGCTTCAAGTCCCCTATGGACGCCAAGTTCGGTCCGGACGGCTCGATGTACCTGCTGGAGTGGGGCAGCGGCTTCGGCCGCGACAACACCGACTCCGGGCTGTACCGAATCGACTACCGCTCCGGTGAGCGCAGCCCGATCGTCAAGGCGTCCGCCACGCCCTCCACCGGTGGCGTGCCGCTGACCGTGAAGTTCTCCAGCTCAGGCACCTACGACCCGGAGGGCGGCCAGCTCAGCTACCAGTGGACGTTCGGCGACGGCGGCACGTCCACCGCAGCCAACCCCGAGCACACCTACACCGCGCGGGGGAACTACAACGCCCAGCTCACCGTGACCGACCCGACCGGCAAGACCGGTGTCGCCAACGTGTCGGTGACGGTCGGCAACACCGCGCCCACGGTGACGTTCACCGCTCCGGCGCACGGCGGGATGTTCGGCTGGAACGACAAGATCCCCTACTCGGTGTCGGTGACCGACCCCGAGGACGGCACGATCGACTGCAGCCGGGTGACCACGACGCCCGCCCTGGGCCACGACGAGCACGCTCACCCGATCACCTCGATCGCCGGCTGCTCGGGTGTGCTCAACCCGCAGACCGACAGCGCGCACGCCGAGGGCAACTCGTTCTACGTGGCGGACGCGACCTACACCGACAACGGGGTGTCGGGTGGCACGGGGCTGACAGGTCGTGCGCAGGTGCTGTTGCAGCCCAAGCACAAGCAGGCCGAGTTCTTCACGGGCTCGTCCGGTGTGCGGGTGGTGTCGCAACCCGACGCCGAAGCCGACGGCCGGATCGGCGACATCAGCAACAACGACTGGGTCTCCTACCGCACGTACAACTTCGCCGGGATCGACCAGGTGTCGTTCCGGGTGTCCTCGCCGTCCGGCGGTGGCACGATCGAGCTGCGCGCCGGCTCGCCGACGGGGGCTTTGATCGCCTCGGCACCGGTTGGCAGCACGGGTGGCTGGGACAACTACGTGAGCCGGCCCGCGGTGAACGTGACCAGGCCGAGCGGCACGATCGAACTGTTCATGGTGTTCAAGTCGAGCACGAACAACTCGTTCGACGTCGACTCGATGACCTTCATCGGTGCGGGTGTGGCGTCGGACGGCACCGCCGCCGGGAAGCAGATCACCGGCACCGGTGACAAGTGCGTCACACCCAACCAGGGCAGCTCCGCCGACGGTACCGCCGTGCAGCTGTGGCCGTGTGCCGGCCACGGTTACCAGAAGTGGACCGTGGAGGGCAGCACGATCCGCACGCTCGGCAAGTGCATGGACCTCAACGGCACCTCCGCCGGTGCGGGGACCGCTGTCCAGTTGCGCACTTGCAACGGGGCGGCCACGCAGAACTGGTCCGTGGAGTCGGACGGCACGATCCGCAACAACGGCATGTGCCTCGACGCCTCCGGAGGCAGTTCGGCGGACGGCACAGCGCTGATCACATGGTGGTGCCACGGCGGTCCGAACCAGCGGTGGACCTTGTCCTAGCGCCGACAGGGGTGGTGGCACCGGCCGGTGCCACCACCCCGCTCCGCTCACCTTCTGCCGAGGAGGAACGCATGGCCAAGACCAAACCCCGGAGCCCGCGGTCAGCGTCACGGGCACCACGCCTCACCGGACTGATCACCGTCTTCCTGCTCGGCTTCGCGCTCGCCTTCGTGCTCGGGACGTTGACTTCCGGCCCGGACGCGACCGAGCGCCGCATCGCCGAGCTGGAGCAGCGGAAGCCCAGCGGGACGTCGAGCTGATCGGGCAGCTGAACGAGTTGGCGCGGGGCAGCGCGGACCGCCTGACCCCGGTGTTGCAGGCGATGGCGAAGGCGGCTCCGCTCAGCGGTGACACCCCCAGGGGCCCGCTCGCCGCGGCGGAGGTCAACGGTTGGCGGGCAGTGCTGTCCGCCGAGGTGAAGCGGTACGAGGAGACGCCGTCGTCGGGCAACGGCGTGAACGTCGCCAGGACCGCGATGCGGACCGCCGTACGCCAGCTCGCCACGGCTGCCGACGGCTTCGCGGCCGCGGCCGCGGCGGCCGGGCCGCTCGGCGGCGACCTCGTCACCCTGGCAGGGCACCAGCGCGACCTGGCGCTGCAGACCTGGTCGGTGGCGGCGCTGCAACTCGACGTGATCAACGTCAACGCCGGTAACGGGCACGTCCACGTGCAGCTTCCGTCCGGGGGCGACTCCGGCACGGTCCCGCTCGACAGCGAGCCGGAAGGCAGTCAACGGCGCTGAGGAGTCCGCCTCACAGTGCTCTGCGCGGAGAAGGGGTCGCGACACCACTGGCGTCGCGACCCCTTTTCCCCATTTCGACGGGCGAACCGCTACTCACAACCAGCGCTTGGACGCGGCAAGGACACCCAGCTGGAACCGGGTACGCACGCCGAGCTTGAGCTGCAAGAGCGCGATCCTGCGGCAGATCGTGCGTTCGCTCACCCCGAGTTCCCGCGCTATCGCCCGGTCGGTCGCTCCGGCCGCCATGAGGAGCAGGAGCTTCCGCGTCTGCGGGGTGGGCTCGTCTCCGACGCTCACCGGCCTGTCATCCTTTCGCTACTACCCCACGCTTGGCACAGCGCCGTAACAGAGAGAGTTCAGCCATCCTCGCGGCGGGAGAACGCGGCGTCGAACGAGGCCGCGGGCGGGTCGAACAGGTGCCGCCGGATGAACCCGACCGCCTCCTCCGCGCCGCGCAGCCGGTCCATGCCGGCGTCCTCCCACTCCACCGAGACGGGCCCGGTGTAGCCGATCGCGTTCAACGCCCGGAACGACTCCTCCCACGGCACGTCACCGTGCCCGGTGGAGACGAAGTCCCAGCCGCGCCGCGGGTCCGCCCACGCCAGGTGCGACCCCAGCCGGCCGTTGCGCCCGTCGAACCGCTTCTTCGTGTCCTTGCAGTCCACGTGGTAGATCCGGTCGGCGAAGTCGAGGATGAACCCGACCGGGTCCAGGTCCTGCCACACGAAGTGCGACGGGTCCCAGTTCAGGCCGAACGCCGGCCGGTCGCCCACCGCGGCCAGCGCCCGCCGCGTCGTCCAGTAGTCGTACGCGATCTCCGACGGGTGCACCTCGTGCGCGAACCGCACCCCCACCTCGTCGAACACGTCCAGGATCGGGTTCCACCGGCGGGCGAAGTCGGCGTACCCCTCGTCGATCACCTCCCGCGACACCGGCGGGAACATCGCCACGTACTTCCAGATCGACGAGCCGGTGAACCCGACCACGGTGCCCACGCCCAGCCGTGCCGCCGCGCGGGCCGTGTCGGCCATCTCCGCGGCCGCCCGCTCCCGCACACCCTCCGGCGAGCCGTCACCCCAGATCCGGGCGGGCAGGATTGCCTGGTGGCGGAAGTCGATCGGGTCGTCGCACACCGCCTGCCCGACCAGGTGGTTCGAGATCGCCCACACGCCCAGCCCGTACTTCTCCAGCACCGCCCGCTTCGCGGGCACGTAGTCGTCGTCCGCCAACGCCCTGTCCACCTCGAAGTGGTCACCCGAGCAGGCGATCTCCAGCCCGTCGTAACCCCACCCGGAAGCCAGCCGGCACACCTCCTCGAACGGCAGGTCGGCCCACTGGCCGGTGAACAGCGTGACCGGTCGGCTCATCGGTTGATCCCTTCCACGGGTGCGGACAGACGTCGCAGTTGGAGCAACGGGTCGCGGACGTTGGCGGCGTCGATCCGACCGGTGCGGTCCACCCGGTCCGGCACGTTCGAGTCGGAGCGGAGCAGCACCGGGCCGTCCGCGACCCGGTCGGGCAACCTGCCGCGGGTGCCGCGTACGCGGGTCGGGTCGAGCGACACGACGTTCATCGCGCAGCGCAGCACGAGCTCCCTGCGCTCCAGGTTGAACCGGGCCTCGCCCCGGGCGAGATCGGGGGCGCGCTCGACGTGGCGGTCACCGACCCCGGTGGCACGAGGAAGCCGGTCGCGGTGTTCCGCGGCCCGGCCAACCAGTTCACGCAGGACTCGTTCACGTTCATCGGCAATGGCGTGCCGGTCGACGCTGCGCCGCACGTGACCGTCACGGCGGACCCGGTGACCGGGCAGCAACCCGGCGACGAGGAGATCACGGACAAGTGCAGGCACCAGGACGAACACGGTGCGCAAGCGGAATACGTGAGTTCTCACTGTTCTTCACACGCTTTCTGTTCCGCCCGGCGTGCCGGCGCCGGTGTGTTTCGGGTGACGGGCGGTCAGCGGGTGCCGATCACCTCCTTCAGGAACCTCAGGTCGTCTGTGGCGAGCGCGTCCTGGGTCGGCGCGGCGGTCGCGATGCTCGCGTTCTCGCCGGTGAACGACTCGACGCACAGCGGCCCGGTGTAGCGGGCCTCGGCGAGGGCGGCGACGACGTCGGCCCAGTCCAACTCGCGGACCATCGGGTGAAACCGGCAGACGAACGGGACCGTCGCCACCCGACTGGCGGCCTCCGCCGCGCCGGTCGGCGCCGTGGCGTCCGCGACACCGGTGGCCGGCGGCTTCTCGCAGATCACGTGCGCACCCGCGGCCGGCGCGACGTCGACCGCCTCGGCATGCCGGGCGTTGGGCGTGCACACGTGCACCACATCCGCCCCGGCCTCGGCCGGCAGCGCGTGCAGGTCGGCATAGCCGCGCTCCGCGCCGACTCCCCCCGCGGCGTCGGCCGCGCCGTCCGCAGTGCCGGCCACCGCGGCGACGACTTCGGCTCCAGCGCGCCGCGCCGCCGCGGCGTGCACACGACCCATGAAGCCGGTACCCACCACGGTGATCCGCAGGGTCCGAGGCTCGGTACAACCACACGCGGCCGTGTCAGTTAGGTGGGTCACAGTCATGCGGCGAACCGTAAGTGGGGTAATGGCGGGTGTCAATCAAAAGTCGGCTAGGTTTTGGCGACATACGTACATAAGTCGTCCGTTCCTGGTTAAATCGAGGCGTGACCGAAGACCCCTTCCTCGGCGTCGCGTCACCTGGAGAGCTGCTGCGCCTGCTCCGCGACGGCGTGCCGCGCACCCGCACCGAACTGACTTCGGCGACCGGTCTCGCCCGGTCGACCGTGCGGAACAGGTTGGACGCCCTGCTGGACGCCGGCTTGGTCAAGAAGGGGCCAGCGAGGCATCGACCGGCGGGCCGCTTCGTGTTCAACCCACGGGCGCGGGTCGTCCTCGCCGCCGAGGTGGGGGGCCACACACGCCACCGCGGCGGTGACCGACCTGACCAGCTCGCCGCTCGCTCAGCGCCGCATCAAGCAGGACGTCGCCGACGGTCCCGCTGTCGTCCTGCCGGCGCTGATCGAGGCAGGGAAGGCGTTGCTGACCGAAGCCGGGCTGGAATCGACGCAGCTAGCGGGCGTCGGCATCGGTCTGCCGGGCCTGGTCGAGCACAAGACCGAGCGACCGAACAAACCCCCGATCATGCCGGGGTGGGACGACTACGACGTCCCCGGGCACGTCACCGCTGAGCTCGGCGTCCGCGGTCCTGGTGGACAACGAGGTCAACCTCATGGCGCTGGGCGAGCACACCAAGTGCTTCCCCGACGCCGACGACGTCATCGTGGGCAAGGTGGCCACCGGCATAGGTTCCGGGTTCATCGGCAACGGCGAGCTGCACCGCGGCGCCATGGGCGCGGCCGGCGACCTCGGCCACATCGCCGCCCCGGACGCGGGCGACGTGCCGTGCCGCTGCGGCAACACCGGCTGCCTCGAAGCCGTCACCAGCGGCTCGGCCATCGCCGCCGCACTGCGCGCCAAGGGGATCGACGCCCACACCAGCGCCGATGTCGTCGCACTGGTACGGGTGGGCAACCTCGAAGCCGGCCAGCTCGTGTGACGAGCCGGCCGCACCATCGGTGACGTCCTCGCCTCCTGCGTCAGCACGTTCAACCCGTCCCTGATCGTCATCGGTGGCGCCCTCGCGCCGGCCGGCGAGATGCTGCTCGCCGGAGTGCGGGAGGCCATCTACCGGCGCTCGCTACCGAGAACCTCCGCATCGCCCCCTCCCAGGTGGGTGACGACGTCGGTGTCCTCGGCGCGGCCGAGATGGTGGTCAAGTACGCGCTCTCACCGTCCTTCGTGGACCGCCAACTCGCCTGACCGGCCGGCTCGACCCCACCACGACTTCCCCACCCAGCGAAGGTTCGTTGCGCCGCACGAAGCCGTCGCCCGAGCCCGGAGGTCCTGTCGTGGGGTCTCGGCATGTGCAGCCGGCCGTGCGCGCCGCGGTCGACGGATCGCCCGCCCCCCGTACGCCGGGTGCCGACCGAGGTCGGGCATCGCCCCCATGACGAAAAGCCCACCGCAGGTGTGAATTGGGCGAGAGTTGGGCATCCCGGTGCCTGTAACGATCACGCCGCGTCAGGAAGACGGCGTGGCACGAGGACAAGGAAGCACCGTGGGCATCCTGGGTTGGATCGTTCTGGGTCTCATCGCCGGCGCCATCGCGAAGGCCATCATGCCCGGCAAGGACCCGGGCGGCATCATCATCACCATGCTGCTCGGCATCGTCGGCGCCATCATCGGCGGCTTCATCGGCCGCGCCGTCTTCGGCTCCGACATCGGCAGCTTCTTCGACCTGAGCACCTGGCTGCTGGCCATCCTCGGCTCGCTGATCGTGCTCGGCATCTACCACGTCGTCACCAAGCGGAGCCACCGCGCCCACAGCTGACGCCGCACCACCGAACCACTCGGGCCCGCCGGTCATCCACCGGCGGGCCCGACCCATGTCCACCACCGCACGGCGGTTATCACCGTCGGAGGTGGGACTGCACCGCGAATCGACGTACGAAACGCTCACCAACGGCCAACATGCCCCCGAAGATGGCGTTCGTGTCTACTTGGGACTGATCCGGGCTCGCCCCGCGGCTTGGTCCAGACGTAGGCGCCGATGTTCGGCTTCGGCGCGACTTTCGGCCGGTGATCGCGCTGATCCGGTCCAACCGCACACCGGTGGGCTGGTTCGCGATGCGAGAGCCGCCCGGCTCGGCGGCCGCCTGACGCGACCGCTGCGTGTTCACGTACAACATCCTGTGGCGGCCAGGTCGAACGTCGTCACATCAGTGCAGAAACCACGCCACCACTCCTTGCCTGGTTGGTCGATCAGACCGGACGGCGCGTTCCGGTGACACACCACCGTCACCACGCCGCCGCGCCGGTCGAAGGCGAGCACGTGGTCGACATCGCGGCCCGCGGTGCCGCGCTCGCCCAGCCGGGATCTCGGTCAATGCCAGGTTCGCCGGGGAAGTGACATCACCCGAGCGGCTACCGTTGAGCGACAGGGGCGCCGCCTTCTGCCCGTACGGCGTGGCGTAGCGGATGGTGAGGTCGTGCAGCCCACCGGCGCTCGACGGGACGGTGAGGGTGACCTCGTCCCTGGGCCGGTCGAACCCGGCAACGTAATCCGCGTCCGAGAACCCCCTCACGCTCGAGTGTCAGAGCACCGGCGAGGTCGAAGTTCCCGTCGCGCCAAATCGGAAATCGCGGGCGTGCGCCCGACGCGGCGTCGAACGCGTCGGGCGCACGTCACGCGCCACACCTACCGGCGCGGTGCGCAAGACACCCGGTGACGCAGCAGTCGGCCCGGAACCGACACTGCGACCAGGAGCCCCTCGGTTCCGCCGGACCCGGTTCGCCCGCTGCCGGTCGGACGGTCGTCCGGCCGGCGAGCCGGTTCCTCTCACAGGTGGGCGGTACCGGCCCCGGACCCGGCAGTCGGCGGGCTGACTGATGGGCCGGGGCGAGGTGGCGACTCAGCCGTTGGTGCAGGACTGGCCGCTGACGGTGAACGCGGTGGGATCGGTGTTCTGACCGCTGAACGAGCCGTTGAACTTCATCCGAAGTCGAGCCGCCCGACGCGAGGTTGCCGTTCCACAAGACGTTCGTGGCCGTCACCTCGGTGCCGGTCTGCGCCCAGTTGCCGACCAGCCGCCCGAGAGTGACCGCCTGGTTGCCGGGGAAGGCGAACTTCCCGAGCGGGTCGAGTTCGTCCACGCCGAGCGGGCCGACGTCCGCGCCCCAGTACACGACCTCCGGCAAGCCTTCGACCTGCGGCGCCAGCACGGGCGACACACCGGCCGCCGCGAGCACGACCGGATGCCCGTGCCAGGGCACGTTACGAGCCAGGAGGAGTCTTTATCAATGACAGTGACAAAGGTACGCTGCGGTCAGCGAAGAGAAGCACCGATCACGCGGAACCCGACAGCTGACCAGGCCAGCACGGGCGACGTCACGGACATGGTCGTTCGGCCTGTGGAGGTTCCCGGATACCACAGCCGGACGTCGAAGGGCGCGTCGACGCCAGTGCCGATCAGGTGCCGGCCACAGCGTCGGACAGGCGGTGTGCATGAGGCCCTGGAACGGGCCGGGAGTCAAGATTCGCCAAAACGCCCACCTTGACACCGTGCACACCGGCCGCAGTATTACGCGACGACTACCCCGCCGGCTCGCCGCGAACCGCGTACGGACTGCCACTCGTCATCGGGCCGGCCGAAGCCCGCCGCCCCCGGCGTCCGCCTGGGCTCGTGGACGTGTCACCACCGGTGGTCTAGCAGATCTCGGGAGCCCCAGAGCTTGACCCACCGCGAACATCGCGGTATACGCCAGCGACAAGTACAACGATACATCAGACGATTCCGTACCCGAACGGTTACATGAAGTTACCAACCGACGGATGATGTCAGTCCATTCGATGCTTCCGCATGCACAGTCTTGACCTGGATGTAACAGACATCATATGTTCCTCGAACATTGGTCAGCTCGTCAGCCCGTCAGGAGGCGACCGTGAGTGAAGACCCGGCAGCGCGGCTGGACCGTCGCACCGTTCTGCGGAACATCGCCGTGGCCGCAGGAGCCGCCGCAGTGGGGCCGCTCGCTTTCTCGGCCGGTGCCGCCGCAGCGCCGTACGGCGGTGCGGCCGTCGACTCGATCAGCGCGCAGGCGGCTGGGAACCTGCAGAGCCTCCAGCAGGCCTTCGTCGACATGCGCTTCGGCATGTTCATCCACTACAACATGGCGACCTACAGCGACGAGGAATGGGCCTCCCCCAACCTCAACCCCCGGTTGTTCGCCCCGACCGCGCTGGACTGCGCGCAGTGGGCGGCGACCGCGAAAGCGGCGGGCATGTCGTGGGCGGCGTTGACCACCAAGCACCACGACGGCTTCTGCCTGTGGCCGACCGAGCAGACCGGCTACAACGTCATGAACAGCTCGACCCCGCGCGACGTCGTCCGCGAGTACGTCGACGCGTTCCGCGCGCAGGGCCTCAAGCCCTGCTTCTACTTCTCCATCTGGGACCGCACGCGGGGAGTCGCCGACGGGTCCGTCACGCGCGCCGACATCGACTTCGTCAAGAACCAGCTCACCGAACTGCTGACCTGGTACGGCGAGATCCCGGTGCTGATCATCGACGGCTGGGCCTGGCAGATGGGCCATCGGGCGGTGCCGTACCAGGAGATCCGGGAGCACGTGAAGACGCTGCAACCGAACTGCCTGATCGTCGACCACAACGGGCAGACCGAACCGTGGCAGAACGACCTGATCTACTTCGAGGAGCCCAAGGGCATCTGGGCACCACCCGACAACACCTACGCCTCGGTGCAAGGGCAGAACATCGTCGGCACCGGGTGGTTCTGGCACCCGCGAGGCTCCCAGTACGGGTCCACGGCGGACTCACCGACCATGAGCCCGGACGACATCGCCAACCGGCACATCAAGACGCTGGAAGCCCGCTACTGCTCGTTCCTGCTCAACTGCATGCCCAACCAGGCAGGCAAGCTCGACTCGCACATCGTGGACACCCTGCGACAGGTCGGCACCATGTGGTCGCCGAACACCTCCCGACCACCGCTGCCCCCGCAGCCCGACGTGCTGCACCACCCGGTCACCCCCATCGCCGCCACCGCGACGAGCGGCACCGCGATCAACGCCATCGACGGCCGCCTGGACTGGTCCGGAGGAGCCGTCCAGAGCCTGTGGCAGTCCAGCGGACGGCTGCCGCAGTCGATCACCATGGACCTCGGCTCGACGCACTCCGACATCGACGCGCTGACCTACCTGCCCCGCCAGGACACCGACAACTCCGGCGCGGTGACCACCACCGGCAACATCACCGGCTACCGCGTGCTGACCAGCACCGACGGCACCACCTTCCGCGAGGCGACCAGCGGGACGTGGGCGGCGACCAAGGCGCTCAAGCACGCCCGCTTCACGCCGGTCAGCGCCCGGTACGTACGCCTGGAAGCCACCAGCACGGTCGGCGGCGGTGACGCCATCCTCAGCGAGGTCGACTGCGGCGGTATCGCCGCCCGCCCCGTCTCCGACGGCAGCGGCACGGTGTACCGGAAGCTGGTCAATCGGCGCAGTGGCAAGGTCATCGACGTCAGCGGCGGGTCGACCGCGGACGGAGCCGCGATCATCCAGTGGCCGGACAACGGCGGCACCAACCAACACTGGGACCTCGCGGACGCGGGCAGTGGTTACGTCAAGGTGGTGAGCCGGCGCAGCGGCAAGGTCCTCGACGTCAGCGGCGCATCGACCGCGAACGGAGCCGCCATCGTGCAGTGGCCCGACCACGGCGGCCCCAACCAGCACTGGCAAGTCGTCGACGTCGGTGACGGCTACGTGAAGCTGGTCAGCCGCAGCAGCGGCAAGGTGCTCGACGTCAACGGCGGCGTCACCACCGATGGTGCGACGATCGTCCAGAACCAGGACACCAGCACCACCAGCCAACACTGGCGACTCGTGAGCGTATGACCAGGACAAGCCGTGTGCACGGACAGCCGGCCTGAGGACGGGCCCGCACGGCACATGCGACGCGGTCACCGAGATGTGGGACGAAGCGGCCCACCTCGGTGACCGCGCGCCGGCCTGCTCATCCAAGTCGAGCGGCGCGCGCCGTATCGTCCGTGGTGTGCGGAGGAAGGCCGGGATTTCGGCACATCCTGCTAGGCAGCGACCACGCTCCACCGGTCGACCAGTCTGTGCTCTCCAAACCCACGGCTGCGATCCGGTCTGCTGTCCCGTGCCGATCGCTGTTGTCGTGGCCACCCGTGGCCGGTGGGATTCAGTCGAGGTGCCAGACCTCGACCATCTCGGTCCAGGGCCCGCCCGGACCGTCGGTGAGGCGCCGTTGGCAAGGCTCGGTGTGGGTCCACCACCGCTGGGTGGCCGGATCCTCGGCGATCGAGGCGAGGTCTGCTTCCCAGTCGTCCCCGGTGTACTCGAAGTACCCGAACAACAGGTCGTCGTGGACAAAGATCGTGTAGTTGCGCACGTTCGCCCGGGCCAGCGCCGCTTCCACCTCCGGCCACACCGCCGCATGCAGGCGCAGGTACTCCTCCCGACGCTCGGGGCGCAGCCCGATGACCTGGCCGAAGCGCCTGCGTCGACTCGAAGCGACCGGCTCGAGCGGGGAAGGAATGGCGTTCATCCCGTGGTCCTCCAGTGCTGACTGTCCGGGAATGCGGTGGCGGACGGGTCGGCACAACTTCGCAGTCACCTCGCCAACTCCGCAGCACCTACCATACATCAGACCTTTGATCATCGATCGCACCGGGAGGCCTCACGTCAGTCAACGCCCGAGGTTCGGTAGCCGCACGAAGATATGATGTCCGGAACCACCAGCGGCAAGCCAGGGAGCACCTGTGGCACTAACTGACGAGGCGATCGCGAAGATCCGCTCCATGATTCAGTCCGGTGAGCTTCCGCCCGGCACACGCCTTCCACCGGAGCCGCAACTGGCGGTGGAGATGGGCCTGTCCCGCAGCGGTGTGCGAGAGGCGGTGAAAGTCCTGGAGTCGGCTCGTGTGCTCGACGTGCGGCGTGGCGACGGCACCTACGTCACCAGCCTCGCGCCGCGGCTGTTGCTGGAAGGCGTGGGTGTGGCCGTCGAGTTGCTCCAGGATGACACGTTGTTGGAAGTGATGGAGGTCCGCAGGCTGCTCGAGCCGTTGGCCACTGGCCTGGCCGCGGTTCGCATGCCGGAGAGAGACCTGGACGAGCTGGCCAAGATCCTGGACGACATGCGGGCCGCGCAGGACGATGCCGAACTGCTCATCCAGTACGACACCGCGTTCCACCGGACCGTCGTCGCCGCCACCGGGAACGAGACGCTGGCTTCACTGTTGGAAGGGCTGTCCAGCCGCACTGTGCGGGCGAGGGTGTGGCGAGGGCTCATCGAAGGCAACGCGGCGCACATCACGCTCGCCGAGCACGAGGGGATCTACCAGGCTCTGCGCTCACGCGACCAACTGCTCGCGCAGGCGAGTGCGATGGTGCACATCAACACCTCCGAGGCATGGCTGCGCACGATCCTGTCGAACCCCGCTTCCCCTGAACGGGAGCGGCATGACGCGACATCGGATGTCCCATCGGACAACGCTCCTGCGCCCAGGGTGTAGCCGGAGTCGGCCGCGAACCTGCGTGCGCACCTGGGCGCGGAGGGGTCAGCCTTCGATCGAGGCGTCCGGGATCACCGGATTGGTTCGTGGTTGAGCGCGCCCGACCGGAACACCGCCAGTTCGACGCCGTCGAACCCCGCCGCTCGTACGACATCGGTGAGAGCGGGGCCGATGTCCGGCCGGTCGACCAGGTCCGGGTCGAGTTCGACTCGCCCCACGTCACCCAGGTCGCGCACGCGCAGGTTCCAGCTCGGTGTCCCCGCGCTCACCAGCCACGCCCGAACCGCCGCCTCGGCGCGTTCCACCCGCGCCAGGCGTGAGGGGGTGATCGCCACGCCGTAGCGTACCCGGCTGGCCAGGCAGGGCATGGCCGGTTTGTCCCAGGTGGACAGTGCCCAGAGGCGGCTCACCGCGCGCACTTCGGCCTTGGTCATCCCGAGGTCGCGCAAGGGGGTGCGCACGCCGATCTCGTCGCCGGCGCGGATGCCGGGCCGGAACGGGTCGTGCGCGTCGTCGGCGTTGACCCCGGTCGCCACCGTGTGCACGCCGTGCTCCCGCGCTACCGCTGTGATGGTGTCCAGGACGGTGGACTTGCAGAAGTAGCAGCGGTCGCGGCCGTTCGCGGCGTAGGAGGGGTTGTCCAGTTCGGCGGTCGGGGGCGTGAGGTGCCGCACGCCGAGGCGGTCGGCGAACCCGGCCGCGGCGGCCAGCTCGACGGCGGCCAGGCTCGCGGAGTCGGCGGTGACGGCGAGCACCGCGTCGGGTCCCAGGGCGCGGGTGGCGGCGGCGAGCACGAGCGCGGAGTCCACGCCGCCGGAGAAGGCGACGGCGACCGGGCCGATGCCGGTCAGGTGCGCCACGAGTCGGGCGGCGGTGGTGCCGGTGTCCATCAGTGCTCCTCGGGGCTTTCGGCGGCCAGGGCGAGCACGGTGCGCAGGGGCAGGCCGGTCTGCCGGGCGACGGTGACGGCGTCGTCGTACTCGGGCTTGCTGTGGTGGGGTCCGTGCTTGCGGCGCACCTCGATCCCCTGGACGTGCGTGGTGTCGGTGGTGCGGGGCAGGGCGGTGCGCCGCACGGCGGTCCGCCGCACGCCGAGAGTGCCGGTCTCGACCAGCATCCGCCGCTCGACCACGTCGGCGGCCTCCGGTGTCGCCAACGCGTGCAGCACGTGCGCCGGCCTGCCCTTCTTCATCGTGGCGGGGGTGATCCAGCTGTCCAACGCGCCGGAGTCGAGCAGCGCGCAGACGACGTACCCGAGGACTTCACCGGTGACGTCGTCGAGGTTGGTCTCCAGCACCACCAGGTCGCGGACGTCGGCGGGCTCGCGGTCGCCGAGCCTGACCACCGCGACGTTGGGCCGGTCGGGCAGCGTCCTGGTGCCCACGCCGTAGCCGGTGGTCGACAGGCGCATCTCCGGTGCGGGCTGGTAGTCCGCGCCGATCGCCAGCAGCAGCGCGGCGGCGGTCGGCGTCACGGTCTCGCCGGGCAGGGTGGTGCCGACGACGCGTGCGCCGCGCAGCAGGGCCGAGGTGGCGGGGGCCGGGCACGGCAGCACGCCGTGCGCGGTGCGGACCGATCCGGTGCCGATCGGCAACGCCTCGCAGTGCACGGTCCGCACGTCGAGGGCGTGCAGGGCGGCGGCCACGCCGACGACGTCCACGAGGGTGTCGTGACCGCCGAGTTCGTGCAGGTGCACCTGGTCGGGGTCTTCTCCGTGCAGGCGTCCTTCGACCTCGGCGATGGCGCGCAGGGCGGCGACCGCGGTGTCGGCGACGGCACGGTCGCGCACCCGGGCCGCCATGGCGATCAGCTCGCCCGCCTTGCGGCTCGTGGCGTCGTCGGTCACCGACACGACGGCCTTGCGGCCGGTGAGGCCGTGCGTGAGCACCGGGGTGACGGTGAGGTCCCAGTCGGTGAGGCCGGTGTCGGAGACGGCCGCTCGGATCGCGTCCAGGGGTGCGCCCGCGTCTACCAGGGCGGCCAGCAGCATGTCACCGGCCAGCCCGGTGAACGGCGAGATCACGCAGACGCGGCTCACGGCGTCCTCCGCGCCGCCACGCGGGCGAGCCGGAACGCGGCCATCGCGGCGCCGAACCCGGAGTCGATGTTGACCACGGTGATGCCGGCCGCGCAGGAGGCGTGCATCGCCAGCAGCGCGGTGATGCCTTCCAGACCGGCTCCGTAACCGGTCGAGGTGGGCACGGCGACCACCGGGCACGCGACCAGACCGCCGACCGCGCTCGCCAGCGCGCCTTCCATGCCCGCGACCACGATGACGGTGTCGGCGGCCCGCAGCCGGTGCTGCTCGGCCAGCAGCCGGTGCAGGCCGGCCACGCCGACGTCGGTGACGGTGGTGACGTCGAGTCCCACGGCGGTGGCGACGGCGGCGGCCTCCCGTGCGACCGGCAGGTCGGCCGTGCCCGCCGCGGCCACGACCACGCCGAACCCGGTCGACTCGGCCGGACGCCAGGTGAGCAGGCGCGCGTCGCGGTCGTAGACGCCGTCCGGCACGGCGGCCAGCACGGAGGCCGCCGCGTCGGGCTCCACGCGCGTGGCCAGCACAGGGCCGTCGTTGTGCCGCAACAACGTCCGAACGATTCCGGTGATCTGGTCAGGCGTCTTCCCGCTGCCGTAGACCACCTCGGGCAGCCCTTGACGCGCTTCGCGATCCACGTCGACCCGGGCGAACCCCAGGTCGACCGCGCCCGGTCCGGTCATGCGCGCGCTCCGTTCGTGAGGGTGGCCGGGTGTGCGAGGAGTTCGCCGCCGATCTCCCGAAGCAGCGCGGGTGCCTGTTTCATCGCGGTGTCGATGTGACCGGCGCGCTCGAGCAGCGACCAGGTGGCGACCACGCCGACCTCTCGCAGCCGTTCGGCGGTGAGCTGGACCGAGCCCGCGACCACGGCGACGGGCACGCCGTGCCGCCGTGCCGCCTCGGCCACCCCGATCGGCGCCTTGCCCCGCAGGCTCTGCTCGTCGAACCGGCCTTCGCCGACCACGACGAGCGAGGCGTCCCGCAAGGCGTCCTCGACGCCGATCGCGCGCAGCACGAAGTCGGCCCCCGACGTCCGCCGGGCGTTGAGGGCGGCCAACGCCGCGAAGCCGGTGCCACCGGCCGCGCCCGCGCCGGGTGCGGCGCTCAGATCCCGTCCGATCGCCTCCGCCATGGCCGTGGCGAACCGGCGGAGCCCTCGCTCCAACAAGTCAACGTCCCGGGGTGAGGCGCCCTTCTGCGGCGCGAACACCGCGGCGGCGCCGTTCGGCCCGGTCAGCGGGTTGTCCACGTCCGAGGCCAGGGTCACCCGCGCGTGCGCCAGCCTCGGGTCCAGCCCGGACAGGTCGACGCGGGCCACGGCCGTCAACGCGCCGCCGCCGGGGCCGACGGGGCCGCCCAAGGTGCCGGTGATGCGTGCGCCCAACGCGTGCAGCAGGCCCGCGCCGCCGTCCGTCGTGGCACTGCCGCCGACGGCGAGCACGATGTCCCGGCAGCCGTGGTCGAGCGCGGCGCGGATCAGCTCACCGGTGCCGTAGGTGTCGGCGGTGAGCGGTGTGAGCCAGCCGTCGGGCAGCACGTCCAACCCGCTGGCCTGGGCCAGTTCGATCACGGCCCGTCCGTCGCGCACGGCGAACGCGGCGTGCACCGGCTCGCCCGTGGGGCCGGTGACCTCCACGCGCACCTCGTCGTAGCCGGCGCGCACCAGTGCCGCCACGGTGCCCTCGCCGCCGTCCGCGACGGGCATCGCCACCGCGTGCCCGCCCGCGTCGGTCACGCCGTCGACGACGTGTGCGCAAGCCTGTTCGGCGGTGAGGGAGCCGCGGAACTTGTCCAGGCAGACCAGGATCGTCCCGTTCACCGGTCCGACCCTTCCACGTAGGGGATCGTCTGCGGGCCTTCGGGCAGCACGCACAGCCGGGCGTCGGGACCGGCCTCGGCGAGAGCTTCGGCGACGGTGGCCGAGATGTCCGCGGTCTGCCGCAGGTGCGCGGTCGCCAGCTCGGCGTCGCTGAGGTGGGAGGTGTGCATGACGACCCGGCAGTCGGCCTGGATGCGTGCCTGGATCTGGACCTGCCACTGGTCGGGCACGGTGGTCGACCGAGCGGAGATCTCCGCGAACAGCGCCGCCGGCGAGTCGGCGGAGGCGAGCACCTCGCGGTAGGAGCCGTGGTCGGGGAAGCCGTCGCGGCACTCGGCCGCGCACACGATCACCCCGCCCGGCCTGACCACCTGGTAGGCGGCCGACATGCCCTTCACCGACTGGTAGAGGTTCTGGTCGAGCGGGTAGCCGGAGTTGGTGGTCACCACCACGTCGTAGAGCTGCGGCACCGGCCGCATGGCGACCTCGCGGGCGGTGCGCACGGCCTCGGCGTGCATCGCGAGCAGGTCACCGCCGAACGCGGCGACGACCTGCTTGTCCTGGTTGAGGACCACGTCGAAGCCGAACGTCACGCCGGTGGCGTCGGCGATGGCGCGCACGTCGTCGTGCACGGGGTTGCCCTCGACGATCCCCCACGTCGCCCGCGGGTCGCCGATGCGGCGCGCGTCGTGCAGGACCAGGACCGTCTCCAGCGCGGCCAGGCCCGGCGCGACGAGCTTCGGGCCGCCCGAGAACCCGGCGAAGAAGTGCGGCTCCACGAAACCGGTCGTGATGCGCACGTCCGCGGCGACCCACTCGCTGTTCAGCCACACGGGCACGTCCGCGCCGAACTCCCCCATCCACGTCAGGCTGCCGCGGTCGCGGGCATCGTGGTTGACGATCCGCACCGAGTCCACCACCTCGTCACCGAACATCCGGCGCAACTCGGCCTCCGTGTTGCCCCGGTGCGTCCCCGTGGCGACCAGCACCACGACGTCGTCGAGGTCGACCAGGCCGTCCAGCTCCTCCAGGATCACCGGGACCATCAGCTCCCGGGGCTGGGGGCGCGTCCCGTCGCAGGCGGAGATGGCCACGGTCTGGCCGGGGCGCACGCGCTCGCGCAGCGGCGGACCCGCGACCGGCGCGCGCAACGCCCGGCGCAGAACCTCCCGCGGCGCTTCGGTGGCCCGGTGATGCTTGGGCGTGACCACGGTCGTCACCGCCGGGTCGACCCGCAGGTCCAGCCCTGTCTCGCCATAAGCCAGTCGCACGGTGCGCATCAGCCGGTCCTCACTCCGTAGACGCGGGCGGCCGTGCCGCCGAAGACCTGGTCCCGTTCCGCAGTGGAACAGCCGTCGAGGAGTTCGGCGGCGGTGGCGAACACCCGTTCGTAGTCGGCGGCCAGCAGGCAGACCGGCCAGTCGGAGCCGACCATGAGCCGATCCGGGCCGAACGCCTCCAGCGCGATGTCGACGTAGGGCCGCAGGTCGGCCGCGGTCCACCGCGACCAGTCCGCCTCGGTGACGAGACCGGACACTTTGGCCACCACGTTCGGTTCGGCGGCCAGCTCCGCCAGGCGGGTCGCCCAGGGTTCGACCTCCTGACCGGCGATGTCCGGTTTGGACAGGTGGTCCAGCACGAACACCATGTCCGGCACCGCTCGCACGGCCTCCAACGCCGCCGGGAGCTGGTGCGGCCGGGTCAGCACGTCGTAGACGAGCCCGGCATCGCGCACCGCGCGCAACCCCGCCAGCACATCGGGGCGCACCAGCCAGTCCGGGTCGGGTTCGGACTGCACCAGGTGCCGGACACCTGTGAGCCGGTCGCCGCCGGGTCCGCGGCGCAGCCGGTCCAGCTGCTCGGCGACGTCGGGCGCGGTGAGGTCGACCCACCCGACGACGCCCGCGACGAGGTCGAAGGAATCGGCCAGGGCCAGGAACTCCGCCGTTTCCTCGACGTCGGGGAGCACCTGGACCAGCACGGTGGCGTCCACGCCGGCCCGTTGGGTCACCGCGCGCAGCTCCGCCGGGCCGAAGTCACGCCGGATCGGCTCCAGGGCGGGCTCGTCGAGCCAGTCCTGCGGCCGGGCGGAGAGGTTCCAGAGGTGGTGGTGGGCGTCGATCCTGATCACTGCGCTCACTCCTGCTCCAGCGCGTCGAGTTCCGCCCACAGCGCCTCGGGGATGTCGGTGGTGGCGTGGGCGGTGTTGTCGGCGACTTCACGCGCGTTCCGTGCGCCGACGACGACACCGGTCACCGCCGGGTGCCGCAACGGGAAGCGCAGCGCGGCGGCGGCCAGCGGTACGCCGTGCGCGGCGCAGCGCTCGGCCAAGGCCACTGCTCGCCGTCGGACGTCGTCCGGGGCAGGTGCGTAGTCGTAGGTGGCGTGGGCGGTCGGGTCGGCGAGGATGCCGCTGTTGAAGACGCCCCCGACCAGCACGCCAACGTCGCGCTGCGCGCACAGCGGCAGCAGTTCGTCTGCGGCGCCGCGGTCCAGCAGGGAGTACCGGCCCGCGACGAGCACGCAGTCGAGGTCGGTCTCGGTGACGAACCGGGTGAGCATCGCGGTCTGGTTCATGCCCGCACCGATCGCCCGCACCGCGCCCTCCGCGCGCAACCGGGCCAGCGCCGGGTACGCGCCGGTGACCGCGTCCTCCCAGTGGTCGTCGGGGTCGTGGATCAGCACCACGTCGAAGGAGTCGAGACCGGAACGCTCCAGGCTCTCCGCGAGACTGCGGTAGACGCCGTCGGCGCTGTAGTCCCGCACCCGCACCAGGCCCGGCTCGCCGTGGAAGCCCTCGTCGCCGGGTGCCGTGTCGCCGGGCACCAGCAGCCGACCGACCTTCGTCGACACCGTGAACTCCGCCCGGGGTCGGGAGGCCAGGAACGCGCCGAGGCGCCGTTCCGCCAGACCGGCGCCGTAGTGGGGTGCGGTGTCGAAGTAGCGGATCCCGGCGGCCCACGCCGTCTCCAAAGCGGCAGCGGCCTCGTCCTCGGTCACCGCCGAGAACAGCCCGGCCAGCGGCGCGGTGCCCAGGCCGAGACGGCTCACCGTGACGTCGGAACGGCCCAGCGGCACCCGCTCGGTGGACCACTGCCGGGTCGCGGAGGTCATCACGCCTGGCCCAGGACGTGGCGCTGCCGCCCGAGCCCGTCGATCTCGAGCTCGACCACGTCACCCGCGCGCAGGTACGGGAAGTCGTTGGCCCCGAAGGCGACCCCGGCCGGGGTGCCGGTGTTGATCACATCACCGGGCTCCAGCACCATGAACTGGCTGAGGTACCACACCACGTGACGCACACCGAAGATCATGTTCTTGGTGTGGCCGTCCTGGCGCGGCTCGCCGTTGACGCGCAGCCTCATCCCCAACGCCTGGGGGTCGCCGACCTCGTCGGGGGTCACCAGCCACGGCCCGAGCGGGTTGAACGTCTCGCAGGACTTGCCCTTGTCCCACGTGCCACCGCGCTCGTGCTGGTAGGCCCGTTCGGTGACGTCGTCGGCGATGGCGTAACCCGCGATGACGTCGTCGGCGTCCTCCGGCGAGTCCAGGTAACGCGCGGTGCGACCGATGACGACCGCGAGTTCGATCTCGTAATCGGTCTTGGCGCTGCCGCGCGGGATGAGAACCGTGTCGTCGGGACCCACGACCGTGTTCGAGGCTTTCAGGAACACCACCGGCTCGGCCGGCGGCGGGGTCGCGGTCTCGGCGGCGTGGTCGGCGTAGTTCAGGCCGACGCACACCACCTTCCCGGGCCGGGCGACGGGAGCACCCACACGCATGCCGCTGACGTCGATCACGGGCAGCACGCCGTCCGCCATGGCCGCCCGGACCTGCTCGACCCCGTCGCCCGCCAGGAACGCGCCGTCGATGTCGGTCGTCAACGAGGTCAGGTCGTAAGCGACGCCGTGGGCGTCCAGGACAGCGGGCCGCTCTTGGCCCGCCGGGCCCACGCGCAACAGCTTCATCGGAGATCTCCTCGGCCATGGGAAGTCGGAATCGAACGGGACGTCACCCCTGGACTTGGGTTGTAGCCGTCCCGGTCCACGTGCTCGCGCAACCACCGCTCGGTAGTGGTGATGTGCATCAGCGCAGCGGCCTGGGCGACGGTGGCGTCACGGTCGACCAGTGCGTTGTAAATCGCTTCGTGCTCGGCGAGCGTGCGGCTCGCCGCGTTGTCGTCGACCAGCCCGCGCCAGACCCTGGAGCGGACCGTGCGACCGGAGATCCCTTCCAGCAGGGTCGTCAACGTCGCGTTGCCGGTGGCGGCGACGACGGCCCGGTGGAAGGCGGCGTCGTGCTCGTTGAGCAGCTCCACGTCGTCGCGGGCGGCGCGCATCGCGTCGAGGTGCTTCTCGACCACGGCGAGCTCCGAGTCGCTGATCCGCGTGGCCGCCAACCCGGTCGCCACCGGCTCGAACAGCCGGCGCACCTCGGTGAGCTCCAACAACGTGTCGCCGTGGAGCAACTCCACAGCGGACGCGATGCTGCCGAGCAGCACCTCGGGCTCCAGGCTGGTCACGTAGGTGCCGTCGCCCCGCCGGATCTCCAGCACCCGCGCGACCACCAGCGCCTTGACCGCCTCCCGCATGAGGTTGCGGGACAGGCCCAACTCGGCGGCCAACTGCTGCTCGGGGGGCAGCTTGCTCCCCGGCGGCAGCTCACCCGACTGGATCAGATCTCTGATTCGGTCGATGGCCTTGTCGGTCAGTGACATCGGTGTCCCCCAAGAGGTGGCTTACGCGGCGACAGGCTAGCAATACATCCCATCTCTACGGAAGAGGTGGGATGACGTGCGCTCCGAGAGTGGCCAGCGTCGGCGCATCTTCCTGCATCTTTAACGATCCAATGTTGCGAATCGACGCTCAAGCTGGACATCGGAGCTTCGGCAACCTATAAATCCATCCCATGTCCGGCGTTGAGTGGTTGCACCGCGGACATGTCATGGACACACAACGAAGGGGTAGTCGCGATGACTTCGACCCGAGGCCGAGGCTTTCGAGCCGGAAGTGCCGGGCACGATGACTGAGCTGATCACCGCCGTCGACGCGGTCGACGTGCGGTTCCCGACCTCGCTCGAGCTCGACGGCTCCGACGCCATGAACCCCGAACCCGACTACTCCGCCGCCTACGTGACCCTGCGGACCAGCGAGGGCGCGGAGGGCCACGGGCTCGCCTTCACCGTCGGGCGCGGCAACGAGGTCGAGGTGGCCGCCGTGCGCGCCCTGGCCCCGTTGGTCGTCGGCCTGCCGGTGGACGACGTGCTGGCCGACCTGGGGGCGTTCTCGCGCCGCCTGACCGGCGACAGCCAGCTTCGGTGGCTCGGCCCGGAGAAGGGCGCCATCCACATGGCCGCCGCCGCCATCGTCAACGCCGTCTGGGACCTGTACGGGCGGCGCGAGGGCAAGCCGGTCTGGCAACTGCTCGCCGAGCTGTCCCCCGAGCGGTTGGTCGACCTGGTGGACTTCCGCTACCTCGAAGACGCCCTCACCCGCGACGAGGCGCTGGACATCCTGCGCCGCGCCGAACCGGGCCGCGCCGAGCGCACGGCCCACCTCCTGCGGCACGGCTACCCGGCCTACACCACCACACCGGGGTGGCTGGGCTACGACGACGAGAAGCTCGTGCGCCTGTCGAAGGAGGCCGTGTCCGACGGCTTCACCCAGATCAAGCTCAAGGTCGGCGCCGACCCCGGCGACGACGTGCGCCGCCTGCGGCTGGCCCGCGAGGCGGTCGGACCCGACATCCGGATCGCGGTCGACGCCAACCAGGCGTGGGGCGTGCGGCAGGCGATCGACTGGATGACCCCGCTGCTGCCCTACGACCCGTACTGGATCGAGGAACCGACCTCGCCCGACGACATCCTGGGCCACGCCGCGATCCGGCGGGCGATCGCGCCCGTGAAGGTCGCCACCGGCGAGCACACCCACAACCAGGTGATGTTCAAGCAACTGCTCCAGGCGGGCGCGCTCGACATCCTGCAACTCGACGCGAGCCGCACGGCGGGCGTCACCGAGAACGTCGCCATCCTGTTGCTGGCGGCCAAGTTCGGCGTCCCGGTCTGCCCGCACGCGGGCGGCGTCGGGCTGTGCGAGATGGTCCAGCACCTGGCGATGTTCGACTACGTGGCCGTCAGCGGCACCACCGAGGACCGCGTGATCGAGTACGTCGACCACCTGCACGAGCACTTCACCGACCCGGTGCGCATCCGCGACGGCCACTACCTCGCCCCGACCGCACCCGGCATCAGCGCCGAGCTGCACCCCGAGTCCGTCGCCGCCCACCGCTTCCCGGACGGGCCCGTGTGGAACCGGCAGGCCACGGCATGAGCGCGCCCGAGTTCACCGGCCTGACGGCCGTGGTCACCGGCGGCGCGTCCGGCATCGGCCTGGCCACCGCCCTGTTGCTGGCTTCCCGGGGCGCGCGGGTCGCGTGCCTGGACCTGGTACCGGACGGCGTGCCCGAGCCGCTGATCGGGATCCGGGCGGACGTGTCCGACGACGTCGCGGTCCGGGCCGCCGTCGAGGAGGCCGCGCAGCGACTCGGCGGCATCGACGTGCTGGTCAACAACGCCGGCATCGGCGCCCAAGGCACGATCGAGGACAACCCCGACGACGAGTGGCGGCGGGTGTTCGAGGTCAACGTGTTCGGGATCGTCCGCACCACCCGCGCCGCGTTGCCCTACCTGCGCGAGTCCCGCCACGCGGCGATCGTCAACACCTGCTCCATCGCCGCGACCGCCGGCCTGCCCGACCGCGTCCTGTACTCCTCCACCAAGGGCGCGGTGCTCGCCCTCACCCGCGCCACCGCCGCGGACCTCGTCCGCGACGGCATCCGCGTCAACTGCGTCAACCCCGGCACCGCCGACACCCCGTGGATCGGCCGCCTGCTCGACCGCGCCGACGACCCCGAAGCCGAACGGGCCGCGTTGAACGCCCGTCAGCCGATGGGTCGCCTCGTCACCGCCGACGAGGTCGCCGCGGCCATCGCCTACCTGGCCAGCCCGCTGTCCGGTTCGACCACGGGCACCGACCTCGCCGTCGACGGCGGCATGAGCGGACTGCGCGTCCGTCCCCGCTCCTGATCCCCCCAAGTTCCCAGAGCAACGTCGCTAGGAGAACCGCCGTGAAGACCACCAACCGCACCATCGCCGCCCTCGGCGCAGTCGCCGCGCTCACCGCAGCCCTCACCGCCTGCGGCGGTTCCGACGCCGGGTCCGCCGGGAACGGCAAGCCCGTGGTCGGCCTCGACTTCCCCCGTTCCGACACCGACTTCTGGAACTCCTACATCAAGTACAGCCCCGACTTCGCCACCGACTTCGGGCTCGACCTCAAGACCACCAACTCGCAGAACGACGTCGCCAAGCTCACCGCCAACATCCAGACCTTGATCAGCCAGGGCGTCAAGGGCGTCGCGATGGCCCCGCAGGACACCGCGGCCATCGCGCCCACGCTGGAGCAGCTGTCAGCGAAGAAGATCCCGGTGGTCACCGTGGACACCCGGCCCGACACCGGCGACGTCTACATGGTGGTGCGGGCCGACAACCGCGCGTACGGCGAGAAGGCCTGCCGGTTCCTCGGCGCCAAGCTGGGCGGCAAGGGCAAGGTCGTGATGTTGCAGGGCGACCTCGCCTCGATCAACGGCCGCGACCGCACCGAGGCGTTCAACGACTGCATGAAGGCCAACTACCCCGACATCACGGTCTTCGGCGAGGCCACGAACTGGGACGGCGCGGTCGCCGCGCAGAAGCTGCAGACCGACCTGACCGCCCACCCCGACATCAAGGGCGTCTACATGCAGTCCAGCTTCGCCCTCGCCGGCACCCTCCAGGTGCTCAAGCAGAAGAACCTGCTGGTCGGCCCGGACGACCCGAAGCACGTGTTCGTGGTCTCCAACGACGGCATCCCCGAGGAGCTGCGCAACATCGCCGAGGGCAAGATCGACGCCACCGTCTCGCAGCCGGCCGACCTCTACGCCAAGTACGCGCTGCACTACCTGAAGGCCGCGATCGACGGCAAGACGTTCGCGCCCGGCAAGACCGACCACGACAGCACGATCATCCAGGTCCGTGAAGGTCTGCTGGAGGACCAGCTCTCCGCGCCCCTGGTCACCGCCGACGGCGGCACCTACGACGGCGTTCCCAGCCTCAAGGCCGACGACAGGTCCCTCTGGGGCACCGAGCACCTCTGATCGGAAGGCGAGCACCGAGATGGTTACCGCCGCGCCCGTCGCCGAGGCGACGGGCATCACCAAGCGGTTCGGGTCCACAGTGGCCCTGCACGACGCCTCCATCAGGATCGAAGCCGGGCAGACCCACGCGTTGGTCGGGCGCAACGGCGCGGGCAAATCCACACTGGTGTCCATCCTCACCGGCCTGCAAGCCCCGGACGAGGGTGAGGTCAGCTTCGGCGGCGAGCCCGCGCCGCGGCTCGCCGACCGCGACACCTGGCGGCAGCGGGTGGCGTGCGTCTACCAGAAGTCGACCATCATCCCCGAGCTGACCGTCGCGGAGAACCTCTTCCTCAACCGCCACGACCACGGCCCCGGTGGCCTGATCAGCTGGAAGGCGGTGCGCGACAAAGCACGCGACCTGCTGGAAACCTGGTCGGTCGACGTCGACGTGCGCACACCCGCACGAGAACTCGACGTCGAACAGCGGCAGTTCGTGGAGATCGCCAGGGCACTGTCGTTCGGAGCCCGGTTCATCATCCTCGACGAGCCCACAGCCCAGCTCGACGCGGCCGCCATCAACCGGCTGTTCGCCCGCATCACCGACCTCCAGCAACAGGGAGTCACCTTCCTGTTCATCAGCCACCACCTGCAGGAGATCTACGAGATCTGCGACACGGTCACGGTGTTCCGCGACGCCCGGCACATCCTCACCGCCCCGGTCGACGACCTGCCCCGCACCGAACTGGTCGCCGCCATGACCGGTGAGGCCGCAGCGGAGGCCGTCAGCCGGCGCCGAGGACCATCGGCGCACGCCGCCAAGGTGCTCAACGTGGCCGGATTGTCCCTCCCTGGTGTGTACGACGACGTGTCGTTCACCGTCCGGGCCGGCGAGATCGTCGGTCTCGCCGGCGCGGCGAGCAGCGGCCGCATCGAGATCGCCGAAACCGTCGTCGGACTGCGGACGGCCACCGGCGGCACCGTCGAGATCGCGGGCGCCCGGCCGCGGCCGGGCAGTGTCCCGGCCGCGTTGGCGGCCGGTGTGGGTTTCGTCCCCCAGGATCGCCACCACCAGGGTTACGTGCCGGACATGTCCATCGCCGACAACGGCACCCTCACCATCCCGGACCGGCTCGGCCGCGCCGGGTTCATCGACGGCCGCCGGCGCGACCACTTCGCCCGATCGATGATCGACAAGCTCGCGATCAAGACCCCGGGACCGCAGCTGCCGGTCTCCGGCCTGTCCGGCGGCAACCAGCAGAAGGTCGTGACGGCACGCGCGCTGGCCAACGACCCGAAGCTGCTGGTGCTGATCAACCCGACCGCGGGCGTCGACGTGCGGTCCAAGGAATTCCTGCTGGGCAAGGTCGAGCAGATCGCCGAATCCGGCACCGGCGTGCTCATCGCCTCCGACGAACTCGACGACCTGCGCCTGTGCGACCGCGTCCTGGTGGTGTTCCAGGGCCGATTGGTCGCCGAGATACCGGGCGGTTGGCACGACCACCAGCTCGTGGCCGCGATGGAAGGAATGAACCTCGATGTCTGAGAGCAAGACCGCCGTCGCGGTCACCGGGAACGGCTCGACCGGCGGGACCGCCGGGAAGGGCTCGTCATCCCGGTCCACCGGCAAGCGGAGGATCGCCTTCGCCCGGCTGCGCGACCTGGCGCTCATCCCGGCGATCATCGTGATCGCGATCGTCGGCCAACTGGTCAGCCCGGTGTTCCTCCAGGCCGACAACCTGATCAACATCCTCCAGACCATGTCGGAGATCGCCGTCCTGGTCCTGGCCCAGACGATGGTCCTGATCGTCAAGAAGATGGACCTCTCCCTGGAGTCCACCGTCGGCCTCGCACCCGGGGTCGCCGCATGGCTCACCGTCCCGGTCGGCGCGGGCCACGGACTGGGCCTGCTGCCGGGCGGCTGGTCGGTGCCCATCACGTTGGCCGTCGGCGTCCTGGTCGGCGTCGTCAACGCGCTGTTCATCATCCGGTTCGGGCTCAACGGCTTCATCGTCACGCTCGGCATGCTGATCGTGCTGCGCGGCATCCTCACCGGCATCTCCGGCGGCCAGACGTTCTTCCGCCTCCCCGAATCCATGCTCTACCTCGGCACCACCCAATGGCTCGGCATGCCCGCCTCGGTCTGGCTGTGCCTGATCCTCTTCGCGATCGGCATCGTGGTCCTCGGCTTCACCACCTTCGGCCGATCCCTGTACGCGATCGGCGGCAACGTCGACGCGGCCAAGGCAGCCGGCATCCGCACCGACCGGGTGCTCTGGATCGTCATCGTCACCGCCAGCCTGCTCGCCGCCCTCGGCGGCCTCCTGCTGTCCGGCCGCCTCGCCTCGGTCGCCTCCGGCCAGGGCAACGGCTACATCTTCACCGTCTTCGCCGCGGCCGTCATCGGCGGCATCAGCCTCAACGGCGGCAAGGGCACGATGTTCGGCGCCTTCACCGGCATCCTGCTGCTGTTCATGATCCAGAACGTGCTCACCCTCGGCGGCGTCCCCGCACAGTGGATCGGCGCCCTCAACGGCACCATCATCCTCATCGCCCTGGCCGTGTCCCGCATCACCGGAGGCAAAGCACAGGATTAGCAGGGTTTCGTCAGGTGGTGTCGACCTGCGGTTTCTGTGGGTGGTAGTGGCCTGGACGGGTTGTCTGCAGGTGTGGCAGACACCGGTCCAGGCCGCGAGCAGATGTTGGAGTTGGCGCAGGACGGCCTGAAGGGGCGGGCCTGCGCAGGGCTTTTGGGGTGCGGCGCAGCTTGGTGCAGATGGCCTGGGCGACCGAGGCGAGGGTGACGTGGCGGTGCCGGCCCAGCCAGGAGCGACCCTCGAAGTGGTCAGGCCGGGACCGTCCTTGAGTTCGCGGTGGTCGTGCTCGACGCGCCAGCGCATCTTGGCCGGTTTCATCGGTGGGCCATCCGGCCAGTAGCCGGCACTCGGGCCGGCTGCCGTGCGCGGCGCGGGTGATGTTGCGGTTGGCCGGACGTACCCGCAGGGAAGGAAGCGCGAGCGCAGGCTCGCGGTCGGGTTGGCGGCGGTTCTGCGGGAGCCGTGGCGCCAGAGCACGAACCGCCCCGCCGAGCGCCCGGCCTCGGTCACGAAGGCCTTGGCGGTGACGGGTTTGTCGGGGTAGGTCGTCCTGATCGGTGGGCGGCCGGTGCCCGACCAACTCGGCGGAACGGGGACCGACGAGGCGGGATGCGGGCTGGCGGAGGCCGAGACCGCCACCGCGTGGGCCAGGCCCGTGACCGGCGTCGCCGCAGACGTTCGCGTCAGAGGAGCGTCGCATACATCGGATGTATGTTCGACCCAGCGCCAGCAGGAATGAGCGAGTCGCCGCCCGAACCGACGATGCGGGCCTCAGGTGGTCGAGTCGCGGATCGTGATACCTCGAGTGACGACCAGAAGCCCTTTCCATCGATCGCCCCGGCCCACGCGGGCCAAGCATGCCGATTCGACGACTACGCACGGTCGGCTCGCGGCCCCCTAGAGGGCTCCCGTCCAACGGTAAAGCCCAGTGGTGGCTATAGCTGGCACGTCTGGCCAACTTCCGCACCCGCTGTGTGATTCAGGGGTGACGAACGGCATACATCGGATCTATGCTTCCGGTCGCCCGGCCTCAGGTTGCCCTGACGGTGCCGGCCACAGATCTGTAGACAACACCCAATGGAGGGTGTCCATGCGTAGATCGCCATCCACATCATCACTCGCGGCCGCCGTCGCGCTCGCCGTGGTGGCTGCCGGGTTGGGCCTGTCGCCCGACCGGCCCACCGCGGCCCAGGCCCAGCAAGCGCCGGACGGCAACACGCTGTGGTACGACGAGCCCGCCGACGACTGGGAGACACGTGCGTTGCCGATCGGCAACGGGTCGCTCGGCGCGATGGTGTTCGGCGGCGTGCTGTCGGAGCAGTTGCAGTTCAACGAGAAGACGCTGTGGACGGGCGGCCCCGGCGCCTCGGGGTAAAACTCCGGCAACTGGACGCAGCCGCGTCCCGGTGCGCTGGAGGAGGTCGTCGGCGCGATCGACCGGGACGGCTCGGCCGACCCCACGTGGGTGGCCGGCAAGCTCGGCCAACCCAGGTCCGGCTACGGCAGTTACCAGACCTTCGGTGACGTGCGCCTGGACATGGCCGGCCAGTCCGGCACCACTACCGGCTACCGCCGTGAGCTCAACATCGGGCACGGCACCGCGAAGGTCCGGTACACCGACGGCGGCGTGACGTATTCCCGGGAGTACTTCGCCAGCTACCCGGCCAAAGCGGTGGTCGGACGCCTGACGGCGGACCAACCGGGCAAGACGTCCTTCACCTTGAGCTACACCTCGCCCCGCTCGGACTTCACCGCGACGGCATCGGGCGGTCGGTTGACGATCCGCGGCACCTTGGCCGACAACGGGATGATCTTCGAGTCGCAGATCCGGGTCGTCACCGACGGAGGGACCGTGACGGGCAGCGGCGGCGCGCTGACCGTGGCCGGAGCGAACAGCGCGACGTTCATCCTGGGCGCGGGCACGAACTACGCCGACACCCACCCCACCTACCGGGGAACGGACCCGCACGGCGCGGTCACCGCGACCGTCGACGCCGCGGCGGCCAAGTCGTACGCGACCCTGCACTCGGAGCACGTGACGGACCACAAGTCGCTGTTCAGCCGGGTCAAGCTCGACATCGGCCAGGTGATGCCGAACAAGCCGACCGACGACCTGCGAGCCGCCTACACCGGTGGCAGCTCGGCCGACGACCGGGCCTTGGAGGCGTTGTACTACCAGTACGGCCGTTACCTGCTGATCGCCTCCTCCCGCGCGGGCTCGCTACCCGCGAACCTCCAAGGCGTCTGGAACAAGTGGACCCACGCGCCGTGGTCGTCGGACTACCACACCAACATCAACCTCCAGATGAACTACTGGCCCGCTGGCCAGGCCAACCTCCAGGAGACAGTCGAGCCGTACCTCCGGTTCGTCGAGGCGCTCCAGACACCCGGCGAGGTCAGCGCGCGGAACATGTTCGGCACCGCCGGCTGGGTGGTCCACAACGAGACCAACCCGTTCGGCTTCACCGGCGTGCACGACTGGGCGACCGCGTTCTGGTTCCCCGAGGCCAACGGTTGGCTGGCCTCCCAGCTGTACGACCTCTACACCTTCACCAAGGACCGGGCCACGCTGGACCGCGTCTACCCGCTGCTCAAGGGCGCCAGCGAGTTCTGGGTCGCCAACCTGCGCACCGACCCGCGCGACGGCAAGCTCGTCGCAACGCCGAGTTACTCCCCCGAGCACGGTCCCTTCACCGCGGGCGCCGCGATGGCCCAGCAGATCGTGTGGGGTCTGTTCACCGACACCATCGCCGCGGCTGCCGAACTGGGCGTCGACGCCGGATTCCGTTCGGAGCTCCAGTCCAAGCTCGGGGCGATGGACCCCGGTCTGCGCATCGGGACCGGCGGCAGACTCCAGGAGTGGAAGAGCGACAGCATCGTGGGCGAGTCCGGTCACCGGCACGTGTCCCACCTCTACGGCCTGCACCCCGGCCACCAGATCCGGCCCGGGACCGCGTTCGGTGACGCCGCGAAGGCGACGCTGGCCGACCGCGGTGACGGTGGCACCGGGTGGAGCAAGGCGTGGAAAATCAACTTCTGGGCGCGGCTGCTGGATGGCGACCACGCTCACAAGATGGTCTCCGAGCTGCTCAAGTCGTCCACGCTGCCCAACTTGCTCGACAACCACCCACCGTTCCAGATCGACGGCAACTTCGGCGCCACGGCGGGCATGACCGAGATGCTGCTGCAGAGCCACAACGGCGAGGTCCACGTCCTGCCCGCCAAACCCGCCGGCTGGCAAACCGGCTCGGTCACGGGTTTGAAGGCGCGGGGCAACGTCACGGTGGGCGTGTCCTGGGGCAGTGCGAACAGCGTCGACATCACCGCGAAGCCCGCGAACACCGGGAATCTGACGCTGCGCAACGGCATCTTCACCGGCCGATACACCGTGACCGACACCACGACCGGACAACCGGTCACGGGGACCGCCGACGGCGATCGCTTCACCTTCACCGCCACCGCTGGGCACACCTACCGCGCCGCGGGGAGCACGAAGTCGACCAACCTCGCGTTGAACGCGTCGGCCAGTCAGTCGAGCACCGAATACGGCGGTGTGGCCGGGCGCGCGGTGGACGGGGTGACGAACGGGGCATTCTGGTCCGGCTCGGTGACGCACACGTCGGAGCACCCGGTGGACGCGAACCCGTGGTGGCAGGTCGACCTCGGCGCGTCGCACGAGGTGAGCACCGTGAGGCTGTGGAACCGGACGGACTGTTGTGCCGATCGGTTGCGGCAGTTCTACGTGTTCGCCTCCGACACGCCGTTCACGTCGAACGACCCACAGGTCACCGCAGCGCAAAGTGGCGTGTGGAGCCGATTCGAGAGCACGGCGGTGAGCACGACGCTGTCCATCCCGATCGGCCGGAAAGCACGCTACGTGCGCGTGCAACTGACCGGGTCCGACAGACCGCTCTCCCTCGCCGAAGTCCAGGTCTCGGGCTGACCACCGATCCACGCGGTCCGGCGTGAAGTGCCGGGGAAGCGCGCACTGGCACATCGGCACGCTTCCCCGGAACGCCCGGACGGGTCAAGCCCTTCACCGGCTCCCGGACACGTTGCGCGGTGGCACGGACGTGGTCGACCGCGCCGAGCCCGGTGACCACGGACGCGACGGCCGGATGTCGCAGCGGGAACGCCATGGCGGTGTGCGGCAACGTGGTCCCGAGTCGCAGGCAGCACGATCTGACCGTCAGCGGCGCCCGCCTCGGGTCGATCTCGCACGGGGTGCGTCACCTCGCCGATATGACCAACCCGGACCGAGAGGTGCAGGCCCGGCGCATCGACCAGCAGATGGACGAGCTGCGCAAGAGGCGCGCGGACATTGCCTCGGGCAAGGCGCGGTTGGCGACCTTGGAAGAGGTGAAGCAGCATCTGCGCGAGGTCCTGGCGATGAGCGGTCTCTGCCGACCGACTTCCGTCAGCTGCGCACCATGGTCGAGGACCGCCACCAGGAAACGCGTGTCGCGCACGGCCGCCACCAAAGGCTGCTCAGCCTCGCCGACCGAGCCCTGTACGCCGGCGCGACCTGGGTCCAGGCCGACCCCGGGCAGCGGTACGTGCCGCAGGACCTGCTCGGGATCGGCCCCCTCGCCACCGTCGACATCTCGCAGGTCCAGCTGTGGCGAGACCGTGACCCGCAGAACGTTCGTCCGCCGACCCGGCGCCGGGTGACACGTCATCCCCAGCGGCCTCGACTGGCCGGCTCGGTTCGAGGGCGGCTGCACGGACGTTCCCCCGGTATCTGAGCCGAAACCATCGCACCTGCTCACGAGGACGAGTACAGCCTGCTCTACCTGACAACTGGAAGCCTGCGGTATGGGCGGCACTGGCGAACACAACTAACTTCTCCGTCATGAACAAGCAACCGAACTCCTCGCTCACCCGCAGCCGAGCGCTGCTGGCAGTGCTCCTGGTCAGCAGCGTCGTGGCCAACGTCGCCACTCAAGCCTTCGGCCTGAGCTCCTACATCAGCGCCGCTTTCGGAATGGTCGCCGTCGCCAGCGGTGTCACGCTTTTCTCCAGCTACCGCAAGAACCTTAGAGGCTCGCGGAAATGAAGCGCGTGCTCCGCGACAACTTATCGTCGCCGCGGAGCAGTGAAGTACTTGCGCCGAGAACAACTCCGAATGATCGCATCCCTGCTCTACAAGCGTCTGCGCTGGTGGACGAGGTGCTTGGCGTGACCCGGCGGGTAGTGGTCTACTTCGTACTCGCGTTGTCCCGGTTCGGCTCGATCGGGTAACGGGGCGTGGGCCCAAATAGGCACCTTCAGGTGGCCCAGCCCCCCTTCCCACAGAGGGCTGCTCGTAGGAATGCACACTGTGGCCACACTGCTGGCGCATGACGAGATCATCGTCAGATCCTTCACCTGCTTTCGGTAACTGCCACATTCTCGGACATCTTGGGGTCAAGCTGTGTTCGTGGTCATGGAGGTTTTGGGCATCTTGGCTTTCGCGTTCGCGGGAGCCATGGATGCTGCACGGTCGCGTCTGGACCTGTTCGGGATCGGCACGGCGGCGATCCTCACCGCGATCGGCGGTGGCGTACTGCGGGACATCCTCCTCGGGGTCGAGCCACCGATCGGGTTGCTGACCGCGTGGTACTTCGTGGCCAGCTTGGCGATAGCGGGGATTGTGGTCCTCTGGTACCCGCGACTGTGGCGGTTCGACATGCCCTTGCGATTCTGCGACGCGGTCGGACTGGCCATGTTCGCCATCACCGGCGCGACCAGGGCGATGGAGCACGGTACGCCGGTCTACGTGGCCGGCATCATCGGCATGATCAACGCTGTCGGTGGTGGCCTGATGCGCGAGGTCCTGGTCATGAGAGTGCCGACGATGCTGCACAAGGAGATCTACGCGCTGCCCGCGTTCGGTGGTGGGATCCTCGTAGGACTCGGCTTCACCCTGCACCTGTCCCCCGAGGTCGTGGCGGTCGTGGCTATTCAGATGGTGGTCATCGTGCGAATGTTGGCGGTGGCCCGGAAATGGAACCTCCCGACGGCGCGGATTCACCGGACCCGGAACGCGCCTTCACGCGAGCGGCGGCCCGATCCAGTTCCGTCAGCGCTGGGCTTGCACAGACAGGAGGATGTCGAACTCACGCTCGAAATGTTCCCTGTCCTGTCCGACAGGCAGGTCATCGACCACCGAACGGCGCAGCATCCGCACGGCAAGCGGGTGACCCTGGGCGCAACGCCTCAAGCCCAGCCTCGCCGGACCGGCCGTCCGTATGACGACTGGCCGAGGATGACCAGAGATGTGGGGTTTTCACAGGACAACAATGGTGGAGATCCCGTCACGGCTCCTATTTCCACAATCTGATGGGTTGCGCTGCCCTGTACGACTTACAACCGTTTCGGCCACGACACGCGTTTCCTGCACCGGCAACCCCTTGAAGCTCTTAATAGAATGATCTTGTCGGGTTGGTTGTTGTTCGGCGGGCAGGTGAGCTGGGTGGTGGAAGCGGATGGACAGCGCATCCTCCACGGCGGCGACATGATGTTTCAAGGCTGGTGGTGGCTCGTGTCCACTCCGCACGGATGATCTTGAGGAGCCGCCTGGCGGGTGCTGCCCCGGTGCTCAGCCGAGCACCCGCGTTCTCAGCCGATATCGGGCTGTGGTGACCAGTTCGATGTTGCAGCGTCTTCCTGCCGCGCGGTCGAGATGCACGTCGGCAGGACGTCCGCGCGCTGACCGCAGACTCGGCTGCTCAACCAGTGGCTCGTCGCCTGCGGCGGAAACCGTCGTTGTGCCTACGTGTACCTCGCGGCCTCATGCTCCAGAGACACAGCCATTTCGAGATCAATGCCGAAGGGTCGACGTTGATCGCTTGAAGCAGACCCGGACCGACCTCAGCCCAGCCGATCAGCCAGGAGGGATCGACGGCGTCGAACGCTGCCTTGCCGTACTGATCCGCCTCGTTGAACGCCAGTGTGACAGGCTCGCGAACATCAACAGCCGCTGCGTTGGACGCAAGACGTCGCCCAACGCGCCTGAAGGTTGTCCCGCAATGATCGAGAGTCTTGGCGGGGCGCGAGTGGTGAAGCGTCACGTCCAGGTGGCCGTCGTCATCCATCGGAGGAAGTGCCTCCAACGCCGCCGCTGCCAGGCGCAGGGCACGGCCGACCGCGGCCAGCAGAACGCTCAGCCCACTGACCGGAGAGCGCTGAGCACGCCCAGGACGGCGATCAGCACGTCCACAACCACGGCCTGTCGGCCCACACCGACAGGCCGTGGTTGCCGAAGCGGTGATCCGCTGGACGAACTCGAGACCTGGCGCTTCAGCGATCGTTCGATCTCGCGGAGTTTGCGTTCCTCGTCGCGGTTCAGCATCGTGACGGACGGCCTTCTCAGACGCAGGTCGCCCAGTCCTGGTGGCTCAGTCCGCACATGGCGTCGTGGAAATACGTGCTGACGCCCACTTGCGGCCGCCGGAACCCGATCCTGTCGCCGCGGCCCGCCTAGCGTTGTTTGCGGTCGGGGGCTCGTATCCCAGACGTGGTGCCGTCCCTCGCCGGGCCAGTGCGCCTCGCCGCCCTCCGCAGCGCCCGGTACGTGATCTGCTGGTAGCCGGGCTTGTGCCTCAGGTCCTTCTCCAACCCCGCGATCAGATACAGGTTTTGTTCTGCTGCATCGTGCGCATCTCCGATCCACTTCATGCGCGCGAGGCGGCACGCCTGCCATTGCCGAGATCCAGTCGCACCATCCCTGGGAACGCGACGGATCGCCGCACCAACCAGTCCCGAGTCATTCCTGCCGGCGGTCGCCGGCGCAGGTAGTGCGCGGGAGGTCTGCGGTCGTGCGTGCGTCGGCGGGGGCGCGGTGTGCGGGGCCGTCGGTATCGATACCTGCCGTCGCACAACGCTCCTGCAGCTTTCGGCGTCCGGCGTTGTGGATCAGCCTGTCCACTTCGAGCGTGCAGACCCCAATGCCGACTGGCAGTGACCTGCCGGCGCGCCGGAACTCCGTCTCGAAGAACCCCTGTTCGAACGGCACGTTGTGCGCGACGAGGATCACTCAGTCCAACTGCTCCGCGACCAGCTCCACCATGTCCGCGAAGCACAGCAATCCGTGCACATCGGATCCGGTGATGCCGTACACCGACGACCGCCTGGGGTCGACCAGCGTGCTCCACTCCCCCCAGCCATTCGCCGTCGGGCCCTAGCCGCACGACGGCGATCTCGATGACTCGATCTCCCTGGCGCGGCGCGAACACCGTCGTCTCCAGTTCCACCACGTCGAACGAGAAGCCGTCGAGCGCCGAGTACGAGACCGGTGCGCGCAGCAGGCAAGGTAAGTTTGCCGTGGGCGTAGGCACGCTCTCGCAGTGGTCGCCTGAGGTGTACGTCGTGTTTGCCGACAACGGTGTTCGGCACCTCTGCGACCAGCTCGACGGCGGTTGGTCCTGCATGAAGCGCAGCCGTGATCGTGTCGCCTTCGGGACGAGCTGGACCTCGATCCACTCGGCCACCGTCCGGCTTTTCCCGTAGGTGCTACATGGCTCAATGCGCTTGAGACCCGAACGATCCTCCCGAACAGCGGCACGCGCCGGTGTTCGGACGAACACTGACGCACAGGCATCCGCGTCGAATACCGGTTCGGAGTCGCAGCTGAGCAGGAGTCGAGCCGACGCGCGTCGTCCCGGTCTGACTGAGCATCGTCAGATCGTTGGGTCGTGCCGACAAAGCTCACCGGCTGGCGCGGTGGTTCCTCCATCGCACCGGCCGGTGAGGGTGTTCAAGCGAACGGCTTCACTTCGTGGCGCACAGGGCCTTGTCGAAGAAGGCGAGAACTTCCGGCGCCCCGACCCCGAGGTCGTCGTTCGTCACGACGACGGTGACCGCCCGGCCGTCCGGGGTGATCGCGGCGCGGCTCTGGAAGCCGTCGGCGTCGCCGCCGTGGCCGTACGCGGTGACTCCGCAGCTGAGCTTCATCTCGATGGTCCCCAGGCCGTAGCGCCATCCCGCGGGAAAGCCGGGGGCCTCGACCGTCTGACGCATCTCCGCCAGCTGACGGGGCTTGAGCAGTCGGCCCTCCTGAAGGGCGACCATGAACTTGTTCAGATCACTCGGGGTCGCGATGATCTGTCCTGCGGCACCGGCGATCGACGGGTCGAACCGGGTGATGTCGACCAGCTCACCGGGGATCGGGTTGCCCTTATCGTCTTTGGCGAACAGGTAACCCTGCGGGTGGGGCGCACGGATGTCGCGGTCGCCCGGTCCGGGATAGTACGTCTTCTTCAGCCCGGCACGGTTGATGACCTGGTTCGTGATCACCTCGGCCAGCGGTCGCCCAGTCGCTTTCTGCACCACGAGACCCAGCAGCACGTACCCGGCGTTGCTGTACATCCACACCCGGTCCTGTCCAGGAGCGAACGTGGGAGCCTTGGCCAGCGCGGCATCCAACAGCTCCCTCGCCTCGAAGTACCTGTCCCTGATCGGCAGGATCCCCTGCTCGGGAATGAGAGGCATCTCGCGGGTCATGCCGCTGGTGTGGTTCAACAGCTGCCTGATCGTGATGTTCCGGCCGTCGATCGCCGCACCGGCACCGGTTCCCCGCAC
Source organism: Saccharothrix sp. S26 (assembly GCF_021390395.1). Taxonomy (GTDB): domain Bacteria; phylum Actinomycetota; class Actinomycetes; order Mycobacteriales; family Pseudonocardiaceae; genus Actinosynnema. The sequence goes on from NZ_JAJUWT010000018.1 coordinate 196,902, forward strand.
CACACCGGGCAAGTACTTCTCGACCGTGTCGTCCAGCGAGAGCTTGCCATCGCCGGCCAGCTGCAGGGCCGCCACCGCGACGAACATCTTGGTGCTGCTGGCGATTCGCACGTAGCCGTCCGTCGGAACCTTCGACTTCGTCCGAATGTCCCCCACTCCGGCAGTGTAGTTCACCACCCGCCCGTCCCGGTTCCGCACGGACATCAGCGCCCCCGGCAGAGTTCCGTCCTTGACCAACTCCTCCAGGCCCGCCTGCAGCGACTTGTCATGAACCGGCGTCGACTTCTCCTTCAACGCATCCGCCGAGGCCACCGAGGTCACCGTGATACCGGCAACGGCCACCGCCGCGATTGCCGCCACGACCGCACGACGGCGCCGACGCGCTGGGCCCGGGTTGGTTCCGGCTGGGCGACTCAGACCTTTCAGCAAAAGACACTCTCCAAATTGGATGGTTCGCACTGACACCCCTAGTTTTGCCGCGCCTCCGGCTCCCGACGATCCCCCGCGCTGCACAACTCTGGTACAGCCAGCACTACCTCCGTCGACGCCCCGACCGGTCGGATCCCGGTGGAAACGCACGTACGGCAAGGGCTCGGGTGCGGATGCGTTGAGCACCCGCCCGAGCCCTTGCCGTTGTGTGGCTTCCCAAGCGCGGAAGCTATCTCTTCTCTACCGGGGTCAGTTCGCGCAGAGAGCGGCGTCGATGAGTGCGCCCCGGTCCGCGGCGACGGACTTGTCGGTCACCGATCCGTTGAGCGAGGTGACCGTGAGGGTTGCCGCGCGACCGTCATCGGTGGTCGCGTTGAGAGTCGAGTAGCCCGGGATGTCGCCGCCGTGGCCCCATGCGATTTTCCCACAGCTCAACGGCATGCTGAAGATGCCGAGTCCGTAGCCCTGGCCCGACTCCGGGTCCGTCGGGATGGTGGTGCGCATCTGAGCCAGCTGGGCCCGATCGAGCAGCTCGCCACCCAGCAGCGCGCGTAGGAAGGTGTTGAGGTCGTCGGGTGTGGAGACCAGCTGACCGGCTGCCCAGCCCCAGCTCGGGTCCATGCGGGTGAAGTCGAACAGCTCCTTGGTAGTCGGGTTGCGCTGGTAGCCCTGGGGGTGTCGGCCACGGATGTCCTGCTCGCCGACCTCGGGCGCGTACGTGTCGCGCAGACCGATCCGCTCGATGACCCTGGTGGTCACCAGTTCGTTGAACGGGCGACCGGTGACCCGCTGCGCGATCAGGCCGACCAGGACGTAGTTCGTGTTGCTGTAGGACCAGCCGCTGCCGGCGGGCCGGCCGTCCTCCCGGGCGTTCGCCAGGTCGAGCAGTTCACGCGGTTCGAGGTAGACATGCCGGTACGGGAAGAAGTCGCCCAAGGGCGCGAACATCGACTCGGTGTAGTCCGGCAGGCCGCTGTTGTGCTGCAGCAGCTGGCGAACCGTGATCTTCGAGGCGTCCACGCCCTTGGCCCGCACCAGGCCCGGCAGGTACTTCTCGATCGATGCGTCGAGCTCCAGCCTGCCCTCCCCGACGAGCTGCAGCACGACCACGGAGGCGAACATCTTGCTCGCGCTGCCGATCCTCACCCTGCCGTTCACCGGCACCTGCTCGCCGGTCCGCAGGTCACCGCGCCCAGCCGTGTAGTGGCGGGTCCGGCCATGCCGGTCCCGGACTGCGGCCAGCGCTCCTGGGTGCCGGTCGACACCGACGAGCTTGTCGATGCTCTGCTGTACGACGTCGCGGCGAGGCTCGGCCTGGGCGGCTGGGACCGGGCCGGCGAACGCGAGACCGCCTGCAGCGACCGCCGCCGCCGTCATGGTGGCCATCCGGCGATACCCCGAGGAAGGTCGATATCGGCGGGAAGAGGATGTGAACAAGGCAGACAACTCCTGGGTTCCACGGATGTCAGTCTTGCTGTGACCGACTGACTCCAGGCTCCTCATCTCCTCCGGAGTGGACAATCCAGCTTGCTGAACAACCGAGGTAGTGGTGGCACCCCCAAGCGCGGGCTTCTCTTGCCCTGGTGGGTGAGCGATGGCGGGCAGGTCGACTCGGTCCGATGTGGAGTTGTGCTGATGGGATGAGGTCCGGCTTGGCCAGCCTTGGGCGGTTTCCGGTGGCCCGCGACGACGCCGTCCGGACCAGACGGTTGCCGCGCAGCCAGCGGGTATCGCGCAGGCGGGACAGTCTTCGTTGCAGGAGCGGGTGTGCGCGGGAGAGAAGAGTGCATCGGCTGTTCGTTACCAGGCTGGTCGAGAAACGCTGTCGGAACTGTCCAGTCGGCCGCAACGCCGAGACTCTCAAAGGGATCGCCCGCTGAGGACGTCGCCCGATGTCGGGTTTGGCGATCACTCAGTACCGGCTCAACCAGCCGGAGCGGACAAGCGGGCTGTCGGCTGGCGGAGCTGGGGATGCCGTCCGTGCGATGAATCAGGTTCGGCATGGCTCGGAAGGTTTCGGATCACCCGAACCATTTCGCACGCGCTGAGCATCTGTGGGCGCCGAGCAGTTCACTGAAGGCATCGGTCGTGCGTAGCGGTGCCGCGACGACGTGACCACCAGATCACAAGCCCGGTCGTGAGGATCCGGTGACCGGCGGTCCTGGTGTAGTGGTGATGTCGATCGAGGGCGCGGGCATGGTCGACCGGTGCCTCACGCCACTGGTGTGGGACCGGACGCATGGCACGTCATCCGCACGGCCATTACAGCGGGCGGTGTCCTACCTGAGCGTGCTGGCCGATGTCGAGGATCAGCTTGCCGCGGTCGCGGCCTTCTACGAGCGCCTGAATGGCCGTGCCCGCGTTCTTCCAATCCTCGCGCCGGGAGATGCCTGGGCTCAGGGTGCCGTCCGTGACCCGCGCGGCCAACCAGGACAGGTCTGTGGACAGTCCGGCGCAGGCGCCCAGGAAGAAGGAGGTGATGCTGCGGTTGTTCCGGCCGTCGTGACCGGAGAAGGCCAAGGCGGGGAAGTGCTCCCCTCCGCCACTCATGTGCCCGACCGACACCAGAACGCCGTCTTCCGCGAGTCTCTCGTACGCCTGCACCATGCGTTCACCACCGACCACGTCGATGACGCCGGCGACTGGTTCGTCGAGGTCTCCTGGCTCGCGGACCACCTCATCGGCGCCCAGTGCCCGCAACTGGTCACCGTTCGCGTCCGGGTCACCGGTGGAGGCCACTACGTAGGCGCCGCCGAGTCGGGACAGTTGCACGGCGTATCGGCCCACCGCACCCGTGGCACCGGTCACGAGAACTCGGCGGCCGAGAATCGGGCCCAGCCTGTGCAGCGCGCGCAGCGCACTGGTACCCGCCACCGGAACCGTGCTGACGGCGGCGAGGTCGGCGCCGGCCGGGGCGACGCCGATCCAATCGGTCCGGACCGCGCGAAGCTCGGCCCACCCGCCGGCGAAGCCGAGCGTCACCACCGGTGTGCCGACAGCTGGACCCGAGCCGTCCGCCGCCGCCCGCACGACGACCCCGGCGGCGTCGTAACCAGGCACGCTGCCCTCCGGAGCGGCGTCCAGGTAAAGGTCACCGGGGTTGACGGAGCTGGCGATCACACGGACGACAGCCTCGTCGGCGGCCGGCTCCGGGTCGGAAACCGAGCCGAGCCGGAGGTGGCCGGGTGCGGAGTGGTCGAGGAGCAGGGCTCGCATAGGTGCCTCCCGGTTCGGTGATCGTTCCGCACCACCTTGCCACTGAGTGGCGTTTGCTTTCAAGCGGCATATGGCATCGAGGTAAGATCGCCGCATGGACATCGACTCCGTGTCGCCTCCCGGCCCACGGCCGACGCTGCGGGAGCGCAAGAAACAGCGCACACGCGAGGCGCTCGTCGACACCGCGCTGCGCCTGTTCACGCAACGTGATTTCGACAGCGTGACGCTGGACGAGCTGTGCGACCGGGTGGAGGTGTCCAAGCGCACGTTCTTCCGCACCTTCGCCAGCAAGGAAGAAGTGGCGATGGCTCCGTACGAGGACATGTGGAAGGCGTTCATCGCCGAGCTGGAAACCCGGCCGGTGGATGCGAAACGCTCGATCCTGCAGGTGCTGCAAGACGCCGTGCTCGCCGCGATGCGGACTATGAACACCGGCGACTGGGCGCACCGGCTGCTGTCCTGCACACGGCTGGCCGGCAGGACTCCGGCGATCGAGGCGCACTGCCTGTACTTCTGCGGAGTCACCGTCCGCGCCGCCCTCGACGTCCTGCACCGCAGGTTCGGGCTCGACCCACACGACCTACGCCCCCGCCTGGCGCTGGACATCCTCGCCGCCGCGTTCCACCGCGCGCTGGAGACCTGGGCGGACCGGCCGCAAGACCCGACCGTTGAGCACCTCGCCACCGACACGCTCGCGGCCTTCGCCGCCATTCCCGGCAGCCTCACCCTCACTGGTGTCGCACCGGCCAACCAGGGAGGATGACTCACCCACCCGTCCGGCACGAAGCCGTCCGGTCAACATCGTGCGCTCGAACGCCTGGCGTGATCGCCGAGGTTGCCACCTCTCCCGACTGGTCTTGGCCGCAAAGTGGCGGTATTTACCCTTCGGCAGGGTCGCCGGGTTCTCGACCTCGGCCGGGTCGGGCTCGGCTATTGGGTTCTGCCGTCGGCGCGCGGCCGAGGGCTGGTTCGCGAGGCTGTGGCCGGACTCGCCGACTGGGCGTTCGACCAGCTCGGCAGCTGGCGCGTCGAGCTGTGCATCGAGCCGTGGAACGAACCGTCGAAGCAAGTGGCGCTCAGCGCAGGGTTCGTTCGGGAAGGACTGCTGCGCAACTGGCAGGCCGTGGCTGGGCGACGGTCCGACGTGGAGATGTTCTCCCGCGTCCGACCGCTCGCATCCGGGTCGGACGACTGATAGGGCTGCTCGAGCCATCCTCGGCTCAAGCGGCGGACTCCGTCGCACTTGTATCGACGTGCGCGGAGAGGGATCCGGCCGCTGTTGCCCCACTGGCCCATGTCCGGCGGCGGCCGGCTCCACCTACCGCCGCTGACGGCGAACAGCTGCCGCCACGACCGCCGGGATTGTGCGGACGTAACAACGCACGGTGTCCCCCTCCGCTGCGTCGACGGCGTTCGTGCTCGTCGAACCGGGCCGGCATCGCCGCCGCCGAGCGAAAGGTACAGCCTGCGCTACCAAGAACCACCTGCAGTCTGGGTCGCTCTGACCAGCGGACGACATTACGTTCTGCCGTGGATCCACGATTCCATGCGGCTCGCGATTGTTCGGCGCCAGGCGTCGACGGCCTGAGCACGTCCGTCCGACTTCTCGACACAGACGACCTCGTGACAGCCACCAGCTTGCCCAGGTGGGTGGGCGACGGAGGGTGGGTCGACTCGGTCCGATGTGGAGTCTGCCGATCGGATAGGGTCCGGGCTCGGGAGGTGGAATGACTCGGGTGTCGCGGCGCCTGTGGGCGTCGCTCGATGCCGTTGCGCGCCTGATAGGCGGCCTGGCGACCGCGTTGCTCGCAATGGCCGTGCTCGTCTGGATCGGCGTGGTCGTGCTGCTCAGCTGCGTTGGTGTCGGCATTGTCCTGGTGCCCTCCGCTCTGAGTGTGCTGCGGGCGGTCGCGAACCGGGAACGGGCCCGGCTCGATGTTCTCGGCCCCGGCCTCGTGCCGCACCGGGCGCGGGCCGCGCTGCGCGACGTGACGGTGCGACGTGAGCTGGCATGGCTGTTGCTGCACGCCACAGCCGGCTTCGCCGCCGGGTTCATCGGGCTCTCGTTGCCGGCCATGATGCTGCAGAACACGACGTACCCGTTCTGGTACCACTTGCTGCCGCCCGAGGACAACTCCCCCAGCTTCCTCTTCTGGACCATCACGGGTCCCTTGACCGTCGGAGCCACCGGCGTGCTCTGCGGCGCCTTCATCATCGCGCTCGGGCCGGCTCTCGCCCGGGCGCAGGAGTGGCCGGGCCGGCACCTGCTGGCGCCCCCCGCGGGCGCCGACCTCTCGTTGCGGGTCGTCGAGTTGACCGCTACCCGCGCCGCCGCTCTCGACGCGCACGCCGCCGAGCTGCGCCGCATCGAGCGGTCGCTGCACGACGGCACGCAGAACCGACTAGTCGCGGTGAACGTGCTGCTCGGCGCCGTGCGGCGGGCCGTGGACCGCGACCCCGCCGCGGCCCATTCCGCGCTGGACCGAGCTCAGGACGCCGCCGAACAGGCACTTGCCGAGCTGCGTGCGGTGGCGCGCAGCATCCTGCCCCCGGTGCTGGCCGACCGCGGGCTCGCCGGCGCCCTGGACGGCCTCGCGAGCAGCTGCGGCGTGCCGTGTGAGTTGGTGGTGGACGTACCGGGCCGGTGCGCCGCCTCCGTCGAGGCCACCGCGTACTTCGTGGTGGCAGAGGCCCTGTCCAACGTGACCAAGCACAGCGGCGCCACGAAAGCCGTGGTGGAGGTGACCAGGCAGGGCAGCCGGCTGCTGCTGCGGATCTGTGACGACGGCCGGGGTGGCGCGGACGAGACCGGCGGGTCGGGTCTGGCGGGTATCCGCCGGCGGATCGAGGCATACGACGGGCGCTTCACCCTTGACAGCCCGGCCGGCGGGCCGACATCGATGCGAGTGGAGTTGCCGTGCGGATCGTGATCGCCGAGGACGACCCGTTGCTGCGCGAGGGTTTGGCGCTGTTGTTGCGCGCCGAGTCGCTCGACGTGGTGGCCACCGCGGACACGCCGGGATCGTTCCTGGCCGCGGTGGCCGAGCACGAGCCGGACGTCGCCATCGTCGACGTGCGGATGCCGCCCACCCACACCGACGAGGGGATCGTGGCAGCGGTCGAAGCCCGCCGCCGGCGGCCAGGTCTCGCAGTGCTCGTGCTCTCGGCGTATGTGGAGCAGACGTTCGCCACCGAACTGCTGGCCGCCGGCGCCGGCCGGCTCGGCTACATGCTGAAGGAACGGGTGGGGCGGGTCGACGAGTTCCTGACCGCCCTGCACCGGGTGGCCGCCGGAGGCACCGCCGTGGACCCCGAAGTCGTCGGTCAGCTGCTGGCCCGAAACCCGCACACCAGCGCGCTGGGCCGGCTGAGCCCCAGGGAACGCGACGTGCTCGCGCTCATGGCGCAAGGACTCGGCAACACCGCCATCGCCGAGAAGCTCGTCATCACCGAAGGCGGAGTGCACAAGCACATCCGCAGCATCTTCGCGAAACTCGACCTCGCACCCGACGACCGGGCCGATCGGCGCGTCACCGCGGTCCTGCGCTACCTCGAGGGCAGCGGACCGAAGTAACGACGGTTCGTCGGCCACCGCGGCGAGCGCAGAGCGGCGTCACGCCGCAGCGATCGACCGTAGCCTCTCCGGCCTTCAGCCGACTGGCTCGGAGCACCTCGGAAGCGTGAAGACGTGGCTGCGTTGTCCTGGCCGAGCGATTGGCTCCAGCGCTGCGAGTGCGAACCGAGCTCCACACGGATTGCGGACGCGGAGCGAACCCGGAGCTGGCGGTGAGTCGAACGACTCGGGCCTGTGGCGCAGGCTTCGAACACCGTCGTCAGCGTCCTCGTCGTCCAGACGCTTGACGACGACGACCGAAGGGCGTCCTCGCGGTGCGGACGCCCTTCGGTCGTCGTTCAGCCGGATCGGGACGGTCTGCTGCCCCAGGCGATCGTTACTCTTTGACGCCGATACCGGCGATCGGCGGAATTCGGAGCAGTCGCGCGATGGGCAGGACGGTGGTGAGCAGGGCCAGTAGCGTCGTGCCGCCGATGATGGACACCCATCCCAGCGTGGGAACGTAGGGCACGGTCCGCCCGGTGAGGGTGCGTACCACCGACACCAATGTGATCGCGGCGATGGTTCCACCGATCAGCAGGGAAACGCCAAGCAGGCCGGTCTGTTCCGCGTGAACCATTCTCTTCACCTGCTTGCGGGTGACGCCGACCAAGCGCAACAGAGCCAGTTCACGGCCACGGGTGAGGGCGGCCATGACCATGATGTTGGCGGCGGCCAGGGCGGCGTAGCCGACCATGATGCCGACCAGCAGCTTGTTCAACCAGGATCCCAGCTCCAGATCGTCGGCGAGCTGGCCGGTGAGGCTGGCGGTGCTCGTCACGGTGCTACCGGGGTGCCGGGCGGCGACGTCGGCCAGGGCGGTGGTGATGTCAGTGCCCGGTTCGCTGCGGACGAGGATCCGCTCGTAGCCGGTGGCGGCGGTGTGGCCGTCGATGACGTCCTTGGCGACGGTAGCGTCGCCGAAACCCATGCCCCGGTCGTAGATCGCGACGACGCGCAGGGTGGCCGGTGTGCCGTCGCCGAGCCACACCTCGACCTGCTCGCCGATCTCCCAGCCGTTGGAATCGGCTTGCAAGGTTGACACCGCCATGGCGGGGCCGCGCAGGTCGGCCAAGCTGCCGCTGCGCACCCGGAGGTCCATCGTGAGCTCGGCGCCGGCCGGATCGATCGCCTGCACACCGCTGGCGTCCTCTCCCCCGGTGGGGATGATCGAGGTATTACGCACTCCGGTGGCGGCCACCACGCCGGGAATCCCGCGGATTTCCGTGAGGGCGGAGTCAGGCAGACCTGCGGCGGAGATCACGGCGTGTTGGGCGAGCATCCCGTCACGGCTCTGCTCAACGGCCGCTCGCTGCTGGTTGTCCTGGAGGAACCAGATCGAGCCACCGAGGCCAACCGACAGCACCAGTGCGGTCAGCACGGTGACCATGCTTTGGGCGTTGGCGCGCAGGTTCGCCGCGGCGAGGTAACCGCTGTCGCCCCACACCACACGCAGCACCGGGCCGAGCAGCCGGGCGGCCACCCGGTTGATCCAGGGGGCGAGCAGCGCGACCGCGAGGACGAGCACGAACAGCACGCCTATCGCGGTGCCGAGGGCAGCGGTCCCCTTCAGCGCAGTGGTGAGCGTGGTCAGGAAAACACCACCGGCCAAGGCGACGAACCCGGAAAACAAGCGGATCTTGCTGTTCCGGCGGGGTTCCACAGCGATCTCGCCGAGTGCCTCCGTCGGGCGGATCAGCACCGTCCGACGGACGGCGATCAGCGCGGCACCCACCGCCACCGCTATCGTCGCCACCACCACCGCGACCGCGGTCAGCACACCGCCGCTGAACGGGAACGTGTCCGGGATGAACTCGTGGTCGACCAGTTCCCCGCGCAGCCATCGGATGGCGAACCAGCCCGAGGGCACGCCGATCACGACCGACAGCAGACTGAGCAGCCCCACCTCGATGAGGATCAACCGGGTGATCTGGCCGGGCGTGGCGGCGACTGCCCGGAGCAAGGCGAGGTCGCGTCGTCTGTGCCGGACCGCGAGGCCGATGGTTCCGGCCACGACGAACATCACCAGCAGCGCCACGTACCCGCCGAAGACAGTGCCGAGCTGGACCAGCATCCGGCCGGCCGCCGCATCCGCGGACTGTTCCAGCAACCCGCGCTCGGCGCCGGCGTATGCCTTGGCTCCGGCCTCGGTGGCCAGCTCGCGTACGTCGGCGACCACTGCGGCACTGGACGCACCGGGCTCGGCAATGACGCCGACAGCGTCGACCCGGCCCTGCCGCGGGTACACGGCCGCCGCGTGCTCGTCAGTGAAGAACACCGCAGGCAACGCGTCAGGAGCCGGCCGTGGGCCGGCATTGCGCACGAGGCCACTGATCCGGTAGACGCGGGCCGTCCCGTCCACCAGGATCGGGACCTCGTCGCCGGGCGCTGTCGAGCCGGCCAGGCGTTCATCCAGCGCGACTTCCTCACCCTTCTTCGGTTCGGCACCCGAGACCAGCTCGTAGGGGGTGAGCACCGTGCTGCTCCACCCGTGCCCGGTGGCCCCGCCGTTCTCCAGGATCGCCGTCACCGACGTGTCCCCCACAACCGTGGCCACACCCGGTACCTGCCGGAGCCGTTCGACCATCGAGGTCGGGACGGTGCCCCCTTCAGGCAGCTCTACGGTGACCTTCTCCTCGCCGCTAGTCGTGACCGTGATGTCGCGATGGGCAACAACAACGTCTGTTGCGGCGTAACGCTTCGGCGCGGCCTCGAACCGCAGGCCGGACTCCACCAGAAGTCCCATCGACATCAAGAGCACCACTCCGGCCGTCAAGGCCAGCAGGGTGGCGACCGCGCTGCCCATGCGGTAGCGCAGCATCTTCGCGGCCAGCTTCAGCATCGGTCAGCGCTCCTGCGTCATGCGAGGGCGACGACCCAGCGACGCCAGGTGCTCCGCGATGCGCTCCGCACCCGGCTGCGGCATGTCGTGCACGATCCGGCCGTCGGCCAGCACCATCACACGATCCGCATACGACGCCGCCACGGGATCATGCGTCACCATGATCACCGTCTGTCCCGCCTCGTCCACCACCGAACGCAGCAGACTCAGCACCTCGCCCGCGGTCTGAGTGTCCAGGGCACCGGTCGGTTCGTCGCAGAAGATGACCTCGGGGCGCGTCGCCAACGCCCGCGCGATCGCGACCCGCTGCTGCTGACCGCCGGACAGCTCCGACGGCCGGTGCGCCAACCGCTCGGTCAACCCGACCCGGTCGACGACCTGCCGCACCCACGTGGCATCGGCGCGTTTTCCCGACAACTGCAACGGCAACACGATGTTCTCCTGCACCGTCAACGCTCCGATGAGGTTGAACGCCTGAAAAACGAACCCGATCTTCGAGCGCCGCAGCTTCGTCAGCTCCGTCTCGGACAGTCGCGACAACTCCGTGTCACCGACCCACACCTGGCCGCCGGTCGGCTGGTCCAGCCCCGCCGCCGTCTGCAGCAACGTGCTCTTGCCCGAACCCGACGGCCCCATCACCGCCGTGAACGTACCCCGCTCGAACATCACGTCGACGCTCGCAAGCGCAGTCACCGCCTGCGGTCCCGTGCCGTAGACCTTCTTCAGGCCCTGAACCCGCACCGCCGACGCGGAACTGGCTACGCCCGCACCAGAAGATCCATCAGTCTGTACATCATGGATTGACATCACAATAAACCCGAGGTCCTATTCTTTGATTTCCAGGACAGAACCGTAATGTCGCTCGTCGGCCGAAACGACCCAGGCTGCGGGCGGTTCTTGGTAGCGCAGGCTGCACCTGCCCGCTCCGTGGCGCCGACGTCGACCCGGATCCGACGAACGCGGACGCCATCGGTGTGACATCAGCCGCCGCGGCCTCAAGATCCGGCTGATCCAGTGCACCAAGGCACTGACGTCTTCGCCCACTGCCCGAACATCGCTGCTCAGGGCTTCCATGAGTCCAGCAAGGCTGGAAGCACGCAGAGCAGAACGGCCTGCAGGCGGAGAACATCGTTCCCCGTGCCGCTCGAAAAGTCATCGTCGCTGGTAGAGCCAGGCTGTCACGGTGTTGTGACCATGTCCGGGTGTCATGAGGGAGGTGACGAACGCGGAGAGCAGGAGGGACAGCACGAAGTAGCCGAGCGCCGTGAGGGTGGCCACGCGGCGCTGCCAGCGGTAGGCGCTGCGCAGCAGGCGGATGTCGCTGTGCTGCCCCAGCGCGTGGTGGCGCGGCCGGCGTGCCCGCGCGGGCGGGGCGGGCGGCGGCTCCCAGGGGTAAGTGGCGTACGAAGGTGAGGAGTTGTACGGGAACTGCTGGTTCGGTTGGTACTCGGGGGACGAGAACGCGTCTGGCATCCCGTTTCTCCTTGCGCGGCTCAGGCCCTTGCGGACCGCAGGGAGCGGAGGTGAGCGATCCGCGACCGGGATGGAAAGTTCCCCGCCCTGTTCGACGCGGTCCTCGCCGACGCCGGTGTCCAGATCCTCCTCACCGGTGTCCGGATACCGCGCATGAACGCGATCACGGAACGCTGGATCCGCAGCTGCCGACGCGAACTCCTCGACCGCACCCTCATCTGGAACCAACAGCACCTACTCCACGCGCTACGCCAGTACGAGCAGTTCTACAACACCCACCGCCCCCACCAAGGCATCGACAACGCCCGCCCACTACGCGCCCTACCACCAGCCGTCACCGATCAAGCAGCGGTCACCCGACTCGACGTCCGCCGACGGCAACGACTGGGCGGAATCCTCAACGAGTACCATCACGCCCCCTGACCTGCACGGACGACATTTTCGGCAAGCACACGTCTACTGAAACGCTGGCGGGGTCTCGCCGCTGACGTTCGGGTGATCAGGGCATGTCTCTGCGGCAATTTGAGGTTGTCCCCGATGACCGGACATCGGATTTCATGCCACGAGGGCGAGGCCTTGACGATAGCCGACACGGGCTTCGTGCGGGGTGTGGTAGCCAAGTGTCGAATGTAGACGGTCGTGGTTGTAGTAGCCCAGGTAGGCGAACACGTCGTGTCGGGAGTCGTCGCGGGTGTCCCAGACGGTGGTGCCGATCTCGGTCTTGAGGGTGGCGAAGAACGACTCCGCGACCGCGTTGTCGAAGCACGACCCGGTCCGTCCAACCGATGGACGGATGCCGTGCCCGGCGAGCGTGGTGCGGAACAGTCCGGAGGTGTATTGCGAGCCGCGGTCGGCGTGGAATATGACGTTTTCGCTGGTCAGGCCGCGTCGAATGGCGAGGTCGAGGGCGTCGCGGACCAGTTCGGCGCGCATGTGGTCGGCCATCGCGTGTCCGATCACCTCGCGGTTGTGCAGGTCGATCACCGTAGCCAGGTAGAGCCAGCTTTCCCGCGTGGGCAGGTAGGTGATGTCCCCGACCAGCCGCCTGCCCGGCGTCGGGGCGGTGAAGTCGCGGCCGATCAGGTCGGGCACCGGCGCCGCGACCGCGTCGGGTCTGGTCAGTGACCTGCGGCGTCTGCGGGTGAGGCCGACGATCCCGCGCTCGCGCATGACCCGCCCGATCCGTTTGTGGTTCACCCGGCGGCGCAGCGCGACGACGATCCGCGGACGCCCGTAGGCGCCCCTGTCACCGGCGTGGACCTGCCCGATCCCGGCGGCCAGGCGCTCGTCCGCCTCGGCCCGCCGCGCCTTGGTAGGGGCGGCGGCGAGCCATTCGTAAAAGCCCGGGCGCCGCACGCCCAGGACCCTGCACAGCCGGGTGACGCCGAAGACGGCGCGGTGCTCGGAGATGAACCGGTAGCTGCGGGTCAACGACCCATCTCCTTGGCAAAATACGCGGCCGCCTTGCGCAGGATGTCCTTCTCGAGTTCCAGTTCGGCCACGCGCTTGCGCAGTTCCCGCAGCTCTTGGCGCTCATCGGCCGACACGCCGCCCGCCGACGGGGCGGCCTGGGCCTGTTCGGCGGTGCGGACCCAGTTGCGCAGCGTCTCGTGGTTCACGCCCAGCTCGCGGGCGACCTGCCGCAACGGCCGTTCCGAGGAACGGGCCAACGCGACGGCGTCCCTGCGGAACTGCTCGGGGTACTTCGACTTTCCTGACACGGAGGACATCCTTCCCCCAGAGCGCTGTCTGGGATCAAGGTGTCCGGCTCAAGGGGAAAACCTTACTGTCGGTCTCCCCTTGACCGCGGCTCGACTCAGTCGACCGACCGCTTTACTTCGGTCAGCCACCAGTCAAGGGGTCGATACGCCGTCCCTCGCGCCGAACAACACCGCGTTCGGCCAGGTAAACCGACCCGGATGGTGACCCGAGATGATACGAAACGAAGAGTCAAGGAGTCGTCGAGCGGCGCGCTCGACCTCGAAGAACAAACCAAGATCACAAAAGAGGGTCTTCGCAGCGTCTGACCTGCGAAGACCCTCTTGGCCGTCGAGACGACAGAATTTGAACCTGCGACCCCTTGACCCCCAGTCGCAGAACGACTGAGCGGCGTGCTTGGTCCTGTTCTCCAGGTCGATGACCAGTGTAACTGGTCGAGTAAAGGAGTCTCCGATTGAGCCGCCCGAACTACTACTGCAGTCAGTTGCGCTTGTCTGTAAGCCGATCATGCTCCTGCTGACGATCATCACATCAGCCACGGTCCAGGCCTGCGCAGCGCGGTCAGGGGGACGTCGGGCTAAGTATTTCACTGCTGACGCGTTTGGTGAAGCGTTGGGTTCTCGCCAGTTCCCGCGCGGCTACGCCTTCGGATTGCTCGGCGTCTATCGCGCGTTGTAACGGCGTCAGCAGGTTCAAGACCATGCCTTCCGCAGCTGCCTTGTCCCACATGACGTCGAGGATCCGCTGGCACTCGCGCTCCGCGGTGCGGGACGTGTGCTGGATCGGGGCCCGACCCAACACGCGAAGCTTGATCGCGCTCAGAATGTGGAAGCGGTAGGGCGCATAGTTCTTCGGGATTCGTCCGTTGCGCAGCAACCAGTCCAAACGATAGAAGGCGGCGGCCGCGGTGTAATAGACGACCGGTTGGTGACCTTCGGCGAACAGGTTCCCGCTGTCGGACGAGATCAACGATCGATACTGGCCACGACGGGTCGGTTCACCCAAAAACATGGCCGTGTAGGAGCGGATTAATTGTGCGCGAGTGATGATGCGAGTCTTTTCGACCCTGTGGTGCGCGTACTGCTTGGTTCGACGTTCGTAGAATAGCCTGCGCTCTGGATCCCGACTGTGACCGAAATAGTCCTCCAGGAGCCGGTGGAAACTCTCGCGGATCGTGAGGTCTTCTTCACTGATGGTGGTTTGGCGGTTGGTGGCGCCGACGATGCCGTTGATGACGTCCTCGTCGTGCGAGTGCACGATTCGCACGCTCACCTGCACATTGTCGGTCAACTCGTCCCGGTGCTCGAACAGCACGTGACAGGTCTGGCACCCGTTCACGATCTCGAAGTCATCCAGGTAGACGTCGTCACCCACGACGTGCAAACCACGTGTGACAATCGTGATGCCGTTGTTCAGCACAGCAAATCTCTCACGTCGCGATGGATCACGCAGAGTGTTCGCTATCTCTCGGTTTACCGGATTCTCGTCACCGAGATAATCACGAACGTTACCGTGGAACAACGTTTTACGCAGCCTGCCCGACTCATCGACCAGTATCCGCATCACCAGGTCCCGTGCCGACAGCAAACCGAGTAACGCCTGTTCGACGTCCGACACCTTCGGCAGCGACATCTTGCGCGGCATCGGGAATTGGACCGCCACCTTCGTTGTCGCCCGTCGGTACAACTGCCGCAGGTCGTCGCGGGTTACGCAGCGGAACTCGACCCGTTCGAACCTGCCAAGGCCACGCAGACGCTCACTGGCCGACGCCGCCTTGCTCGCCACCATGTCGGCGACACGATCGCCGGTCGTGACGTAGTGGACGTGGAGTTCTGGCAGCGCACCCGACAGCTTCGCGATATTGCCGTACACCGCCTCCAGACATTCCCGGAAGTTGACGATGTCCTCGGAAGCCGCGTAGGGCAGGCTGCCGGTACCGGTGATGTGGCTGAGGTTGTCAGCCAGGTCGGAGATCACCCGGGCCTCGAACCCCGCGGTGGTTTTCGCCTGGATCACGACGATCTGCACGTCCACCCGTCGAGATCGCTCGATGTGAGCGCGGACGTCGGTGGAGTCCTGGAGCAGGATGCCGTTGACGAGCACGGCGAGCGCGTCGATGCCGAGGTCGTTGCCACCGCCCGTGCGGAACTCGTCCGGGTTGAAGTCCTCTTCGTAGTACGAGTTCAGCACGCAATACGCGGCGAACGCCTCGAACACCTCGCTCTCGGTCAGCTCGGCGAGGGCGTAGTTCTTCTGGAACTCGTCAACCAGTCCGGTGATGATCCGGTCCATCGCGGTGGCCTTTCCTCGCTGAGCTCAGTCAGTGCGTGCCCGGACCAGGACTTCCTCCGGGGTGAGCGCACTCGGCGGGTGGTGGCTCAGGCACATGGGCGACCTGACTTTCTGGAACGGCCTGCCCTCGGCGACCGCGTAGAACTCGCCCGCGCTCAGCCGCGAGATGTCCAGCACGGTGCTGGACTTGGCGGCCGCCATCTCCTTGGCCGCCGCCACCTGCGCCGGGCTGTTGATGAACCCGAAGTACTGCGTCGCTGCATTGCCGACTATCTGGTTGTGAATGCCTTTCGGGGCCTGGGTAGCGAACACCAGCCCCAGACCATACTTGCGCGCCTGTGACGCCAATGCGAGCGTGCTCGTGGTGCAGGCGGTCATCACACCGGACGGGGCGAGAGTTTGCGCCTCGTCCATGACGAACAAGCCACCAAGCGGACGGTCGCCGGCCGGGTTCGCCTTGATCCAGGCGAACATCGCCATCTGGAGCTGGTTGACGAAGCTGCGGCGCTGGTCGTCGTTCGGCAACCCGATCATGCTGATGATCGAGATCCGCGCGCGTTTGCCAGGTGCGGGGGTGAGCAGCACGCTCGGGTCGAGCGGCACGCCCGAACCACCGAAAAGGGGGTCGTTGATCATCGCGGCGAGGAGGGTCTGCGCCACGTCACTGGCAATCGCGGTGGCGTTCGCGAGCCGGGTGACCTCCTCCGGGAGGTCGGAGAGGTACTCCAGGAACGACTTCAGGCCCGCGCCCCCGGACCGGGCGAAGGATGTCAGCGCCTCACGCAGCACGGCCTTCGTGCGCTCCGCCTTGGCCGTCGAACCGTCGGCGCGGGCACGCGGTGCGAGCGCCGCGACGGCGATGTCCAACGCGAGGGTGAACTCGTCCGGGTCACCGAGAACGTCCGCGAAGTCCGGCAGTGGCTGGAAGCTGATGGGGCGGCCTGACTCCCGGCGTGGCGTCCAGACCACGACGTCGGTGTTCGCTAGGTAGTCGGCCGCCTTTTCGTGGTCGTGCGCCTTCCACCCGGTGGGCGGCTGAGGCCAGGCGTCGCCGAGACGAGCCAGGTCGTTGTTGGGGTCGAGCACGATCGCCGACACACCTTGCAGGGCACACTCCTCGATGATGCGACGGATCAGCACCGTCTTGCCCGAACCGGAGCCAGCGAAGATCACGGTGTGCTTGCGCAGTGACTCCAACGACACATACACGGGCTCTCCGGTCTCCAGCCGGTCACCGAGGGAGATCGAAGCCGAGGGAGCGGGCGGGTGCTGTCGCGACGCGTCGGGATCATCGGTCGGCCACAGCTGTTCGATCGTGTCGACCGGATCCGGTGCGGGTGGGTCCGGCGAAGGCGGTGTTTCCCTCCCGGGTGGCCCGAACACCAGGCGGAACAACGCCGTGTTGCTCGCCGGCTTCCGCAGGTGCAGCCACTCGTGCAGCTCAGGCCCCGGTTTGTCGAGCATGGACTCCAGCGCCGCGAACGTCCGCAGGTCGTCCATGTCGACCTTCTCCACCAGCACCCCACCGGCGGTACGGAACTCAGCGAGCTTCTCCTTGGTCTTCGGCGTGGTCATCGACCATGGGCCGGTACGCAGAAGGTAGGCGTGGCGTTTGTCGATGTTTGGGTCAACCTCGGATATCGCGCGCAGTCGCTCGATCCGGTTCTGTGCCGCGAGAGCGCTGTCGGTCGCAATCCCGCGGAACGACCAGTGGATCGCGTCCTCGGTGTTGTCGAGGACGAGCTTCAACCGGGAGTGCAGAGCCGGGTTGCGACCGCCCCACACGTCGTCGACCCTGTAGTCCCGACCCTGCTCACCCAACTCGTGGCGGTACGCGGTCAACGCTGCGCCGAGGAGTGCGGTCATTCGCTTGTCCTCGGTGTTCTTGTGGACCGCAGGGCTCGGGTCCACCTCATTCAGCAGCCTGGCGAACGACTCGTCCAACCGCAGAAGCTGTTCGTCGTTGAGCGAAGTGAGCTCAGAGGCGGGGATCCCGCGCTGGCGGACGGTCACCACCTGGTCGAGCGCGGTCAGCTCGACAACCTCGTCGTTGTCTAAACAGGACTTGATGTGCTCGTCGATGCGTTTGAACAGCTCGCGCGGCGTGTACTGGGTCGCGCCCGCGAACGTTTCCGGGCGGACGGGCCAGGTCGGGTACGGCGGCGTGAACGCGCAGTCCTTGAACCGCGGCGCGAACCGCGCGGTGACCAATGCCTGCCCCGTCTGGGCCGTGGACACGGTCCGAAGCCGCAGTTCGTCGCGGAACCGGTCAACTGCGGCACGGTGCGAGAACCTGCGGATCGCCTCCCAGACTGGGAACTGGCACGCGACAACGAGCAACGAACGCCGAGCCGCTTCCCGCAACTCCATGAGTCCCGTGCCGATTTGGTCGAAAAGCTCACTGCGCGGCAACTCGAACGGCGACTCGCGGCTGGAGCCGGTGGCGATACCCGCTTGGGCGACCAGCGTGTCGATCTGGTCGATCGCAAGCAGGGTCGCCCCGGTCATGCCGAGCAGCCCGGAGATCTCGCGAACCATCTCGTGCGGGTGTTTCGGGTCGGGGTGGATGCCCCACGCGGCCCGCTCACCGGGAACGGACTCGCTACCCGACGTCAGATAAGCCTCGCCGATCTCCTGCACGGCCGGGTCGATGGCCGAGAGCAGGATCAGTGCCCGCGCCGTGTGGCGGGACTGCCGGCCTTCCGTCGGGTTGACCTCACGCAGCGCGACGACGACCTGGTCGAGGGCTTCCTTGGTCACCGGCTCGTGGCCGATCACTTGGCGGCGCACGTCGTCTGGCAGTGACAGCACGTCCGACAGACGGTGCAGGAACGAGGTCAGCTGCGAGAGGCCGTTGGTGTCGGGTTGGTACAGGCCGTTGCGGAACGAGTGCACGATGTTCTGCCAGAAGTTGTTCCCGTGCACCAGGCTGACTAGGAAAAAGTAGCCGCCGCGACTCTGGACTTCGACGCGCACGGCACCCAACAGGTGGGTTTTACCCGCGCCTTGCTGACCCGTCACCGCGATGCCGAGCGGGTTCGTCGTCGGGTCGACGTCGGCGTCGGCGAACGCGCCGAGCACGGTGTTCAGCACGTCGGCGTTCAGCTCCGCCACGTGTGCGGGCGGCGGCGCCCACACGGCTGCGGGAGTTGGCGCCCAATCGAAGCGCAAGTTCTTCAACGCACGACGTTCCGCGTGGTCCATGTCGGCCTCAGGAAGTCTTGATGGACAGCAGGTGCTTCTCTTCACCGCCGAGCCGGACGGCAGCCCGACGATCGGCCTCCGTCAGGAGCTTCTGGTTCATCTCGGGAGTGAAGAAGACCGATGGCATCTCGGCGATGCGGTGCAGGGCCGCGTCGAACTCCGGTACACCCACGTCTGGCAGCGCCCGACGCAGTTCGGCGAGCCCCACCCACGCTCCAGAGTCGGTGACGAGTTCGTGGTACGCGGTGATGATGCGTTCGTCCACCGTGGACTCGGTTTTCGGCTCGGGTTCGGGTTCCGGCTCCGCGTACACGTCCGCGAGTTCCCAACCGGTCTTGACGAAAACGATGTCCACCCACTGCGCCAAGCCGTAGAGCAGGCGGTCCTTCCGCTGCACGCCGGGAGGCGGTGCGTCCGCGAACTGCTCACGACAGCGCTTCCAGCCGGGTTCGGTCAGGTCGTGCACCCACGCGTTCTTGTGCACCTTGGACTGCTGCGCCTCGATCAGCTTCCGGTCGATCAGACTCTCCCGGACGGCCTTTTCGATGGTGAACCCGTATAAATCCCGTATTTCGGTGTTGGATGCGGTACGACCGATCATCAACAGCGCCAGCAATGCAGATTTCTCCGGGATGCTGAGCGGTGTGTTTGCCATGTGCGCTCCGGTGTCCAGTGGTGATCCGCTATTCGACCTTAGTCGCGTCACAACGCTCGTGCACGCACGTCCCCCAGCTGGACCAACCGTTACGTGATAACAGAGAACGATGCGGTCGCGATTTGACAACAGCTTCGGGTCGCCCATTCGTTCGAATTCCAAGTCACGTTTCCCGATATTCACCGACCACGTACTCCTCGGCGAGTTTCGCGAGGTGCAACGCCAGCGGCACGGCCAGCGGAACGTAGTCGTCGGCGTATCTGAGCTGGTGGGCCAGAGCCGCCCAGATCCGCGGGTCCTCGGGCTCGCCCGTGGTCGTCATCCGGCTCGCGAGGACGGTCAGCTCGCGGATTTCCGGGTTCCAGCCTGCCACGGTGACGCCGCTGGACGCGGCCCCGTCACGGTACTTCACCGCCTGGTTGGGCTTGGCGCCCTGGATCGGGATCTCGGTGATGCTCTGGAAGACGCGGTTGTCGGACCCGACGTCGAACGACTGCCACACGCCGCTCGCGTGACCGGCGAACTTCTCGTCATCACGCGGTGCGTACCACTGCGGCACCTCGTCGCGCCCGCCGCCGTCGCGGATCACCACGACCCGCAGACCGGGGCCGAACAGGGCGGTGCGCTGGGCGGGCCAGGGCCCGAAGCCCAGGGAGTCGGGCACCATCGCACTGTTGGTGAGCCACGGCCACGAGTGACGCATGTTCCCCGCCTGCACCAGCAGCAGCGTGGGTGTGTCGCGGATCTGGAAGAGCAGGGATCTGATCCGGCGTTGCGCGGCCGCTTGTTGTTCCGCCAGAGACAGCCACGTGCCGCGATCCTGCTCCAAGTCGACGTCTCCGTGCAGGCTCAGCAGCAGCTCCGGGTACGACACCCAGCCCTTGCGTCGCTCGTCCCAGCCCTCGACCCGCCGGCCGTGGTCATTCGAACGGATGCGCACCGCCACCAGAGCGCGCCGTGCGGTGCGAGCCGTCGTGTGGTTCTTGCGGATCATCCAGAGCCCCACGTGCTGGAGGTCCAGCGGGACCGCCGCGCCGAGGGTGTGCTTCGGCGGCAGCACCGCGCCGAGCTGGCGCAGACCGTCCAGGATCGAAGACCGCGCCCGTTCGGCTAGCGCCTTCGTCTCGGTGGTGATGAACTGGCTGACCCGACGTGCGTCCGCGCAGCCGAGGCGGATCGCGGCCTTCGGGTCCCGGCCGGGACCGAACTTGTCCGCGCCGCGCAGCTCGACGAGGACCAGACGGATCGGCGCGTCCAGTGCCGGCGTGCCGAAGTGGCGGTTGATCAGCGCGCGGCGCTCCCGGGTCGCCGTCGCGACCGCGCGCGCATGAGCCTTGCCCCACGAGCGGGGCACCTGCAGATCCGCAGTGATCTCCTCCCACGTGGACGCGTCTAGCCGCACTTCCAGTTCAGGGGTGCGCCAATGGGGCGCGGACGCCGGATCGAGGTTGAGCACTTCGCACAGCGCGGCGACGAGCGCGTCGCGGGTCCGGTCGTTCTCGTAGCGGATGTCGATAGTCAGCGGCCGGCCGTCGAGCGCCACGGCGCACGCCAACCGACGTGCGTGGCCCTTCACCACCTTGCTCGCTGCCTTGGCCTCGGCGTCCTTGTCCCGGCGCCACAACTCCGGTTTGGCGAGGAGCGTGACCTTGGTCAGGTCCGTGGACCGGCGCAGGACCCCGGCGAGCGACTCCTCGACCCACGCGTCGAAGTGGCGGCGCTCGACGGGCATGAGCCCCGACTTCGCGTCGTGCGACCCCATCAAGGTTGAGTGAACAACCCACACCGAGACACCGTCGCGGCCCTGTGCCCACTCGGTCGGGTTGTCGATCAGCTCCTCCGCGGTGGGCAGTGTGAAGGCGGAGCTGTACTCCGGGAGCAGGTCCATCAGGCTAGTGGAACGCCATGCCGGTGTGCCAAGCGCGGAGTCGTGCCGCAAGCCGTTGGCTATCAACCTCGGCACGCCGCCGTCCCGGAGCGTCCAAGGCAGTGGAACCTGCAGGTAGGCAGTCACGCCGCGTCGCGGGTCCAGCTTCACGGGTTCACCGGTTACCCAGCGGCGGACGCCATACGTGATGTGCACCCTGGGCCGCCCGGAAAACGGCACGGTGTGCAGGGAGGCCCGCATCAACAGCGAGTGGTACCAGTCACGGCCACGCCTGACGTACGGCTGGGGAGGCCATGACACCAGCTCGGTTCCCCGTGTCGAGGACACCACGCGGAAAGACAGCTCCGTGCCTTCGTACTGGTACGTCCGCGCGGCAAGCCGTGCCGCGACGACCTCGGGCACGAGATGGTAAAGCCGGCGGTGTGGATCTGCCGTGCCGCCCCGGGTCAGCGTGGTGTCGGTCAGGTCGACGGATGTGGACGCCCACTGTGGCATGGCGTCATCGAGTGTGTCGAGCAGGGCGTCCACCTCCTCACCGTCGGCCTCACCCCGACGGGAAAGGATCCGCGTCAGCCAGGCGTTCGTAAGACGGCTCATCGCGTCCCGCGGCACGACGTCCGCCGCGTACAGCCACGGCAACCGCTCATCGGTTGCCGCACCCGGAGCGGCGAGCACGTCCGGCACGGCGGCTTGGAGCAGCGAGTTGAACTGCCTGATCGGTGCGGTCCACCGCGGGTCGGCGCGGGTGAACTGCTTGGCGTACCGCCGCACCACCTCGGTACGCCACTCCGGGGCGAACGCGATGACCTTGAAGTCGTGTGACCACGGGTCACGACCGAGGTCGTAGGCGGTGAGCCGAACCGTTGGGGTCATGGGTTGCGCATGCCTCCCGTCGCGTTCGCCAAGCACATGCCGAGCGCCGACCACAGCGGTCCGTAGAGCTCGCGCACGAGCTGCCGCTCGGGTCCGGGTATCGCCGGATCGACATCCGGGGAGCAGTAGCGGTCCAGCACCGCGTGCATGGAGACCAGCAGGCTCGTCTCCGCGGTGTCCTCGTGCCCGAGTGCCAGGTTCGGGGCGAACGCCGCGTCCACGAACACGACCCTCGCGGGCACCCCGCCTCGGACCAGGCGGCCGATGACCTGCCAGATCACCACCAACAGATCCCAGGTCACCGACTCGCGGTCATCACCCAGGTCCCGCCACGCCATGCTCCGTCCCACCACCCGTCGCCACTGCGCGCGCGCCGCAGACCGGAACGCCCGGCCAGCTTCGTCCAGTGAACCGGCCGAGGACACCATCGCCCGGAACCGACCGTCGCGGCGGACCCTCGATGCCCAGTCGTTCACCGCGTGCACGGCGAGAGCCAGGTCGTCGGGCCGCGGGCTGGGGCGGACGAGGAAGAACACGGAGCCGATCGCCGCCACCCGCTGCTCGTTAAGGATGTTGTGCCCGCGTTCCACCGCAAGCAGCGGGGCGACCAGGATGTCCGCGCGGGTCATGGCGAGCGTGTCCACGTCACCGCGACGCAGCACCGGTGCCTGGTGCTCACCGGGCTCGGCGATCTCCGCGTCGTCCGGGACGAGCCGGAACACCTTGTCTCGCCACCGCTTCTTGCCGTGCAGCAGGTCGGCGACCAGCTCGGCCTCGTCGTAGCTGCCGACCAGCAGCAGGATGCGGCGGCGGTAGTCGTCGGCGATGTCCGCCAGCTCGTCTTCGAGCACGCTCGCGTGCTCGTCCGTCGATGCCGCCAGCCGAGTGACGATGCCGGTCAACGCGCGTGACCGGCCGTCGAGCGGCGTACCGGAGACGCGCAGGGGTGTCTTGCCGTCGCGCACGGGTGCGAACCGGAAGTCGCTGTGCGACGCGATCCGCTCGATCTCCGCGCGATCTGGGGCGAGCAATGCCCGCACGGGGACGTCCACGTGGTACCGGCTCGACGAACCGGCCCAGCTGCTGCCCGACAGCAGCACGACGTGCGGTCCGGGCCGGTTGTCCGCCTCCGGCAGGTCCGCCATGGCCTTGAGCAGGTCCCGGCCGACACCGGTGCAGTGGAAGAACTTCAGCTCGCCGCTGACCACGCCGCCGTCGTCCCGGCCTTCCGGGAGGAACTGGAAGCCGATCACGTCGCCCATAGGCGGTTCGGGGATCACCGGGCCGTAATCGTCGGGTACCCGGAAGCCAAGCGCGGCATCCAGGTTGAGCGCCGCCTCGACCCGCGGCCACATGACCGTCATCAGCGCCAACTTCGGTTCCAGCGCCGCAAGCAGCAGGGTGAACTCGAACCGGGTGGCCCACTGGTCGAGCCACTCGCGACCGGTGCGGTCCTTGGTGACGCCGGTCAACTCGGCGAGCACGTCCCGCAGCTCCAGCCGGGTGCGCCGCAAGGACGTCGCGTGCAGCAACTCGCTGGTCAACCGCACGAGGGACGGGTTCGCGGGCGGGAAGCTGCGACGTTCACCGAACGGGTTGTCGCGGAAGCGGTCGAGTTCTTCGAGCAGCGCGGCACGAGCCGCCTCGAACGGGTCCGGCACGGAGTCGGACCCGCGCGGATAGCGGTCCGCCGCGAGTCTGCGGTGCAGGAGCCACGCGCTGAAGTGGCCCGCCCGCAGCCACTGCCGCAGGTCGTGGTCGCGCACCAGCAACGCGTAGATCCGATCCGTCGCGGCGCAAGCCGTGTTCACCGCGGCCGACCACATCTGGACGTCGTTGTCCGACAGCGGGATCCGGGCGCGATCCACGAGCTGGCCGATCTTGTGGGCGTGGACCTTGTCGAGCCACGACACGGCGCCACGCCCCACGAGCGTGGCCATCGGTGCGAACTGGGAGTCGAGCGTGATCTGCACGCGGTCGACCTCGTCGACGACCACGATATCGCTGCGCCGGCACGCCAGTTCCATGAACCGGATCCGCTCGGCGTTCTGCGGCCACGGCACGGCGGTGAGCACCAGGCTTTGCGGCGTCGCCACCCACACGTCCGCCTCCACGAGTTCGCGGGCGGAGTGGTGGCGCGGGCAGGCCGACCAGAACGGACACGCTCGGCGCGCTTCGGCCCGGGCCTTGACGCTCTTCGGCCGCAGACTGGTGCAGGGGGCGTCGTGGTAGGCCAACGGCGGCCGGTCGTCACCGCGGAGGGCGGCCAGCGCGCAAGACGTGCTCAAGTGGTCGAAGCCCGCGTCGACGTGCCCGAGGACGCCAGGCGCGCCGCGACCGGCGAGCCTGCGGTGCAGTCGCTCGGCGTGCCGGACCCGCGTACTCGCACCGATCACGGGAGCGGCCCTGACACCGTGCGTCCCGAACAGCTCGACCAGTTTCAACGCTTCCGCGACGTCACCGACGACGAGCGTGACGCGCAGGCCCAACTTGGCCACCGCATGGACCGTCAGCACGTCCCGCAGAGTGCTCTTGCCCGCACCGACGATGCCGAGCAGGTGGGTTAGTCCGTCGAGGTCGAGCGTGCCGTCTTCCGCGAAGCGCTCCCCCGCGAGCGGCATCAGGGCCACCCGGTCGAGCCGCCCCTCCCAGTCGGCGTAAGCGGTCGCGTCCATGTCCCGTGCTGTCACCAGCAGCGCCGACTTGTCGATCGTGATCGATTTGCCCGCACCCCGTTGCGGTTCATCGAGGTCGTGGCCCACCGGTCGCCGATGGTCGAGCGCGGGCAAGGTCACAGTCGTCATGTCCTCACCGGCGATGAACGTGTGCGGGCCCGGTCCTGCGACCCGGAGCTCGCTGCTCGCGAACGGCGCCGCTGCGCGGAGCAATCGCTCGTAGATCGGCCAGCGTTCCGGTGCGGTGGACACGGGACGGCGGGCGGGCGGACGGCTCGGGTCGATCAGGCGGTAGCCGCGCAGCTCCTCCTCCACCTCGTTGTAATCGGCCAATGCCGACCGCCACGCGGCGGGACTCCTCATGGTCCACAGTTCGTACCGCACGGTGCGCAGAGTTTCGTCGAAGCCGGCGATCCCTCGTTCGCGCGCGAAGGGGAAGCCGCTGAACAACGGCCACGCCTCGATGGCAGGCCGTCCCGGCAACACCGTCTGGGCGGCGAACAACCCGAGCTCCGTGGTGAACGCCTTGTGCAGGGCGTCGCCCGGAATTCGGTAGGCCGTTGACAACGGCGCGGTCATGGCCTGGAAGATCCGCCTTGAGCTCCGCATCACACCTCACCCCACGTCGCCGAGCCGCCCGCCAGGTCCACCAGCTCGGCGTCGGCCACGAGCGTCGGCGCACCGACCACGAGCCGTCCGAACACCGCCCGGTAATCGGGCCTCGCCCGCAGGCGCTCCGCGGGCACGATCACGAGCGGATTGCGGTCCCGCCAGGCTGACCTGCCCACCGCGCGGGCGAGCAGTGCCGGGTCGCCGTGATCGAACACCAGCACGAACCTGTGCCCGCCCTCGGGCCAGTCGATTCGCAGGCCCTCGACTTCACGTGTGACCGCCGCGCCGTGGCTTCGAACCAGCCCGACCACGGCCTGCTCCACTCGGGCGACACCACTGATCACCCTCCGAGCCGCTTCGGCGAGCACGAGGCTCCCAGTGGCGGACAGCAACTCCGGTAGCTGCTCCCCCGCCGGACACGCCTCCCACTCGCACAGCCAGCCACCGCTGGCGAGTGGTGCGGACAGCGCGCGGCAGACCGTGCAGCGGGCCGCCTGGCCGCGTCGCACGAGCGCGAGCGGGACCGGCCGGTAGAGGTCGCGAACCAACCGCCACGTGCGGCGTGCGGCACGGTCACCGGCGAAGGCCGTGACCTCGTCGTCCGAGACGATCTGGTACTCGGCCAGGAACTCCCGGCACGCCAGGTGCCGGTCCGGTGCCGCGGCTTTCTCAAGGTGGTCGCGGATCGGGTCCGGCCGCACGGCGTTGCCGTCCTCCGCCCACTCCCGACACAGGCCCGTTGGACGAGAACGCCGGACGTCCACCAACAGCCCATCGCCGCCCAAGACCTCTCGGGGAAGACGCAGCGGCCAATCGATCAGCGGTCGGGCACCGCACCACATGACCAAGTCCGGCAGGCTGCGGGGCGGTCGGGTACCGCGCGAAAGGCACGTCAGGGTCAGTCGATCGAGCACGGATTGCGCGCGGTCCGGGTAGGGCATCGCGAAGCCGGTCTTCAGGTCCTCGTCGCCGAGTTCCAGCACTGCTAGGGCGACCGCGTGCACCAGGGCGATGTCGTCGTCCGCCATGGTCATGATGCGACCTCGGCCCGACCGGACGGGCACCACCGCACCACTTCGCAGGTGCGGCAGTCGGCACCCGGTCGTGCGGGAAACTCGTCGTCACCGTGCCATGACGCGGCCAACGACGTGACCACCGCCTCCGCCTCGGCACGCGTAGCGGGATCCTGCACGTCGTAGATCCTTAGATCGTTGCCGTCCGGGTGGAGCAGCTCCAGTTCGACCCGGGGGTTGGGGCCGGCATCGCGAATCGCGTGCTTGCCGAGCAGCACGATCGCCAGGGCCAGCTGGGGGATCGCTGACAGCGTGCGGTAGACCCGGTCCGGGTCCGCGCGAGTGGTCTTCAGCTCGCGCCAGACCAGGGAGTCACCGTCCCGGTAGAGCAGGTCGGGTTTCGCGATCACGACGACATCGGCGGCCGTGTCGTCGAACACCAGGTTGGGTTCGATGCGGAGCTCGGTCGGCGCCAACGAGAGCGGGCACACCTCCGCGTGGTGCCGCAGCATCGCCGTTCCGGCCGCGATCTCGTCCACCGGCAAGGCGCGGTCCGGCCAGCTCTCCGGTACGTCCGGGACGCACACCCCACCGGACCGGTGGCGATGTTCGACGTAGGCGTGGACGGCACGGCCCCGTTCGGCGGCGGGACTGTGCTCGAACGTGGCGGCCTTGGGCAGCCGCAGCCGCCCGAGGTGGTCGCGCGCCGGACAACCGCGGTACTTGCGGGCATTACTGACGGACCAGGTACGACGCGGTCGAGTCCGATCCGCGATACCGAGCACGCCGGGTGTCTCCGCCCGCGCCGGGCACACCGACCGGAACCGGCACGCGACGCACGACTCACCAGGCCGGTACTCGTCGCCGTCGACGGCGTTCTTGAGCGCGTCCCGACCGTGCTCGCGGTAGTGGTCGAGCGTTTCCGCCCGCGTCCGGTCGTACAACAGCTCGGCCTGGCCGGTCAGGCAGGAGAACTCCCTGATGCGGATCCGTTCCGGCGCGGGGTCCCCGCTCGCTGCGACGAACCCCGCGACGGCCAGCTCACCCGTCCCGCGGCGGCCGTTGCGAAAACCGATCATCCGCAACTCGTTGACGCCGCCGGCGGAGCGGAACCGCCTGCCCCACGCGTTGATCTCGTAGTGCCGGACGCCGCGCGGATCAGGCGCCGCCAGCCTGACGACCTGCCTCCACGGTGTGGGGACGGGCGTGGCCTCGTCGCCCTCGAACGCGTCGAGGTAGCCCGCGACCGCATGCCTGGTCCAGTCGGCGAGCCCGTCATGGTTGCGGGAACCCCGCGTGGGAGCAAGCGCCCGGCGCACGGCCACCGCCGGCTCCACACCGCCAAATTCCACGAGGTCGAGCGCGGTCATGAACGGGCCAAGGGGGAAATCGTTGAGCGTGGTGGGCTTCGGCCGTTCGTCCGTTGGGCGCAGTCCGTGGCGCGCTTTGAGTGCCTCCGACATCGGACAGCGGAAGTCGGTGGAACCGACGCTCGCGACCGATACAACGACTTTTTGCGGATTACCCGAAATTCCCTGCGGCACCTGCCAATGCCCCATGCACCCTCCCTCCCCGTAGGCCGAGATCATGTCAGAACCGCACTACTCCGCTGGGGTGAACCTTGTAACGGGACAGCAGGTTGCCCGGATGATGTGACACGGTGGAGTTTGAGTCGCGGAAGGGTGAATTCGTGAAGGTCGGCACAGTGCTCGCTGATCGTTTCCGCTTGACCGAACCACTGGGCGAAGGCGGCATGGGCCGCTTGTTTCGCGCGCTCGACCTCGAATCTGATCTTGAGGTCGCGGTGAAGGTACTGCCGGTCAGGTTCCACGAAACCGACACGTGGTACGCCTCCAACAACCGAAAGCTGGCGACGGAGGGCGACATCGGACGGCAACTCCACGACGTCGAAGGAACGCCTGTCGTACATCAAATCGGAGTCCACGGTGAACTGTCCTATGTGGTCATGGAGATCGTCGAAGGGATCTCACTCGCAGAGTTGATCAAACGCAACAGGTCGATCAAGCGGCGGACGGCGGTGGCGATCGCCTGCCAGGTTGGCGAGATACTCGACGCGGTACATCGTCGCGGTTTCGTGCACCGTGACGTCAAGGGCGACAACATCAAGATAAATCGGCAAGGCCAGGTGTATCTCCTCGACTTCGGCATCGCGAAGCACATCGACTCGACGAACGCCTTCCAAGGAACACGCGGTTATGCACCCTACGAGCAGGTGAGACAGGAGCGCTTGACGTTCCAGAGCGACATCTACGCGCTGGGGTGCCTGGTGTGCGAGATGGTCGCGAACCGACTCCCCTTCCTGGCTGAAGACGGGTGGAACGTCGGCGATGTGCCCGCCGAGGTGCCGCCGAGGGTTGTGCACCGCCTGGGTTCCAATCTGGCACCGATCGTGCTGCGCATGATCGACCGCGATCTCACCCGCAGATACGCGACGATCGCCGAAGCGGTGGGAAATCTGCGAAAGCTCTTGCCACCACCCGAGGCACCACCGGATCCGCAAGCTCCTGACCCCGATCCCGAAGCCTGGCTGCGCGTCAATCCCCTGCGAATTCCGCCGATTGAAAGCTAGGGTGCCGTGAGTTGACGCAGCCTGGCCAGGAGGTCCTGATCGTCGGGCGAGGGTTTGGGCAGGTCCTTCAGCAAGTCCACCAGTAGGTCTTGGGCACGTTGCCAAGCCTCACGCGCACCGGCCGGATCGCCGGTCCGGGCGAGCGCATTGCCGAGCAGCTCGCGAACGCGAGCCTCGTTGAGCGCGGCACCGGTTCGGCGGTACTCATCGGCGGCCTGCTTCGCCGGGACCACCGCAGCGGCCGGGTTGCCGAGCTCCAGGTGGCAGCTCGCGATCGTCCGACGTGCCGCAGCAAGGCCGTACCCGTCGTTCCCGGTCTCCACCGCACGCTGCGCGAGGACGAGCGCCTCTTCCGGACGCCCCGTCTCCAGGAGGACACCGGCCATGCCTGATGCCGTGTACGTGATACCCCGTCGATCATCAACGGCCTCGTAAGTCTGGAGGGCGGTGCCGTAGTGCTCGGTCGCTTCGGCCATGTCCTTTCGGCTCTCGTAGATCGCACCGAGGACTTGATGGCTGTGCGCCTCGCCGACGATGTTGCCGACTTCCCGCTCCAGCGCGATCGACTTGTGCAGGACGCTCACCGCGCGGTTCAGGTCGTTCAACTTGCGTCGAGTCGCGCCGAGCTGCCGGTGCACGACCGCCTGGTACCGGAGCTCGGTGGTGTGGGCGGCTGTCTCCGTCGCATCGGTCAGGAACTTCTCCGAGTCCCGCCAATGCCCACGCTGGCGCTGGTAGAAGACGAGCACCAACGAAAGCTTCCACTGGTAGGACTCGTAGTTCCGATACACGGGCTGCGTCAGCACCGAGGTGAAGACGCCGTACTCCGCGTCGAACCAGTCCATGGCCTCGTCCCTGGAGAACTCAGGAGCTGTAAGGCCGAGGGGCGGCGACGTGTCCGGGAACTCGCGTCCCGATTCGAGCGCCAGGTCGCAGGCCCAACCCACCCAGAACAGGTAGTCGAGCACCCGCGTCCGCGCTGCGGCAAGAGCCTCGTCGGTCAAGTCGGACTCGGCTTGCCGCGCGGCGAAGAGGCGCAACTCCCCGAGCAGTTCGAACCGGTCCTCTTCGATCTCCTCGACGAGGTGGCTCTCCGTCAGCTCGTCCATCCACGATCGGAGTTCAGCCTGCTGCAGACCGGTGAGGAAGCTCAACGCGGCCGCGCCGATGACCGGCCCCGGATGTACGCCGAGCAGTCGGAACACGTCCGCGGCGGCTGGTGACAACGCCCGGTATGACCAGGCGATCACCGTCTCGAGCTTGATCGACCGGTTCTTCGGCACCGGCGCGTCGAGCAGCGCGGACGTGTCGCGGAGGTCCTTCAAGATCGTGTCCAGACGGTGGGTCTTGCGCTGCTCCGCGCGCGCCGCGACGATTGTGATCGACAGGGGCAGTCTGCCGCACGCGATCACGAGATCCCGGGCCGCTCCCCACTCGTCCTTCACCCGCCTGTCGTGGATCAGGTCGCGCAGCATCGCGACACCGGCTTCCAGCGCCAACCGCTTCACGGTGACCTCCTTGCCGCTCCCGGCGGAGCGGATCGCCGGCATCCGCCGTCGGCTGGTGACGACGACCGCGCACCGCGGGCCGGCGGGTAACAGCGGTTCGATGTGCTCGTAGTCGGGTGCGTTGTCGAGGACCACGAGGACCGCCCGGTGGGCCAACAGGCTGCGGTACTGGCCGACGGGGTCTTCGGTCGGCATCGCACCGAGCGCGCGGACGAACGACGTGAGCAGACGGTCAGCCGGCACGGGGTCGCGCTCGTCGAACCCGCGCAGGTCGCCGTAGAGCACGCCGTCGGGAAACGCGTCGAGCGAGCAGTGCGCCCAGAACAACGCGAGCTGTGTCTTCCCGACGCCAGCCGGGCCGACGACCGCGACGGCTCGTGCCTGGCCGGCGAGCAGCCAGTCGAGCTGTGCCAACTCGTAATCACGTCCGTGCAGGGTCTCGACCGTTCGGGGCAGCTGGTTCGGCCTGAGCGGGCGAGACATGGTGATCTTGGTCGCGGTGCCGGCATCCGCCAGGGCGTTCCTCACCAGGGTGGTGAAGTTCGCAGGCAGCCCCTGTGCGGCCTTGCGTCGACGTTGGGTGAACTCGGCCGCGATCCGGGTGATTTCGCCGTCATCGCCCATGTGCCCCAGCGCCTGCAGCAAGGCTCCGCACACCTCGCCGTCAAGCGGCCAACGGCTTAACGCCTCTCGCGCGTCCGTCACGGCCTCGTCCACCCGGCCGGACCCCAGATTCACGGTGATCAGGTTGAGGTAGGTCTTGCGGTGCCGGGACGTCAGGTCCGCGACCTGGTCTTGGAGGTGCGCCTGCCCGACGTTGTGCAGCGGCTCTCCCGGTTGCCACAAGTCCAGGGCTTCACGCAACGCACGCCGCCGTTCTTCACCTTCGGATGACTGGGCTCGGTCGAACAGCTTGCGGAACTGCCAGTAGTCAATATGCCTAAGGTCGAGGTTCAGGCGGACGCGGCCGCGCTTGTTCGGCAGCACTTGGTTACCGACCAACTTCCGCAGGTCGCGCGCGTAGTTCCGGATCGTCGCCAGCGTCAGCGAACCTGGGGTGCCGCCGAGCAGCTCTATCAACTGCTCCCGCTCCACGGCGCGCTCGCGGTCGAGGGCCAGGGCCGCCAACAAGGCACGGGTGCGGTCCGTCAGCCGCTGTTCGACACCGTCTACGAACAGCGCTACCGGACCGAGAACCTGAACGCGGATGCCGTTGTCCTCCATCACGGCTAGTGAAGCAGAACTGTGTGCGGGTGCCGCTCTTCCACACGCAACCCACACGATTGGCACACGTTCGTCGGAGACGCTTCCGCCGTCCTGAGCGAGCTGGAGGGAACGGAGGTCGGATGGCGACGAGGAGCTGGACACGAGCACCTCTCGAACGAACACGTGCGGTGCGGCGAGTGGTCCTCGCGGTCGCGCACACAGTCGCCTCGGGGCAACGGGTACTCGACGCGCTCTCGGTGATCGAGAGCGAGCCCGAGGTGCAGGTGGTCTTCACGAGCCCACCGGACAAGGTGGGCAGCGGGGTCGACCAGTTCCTGCGCAGGGCGGCTGCTCTGACCATCCCGTGGCACGACGCGATTGGAGGGCGGTTCGACCTCGTCGTGACGGCGTCGAGCCGAACTGTCGGTGACCTCGGCGGCGGGCCTGTCCTGCTGTTGCCGGACTCGGCGCCGCGTAGGGCGTTCCCGGATGTGCCCGGGTACGACGGACTCACTGGCATCAAACAAGCCTTGGCGCGACCGGGCGGCACCGCACACCCGTTGTCGGTCGTCGGGCTGGCCCACCACGAGCAACACCGGTTGCTGCGCGACCGATGGTCGGGGGCCGCACGCCACGCCATCGTGATCGGTGACATGGGCTTCGACCGGTTGGCCGCGAGCATGCGGCTCCGTGAGCGCTACCGGTCGGTGCTCGGGGTCGATGCGGGCAGGCCGGTCCTGCTCGTGAGTTCGGGACGCGGACCGCAATCGCTGTTCGCGAGGGCACCGGGCCTGCTCGACCGCCTCGTCACGGAACTTCCCGACCACCTTGTGGTGTGCCAACTGCACCCGGACGTGTGGGACGTGCACGGTCGCCGTCAAATACTCGCCTGGACAGCGGACGTGCGACAGGCCGGGCTCGTCGTGGTTCCGCCCGACGCGGACTGGCGGATCCCGCTGGTAGCCGCCGATCGGGTGATCGGCGACAACGGCCCCGTGACTGCGTACGCGGTGGCGATCGGCAAACCGGTCGCACTGGCCCGGGCCGCGCCATTGGTGCCACCTACCGTGCGAGTGCTGGACCCATCTCGCCCGTTACGCGACCAGCTCGACGAGTTCACCTCACCACTAGGGGCCGCGCGGGCGGCCACCGATCGCCTCACCTCAGTGCCGCACCGGGCGGCCACTGTCCTTCGCGCGACCTGTGGTCGGGCGATGCGCTTGCCTGACCTGGGCACACCCTCGGTTTGCCGTCCAGTGCCGGTCGACCGGTTCTCCACCTCCTGGTCCGCGTGACCACGACATCCAGAAAAGAGAGAAACATGTCGAACAACAAGTCGTCCCTCGTCCACCTTGATGGGAACGGGGGTACCGCCGACAGCCGCTGAAAGCACGCCTGCGGGAGGTCCGACCGCGGACCTCCCGCAGGCGTCGTACCCGCGATGGAGCCCTTGACGCGGAGTTCGCCCGTACTAGACAGATACCGCCCAGCTCCGCGCTGAGGTGCCCGACCGTTCGGAAGGCCGTTTCGTCCCGTCCAGCATTAGGTCTACCAGCCGACCGCTTTATCCCGGTCAGCCACCAGTCAAGGGATCGATACGCCGCTGCTGACGCCGAACTACGCCACGTTTAGCCAGGTCAGCTGACCTGGTTGTCGCCCCGAGGTGACACGAATCGAAGAGTCAAGGGGTCGCTGAGCGACGTGCTCGACCTCGAAGAACGAACCAAGATCACAAAAAGAGGGCCCTCGCAGTGTCTGACCTGCGAAGACCCTCTTGGCCGTCGGGACGACAGGATTTGAACCTGCGACCCCTTGACCCCCAGGGTGGATCAGATCATGGTCTGACCTGCGGAAATGTTGAAGTGGCAGGTCGCGGCGGTGCAGTTGAACGCCCTTGAGGGCAGCCCGATCCTGTTGCCCCGCCTTGACTTCTCCCAATTTCCTCCCATCTTCCTCCCATGACGACCCCGTATCGACCCACAGCGGGCGTCGAACGCCCGTGCGTCCGTCAAGTGATGTCGTCCAATCAAAGCGATTCGTCCCAAGCGGACTAACCGTCGAATACCGACAGGATGCGCGACCTGGGCATCGCCGTAGACGCATCACACGATGACATGGAGTCACGCAGACACTAGCTGGCCCTGGCCCTTCGGGGTGATCGAGTTAGTCTGACGCCAGGCCGCTTCTTGCCTCAAAGTCCCACCACTGCGGACGAATTACACGAGCATCGTTCACATTCGGCTAGTCCGCATTTTTCGGGGTTGCCCGGTTCGGTGCAACGGTATGAACCGTTGGCACGATGATGGTGTGGGCGGCGGATCAGAAGTGGGGTGTTCGGGTGAGTGGCGGTTCGGGTCCGTTGCGAGTGTTCGTTTCGTATGCGCACGAGTCGGACGAGCATGTCGAGCGGGTGCGGGATCTGTGGATCTTCCTTCGCCGATGCGGTATCGACGCCAAGCTCGACCGGGCCGCCGCGCAGCGGCGGCAGGACTGGCCGCTGTGGATGGGCGACCAGATCCGCGAAGCCGACCACATCCTCGTCATCGCTTCGAAGGCGTATCGGGAGCGCGCCGAGGGACGTTCCGCGCCGGAGGTGGGCAAGGGGGTGCAGTGGGAGGCCCGGCTGATCCGTGATGCCTTCTACCGCGACCAACGGGCGCTGGACCGGTTCGTGCCGGTAGTGCTGCCGGGCCAGTCCAAGGAAGGGATCCCCGACTTCCTCGCGCCGGACACTTCGACGTGGTACCGGGTCGAGGACTACACGCTCGATGGTGCCGAGACGTTGCTGCGGCTGTTGCTCGCCCAGCCCGCGGAGGTCGAACCGGATATCGGCACCGTGCCCGTTCTCGGTCACCGCGACCACACCCCGTCGTCCGCCACCCGCGCGGTGGCGGGTCTGCCCGGCGGGATGTCGATGCGGCACGAGTTGGACGTGCGGCTGGACAGCGAGGACAACGGGCGGGTACGGACCCGCGTATTGGCCGACAGCGCGCTGCTGGGCGAGCAGGTCGTCCAGTCGCTGTCCTCCGGAATCTGGACTTGGCACGGAGAGCTGCGCAGCAGCTCGGGTGCGGAGCGGCTGGTCGTTCTGGGCAAAGCGCTATGGGAGGCGCTGTTCGACGAGGTCACCAGCGGGCGTCTGGTGAATCTGATCGACCACAGCCCGGTGGGCAGCACGGTCGACATGGTGGTGCACCTGCCGGAAGAGTTGTCGACGTTACCGGTGGAACTGCTGCGCCTGCCCGATGGCCGTTTGGCGGCCACGGTGCCCGGTGTGCGATTCGCCCGGCGCCTGGACGGCGTGGAACAGGCCTTGACGCCACCGCTTGCCGGGCCGTTGAAGATCCTGGCCGCAGTCGCCGCCCCGGAGGAGACCGCTACTTCCAACCCGCCGTTGGATGTCGAGGCGGAGATGCAGGCGCTGCTGGACGCCGTCACCGACCTCGATCTCGGACTCGCCACCGACTCCAATGCGATGGCGGCGCAGGTGCGGATCCTGGAGGTCGCCTCACTGGACGAGATCGGCCGCGCCCTGGCCGCCGACCAGTACCACGTGCTGCACCTGTCCGCGCACGGCTCCGACAGCACCGTCGAACTGGAGGACGAGGACGGGCACCCCCTCCCCGCCGATGCGGACCGTCTAGATGATTGATTCCTAGGGTTAGTGGTCGTAGGCGGTCAGGGAGCGCATGATCGGCTGGCCGGTGTGGTCGTTGTGCCAGATGGCGGCGGTCAGGGCGAGGATGCGTTGCAGGACGCGGGCGATC
>NZ_JAJUWT010000019.1 GCF_021390395.1 Saccharothrix sp. S26
GTGGGGGGGGGGGGGGGGGCGAGGGTGTTGGGGGTGGGGGGGTCGGGGGGGGCACCGGGTTTCGTGTTGTGTTATTAAAGGTGCCCGGTTCGGGGGGGGGGGGTACGGGGGTGGTGCGGTCCCCCCCGACCCCGTCGTCGTTCCCGGCCCACGGCGTAGCTGCCGCCTAGCTGCCGCCCGCACTGCCGGAACCGCGCCCCACGCGCGCCTAGCGTTGCCCTGTCAGCGAAACCGTTGCCCCACAACGACAAGGAGCCCACGATGACGAACCCCTTCGACAACCCCGACGGCGAGTTCCTCGTGCTCGTCAACGACGAGGGCCAGCACTCGCTGTGGCCCGGCGACATCGCCGTGCCCGCCGGCTGGGACGTCACCCACGGCCCGGACACCCGCGCGGCCTGCCTGGAGCACATCGAGACCACCTGGACCGACCTGCGCCCGGCGAGCCTCGCCGCCCTGCGCGGCTGACGACGCCCACGACACGCGACGACTGGGGAGCTGGTTTGCGGTGACCACGACACACCCGATCGACACGGCCCTCCCGGCCGTGCACGCCCTTTTCGCCCGCCAGGCCGGGCTGACCCCCGACGCCACGGCACTGGTGAGCGGGCGGACCCGGGTGACCTACGCCGAGCTCGACGCCCGCGCCAACCGGCTGGCGCACCACCTGGCGGGCGCGGGGGTGCGGCCGGGTGACGTGGTCGGCGTGCGCCTGCCGCGCGGGGTGGAGCTGGTCGTCGCGGTGCTCGCGGTGCTGAAGGCGGGCGCGGCGTACACGGTCCTCGACCCTCGCTTCCCCGCCGCCCGGCTGATCTCGGTGTGCGAGCGGGCCGACGTCGCCGTGGTCGTGGCGGCGGACGACGTGCTCGCCGGGGACCGCACCGTCGTGGACCCCACCGCGCCCGAGGTCGCCGGCCGCCCGGCCACCCCGCCGGAGGTCGCCACCTCCCCCGACGACGTCGCGTGCGTCATGTTCACCTCCGGCTCGACCGGTGAGCCCAAGGGCGTCGTGGCGCCGCACCGGGCGCTCGTCGGCACGCTGACCGGCCAGGACTACGCCGCCTTCAGCGCGGACGAGGTCTGGTTGCAGTGCTCCCCCGTCTCGTGGGACGCGTTCGCGCTGGAACTGTTCGGCCCCCTGCTGCACGGCGCGACGTGCGTGTTGCAGGACGGCGAGACCCCCGACCCGGCGCTGATCGCCGCCCTCGTGGCCGAGCACCGCGTCACCACCGCACACTTCTCGGCCAGCCTGCTCAACTTCCTGCTGGACGAGCACCCCGAGGCGTTCGCCGGCCTGCGGGTGCTGCTGACCGGCGGCGAGGCCGCGTCCACCCGGCACCTGGCCACCCTGCTCGACCTGCGCCCCGACCTGCGGGTGGTCAACGGCTACTCGCCGGTCGAGAACATGATCTTCACGCTGTGCCACGACGTCACCCGTGACGACGCGCGCGGCACGTCCGTGCCCGTGGGCAGGCCGTTGGCGGGCAAGACCGCCGTCCTGCTCGGCCCGGACCTGCGCCCCGTCGCGGCCGGTGAGACCGGCGAGATCTACATGAGCGGCGGTCTGGCGCACGGCTACCTGAAGCAGCCGGGGCTGACCGCGCAGCAGTTCGTGGCCGACCCGTCGCGGCCCGGCGCGCGCATGTACCGCACGGGCGACCTGGGCAGGCTGCGAGAGGACGGCGCGGTGGACTTCCTCGGCCGCGCCGACGACCAAATCAAGATCCGCGGGTTCCGGGTGGAGCCCGGCGAGGTGCGGGCCGCGTTGACCGGCCACCCGGCGGTGCGGCAGGCCGCGGTCGTGGTCCGGGAGGACCGGCCCGGTGACAAGCGCCTGGTCGCCTACGTGGTGGCCGGCGGCTCGCCCCGGGAGCTGCGCGCCCACGTCGCCGGACTGCTGCCCGAGCACCTCGTGCCCTCGGCCGTCGTGGTGCTCGACGAGTTGCCCCGCACGGCCACCGGGAAGCTGGACCGCGCCGCGCTGCCCGCCCCCGCCGTCACGACGAGCGCCGACGACGCGCCGCGCACGGTGCACGAAGAGGTGTTGTGCGGCCTGTTCGCGGACGTGCTGGGCCTGCCCGCGGTCGGCGTGCTGGACGACTTCCTCGACCTCGGCGGCCACTCGCTGCTGGTCGCGACCCTGGTGAGCCGGGCACGCGCCGCGCTCGGCGTGGAGCTGCGCATCGCCGACGTGTTCGCCGCCCGCACGGCCCGCGCGCTGGCCGCCGCGCTGCCTTCGGCCGCCGCCGCACGTCCGCCGGTGACCGCGACCACGCGGCCCGACGTGCTGCCGCTGTCGTTCGCCCAGTCGCGGCTGTGGTTCCTCGACCAGGTCGAGGGCGGCGCGACCTACGCGATCCCGGTGACCGTGCGGCTGCGCGGCGACCTGCGCCCGGACGCCCTGCGTGCCGCCGTCGGCGACGTGGTGGCGCGGCACGAGTCGCTGCGGACCGTGTTCCCCGTGGTGGACGGCTCGCCCGTGCAACGGATCCTCGACGCCGTCGCACCCGTCTGGTCCGAGCACGCGTGCGCGGACACCGACGAGCTGGTGCGGCAGTTGGCGGCCGTGCCGTTCGACCTCGCCGCCGAACCACCGCTGCGCGCCCACCTGCTGCGCCTGGCCGACGACGACCACGTGCTGCTGCTCGTGCTGCACCACATCGCGGGCGACGGCTGGTCGACCGCGCCGCTGCTGCGCGACCTGGCCGCCGCCTACCGGGCCCGGCTCGACGGCGGCACGCCCGACTGGCCCGCGCTGCCCGTGCAGTACGCCGACTACGCGCTGTGGGAGCAGGACTCCTGGCACGAGTACTGGCGCACGGCGCTGGCCGGCCTGCCCGAGGAGTCGACCCCGCCCACCGACCGGCCCCGCACCGCGATCCGGGGCGCGCACGGCGACACCGTGCCGGTGGCGCTGGCCGCCGGGCCGCACGCGGCGATGAAGGCCCTGGCCGCGCGGACCGGCAGCACCGTGTTCATGGTGCTGCACGCCGCCGTGGCCGCGCTGCTCACCCGCCTGGGCGCGGGCACGGACCTGGCGATCGGCACGCCCGTCGCAGGCCGGACCGACGAAGCCCTGGACGAGCTGGTCGGGTTCTTCGTCAACACCCTCGTGCTGCGCACCGACACCTCCGGCGACCCCACCTTCCGCGAGCTGCTGGCCCGCGTCCGGGACACCGACCTCGCCGCCTACGACCACCAGGACGTCCCGTTCGACCGGCTGGTCGAAGAACTCAACCCCACCCGCTCGCTGTCCCGGCACCCGCTGTTCCAGGTGATGCTGGTCCTGCAGAACACACCGCCCGCGACGGCCGACTTCGCCGGGCTGCGCGCCGAGCACCGGGTCGTGGACCTCGACGTGGCGAAGTTCGACCTCACCCTCGACCTCACCGAGACCGACGACGGCCTCACCGGCGCGCTCAAGTACGCGACCGACCTGTTCGACCGCGCCACCGCCGAGCGCTTCGCCGCCGCGCTGACCCGGTTGCTCACGGCGGCCGCCACCGCACCCGACACCCCGGTCACCGCGATCGACCTGCTCGCCGACGACGAGCGCGAACGGCTGCTGTCGACGTGGAACGGCACGCCGGCCCGCGGCGACGACCGACCCGCGCACGTGGTGTTCGCCGAACGGGCCCGGCGCACGCCGGACGCGGTGGCGCTGGTCGCGGGCGGCACGGTCACCTACGCCGAGCTGGACGCGGCGGCCAACCGCCTGGCCCACCACCTGGTCGACTCCGGCGTCACGCCGGGTGACGTGGTCGGCGTGCTGCTGGAGCGGGACGCGACGCTGGTCACGGCCGTGCTGGCGGTGCTCAAGGCCGGCGCCGCCTACACCGTGCTGGACCCGAGGTTCCCGCTCGGCCGGCTCACCGCCGTCGCGGAGAGAGCCGGGCTGCGCCACGTCGTGTCCGCGGTGGACTTCCCGGGCGTGACGACCCTGCGCGTCACCGGGCACGACGCGCTGCCCGCCACCGCGCCGGACGTCGCCGTGCACCCGGACGACCTGGCGTGCGCCATGTTCACCTCCGGCTCCACCGGCGAACCGAAGGGCGTGCTGTCGACGCACCGGTCGCTGGTGGGCACGCTCACCGGGCAGGACTACGTCGACTTCGGCGCCGACGACGTGTGGCTCCAGTGCTCGCCGGTCTCGTGGGACGCGTTCGCGCTGGAGCTGTTCGGCCCGCTCCTGCACGGCGCGACCTGCGTGCTGCAACCCGGCCACGTCACCGACCCGGCCGTCATCGCCGAGCTGCTGACCGCGCACGCCGTCACCACCGCGCACTTCTCCGCGAGCCTGCTCAACCACCTCGTCGACGAGCACCCGGAGGCGTTGCGCGGCCTCCGCCAACTGATGACCGGCGGCGAGCCCGCGTCCGTGGCGCACGTGGGCCGCCTGCTCGCGGCGCGGCCCGACCTGCGGCTGGTCAACGGCTACTCCCCCGTGGAGAACATGATCTTCACGCTGTGCCGTGCGATCACGGTCGCGGACACGGCGCTGGCCACGATCCCGGTCGGTTCGCCGATCGCGGGCAAGCGGGTCTACGTGCTCGACCACCGGCTCCACCCCGTGCCGGTCGGCGTGCCCGGCGAGGCGTACATGACCGGAGGGCTCGCCCACGGCTACCTCCGCGCGCCCGGCCTGACCGCCGAACGGTTCGTCGCCGACCCGTTCACCCCCGGCGGCCGCATGTACCGCACCGGTGACCTGGTGAAGTGGCGTGCCGACGGCACGCTGGACTTCCTGGGCCGCGCCGACGACCAGGTCAAGATCCGCGGCTTCCGGGTCGAGCCCGCCGAGGTCCGCACGGCGGTCGAGCGGCACGCGGGCGTCCGGCAGAGCGCGGTCGTGGTGCGGGACGGGCAACTGGTGGCGTACGTGGTGCCCGAGGCGGGCACCGCCCCGGACGCGGTGGTGCTGCGCGCGCACATGGCCGACCTGGTGCCGGAGCACCTGCGGCCGTCCGCGTACGTGCTGGTGGACGCGCTGCCGTTGACCCCGAACGGCAAGCTCGACCGGGCCGCGCTGCCCGCGCCGGACCACGTCGCCGTGTCCCGGCGTGCGGCCCGCGGTGCCCGTGAGGAGATCCTGTGCGGCCTGTACGCCGACGTGCTCGGCGTGCGGGTGGGTCCGGAGGACGACTTCTTCGCGCTCGGCGGCCACTCGCTGCTGGCGGCGAAGCTGGTGGCCCGGGTGCGGGCCGCGTTCGGCGTGGAGATCGGCGTGCGGGACGTGTTCGCCGCACCCGTGGTCGCCGACCTGGCGCTGCGCCTGGACGGCGCGGCGGCGGCACGGCCCGCGCTGGTCGCCGGCGGACGGCCGCAACGCCCGCCGCTGTCCCCGGCGCAGGCCCGGTTGTGGTT
The DNA here is from genome assembly GCF_021390395.1 of Saccharothrix sp. S26. Lineage (GTDB taxonomy): Bacteria > Actinomycetota > Actinomycetes > Mycobacteriales > Pseudonocardiaceae > Actinosynnema. The sequence goes on from NZ_JAJUWT010000019.1 coordinate 5,365, forward strand.
CCTGGACCAGGTCGACGGCGGCACGACGTACAACGTGCAGTTCGCCGCCCGCGTCGCCGGGCCGGTGGACGTGGACGCGCTGGACCGCGCCGTCACCGACGTGGTCCGGCGGCACGAGCCGCTGCGCACCGCGTACCCGGTCTTCGACGGCGAGCCGTACCAGCACGTGCTGCCCGAGGACGCCGTCACGTCCGTGCTGACCGTGCACGAGGTCGAGGACGTGGACCCGGTGCTCCGGACCGAGGCGGACCACCGGTTCGACCTCGCGACCCGGCCGCCGATCCGGGTGCACCTGCTCGGCGCCGGGCCCGACCGCGTGCTGCTCGTGACGCTGCACCACATCGCGGGCGACGGCTGGTCGCTGCGCCCGCTGCTGGACGACCTGGCCACCGCCTACGCCGCCCGCCTGGGTGGGGCGGAACCCGACTGGACGCCGCTGCCGGTGTCCTACGTGGACTACGCGCGGTGGCAGCGCGACCTGCTCGGCGAGGCCGATGACCCCACGTCCCGCCTGGCCCGTGACCTCGCGCACTGGCGGTCCGCGCTGGCCGGTCTGCCCGAGGGCCTGGACCTGCGCACCGACCACCCCCGGCCGGCCGTGCCGAGCCACCGCGGCGAATCGCTGCCGCTGCACGTCCCCGACGGCGTGCGCCAGGCGTTGGCGGACCTGGCCCGGGCGCACGGCGTGACGCTGTTCATGGTGCTCCAGGCCGCGTTCGCGACCCTGTTGACCAGGATGGGCGCAGGGACGGACATCCCGATCGGCACCCCGGTGGCGGGCCGTGCCGATGAAGCGCTGGACGACCTCGTGGGCTTCTTCGTCAACACGCTCGTCCTGCGCACCGACACCTCCGGCGACCCCACGTTCGCGCAACTGCTGGCCCGCGTCCGGGACACCGACCTCGCCGCCTACGACCACCAGGACGTGCCGTTCGAGCGGCTGGTCGAGGAGCTGAACCCGGTGCGCAGCCCCGCCCGGCACCCGCTGTTCCAGGTGATGGTGGTGTTGCAGAACAACGCCGACGCCGCCGTGGACCTGGCGGGCGCGACGTGCGTGCCGGAGCCGGTGCCGAACACGGCGGCCAAGTTCGACCTGACCCTGGCCGCGACCGAGACCGAGACCGCCGAGGGCATCGGCGGCTACCTGGAGTACGCGGTCGACCTGTTCGACCGCGACTCGGCCGAACGCCTCCTCGACCGCTTCACCACGCTGCTCGCCGCCGTCGCCGCCGACCCCCACCGCCCGATCACCTCGATCGACCTGCTGACCTCGGCGGAACGGCACGACGTGCTGGTGGCCTGGAACGACGGCGGGGCGTGGACGCCCGGCACCACCGCGCACGCGCTGGTCGCCGAGCAGGCACGCCGCACCCCCGACGCCACGGCCCTGGTCTGCGGCACCGACCGCGTCACCTACGCCGAGCTGGTGGCGCGGGCGAACCGGCTGTCCCACCACCTCGTCGCCACCGGCGTCCGGCCCGGCGACGTGGTCGGCATCCTGCTCGAACGCGGCACCGACCTGGTCGTCGCGGTGCTGGCCGCGCTGAGCGCCGGGGCGGGCTGCACGATGCTCGACCCGAGGTTCCCGGCCGACCGGCTGCGCGCCGTCGTGACGCGGACCGCCGCGCCGGTCGTCGTCACGAGCACCGACCTGGCCGGTTCGGTGGACGTCCCGACCGTCGTGCTGGACGCCGACGTGATCGCCGCCCACCCCGCGTCCGCGCCGACCGTCGCCGTGGCACCCGCCGACGTGGCGTTCGTGATGTTCACGTCGGGCTCGACCGGCACCCCCAAGGGCGTCCTGGCCACGCACGAAGCCCTGGTGGGCACGCTCACCGGCCAGCGCTACGTCGACTTCGGCGCCGACGACGTGTGGCTCCAGTGCTCGCCGGTCTCGTGGGACGCGTTCGCGCTGGAGCTGTTCGGCCCGCTCCTGCACGGCGGTACCTGCGTGCTCCAGCCCGGTCACGTCACCGACCCGGAGGTGGTCGCCGACCTGCTCACCGCGCACGACGTCACCACCGCGCACCTGTCCGCGAGCCTGCTCAACCACCTGCTGGACGAGCACCCCGACGCCCTGCGCGGTGTCCGGCAGCTCATGACGGGCGGCGAGCCGGCCTCCGTGGCGCACCTGCGCCGACTGCTGGCGAGCCGGCCCGACCTGCGGCTGGTCAACGGCTACTCGCCCGTGGAGAACATGATCTTCACGTTGTGCCACGTGGTCCGCCCCGAGGACACCCGGCGCGCGACCATCCCGGTCGGTTCGCCGATCGCGGGCAAGCGGGTCTACGTGCTCGACCACCGGCTCCACCCCGTGCCGGTCGGCGTGCCCGGCGAGGTCTACATGACCGGCGGCCTGGCGCACGGCTACCTCGGCGCGCCCGGCCTGACCGCCGAGCGGTTCGTGGCCGACCCGTTCGAGCCCGGCGGGCGCATGTACCGCACCGGCGACCTCGTCGCGTGGCGGTCGGACGGCACGCTGGACTTCCTGGGCCGCGCCGACGACCAGGTCAAGATCCGCGGCTTCCGGGTCGAGCCGGCCGAGGTCCGGGCCGTGCTCACCGCGCACCCCGAGGTGGTGGACGCCGTCGTGGTCGTCCGCGAGGACCGGCCCGGTGACAAGCGGCTCGTCGCGTACGTGGTCGCGCCGGGCGCACCCGACGTGCGGGCGCACGCGGCGGCGGCGCTGCCCGAGCACCTGCGCCCGTCGGCGTACGTGCCGCTCGACGCGCTCCCGTTGACACCGAACGGCAAGCTCGACCGCGCCGCGCTGCCCGCGCCCCAAGCGGCCCCGACCGCCCACCGCCGGCCGCGCACGGCCCGCGAGCAGATCGTCGTCGGCCTCTTCGCCGACGTGCTCGGCCTGCCCGAGGACCGGGTGGGCCTCGACGACGGGTTCTTCGACCTCGGCGGGCACTCGCTGCTGGCCGCGAAGCTGGTCGGCCGCGTCCGCCGGGCCCTCGACGCGGAGCTGGGCATCCGCGACCTGTTCGACGCCCCGACACCGGCCGCGCTGGCCGAACGCCTCGGCTCGGCCCGCGCCGCCCGCACGCCGCTGCGGCCGGTGGACCGCCCCGAGTGGACGCCGCTGTCCCCGGCGCAGGCACGGCTGTGGTTCGTGGACCAGTTGCGCGGCCCGAACCCCGCCTACAACGTGGCGCACACCGTCCGGCTGCGCGGTGACCTCGACGTGGCCGCGCTGCGCGCCGCGCTGACCGACGTGGTGGGCAGGCACGAGGCACTGCGGACCGTGTTCCCGTCGGTCGACGGCGAGCCGCGCCAGGTCGTGCGCCCGCCGTCCGACGTGGACCTCCCGGTGCGTGACGAGTCCGATGTGGACGGAGCGGTCGCACGGGCCGCGCGGGAGCCGTTCGACCTCACCGCCGAGCCGCCCGTGCGCGCCCACCTGCTGCGGCGTGCCGACGACAACCACGTGCTGCTGCTGGTGCTGCACCACATCGCCGGCGACGGCTGGTCGATGGGACCGCTGCTGCGCGACCTCGCCACCGCCTACACCGCCCGTGCGGCCGGTGGCGCACCCGACTGGGCACCACTGCCCGTCCAGTACGCCGACTACACGCTGTGGCAACGGGAACTGCTCGGTGACGCCGGCGACGCGCAACTGGCGTTCTGGCGGCAGGCGTTGCACGACCTGCCGCACCAGGTGCCGCTGCCGCTGGACCGACCCCGCACGGCCGAGGGCGGCGCGGGCGGGCTGGTGGACGTGCGGCTGGACGCCGACCTGCACCGGGCGCTGCTCGACCTGGCCCGAGCGCACGGCGTGACGCTGTTCATGGTGCTCCAAGCCGCGTTCGCGACCGTGCTGACCAGGATGGGCGCGGGCACGGACGTGCCGCTGGGCGCCCCGGTCGCGGGCCGCGCGGACGAGGCGCTGGACGACCTGGTCGGCTTCTTCGTCAACACCCTCGTCCTGCGCACGGACACCTCCGGCGACCCGACGTTCGCCGAGCTGCTGGCCCGGGTCCGCGAGACCGACCTGGCCGCGTTCGACCACCAGGACCTGCCCTTCGACCGGCTGGTCGAGGAGCTGAACCCGGTGCGCGCACCCGGCACGCACCCGCTGTTCCAGGTCGCGTTCGCGGTGCAGAACAACGCGGGTGCCAGGCCCGAGCTGCCCGGCTTGGAGGTCGAGGTCGCGCCGGTCGACACGGGCGCGGCGAAGTTCGACCTCACGCTCAGCCTCGGCGAGGAGTACGACGACGGCACGCCGGCGGGCGTGGTGGGCGGCTTGGAGTACGCCGCCGACCTGGTCGACCGCACCACGGCGACCACGCTCGTGGACCGGCTGGCGGCCGTGCTCAGGGTCGTCGCATCCGATCCCGGCACCCGGATCGGGCGGCTGGACGTGCTCACCCCCGCCGAACGGGAACGGCTGACGGCCGGCTCCCCGGGCGCACCGGCACGACGGGTCGACCACCGCACGGCGCACGAGGTCGTGGCCGCGCACGCGCGCACCACACCGGACGCCACCGCCATCGTGTTCGACGGCCGCCGCACGACCTACGGGGAGCTGGACGCGGCGGCCAACCGGCTGGCCCACCACCTGCTCGACTCGGGCGTGCGCCCCGGCGACCTCGTCGGCGTCCTGCTCGGCCGCGACACCGGGCTGGTGGTGGCGCTGCTGGCGGTGCTCAAGGCGGGTGCGGCGGTCACGCTGCTCGACCCCGGCTTCCCCGACCAGCGCGTGGCCGCGGTCCTCCAGGCCGCCGACGCGGTCGCGGTCGTGACCGACGCGGCGGGCCTGACCCGCCTGGACGGCGCGTACCGGATGCTGGACCTGGCGACCGACGTGAGCGGTCGGCCCGATCACGCGCCCGCGGTCCACGTCGACCCGGCCGCGCCCGCGTGCGTCATCTTCACGTCCGGTTCCACCGGCAAGCCCAAGGGCGTGCTCGCCCCGCACCGCGCGATCGTGCGCACGTTGGTGGGGCAGGACTTCTTCGACGGCTCTCCGGACCAGGTGTGGTTGCAGAGCGCGCCGCTGCCCTGGGACGGGTTCGTGCTGGAGGCGTTCGGCGCGCTGCTGTCCGGCGCGACGTGCGTGCTGCAGCCGGGGCAGACCCCGGAGCCGGCGCGGATCGCCGCCCTGGTCGCCGAGCACGGCGTCACCACGACGTTCCTGTCCGCGAGCCTGCTCAACTACCTGCTGGACGAGCACCCGGCCGTCTTCGACGTGCTGCGGGTGGTCATGACCGGCGGCGAGGCGGCGTCCGCGCCGCACCTGGCCAGGCTGCTGCGCGAGCACCCCGGCGTCCGGGTCGTCAACGGCTACGGGCCGGCCGAGCACATGGTCTACACGAGCTTCCACGACGTGCGGCCGGAGGACGCCGACGGCCCGGTGCCGATCGGCCTGGCGTTGGCCGACAAGCGGTCCTACGTGCTGGACGACCGCCTCGGCCTCGTCCCACCCGGTGTCGCGGGCGAGCTGTACGTCACCGGGGCCGGGTCGGCCCACGGGTACGCGGGCGAGCCGGGGCTGACCGCCGAGCGGTTCGTCGCCTGCCCCTTCGAACCCGGTCTGCGCATGTACCGCACCGGCGACCTGGTGAAGTGGCGGCACGACGGCCGGTTGGAGTTCGTGGGCCGCGCGGACGACCAGGTCAAGATCCGCGGCTTCCGGATCGAGCCCGGCGAGGTGCAGGCCGCCGTGGACGCGCACCCGCGGGTGCGGCGCAGCGCGGTCGTGGTCCGGGAGGACCGGCCCGGCGACAAGCGGCTGGTCGCCTACGTCGTGCCCGAGGCGGGGCCCGCACCCGACCGCGCGGCGTTGGCGGCGCACGCGGCGGCCGTGCTGCCGAGCCACCTGCGGCCCGCCGCCTACGTGCTGCTCGACCGCCTCCCGCTCAACGCCAACGGCAAGCTCGACCGGGCCGCGCTGCCCGTGCCCGCGGTCGACTCCGGTGCCGCCCGACGCGCGCCGCGCACGCCCCGCGAGACGATCATGGTCGGCCTGTTCGCCGACGTGCTGGGCCTGGCGGCGGACCGGGTGGGCGTGGACGACGACTTCTTCGCGCTGGGCGGGCACTCGCTGCTGGCGGCGAAGCTGGTCGGCCGGGTCCGGACCGCGCTCGACGCGGAGCTCGCGATCCGCGACCTGTTCGACGCGCCGACCCCGGCGGGGCTGTGCGGCCGGCTGGACCGGGTGGCCGACCGGCTCGCGCTGACCCCCGCGCCCCGACCGGACGAGATCCCGCTGTCGTACGCGCAGGCCCGGCTGTGGTTCATCGACCAGCTGGAGGGCGCGGGCGCGTCGTACAACGTGCCGCACACCGTGCGGCTGCGCGGCGCGCTGGACGTGAGCGCGCTGCACGCGGCGCTGACCGACGTGGTGCGGCGGCACGAGTCGCTGCGCACGGTGTTCCCGTCGATCGACGGCGTGCCGCAGCAGGTGGTCCGGCCGGCGTCGGACGTGGCTCTGACGCTGCCCGTGCTCGACGTGGCCGACGTGGACCGCGCGGTGGCGGAGGCGGCACGGCAGACGTTCGACCTGACCGCGGAGCTGCCCGTGCGGGCGTCGTTGCTGCGGGTCGCCGACGACGACCACGTGCTCTTGCTGGTGCTGCACCACATCGCGGGCGACGGCTGGTCGATGGGACCGCTGCTCGGCGACCTCACCGACGCCTACACCGCGCGGCTGGCCGGGCGCGCACCCGACTGGGCACCCCTGCCCGTCCAGTACGCCGACTACACGCTGTGGCAACGGGAACTGCTCGGCGACCCGGACGACCCGACCAGCCCGCTCGCCCGGCAACTGGCGTTCTGGCGGCAGGCGCTGGCCGGTGTGCCCGACGAGCTGCCGCTGCCCGCCGACCGGGCCCGCCCGGCGTCGGCGTCCGGCCGGGGCGACTCGGTGCCGGTGGCGCTGGACGCCGACCTGCACCGGGCGCTGCTCGACCTGGCCCGCGGCACCGGCACCACGCCGTTCATGGTGCTCCAGGCGGGGTTCGCGGCCCTGTTGACCCGGCTCGGCGCGGGCACCGACGTACCCGCCGGTTCCCCGGTGGCGGGTCGCGTGGACGAGGCGTTGGACGAGCTGGTCGGCTTCTTCGTCAACACCCTGGTGCTGCGCACGGACACTTCGGGCGACCCGACGTTCCGCGAGCTGCTGGCCCGCGTCCGGGACACCGACCTCGCCGCCTACGACCACCAGGACGTCCCGTTCGAGCGACTGGTCGAAGAGCTCAACCCCACCCGCTCGCTGTCCCGGCACCCGCTGTTCCAGGTGATGCTGGTCCTGCAGAACACCACCGCGGGACGGGTGGAGCTGCCCGGCCTGACCGCCGAGGTCGCCCCGGTGGACACCGCGAGCGCCAAGTTCGACCTGACCCTGGGCCTGCGCGAGGAGCACGATGACACCGGCGCGCCCGCCGGCATCACCGGCAGCCTCGAGTTCGCCACCGACCTGTTCGACCGCGGCACGGCCACCGCCCTCGCCGCCCGGCTGACCAGGATGTTCGCCGCCGTCATCGCCGAGCCGGACACCCGGATCAGCCAACCCGAGCTGCTGGCGCGGCAGGAGCGGCAGGGCCTGCTGGCGGCGTGGACCGACACCCACGCCGACGCGCCGGTGGACCGTTGCGCGCACGAGCTGGTCGCGGCGCAGGCCGCGCGGACGCCCGACGCGGTGGCGCTGGTCCACGGCGACGTGCGGGTGACGTACCGGGAGCTGGTGGACCGGGCCAACCGCCTGGCGCACGAGCTGGTCGCGCGCGGTGTGCGGGCGGGGCAGGTGGTCGGCGTCCTGCTGAACCGCGACGTGGACCTGGTCGTGGCCGTGCTGGGCGTGCTCACCGCGGGCGCCGGGTACACGGCGCTGGACCCGCGGTTCCCGCGCCGGCGGCTGGCCGAGCTGGCCGACCGCACCGGCACACCGCTGGTCGTGACCGGCACGTCGTCGGCCGACCGGCTGCCGGACGTGCCCGCGCTGGTGGTGGACGACCCCGCCACGGCCGCCCGCATCGCCCTGCACCCCGCCACACCGCCGGGGGTGGCGGTGTCACCGGAGGACGTCGCCTGCGTCATGTTCACCTCGGGGTCGACCGGCGTGCCGAAGGGCGTCGTCGCGCCGCACCGGGCCCTCGTCGGCACGTTGCTCAGCCAGGAGTACGTCGACTTCTCCCCCGACCACGTGTGGTTGCAGTGCTCGCCGGTGTCGTGGGACGCGTTCGCGCTGGAGCTGTTCGGGCCGTTGCTGGCCGGTGCGACCTGCGTGTTGCAGCCGGGGCCCACACCGGAGCCCGCGCTGGTCGAACAGCTCGTGGCACGGCACCGGATCACCACCGTGCACCTGTCCGCGAGCCTGCTCAACCACCTGCTCGACGAGTACCCGACCGCGCTGGCCGGGGTGCGGCAGATCATGACCGGCGGCGAGCCCGCGTCCGTGGCGCACCTGCGCAAGCTGCTGGACCGCCACCCCGGCGTGCGGCTGGTCAACGGCTACTCGCCGGTCGAGAACATGATCTTCACGGTGTGCCACCGGGTGCGGCTGGAGGACACCGACCTGCCGTCGATCCCGGTCGGCCGACCGATCGTCAACAAGGGCTTCTACGTCCTCGACGCCCACCTGAACCTGCTGCCGCCCGGTGTCGTCGGCGAGCTGTACATGACCGGTGTCGGCCTGGCCCGCGGCTACCTGGGCGCGCCGGCGCAGACCGCCGAGCGGTTCGTCGCCTGCCCCTACGAGCCCGGCCGGCGCATGTACCGCACCGGCGACCTGGTGAAGTGGCAGGCCGACGACCGGGGGCGGTCCGGGGTGCTGCACTTCCTCGGCCGCGCCGACGACCAGATCAAGATCCGCGGGTTCCGGGTGGAGCCGGGCGAGGTGTCCAACGCGCTGACCCACCACCCGACCGTGCGGCAGGCGGCCGTCGTGGTGCGGGAGGACCGGCCCGGTGACAAGCGGCTGGTGGCCTACGTGGTGGCCGAGCCGGGCGCGGAGCCGGACCCGGCGTCGCTGCGGGCGCACGCCGAGGAGCACCTGCCCGAGCACCTGCGCCCCAGCGCGTACGTGCGGATGGACGTGCTGCCGCGCAACGCCAACGGCAAGCTCGACCGGGCCGCCCTGCCGCCGCCCGACTACCTCGACCGCCCGGCCGGGCGCGCACCGGCGACACCGCGCGAAGAGGTGATGTGCGCGTTGTTCGCCGAAGTCCTCGGGCTCGACGGCGAGGTCGGCGCGGACGACGACTTCTTCGCCCTGGGCGGCCACTCCCTGCTGGTGACCCGCCTGATCAGCCGGGTGCGCACGGCGTTCGGCGCCGAGCTGTCCATCAAGTCCGTGTTCGAGAACCGCACCGTGGCGGCGCTGGCCGAGCGCCTGGGCCACGCGGAACAGGCCCGCCCCGCGCTGCGGCGCCGGGTCCGCCCGGAGGAGGTCAAGTGAGCGCGCCGAGCGTCCCCCTGTCGTTCACCCAGCGTCGGCTGTGGTTCCTCAGCCGGGCCGAGCCCGGCGCGACCTACAACATCCCGATCGCCCTGCGGCTGCCCGGCGACCTCGACGTCGGCGCGCTGCGCGCCGCGCTGGGCGATGTCGTGGCCCGGCACGAGGTGCTGCGCACGGCGTACCCGGAGGTCGACGGCGAGCCGTGCCAGGACATCCGCCCGGCCGGGCCGGTGGACCTGCCGGTGGCGGTCGTGCCCGCGGCCGGGCTGACCTCGGCGCTGGAGGACGCGGCCCGGCACGTGTTCGACCTGACCACCGCGCCGCCGGTGCTGGCCCGGCTGTTCCGCACCGACGGTGACGACGCCGTGCTGCTGGTGCTGCTGCACCACATCGCCGGTGACGGCGGCTCGACCGGGCCGTTCACGCGTGACCTGGAGGCCGCCTACACCGCCCGTCGTGCCGGGTGCGCGCCGGAGTTCGCCGAACTGCCCGTGCAGTACGCCGACTACACCTACTGGCAGCAGGACCTGCTGGGTGACCCCGACGACCCGGACAGCCGGTTCTCCCGGCAGGTGGAGCACTGGGCACGGGCGTTGGCGGACCTGCCGGTGGAGGTCGGGTTCCCGGCCGACCGGGCGCGGCCGGCCACGGCCGGGAACCGCGGCGACTCCGTGCCGCTGACCGTGCCCGCGCACGTGCACCGGGCCCTGGCCGACCTCGCCGCCGACACCGGGGCCACGCTGTTCATGGTGGCGCAGGCCGCGGTGGCCGCGTTGATCACCCGGCACGGCGGCGGCGCGGACGTGCCGCTCGGCACGGCGGTCGCGGGCCGCTCCGACGAAGCACTGGACGACCTGGTCGGGTTCTTCGTCAACACCCTCGTGCTGCGCACCGACACCTCCGGCGACCCCACGTTCGCCGAGCTCGTCGCCAGGGTGCGCGACACCGGCCTGACCGCGTACTCCCACCAGGACGTGCCGTTCGAACGGGTCGTGGAGGAGCTGAACCCACCGCGCTCGCTGTCCCGCCACCCGCTGTTCCAGGTGATGCTGGTCCACGGCACCGAGGACGCCGCCGGCCGCACGGGGTCGTTCGAGCCGGTGTCCCTGGGCACCGGCGCGGTGAAGTTCGACATGACCATCGGGTTCCGCGAGCGGCCCGACGGCCTGCGGGTCGACTGGGACTACTCGGTCGACCTGTTCGACCGGTCCACCGTGGCCGCGTTCGGCCGGCGGCTGGTCCGGCTGCTGGAAGCGGTGGCCGCCGACCCGCACACCCGCATCGGCGCGCTGCCGCTGCTGGACGACGACGAACGCGCCGACCTGGTCGGCGCCCCGCCGGCCCGGGTCGACGCCACCGTGCACGAGCTGTTCGCCGCACGAGCCGCCGCGACACCGGAGAAGACCGCGCTCGTCCACGACGGCGTTCGCGTCACCTACGCCGAGCTCGACCGGTGGGCCAACCGGATCGCCCACCACCTGCCCGCCGACGCGGTCGTGGGCGTGCACCTCGACCGCGGGCCGGCGCTGGTCGCCGCGCTGCTGGGCGTGCTCAAGGCGGGCAGTTGCTACACGCTGCTGGACACCGCGTTCCCCGTCGAGCGGCTGCGCGCGGTGGTGCGCCGGGCGGGTGCCACCACCGTCGTCGGAGCACCGCTGGACGGGGTCGACGTCCTCGACCCGCACGCGCCCGGCCCCGACCACGCACCCGGAGTGCGGGTCCGCCCCGAGTCGCCCGCCGTGGTCATGTTCACCTCCGGCTCGACCGGCGAGCCGAAGGGCGTGCTCGCGCCGCACCGCGCGCTGGTCGCCACGCTCACCGGCCAGGGCTACGCCGAGTTCGACGCCGACCAGGTGTGGCTCCAGGCCGCGCCGGTCTCGTGGGACGCGTTCGCCACCGAGCTGCTCGGCGCGCTCCTGCACGGCGGGACGTGCGTGCTGCACCCGGCCGGCCCGCCCGACCCCGCCGACATCGCCCGGCTCGTGGTCGAGCACGGCGTCACGGTGTTCAAGGCTTCGGCCAGCCTGTTCAACCACGTGCTGGACGAGCACCCCGAGGTGTTCGCCACCGTGCGCCGCGCCATGACCGGTGGCGAGCCCGCGTCGCCCGCGCACGCGGCGAAAGCGCTGCGCGACCACCCGCACGTGCGGCTGACCAACGGCTACGGGCCGGCCGAGAGCATGGGCTACAGCACCGCGCACGAGATCACCGCCGCCGACCTGTCGGCCCGGTCCGTGCCGATCGGCCGGCCCGTCGCGGGCAAGCACGGCTACGTGCTGGACGGCCGGCTGGAGCTGGTGCCGCCCGGCGGCGTCGGCGAGCTGCACCTGACCGGCGCGGGTCTCGCGCACGGCTACCTCGGCGCACCGGCCGCGACCGCGCAGCGGTTCGTCGCGGACCCGTCCCGGCCGGGGCGGCGGATGTACCGGACCGGTGACCTGGTGCGGCTGCGGCCCGACGGCGTGCTGGAGTACGCGGGCCGCGCGGACGACCAGGTGAAGCTGCGCGGGTTCCGGATCGAGCCCGCCGAGGTGCAGGCCGCGCTGACCGCGCACCCGGACGTGAGCGGCGCGGCGGTCGTGGTGCGCGAGGACCGGCTGGTCGCCTACGTCGTCGGCGGCGTCACGCCCGCCGAAGCGCGCGACCACGTCGTGCGGCTCCTGCCCGAGCACCTGGTGCCGTCGGCCGTCGTCGTGCTGGACGCGTTGCCGCGCACGCCGAACGGCAAGCTGGACCGGCGTGCCCTGCCGGCGCCCTCGTACGCGGCGGGTGACGGCGAGCCGCGCACCCCGCAGGAGGAGATCCTGTGCGGGTTGTTCGCCCAGGTCCTGGGCCTGCCCGGACCCGTGGGCGCCCAGGACGACTTCTTCGCCCTGGGCGGCCACTCGCTGCTCGCGACCCGCCTGGTGGGCCGGGTGCGCGGCGCGCTGGGCGCGGAACTGCGCATCCGCGACCTGTTCGCCGCGCCGACCCCGCGCGGTCTCGCGTCCCGGCTCACGACGTCGCACCCCACCCGGCCCGCCCTGCGCCGGGCCGACCGCCCCGAGGAGCTGCCGCTGTCGTTCGCGCAGCGCCGCCTGTGGGTGCTCGACCAGCTCGGCTCGGCGGCCTACAACTCGCCGTGGGCGCTGCGGCTGCGCGGTGAGCTGGACGTGACCGCGCTGCGCGCCGCCCTCGCCGACGTGGTGGACCGGCACGAGTCGCTGCGCACGGTGTTCCCGTCGATCGACGGCGAGCCCGTGCAACGGATCCTCGACGCGGCACCGGGGTTGGCGGTCGTGCCGGCCGACGACGTCGACATCGCGGACCTGTCGGCGCACGCGTTCGACCTGGCCGTGGAACCGCCGCTGCTGGCGCACCTGCTCGTGGTGTCCCCCGTGGAGCACGTGCTCGTGCTGGTGCTGCACCACATCGCCAGCGACGGCTGGTCCAAGGCCCCGCTGCTGCGCGACCTCGCCACCGCCTACGCCGCCCGTGCGGCCGGTGACGCGCCCGACTGGGCACCGCTGCCCGTGCAGTACGCGGACTACGCGCTGTGGCAACGACAACTGCTCGGCGACGAGGACGACCCGGGCAGCCTCGGATCCACCCAGCTCGCGTTCTGGCGCGACGCGCTCGCCGGCGTGCCCGAGCAGCTGGACCTGCCGGCGGACCGGCCCCGACCGGCGGTGCCGTCCGGGCGGGGCGGGCTGGTGGCGGCCGAGTTCGGGCCCGGCATCAAGGACGCGGTGCGCGCGTTGGCCGACGCGACCGGCAGCACCACCTTCATGGTCCTGCACGCCGCCCTCGCCGCGCTGCTGACCCGGTTGGGCGCGGGCACGGACATCCCGATCGGCTCGCCGGTCGCCGGTCGCACCGACGAAGCGCTGGACGACGCCGTCGGGTTCTTCGTCAACACCCTCGTGCTGCGCGCCGACACCTCCGGCGACCCCGCGTTCGGCGAGCTGCTGGCCCGCGTGCGCGCCGCCGACCTGGCCGCCTACGACCACCAGGACGTGCCGTTCGAACGGGTCGTGGAGGAGCTGAACCCGGCGCGGTCGCTGTCGCGGCACCCGTTGTTCCAGGTGACGTTGGTGGTGCAGAACAACGCCGGTGGCGGGTCCGCGTTGCCCGGCCTGGCCGTGGAGCCGGTGCCGACGTGGACCGGCACGGCCAAGTTCGACCTGGTGCTGGCGGTCACCGAGCACGACGACGGGCTCACCGCGAACCTGGAGTACGCCGTCGACCTGTTCGACCACGACACCGCCCGGTCGCTGGTGACGCGGCTGGAACGCCTGCTCGCCAGCGCCGACCCGGCCACCCGGCTGAGCGACCTCGACGTGCTCGTGCCCGGTGAGCGGGACCGGGTGCTCGCGGCATGGAACGACACCGCCACGCCCGTCGACGCCTGGGAGTCCGTGCCGGCGCAGGTGGCGCGGTGGGTGCGGGAGACGCCCGACGCGCCCGCCGTCGGCGAGCTGACGTTCGCCGGGCTGGACTCCTCGGCGAACCGGGTGGCATCCCGCCTGCTCGCGCTCGGCGTGCGGCCCGGCTCGGTGGTCGGCGTGTGCCTGCGCCGCTCGCCCGCAGGCATCGCCGCGCTGCTGGGCGTGCTGCGGGTCGGCGCGGCCTACCTGCCTCTGGACCCCGACTACCCGGCCGAACGGCTGGCGCACATGCTCACCGACTCCGCCGCGCCGGTCGTGGTGACCGAGCGGGCGTTGCGGGACTTGGTGGCAGGGCCGTCGATTGTGTGCCTGGAGGACTTGCCGGACGCGCCGGCCGTGGACGTGCCCGTGCACCCGACCGACGCCGCTTACGTGATCTACACGTCCGGTTCGACGGGCCGCCCCAAGGGCGTGGTGGTCGACCACCGCGGGCTGGCCGACCTGTGCGCGTGGCACGTGCGGGCCTACGGCATCACGCCGGCCGACCGCACCGGCCAGGTGGCGGCTCAGGGCTTCGACGCGGCGGTGTGGGAGGTGTGGCCGCAGTTGGTGGCGGGCGCGTCCGTGCACCTGCCCGACGCCCCGGTGCTGGCCGACGGCGACGCACTGGTGGGGTGGATCGCCGACACGGGCCTGACCACGTGCTTCCTGCCGACACCCCGGCTGGAACTCGTGCTGGACGACCTCGCGGCCCGACCGACCGCGCTGCGCGCCGTGCTGACGGGCGGCGACGCCCTGCACCGCCGCCCACCGGCGACCACACCGTTCCGCCTGGTCAACCACTACGGTCCGACCGAGTTCTCGGTGGTGGCGACGGCGGGCGACGTAACCGCGGGGTCCGACACGGTGCGCTCCGACACCCTAGGGTTCGACAGCCCCCAGTCTGACACCCTCCGATCCATCAGCCCCCGGCCCGACAGGCCCCGGTCCGACAACCCCCGGCCCAACAGCCTGCGGTCCGACAGCCTGCGGTCCGACACCCTCCGGTCCGACACCCTCCGGTCCGACACCCTCCGGTCCGACACCCTCCGGTCCGACGCCGTGGAGTCCGACAACCTGGGGTCCGACAACCTCCCATCCATCAGCCCCCGGTCCGACAGCGCCCGGTCCGATGTCGCGCCGTCGATCGGGCGGCCGGTTGCCAACACCCGCGCGTTCGTGGTGGACGCGCGGTTGCGGCCCGTGCCGGTCGGGGTGGTCGGCGAGTTGTACCTCGCCGGCGCCGGGCTGGCGCGGGGTTACCACGACCGGCCGGGGTTGACGGCCGAGCGGTTCGTCGCATGTCCCTTCGGTGAGCCGGGTGAGCGCATGTACCGGACCGGCGACCTGGTGCGGTGGACTTCGCGGGGCGAGTTGGAGTTCGCCGGTCGGGCCGACCAGCAGGTGAAGCTGCGCGGGTTCCGGATCGAGTTGGGCGAGGTCGAGTCCGTGCTGGCCGGCCACCCGGCGGTGGCGCACGCCACAGTCGTGGTCCGCGAGGACCGGCCCGGGCTGAAGACCCTGGTCGGGTACGTGGTCGCGCGCGGATCGCTGGACACGGCGGCTCTGCGGGCCCACCTCGCGACCCTCCTGCCCGAGCACATGGTGCCCACCGCGCTCGTCGTGCTCGACGCCCTCCCGTTGACCCCCAACGGCAAGCTCGACCGCCGGGCCCTGCCCGCGCCGGAGCTGGTCACCGGCCACCGCGCGCCCCGCACCCCCCGCGAGGAGATCCTCTGCGGCCTGTTCGCCGAACTGCTGGGCGTGCCCGCGGTGGGGCCGGACGACGATTTCTTCGACCTGGGCGGGCACTCCCTGCTGGCCACCCGCCTGGTCAGCCGCGTCCGCACCGCCCTGGACGCCGAACTGGCCGTGGCCGACCTGTTCGCCCACCCCACGCCCGCCGGCCTCACCACGTGCCTGGACCGCGGCACGCCCGCCCGACCCGCCCTCCGCCCGGCGGCCCGCCCGGACCTGGTCCCGCTGTCCTTCGCGCAACGCCGCCTATGGTTCGTGAACCGGCTGGACGAGCGGAACCCCAGCTACGCGGTACCGGTCGCGTTGCGGCTGCACGGCGGGTTGGACGTGACCGCGCTGCGCGCCGCGCTCGCCGACGTGGTCGACCGGCACGAGGCGTTGCGCACGGTGTTCCCCGAGGTCGGCGGCACGCCCCACCAGCACGTCCGCCACGACGTCACCGCGCCGTTCACGCTGCTCGACCGCGCACCCGACGACCTCGACGCGACGCTGCACCGGATCGTCTCCACCCCGTTCGACCTGACCTCGGACCTGCCGCTGCGCACCGCCCTGGTACGGCTGGCCGACGACGACCACGTGCTCCTGCTCGTCCTGCACCACATCGCCGGCGACGGCTGGTCGATGGGGCCGCTGCTGCGCGACCTCACCACCGCCTACACCGCCCGCCACACCGACCGCGCGCCCGACTGGACACCGCTGCCCGTCCAGTACGCCGACTACACGCTGTGGCAACGACAACTGCTCGGCGACGAGGACGACCCGGACGGCCCCTTCGCGCACCGGATCGCGTTCTGGGCCGACGCGCTCGCCGGCGTGCCCGACGAACTGGAACTGCCCGCGGACCGGCCCCGACCCACGACGTCCGCGCAGACCGGCGGACGCGTGCCGCTGGTGCTGGACGCCGACCTGCACCGCGCCGTGCTCGACCTGGCCCGGCGCACGCGCACCACGCCGTTCATGGTGTTCCAGGCCGCGTTCGCGACCCTGTTGACCAGGATGGGCGCGGGCACGGACATCCCGATCGGCACACCCGTCGCGGGCCGCACCGACGAAGCACTGGACGACCTCGTCGGCTTCTTCGTCAACACCCTCGTCCTGCGCACCGACACCTCCGGCGACCCCACCTTCGCCCAACTGCTCACCCGCGTCCGAGACACCGACCTCGCCGCCTACGACCACCAGGACGTGCCGTTCGAACGGCTCGTGGAGCGGCTCAACCCGCCCCGCTCGCTGACCCGCCACCCGCTGTGCCAGGTGCTGCTGACCCTCCAGAACACCGGTGACGCCCACCTCACCCTGCCCGGCCTGGTGGTGGAGCCGGTCGGCGTCACGTCCGGCACCACGGCGTTCGACCTGA
Organism: Saccharothrix sp. S26; assembly: GCF_021390395.1. Lineage (GTDB taxonomy): Bacteria > Actinomycetota > Actinomycetes > Mycobacteriales > Pseudonocardiaceae > Actinosynnema. The sequence goes on from NZ_JAJUWT010000019.1 coordinate 22,289, forward strand.
GCGTCGGCCTGCGCGAGACCCGCGCCGGCGACGGCTCGCCCGCCGGCGTCGAAGGGGCCCTGCTCTACCGGGAGGACCTGTTCGACGCCGGCACCGCCCGCTCCCTGGCCGACCGGCTGGTCCGCGTGCTGACCGCCGTCACCGCGGACCCGGACGTCCGGCTGCACGACGTGGACGTCCTCGGCGAGGCCGCGCGCGACCGGATCGTCGTGGCCTGGAACGACACCGCGCGGACCGTGCCGGACGCCACCCTGCCCGCGTTGTTCTCCGCCCAGGCCCGCCGCACGCCCGACGCCGTCGCCTTGGTCGACGTGGACCGGCAGCTCACCTACGCCGAGCTCGACGCGCGGATCGACCGGCTCGCGGCGGCCCTGCACGCGAAGGGCGCGGCTCGGGAGCGGGTCGTGGCCGTGCTGCTGCCGCGGTCGGTGGACCTGGTCGTGGCGCTGCACGCCGTGCACCGGGCGGGTGCGGCCTACCTGCCCGTGGACCCCGGCTACCCGGCCGACCGGGTGGCGTTCATGCTGGCCGACGCCGACCCCGTGCTGGTCCTCGACGCGGACGCCCTCCGCGACCTCGAGGACGGGCCGGCGGTGGCGCTGCCGGAGGTCCGCGGCGGCGACCCGGCCTACGTCATCTACACGTCCGGTTCCACCGGCCGCCCCAAGGGCGTGGTGGTCGAGCACCGGGCGATCGTCAACCGGCTGCTGTGGATGCAGGACGAGTACCGGCTCGGCCCGGACGACCGCGTGGTGCAGAAGACGCCGTCGAGCTTCGACGTGTCGGTGTGGGAGTTCTTCTGGCCCTTCCAGGTGGGCGCGGCGCTCGTCGTGGCCCGCCCGGACGGGCACCGCGACCCCGCGTACCTGGCCGACGTGATCCGCCGCGAGGGCGTCACCACCGCGCACTTCGTGCCGTCGATGCTGGACGCGTTCGTCGCGCACCTGGAGGGGTCGGGCGAGCGGTGCCCGAGCCTCACCCGGGTGGTGTGCAGCGGCGAGGCCCTGCCGACCGCGCTGGCCCGCCGGTTCGCCGCGGTGTCCGACGCGGGGCTGCACAACCTGTACGGTCCGACCGAGGCGGCGGTGGACGTGACCGCGCACGCGGTGCGGGGCGACGAGACCACGGCGACCGTCCCGATCGGACGTCCGGTGTGGAACACGGGCGTGCACGTGCTGGACGACCGGTTGCGGCCGGTGCCGCCCGGTGTGCCCGGCGAGCTGTACCTGGCGGGCGTGCAACTGGCCCGCGGCTACCACGCGCGGCCGGGGCTCACCGCGCAGCGGTTCGTCGCGTCGCCGTTCGCGCCGGGCGCGCGGCTGTACCGGACCGGCGACGTGGTGCGGTGGTGCGGCGAAGGGGTGCTGGAGTACCTGTCGCGCGCCGACGACCAGGTGAAGATCCGCGGCCAGCGGATCGAGCCGGACGAGGTCGCCGCCGTGCTCCAGGCCCACCCGGACGTGGCACGTGCCGCCGTGGTCGCCCGCGAGCACGCGCCCGGCGACCTGCGGCTCGTCGCCTACGTCGTGGCCCGTGACCGCGTGCCGGAGCAGTCGGAGCTGCGCGCGCACACCGCGTCCCGGCTGCCCGAGCACATGGTGCCGTGGGCCGTGGTGGTGCTCGACGACCTCCCGGTCGGCCCGAGCGGCAAGCTGGACCGCAAGGCACTGCCCGCGCCGGTCGTCCGGTCCGCCGGACGCGCACCGTCCACGCCCGCCGAGGAGGCGCTGGCGACGTTGTTCGCCGAGGCGCTGGGCGTGCCCGCGGTGGGCGTGGACGACGGGTTCTTCGACCTGGGCGGCCACTCCCTGCTGGCGACTCGGCTGGTGGCGCGGATCGGCGTGGAGTTCGGCGTGCGGCTGGGCGTGCGGGCGGTGTTCGAGGCGCCCACGGTCGCCGCGATGGCCCGGCGGCTGCACGAAGGACCCGCCGAGGACGAGCCGCCCGCCGTGCTGCTCCCCCTGCGCGCCAACGGGTCCGCCGCGCCGCTGTTCTGCGTGCACCCGGCGGCGGGCGTCGGCTGGGTGTACGCGGGTCTGCTGCCGCACCTGCCCGACCGGCCCGTGTACGCGGTGCAGGCCCGCGGCCTGTCGCAGCCCGACGCCCGGCCCACGAGCCTGGCCGAGATGGTCAAGGACTACCTCGACCAGGTGCGGGCCGTGCAGCCGAACGGGCCGTACCACCTGCTCGGCTGGTCGTTCGGCGCGGGCGTGGCGCACGCGATGGCCGCCGCCCTGCGCGAGGAGGGCGAGCAGGTGGCCACCCTGGCGCTGCTGGACGGCTACCCCACCGCCGCGACCGGCGAGGTGCACTCCGCCCGCGACCCGCGGGTGCTGGCCGCGCTGCTGCGCTCCCTCGGCTACCCGGACGAACCCGCGCCCGGGTCGGTGGCGGACTTCGCGGCACGCGTCGCGGACGGACCGCTCGCCGACGTGGTGCCGGCGCGGCTCGCCGACCTCGCCGAGGTCTTCGCCGACAACCTGACCCTGATGGGCGAGGGCACCACCGCCCGCTTCGACGGCGACGCGCTGTTCTTCGCCGCCACGGCCGACAAGACCGACCTGTCCCCCGTGCCCGCCGACTGGCGCGCGCACGTCACCGGCGACGTCGCCGTGCACGACGTCGACTGCCGGCACGGCGACCTGACCCGACCCGGCCCGCTGGCCGTGGTCGGCGCGGCGCTCGCCGCACACCTGGAAACCCACCCCTGAGAGAACGAGTACCGAGGAGCACCGCCATGACCGCAGCCCTGACCCGCGAAGCCGCCCTGGTGCACGACTTCTACCGGTTCGTCGACACCGGCGACGTGACCGCGCTCGTCGCCATGTTCACCGAGGACACCACCTACCACCGCCCCGGCTACCCGCCGGTCGCCGGCCACGACGGCGTGGCGCACTTCTACACGCACGTGCGGGTGATCCGGGAGGGCGAGCACCGCGTCGAGTCCGTGGTGCTGGAAGGCGACCAGGTCGCCGTGCGCGGGTCGTTCGAGGGCGTGCTGCGCGACGGCTCGCCGACCAGCCTGCGCTACGCCGACTTCTTCACCCTCGCCGCGGACGGCCGCTTCAGCAAGCGCGAGACGTTCTTCTTCGCCCCCCTCGTCTGACACCCACTTCCCCGATCGGAGCACCGCCATGACCTCTCTGCTGAACAAGCCCGCCACCGCCGCCGCCTCGCCCGGCCACGGTGCCGCGTTCACCCCGCACCTGTACAGCCTCAAGTACTCCCCCGACCTGGGCTGGCACGACGGCGACCTGCTGCCGATGGACAACCTGTCGCTGCACCCGGCGACGCTGGGCCTGCACTACGGGCAGGTGATCTTCGAGGGCATGAAGGCGTTCCGGCAGCAGGACGGCTCGGTGGCGGCGTTCCGGCCGTGGGAGAACGCGCGGCGCTTCAACCGGTCCGCCGCGCGCCTGGCGATGCCGTCGCTGCCCGAGCAGCTCTACGTCGACGGCGTGGACCGGCTGGTCGCCGCCGACCACGGCGAGCTGTCCGACCACCCCGACCACAGCCTCTACCTGCGCCCGCTGATGTTCGGCACGGACGCGAACCTGATGCTGCGGCCCTCGGAGGAGTACCTGTTCCTGGTCATGGCGTTCGTCGCGGGCGGGTTCTTCGGCGACGTGGTGCGGCCGGTGTCGGTGCTCGTGTCGCGCGACCAGGCGCGGGCCATGCCCGGCGGCACGGGCGACGTGAAGTGCGCGGCGAACTACGGGCCGTCGTTCGTGGCGCAGCGCAAGGCGCAGGAGGCGGGCTGCCAGCAGGTGGTGTGGCTGGACCAGGCCGAGCGCAAGTGGGTCGAGGAGATGGGCGGCATGAACCTGTTCTTCGTGCGCGGCTCGGGCCCCGGCGCGGAGGTGTTCACCACGCCGTTGACCGGCACGCTGCTGCCCGGCGTGACGCGGGACTCGTTGCTGCGCATGGCCGCGCGCCTGGGCTACCGGGTCGCCGAGCGACCGGTGTCGGTGGACCAGTGGCGGGCCGGGTGCGAGGCGGGCGAGATCACGGAGGTGTTCGCCTGCGGCACGGCGGCGGTGGTGACGCCGGTGGGGCAGGTGCGTGACGTGGACGGCGACTTCACCGTGGGCGACGGCGGGATGGGGCCGGTGACCGGCGCCCTGCGCACCGCCCTGGTCGACCTCCAGCACGGCCGCGTGCCGGACGTGGACGGCTGGCTGCACCGCGTGTGCTGACCGGGACGGGCGACGCGGGCCGAGTCGGTGCGACCCGGCCCGCCCCCATCCGGGTGACGTTCGGTGATCGCCCGGTAACGCCTCGCGAGGCGTCGCCGATGGCACGGGTGTCCCGCAGGGCCGTACGCCGGGAGGTTCACCGATGAACGCGAGCAAAGCCGTCACCGCCCTCTGCGCGACCGCGGGCCTGACCGCGGCGCTGTCCGGCCTCGGGCCGACCGCCCACGCGGCGGCCGTGGCGACCTGCCTGACCAACGAGGTCGTGACGTTCAGCGAACCGGTGACCAACACCCCGAAGACCGTCACGGTCACGGTCAAGGGTCAGCTCTTCACCTGCGTCGGCGGCCCCGCCGCCACCGGCTCCTACACCGAGACGGCCGAACTGCCGAACTACAGCTGCACCTCGCTGTTCTACCAGGGTGCGGGCACGCGGGTCTTCACGTGGAACGACCCGGGCGTCGAGCCGAGCACCTACTCGTACAACCGGACGTCCAGCCGGGTCGGCGCGAACATCGTCATCGTGCTGCTGGGTTCGATCACCTCCGGCACGTTCGCCACCGAACCGGCGAAGATGCAGCTGGACGCGGTCAACCCCGACCCGCTGCGCTGCGCCACCACCGGCATCACCGGGCTGAGCCTGTTCGGCGCCCTGACCGTGGGGGTCTGACGTCCCCACCCACCGCGGTCGTTGACGCAACCATTTGGTTGCGATACGGTCGGCAACCGAATGGTTGCCACTCGTGAGAGGCCGTGATGGGTTTTCCTGATCGCATCGAGCGCGTCGTCGAGATCGCCCGCACCCCGGTCGAGGTCTGGGCGGCGCTCACCACGGCCGAGGGGTTGGGCGCGTGGTTCGGCCACGAGGCCTCGATCGCCCTGCGCCCGGGCGGCACCGCCCGGATGAGCTGGGACGACGGGCACTCCGTCGAGATGAGGGTGGAGCGGGTCGAGAAACCGACGGTCTTCGGCTTCACCTGGCCGGTCTTCGGGATGCCCTCCGACGACCCGCGCCGCACGTACGTCGAGTTCACGCTGGAGGAAGTGGCCGCGGGCACCCGGCTCACGGTCGTGGAGACCGGGTTCTCGCAACTGCCGGACGACGCCTACGGCAAGGGGTACGACGCGCACACGAAGGGTTGGGCGAGCGAGCTGGGAGAGCTGGTCGACCACCTCGCGCCCGCCTGACGCCGATGCCGCGCGACGGCGAAGCGGTCGCCGAACAGGTCTTCACCGCCCTGGCCGACCCGACCCGACGGACCATCCTGGCCGCACTCGCGTCGGGTGGCCCGGCCACGGCCACGGACCTGGCCGACCGCCTGCCCATCACCCGCCAGGCGATCGCGAAGCACCTGGCCCTGCTCACCGAGGTGGGCCTGGTGACGGCGGAGCCCGGCGAGCGGCGGCGAGTCCGCTTCCGGCTGCGTTCCGCGCCGATGCAGGTGGCCCAGCAGTACCTGGCCTCACTGGCGCGTGACTGGGACGGCCCGCTCAGCGCGCTCAAGGACCACCTCGACCGCAGTGCCCCGACCGCGGCACCACCGGGCACGACACCGAAGAACCGCGGCTGACCACGGACCGCCCGCTGCCGTGAGCCGGCGTGCCGCCGCCCATCGACGCCGGCGACCCGGACCGCGCGCGTGAACCTGGAAGGTGGACCTCCACGATGAAGACCCCGCCGATCGTCTCCCCGGCAGCCTGGGAGCAAGCCCGGCAGGAGCTGCTGGTGCGGGAGAAGGAGCTGACCCGGGCCAAGGACGCCATGGCCGCGGCGCGCCGGCGGATGCCGTGGCTGGCGGTGGACGAGGAGTACGCCTTCGACACCCCGCGCGGGCGGATGAGCCTGCTCGACCTGTTCGAGGGCCGCCGGCAGCTCGTCGTCTACCGCGCGTTCTACGAGCCGGGCGTGTACGGCTGGCCCGACCACGCGTGCCGCGGCTGCTCGCTCGTGACGGCCGACCAGGTCGGGCACGTCGCCCACCTCCACGCCCGCGACACCACCCTGGCGTTCGCCTCACGCGCGCCGCAGGCCGACATCGAGCGGTTGAAGGCGCGGATGGGGTGGACGATGCCCTGGGTCACCCTGCTGGACGACTTCGACGCCGACTTCGGCGTGGACGAGTGGCACGGCACCAACGCGTTCCTCCGCGAGGGCGACCGCGTGTTCCGCACGTACTTCGTCAACGGCCGGGGCGACGAGGCGTTGGGCAGCACGTTCAGCTACCTCGACATCACCGCGCTCGGGCGGCAGGAGGACTGGGAGGACTCGCCCGAGGGCTACCCCCGGACGCCGCCGTACGCGTGGTGGAACTGGCACGACGAGTACAGCGACGCGGGCCCGGCCGAGGGTTGGCTGGAGAAGGTCGCCGAAGCCGAGGGCACGGTGACCTCCGTGCGCCCGACGGCGACGCACGACGACTGCTGCCACTGACGAGCCGGAACGCGGAGGAACCCCACCCGCGTGCCGGACTCCGCACCGGACGTACACCGCACGACCCGCGGCACGGCGATGACCGGGCAACCGCTCCGGTGAGCGGCCGCCCGGCCATCGAGCCCCTGCGATCCCGGCCCGGTGCTCAGCCGGTCCCGGTCGGCCCAGCCTCGTCCGACGCCGTTTCGTCCGAACCGGCCGGCGCGCCGTCCTCCGGCCCCTCCACGCCCACCGACCACGGCCCAGCGAGCGCGGCGAACGCCGCCACGGCCGTCACCACCGGTGCGGCGACCGCGGCCACCACGCCCGCCGTCACCGGGATGTCCAGCACCGGCTCGCCCTGGCCGTTGCGCACCACCACCCGGCGCGTGTTGCCCTCGTGCACGAGCTGCTTGATCTTCTCCGTCAGCGCGTCGACGCCCTGCTCCACCATCTCCACCCCCTCCTCGCCGACCATCCTGCCGGTCGCCGCTCGCTCAGATCCAATCGCGTCGCTTGAACAGGGCGTACAGCCCGGCCGACAGCAGCAGCATGGCGATCGTGGACGTCCAGAAGCCCCACACCTCGTCGAAACCGGGGTACGGCACGTTCTGGCCGTAGAAGCCGGTCACGGCGGTCGGCACGGCGATGATCGCCGCCCAGCCGGTCACCTTCTTCATGATCAGGTTCAGCCGGTTGCCCTGGAGGTTGAGCTGGATGTCGCGGATGGTCGCGACCATGTCCCGCAACGACTCCGTCCACTCCGACGCGCGCAGCACGTGGTCGTAGACGTCCTGGTAGTACGGCGTCATCCGGGTGTCGACCACGGCGTGGTCGCGGCGCATCAGGCCGCTGAGCACGTCCCGCATCGGCAGCACGACCCGGCGCAACATCACCAGCGACTTGCGCATCGCCAACGCCCGCCGCTGCATGTCGGGGTCGTCCGGGCGCTCGGCGAACACGAGGTCCTCCAGGCCCTCGATGTGGTCGTCCAACGCCTGCACGGCGTCGAAGTGGCTGTCCACGATCACGTCCAGCAGCCCGTGCAGCAGGAACCCGACCCCGCTGCCGGCCAGGCTCGCCGACTCGTCCCACCGCCTGGTCACGGCGTCCATGTCGAACCGGTCGTCGTTGCGGACCGTGACCAGCGCCCGGGGCGTCACGAACGCCGACAGCTCCGCCGCGGTCAACCGGCCAGACCGCTCGTCCAGGCTCACCGCGTAGGCGTTCACCAGCAGGTGCGTGTCGTACTGGTGCAGCTTGGGCCGCTCGTGGTTCTCCAGGGCGTCTTCGACCGACGTGGCGTGCAGGCCCAGCTCCTCCGCCAAGGCCGCCAGGTCCGCCTCCGAGGGGCCGCACAGGTCCAGCCAGACGACGGCGTCCTCGTCGCGCAGCAGCCGCGGCACGTCGGCGACCGGGAAGTCCTCCTCCGCGAGCGTGCCGTCGCGGTACAGGCGGTTTCGTGGCACGGGTGCCACAGTAGCGACGGCCGACCCCGGCCGCGGTTCGGCGAGGACCGCGGCCGGGGTCGCCCGCTCAGCTCACCGTGCCCGGACGGGCGGACAGCAGCACCTGCGTCCAGCCCTGCGCGTCCACGGTGTCCGGTCCGCGCAGGTCGGCACCGCTGCCGTCGTACGGGTCGGCGTCGGTGTAGCGCAGCAGGCCGCCGTCGGCGTCGTGTCCGAAGTAGACGCCGCCACCGGCCGACAGCAGGTGCCGGAAGACCTGCCACGTGCTCGACCGCAGCTCGTACCGGCTCCAGTCCCCCGCGCCCCGGATCTTGTAGGACAGCAGCTCGCCGCCACTGGTCGTGCCCAGCAGCCAGTCCGGGCCGGTCGCGGTGAGCGTCTTGAGCGTGAACCCGCTGTCGATCACGCCATCGCTGGTGATGTCACCGACCGCCGGCTTCGTGGCCGAGACCGTGTAACGGCGCAGCGTGCCGTCGGCGATCCCGTACAGGCTCCCGCTGCCGTCGTAGGCCAGCAGGTCGTGCGTCCAACCACCGCCGAGCAGCACCGGCGCGTTGTACGTCAACGACGTGTTGTTCGTGATCACGTCGACCCGGTAGAGCCGGCCCGCGGTGGACGTGACCAGCAGCGTGTTGAAGTTCAGCGTCGCCATCGCCTTCGGCACGAAGCCCAACGCCGCACCGGACACGACCGCGCCGTGCGTGCGGTCGCCGGTGGCCGCGTCGACGGCGGTGTAGGTCAGGCGGCCGTCGGAGGTCGCGCCGTAGATCGACGCCGTGCCCGAGACACCGCCGCCGCAGTTGCGGGACGTCAGCGTCTGGTCCGGGTAGCCGAACCGCACACCGTTGAAGTAGGCGGGTTGGATGTTGCTCGGGTAGCTGGAACCCAGCCGGACCTCGTAGTGCAGGTGCGGGCTGATGTCGTTGCCCGGCCTGCTGGTGTTGCCGACCGCGCCGATGGTCGCGCCCTGCGCCACGCTCTGGCCCACCGAGACCGCCATCGAGTCCAGGTGGGCGTAGTAGGTGAAGTAGCCGCCGCTGTGCTCGATCTTGACCAGGTTGCCGTAGCCGTTGGCCGAGCCCTGGTGCGACGCCGTCCGCACCACGCCGGCCGCCGCCGCGACGACCGGGTCGCCCAGGTCGTCGGACCCCGAGCCGCGGTTGAAGTCGATCTCCCACGACTCGTGGGCGCTGCTGCCGTCCGAGTCGCCCCGCCAGGTCTGGCCGCACGGGAACGGCAGCTGGAACAGCGGAGCCGCCGCCTGGGCCGGCACCGCCACCACCACGCTCGCGGTCACGGCCATGACGGCCGCGCTGATCCCCTTGTGCATCTTCACGTCTCCTCCAGTCGATCAGGCGACGGTCGCCGGTTGCGCGGACAGCAGCACCTGCGACCAGCCCTGCGCGTCCACGGCGTCGAGTCCGCGCAGGTCCGCGCCGCTGCCGTCGAACGGGTCGTCGTCGAGGTAGCGGTAGAGCGCGCCCTCGGCGTTGTGCCCGAAGTACACGCCGCCGCCCGGCGAGACCAGGTCGGTGAACACCTGCCAGGTCGAGGACTTCAACTCGTAGCGGGTCCAGTCGCCCGCGCCCCGGATCTTGTAGGACAGCAGCTCGCCGCCACTGGTCGTGCCCAGCAGCCAGTCCGGGCCCGTGGCGGTGAGCGTCTTGAGCGTGAACCCGCTGTCGATCACGCCGTCGCTGGTGATGTCACCCGCCGCCGGTTTGTGCACCGGGACGGCGTAGCGGCGCAGCGTGCCGGCCGCGATGCCGTAGAGGCTGCCGCGACCGTCGTAGGCCAGCAGGTCGTGGGTCCAGCCGCCACCGAGCAGCACGGGCGCGTTGAACGCGAGCGAGGTGTTGTTGGTGATCACGTCGACCCGGTAGAGCTGACCGCTGGGTGAGGTGACCAGCAGCGTGTTGAAGTTCAGCGTCGCCATCGCCTTCGGCACGAAGCCCAACGACGCGCCGGACGTCACCGCGCCGTGCGTGCGGGTGCCGTCGGCCGCGTCCACGGCCGTGTAGGTGAGGCGGCCGTCGGCCAGGACGCCGTAGATCGAGGCGGTGCCGGAGACCTGGTCGTCGACGATCTTGCGGTAGCGCAGCGCCTGGTACTGCGAGGTCGGGTGGCCCGACAGCGTGGCCTGGCCGAACGACGCGCCGGTGACCTTGTCGATCGGCGTCGAGCCGAAGCTGTAGTACCAGAACGTCGTCTTGGCCGCGTTCTCCCAGCCGCCGAACAGGATCGCGTGGTACGGGTAGCGCCCGCCGTCGTCGTTCACCCGGTCGTTGAGCAGGTCGCCGGGGCGCAGGTCGGCGCGTGGGATCGGGACGGTGAGGGTCGGGGAGTCCAGGCCGTCGGTGTTCGGGTCGGAGCCCAGGTGCCAGGCCATGCCGACGTAGCCGGAGCAGTCGCGCCGGTACTGGCGCGTGCGGCCGACGTCCCACGCCTTGGCGTCCCAGTCGTAGGTCAGGTCGGCGTCGTGGCGGCGGTTGTACCAGTCGGTGGCCCTGGCCAGCACCTCGGTCCTGGTGATCTGGCCGCCGATCGCGGAGGCGGTGGTCACGGTCTCGGCGTGCGCGGCGGTGACGGCGACCGTCGCGGCGGCGAGGACGGCGACCACCGCCGCGGTCGCCGCTCTGATCGAGATTCCGGTCATGTTCGTCCTTCCCCGGTGAGTCCTGTGTGAGCGCGACCCTCACAGGGCGCTCTAACAAGTCGCTAACTCGAGAGAAGAGGGAGATCGCGTTTTCGTGGAGCCATCGAAGGCTCGTCGTGGAGCCGGAATTTCGGTACCGTCGGCTCCATGGGAACTCCGGGTGCGCGGCGGCAGGCGCGGGGCGAGGTCGAACGGCTGCCGAGCGGGTCGTTGCGGGTCCGGGTGTACGCCGGAGTCGACCGCGAGACCGGCAAGCGGCGCTACCTGACCGAGACGGTGCCCGCCGGGCCGGGCGCGCAACGCCGGGCCGAGGCGGTCCGAACCCGGCTGCTGGCCGAGGTGGACGCGCGGCGCAACCCGGGGGTCGAGCAGCGGCCGGGCGCCCTGGCGGGCGCGCGACGGCGGGGTCGGCGGCGCGGTGAGCTGACCGTCGCGGCGGTCGCGCGGCTGGCCGGGGTGTCCGCGCCGACGGTGTCGAAGGTGCTCAACGGGCGTCCCGGCGTGGCGGCGGCGACCCGGCGGCGGGTGGAGGCGGCGCTGCGGGAGCACGGCTACCGGCGGCCGGAGGCGGTCGTGCGGGCGCCGAACGTGGAGGTCGTCTTCTTCGGCATGCAGAGCTACCTGGCGGTCGAGGTGATGCACGGCGTGGAACGGGTCGCGGGCGGCCACCGGCTGGCCGTGGGGTTCACCGACGCGGCCCGCCAGACCGCGACCGGCCGGTCCTGGGCGCACGACCTGCTGGCACGGCAGCCGCACGGCGTGGTCGCGGTGCACCTGGGCTTCGCCACCGAGCAGCTCGGCCTGCTGGCCACCAGCGGCATCCCGTTGGTGGCGTTGGACCCGACGGGCGAGCCGGAGCACTCCGTGCCGTCGGTCGGCGCGACGAACTGGAGCGGCGGCATCGCCGCGGCCCGGCACGTGCTCTCGCTCGGCCACGAGCGCGTCGCCGTGATCGCGGGTCCGCCCGAGCGGATGTGCGCGCGGGCCAGGCTCGGCGGGATCCGCGCGGCGATGGACGAGCACGGCGTGCCGCTGGACGAGCGGCTGGTGCGCGTCGGGCAGTGGTTCGCCTTCGAGGAGGGCTTCGACCACGCCCGCGAGCTGCTGCGGCTGCCCGACCCGCCCACCGCCGTGCTGTGCGGCAACGACTTGCAGGCGCTGGGCGTCTACGAGGCCGCCCGGCAGGCGGGGCTGCGCGTCCCGGACGATCTCAGCGTGGTCGGCTTCGACGACATCCCCGCCGTGCGCTGGTGCGGGCCGCCGTTGACCACCGTGCGGCAGCCGATGGTCGAGATGGGCGCGGCCGCCGCCGAGCTGGTGCTGGCGCTGGCCGCGGGCCGCACGCCCGCGCAGCCCAGAGTCGAGCTGCCCACCACGCTCATCGTCCGGGACAGCACCGCGCCGCCCCGGTGACGTGCGGAAGCGTTTCTCGTGGTGATCGAACGGTTTCGAGGACAGTGCCGGTCACCGTCCCGGGCGGGAAGGGAAACTAATCCGACATCCCGGCCATTCCGCCGTTTTCCGGCGGCCGGGATCGATCGGTGGTTCTAACAGGTCATTTCGAGCGCGCTAGTTCGGTGCCAGATTGGGAAATGCGGGTTGGCGGCAACGCGCACGGGTCCGGAAAGCCGCGGCCGGACCGCGGAAGACCGAACCTCTCGCGAACACCACAGGAGGCACGACGATGTGCGGAATCACCGGCTGGGTCTCGTTCGACCGCGACCTCACCCGTGAGCGGGAGGTGCTCGACGCGATGACCGCGACGATGGCCTGCCGCGGCCCGGACGCCTCCGGAACCTGGTTCGGCCACCACGCCGCGCTCGGCCACCGGCGGCTGGCCGTGATCGACCTGCCCGGCGGCGCGCAGCCGATGTCGGTGCGCACACCCGACGGCGAGGTGTCGCTGGTCTACAGCGGCGAGGTCTACAACTTCGCCGAGCTGCGCGACGAGCTGGTCGGGGCGGGCGAGCGGTTCGCCACGGCGAGCGACACCGAGGTGGTGTTACGCGGGTACCTGCGCTGGGGCGCGGCGGTGGCCGACCGGCTCAACGGCATGTACGCGTTCGCGATCTGGGACGAGCGGGAGCGCGAGCTGGTCCTGGTCCGCGACCGGCTCGGCATCAAGCCGCTCTACCACTACCGGACGTCCGACGGGATCCTGTTCGGCTCCGAGCCGAAGGCGATCCTGGCCAACCCGCTGGCCAAGCGGGTGGTCGACGCCGGTGGTGTGCGGGAGTCGCTGGCGTACACCTTCACACCGGGCCACGCGATCTGGGCGGGCATGCGGCAGGTCGAGCCGGGGACCGTGGTGACGGTCGACGCCGGCGGGGTCCGCGAGCGCACGTACTGGCGGCTGGGCCGTGCGGCGGCAGCTCGTCGCCGACGTGCCGCGCTGCCTGCTGCTGTCGGGCGGGCTGGACTCCGGCGCGCTGACCGCGCTGGCCGCGGGCCACCTGGGCGGGGAGCGGGTGCGGACCTTCGCGGTCGACTTCACGGGCCAGGCCGAGAACTTCGAGCCCGACGACCTGCGCGACACCCCGGACACCCCGTTCGTGCGGGACGTGGTGGACCACGTCGGCTCGGAGCACGCCGACATCGTGCTCGACCCGAAGACGCCGGCCGACCCCGCGGTCCGCCGGGCCGTGCTGACCGCGCGGGACGTGCCGCTGACCCTCGGCGACATGGACCTGTCGCTGTACCTGCTGTTCAAGGAGATCCGGAAGCGGTCGACCGTGGCGCTGTCCGGCGAGTCGGCCGATGAGCTGTTCGGCGCTACCGCCACATCCACACCCCCGAGGTCCAGCGGGCGCGCGCGTTCCCGTGGATCGCGTTCAACGTCGGCCCGATCGACAAGGACGGCCACGGGTTGAACCGGTCGGTGCTGGACGGCTGGCGCTGGAGGCGTTCCGGCGCGCCCAGTACGAGAGCGCGGTGCTCGACGTCGAGCGCGGTGACGCCGAGGACGACCACGAGCACCGGATGCGGATCATGATCCACCTGCACCTGACCCGGTTCCTGCGGTTCCTGCTCGACCGCAAGGACCGGTTGAGCATGGCGGTCGGACTGGAGGTGCGGGTGCCGTTCTGCGACCACCGGCTGGTCGAGTACGTCTACAACGCGCCCTGGTCGTTCAAGCACCACGACGGCCGGGAGAAGAGCCTGCTGCGCAGCGCGGTGAAGGACGTGCTGCCGGAGTCGGTCGCCTGGCGGGTGAAGAGCCCTTACCCGTCCACCCAGGACCCGTACTACGTGCGCCAGTTGCAGGCGCAGGCCGAGGAGCTGCTGTCCGACCGGGGTCACGGCGTGTTCGAGCTGGTGGACCGCGAGTGGCTGCGGGAGGTGACCGGCCGGGAGCCGGCCGCCGTCGACCGCGTGACGCGGCTCGGCCTGGAACGCGCGCTCGACTTCGGCGTGTGGCTGGACCTCTACCGCCCGGACCTGACGCTCTCGTAATGCCCCCAGGCGTCGTCGGCGACCGAGTCCGGCATTGCGAAACCTTGCGCAATCCGGTCCGGTCGTGCGAACCCGCCGCCTCTCGGCGGAGGCATACCGCTGCCGCGCAACGGACCAACTTCGCGGTTGCGCCTGGACAGGGGATGGTGATCGGGTGATTCGCCGTTCACCCTGCTCAAGCCACAACCGCCGCGTCCGCTCCCAGCGCGCGCGGCGCCGCCCTCGTTCACACAAGGAGCGCGTACATGCCTCGGAGCAGCGGCTTACGCAGACGCCTGTCCCACCTCTCCGCCCTCACGCTCGCCGTGTTCCTCGGCGCCTCGTTGGCGGCCGCACCCGCGCAGGCCGCCTACGGTCCCGCGCAGCCGGTCGACATCCAGCTCAGGGGCTACTCCCCGAGCGGCTACACCACGCTGGTCGGCCGACTGGTCGGCACGGTCCGGTTCGACGACGGCAACTCGATGTACCGGCTCGACCTGACGCTGTGCCGCCAGTCCAGCTACACGAGCACCAAGCTGACGGTCAACGTCAACGGCGCCTTCCACCAGTGGTACTCCCGCGAGGACGGCTACCGGCCCGAGGCGTGCGGAGGCGGGCACGGCCTGTCCGGCGTCGTCAACGCCGACCTGCCGTACTCCGGGGTCGTGCAGAACATCGGGCTGGTCTACGAGGGGCTGCACTTCTCGGGCTCCACCGCGACGCCGGTGTCCCGCGGCGCGTTCTACGACAACCCGTTCAACTAGCGGGTCCGCCGACCGGGTGGCGGCCCCCGCCACCCGGTCGGCCGATGTTCGCCGCCTGTTCGCCTCGGCGCGACCATCGACGGGTTGACGACGTCGGGCCCCGGCCGGGAACCTCGGTGCCGGCCGATGACCTCCGCGACACCGGCCGACTCCGCCGCCGTGCCACTCGACACCGGATGGAGGGCATGGTCGTCGTGACCGCCCAGATGACGCACCCGTCCCGAACCGCCGTGCGACTGCTCAGCGCCCTGGTGGGCGCGACGCTGCTCGCGGTGCTCGTGCCCGCGGCCGCGTGGGCCGAGCCGCCGCGGGCGCTGCCCGCCGACCACGCCGCCGCCGACGGCAAGTGGCAGCCGGCGTTCGACTACGACACCGACGGCTGCTACCCGACCCCGGCGATCTCGCCCACCGGGGCGGTGGCCACCGGGCTGAAGAACTCCGGCGCGCTCAACGGCCAGTGCCGCGACCAGTCCGACCTGGACAACACCAACTCCTACTCGCGCTCCAAGTGCAACAACGGCTGGTGCGCCTACCTCTACGACCTGTACTTCGAGAAGGACCAGGCCGTGCCGGGCATCGACTGCTGCGGCCACCGGCACGACATCGAGCACGTGGTCGTGTGGGTCAGCGGCGACCAGGCGCAGTACGTCTCCACCTCCGCGCACGGCAAGTACTCCACCTACCCGCGGTCCCAGGTGGCGTGGGAGGGCACCCACCCCAAGATCGTCTACCACAAGGACGGCCTGAGCACGCACTGCTTCCGCCTCGCGGGCGCGAGCGAGCAGCCGGAGAACCACTACGGCACGTGGCAGTACCCGGACCTGGTCAGCTGGGACCGCTTCCCCGCCGGCATCCGGGACATCCTGGTCGCCGCGGACTTCGGCAGCGCGAGCCTGGCCATCAAGGACGGCGCGTTCGCGCACAACCTCGCCCAGGCCAAGCCGAGCGGCATCCCGTTCGACCCGAACGCCTGATCCCGGCGCGGAACCCCGTCCGGGCGGGGTTCCGCGTCACCCGGTGAGGTGGACGTCGCAGCGTTCCTGCTCGCACCCCAGCGCTTCGGAGGTGTCCAGCCCGCCGCGGTCGAACAGGGTCACGCCAGTTCCCGCGGCTCCACGCATCCCCGAGCCATCACGTCCGGTGATCCCCGCCATCGTCGACCCCTGCCGGTTCGCGCGTTGTTCCCGCGCTCGCGCCCCGCGAGCACAACCCGCCGTGCCACCACCTGGCCACGGCGGCGGTCCGGGCGTCGGGCCGCATGACGGCTCAGTCGTACTTGTCCTGGTTGAGGAAGCGGGCGAAGCCGCGCCACGAGTTCGGGCCCATCACACCGTCGATCGGGCCGGTGTAACCCCACCTCGCGGCCAGCCGCTGCACCGCCGCCCACGTGTTGGAGCCGGGCACGCCGTCGATCGGCCCCGTGTAGCCGTACGCGCGCATGGCCCGTTGCAGCGCCGCGTAGGTGTTGGAGCCGGGCACGCCGTCGATCGGGCCGGTGTAGCCGTGTTCGAGGCGCAGCCAGTTCTGCGCCCGCTTCCACAGGATCGAACCCGGCACGCCGTCCTGCTCGGTCGAGGTCTTCGGCAGGCCCGTGCCGCTGCCGAGGTAGGTCAGCGGGTTGATGCGCGTGCCGCTCGGGTCGATCATGTGCCAGTGCAGGTGCGGCCCGGTGGACGAGCCGGACCCGGGCGCGCCGGGCGCGCCGCCGGACAGGCCGACGACACCGCCCATGGCCACCCGCGTGCCGGTGGCCACGAGGAACTGGGACAGGTGCATGTACTGGGTGCGGTAGCCGTTGTCGTGCTGGATGGTGACGGTGTGGCCGCCCGTGCCGTTGTTCGGGATGTTCGTGACCACGCCCCCACCGGCTGCGGGCAGCCGGGTGCCGACGGCCATGCCGAAGTCGATGCCGCCGAGCGAGCCGCGGTCGAGGTGGTCCTGCCAGGTGCCCGTGATCGGGTAGCCGGTGAAGGGGTGGTAGAACCCCGGCACGGCGGCCTGCGCCGAGCCCGCGCCGACCGCGGTGACGACACCGGCCGCCACGGTCCCGTGCAACAAGGTGCGCCTGCTCAACCCGTGGTTGGTCATGACTCGAACGTAGGGACGGTGCGGCGCGCGGACAGGGTGCGTTCGACCGACGGCCATCCGGGTGCACGCGCACCGGCATCCGTCACCGTCCGCGAGCCGGGGTCACCTGGCCAGGGTGACCTCGCCGCACCAACGGGTGCTCCGGCTCGCACGCCGTTCTCCCGGGACGACTCCCGCTCCTACCGTGGCCTGACCGCACCAAGGAGTTGAGGCCGATGTCCGGTGCCTTCCGCCGCCGCGTCGCCGTCGCCGCCGCCGTCCTGATCACCGCCTCCCAGGCCACCGCCCTGACCGCCGCCGCCCTCCCCAGCACCGAGGTCGCCAAGACCCCGGCGGTCATCTCGCTGGGCGACAGCTACATCTCCGGCGAAGCCGGTCGGTGGCGCGGCAACGCGCTGGAGAACTCCGGCGACAAGTGGGGCACCGACCTGGCCACCAAGTGCGACGGGAGCGGCTGCACCACGGATCCGCAACGGGTCTACGGCGACACCCACGACGGCGCGAACATGTGCCACCGCTCCACGTCGGCCGAGATCGTCAGCGCCGCCATCCCCGACGTCACCGCGATCAACCTGGCCTGTTCCGGCGCGACGACGGCCGACGTGCGCGACGGCGACCCGGCGCGCAACCAGCCCGACCAGGTCGAGCTGCTGCGCGCGGCCGTCCGCGACCACCAGGTGAAGCTGGTCGTGCTGTCGATCGGCGGCAACGACCTGGGGTTCGGCGACATCATCGCCGACTGCGCCAAGGGTTACCTGTCGTCCTACCGGTGCGCGCCGAAGTGGGACTCCACCATCGCCGGGCAGCTGGACCAGCTCCGCGCGGACGTCGGCGCGACGATCAAGGCGATCAAGGAGGTCGTCAACGCCGCCCAGGGCACCGGCACCTACCAGTTCGTGCTCCAGTCCTACCCCGCTCCGATGCCGGCCGCCGCCGGCTTCCGCATCCCGGAGAGCGGGCCGCGGTGGTCGCAGGGCGGCTGCCCGGTCTGGAACAGCGACGCGGACTGGGCGCGCAAGCAGCTCGTGCCCACGATCGCCGACCAGCTCGCGCAGGTGGCCGCGAACCGCGGTGTGCGGTTCCTCGACCTGCGCGACGCGTTCGACGGCCGCGAGGTGTGCGCGTCCGGCTCCCGGCAGGCGACGGACGCCAACAGCGCCGCCAACCCGCTGCCCGGCACGGAGGCGGAGTGGGTGCGGTGGGTCGTCACGGGCTACTCCGCGCAGGGTGATCGGCAGGAGAGCATGCACCCCAACCACTACGGCCAACGCGCGCTCGGCACGTGCCTTCGCCTGATGCACCAGAAGGCCACCGGGAACCACGCGTGCCACAACACCCCCGACGCGGGCCCGGGCCGGATGACGTTGACCGCGATCAACCGCTCCCCCGACCTCTGATCGCCTCCCGCCCGGACCTGGTTACGATCACGGCCCCCGTGCAACGAGGAGGGACACGTGTCGTCAACGGTTCGGGACGCGCTGGTCGGCTTGGCCGCCCTGTTGGCACCCGGTGTGCCGCAGGTGGCCGACCGGGTGGCGAGCGCCCACGACGACCCGTCCGGCTACGTCGAGGCGCACGCCGACCGGCTGGACGAGCGCGGCATCGACGAGCCGATCCCCGACCTGGCGTGGATCGCCCTGGTCGACGCCCTCACCGACCACGGCCTGCTCGCCGAGGTGGACTGGAAGGAGGCGGGGGACGAGATCGTCGCCCAGCTGCGCGAGCTGCGCTCCAGCCCCGCCGACGCGGGCGCCTGGTCCTGGTCCGCCGACGTCGCCGACCTGCCCGCCTACGACTTCCTCGAACGCGCGGGCGCACAGCTGCGCGCCACCGGGACCACCCTCGCCGTGCTCGACATCGAGTCCGACTGCTACCCGCTGGTCCTGCTCCCGAACGGCCACGCCGACGACCTGCGCGCCCTGGCCGCCGCCACCCCCTTCACCGCGAGCGTCCTCGGCGCGCCCGCCACGTCGCCGTCGTAGGACGCGGAGCCCGACGCGGGTGAGCACTGCCATCGGCGCGGCCCTTCGGGTCCACCGAGCCCGATGGGTGCGACCACCGGCGCGGTGAGCCGTGTCCCTCGCCGGCACCGGTGGTGGGCATCGGCGGTTTCGCCGGTCCCACGCGCGGTCGCTGGTCGTCGGCGGGTGTGGTGCGCCACCGTCGGCCGCGGGCGGGTCCGGGCCCTACCCGGCCGGCTACGAGACGACCCTGCGGTTGACCAACCACACGGTCTACCGGCCCGACACCCTGCCCGCGGGCGTCAAGCTGCCCATCGTGGCCTGGGGCAACGGCGCGTGCCGCGCGGACGGGACGTGGTTCGAGAACATCCTCACCGAGTGGGCGTCGCACGGCTTCCTGGTCATCGCCAACGGCCGGCCGGGCGGCAGCGGGTCCACCGACTCCGACATGCTCCTCGACTCCATCGACTGGGCGATCGCGGAGAACTCGCGGCGCACGAGCGAGTACTACGGCAGGATCGACACCACCAAGATCGCCGTGATGGGCCAGTCGTGCGGCGGCATCGAGACCTACGAGGTCGCGTCCGACCCGCGGCTGACCACCACCGTGCTGTGGAACAGCGGCCTGCTCGGCGACTCGCAGAACCACCTGTTGCAGCGGCTGCGCGTGCCGATCGCGTACTTCATCGGCGGGCCCACCGACATCGCCTACGAGAACGCGATGGACGACTGGCGTCGCCTGCCCGCCGGGCTGCCCGCGTTCATGGGCAACCTGGACGTCGGGCACTTCGGCACGTTCGACCAGCCCAACGGCGGCGAGTTCGGCCGGGTCGGCGCGCACTGGCTGAAGTGGCAGCTCAAGGGCGACCAAGCCGGCAGGGCCCAGTTCGTCGGCGCGAACTGCGGCCTGTGCGCGACCGAGTGGGACGTGCAGCGCAAGAACCTGGGCTGACCCATCCGGACGCCTGTGCCGCCCGCCCCCGCTGTGGCGGACGGCACAGGCGTCTGTGGTGCGAACGGACCACAGTGCGCCTGCCCGACCACGGCTACGGTGCCGCCCATGCAGTCGTTCACGCACGTCAACCGCACATTGGTCGCTTCCGTGGGCGCGCTCGCGCTCCTGCTGTCGGCGTGCGGCGGCTCGACCTCCGGCACCGCGGTGACCGCGGCCACCACCGAGGCGTCGACCGAGACCACCTCCAGCGCCGCGGCGAAGAGCTCGACCACGACCACCACCGCCAAGGACGCGCCCGTCGGTGACGTCACCGCGCCCGGCGCGGAGCTGAAGGTCGGCGAGCGCGCCGTGGTGCCGTTCAAGTACGGCACGGACAAGAACGGCACGATCGCGCTCACCGTCACCGCGATCGAGAAGGGCGACAACGCCGACCTGGCGGCGTTCGGCGAGAAGGCCAAGGGCATCACGCCGTACTACATCCGCGTCACCGTCGAGAACGTCGGCGGCACCGACCTGGCCTACAGCTCGGTGAGCCTGCGCGCGGTCGGCGCGGACGGCAAGGGCACGGGCGTCATCATCACCGGCGAGACCAAGCAGTGCGCGTCGGAGTCGGCGAAGAAGGACTTCACCACGGCGGGCGCGAAGTACGAGACCTGTGTGCTCCAGGGTGCGCGCGAGGGCTCGGCGGTGGCCGGCGCGGAGTACAACAAGGGCGACGGCTACGACAAGTCGCCGATCACCTGGATGTCGTGACCGCCGGTCGTCGACCGCGGCCCCACGTGCCGGTCATCGTGGCACGGCGGCTTGGCCGAGCGCGCGTTGCCGAAGCTGACGTGCCTGTTTGGGCATGTTCCAGCCGAGCACGCCCACGGGCTCGCCCGCACGCCGGTAGACCGCGACGAACCGGCGGGCGGTGACGTCACCGTCCTCGACGGACACCTCCGCGTCGGCGGGCAGGACGCCGAAGACCTGGAGCTTGGCGTCGAACTGGTCGGTCCAGAAGTACGGCACGGGCAGGTAGGCGCGGTCCGCGCCCAGGACGTTGTCCGCCACGACGCCCGCCTGTTCGGTGGCGTTGGTGCGGTTCTCCAGCCGCAGCGACGCCCCCAGGCGCTCGTGGTGCCACCGCGCCACGTCACCGACCGCGTAGACGCCGGCCGCGGCACGGCACCCCGCGTCGCACACCACACCGTTGTCGATCACCAGTCCGCTGTCGAGCAGCCATTCGGTGTTCGGGACGGCCCCCAGCGCGACCACGACCACGTCGGCCGGGAGCACGTCGCCGTCCGCCAACCGGACACCCGTGACGCGGCCGTCCCGCCCGACCAGGCCGACCACGGCGGCGTTGAGGCGCAGCCGGACGCCGTGCTCGGCGTGGAGGTCGGCGAGCAGGCCGGCGGCGAGCGGACCGAGTTGGGCGGCCAGCGGCGCGGGCTGCGGCCCGGCGAGCGTGACGTCCACGCCCAGGCCGCGGGCCGTGGCGGCGACCTCCGCGCCGAGCACGCCGTCACCCACCACGACGAGCCGGCCGGCGTTGCGCAGGTCGGATCGCAGCGCCACCGCGTCGGCCAGCGTGCGCAGCACGTGCACACCGCCGAGCCCTGCCTGGTCGGGCAGCACCCTCGGCCGCACGCCGGTGGCCACGACCACGGCGTCGGCCCGCAGCACCGCCCCCGAGGCCGTTCGGACGCCGCGCGTGGTCAGGTCCAGGGACACCGCCGGGTCGCCGAGCGCGAACGTGGCGCCCAACGCGTCGAGCGCGTCCCGGTCGCGCAGGCGCGCCCGTTCGGGCTCCCACGCTCCGGAGAGGACCTGCTTGGACAGCGGCGGCCGGTCGTAGGGCGGCTCCGCCTCGTCGCCCAGCAGGGTCAGCCCGCCGGTGAAACCCTTGCGGCGCAACGCCTCGGCGGTGGCCAGGCCGGCCGCCGAGGCTCCGACGACGAGCACGTCGGACACCGTGCTCACGCCCGCGTCCCCAGCGCGATCGCCGCCGCCGGGCACACCTCGGCGGCCTCGCGGACCGCGGCGTGCAGGTGCTCGGCGGGTTCGGGGTCGAGCAGCACCACGACGCCGTCCTCGTCGCGCTGGTCGAACACCTCGGGCGCGGCCAGCACGCACGAGCCCGCCCCGCAGCACTTGTCTTCGTCCACCCGGACCTGCATCTCGCACTCCTCTCGGTTGTCCCGGTCACCAGCGGACGGGCAGTGCCCGCAGCCCGCCGACGACCAGGCCGTCGACGCGCTCCAGCTCGGCCGCGGGCACGGCCAGCTCCAGCGTGGGCAGGCGGCGCAGGAGCACGTCCAGCACGGCCTGCAACTCGGTTCGGGCCAGGGACTGCCCGAGGCACGAGTGCGCGCCCGCGCCGAACGCCAGGTGCGTGTTCGGGGTGCGGGCCAGGTCCAGCTCGTCGGCGCGGGCGAAGGCGTCCTCGTCGCGGTTGGCCGCGGCCAGGTTGCACACCACCGTCGTGCCGCGCGGGATCACCGTGCCGCCGACCTCGGCGTCCTCGGTGATGTAGCGGGGAATGCCGAAGCCGGGGTTGGCGTCGGCCCGCAACGCCTCCTCGACCGCCGTGCGCACCAGGGACGGGTCGGCGAGCAGCGCTTCCCACCGCGCCCGGTCGGCCAGCAGCATCCCGACCATCTTGCCGATCATGTTGGCCGTGGTCTCGTGCCCGGCGACCAGCAGCCCCTGCGCGGTGGCCAGCAACGCCTCGTCCGGCATCACGCCACCCGCGCCCGCCGCGGCGGCGATCAGCTCGCTGATCAGGTCGTCGCCCGGGTCCTGCCTGGTGGCGGCGATGTGGGCGCCCATGTAGTCGGCGAACTCGGCCTGCGCGGCGTCGATCTCGGCCTGCGTGTAGCGGGTGAGGCTGAGCAGCGTGTTGGACCAGTAGGCGAACTTGTCCCGGTCGCTCTCCGGCACGCCGAGCATGTCGCAGATGACCCACACCGGCAGCGGGAACCCGAGCGCCGCCTTGAGGTCGGCGGGCGCGCCGCTCGCCACCATGCCGTCGACGAGCCGTTCGGCCATCGCCTCGATGCCCGGCCGCAGCGCCGTCATGCGCTTGGCGGTGAACCACTTGCCGACCATCCGCCGCCACTGCTGGTGGTGCTCCTCGCGCAGGGCCCGGCCCAGGCCGCTGTTGAACACGCCGCCGGACTCGTTCGCCGCGATCCGGGCCGCGTCGGGTGCGTTGAGGTCGCGGGTGAACCTCGGGTCGGACAGCACGTGCTTGACGTCGTCGTAGCGGGTCAGCAGCGTCGCCGCGTCACCGCTGGGCAGGCGCACGTGGGCGACCGGGCAGCCCTGCCGCAGCCGCGCCCACTCCGCGGGCGGTTCCAGCGCGGCCGGGCTCGGGATCGGGTAGTCCAGCACGTGGTCGGTGTCTCCGAGCGCCACCGGCAACCGCCTCCTCAGATTTTGAGTCAATCGACTGACTTAAGAGTGCCGGCGATCGGGGTGCGACGCAACGTGATGGCTCAAGCGCGTAGGGAAGGGCCGTTACCGGCGGTGTTCGGTGTACGGGGCGGTCCACAGGCCGGTGATGGCGTCGATCAGGCCGGTCGCCGCCTCGTCCCAGGTGGGCCTCGGCGTGGCGGTGCCCTCGGCCAGCGCCCGCTCGCGCTCCGCGCAGACGTGCACGATGAGGTGGCGGACCATGGCGGCGCGGTCCTCGCGCACGTCGGCGGGCATGTCGGGCAGCAGCGCGATGAGGTTGTCCACCACGAGCCGCAACGAGGTTCCGGCCAGCGCCTCCTCGGCCATGATCACGCGGAACGCCGGGTCGGTCATGACCTGCGCGCTGAACCGGGCGAACCAGGTCGGGTCGCCCAGCGACGCGAGGTAGGTGGTCACCGGCCGCACCAGGCACGCCACCCAGTCCCGCACCTCCCGCGACCCGGCGACGGCGGCCACCGCGTCCTGCCGCAGCGACTCGATGCGGGAGGTGTGCCGGAGCATGATCGCCCGGACGAGGTCGGCCTTGGTGCCGAAGTGGTAGCCGACCGCGGTGTTGTTGCCCTGCCCGGCGGCCGCGCTGATCTGCCGGTTCGACACCGCGTACAGGCCCTGCTCGGCGAACAGCCGTTCCGCCGTGGTCAGGATCTGGTGCCGCGTCGCTCCGACCTGCTCCGCCCGGGGTGTTCTGCCGACGTCCGCCACCACGGTCGACACCGTACCGTCACCCGGCCCGATCAGCGCTGGTCGGACGTTGGAACAGGGTGTAGAGGTACACCAGCGCCGGGATGAGCACGACCGCGCCGACGGTGAGCGCGACGAGCAGGGCCGTCAGGGTCGGGCGGCCCTGCGCGGCCTGCTCGATGGTCAGGCCGGGCAGCAGCACGTACGGGTACTGGCCGACCGCCCACCCCACCAGGATCGCCACCACCGCCACCGCGGACACGACCCGTGCGAGCGCGTACCGGCGCAGCGCCAGCAGCACGATCGCCGCCACCCCGGCCGCCACCGAGAGCAGCACCACCGGCAGGCCCCGACCGGTGAGGCCGGTGTAGAGCAGCGGCGCGTCGGCCCGCAACACCAGGATGCCCGCGAGGCCGACCGCGCCCGTCACCTCACCGGGAACCGTGCACCCGGCGGCCCAGTCACCCGGAACATGACACCAGGCATCGGGCCGTCCCGCGACTCGGCCGCTGATCACCCGTTCGAGCGTCAGGTCCACCCCGACCTCGCTGCCGGGCCGATTAGGCTCCGGTGGCGTGCCGGCTGGGAGGAGGACGCCATGGCCCCGGTTTCCGTGGTGACGGGCGCGGGTTCGGGCGTCGGCCGCGTGGTCGCCCGCGCGCTGCTCGACGCCGGGCACCGGGTGGCGCTGGCGGGCCGCCGCGCGGACCCGTTGGCCGAGACCGCCGCCGGCGTGGAGCCCGACCGCGTGCTCGTCGTGCCGACCGACATCACGGTGGAGGCGTCGGTCGACGCGTTGTTCGACGCCGTGCGGGAGCGGTGGGGACGGGTCGACGTGCTGTTCAACAACGCCGGCACGAACGTCGCGGCCACGCCGTTGGAGGAGTTCACCCTCGACCAGTGGTCGACGGTGATCGACACGAACCTGACCGGCGCGTTCCTGTGCGCCCGCGCCGCGTACCGGGTGATGCGCGACCAGGACCCGCAGGGCGGTCGGATCATCAACAACGGCTCGGTGTCGGCCCACACCCCGCGCCCGGACGCCGTCGCGTACAACGCGAGCAAGCACGCCATCACCGGCCTGACGAAGTCGATCTCGCTGGAGGGCCGTCGCCACCGCATCGCGTGCGGCCAGATCGACATCGGCAACGCCGCCACCCCGATGACCGAACGCATGACCGCGGGCGTCCGGCAGGCCGACGGCACGATCGCCGCCGAGCCGACCATGGACGTCGCGCACGTCGCCGACGCGGTCCGCTACATGGCGGCCCTGCCCCTGGAGGCCAACGTCCAGTTCATGACCGTCATGGCCACCACGATGCCCTTCATCGGCCGCGGCTGACACCGCCACCGGTCACGCGACCGGACGCGACCAGCCGCACCGATCACCCGGCAGGACGCCAGTCGGTTCCACCAGCGGCCACGGCCCAGCCTCGGCGATCAGCCCGACAACCCGGCGGCCAACCCCACGAACGGGCGCGGCACCACCGGCGCACGCCGCCCTCAGCGCAGCCACGCCCCCACCGCGCCGGGGTCAGCGGTCAGCCGACAACACGGCCGCCAGGTCCGCGATCGTCCCCGGTCCGACCTGGCAGCAGCCACCCACCAGCCGCGCGCCGCCCGCCACCCAGCCGGCCACCCGCGCGGGCTCGAAGGCCGGTGCGCCGGTCCAGGCGCGGGCGGTCGCGTCCCAGGTCTCGCCGCTGTTCGGGTACACCACGACGGGCTTGCCGGTGATCCGCCGGGCGGTCGCCACGGCCTCGTCCACGTCCGCCGGGTCGCAGCAGTTGACGCCGACCGCCACCACCTCGGCCACGTCGCGCACCACCTCGAACGCCTCGGTCAACGGCTGGCCGGCGCACGTCCGCGTGCCCCGCGCGCTGTAGGACAGCCACAGCGGCACGCCCGAACCGGCGACCACCCGCAGCACGGCCTCGGCCTCCTCGACGTCCGGGATCGTCTCGACCGCGAGCACGTCGGCCCCCGCGTCGGCCAGCACCTCGATCCGGGGCCGGTGGAACGACTCCAGCGCACCCATCGACAGCCCGTACCGCCCGCGGTACTCCGAACCGTCGGCGAGCATCGCGCCGTACGGGCCCACCGACGCCGCCACCCACCGCGGCCCGTCCACTTCGGACGCCGCACGGCGGGCGAGCGCCACGCTGTCGCGCAGCAGGCCGGCCGTCTCCGCCTCGCCCAGCCCGCGCCGGCCGAAGCCCTCGAACGTCGCCTGGTAGCTGGACGTGATCGCGACCTCTGCGCCGGCCCGGTAGTAGGCCAGGTGAGCGGCCCGGATCGCGTCCGGGTCGGTCAGCAGCAGGCGGGCCGACCACAGCGAGTCGGACAGGTCGTGCCCGACCGCGGTGAGCGCGGTCGACAGGCCGCCGTCCAGCACCACCACGCGACGGGCCAGCGCGTCGGACAGTCGTTCCCGGGGCACGTCACGACCCTACAGACCGGCTGAGGTCAGGCGGACCGCGCGGCGGCGACGAACGCGCGCATGAGCCCGTGGTCCTTGACCCCGCGGCTCGCCTCGATGCCGCTGGACACGTCCACGCCCCACGGGCGGGCGCGCGCGACGGCCTCGGCCACGTTGTCCACGCCCAGGCCGCCCGCGAGCAACCACCGGCCCTCGGGCCTGGCCCCGTCGAGCGCGGCCAGGTCCCAGCGGTGCCCCGAACCCGCCTGCGGCGAGTCGAGCAGCAGCATTTGCTCGCCGTAAGCACCGACCCGCACGTCGGTGTCCGCTGTCAGGGACACCGCCCGGACCAGCGGCACCCCGGCCGCGGCCACCTCGTCGAACGCGACCTTCGGGTAGTCGCCGTGCAGCTGGACCGCGCCGATGCCGGACTCCTCGGCGAGCCGCCGCACGTCCGCCGCCGCCACACCGCTGAACACGCCGATCGACAGCACGTGCGGCGGCACCTCGCGCACCAGTCGCCGCGCGGTGTCGAGGTCGACCTGGCGGACGCTCGCGCTGAGCACGAAGCCGACCGCGTCGGCCCCCGCGTCCACGGCGGTCGCGACGTCGGCCGGGGTGCGCAGCCCGCACAACTTCACGTACATGCCGAAGACCCTAGCGGTGGGCTTCCCGTGCCCCGATCGCGCCGTGATAGTGGGTGTGGCGCTGCGTCCACCGCGGCGGGGAGGTGGCGCGCGTGCGGCAGACCGGTCGGGAGCTGGTCGGGCGGGAGCCCGAGGTCGCGGTGGCGGCCGACGTGCTGGACCGGGCCCGGACGGGCACCACGTGCCTGGTCTTGTCCGGCGAGGCGGGCATCGGCAAGACCGCGTTGTGGGAGCACGTGCTGCGGGACGCCGAACGGCGCGGCTACGCCGTGCTGTCGTGCCGACCCGCCCAGCCGGAGGCGCGGCTGTCCTACGGCGGCCTGATCGACCTGGCCGAACGCGTGGACGACGAGCTGATCGCGCGATTACCCGGGCCGCAGCGCACGGCGTTGGAGGTCGCGTTGCTGCGCCGTGACGCGGAGGGCGGGCCGGGCGACCCGCGGGCGGTGCACGTGGCCGTGCTCAACGTGGTGCGGGCGATGGCCGCGGCGGCTCCGGTGGTGCTGGCGGTGGACGACGTGCAGTGGCTGGACGAGCCCACCGCCACCGTCCTGGAGTACGTGGTGCGCCGGTTGGCCGACGAGCACGTCGCGGTGGTGGTGTCGGTCCGTTCGACTGACGGGGACGTGCCGCTGGGGTTGGCCGGGCGGGACGACCTGGTGCACCTGCGGCCGGCCGGGTTGAGCATCGGCGCGCTGCACCGGCTGGTCCGCGCGCACCTCGGCACGCCGTTGCCCCGGCCGACGCTGATCCGCCTCCAGCGGGCCAGCGGCGGCAACCCGTTCTACGCGTTGGAGATCGCCCTCGCGCTGCCCGAGCCGGGCGCGTTCGGCCTGCCCCTGCCCACGACGCGCGCCGTCGAGGAGCTGCTGTCCGACCGGCTCGCCGCGCTGCCCGACCACTGCCGGGACGCGCTGCTGTGCGCGGCGGCGTTGTCGCACCCGACCGTGGACCTGGTGCGCCGGGCGTCGGAGGACCCGGGGCGCGCCGAGGACGCGCTGGTCGACGCCGAGGACCACGGCGTGATCGAGGTCGTGTCGGGCGCGATCCGGTTCACCCACCCGCTGCTGAGCTCCACCCTGTTCTCCGCCGCGTCCGCGAGCAGGCGTCGGCGCGTCCACCGCAGGCTGGCCGAGGTCGTGGACGACCCGGAGACCCGCGCGCTGCACCTGGCGTTGAGCACCGACGGGCCGGACCCGGCGGTGGCCGAGGCGTTGGGTGAGGCGGCGCGCAGCGCCCAAGCGCGCAACGCGCCCAGCACCGCGGCCCGGCTGTGGGAGCTGGCCGGGGCGCACGCGGCGGACCCACGACACCGGGCCGTCCTGCTGGCCTCGGCGGTGGTGTGCCGGTACTTCGCCGGTGACGCGGCGGGCGCGCGCGAGCTGGTGGGGACGTTCGACGTGCGGGACGTGCCCGCAGGGCCGGAGCGCGCGGCGGTGCTGCTGGACCTGGCGATCGTGGTGTTCTTCGAGGACGGCCCGGTCGAGGCGACGGCGTTGACCGACCAGGCGCTGGCGCACGTGGGCGACGACCCGGTGCTGCGGGCCACCGCGTTCCTGCGGCGGTCGTTGTTCTGCCAGGACGACACCCGGCTGCGGTGCCGCAACACCGAGCAGGCGCTGGAGGCGATCGCGGGGCACGAGGACGCCGTGCCCGCCGACCTGGTGGCGTGCATCCTGATCTCCAGCGCGTACTACCGGCTGCTGGCCGGGGTCGGGCTGTTCACCGACGACGTCGAGCGGGGCGCGGCGCTGGTGTCGCCGACGAGCCAGGCGCGTGAGGCGCGGATGGCCCGCAGCACCCTGCGCGTGCTGACGAAGTACCTGGACCCGGAGCGGGGACGTGCGCTGATCGAGGCCGCGCACCAGGAGGAGACCGCGCGCGAGGACGAGGCCGTGGCCATGCACGAGCTGGTCCACCTGGCCGAGCTGGACGTGTGGCTGGGTGACTGGGCGCGGGCCGGGCTGCGGGCGGACGAGGCCGTGGAGGCGGCGGAGCAGACCGGGCAGCGGCCGTGGTTCGCCTACGCGCTCTACGCCCGTGCGCTGGTCGACGCGCATCGCGGCCGGTGGGAGCGGGCGCTCGACGCGGCGGGCCGGGGGTTGGAGGTGGCCTCGGGGCTGGGCGACCCGTGGGTCGTCGTGCACCAGCGGGCCGTGCTCGGGTTCGTCGCGCTGTCACGGCACGAGCCCGGCGCGGCACGTGACCACCTGGCGGCGGCGGTGGCGTTGTGCGCGGAGGTGGGCATGGCCGACTTCCCGATCAGCACGCTGTACGGCGACCTGGTCGAGGCCGTGGTGGAGCTGGGAGAGCACGCCGAGGCGACCCGGCTGCTGGCGGAGCTGGAGCAGCGGCGCGACCGCGCGCCCCGACCGTGGATCACGGTGGTCGCGGCCAGGTCGCGAGCGCTCGTGCGGATGGCGTGGGGTGATCCGGAGGGTGCGGACGAGGCGTTGGCGGCGGCCGCCGAGGCGTTGGGTCGGCTGCCGATGCCGTTCGAGCGGGCGCGCACCGACCTGGTGCGCGGGAGGGTGCTGCGGCGGCGTCGGATGAAGCTCGCGGCGCGGGAGGCGTTGCTGGCGGCACGGCGGGCGTTCGACCGGCTCGGTGCGCCGTCGTGGGTGCGGGAGGTGGACGGGGAGGTGGGCCGGCTCGGGTTGCGCCGGGGTGACGAGCACGAGCTGACCGCCACCGAGCTGCGGATCGCGCGGTTGGTGGCGGCCGGGATGAGCAACCGGGAGGTGGCGGGGGCGGCGTACGTGACGGAGAAGACGGTCGAGGCGCACCTGACCCGCATCTTCCGCAAGACCGGGGTGCGCACGCGTCGTGAGCTGGCCCGGTTGGCGTTCCTGCGCGAGTAGCAACTGTGGGGTCGGTCCCCGATTCGCCGGTGGCGGTGCGGGGGTGAGGGTGGTGCGCATGACCGTTACCGGAGTGGAGCCGACCAGGCTGTTCCTGGCGGAGTGCTACCTGCACGCGGCGAACCCGCGCGAGGTGGCCGCCGCGATGGCCGCCGTGCGTGCCGCCGCCGACGGGTGCGCCCGTCCCGTGACCATGCGGTGCTGCCTGGCCGTGCCGGGTGACGACAGCTACTTCGGCGTGTTCGCCGCCGACGACGTCGAAGCCCTGGAACACGTCTTCGACCGGGCCGGGGTGTCGTTCGAACGGATCGTCGAGGCCACCGCCGTGCCGGTGGAACGGCCCACCGAGCTCGAACCCGCGTGACGGATCGCGCCAACCCCGCCACTGCCGTCGATGACCCGGCGAAGAGCATCCCACGCGCTCTCGCCGACCGGGGCCGGTGTCACACCTGGGGGCTGACACCGGCCCCGCACCCTGCCCACGCCTGGCGAGCACCGACGCGACCGTTCGGCGGTCGGACCAGCGTGATGGTGGCCACCGGGGGTCGGCGGGATGGTGGGTGGGTGGTGATACTGGCGTGGTGACCGTGAGAGAGCCCCGCCTGGAGATCGAGTACTGCACGCAGTGCCGGTGGTTGCTGCGCGCCGGGTGGACGGCGCAGGAGCTGTTGACCACGTTCACCACCGAGCTCGGCGAGGTCGCGCTCGTGCCCGGCACGGGTGGCGTGTTCGACGTCCGGCTCGACGGCGAGACGCTCTGGTCCCGCAAGGAACAGGACGGCTTCCCCGACCTCGCGGTGCTCAAGCAGCTCGTGCGGGACCGGGTCGCTCCAGACCGGGATCTCGGACACACCGACCGCGGCCGGAAGTCCTCGCCCCGGTAGGCGGGAGTCGGTCGGGGACGCGGTCTCCGACACGGCGGCCACGAGCGCGGTGATCAGGCGCGCAGCGACCACAAGCTCGGCGACCACGAGACCAGCGCTCACGCGCGCAGCCGTCCCGGGCCTCGATCACCAGCGCCGCGACCACCGACACCACGACCACGAGCACAGCGACCACAAGCGCAGCGACCACAAGCGCAGCGGTCACGCACGCAGCGGTCACGAGCCTCGATCACCAGCGCCGCGACCACAAGCACGGCGACCACTTACCGCGACCGCAAACACCACGACCGCAAGCGCGGCGACCACGAGCGCAGCGACCGCAAGCACCACGACCGCAAGCGCGGCGACCACGAGCGCAGCGGCCGTGAGCGCAGCGACCGCAAGCACCACGACCGCAAGCGCGGCGACCACGAGCGCAGCGGCCGTGAGCGCAGCGACCGCAAGCTCCGCGATCAGGGGCGCGGTAAGTGGGCGGTGATTTCGGCCAGCGCGTCCAACACCCAGGGGTCGAGGTGGCCGGTGACCTGTTCGGCTTCGGCGATCGTGATCGTCGTGCCGTTGGTGTCGGTGCCGTAGTTGTGGCCCGTGAACCTGATGTCCGCCAAGCCCAACAACGACGCGCCCAGCGGGTGGATGTCACCGCTGCCGTGACGGTCCTCGATCCGCTTGAACGCCCGCAGGTCACGGGTGCCGCGGAAGCCCACCCACGCCACCGACACCACGGCGTTGTTGCCCGCCCCGTCCCCCACCGCGATCACCATGCGGTCCAACGACGTGCACGGGGTGCGCAGGAAGAATTCCCTCACCTCGCCGTGCGACGCGGACAGGCACTCCGCCTGCCGCCGCAGCTTGTCGTCCAACCTCCGCAGCCCCAACCGCTGCCACGCGCCGTCACGGTCGCCCCGCTTCGCCGCCTTCCGCCCGTCCAGCTCGCGCGCCGCCAGGCTCGACGACCCCGCCGAACCGCCCGCGCTCGACCCGAGCACCCCACCGCCACCGGCCGCGCCCGTGGCGCCGACCAAGCCCAGCACCAGCGCCCCGGCCGCCACCACGGTCCCAGCACCGGTCTTCTTGCCGCGAGACGACCTGAGCCGCCCCTGAGGATCCCGGTAGATGATGTCCGCCATGACTCGCTCCCCCTGATCGGTTCGTGCCCCCGATCGGCAAGTTAGCGGCGGGCACCGACAATTCCGGCCCCTTCGCCAAGTGGGCCACCCGATCGAGCGACGACGGGGCCCCGCGCGGCAACGCGGGGCCCCGTCCTCAGTGGAGCAGCGGTCAGCTGGTCGGGAAGTTGTCCGCCGTGCTGATCCGGCTCTTCAACAGCGCACCCGACTCGGTCAGCACACCGCTGCTCGAGTAGTCGCCGCCGTTGCACGTGCCCGGGCGCAGCGCCGCACTGCTCTCGTTCGCGTCCGAGTACGTCCAGTTCGCGTAACCGATCTTGAGCTGGTCCAGCAGGTCCAACCAGGCGATGGTGCTCGTCCGGTCGAACGTGCCGCCACCCGTGGCCAGGACCGTCCCGAACTCGGTCACGAACAGCGGCAGCCGCGAGGCCGCACGGCTGACCGTGGCGCGGTAGTTGTCCTTGTGGGACGCGGCGTAGAAGTGGAACGCGTACATGATGTTGGTGGCGTTGACCGGGTTGTTGATGACCTCGGTCTCGTTGGAGCCCTCGGAGACGCCCAGCGACGACCACGCCCGCGTGCCGACGATGACCACGGCGTCCGGGTCGGCCGCGCGGATCACCGGGATGACCTGCTCGGCGTAGCTCTTGATCGCCGCCCAGCTCACGCCGTTCGGCTCG
Organism: Saccharothrix sp. S26; assembly: GCF_021390395.1. Classification (GTDB taxonomy): domain Bacteria; phylum Actinomycetota; class Actinomycetes; order Mycobacteriales; family Pseudonocardiaceae; genus Actinosynnema. The sequence continues at coordinate 54,978 of NZ_JAJUWT010000019.1, forward strand.
TTCGCGATCTCGTAGATCACGTTCTTCTTGGCCGCGTTGCGCTGCGCCACGGAGGCGAAGAACGTCTTGGCGCGGTCGATGTTGTAGTTCGGGTCACCCGGCGTGAGGATGTGGAAGTCGATCATCGCGTACATCCCGCGCGCCTCGGCCATGTCGACCAGGCTGTTGACGCGGCTGGTGAACCCGGACGGGTTGGTCTCGTAGCCCTGCTCCTGCACGTACATCGCGATGCGCAGCAGGTCGGACTTCCAGTCGTTGGCCAGCGCGTTCAACGAGTTGTTGTTGTAGCACTTGTCGAACCACTGGATGCCGTGCGTGCTCATGCCGCGCAGCTGGATCGGGCGGTTGTACTGGTTGCACAGGTTCACGCCGCAGACCCGCAACTGGCCGTTGATCTCGACCGGCGTGCGGCCGACCGGCGGGGTGGTGGTCGTCGTCGTGGTGGTGGTCGTGCTCGTGGTGCTCGCCGACGTCGTGGAACCCGTGCAGGCCACGCCGTTGAGCGTGAACGAGGTCGGCGTGGGGTTGCTGCCCGAGTACGAGCCGACGAACCCGAGGTCGGTGGAACCGCCGGTGCCCAGCGTCCGGTTCCAGTCGACGTTGGTGGCGTTGGCGGTCGAACCCGACTGGGTCCAGGTGGCGTTCCAGCCCTGGGTCACCCGCTGCGAGGTGTTCGGGAACGCGATGGCGAGCGTCCAGCCGGACACGGTGTCACCGAGGTTGGTGACCTTGACACTGGCCTGGAACCCGCCGGACCACTGGCTGGTGACGGTGTAGTCAACCTTGCAACCTTGGGCGGCGGCCACGGCGTTCGGCAACATCGTCGCCGCGGAACCGAGGGCCACCGCGCAAGCCGCAAGCACTGCGGTGGAGCGCTTCACTGAGCCCCTCCTCATCGTTCGACTATGTCTGGGAGCGCTCCCAGACCCGTCGGGGAACGTACACCGGGAAGTGCGGCCAAGTACAGAGACCGTCTCGCGGAGTGACATCCGCCGGTGACGTTGCGTGGCGAACCGGCCGGGACCAGGAGGTGCGCGACGACCAGGCGCAGTCGGTCGGACGCGTCACCGAGCACGAGGGGAACGGCCCGCCCGCGCGCATTCACGGCAATCGCGGGCCGATGCGGCGACCACGCCGTGAGCAGCGATGGCCAGCACGCCGGCGCACGCCGTCAGCGGCCAGTCGGCGGACAGGGCCGAGGTGACGCCCAGCGCGACCGCGGCGACCGCCATGCCCACCGCGGCGGCGGTCGCCGTCCACGCCACCGCCGACGGCAGCCGGTGCGGGGTGGGCAGCAGGCGGGTCAACGGGCCGGTCACCACGAGTGCGGTCACGGCGAGCAGGCCGGCCGCGGTCGCCACGACGGTCAGGTGGGCGGCGAGCGCGCCCAGCCGCCACTCCGGGTCGCCGGCCCGCACCAGGAACAGGCACAGCGCCAGGACCGGCACGGTCACCGCGGCCGCGCGGGCGGTGCGGCGGGTCTGGGCGATGGTCAGCTCCCGCTGGAACGACGGCGCGATCTCGTCCGCCGGGCCGAAGTCGCGCACCGCGCGGTGGGCGGCTTGGGCGTAGGGCACGCCGAAGCAGGTCTGCGCCTCCACCGCGTCCACGAGCCCGTCGCGCACCTCGCGCATCATGGCGGCCTTCGCCCGCACGGGGCCGTGCAGGGACGCGGTCAGCGTCGCCAGGTAGTCCTCGACCGGGTCGACGTGCGGCCCGGCGCTCACGTGGCGCGCCTCGCCGTCGCGGTCAGGTCCAGCACCGCACCGATGGTGGCGGTGAACTCCTGCCAGGTCGAACGCGCGTCGGCCAGGCCGCGCCGCCCGGCTTCGGTGAGCTCGTAGCACCGGCGCGGCCGGTCGGACACGGGCTGCCAGCGGCTGCGCAGCAAGCCCGAGCGCTCCAGCCGGTTCAACGCCGGGTAGACGGTGCCGGTGCGCAGTTCGAGCGCCCCGCCGCTGCGCTGCTGCACCGCCGTGATGATCGCGTAGCCGTGCAGCGGTCCGGGTTCGAGCACCGCCAGCAGCATCGCGTCCAGGTGCCCGCGCACCGCGTCCGCCTTCATGGGTTGGCAGCCTACACAGCTACGTAGGTGTGGTACCTATTGGCAGCCGACATACGTTGGCTGTCTACGCAACAAGGAGCCCTGGTGACCAAGCTGCTGCTCTCGGTGCACGTCATCGCCGCGATCCTCGCCGTCGGGCCGATCGCGGTGGCGGCCTCGCTGTTCCCCCGCTTCGCGCGGGAGTCCGCGACCGGGGTCGCCGTGTTCCTGCACCGGACGTGCCGCACGTACGCCGTGCTCGGCGTGGCCGTCCCGGTCTTCGGCGTGGCCACGGGCGCGAGCCTGGGCGTCCTCGGTGACGCGTGGCTGCTCGTGTCGGTCGTGCTGACGGCGGCGGCCGCGGGCGTGCTGGCGCTGTCGATCCTGCCCGCGCAGCGCCGCGTGCTCGACGGCGCGACCGGCGCGGCCAAGCGGCTGGCCATGACTACCGGCGTGTTCAACCTGCTGTGGGCGGTCGTGGTCGTGCTGATGATCGTGCGCCCCGGCTCCACTACGGGGGCGTGACGCGGCTGCGCCCGGTGCGAGGACGACACGGTGTCCCCGCACCGGGCAGGTGCCCTACTTGATCAGCCGGCGGCGCAGGTCGGCGTCAGGCCCGAGGCCGAACCCGTGCCCTGGAAGCCGAACTCGGTCGACGTCCCGGCCGCGAGGCGGCCGTTGTAGCTGACGTTGCGCCACTGGACCGCGCCGCTGTTGCCGGAGCGGTCGGCGTTCCACGCGTTGGTGACCGACGCGCCGGACGGCAGGTTCGTCGTGACCGTCCACCCGTTGATCGCCGACGACCCGGCGGTGACCTTCACCGTGGCGACGAAGCCGCCGTTCCAGGAGTTCAGCGACACCGAGGCGGTGCAGCCACCCGGACCGGGGATCGTGGTCGTCGTGGTGGGGCCGGTCGGCTCCGTCGTGGACGTCGTGGTCGACGTGGGCACGGTGGAACCGCCCGAGTTGAGGGCGTTCAGCGTGGAGGTGTAGGCGGCCTTCTTGTTGCCCGAGCCGTCGAACAGCAGCGGGGTGCCCGAGGAGCGCCACGAGTCCGTGTCGCGGATGCCCCACACGGTGATGCCGGTGCAGCGCGTGACGGCCAGGCACGCCTTGACGACGCGCTCGTAGTTCTGGGCCTGGGCGGTGCCGGAGCCTTCGATGTCCAGTTCGGTGATCTGCACGTCGACGCCGAGGTTGGCGAAGTTCTGCAGGGTCGTCTGGTAGTTGGAGGGCACGGGGCTCTGGCTGTTGAAGTGGGACTGCAGGCCGACGCAGTCGATGGGCACGCCGCGCTGCTTGAAGTCCTGGACCATCCGGTAGACGGCCTGGGTCTTGGCGTGGGTCCAGTCGTCGGTGTTGTAGTCGTTGTAGCAGAGCTTCGCACCCGGGTCGGCCGCACGCGCCGCCCGGAAGGCCGCCTCGATCCAGTCGTCACCGGTCCGCTGGAGGTTCGAGTCGCGACGCGCACCGGTGGAACCGTCGGCGAACGCCTCGTTCACCACGTCCCACGCGTAGATCTTGCCGCGGTAGTAGGTGGCGACCTGCGTGACGTGGTTGAGCATGGCGTTGCGCAGCGCGGTGCCGGACATGTTCTGCATCCAGCCGGGCTGCTGCGAGTGCCACGCCAACGTGTGCCCGCGGACCCGCATGCCCTGGCCGCGGGCGTGGTTCACGATCCGGTCGGCGTTGGCGTAGCTGAACTGCCCCTGCTGCGGCTCGGTCGCGTCGATCTTCATCTCGTTCTCGGCCGTGACCATGTTGAACTCACGGTTGAGGATGCCGACGTACGTGGAGTCGCTGAGCTTGTTCGCGGCGACGGCCGTACCGAAGTAGCGACCCGACTCGGCCGCCGAGGCGCCGAGGGTGGTGCCGGCGCTGGCCGACGTCGCCAGGAGCACCGCGGCACCCGTGGTGGCGGTCACCAACGTCGACACGAGTGCCGCTCGCAACACTGACCTCGATGTCAGCTTCATGTTTGCACCTTCTGGGAGCACCTGCGGGTTCGGCAGGTGGTGGTTGGTTGCTCGGGCGACCCGGAACCGCCGGGGCGGGGTGGTCCGGATCCGCTCACTTGGCCGAGGAGGGCCCGGTGCCACGGGATTCCTCCCCGCCAACGACAGTGGGTTGAGTCGATCCTCCAGAGCGTGCTCAGCGCAGGCGGACACCGTCGGGGGCGGCACCCGACCGCGTCCGGCCTGAAACTTTTAGAAGTATTAACCGAAACAGATAGGTCTGGCAAGCACCGAACCAGCGCGCACGCGCGGACCTGCGACGATCACCGCACGAGTGGCGAACCGGACCGGTCGAGCGCGATCAACCGGCCCCGATTCGGCCGTGTATATCAAAAAGCCTGTTGAGGCACCATAGCAAGGCCGCCGGAACTCCACTGCGGACGACGGGAGACCTGTCGTGGATTAGGGTCGGCCGTCTTCGAAAGTCTTCGAAACAATGTTCGCAACTTTCTCGACGTGAATGCTCCGATCACCGGACGCGCATTAGCCCGATCGCCCGTATTTCGCTACCGTCCCGTTCACCCGAGGGGCCAGCCCGTGTACGCCTCGGCGAGGTGCGTGGCGGCGGCCGTGCTGGACGTGACCAGCTCCAGCTCGCCCAACTGCCGCTTGAGGTCGAACGGGGAGCCGGCCGGATCGGTGTGCAGCATCGACGTCATCCACCACGAGAAGTGCTGCGCCCGCCACACCCGGCGGGACGCGGTGGGGCCGTAGGCGTCCAGCGGCTCGGTCGCGCCCGTGGCGAAGTGCTCCTCCAGCGCACGGGCCAGCACGACCACGTCCGCCACCGCGAGGTTGAGGCCCTTCGCGCCCGTCGGCGGCACGACGTGCGCGGCGTCGCCCGCCAGGAACAGCCGACCGTGCCGCATCGGCTCGCACACGTAGCTGCGCATCGGGATCACGCCCCGGTCGAAGATGCGGCCCTCGGCCAGGCTGAAGCCGTCGCCCGCGACCCGCGCGTTCAGCTCGGCCCAGATCCGGTCGTCGCTCCAGTCCTCGGCGCGTTCGTCGGGATCGCACTGGAAGTACATCCGCTGCACCTGCGGGGTCCGCGTGCTGATCAGCGCGAAACCGCGCGCGGAGTGCGCGTAGACCAGCTCCTTCGACGACGGCGGTGCCTCGGCCAGGATGCCGAACCACCCGAACGGGTAGGCGCGGAAGTAGTCGGTGCGCGCGTCGTCCGGGATGGCGCGCCTGCTGACGCCCGACGAGCCGTCGCAGCCGGCGATGACGTCGCAGCGCAGCTCCACCGGCGTGCCGTCGGTGTCGGTGAACGAGATGACCGGTTCGTCGGACGTGATGGCGTGCAGCGTCACGTCACGCGCTTCGAACCGGATGTCCGCGCCGCCCGCCAGCCGTGCCGCGATGAGGTCCTTGAGCACCTCGTGCTGCGGGTAGAGCCAGACCGCGCGGCCGGTGAGCCCGGTGAAGTCGATCCGGTGCCCCTGCCCGCCGAACCGCAGCTCGATCCCCTCGTGCCGCGCGCCCTCGGCCAACGCCCGCGCGCCGACGCCAAGGGAGGTCAGCAGCTCCACCGTGCCCTGCTCCAGGACACCGGCGCGGATGGTCTGCTCGATCGCCGCACGGCCGCGCGTCTCGACCACCACGGAGTCGATGCCGCGTTCGGCCAGCAAGTGGGACAGCACCAGTCCGGCGGGGCCGGCGCCGACGATTCCGACTCGAGTTCGCATGGGACAACCCAAGGACGGCGCGCGACCGTGCGCCAGGATCGCCTTCCACTGGGTGAAAGTGGCGGCGATTTCGAGACGGGGGCGCGGTTACGTTCGAGACCCGGCGTTCGAAGGAGACGGCATGGCGGTCAACCGCGACGCGCCCCGGCGGTCGATGGCCGGGCGGGCGCTGGCGCTGCTCGGGGTGTTCGACTCCGCCCACCCCCGGCTCAAGCTGACCGAGCTGGCGCGGCGCGCGGACCTGCCGCTGGCCACCGTGCACCGGTTGACCGGGGAGCTGGTGTCGTGGGGTGCGCTGGAACGTGACGCGGAGGGGTACTACAGCATCGGGTTGCGGCTGTGGGAGGCCGCGACGCTGTCCCCAGTGGCCGGTCGGCTGCGCGAGATCGCGTTGCCGTTCATGCAGGACCTGTACGAGGCGACCCGTGAGAACATCCACCTGGCCGTGCACGACGGGTACGACGCGCTGTACGTGGAGAAGCTGTCCGGGCACCGGTCGGTGCCCGTGATCTCCCGGATCGGCGCACGGCTGCCGCTGCACTCGACGGGTGTCGGCAAGGCGCTGCTGGCCCGTGCCGACGCGGGGTTCGTGCGGCGGTACCTGGAACGCCCCCTGCCCCGGTTCACCCGTTACACGATCACCGAACGGGCGCGGCTGGTGCGCGAGCTGCGTGCCACTGTGGAGCGCGGGTACGCGGTGACGAACGAGGAGATGACGCTCGGCTCGTGCTCGGTCGCCGTCGCGATCCCGGCCGACGGGCACGAACCGGCCGGTGCGCTGGGCATCGTCGTCCGTTCGGTGCGGACGGACCTGCACCGCCTCGTCCCCGATCTGCGTGCGGCCGCCGACGCGATCGCCCGGCGGCTGGAGGACGCGGCGCACCGGGCGGTCGACGTGACCTGAGCGTTAAATTCGGGGGTCCTGAACGTAGGACACGCGCGTTCTGAGTGTAGGACACACGCGTTCTGAACGTAGGACTCGCGGGTTAGAGGGCGGGTTGGAGGGTGCGGGTGTTGGTCTCCTTCAAGGCGAGCACGCACACGACGGTGAGGGCGCAGAAGCCGGCGATGCACGACGAAACCAGCACCAGCCCCTGCCCCCCGCTGGCCCGCTGGATCTCGGCGAACAGCAGCGGCGCGATGCCCGCGCCCAGCCCGGCGACCTGGTAGCCCAGCGACGCGCCCGTGTACCGGTTCTCCGTGCTGAACAGCTCGCTGTACAGGGCCGCGAGCGGGCCGTACATCATCGGGTGCAGCACGCCCTGGCCCAGCACCAGCGCGAAGGTCAGCAACGCCGGGTCACCGCTGTCCACCAACGGGAACAGCACGAACGCGAACGCCGCCATCGCCACCGCGCCGGCCACCACCACCGGACGCCTGCCGAACCGGTCCGACACCGCCGACCAGCCGAGGATGCCCACGACCGCGCAGGCCGAGGACAGCGTGAGCGCGTTGAGCACGGTCTGGCGCGCGTGACCGGCCGCCACGCCGTGCGCCAGGACGAAAGTCGTCAACGTCGACTGCGCGACGAACGCCGCCAGCCCCACGCCGATGCCCAGCAGCAGCACGCGCGGGTGGTCGCGCAGCACTTCCACCACCGGAACGCGCCGACGGACGCCCGTCTCGCGCACCACCGCGCGGAACGCGGGCGTCTCCTCGACCCGGTGCCGCACGAACAACCCGACGCCGAGCAGCACGATGCTGATCAGGAACGGGATCCGCCAGCCCCAGTCCAGGAACGCCCGCTCGCCCACCGCCGCGGCGGTCGCGGTCAGCGCCAGGGTGGACAGCACCATCCCGCACGGCGCGCCCGCGTTGGTGAACCCGGCCCACAGCCCTCGCCGCCGGGTGGCGTGCTCGGCCGACATCAGCACCGCGCCGCCCCACTCGCCGCCGACCGCGATGCCCTGCACCACGCGCAGCACGACCAGGCCCACCGGCGCGAGCGCGCCCACCTGGGCGTAGGTCGGCAGCAGGCCGATGAGGAAGCTCGCCACCCCCATGAGCGTCATGGTGAGCACGAGCATCCGCTTGCGGCCGAGCAGGTCGCCGAAGTGTCCGAACAGGACACCGCCGAGCGGGCGGGCCAGGTAGCCGGTGGCGAACGTGCCGAAGCTCGCGATCGTGGCCACGAGCGGGTCGAGGGAGGAGAAGAAGACCTTGTTGAACACCACGGCGGACGCGGTGGCGTACAGCAGGAAGTCGTAGTACTCGATCACGCTGCCGAGGAAGCTCGACGCGACGGCGCGGCGAAGTTGGACGTTCGGCATGGCGGTCCTCAGGTGTAGTGCCGGTACACGGCGCGCGCGACGCACGCCGGCTTGTCCGAGCCGTCGATCTCGACGGTGAAGTCCACCACCAGCGCGACGCCGTCGCCCGCGACCTCCTCGGTCGAGACGACGCGGCCGGCGAGCCTGATCTTGTCGCCGACGCGCACCGGGTTGGGGAAGCGCACCTTCTCCAGTCCGTAGTTGACGCTCATCCGCACGCCCTCGATGGCCAGCAGCTCGCCGAACAGGGGGATGATCAGCGCCAACGTCAGGTAGCCGTGCGCGATGGTGGCGCCGAACGGCCCGGAGGCCGCCCGACCGGGGTCGACGTGGATCCACTGGTGGTCGTCGGTGGCGTCGGCGAACGTGTCGATCCGGTCCTGGGTGATCTCGCGCCAGGCGGTGTGCCCGAGGTCGCGCCCGGTCAGCGCGAGCAGGTCGGCCTTGCCGTTCACGGTGGTGGTCATGCGCGCTCCGGGGTCGTGGTGTCGAGGCCGAGCAGCCTGGCCGCGTTGAGCTTGAGGATCTTGGGTCGGACGGCGGGCTTGATCTCCAGCGCGTCGAAGTCGGCCAGCCAGCGGTCGGGGGTGATCACGGGGTAGTCCGAGCCGAACAGGACCTTGTCCTGCAACAGCGTGTTGGCGTAGCGGACCAGCTGCGGCGGGAAGTACTTGGGCGACCACCCGGACAGGTCGATGTGCACGTGCGGCTTGTGCGTGGCCACCGCCAGCGCCTCGTCCTGCCACGGGAACGACGGGTGCGCGAGCACGATCCGCAGCTGCGGGAAGTCCACCGCGACGTCGTCCACGAGCATCGGGTCGGAGTACTTCAGCCGGATGCCGCCACCGCCGGGCACGCCCGCGCCGATCCCGGTCTGGCCGCTGTGGAACAGCGCGGGCACGCCCAGCTCCTCGATCACCTCGTACAGCGGGTAGGCCATCGGGTCGTTCGGCGCGAAGCCCTGGAGGCTGGGGTGGAACTTGAAGCCGCGCACGCCGTGCCGCTCGACCAGCCTGCGCGCCTCCCGTGCGCCCGCGCGTCCCTTCCACGGGTCGACGCTGGCGAACGGGATGAGCACGTCGGGGTGCTCGGCGCAGTTCTGCGCGACCTCCTCGTTGGCGATGCGCGGGTGTCCGGTGGCGTGCTCGGCGTCGACGGTGAAGACGACCGCCGCCATCCGCCGTTCCCGGTAGTGCGCCGCGATCTCGTCGACGGTCGGGTTGCGGTGCCCGTGCGCGCCGAAGTACTTCTCCGACGCCGCCAGCAGCTCGGGGCTCAACGCGGTGCGGCCGTCCCTCGACACCTCGGCGTGGGTGTGGACGTCGATGGCCACCAGGTCGTCCAAGGCGAGGCCCACGTCAGGCCGCCGGCGGGTGCGGGGCCGGGATGCCGGAGGTCTCGGGCTCCGCGCCGACGCCGGTGGCCCACTGCTCGGCGATGGCCCGCGCGCTCCACCCGCCGTCGGCGAGCGCCACCGCCTTCTCGCGGGGGTGCGCCCAGAGGGACAGCCGGTCGCCGCCGATGCCGATGGCCTGCCCGGTGATGTCGCGCGCCGCGTCGGAGGCGAGGAAGACGATCAGCGAGGCGACGTCCTCGACCGTGCCCAGGCCCTCGTCCTTGCGCAGCCAGTCCGGGAACGGCGCGCCGGTGCGCTCGGCCTCCTCGATGATCGGCGCGAACGCCGGGATGGTGCGGGTCATCTCGGTCGCCGCGATCGGCACCACGGCGTTGACCGCGATCCCCGCGCGGGCCAGCTCCAGCGACCAGGTGCGGGCCATGGCCACGATGCCGGCCTTCGCCGCCGCGTAGTTGGTCTGCCCGAAGTTGCCGCGCTGGCCCGCGGGCGACGAGATCAGCACGAGGCTGCCGCCCCGGCCCTGCTCCCGCATCCGCACCGCCGCCGCGCGGGCGCAGGTGAACGTGCCGCGCAGGTGCACGTCGACTACCGCGTCGAAGTCGTCGTCCGACATCTTCCACAGCACCTTGTCGCGCAGGATGCCCGCGTTGGCGACCAGCACGTCGAGCCCGCCGAACTCGGCCACGGCGGTCGCGACCAACCGGTCCGCGGTCTCGGTGGGACCGACCGGCGCGACCACGGCCACCGCCCGTCCACCTTCCGCCGCGATCCCCTTCACGACCGCGCTCGCGGCCTCCGCGTCCACATCGTTGACCACGACCGCCGCTCCGGCCCTGGCCAGGGCTTCCGCGTACGCCCGGCCCAACCCCCGACCACTGCCGGTGACCACCGCGACCTTCCCTCGCAAGTCCATGACGGGAACATACGGCAGTTTCGTGACGGCCGTCCACACTCTGCCCAATATCGTTTCGCGGGCAGGTGGAACCGGCGGCCGGTCGAGGAGGAGGGCGGCGGAGGCGATCGGTGCGGTGCCACCGACGAGCGCCTCGATCGCGGGCAGCCCGGTACGGCGACCGGAGGCCGGGTCAGGCCGGGCCGGCGAGGTACTCGGTGGGCGTGCAGCCGGTGAGCGCCCGGAAGTCGCGGTTGAGGTGGGGCTGGTCGGCGTAGCCGCACGTGTGCGCGACCTCGGCCCAGTCGGATGCCCCGGGCAGCAGGGATGCCGCGCGGTGGAGCCGGGCGATGCGGGCGACCTTCTTGGGCGACAGGCCGATCTGCTCGCGGAACCCGGCGTCGAGGTGCCTACGGGTCCAGCCGACCTCGTCGGCGAGTGCGTCGATGCGCACGCGGCCCGCCGACCCGGTCACCCGCCGCCACGTCCCGTGCACCTGCCTGGTCGGCGCGGGGCCGTGCCGCAGCCGGGTCACGAGGTAGCGGTCGAGGTGCCGGAAGCGGGTCGGTCAGTCGCCGGCCTCGGCGATCCGCTCGGTCAGCCGCGTCGCGTCACGGCCGAGCAGGTCGGCGAGACCGACCTCGGCGTTGGCCAACTCCCGCAGCGGCAGGCCGAGCACCGCGTACGCGGCCACGGGGGTCATCGCGACGGTGATCCCCCGCGACGGGCCCGCCTGCTCCACCGCCCACGGGCGGTCGCGCAGCCCCATGACCGGCGACGCCGGCACGTCCCGGCCCGCGCGCGGGTCCGGCGGGATCACCCGGCGGACCGGCGGCGCTTCGGAGTTCCACCGTCAGCACGACCACGCCGAGCGGGGCCACCCGCCACGGAATCAGGTCCATCCGCGGGTAGTCGTGCGCGGTGTAAGACAGCACGTGACCGGCCAAGCTCGGGTCCGGCAGGCCGAACACGCGCTCGGCCGGAGCCCGTGCGACGTCCCGGCCCGGCACCTGACGTCGGCCTCCTCCGAAGCGAAGGGGGTCCACCCATGTCACAGGTAGGCGAGTTCAAGAGCCAGGCGGGCCGGGCGCGGTACTTCGCCGCGTACGAACGGGCGACGGGCGAGTGCCCGACCCCGACGGCGTGCACGACGTCGAGACCCGGCACGGCACCACCCGCGTCTACCGCTTCGGGACGGCGACGGGCCGCCGATCGTGCTGCTGCCCGGGCTCATGGCCACGTCGGCGTGCTACGCGCACTTGATCCCGGCGTTGGCCGCGCACCACCCGGTGCACACCGTCGACGTCCTGGGCGAGGCGGGTCGGAGCGTGCAGACCGCGCCCTTGCGGGACCGCCCCGACCGCGCCCGGTGGCTGCACGACGTGCTCGACCGCCTCGGCCTGACCGGCGTGCACCTGGTCGGCGCTTCCAGCGGCGGGTGGCAGGCGGTCAACCAGGCGATCCACGCACCCGACCGGATCGCGTCGATCACCCTGCTCGACCCCACCGCGGTGACCGCGCCGTTCCGCCGGACCCTGATCGCGATCGGCCTGGTCGGCGCGGTCGTCCACCGGGAGCGGGAGTGGCGGTGGTTCCTGCGCCGGGCCGTCGGCGCGGACCTGTCACACCGGCCGGACGCGCGGCTGGTCCTGGCCGCGATCCGGGAGTACCGGCCACGCGTGCCGTTGCGGGCGCGGCCCGCCGACGACGAGCTGCGCCCCGTGCGGGTGCCCGTGCCGGCGGTGTTCGGCGCGCGCGGCGCCGTCCACGACGCGGCCCTCGCCGCCGACCGCCTCCGCACCCTGCTGCCCCGCGCCGACGTCCGCACCCTGCCGAACGCCGGGCACGACGCGACCCTGCGCCCGCAGGACCGCGACCAGGTCGTCGGGTGGGTGCTGGACCTCGTCCGCGAGGGCTCCCGGCGGTGACCGGGAGCCCTCGCCAGGACCTCAGAAAGCCCGTTCCAGGTGCTCGGACATGAGCCGGACGAAGCGGGACGGGTCCGGCAGGTCGCCGCCCTCGGCCAGCAGCGCCATGCCGTGGACCAGCTCGGCGGACTCGGCGAGGGACGCGTCCTCGCCGCCGCGGTCGGTGAACGCCTTGTGCAGGCCCGCCACCAGGGCGTGGTCGGGGTTGAGCTCGAGGATCCGCTTGACCGGCGGCAGCTCCTGGCCCATCGCCCGGTACATCTTCTCCAGGGTCGGGGTCAGGTCGTGGGCATCGCCGACGACGCACGCGGGCGAGGTGGTCAGGCGCGAGGACAGCCGCACCTCCTTGACCTTGTCGGACAGGGTGGTCGTCATCCACCCCAGGAAGTCGGCGAAGTCCTTCTGCCGCTGCTCGGTCCGCGCCTTCTCCTCGTCGGTCTCCAGGTCCACCTGGCCCTTGGCGATCGACTGGAACGTCTTCTCCTTGTACCCCGGCACCGCGTCGACCCACATCTCGTCGATCGGGTCGGTGAGGATCAGCACCTCGAAGCCCTTGGCCCGCAGCGCCTCCAGGTGCGGCGAGTTCTCCACGGTGGCCCGCGAGTCGCCGGTCATGTAGTAGATGTGCTGCTGGTCGTCCTTCATCCGCTCGAGGTACTGCGCGAGCGTGGTCGGCTTCTCGGCGTCGGCCGTGGAGGCGAACGAGGCGATGTCGAGGATCGCGTCGCGGTTGTCCGGGTCGCTGAGCAGGCCCTCCTTGACCGCGCTGCCGAACTCGCGCCAGAACGTCTCGTACGACTCCGGCTTGTCGGTCATCAGGCCCTTGACGGTGGACAGCACCTTCTTCACCAGCCGGCGGCGCACGAGCTGGATCTGGCGGTCCTGCTGGAGCAGCTCGCGCGACACGTTCAGCGACAGGTCCTGGGCGTCCACCACGCCCTTGACGAACCGCAGGTACTCCGGCATCAGCTCTTCGCAGTCGTCCATGATGAAGACGCGCTTGACGTAGAGCTGCACGCCCCGCTTGCGCTCGCGCATGAACAGGTCCAGCGGCGCCTGGGACGGGATGAACAGCAGCGCCTGGTACTCGAACACGCCCTCGCCGTGCATGCGGATGGTCTCGAGGGGCTTGTTCCAGTCGTGGCTGACGTGCCGGTAGAACTCGGTGTACTCGTCCTCGGTGACCTCGGAGGCGGGCCGCGCCCACAGCGCCTTGCGCGAGTTGATCGTGGCCGGCTCGGCGCCGTCCTCCTTGGCCATCCTGATCGGCCAGGTGATGAAGTCGGCGTACCGCTTGACGATCTCGGTGATCTTGGCGGTCGACGTGTAGTCGGCCAGGTGGTCCTCGGGGTCGGCCGGCTTGAGGTGCAGCGTCACGGAGGTGCCCTGCGGCGCGTCCTCGACGTCCTCGATCGTGTAGGTGCCCTCGCCGGTCGACTCCCAGCGCACGCCCTCGGCACGCGGGTGCCTGGTCACCAGGGTGACCTTGTCGGCGACCATGAACGAGGAGTAGAAGCCGATGCCGAACTGGCCGATGAGGTCCTGCGAGGCGGCGGCGTCCTTCGACTCCTTCAGCTTCTGCAGGAACTCGGCGGTGCCGGACTTCGCGATCGTGCCGATGAGCCCGATCACGTCCTCGCGGGTCATGCCGATGCCGTTGTCCCGGATGGTGAGGGTGCGCGCCTCCCGGTCGACCTCGATGGCGATGTGGAGGTCCGACGTGTCCGCGACCAGGGCCTTATCGCGGAACGTCTCCAGCCTGAGCTTGTCCAGCGCGTCGGAGGCGTTGGACACCAGCTCGCGCAGGAACGTGTCCTTGTTCGAGTAGACCGAGTGGATCATCAGCCGCAGGAGCTGACGCGCCTCCGACTGGAACTCGAGCGTTTCCACGTTCGTCCTTTCTCTTCCGACCTTCGTCGACCCGTCATCGTATCCAGTCGCCGGCCCGGCGGGCGCGGAGCCGAAAACCGGTCGATCGGGCGGGTCGGGCTCCCTATCGTTCACGCGGTATCCGGCGGCGGGAGGGGTAATGCGGACGGCCTACCCGCGCACGCCCCACCTGCCGTGGTCGCCCGGCGCGTCGGCCGACGACGTGCGGGTCGCCGACCTGGACGGGCTGCGCGGCCGTGACGTGGTGGTCACCGAGAAGCTCGACGGGGAGAACACCACCCTCTACGCCGACGGGCTGCACGCGCGGTCGCTCGACTCGGCGCACCACCCGTCCCGGTCGTGGGTCAAGGGGTTGCAGGGGCGGATCGGGGCACGGCTGCCCGGAGGGTGGCGGATCTGCGGCGAGAACGTCCACGCACGTCACTCGATCGGGTACGAAGGGCTGGAGAGCTGGTTCTACGGGTTCTCGGTGTGGGACGGCGACCGCTGCCTCGACTGGGACCGGACGGTCCGCTTCCTGCGGGACGTGGGGGTGCCCGTTCCCCCGGTGCTGTGGCGCGGTGTGTTCGACGAGCGCGCGCTGCGCCGGTTGCGCGTCGACACGGCCCGGCAGGAGGGGTTCGTGGTGCGGACCGTCGAGGGGTTCGCACGCGAGGAGTTCGGGCGGCGCGTGGCCAAGTGGGTGCGGCCGCACCACGTGCGGACCGACCGGCACTGGATGACGGCGCCGGTGGTGGCGAACGGGCTCGCGCCGTCGTCGGTGCTCTGGGACGTGCGGTCGGGCGCGCCCGTGGACGTACCGGCGCTGCTCGCGGTGGTCGGGGTCGACGGTGACGTGGAGGCGGCCTCGGCGGTGGCGTCGTCGTCGACCGGTGAGGCCCGGTTGGTGGGCGTGCTCGCGGCGGCGCTGCACCGGGTTCGGCGCGGGCGGGTGATGTCGCTGCTGGCGGGCCCGGTGGGGGTCCGGGTGGCGCGGCGCGTCGGTGACGTCGTGGGGCTGCACGGGCTGCTGCACCGGCCGTTCCCGGACGACGCCCGGCGGGCCGGGTTGCTGCGCCTGTCGACCGCGGTGGACCTCGACGTGCTGCACGCGGTGTCGGCCGCCGTCGCGCCCGACCAGGCCGCGCGTGACCACGTGGCCTGGTCCGCGCTGCACGCCGAGGACGTCGAGTCGTTCGACCGGCTGCGCTCGGGGCTGCGGGAACGCCTGTCCGGCCCGGCCGCCGACCGGTGCTGGGCCGAGGCGCGGGACGCGAGCACCCGGGCCGGGCGGGTGCTGGGCGTGGACGAGGCGGTGGCGGCGACGTGGCGGTGGCGCTCCGGCGACTTCCCGGCGCTGGTGCACCTGGTGGGGCTGTCGGGCAGCGGCAAGTCGACGTTCGCCGCCGGCTTGGCCGCCGACGTGCGCGTGTCGTTGGACGACCTGCGCGGCGAGGCGGGCGACCGGTCCGACCAGCGGGCCAACGCGCGGGTGCTGCGGGCCGGGCTGGACCGGCTCGACGTCGCGCTGCGCGCTCACCGGACCGTGGTGTGGGACGCGACGTCGCTGGTCGAGCCGCAGCGGGCGGTGGTGCACGCGGTCGCACGGCGGCACGATGCCATGGTGACGCACGCGGTGGTGCTGGTCGACGAACGGGAGGTCGCCCGGCGCAACGGCACGCGGCCGCACCCCGTGCCGGCCGCGGTGCTCGCCGCGCAGGCCCACCGGTTCAGCCCGCCGTACCCGTGGCACGCCCACCGCACCTGGCACGTCGGCGCGGACGGCGTCGTGGACGACGGGGAGCCGTGATGCGCACGAGCGAGGAGGTCTACCACCAGATCCGCTGGGACGCCCGGTTCGACCCGGCCCGGTTCGTGCTCGGCGTGCAGCAGCGCGGGGCGCGGCCCAAGCGGGTGGCGTTGCCCGCGTTCACGCCGGGCGGCGAGGTGCCGTGGCACCGGGTGCTGTTCGTGGAGGCGGACGGCGAGGTGGTGTGGGACCGGGCCACGGGGCTGGACCGGGTCGGCGAGTCGGGCGCCGGCCGGGTGCGCGCACCGCGCCGCCTGCGCGCGCCGCTGTTCACCGCGAGCACCCCGCACGCCTGGGACCCGCTGCACGGCTGGGCGCCCGCCGAGCCCACCGGCACCCCCGCGGCCACCGTGACCGTGCTGACGTGGAACGTGCTGTGGGACCGCTACGACCGCGACCGCATCGACACCGCCCGCCGCCGTCCCCTGCTGTTCGGCGAGCTGGCCGCGGCCGACGCGGACGTCATCGCGTTGCAGGAGGTGGAACCGGACCTGCTCGCCGCGCTCCTGGCCCAGCCGTGGGTGCGGGCGGCGTACACCGTCGACGTCGACCCGACCGGGCCCGACGTCGACCGCACCGGCCTGGTGGTGTTGAGCAGGTTGCCGGTGCTGGAGGCCGCGCGGTTGCCGCTGGGCTCGCACAAGGCCGTGAGCGCGGTCGTGGTGGAGACCGCGAGCGGGCCGCTCGTCGTCGCCGCCACGCACCTGACCAGCGATCACACCACGAACGGCCCGGCCAAGCGGCGGGCCCAGCTCGCCCGGGTCGCGGAGGCGTTCACCGGGGTCGAGGGCGAGGTGGCGCTGGTCGGCGACTTCAACGACGGCGGACGGCGACCGGCCGAGGCGCTCGGGATGCGCGACGCCTGGCTCCAGGCGCGGGACGACGAGCCGCCGACGTTCGACCCGGTGGCGAACCCGCTGGCCGCGGTGTCGTCGCTGACCGGCAGGCGGTCGCGGCTGGACCGGGTGTTCCTGCGCGGACGGCTGCGGTGCGTCGGGGCCGAACTGGTGGGAGACCGGCCCGCGGCCGGGTTGTTCGCCTCCGATCACTACGGGGTGCTGGCGCGGTTGGCGGTCGTCGTGCCGGAGCACGGCGACGTGCTGGACTCGCCGCCGACGCCGCGCACGGCCGTGGTGTGGCTGCCGGGGCCGTGGCCGGAGGTCGACCGGGTCCGCCGGGAGCACGACCGGCGGGCCGACCGCTGGCCGCCGCACGTGACGCTGCTGTTCGGCTTCGTCGCCGAGTCCGAGTTCGAGCGGGCCGTGCCGCTGCTGGCCGAGGAGGTCGCCGGCGTGCCGCCGTTCCCGGTGCGGGTGGCCGGCGTGCGGGAGTTCGGGCACGGCGTGGTCTGGCTCGACCCGGCCGCGGCCGGCGGCACGCCGTGGACGGCGCTGCACGACGCGGTGCGCCGGCGGTTCCCCGCCTGCCGGACCCGGGAGGGGTTCACCCCGCACCTGACGGTCGGCGGGTCGCGGCCCGCGGCGGAGGGGATCGGTCCCCGGTCGGACCGGGTGGACGAGGTGGTGGTGCTGTCGCGGCGGGGTGACGGGCCGATGCTGCCCCGCGCGGCGATCGCGTTGGGCACGGGCGAGGTGCGGTGGTTCGAGGAGCCTGCCGCCGCACCGGGGCCGGCGCTGGACGCCGTGGCTGACCGCGTCACCCGCGCCCTGTCCGACGCGCTGGACGTGGTGCACGTCGTCGGCTCGCGGCGGATGGGCTGCGGGTTGCCCGACGCGGACCTCGACCTGGTCGTCGAGGCGGCCCGGCCGGCGGCGGTGGCCGAACGGGTGACCGCCGCCCTGCCCGGGGTCGCGGTCCGGCCGGTGGTCGGCGCGCGGTCGCCCGGGTTCCGGCTGGAGGTCGACGGGCTCGGGGTCGACCTCGCGGTGGCCGGTGACGACGGGGTGGCGTTGAGCGCGGTCGGTGACGCCGAGGCGGTGTCGGCGGCGGTCGGCGGCCGTGCCGGGGAGTTCGCGCGGCTCGCGCGGGCGGTCAAGGCGTGGGCGCGGGCGCGCGGCCTGGACTCCGCGCCGTTCGGCGGCGTGCCGGGGTTGGGCTGGTCGGTGCTCGCCGCGCGTACCGTGCGCGAGTGGTCCGGGCCGGACCTGCTGACCGGGTTCTTCGCCACGTGGGCCGCGTGGGACTGGCGTGACGCGATCGGGTTGACGACGTCCCCGGCGCGCACCGGGGCCCCGGTGACGATCCTGACGCCGACCGCGCCGGTGCGCTCGTGCACCGAGCAGGTCGGCGCGGGGTTCCGCGACCTGCTGACCGCCGAGCTGTACCGGGCGTGGGAGATCGCGGAGTCCGGGGCTGCCGGGCTGGCCGCACCGCCGGACGCGCACCGCGTGCACGCCGCGTGGGCGCTGGTCACCGTGCCGCACGGCCTGGTCGGCCCGGTGCGCGGCCGGGTGCGGGCGTTGCTCGCGGCACTGGAGGCGGCCGGGACGGCGGACGTGCACGCGTGGCCCCGGCCCGTCCGGCGAGGGCCGGACGCGGTGCGGTTCGCGATCGGGTTGGGCCGCCGTCCGGTGTCTGCCGCCGTGCTCGCCGATGTGGTTGCCTCGTGGCGGAGCGGGCTGCGCGGTGTCGACGTCGTCCGGGTGGGCAACGGTGAGGTGCCGACCCTGCGCTGACCCGGTGCCGACCGAGGAGACGGGGGTTGTCGTGGAGTTCCAGGACGTGGTGCGGCGCAGGCGGATGGTGCGCGAGTTCACCGACGAGCCGGTGTCGGACGAGAGCGTGCGGCGGATCATGCGCAACGCGTTGCGCGGCCCGTCGGCCGGGTACTCGCAGGGCCAGGCGTTCCTCGTGCTGCGGGGCGAGGAGACGGCGTCGTTCTACGGGTCGCTGTCGCACCTGTGGACCTACGACACGGTGAAGACGGCGCCGGTGGTCGTGGTCGCGTTCGCGGTGAAGGACGCCTACCTCGACCGGTACGCCGAACCGGACAAGGGGTGGACCGACCGCAGCGAGGACCGCTGGCCGGTGCCGTTCTGGTACGTCGACACGGGCATGGCGGTCTTGCTGGTCTTGCAGACCGCGGTCGACGAAGGGCTCGGCGCGGTGTACTTCGGCATCGGCGCGGACGACTTCGACCGGGTGCGCGCGGAGTTCGGCGTGCCGGACACCCACGTGCCGATCGGCGCGATCGCGATCGGGCACGGCGCGGAGCAGGACGCCTCGCCGGGCGGTTCGCCGCGGACCCGCCGGCGCCGCCCGTTCGACGACGCCGTGCGCTTCGGGCGCTGGTAGCCCTTCCCCGTGCGGTTCCCCCGCCGGGAACCGCACGGGCGGCGGGGTCAGTCGACCTTCTGGCCGTACACCTTGTCGATCGAGATCGTCAGCAGCACGCGGCGGTCGGCCACCATGGCCGACCGGTACTCGTCCCAGTCGGGGTGCTCGCCCGCGGCGGCCCGGTAGTACTCCACCAGCGCCTCGACCTCCGGCCCGTTCGGGTCGTCGCCGGGGCCGGTGATCGTGGCCGTGCCCTCGACGGTGGCCCACTCCCAGCCGTCCGAGCTGGTCACCTCCAGCGCCACGCGGGGATCGCGGCGCAGGTTCGCGACCTTGGCGGTGCCCTCCGTGGTCGACACCCTGATGGCGTTCGCGTCCCGGTCGTAGGCGGGCATGATCGGGGACAGCTGCGGGCGGCCGTCGGCCTTGATCGTGGCGAGCACGGCGATCCTGCTCTCGGCCAGCAGCGCGTGCGGGTCGAACCCTGTGTCGGTCATGCCGGCACCAACCCGCGGCGGACGGCCCGGTATTCCGCGTTCCCGGCTCTCGTTCGAGTGAACCGCGCGGTCGACAGCGAGACCGCGGAGATCGCCAGGAGCACCAGCATCGCGGTCGGGGCGAGGGCGGCCCACGGCGCGCGTTCCAGGTACGGCAAGGACTCGGCCAGCATCAGGCCCCACTCCGGAGCGGGCGGCGGGGTGCCCAGCCCCAGGAAACCCAGTGACGCCAACGCCAACGCGATGCCCGGCAGGCGCAGCACGGCGTGGCGGGCGACCGGTCCGGCCACCGCGGGCAGGACGTGCCGGGTCAGCACCCACGTCGGACCGGCGCCCAGGGCGCGCAGCGCGGCGACGTGCGCGGCCGCGCGGTTCTCCCGCACCAGGGCCGCCGCGTGCGCGGCCAGCGGTGGCCAGGACACCAGGCCGACCGCGAGGGACGCGCCCACCGGGCCGGGGCCGGCGATCGCCGCGACCAGGATGCCCGCGATCACCGGCGGCACGGCGTTGGCGGTCTCCGCGGCGCCCTCCGCCAGGCCCGGCAGGAAACCGACGACCAGCGCCACGGCGAACGAGCACGCGCACACCAGCACCGTCACGGTGAGCGTGGCCGCCGCGCCGTGCCCCACCCTGGCCAGGACGTCACGCCCCAGCGCGTCCGTGCCGAACGGGTGCGCCCAGCTCGGCGGCGACAACCGCGCGGACGGGTCCACCCGCAGCGGCTCACCCGGCAGTCCCCAGCAGACGACGACCGCGGGCACCGCCGTGCTGACCGCGAGGACCACCCGGTGCCACCGACCGGCCGGCGTCGTCACGGGCGGTGGGGCGGTCAGCGCCGCCGCGCGCAACGCCGCGCCGAGCATCCGCCGCCGCACACCGGCCACGAGCGCACCGCCCACCAGCCCGAGCAGCACCAGGACCAGCACGGATCCTTGCAGCAACGGCAGGTCCTGCGACTCCGCCGCGCCCAACGCCGTCCGGCCCAGCCCCGGCACGGCGAACACCACCTCCACCGCGACCGCTCCCCCGGTGAGCCCCACGGCGACCAGCCCGAACTGCGGCAGCACGGCCGGCAGCGCACGCCGTGCCGCGGCCCGCCCGATGACGCCCGGCGAGCAGCCCCACGACCGCCACAGCACGACCCAGCGCTCCTCGAACACGGCGGGCAGGGCGTCGTCCACCAGCCGGCCCAGGATGCCGCCCGCGGGCAGGCCCAACGCCAACGCGGGCAGCACCAGGTGTTGCGGCCCCTGCCAGCCGTACGGCGGGAACCAGCCCAGCCACACCGACAACACCACCAGCAGCACCGTGGCCACCAGGAACTCGGGCAGCGCGGCGAGCACGGCCGCCGCGCCGCCGGTGCGGGCACGTGCCGTGCCCCGCGCGCCACGCGTGCAGGTCGTCGCCGACAACGCACAGGCCAGCGCCAGCGCCACGACCAGCGCCGCGCCCATCAGCGCCAGCGACACGCCCGACGCGGCCAGCACCGCGGGCAGCACCTCGCCGCCCCCGACCCACGACCGGCCGAGGTCGCCGCGCAGCGCGTCGCCGAGCCACCGGCCGAACAACGCCACCGGCCCGGCGTCCAGCCCCAGTTCGCGGCGCACCGCGCCCAGCGCCTCCGCCGTCGGTTCCTGCTCGGCGGAACGGGCGCGCAGCACCGACAGCGCCGGGTCGCGCCCGGACAGCCAGGGCAGCAGCCCGATCACGGCGACGACCGCGGCGAGCCCGCACGTGCGGGAGACGAGCGCGGTCACCGCAGCCGGGTGGCGGAGGTGATCAACGTCCGCTCGCGCGGGTCCTTGGCCGAGTCGACCACCGAGGTCGCGTCGCCCTGGATCACCCGCTCGTGCAGCATCGGGATCGCGGCATCGGTCCGCAGCACCGCCGCCTCGGCCGCCAGGATCGCGGCCCGGCGCTGGTCGCCCGCCTCGGTCGCGGCGGCCGTCCGCACGGCCGCGTCCACGTCGCCGTCGCACAGCTGGGCGAGGTTGAACGAGCCCGCGCAGGTGAAGTCCGACTGGAGGTAGGCCACGGGGTCACCCGAGTCCAGCACGGTCGCCCGGGACAGGATGAACGCGTCGAACGCACCGGCCAGCGCGTCCTCCTCGATGTGCGCGTACTCGCGGACGACCTGCGTCACGGTGAACCCGGCGTCCTCGAGCTGCTGTTGCAGCACGGAGGCGACCTCGGGCAGCTCGGCGCGGTCGGAGAACGTGGCCAGGGTGATCGCCGTACCCTTCGGGTCGGCGGCGCGCGTGCGGTCGGCGAGCGGCACGCGCCCGGCGGCGGCCCACGGCAGCGCCGGTCCGAGCAGGCCCCGGGCGACGTCGGCCCGGCTCTCGTAGACGCCCCGGACGATCTCGTCGGCGTCGACGGCCTCCCGCGCGGCGGCGCGCAGGCCCTGGTCCCGGAACGGTCCCGACTTCGTGTTCAGGTACAGGGTGTTGGTGCGCGGCATCGGCACCTCGGTGATGGTGGCGGGGTCGAGCAACGCCGCCTGCGAGACGGGCACGGCCTCCGCGATGTGCGCCTCGCCGCCGCGGATCGCGGCGGCGCGGGCGGTGCCGTCGGGGACGAACGAGACGTCGATGCCCGCGGCCTCGGCCTTGCGGCCCCAGTAGCCGTCGTAGCGGTCGAGCGTGGCGGTGGTCGTGCCGTCGACCGCGACCAGCTCGAACGGGCCGGTGCCGGTGCCGACCGGGTCGACCTTGCCATCGGCGCGGTAGGCGCTCTCGGCGAGGATGGCCAACTGCGGCGACGAGAGCCGTTGGGGCACCAGGGGGTCCGGTGTCCCGGTGGTGACGACGACGTTCTCCCCCACCGCTTCGGCGGTCAGCTCGACGCCGTCGAGGATGCGCGGCTTGGGCGAGGCGGTGGTGGCGCGGGTCAAGGTGTTGGTGACGGCGGCGGCGGTCAGCGCGCTGCCGTCGTGGAAGGTGACGCCCTGGCGGACGGTGAACTCCCACGCGTGGTCGGAGATCCGGCGCCACCCGGTGGCCAGGCCCGGCTGCGCGTTGCCGTCCGCGTCGAGGGTGACCAGCGTTTCCGCGGTGGACCAGCGGGAGAGCTTGAACGCGTCGTCGCTGAACGGGGTCAGGCCGGACCGGGGCGGTTGCAGCATCGCGAGCTTGATCCGCCCGTCGGCCCCTTCCGCGCTCGGGGTGGTGGAACACCCGGTCAGCAACAGGGCACAGGCCGCGAGGGCGGCGGCGGAGCGGTGGCGCACAGGTCGTCCCAGCGTTCGGTGACAGGGCCCCGTGAACCTAACAACATGATTATCGTTCTCAGTAGTGGATGTGGGCACCGCCACGCGGGGCGGGCCGCACGGGCCCGCCCCCGTTGTCACTTGGTCAGGCGCGCCTGCGCACCGCGGGCACCACCAAGCCGATGCCCGCGACCAGCACGAGCAGCCCGCCCCGGGGCGAGCCAGGCCACGTTCGCGCCCGTCGCGGCGAGCGTCGGCCGGTGACCCGGCCCGGCCGGCGGTGCGGGCGCGGACGGGTCGCCGGGCCGCGGCGCGGGGTCCGGATCAGGCTGGTCCGGTCCGTGGGTCACGTAGAGGAAGTTGAGGTCCTGGAACGGGCCGGCTCGCACGTGGACCTCCTGGAACCGTTCGCCGGACAGCGACGCGTACGGCCCGACGAGGCCGAAGTCGTGCACACCCGCCGGCACGTCCCGGAACTCGAAGCGGCCCTGCGCGTCGGTGGTCGCCCGCACGATGACCGCACCCGTGACCTGGTCCTTCAGGTACACCTTCACGTTCGGCAGCGGCGGCCCGGGTCGGGGGCTCATGGCCGGCAGGCGGCCGGAGAAGCCGACCTGGCCGACGACCCGGTCCGCCCGGGCGCCCGGCACCCGCGCGATCGCCCGCGCGGAGACGGTGCCGTTGGAGTTCGGCGGCGAGCCGAACGTGCACCCGACCACCAGCGCGCCGCCCTCCGCGGCCTCGGCGTCGATCCCGATCGACGTGCTGGTGGTCCAGGTGGCGTGCGCGGGCACGGTGACGCCCACGTCGACCAGGTCACCGAGGTCGGGCAGGGCCGCGCCGGTCGAGTAGCACTGGGCGGTGATCCCCGGGATGGGGTCCGGCCCGCCGTTGGTCAGGACCAGCGACAGGCGCGCGGTCTCGCCCAGCCGGTAGGTCTGCCGGTCGAAGCTCGCCGCCGCGGTGAGGACCGAGGTCACCCGCCACGCGCCGCGCAGCACCACGTCCGGCTCGTCCGCGCCGCCGACGTCGACCCCGGGCGGCTGGAACACCCACTGGACCGAGTCGATCGAGGTCGTGTAGCTGCCACGCGGCAGGTCGCGGAACGTGAAGCGGCCGGCCGGGTCGGTCGTCGCGGTGTAGGAGTCCCGGGGAACGCCGCCGGTGGCGGTGATCGTCAAGCCGGCCAGGGCCTCGCCCGGGTCCATCGCTTTGTCGCCGTCGCGGTCGCCGTAGACGACCCCGGTGTAGCCGCCGCGGTGCACCTTCATGGGCACGCTGGCCGTGGTCGTGTTGTCGGCCGGGTTCGCGTCCGGCTGCGCGCCGTGGACCTCGACTTCGAGCGTGAGCACGGCGTCGGCGGTCCGGACCCAGGAGGTCAGGACGCCTTCCACCGTCTGGCCGGGCTCGACGCGGTCGGGGAAGCCGGTCCACTCGCGGTCCACCACGTTCCCGGAGGTCAGCAGCCACGTGCCGGTCGCGGTGGTGGTGCCGCGGTTGGTCACCCTGGCTCGGGCGACGACCTGCTCGTCGACGAAGAACTCGGGCTTGTCGAAGGTGACCGAGATGGTCAGGTCGACCGTGGCCGCCACGGGGTCGGCGACGGGCTCGACGGCGACCGGCGCCGACCTGGCACCCGGCTTGTCGGCACCCGGCTTGTCGGCACCCGGCTTGTCGGCACCCGGCTCCCCGGCGACCGGAGCATCGACGACCGGTTCGGCGACGACCGGTTCGGCGACGGCAGGGACTTCGGCAGCCGGTTCATGGGCGAGCGGAGCTCCGGCGGCCGGTGGTGCGTCGGTGCCGGCGAAGGCAGGTCCGGTCGAGGCGCTCGCGCAGACGACGACCGACAGCAGCAGGGCACCGGCGGATCTTCGTAATCGGGACATGCGGTGGTTCCTTTCTGCGACCGTCCCCCCTCTCCGGTATCGCCGCCGCGTCCCGTTCTGCGACAAACCACCGCGGTGGACCACTACGATCCGCGCATGCGCGAACCCCGGGCGCTCGCGGACCTGCCGTTCGCCGCCTACCTGGAAGAGCACGACGGGTCCGGGCTGCGGTCCGGTGGCGACTACAACGTCGTCCACTTCACCGACCGGGAGTTCGCCGAACCCGCGGCGGGCAACGCCAGGTTCAGCGAGTCGGCGCTGGCCGGCGTCCGGTTCACGGACGGGTCGCTGCGGCGGGCGCGGTTCAACGACGTGTGGCTGCACGGCGTGCAGGTCATCGGCACCGACCTGGCCGAGACCGGGTGGCTGGACGCGGAAGTGGTCAACAGCGCGTTCGCCGGGGTGGCGATGTTCGAGGCGGGGCTGAGCCGCGTCACGTTCTTCGGCTGCAAGCTCGTCTCGGTGAACCTGCGCGGCGCGGCGCTGCGCGACGTCTCGTTCGTCAACAGCGTCCTGCGCGACGTGGACCTCACCGAAGCCGAGCTGACCGGCGTCACCTTCCCGGGCTCCACGCTGGAAGACCTCCGGTTCGAGGGCGTGCGGCTCGAGCGGGTGGACCTGCGCGACGCCGCCGAGCTGGGCATCCGCGACGGGTTCGGCTCGTTGCGCGGCGCGACCATCACGCTCACCCAGGCGCTGGACCTCGCGCCCGCGTTCGCGGGCACGCTCGGCATCACCGTCAAGGACGCCTGATCACGGCACGGGCAGCGTGATGCGGAACGTCGAGCCCGCGCCCGGTCCGCTGGACACCGTCACCGCGCCGCCGTGCGCCTCCACCAGGTGCCGCGTGATCGCGAGACCGAGCCCGCCGCCACCCGTGCTGAGGCTGCGCGACTTGTCGGCCCGCCAGAACCGGTCGAACACGTGCGGCAGGTCGTCCGGGGCGATGCCGACGCCGGTGTCGGCCACCTCTCGCGGGCGTGCCGCAGGGCGTGGTGATCCCGGCGGACGGCAAGGTGTGCCGCCCGAACGGGTGGCCGTACCCCTAGCTCCGGGGCGTGGCGCGCATGCCGAAGTGCAGGTAGGGCGTGCCGTCCGGCAGCGTGTAGAAGACGACCGGTGCCCACGGCTCGTGCTCGTTGCGCCGCGCGGCGAACAGGCCGTCCTCCACCGGCACCAGCACGGCGTTGGTCACCGCGTTGATCGAGGCCAGCTCGCCGGTGCTCTCGCCGCGCAGGTTCAGCACGCCGTCCCGCTCGGTCACCTGCACGTCGTAGCCCTCGCGCACGTAGGAGCCGACGTAGCGGGAGAGGTCCGCCGCGGGCGGGTCGGCGGGCGGCTCGAAGTTCGGCACGGCCACGCCGGCGTGCTCGGTCAGCAGCTCGGTGAACAGCCGCTGGTAGACCTCGGCCGGCACGCCGCCGTTCGTGAGCAGCGCGACCGCGACCCCGGCCTCGGGGACCACCCGCAGGTACGCCTTCTGCCCGACGGTCGCGCCGTCGTGCCCGTGCACCCGCCCGCCGGGCCAGTCGTAGACGATCCACCCGAGGCCCCAGCACATGTGGTGCGCGTGGCTCGCGGGCAGTTGCACGAACGGCCGGTGCATCTCGGCCACCCGCTCGGCGGGCAGGACCACCGTGCCGTCGGGCGCCCGGCCGCCGTCGAGGTGCAGGCGGGCGAAGCGGACGACGTCGGCGGCGGTGGCGTTGATCGTCCCGGCCGGTCCGGCGGAGCGGGACAGCCCCCACACCGGCGAGGGCACGGGCTCGTCACCGGGCTCGCCGAGGTGACCCAGGGCCGAGCGGAACCGCAGCACGTCCTCGGGCAGCGTCACGGTGCTGCGCGCGCCGATCGGGTCGAGCAGGCGTTCGCGCAGGGCGTCGTCCCACACCCGGCCGGTCAGCACCTCGACGATCCGGCCGAGCACGGTGAACCCGCTGTTGCAGTAGGACATCGTCGCGCCCGGCGGGTGGATCTGGCCCAGCCGCGCGCACGCCGCGACGTAGGCGGCCACGCAGTCGTCGCCGCGCCCGGTGTCGTGGAAGAAGTCACCGTCGATGCCGCTGGTGTGCGACAGCAGGTGGCGCGGCGTCACGGTCTTGGTCGCCACGGCGTCGGCCACGGCGAACTCGGGCAGCACGGACACCACCGGCGCGTCCAGGTCGAGCGCGCCCTCGGCGACCAGCTGCATGATCAGCGTCGCGGTGTAGAGCTTGGTGATCGAGCCGATCTGGAACAACGAGTCCGCGGTGGCCTCCACCCCGGTGCCGCGGTGCAGCACCCCGGTCGCGCACTCGTGGATCTCGCCGTCGACCAGGACGGCCAAGGACGCGCCGGGCACCCGGTGCGCCTCGCACAGCTCCGTCAGCCTCCGCTGCCAGTGGTTGATGTCCATCGCCGGCTCCCCCCGGTGGCGCGAAACATTTGCGAAAAGCCTTCGCATTGCCCACCGTACCGATTTCCGTGATCTACGGCAGCGGCTCGTCGTCGGTCCACTCGTAATCCGGCGTGCGGTACTCGCCGCACCGGGTGAGGAGCCGGTCGAAATCGTCGTCCACCAGGAGCATGTCCCGATAGGGCGGCTTGAGGAACCCTTCCGCGACCATGTGGTCGACCATCCTGATCAGGTGCGTGAAGTAGCCGTCGACGTCCAGCAGCGCGACCGGCTTGGCGTGCAGGCCCAGTTGCGCCCACGTCCACACCTCGAACAGCTCTTCCAGGGTGCCCGCGCCGCCCGGCAGCGTGATGAAGGCGTCGGCCAGCTCGGCCATCAACGCCTTGCGCGCGTGCATGGAGTCCACGACGTGCAGTTGCGTGAGATTTCCGTGCGCGACCTCCCAGTCGACCAGGCTGCGCGGGATCACCCCGATGACCGACCCGCCCGCGGCCAGCGCCCCGTCGGCCAACGCGCCCATCGTGCCGACCCGGCCGCCGCCGTAGACGAGCTCGATGCCCCGTTCGGCCACCGCGCGGCCCACCTGCCGGGCCACCTCGACGTGCCGCACCCGTCCGCTGGAGGAACCGCAGAACACGCACACCCGCATGGGCGCAGGTTAGGCGCATCGGGAGGACACCGCGGACGGGCGGTGGCGTGCCAGGCGGGACGGGTACGCGCCCCGGTGCGACGAGGACATCCGGCTGTGCGGACGCCTCCAGTTCGGCGGGCGGCACCGTCGGGTGCACCCTCGCGTGCCGGACGACCGCGCGGCCATCGCCGAGCTGCACCCCGCCTTGCGGCTGATCGGCGACCACCAGACCCGCCGCCCCAGGCCACTGGTGGAGGCGGCGGGCGTCACCGTGCCGCGAAGCTGGGCACCGTCGAACGCCTGGTGACGGTGAAGGCGGCCGACCAGCGCGTCAGGCCACCAGCCCGTAGAGCATGCGCTTGCCCGCGTACTCCGACACCGACCAGATCAGGCCGGTGTCCCGCCAAGCGGACAGGTCCTCCGGGCCGATCGCCGTCGCGACGTCACGGACGAGCGACCAGGAGGACCCGAGCCGCCAGGTCCGCAGACGGCCGGGGTTGCTGCCGTCGGAGGCGTTGAAGTGCCACGTCGTGCCGCCGTCGGTGGTCAGACCGCCCTGGGTGCGGTTGCCCACCCCGCCGGTGAGACCGGGTTGCCGGAACGCGCTGTCGGCCGTGGCCACGCCGCCGCTCGACGCGATCCGGTGGTCGCTGAGGTCCCAGGCGACCACCCGCCCGGCCTGTCCGCTCTCCTTCTCGCAGAACTCGCCCGTCACCAGCCGGTCCGGCACGGCCGCCCGGTCGAGGGACAGCCACGAGTTGCGCAACGGCCCGGAGGTCTCGCAGCCGCCCGCCCACGCGGTCGGGCTCTTCCACGTCCCGCTTTGCGCCATCACGTACCGGTACCCGTGGCTGTAGAACTTGTTCGCCACCGGCTCGTAGCCGACGAGGTACTTGTTCGTGCTGTCACCACGCGGGTCGTCCACCAGGTCGTAGATCGCGTCGAGGCTGAACTGGCGGATGCCCCGGGCGGTGTCGGCGAGGTAGAGGTAGCGGCCGTACCAGACCATCCCGCCCGCGTGCAGTTGGACGGGTTGGTAGCTCACCTCGCCGTTGTCGCCCGACACCGGCTCCACCAGCAGGATGTGCTTGTACTTGCCGGTCTCGGTGTTGAGCACGCTGACCCGCACGCCCTTCTTCAGGACGTGGTCGTCGTCCTCGTTGGCCGGGCTGCCCACGTAGCTTTCGTCGTCGTACCAACTGACCATGATGCCCTTGTACGAGCCCCACACCTGGTCCTCCTGGGCGTCGTTCACCGACGAGACGCCCTGCGGGATCCACTCCTGCGTGCTGTTGTCGCCGGAGGTGAAGCACCACCAGTCCGCGGGCCGGGCGGTCGAGCCCATGGCGCTCGCCGCGCACGACCCGCGCCGCGTCGCCTGCCAGTCGGCGGACGCGAGCACGGCGCTGAGGCTGGTCTTCACCATGCCGATGTGCTCCGCCATGTACGTCGTGTCGGTCCATCGCATGGTGAACTGCCCGGCCGTGATGGTCTCGACGGGTTCGGCCGCTGCGGGTGCGGCCGTGCCCACGACTGCGAGCACGGCCGCGCCCAGTGCGGCGAGCCACCTCGTCCCCGATCTGCGCCTGCCCCTCATGAGCTCCCCTTCCCCGAGGTCGTGAAGGGGTCACCGTGCCGGCCGGGGCTGGGAGGAATCTGGGAGCGCCCGTCAGCGGCCCAGGCCGGCGCCGCCGTTGACGCCGATCACCTGACCCGTGACGTGGCCCGCTTCCGGCGAGGTCAGGAAGATGACGACGGCGGCGACGTCGGCGGGGGTGCCGGTGCGGCCGTTGGCCGGGTTGCCGACCAGCTTCCGGCGCCGGTCCTCGGACAGGGTCCCGCCGAAGAACTCGGTCTCCTCGGTGACGCCCGGCGACACCACGTTGACCGTGATGCCGCGCCCACCCAGCGCGAACGCCAGGTCGGCGGTCCACGCCTCGATCGCGGCCTTGGCCGCGCCGTAGCTGCCCGATCCCCGCCTGGCCGCGATGGAGCCGATGGTGACGACCCTGGCGTCGTCGGCCAGTCGCGGTTGCAGGGCGGTCGTCACCAGGACGGCGGTGAGCACGTTCGCCTCGAAGTTCGCCAGCCACAGCTCGCGCACGTCGGCCAGCCCCTCGGGCGCGGGGCGGCGGCGGGCGACGTTGCCGCCGGCGTTGTTCACCAGCACGTCGACGCGTTCGGGCAGCTCGGCCGCCGCCGCGTGCACCTGCGCCGGGTCGGCGGCGTCGAACACGACCGCACGCGCACCGATCTCGGCCGCGGCGGCGACCAGCATGTCCTCCCGCCTGCCGGTGATCACGACGTCCAGGCCCTGCTTCACCAACGCGGCGGCCACCGCCCTGCCGATACCCGTCCCGCCACCGGTCACGACCGCTGTTCTCGTCATGCCTGATTCGTATCAGCGGAATTCGACGAGGTCGATCCCCTCCACGGCCGAACAATTCCGGCGATTGTTCACATTCGTGACCCGGTTCGCATCCGTGACCAGCGGGGAGATTTTCCGGGCAGCCATTTCCGGTCACGGCGCTAATCGACCAGCAGGTCGCCGGACACCGGCACGAGAGGTGCGCGGCGGTTGTCCACCACCACCAGCGAGGGCCGCGGCCCGCCGCGCCACTGCCCGCCCGCCAACGCCACGGTGGCCACGCCGGGCGCGGGTCCGGCGGTCCAGTCGAGCACGCCGGCGATCGTGGCCAGCCGCGTGCGCGCCAGCACGTCGGCGACCGCCCCGGGCGAGTCGGCCTCCTGCGCCGCGTGCACCGCCACCTCGAACAACGCGTGCGCGAGCCCGAGCGGTTGCAGCCACGGCGACCCGGTGGCCCGCTCGTAGGCGCGCGCGAGGTCGCGCGGCGTCCGCCCGCCCGACCCGACGTGCTCGTGCCCGGGCGTCCACGACACGATCGTGGCGACCCGGTCCAGGCCGTGCCGCGCCACGCCGAACGGGTAGGTCAGCCACCGCGAGCACGTCACCAGCCGCGGCCGCCGCGCGCGCACCACGGCGGCCAGGTCGGCGGCGGTCGCCGCGCTGGTCACCACCTCCACGTCACCGACGGCCGGCACGACGCCGCTCGACTCCCGGTACGGCAGGTCGACCAGGTGGTGCCCGCGCGCGGCGGCGACGGGCGCGAACCACCGCCGCAGCGCGTCGCCCTGCGTGCCGTCGTTCCACACGCAGCCGACCGCCCGGGCGGGGCCGAGGCGCTCCCACAGGTCGGCGAACACGGCCGCGATGTCGTCCAGGCCCCAGCAGAAGTGGAACGCCGGACCCGGCCGCCGCCCGGCGTCGAACACCTGCCAGGGCAGCGTCGTGGACACGCACGGCACCTCGCGCTCGGCGCAGGCGTCCACCACGGCGGGCAACGTCGCCGTGCCGCCCAACGTGACCACGACCCGCGCACCGACCCCGGCCAACGACCGCACCGCCGCGCGTGCGCCTTCGGGCGTCGAGCCGCTGTCGCGCAGCTCCACGTCGACGGGCCACGGCAGGCCGGTGGCGACGTACTCCAGCGGCGCGCCGAGCGGGGACAGGCGTCCGGTCGCCGCGAGGACGACGCCGATCTTGGGTCGGGGCACGGCGGCAACCTAGCGACGCCGCACCCGCCACGATCGGGCGATCCCGGCGGGTTCGACCACCGATCGTCGAACCAGTTCGACCGATTTGTCGAATGCCGAACGGCGGTCACGTCGAATTCTTTCGACTCGCTGGCACGATTCCGAATTCATCGCCGACGGCGCCGAGTCGATTAGCGTCGAAACCCTTGCGCCGATCATCCGGCACGGTCAACATCATGGCGAGGCAGCGCTGGAACACGCCGCCGCGACCGGTCCGACGGGCGCGGCACGCGGGTGCGCCGTGCGGCGACCGGCGCATCTGGATCCCCACCGCGGCCGGGCTCGTCGCCCGCGCGCGTTCGGTTCCCACCCCTCCCGCTGCCGCAGGCGATTACGAGGAGCGTCATGGCCGATATGCGCGACAAGCTCAGGAAGATCCGTTGGCGGGTTGGCCTGCTGGCCACCGGAATGGCGTCGTTGCTCGCGGGCATGGGCGTTGTCGCGGTGACCGACGCCCAGGCGGCGGCCGGGTGCCGGGTGGCGTACTCCGTGCCCAGCCAGTGGCAGGGCGGCTTCACCGGCAACGTGGCCATCACCAACCTGGGCGACCCGATCACCGGCGGGTGGCGGCTCACGTGGGCGTTCCCGGCCGGCCAGACCGTCACCCAGGCGTGGAACGCGACCGTCACGGCGTCCGGCGGCCAGGTCACCGCCACCAACGTCAGCTACAACGGCAGCATCGCCACCGGCGGCACGGTCTCGTTCGGCTTCAACGGCTCGTGGACGGGCTCGAACACGGCTCCCACGTCGTTCGCGCTCAACGGCGTCACCTGCACCGGCGACACGACGACGACCACGACGACCACCACAACGACGACGACCACCACCACCACGACCACCAACCCGCCGGTGGGCGACGCCATGGCGAGGGTCGCGGAGATGCAGCCAGGCTGGAACCTGGGCAACTCGCTGGACGCCACCGGCGCCGACGAGACCTCGTGGGGCAACCCGCGGATCACCGAGGCGCTGCTGGACAACGTCCGGGCGCAGGGCTTCAAGAGCATCCGCATCCCGGTCACGTGGAGCGCGCACCAGGGCGGCGCGCCCGGCTACACGATCGAGGCGGCGTACCTGGCGCGCGTCAAGGAGGTCGTGGGCTGGGCGTTGGCCGACGGCTTCTACGTGATGATCAACATCCACCACGACTCGTGGCAGTGGATCAACGCGATGCCGACCGACCGCGCGAACGTGCTGGCCCGCTACAACGCGGCCTGGACGCAGATCGCGAGCACGTTCCGCGACTCCTCGCCCAAGCTCATGCTGGAGAGCGTCAACGAACCGCAGTTCGCCAACAGCTCCGGTGACGCGCAGAACGCGCAGCTGCTGGACGAGCTGAACAAGTCGTTCCACCGGATCGTGCGCGGCTCGGGCGGCAACAACGCCACCCGCCTGCTGGTCCTGCCCACCCTGCACACGTCCTCGGAGCAGGCGCGGGTGGACGAGCTGGTCGCCACGTTCAACGCCCTCAACGACCCGAACCTCATCGCGACGTTCCACTTCTACGGCTACTGGCCGTTCAGCGTGAACGTGGCGGGCGGGACGAAGTTCGACGCCACCGTGCAGAAGGACCTGACCGACTCGTTCGACCGCATGTACAACGCGTTCGTGGCGCGCGGCATCCCGGTCATCCTCGGCGAGTACGGGCTGCTGGGCTTCGACCGGCACACGGGCACCATCCAGCAGGGCGAGAAGCTGAAGTTCTTCGAGTTCCTCGGCTACTACGCCCGCACCAAGAAGATCACCACGATGCTCTGGGACAACGGCCAGCACTTCGGCCGCACCTCGTACCAGTGGAGCGACCCGGAGCTGGCCGCGCAGATCAAGTCGAGCTGGACGACCCGGTCCGGCACGGCGTCGTCGGACCAGGTGTTCAGCGCGAAGTCCTCGGCCGTCACCGACAAAACGCTGACGCTCAACCTGAACGGCACGTCGTTCGTCGGGTTGCGCCAGGGCACCACCGACCTGGTGCGCGGCACGGACTACACCGTCAGCGGCGACCAGCTGACCATCAAGGCGGCGACGATCACCCGGTTGAGCGGGTCGCGGGCGTACGGCACCAACGCGACGCTGTCGGCCCGGTTCTCGGCGGGCGTGCCGTGGCGGATCAACCTGGTCACCTACGACACGCCGGTGCTGCAGAACGCGACCGGGACGACGAGCGCGTTCGCCATCCCGACCCAGTTCCGCGGCGACCAGTTGGCCACGATGGAGGCCAAGTACGCCGACGGCAGCAACGCCGGCCCGCACAACTGGACCTCGTACAAGGAGTTCGACGTGACGTTCGCGCCGAACTACACGGCCAACACGACCACGCTGAAGCCGGAGTTCTTCGCCGAGGTCACGGACGGCTCGCGGGTGACGCTCACGTTCCACTACTGGAGCGGCGCCACGGTGACCTACTACGTCACCAAGTCCGGCTCGACGGTCACCGGCACCACCGCCTGACCCCTCGGGCACGACGGCCGGCGGCCCGGAGCACCACGCTCCGGGCCGCCGGTTCGCGTAGTGCTACTCATGCGCGCGGGGCCGTGGGGCGGTGACACTGGGCGCGTGGTCGACGTCGAGCAGCGCAAACGGCCCGGGGTGGCGCTCGCGGGGTTCGCGGTGCCGTTCGCCTTGCAGGTCGCCGTGGTGGCGGCCTACCAGGGCCGGTACCTCTGGGACGCCGGTTGGCGCGGTGGGCAGTACGCCTACGCGTTCATCGGGGTCGCGGTCGGTTCGATCGTGCTGGGGTGCGTGCTCAAGTTCTTCCGGCCGCCGTGGAGGTCGGTCGGCACCGGGCTGCTCCTCGCGGGCACGTTCGGCTTCGTGGCCGTCTTCGCGGTCCTCGCGCTGTTCCTCGTCGCCTTCTCGCAGTGGAGTCCGACCTAGAGCGCCGCGAGCACGTCCCGGCACAGCCGCACCAGCTCTTCGTCGGCCGTGACGGTCCCGCTGCTCCACCCGTCGTCCGCCGAGCCGTGCCGCCGCGGGCGTCCCAGTTCCTCGCGCAGCAACGGCGCGATCGGCTCGGCCGCCCGTCCCAGCTCGGCCAGGCAGCGCGCGACCGGGAGGCGGACGTGCACGTTCTTGCGCCAGGCGGCGGACAGCAGCTCCACCGCGGCCTCGGCGTCACCGGCCGCCCGCCAGGACGCCCGCGCCACGAACAGGTCCAGCCACCCGGTCGGGTCGGGCGGGCTCAGCCGTGATCGCAGCGCGGGCAGGTGCGCGGCGGCAGCCGGCCCCAGTTCGGACATCACCTCCACCGCCTTGACGTGGTCGAGGTGGCGCGACAACGTCGGCAGCACGCGGTCCGGGTCGCCCTCCACCCGCCACAGCGCGCCCGCCACCTCGGCGGCGAGCCGCGGCTCGGCGTCGTCGAGCAGGGCGTGCAGCGCCCCGATCGCTTCGACGGCGTGGGCGCCGAGCGCTCCGAGGGCGCCCAGGGCGGTGTACTCGGGCAGGTGCCGCACGACGTCCCCCACGGCAGGAACCGCCGCCTCCCCCACCGCGCCCAGCGCCAGCAGCAGGCCGCCCCGGACGGGATCGTGCCCCTCCGCGGTCGGCAGGTCGCGCAACCGCGCCCGGATCACCGGCACGAGGTCGGCCGCCGACGGGCCGAGCGCGCGCACGGCGTGACCGATGTCCGAGGGCGGCTCCGGGCGTTCGAGCGCCCACCGCAGGGGCGGCAACGCCCTCGGGTCGCCCAGCTCCGCCAACGTCCGCAGCGCGGGCCCCACGCTCGACCCGCCGGCCGGCCACACCGTGATCCAGGCCGGTGGTCCGTCCGGGCCCGATTCCCGGGGCGCGGCCTCGACGCCGCGCGCGAGCTGATCGGCGGCGGGCGCGGCGACGGGGCCGAGGTGGCGCAGCGCGGTCGCGGCGGCCGGCGGCAGCCGCGGTTCCGGGGCGAGGAGCTGGTCGGCGACCAGGCGGACCAGCTCCCGGTGGTCGCCGCGCCAGTGCTCGACCAGGGCGGTCGCGACCCGGACGGCGTCGAGCCGCTGCTCCCAGTCGGGTGACTCCAGCAGCGGGACGAGCAGCCGGGTGCGGTCCTCGACCCGGTCGCCGAGGGCCCGGCTCAGCCTGGCCAGCAAGGGGAACGCCTCGGACGCACGCCGACCGGCCGCCTCTTCCTCGGCCTGCTCGCGGAGCCTGCCGAGCAACGTGGGGGTGGAGAAGCCCGCGGGCTCGGCGGTCGGCGTTCCGGTGGCGTAGAGCCGCGCGAACGCGTCCAGCGCGAAGGCGGGCACGTCGTCGGGCAACACGTCCGGGGCCGAGGCGGCCAGCTCGGCGAGCGCGCCGAGGCGCACCGCCGGGTCGGCGTGCTCGACCGCCGCGGTCGCGAGCCGCCGGGCCAGGTCCACCGCGGCCTGACCGGTGAGCCACCCGTGCGCACCGATCGTCCCGAGTGCGGCCACGACGGCGGACCGCACGTCGGCGTCGGTCTCGACCCGCATCCGCTCGCCCAACGCGTCGGCTGCCTGCGCGGCGTCCGCCCGGCACACCGCCAGCGCCTCGCACGCGGCTTTGCGCACGGCCGGCTCGGGATCGTCCAACAGGGTCAGGAACAGCGGGAACGCGGCCCGGACCGCCTCGACGGCCCGTCCCTGCCACGAGCCCGGTTCCCCGTCCGCCTCACCGACGCTCGCCAGGAACCCGACCACCCCGGCCCGCCCCGGCAGACCGGCGTGGTCGAGGAGCCCCAGCAGGAACGGGAGCGCGGCGACCGTGCTGTCGTAGACATCTCCCTGGTGGTGCACAGCGCCGTACATGCCGTCCAACGCCGACTCGCGCACCGCCGGGTCGTCGGACACGAGGCCGCGCAGCAGGCCCGGCACGTCGTCGGCCGGGCCGTACGCGTGTGCCACCGCGTGCCAGTCGACGTCGTCCAAGCCGGGGAAGAGATCCACTCCGCGGAGGCTACCCGCCCGTACCGAAGCGCCGTGACGCCACAACCGCACCGCGGAGGAGCTGTCCGCAGCGGCGTGGACCGGGTTCGTCGCGGCCTCAGCCGGCGGGCTGCGCCCTCGTGATCGATCGCCGACCGCGAGGCACACGGATCCACTACGATCGACCGGCCACCGCGAGGACAGTTCCCCAGTGCACCGCGCCCACAGGACCAGGGGGGACGTGATGCGGCACAACGAGGTACGGCACCGATGACCGATCACCCCGAGGAAGCCGACGACCGCCGCGTCGCGGACGACCCCGAGCCCGCCGCCGGGCCGTCGGACCCGATCCCGGTGCGTCGGGTCGAGCTGGTGTGGGGCACGCACGGCCCTGCTCCGGCCACGCCCGGCGTCGTCGCGGGCTCGCCCACGCCCGTGCCCGAACACGCCCCGGTCCCGACCCCCGGTCCCACTCCCCCGGCCTCGCCCGGCGGCGCCAAGGCCGGACTCGTGATCGGGCTGGTCGCGGTGCTGGGCGTCGGGGTCGTGATCGGGCTCGCCGTGGGCGGCGGCTCGTCCACCGAGGCCGGGTCCACGTCGGTTCCGGCCGCGCCGAGCCGGGTCCCGGCCACGACCGCCCCGCCTTCCGCGCCATCCGGCGAGTACTCGATGAGCGCGATCACCAACGCCTGCGACCTGCTCGACCCCACGCCGTTGCTGAGGTGGTCCTCCACGCCGACCCCGCCGGTGCACGCGGAGCACCCGCCGGACGGCGGTTTCGGTGGCAGCCTGACGTGCACCCTGCGGTACACCAGCACGTCCCCCGTCGACGGCGTCACGACCGACGAGGCTGGCATCGGCGTCAGCGTCGAGTTCACCTCCGCCGGAGAGCCACCGGGATACGACAGGGGGGGACACCGGGACAGCTCAGCAGGGGTGGAGCACCGGCACGATCCCCGGGCTCGGCGCCCGCAACCGCTGGCGCGGCATCGCCACCACTGACCCGGCGCCCGCGGCGAGCTGCATCGTGGAGGTGCAGGACGGCAACGTGTCGGTGGAGGTCCAGGTCGCGGTCCACCGCGCACGTGGCGATGGACCGCTGACGCTGGACGACCTGTCCGGGATCGCACGATCACAGGCCAGGTCGGTGCTGGACCGCCTCAAGCAGCCGTGACCGGTCAGAAGTCGAACTCGTCGATGTTGCCCGCGTCGAACGTCGTCGGCGGGCCGAGGATCACCTCGCCCTTCGCGCCGATGGTCCGCTCGCCGAGCCTGCCCGCGCTGAACTTCTCGCCCTCGGCCCCGGTGATCCGGCCGGACGCGAGCGCGGCGGCGGCGTGACCGGCCAGGTAGCCCAGCTCGCTCGGGTCCCACAGCGCGAACGCCGTCACGGTGCCGTCCTTCACGAACTGCCGCATCTGGTTCGGCGTGCCCAGCCCGGTCAACGCCACCTTGCCCTTGTAGGGCGACGACGAGAGGTACCGCGCGGCGGCCGAGATGCCGACCGTGGTCGGTGACACGATGCCCTTCAAGTCCGGGATGGACTGCAACAGCGCCTGCGTCTCCTGGAACGACTTCTGGTCGTCGTCGTCCCCGTACGCCACCTTGACCAGCTCCAGCCCCGCGTGCTCGGGCTTGGCGAGCTCGTCCTTCATGAACTCGATCCACGTGTTCTGGTTCGTGGCGTTCGGCGTCGCGGACAGGATGGCGATCTTGCCCCGACCGCCGACCTGCGCGGAGACCAGCCTGATCTGCGACCGCCCGATCTCCTCGGAGTCCGCCTGGTTGACGAACACCTGCCGCGCGTCCGGTGCGGCGTCGGAGTCGACCGTCACCACGGCGATGCCCTTGGCCATCGCGTCCTTCAACGCGGGCGCGACGGCGTTCGGGTCGTTCGCCGCGATCACGATCGCGTCCTGCCGCTGCTGCACGAGCGTGTTGATGTACGACACCTGGGACGAGGCCGAGGCGTCGGACGGGCCGACCTCCTTGCCCTCGCCCTTGAGCTCGGTGACCGCCTCGATGCCGCCCTTGTCCATGATGATCTCGTAGGGGTTGTCGACCTCCTTGGGCAGGAACGCGACCTTCACCCCCTCCTTGATCGGCGCGTCCGGGTCGGCGGTCCGCCCGACGCCGGTCGAGCCGCCCGCGGCGGTCCCCGCCGAGGAGTCCTTGGTCGTGCCGCCGCACGCACCGACCAGCACGAGCGCGAGCACCGCGCCCGCCACCTTCGTCACCGACGCGGAACGGATCATCGTTGGTCCTCCTCATCCGAGCCGCGGGCGACGACGTCCCCGCAGCGTGTTGGCGGCCACCGGCACGAGCACCGACACGATCAGCAGCAGGCCGTTGATCACGTTCTGCACCTCGTTGGTGACGTCGTCGAGGAACAGCACGTTGCGCAGGCCCGCCATGAGCAGCAACGCGCTCGCCACGCCCAGCACCGTGCCGCGGCCGCCGAAGATCGACACACCGCCGAGCAGGACCGCCGTGACCGCGATCAGCTCCATGCCCGCCGCGTTGTCCGCGCGGGCGCTGTTGTACCTCAGCGTGTAGATCAGCGACGCCACCGCGCACAGCACGCCCGACACGACGAACAACGCGAACTTGACCCGGTGCACCCGGATGCCCGAGAACCGCGCGGTCTGCTCACCCAGGCCGATGGCGTACAGCGATCGCCCCACCGGCGTGTGGTGCACGACCAGCGCGGCCAGCAGCCCGACCAGCAGCACCGGGATCATGGTGTAAGGCAGGAACGTGCCGGGGATCGCGTCGGTGGCGAACGGCCGGTAGTTCTCCGGGAAACCGGTCACCGCGCCGTCGCCGAGCACCCCGTAGGCCAGGCCCCGGTACAGGCCGAGCGTGCCGATGGTGACGGCCAGCGCCGGCAACCCGAACCACACGACCAGCGCCGCGTTGACCGAACCCAGCACCGCGCCCGCGACCAGCGCCAGCGGCACGATCGTCTCGAACGGCACGCCCGCGTCCCACAGCACGCCGATCAGCGCCGAGCAGAAACCCAGGATCGACGCCACCGACAGGTCGATCTCGCCGGTGAGCACGATCGGCAGCAGCGCCATCGCCAGCAACGCCACCTCGGCGAAGTCCTGCAACAGGAAGGCGATGTTGCCCGCGTCGGCGAAACCGGGCGTGCCCGACGAGCCGAACGCGAACACCGCGCCGCACAGCAGGAGCAGCACGACCTCCCAGCGCACCACCTTCTCACGCACGGCGCAGCCCCCTCTCCCGCCGCAGCCGGGCGGCCACCCGCAGCATCACGGCCCGGTCCAGCGAGATGGCCAGCAGCAGCGCCGCGCCGTCGACCGCGCGTTGCCAGAACGCGGGCACGCCCAGGATCGGCAACGCGCTGGTGATCGTGGTCAGCAGCAGCGCGCCGAGCACCGCGCCCCGCACCGAGCCGCTGCCGCCGAAGATCGCCACGCCACCCACCACGACCGCGGCCACCACCGCCAGCTCGCGGCCGGTGCCGACGGAGGCGTTGATCGTGCCGAAGTACGCCGCGTGCAGCACGCCCGCCAACCCGACCAGCGCGCCGGACACGACGAACGCGGTGAACACGCGCCGGCCCGCCGGGATGCCCGCCAGCCGCGCGGCCTCCGGGTTCGACCCGATCGCGTACAGCTCGCGCCCGGACCGCCAGTTGTGCAGCGCGTACCCCGTCACCAGCAGCGCCACCAGCGCGATCAGCGTGAGGTTGGGGACGCCGAGCACCGCGCCGCTGCCGAACGCCAGGAACTCCGGCGCCATCTGGTCGGCGTTGACCTGCCGCACGCCGGTCGCACTGGCCCAGCCGTAGTCCAGGCCGCGGAACACGTACAGCGTGCCGAGCGTGACCACCAGCGCGGGCACCTTCGCCACCGCGACCAGCGCGCCGTTGACCGCGCCGCAGGCCGCGCCCAGCGCCATCCCCGCCACCACCACCAGGACGACCGGCGTGTCGACGTCGGCGAGGAAGAGCTGTCCCGACAGGAACGCGGTCAGCCCCATCACCGAGCCCACGGACAGGTCGATGTTCCGGGTGATCACCAGCAGCGCCTGGCCGATGGCCAGCAGGGCGATGACGGATGCGTTGAGGAACAGGTCGTGCAGCCCCTGCGCGTTGAGGAACGCGGGCCGCACCGCCGCGGTTACCCCGACCACCACGACGAGCGCGATCACGATGCTCAGCTCACGCCCGGACAGCAACGCGCGCAGCCTCATGCCCCGCCCCCCGTCGCCGCGCGCATCACGGATTCCTCGGTGGCGTCGGCCGCGGGCAGTTCCGCGGTGATCCGGCCCTCGTGCATCACCAGCACCCGGTCGGCCATGCCGAGCACCTCGGGCAGCTCGGAGGAGATCAGCAGCACGGCCAGGCCGTCGGCCGCGAGCCGGGACAGCAGGGCGTGCACCTCGACCTTCGTGCCGATGTCGATGCCCCGGGTCGGTTCGTCCACGATCAGCACGGACGGCTCGGTGGCCAGCCACTTGCCCAGCACGACCTTCTGCTGGTTGCCGCCGGACAACGTGGCCGCCGGGTCGGTGAGGCGACCGGCCTTCAACGACAGCCGCTCCCCCCACCTCCGCGCCAGCGCCCGTTCCCGCGCACGGCGGGTGATCCAGCCGGGCGAGACGTCCCGCAGTCGGGCCAGGCTCGCGTTGCGCTCGATCGACAGCTCCAGCACCAGGCCCTGCTCGCGGCGGTCCTCCGGCACCAGCGCGACACCGCGGTCGATGGCGGCGCGCGGGTCGCCGGCGGGCAGCGCCACCCCGTCCACCGACACCGTGCCCGCGTCCCGCCCGTCCACCCCGAACACCGCCCGCGCCACCTCCGTGCGGCCGGAGCCGACCAGCCCGGCGAGGCCGACGACCTCGCCCCGCCGCACGGTGAACGAGATGTCGCGGAACACCCCGACCCTGGTCAGCCCCTCGACCACCAGCCGCGGCTCGCCGACGTCCGCGCGCCGCTCGGGGTAGAGCTGCTCGACGGAACGGCCGACCATGCGCCGCACCAGCTCGTCGTGCGGCACCTCCGCCATGGGGTCGGTCGACACGAGCGCGCCGTCGCGCAGCACCGTGACCCGGTCGCACAGCTGGTACATCTCCTCCAGCCGGTGCGAGATGAACAGCAGCGCGGCCCCGCGCCCGGCCAGGCCGCGCGCCACCCGGAACAGCCGTTGCGCCTCGACCGCGGACAGCGCGGCGGTCGGCTCGTCCATGACGATCACGCGCGCGTCCGCCGACAGCGCCTTGGCGATCTCGATGATCTGCTGGTCGGCGATCGACAGGCCCCTGGTCGGTCGGGTCGGGTCGAGGGGCACGCCGAGGCGGTCGAACAGCTCCGCCGCGCGCCGGTGCATCTCGCGCCGGTCGATGCGTCGGCCGCGGCGCAGGGGCTGCCTGCCCATGAAGACGTTCTCGGCCACGCTGAGGTCCGGGAACTGCACGGGTTCCTGGTGGATGACCGCGACCCCGCGCTGCCGGGCGTCCCGCGGCGAGGAGAACCGCGCGGGCTCGCCGTCGAGCAGCAGCTCCCCCGCGTCCGGCCGGTGCTCGCCGCCGATGATCCGCACGACGGTCGACTTGCCCGCGCCGTTCTCACCGGCCAGGGCGTGCACCTCGCCGGGGTGCAGGGAGAGGGAGACGCCGCGCAGGGCCCGCACGGCCTGGAACGACTTGCTGACGTCGCGGAGCTGGAGCACCGGGCTCACCTGGGACCTCGCTCTCCGGAGGCGTCCTGAAACGTTTCATTCCATGCCGCCGACGCTAGCCAGGTCGAGCGGAACCCGTCAAGGCACCGCTGCGGCTGCCACGTTCCAGAGGCCGGCGGGTTTCGACGGCGGACGCGCGTGCCCCTGGTGGAACTTCACCACGCGCACGGCGTGGTCAGCGGGCGGTGGCGGTGTAGCGGTGGCCCGCGTGGGCGGTGAAGGTGATGGTGTCACCGTTGGCGTGGGTCGGCGTCGGGTGGCCCGTTCGGGCGTCCACCAAGCGGACGTGGCCGCCGAACAGGGTGCTGCGGACCGTGACGGGACCGTCCTGGCCGGTGGTCAGGGTGATCTCCCGGGCCGCGCCGTCGGACCACCGCACGTCGACCGTGACGTCACCGCGTGCCCGCAGGCCCGTGTACGAGCCGTCATGCCACTCGGCGGGCAGGGCGGGCAGCACGTGCACCACGCCCTCGTGGCTCTGGAGCAGCATCTCCGCCACGCCGGAGGTCGCGCCGAAGTTGCCGTCGACCTGGAACGGCGGGTGCGTGTCCCAGAGGTTCGCGGTGGTGCTGCCGGTCAACTGCTCGGCGAGCATCCGGTGCGCGTGGTCGCCGTCGAGCAGCCGCGCCCAGAAGTTGATCTTCCACGCCTTGCTCCACCCGGTGCCGCCGTCGCCGCGCGCGGTCAGCGAGGTCTTCGCGGCGGCGGCGAGTTCGGGCGTGGTGCGCAAGCTGATCGCGTTGCCGGGGAACAGGGCGAACAGGTGCGACACGTGCCGGTGGGTGTCGGTGGGGTCGTCCCGGTCGTCCTTCCACTCCTGCACCTGGCCCCACGAGCCGATCCGCGTGCCGGGGTCCAGGCGGTCGAGTGCCGCGCGGACCTCGGCCCCGAACGCGGTGTCGCCCACGTCGTCGGCGGTGGAGACGACGTGGGCGAACAACTGCCGCACGATCTGCTGCGACATGGCCGGTCCCGCGGTGAAGTCGCCGTGCTCGGGCGAGTAGCCGGGCGTGACGACGAGCGTGCCGTCGCGCGGGTCGACCCGCAGCGCGTCGAGCCAGAACTCGGCGAGCCCTTTCAGCACCGGGTACGCCCGCTCGCGCAGGAACACCTCGTCCTTGGTGAACAGGTAGTGCTCGTAGTGGTGCAGCGCGAGCCACGCGCCCGCCTCGGGGAACCAGAACGCGGTCGGCCAGTCGTGCACACCGGTGAAGCCGAACGGGTTGGTCTCGTTGTGCACCACCCAGCCGCGGCCGCCGTGCACCTCGCGCGCGGTGACCGCGCCGGGTTCGCGCAGCGCGTCCACGAAGTCGAACAGGGGCTCGGTGGTCTCGGCGAGGTTCGTCGTCTCGGCGGGCCAGTAGTTCATCTGGAGGTTGATGTTCAGGTGGTAGTCGGCGCTCCACGGCGGCGTCACGGAGTTGTTCCACCCGCCTTGCAGGTTCGCGGGCAGCGAGCCGGGTCGGGACGAGGAGATCAGCAGGTAGCGGCCGTACTGGAAGTACAGGGCTTCCAGCGCCCGGCGGGCCGGGGCGGGCGCGGTGGCGTAACCGCGCAGCAGGTCGTCGGTGGGCACGTCGACCGGCTGGTGGCCGAGGTCGAGCCGGACGCGGTCGAACAACGCGCGGTAGTCGCGCAGGTGGGCGTCGAGCAGCACGTGCCAGCCCTTGGCCGAGGCCGCGTCGACGGTCCGCCGGACGCGCTCGTGCGGGTCGGGGCCGCGGTAGGTCGGGTGGCCCTGGGCGTAGTCGGTGCCCGCGGCGAACACCAGCACCGCGCGGTCGGCGTCGGCCACGGTGACGGTGCCGTCGGGGTTGTCGGTGCGCGTGCCGCCGTCGTGGAGCACCTGGAGCTGCGATTCGAAGCGCATTCCGTTGTCGTGCAGCGCTCCGGTGAAC
Source organism: Saccharothrix sp. S26 (assembly GCF_021390395.1). Taxonomy (GTDB): domain Bacteria; phylum Actinomycetota; class Actinomycetes; order Mycobacteriales; family Pseudonocardiaceae; genus Actinosynnema. The sequence goes on from NZ_JAJUWT010000019.1 coordinate 98,800, forward strand.
ACCGCACGCCCGCACTTCGCCGTGAAACGTTGCGAGCGGTTGTCCGGTGCGGTGATCGAGGCGGTGAAGCCGATCCGGCCGGGGCGGTCGGCGGACAGCCGGGCTACGATCACCCCGTCGGCGGCACTGGCGAAGTACTCCCTGGTGTAGCGCGCGCCGTCCGCCCGGTACGTCACCGAGGCGACCGCGCGGGACAGGTCCAGGGCCCGCCGGTAGTCCGCGACCTCGGCGGGCGGGTCGGTGAGCGCCAGGACCAGCTCGCCGAACGGCTGGTGGGCCCCGAACCCCCGCCGCCGCTGCCCCAACGCCGCCGCGACGGCGTCCGGCGAGACCCGGTGGTCCCGCTCGACCAGCTCCCGCACCCCGGCGAGCGCGTGGGGCCGGGGGCTGGTCCAGTTGCCGAAGTCGTACCCCTCAGCGGAGCCGGGCCCACCGGTCCACAACGTCTTCTCGTTGAGCTGCACCCTCTCCCGTTCCACCCCGCCGAACACACCGCCGCCGAGCGCGCCGTTGCCGATGGGCAGCGACTCGGTCTCCCAGTCGGTCGCGGGCTCGTCGTACCAGAGCGTGAGCGTCCGCTGGTCCACCCGGCCTCCGCCTCGTCCGCACCTGCATCCGTGCGTGACGGTAACAAGACATCCGAAGTATCGATAGTCCTTCGCCAGTCGGACGCTCCTTCAGACGGCAAGCGGCGCACATACATCGGATGGCTGAACCGTTCGGTGGATCGCGGGTTGGCCCGCCGGAGCCCGGGAAGCCCAGGGTGACGTCGAGTCGGAGGAGCCGGGCCGTGGACGGTGAGATCGAGCTGCGCGTGGACGGTCGGCGCAGGCGGCTGCGCGTGGACACCCGGACGACGTTGCTGGACGCGTTGCGCGACGGGGTCGGAGCCCTCGCCCCCAAGAAGGGCTGCGACCACGGTCAATGCGGGGCTTGCACGGTGCTGCTCGACGGGCGGCGGGCGATCACGTGCCTGGCGCTCGCGGTGGCGCACGACGGGGCTGAGGTTACCACGGCCGAAGGGCTCGCCGACGGCGAGCGGCTGCACCCGGTGCAGGAGGCGTTCCTGGAGCGGGACGCGTTGCAGTGCGGTTTCTGCACGCCGGGGCAGGTGTGCTCGGCCGTCGGCGTGCTGGACGAGCTGGCGGCCGGTCACCCGAGCGCGGTCACCGCGGACCTCACCGGGCCGGTGGAGGCGACCGACGACGAGGTCCGCGAGCGGATGAGCGGGAACCTGTGCCGGTGCGGCGCGTACGTCGGGATCGTGGCCGCGGTGCGGGACGGTGCGCGGTGATGCCGTTCGACTACCGGCGCGCGCCCGACCCCGAGAGCGCCGTCGCCGCCGCGACCGGGTGGTCCGGCGTGGCGTTCCTCGCCGGCGGGACCAACCTGGTCGACCACCTCAAGCTCGGCCTCGTCGCGCCCGACGTCCTGGTCGACATCAGCCGGTTGCCGCTGGACGCCGTGGACGAGCTGCCGGACGGCGGCCTGCGGGTCGGCGCGACCGTGCGCAACACCGACCTGGCCGCGCACCCGGTCGTGCGGCGCGACTACCCGGTGCTGGCCCGCGCGGTGCTGTCGGGCGCGTCCGGGCAGATCCGCAACCTCGCCACGACCGGCGGGAACCTGCTGCAACGCACCCGGTGCGTGTACTTCCAGGACATCACCACACCGTGCAACAAGCGCGAGCCCGGCACGGGGTGCTCGGCGATCGGCGGCTACACCCGGCACCACGCGATCCTGGGCGCGTCCGCGCACTGCGTGGCCACGCACCCGTCCGACATGGCGGTCGCGATGGCCGCGCTCGACGCGCAGGTCGCCGTGCTGGGCGAGGGCGGGCGGCGGGTCGTGCCGCTGGTGGAGCTGCACCGGTTGCCCGGCGACGAGCCGCACCGCGACACCGTGCTGTCACCCGCCGACCTGATCACGTGGGTCGACCTGCCGCCGTTGCCGCCGGGCACGCGGTCGCTGTACCGGAAGGTGCGCGACCGGGCGTCGTTCGCGTTCGCCCTGGTGTCGGTCGCCGCCGTGCTGCGGGTCGAACGGGGCGTGGTGCGGGACGTGCGGATCGCGTTGGGCGGTGTGGCGCACAAGCCGTGGCGCGCCCGACGGGCGGAGGACGTCCTGCGCGGCGAGCGGACCGGCGAGGAGGTGTTCCGGCGGGCGATCGACGCGGAGCTGGCCGGCGCGGCACCGTTGGCGGGCAACGGTTTCAAGGTGCCGCTGACCCGCAACCTCGTCGTGTCGGCGTTGCGCGAGCTGAGCCGGGGGGAACGATGACGGACCTGCTGCGGCCGCGCGTGCTCGGCCGGTCACCCCGGCGCGTCGACGGTCCGGCCAAGGTGACCGGCACCGCCCGGTACGCGGGTGACCAGCACGTGGTGGACCCCGCGCACCTGCACCTGGTGCAGGCCGAGGTCGCCCGAGGCGTGCTCACCGAGGTGGAGGTGGGCGCGGCGCGAGCCCTGGACGGGGTGCTGGCCGTGCTGACCCCGGACAACGCGCCGCGCCTGGCGTCCGCGCGGGACGCGGAGCTGGCCGCGTTGCAGTCGCACGACGTGGCGTTCCGCGGCCAGGTCGTCGCGGCGGTGGTGGCGCGCACCCGCGAGATCGCCCGCGAAGCCGCGGCGCTGGTCCGCGTCCGGATCGACCCGCGGCCGCACGACGTGCACCTGAGCGCCGACCGCGACGACCTGTACGCGCCGGAGAAGGTGAACGGGGGCGCGGACACCGACACCTCGCGGGGAGACCTCGGCACGGGCCTCGCGCACTCGCCGTTCACGCTCGACCAGACCTACACCACGGCCTGGTACAACAACAACCCGATGGAGCCGCACACCACGACGGCCCTGTGGCTGGACGGCGACCTGGTCCTCTACGACTCGACGCAGGGCGTGCACACCACCCGCCAGGCGACGGCGAAGGTGCTCGGGCTGGACCCGCGCCGGGTGCACGTCATCTCGCCGCACGTCGGCGGCGGCTTCGGCGCGAAGGGCACCGCGCACGTGCACGCGATCGTCGCCGCGATGGCCGCGCGGGCGGTGCCCGGCACACCGGTCAAGCTCGCGCTCACCCGGCAGCAGATGTTCTCGCTGGTCGGCTACCGGACGCCGACGGTCCAACGGGTCCGGATGGGGTGCGACGCGGACGGGCGGCTGGCCGCGGTCGCGCTGGACGCGGTGTCCCAGACCTCCCGCGTCAAGGAGTTCGCCGAGCAGACCGCCCGGCCCACCCGGATGATGTACGCCGCGCCGAACCGCCGCACGACCCATCGGCTGGCCGCGCTGGACGTCCCGGTGCCGTCGTGGATGCGCGCACCCGGCGAGTGCCCCGGCATGTTCGGGCCCGAGGTGGCGGTGGACGAGCTCGCCGCGGCCTGCGGCGTCGACCCGGTGGAGTTCCGCGTCCGCAACGAGCCGGACGTGGACCCGGAGACGGGCAAGCCGTTCTCCAGCCGCAACCTGGTCGCCTGCCTGCGCGAGGGCGCCCGCCGGTTCGGCTGGGAGCACCGCGACCCGACGCCGCGCGCCCGCGAGGAGGCGGGGTGGCTCGTCGGCACCGGGGTGGCGGCGTCGACCTACCCGGTGAGCCGGACGCCGGGCTCGGTCGCCGCGATCCGCTGCACGGGACCGGGCCGTTACCTGGTCCGGATCGGCGCGGCCGACCTCGGCACCGGCACGTGGACGTCGCTGGCGCAGGTCGCGGCCGACGCGCTGGGCGTGGACTTCGGCGACGTGGAGCTGCGCATCGGTGACACGGCGCTGCCCGAGGCGTCGGTGGCGGGCGGGTCGTCCGGCATCACGTCGTGGGGCTCGACCGTGGTGGCCGCGGCGGAGGCGTTGCGGGAGCGGTTCGGCGACGACCCCGCCGCGGGTGACGAGGTCCGGGCCGGGATGCCGGACAACCCCGCCGCCGGCCGGTACGCGATGCACGCGTTCGGCGCGCAGTTCGCCGAGGTCCGGGTGCACGTCGACACCGGCGAGGTGCGGGTGGCCAGGCTGCTGGGCGTGTTCGCGGTCGGCCGCGTGGTCAACCCGCGCCTGGCCCGGTCGCAGCTCGTCGGCGGCATGACCATGGGCCTGTCCATGGCGCTGCACGAGCACAGCGTCGTGGACGAGCGGTTCGGCCACGTGGTCAACCACGACTTCGCCGAGTACCACATCGCCACCAACGCCGACGTGCCACGCGTCGAGGCGCACTGGGTCGAGGAGCACGACCCGCACACCAACCCCATGGGCACCAAAGGCGTCGGCGAGATCGGCATCGTCGGCACCGCCGCCGCCATCGCGAACGCCGCCCACCACGCCACCGGCGTCCGCGTCCGCGACCTGCCGATCACGCTGGACCACTTCCTCTGACCGCAGCCGTGCGCGGACGAGTTGGTCCGTTCGGCCCTCGCCCACCACTCTCGGTAGTGCCTACGGTGCGAACTCCACCTCTTTCGGAGGACTCACCGCATGGCAGCGAAGCACGTCGGCATGATCATGAAGCACAACCACCGCAAGGTCCTCGTCCTGCGGGTCGGCCTGACCCTCGACGGCGCGGACGCGGTGCTGGTGGCCCCGTTCGGCACGGCGAAGCCGAAGCCGGACGGCAGCGCCCGGGCCGTCGAGGCCAAGACCTGGGTCGACGACTACTGGGTCCGGCTCGACCAGGCGAGCGTCGTCAAGGCCGCGGACGTGGTGCACACCTGGACCCCGCCCGGACGGCTCACCCGGCGGCCGCTTGACGCCGTGCTGAAAGAACTGGCGAAGGCCTCCCGGTAGGGGCTCAGGGCAGCAGCACGTCCAGGAACGGGTTGCTGAACACCCGGTGCGGGTCGACCGCGTTGAGCGTCGCGCGGGCGGCGTCCCAGGTCGGGTTCGGGCCCTGCCGGTAGGAGTCGGGCACGGTCGAGGTGAGCACGGTGTGGTCGGCCCACGCCGCCTGGTCGGTGTAGGCCCAGCCCTTGGACCACTCGGCCCGCGTGAACGCGTACGAGCCGGTGTACCGGGTGAAGAAGAACCGCTCCAGCTCCCGGTAGAACGCCGCCGCGCCCGGCGCGGTCGGGAAGGTCAGCACGTCGAACCACACCGCGACGTCCCACTCCGGGTGGTCCTCGCGCGGCCGCACGGCCGACAGCGCGGGCGCCTGCGCGCCGGGCACGCCCACGTGCGCCGGGTCGTCGAGGCCGCCGACGCGGATCTCCACCTGGCCGGTGACGGGGAACAACCCGCGGCTCTGGTAGGCCAGCAGCAGGTCTTCGTAGTAGGTGGCGAAGTCGCTGACCACGCGCTGCACCTCGGCCCGGCTGGTCAGCACCGCGTAGCCGTTCGCCGTCTCGCGCAGGGTGGTGGGCTTGACGTAGAGCATCAGGTTCTTCGACGCGCCCCACAGGTCGGTGGTGAGCGTGGCGGTCAGCCCGGTGGCCGCGGTCGTGTACTGCAACTGCCCGAACGTCGGGGTGAGCGCCCACGCGCCGGTGATGAGCAGGTCGGCGAGGTCGGACACCGCCTTGGGCACGTTGTCGGAGAACACGTAGTTGTAGGGCGTGACGACGTGCCGCGAGGTCGGCGGCTTGGTCGGCGCGACGCTCCACGTCTTGAGCCACGGGTGGTCGGTGAAGGCGAACCAGATCGCCTCGACCCGGCCCGCCTCGTCGAGGAAGCTCGCGAGCGTGCGGGTCGCGCCGCTGCCGGGTGGCGCGAACAGCTCGCGGGCCGGGATGTCGACCCGGCTCACGCAGCGCAGGTTCCGGTTCGCACCCACGCGGAGCGTCACCTCGGTCAGGAACGCGCGGCCGACGTGGGTCAGCAGCGCGGCGCACTCGGGCTCGTCGCGCCGGAACGTGCGCAACCGGTACTCGCCGCCGTCCCACACCACGGCGGTCAGCGAGAGGATCAGGTTGCTCAGCGAGCCGTAGGTGTGGCCGGCCGGCAGGGTCTCCCCCACCGCCGGGACGGACGTGCCGTGGCCGTTGATCGCGAGCACGCCGCCGACGGTCAGGTCGCCCGGCGCGGGGGTGTTGGTCACGCCCAGGCCCGCGTCCTCCAGGAACGCCAGCAGCTCGTCCATCGACGCGCCGGTCTGCGTCCGCACCGCGCCCGGCAGGAGGGTCATGGCCGTGAGGTGCCGGGTGGTGTCCACCAGCACGACCCGGTCCGCGTCGGTGGTGCCCGCGGTGACGGTCAGCGGCGCCCACCCGTGCCGGAAGCCCTTCGGTCGCAGGGTGAAGCCCTGGCCGTGCGCCCAGTTCGCCAGCAGCACCACGTCGGCCGGTGTGCGTGGCGCGCAGGTCCACAGGTCGTCGGTGCGGATCTCGCCCGCCCAGTTCCGGTACGCCTGCCGGTACAGCTCGATCCCCGAGGGGAACGCGGGCGGCGGGTCGGCCGACACCTGACCGGGCAGGAGCGCGCCGACGGGTAACCAGGCGGCGGCTCCGAGGAAGCCGCGGCGGGAGAAGGCGGGGCTCATGATCCGACCATAAGTGCGCCGCCGACGGGCCGCGCGGCGCCGCCGGGAGGTTGGGCCGAACAGCGCACCGGGATCGTCTCGGATGGCGCGGCCGGTCAAGGATCCGATCACCGGGGGCGACCCGAAAACGAAGCGACAGCCGGCACGTGCGGGCAATACCGTCCCGCCGCATGCGCGCACAACCCTCCCTGACGTGGCGGCCGCTCACCCGCGACGACGCCAAGGTGTCGGCCGACCTCCTCAACGCCATGGAGGCCGTCGACCGGATCGGCGAGCACTACACCGAGGAGGACACCCTCCAGGAGCTGATCGACCCCTACGCGGACCTGGGGCGCGCGAGCCTCGCGGTCTTCGACGGTGACGTGATGGTCGGCTTCATGAAGGTCCGCCACAAGCCGACCGCGGACGAGGTGCACCGGGTCTTCCTCGACGGTGGGGTCCACCCCGACCACCGGCGGCGGGGCCTGGGCACCGCGCTCGTCTCGGCCGGGGTGGCGGCGGCGAAGGTCGTGCACGACCTGCACCACCCGACGTCGAAGCTCGTGGTCGACGTGCACAAGGGCGAGCACATCGCCGGCCTCGCCGAACTCCTGCGCTCTCACGGCTTCGAGCCGGTCCGCTACTACGAGTACCTGGAACACCCGCTGGGCGAGGCGATCCCCGACGCGGCGATTCCCGACGGGCTGCGGGTCGAGCCGTGGTCGGCGGCGAACGACGAGGAGTTCCGGTCCGTCCGCAACGAGTCCTACCAGGACCACTGGGGTGCGACGCCGATGCCGGCGGACGCCTGGCGGAACAAGATCACCAACCAGACGTTCCGGCCGGAGGTCAGCTTCCTGCTGCGGGACGCGGCGGCCGGGACCGCGGTGGGCGTGCTGGTGACCATGTGCTGGGACGCCGACACGGCGGCGACCGGCGTCCGTGACGCCCGGTTCATGCTCATCGGGACGCTGCGGCGGCACCGCGAGCGCGGCGTCGCGGGCGCGTTGGTCGGACACGCGCTGCGTGCCGCCGCCGACCACGGCTACGACCGGGCCACTGCGAGCGTGGACTCGGCGAGTCCTTTCGGGGCGTCCGGGCTCTTCGAACGGGCCGGCTTCACACCGACGATGCGGCACGTGCGCTGGGCGCTCGAAGTGTGATCGTCGGCGCCCCCCGGGCGCGGTCCGCGCGACCACGAGGGCGAGAGGGCTTCGACGCTCGTGGCGAGCTGCCACCGCGCGCCCGCGCGCGGTGGGCTGCCACCCGGTGACGGGGGTTCCCCGATCGGCGAGGTGGTCCACCCGGTCACCGGACGGAGGGGTGGCCGCGTTCTCCACCGCGTCGTGCCGGAGCGGCTAGCGCAGCCTGACCGGCAGGGTGCGGTGGCCGTTGGAGATGAACGACGGGACCGGCTCCAGCTCCTCGACCGGCACGGCGAGCGCGAGGTCGGGGAAGCGGTCGAACAACGCGGGCAGCGCCACCTCCGCCTCGATGCGGGCCAGTGGCGCACCCAGGCAGTAGTGCACGCCGTGGCCGAAGGACAGGTGCGTCTTGTCCGCGCGGGTGATGTCGAACTCCCCCGCGGTGTCGCCGTGGTGGGCCGGGTCGCGGCCCACCGCCGCGTAGCCCACGAGGATCGCCTCGCCGCGGCGGATCGTCACGCCGTCCAGCTCCAGGTCCTCCACGGCGTAGCGCAGCGGCAGGTTGGCCACCGGGGCCTGCCAGCGCAACGCCTCCTCGATCACGTCGGTCCACGTCCGCTCGCCGGAGGTGACCAGGCGCAGCTGGTCGGGGTGGGTGAGCAGCGCGGTGACGGCCTGGTCGAGGAGGTTGACCGTGGTCTCGTGGCCGGCGGCGATCATCATGATCAGGGTGTCGACCAGCTCGGCCTCGGTCAGCCTGGCGTCGTCCTCGGCGCGGGCGGCGATCAGGCCGCTGGTCAGGTCGTCACCGGGGGTGGCCCGCTTGGCGGCCACCAGGTCGTTGAGGATCTCGTAGAGCAGGACCTGGTTGGCGATCGCCTCCTCGGGCGTGGTCGTGGTGACGAACAGGCTGTCCACGATCCGGCGCAGCTCGGGGCGCGCGTCGTCGGGCACGCCCATCAACCGGCAGATGACCTCGATCGGCAGCGGGTAGGCGAACTCGGCGCGAGCGTCGACCACGTCCGGTCCGGCGGCGAGCCCGTCGACGAGGTCGGCGACGATCCGCTCCACGTCCGGCCGCATCGCCTCGGCGCGGCGGGCGGTGAACCCCTTGGAGATCAACGTGCGCAGCCTGCGGTGCTCGGCGCCGTAGGAGGTGAACATGTTGCGCGCCGCGACCCACAGGTACAGCGGCCAGTCCTCGGAGATGCCCGCGAGGCCGGGCCAGTGCCGGCGAGCGTCCTTGGAGACGCGGGGGTCGGAGAGCAGCCGGCGCACCAGGTCCAGGTCACCGACCACCCACGCGCGCACCCCTCCCGGCAGCTCGACCCGCGTCGCCGGGCCGCGGGCGCGCAGGGCCGCCGCCTCGGCCTGGATGTCCCGGCCGCTCAGGTCCAACACGTGTATCGACACGCACTCATCGTTACCGGATGATCACGTACCGTACAAGACACTGTACGGGTTGTGCAGTGACCGGATGCGCGAACGGCCGGTGCGGCCCGCCGTGCACGCCCTGCGTTCCCGGCGCATGTCACTGGTGTGGATCGCGCTGAACGAGGCGTGGGTGGCGATCGGGTGGCCGCTGCCCGAGGGGCGGTCGGTGGCCGAGGAGTTCCACGGCGGGGCGGAGTATCAGTTCGCCGTGGATGACCACCGGTGGGTCGGCGTGGCCAGGAGGTTCGACGCGGACGAGGTGGTCGGCTTCTTCCACCCGTTCGCCACCTGCCTCGACGAGCGCGACCCCGAGGACCAGGACGTCCGCGACCCTGGTGTCCGCGCGCGGCCGGCCGACGTGCTCGCCACGCGAGCCGGGTTCGACGCGCGCCACCGCGAGGCCGCGGCGCGGTTGACCGCGAGGTCGGGTGTCCCGCACCTCGTCGGCACGCACGACGACGAGTGGCACCACGCCGCCTGGCGGGTGGGCGACCGCCTGGTGGTGCCGGCGCAGGGCGGGAACTCCGACACCTGCGGCCTGGCCGACGACGCGTGCCCGTGGGTGGTCCGCCACGCGGCCGACCAGCCCGTGCCCACGGGTGACGCCCTGTACGCGTTCCTGTGCGGCGACTCCGCACCCGCCTGACGGGGGGTCAGGCGCGGTCGCCGGGCCACTCGGCGCAGGGCACGACCTCGAACCCCCGGCTGGGGAAGACGGCGTCCACGAAGAAGTCGTGCATCTCCTCGTCGCCGTCGGCGCAGCCGTCACGCAGCACGGTCACCGCGTAGCCGCGGTCGGCCGCGTCGTAGCACGTGGCGGCGACCATCGCGCTGGTCGCGACCCCGGCGACCGCGACCGAGCCGACACCGGCCGCGCGCAGCACCAGGTCGAGGTCGGTGCCGGCGAACGCGCTCGCGCGGCGCTTGACCACGACGACGTCCTCGTCGGCGACCGGCAGGGCGAGGTCCGTGCCGGCCGAGCCCTCGTGGAACGCCTCACCGGCGTCGAAGAACGACCGGTACAGCGCGTTGCCGGGCGGCAGGTCCGCCTGGTTGCGGCGGAACGCGATGCGCACGAACACGACCAGGACGCCGGCCGCACGGGCGCGGGGCAGCAACCCGGTGAGCGTCGGCACGACCCGCGCGGCGAACGGGTAGTTGCCGGTGATGCCCCGCTGGACGTCCCCGATGATCAGTGCGGTGGTCACGACAGGCTCCCGGCCCTCAGCCCCCGGCGCCCCGCGGCCAACAGGACAGCCATCCCGACGGCGGTGATCATACCGATGTGGACGCACCGCCCGGGGCGGGACGGCCCCGGGCGGTGCGGCGTGCGCGATCGGTTCAGCCGGCGAGCGCGGCGGACACGATCGGCGCCAGGCGGTCGGCGATCTTGCGGTGGCCCTGGTCGTTCGGGTGGACGTTGTCGGTGGTGTCGGTCGACTCCACGATCCAGCCCGTGGTGTCGACGAACCGCACCTTCGGGTCGTTGGCCAGGCGCACGGCCGCCTGCGTCTCGGGGATGTAGCGCTTGCGGAAGGTCTGCATCGCCAGGATGGTGGCGTCCGGGTACTTCTGCCGGGCGCGCTGGATCAGCGTGACGTAGGCGCTCTGGAACTGCGCGCCGGACACGCTGTGGCCGACGTCGTTGGTGCCCAGGTTGATCACCACGACGTTCGCGGTGTACCGGGAGAAGTTCCAGTCGGTGTTGTTCGTGATCCCGGTCTTGAGGAACCGGTCGCTCATGCCGATGCAGCCGTCGGCCGCGGAGACCAGGCACGCGCCGCCCACCGCGATCTGGGTGTGTCCCGTGCCCAGGCGCTCGCCGACCAGCCAGCCGTAGGCGGTCAACGCCTGCTTGGACGACTGCTGGCCCACGGTGATGGAGTCGCCGACGAACTCGACGGTCTTCGCCGGCACGGGCGGCGCGAACGTCGTCGCGCCGGCGTCCAACTGGATGCCCCGGTAGACCGCGTCGCCCCGGTAGGAGCCCGCGACCGGTCGGTAGGACACGCGCAGCGTGTGGTTGCCCGCCGCCAACGGGGTGGGCGTCAGGTTCACCGTGCCGCTGCGGTTGACGTAGGCGACGTCCGGTCCGCCGTCGATGCTGACGAAGAAGTCGATCGTGTTGCGCTGGCGCAGCTGCACCGTGCGCCCGGTGAACCCGACGACCAGGTAGGCGCCCGCCCACTCGGAGACGTACGCGGTCGGGTCGGCGGTGTTCCAGCGGCCGAAGTACTTGACGTTCGGGTCGGTGGGCGAGCCGTTGCCGCCGGGCGTGTCACCGCCGCCGAGCCGGACGAGCTGCCACTGCTGGTTCGTGCCGCCGTTGACGTCGTACTGGGACACGCGCGCTCCGTCGGCGGTCGAGCGCTCCCACACGTCCAAAGCCTTGCCGCTGTTGCGGTTGACGATCCGCACGTACCCGCTGTCGGTGTCCACCAGGCTGAACTGCTGGTTGGCCGCGTTCTTGTCGGTCCACTGCACGACGTCCGCGCCGTTGGCCGTGGACGAACCCGACACGTCCACCACCTTGCCGCTGTAACGCGACTTGAGCCGGTAGTAGCCGCCGCCGGAGTCGACGAACTGGAACTGCTGCGCGGCCGAGTCGACCCGCGTCGACTGCACCACCGCGCCACCGTCCGCAGTGGACTGGACCTGCATCGCCTTGCCGCTGTGCCGTGCGACGACGGCGTACGTGGCCGTGGTGTCGACGGTGGCGGCCTGGGCCTGCGGTGCGACCGGTGCGAGCGCCGCGACCGCGCCCACGGCGAGCACCAGTGCCGATCGCACGACCGCACCGCATGACGACAATGTCATGTGCGTGCCTTTCCCCTGAGTTGGCACAGCGGCAGCGCCGCCGGGTGGGAGGACTTTCTCCGGAGGAGATCGTGTCGCTGGTTTCACACCGCCGTCAATGGACGCATCTCGTATGGGACGAGGTGTCGAACATTCGATTGAGGTGACTCGCACAGCCTTTCGCCGCGCGGCCGGCACCGCTGCGGAAAGCGCTATCCAAACGACGGTACGAACGGGTCGCCTCGGTGTCAACGGTTCTTCGAAACATTTTCGCACCCGTCCTGGACGTTCGCTCGAACGGCCTAGTCGATGGGAACGTGCACAGTCATCGTTGGTCCGTTTGTCCAGTGCTACCAAGGATGTTCGATGTGTTTACATACGTGACCCGGCCGGATACTGTGCACGTTCACAGCGTCTTCGGCCGCTGGCCTCGTGTGCCGCGCCTCCTCCGGCCGCCACCGGCCGCGGTGAGGTGGCCCGCGATCGCGAGTCCACCTCGGGCCCGGACCCGCGGGGTCCATGACGGAACTGTGCGCAAAGGAGCATCAATGAGGATGGCTTCACGGATCTCGTCGGCCGCGGCGGTGGTGACCGCCTTGGCCGGTGCGGTCGTCGCGCTGCCGGTCACCGCGACCGCCGCGACGAACCGGTACGAAGCGGAGTCCGCGCCCGCGGTGTGCGGTGGCGTCGTCGCCTCGAACCACTCCGGCTACTCCGGCAGCGGTTTCTGCGACACGTCGAACGCCGTCGGCAGCGCGGTCTCGTTCACGGTGACCGCGCCGACCGAGGGCACGGCGACGCTGGGGTTCCGCTACGCCAACGGAAGCGGCGCGAACCGGCCCGGCGACCTGAGCGTCAACGGCACGGTGGCGCAGGCCGGCGTGGCGTTCGACGCCACCGGCGCGTGGACCACGTGGGCGACCAAGACCGTGACCGTGCCGCTGAACGCGGGCTCGAACACCGTGCGGCTGGCCGCGACCACCGCCGGCGGACTGGCCAACGTGGACCACCTCGAAGTGACCACGACCGACGTCGGCGACACCTCGATCATGCGCGGCGCGGACGTGTCGACGTTGCAGCGGGCCGCCGACCTGGGCACGAGGTTCTACCGGCCCGACGGCGTCCAGGCCGACCCGCTGGACATCCTCAAGAGCGCCGGCGTCAACTACGCCCGACTGCGCATCTGGAACAACCCGCGCAGCGGCTACAACAACAAGGACAAGGTCCTGCAGTACGCGCGCACGGTGAAGGCCAAGGGCCTGAAGCTGATGGTGGACTTCCACTACTCCGACACCTGGGCCGACCCGGGCAAGCAGTTCAAGCCCGCCGCGTGGGCCGACCACGGCATCACCCAGCTCCAGACCGACGTCTACAACCACACCTACGACGTGTGCACCAGCCTCAAGGCCCAGGGCACCGCGCCCGACAGCGTGCAGATCGGCAACGAGATCAACACCGGCATGCTCTGGGACGACGGCCGGGTCGTCAACGGCAACTACTACAACCTCGGGCTGCTGCTGAAGGCCGGCTACAACGCCACCAAGGCGTGCAACAGCGGCACCCAGGTCGTCATCCACACCGCGCGGGTCGAGAGCGGGGCCCGCTCGTTCTACGACGGCATCCGCGCCCAGGGCGTCCAGTGGGACGTCACCGGCCTGTCGTACTACTGCTTCTGGCACGGCGGCATGGCGAACATGGCGAACGTCGTCTCCGACATGAAGTCGCGCTACGGCAAACCGGTCGTCATCGTGGAGACCGCCTACCCATTCACCACGACCAACCACGACAGCACCGCCAACGTCGTCACGTCCTCCCAGCCGTGCTCGGGTCACCCGGCCACGCAAGCCGGGCAGCAGGCCAACTTCGCCGCCGTGCAGACCACCGCCCGCAACGCCGGCGCATCCGGCGTCTTCTACTGGGAGCCGACCTGGTACGCCGTGCCCGGCAACGGCTGGAACCCGACCGACATCGCCAACTCCGGCAACGAGTGGGACAACATGGCCGTCTTCGACCGCAACGGCCGGATCAACCCCGACATCCGCTGGCTCCCGTGACGCCGCACCCGAAAACCCCCGAAACCAAGGAGTCGATGATGACCCTGCAACGGCGTACGTTCCTCAGGATGGGCACGGCAGGAGCGGCGGGCCTCGGCCTGTCCCTGCTCGGCACGGGCCACGCCCTCGCCTCCGTCGGAACGTCGGCCACCGCACCGACCACACCGTTCGCGGTCGGCGTGCGGCGCTACGACTGGACCCGCGGCAGCCGACCGTGCACCACCTACGTCTACTACCCCGCCACCGGCGCGGCCGGCGGCAGCCCCGTCACCAACGGCACCCCGGCCAACGGCGTCTTCCCGATCTACAACTTCACCCACGGCTACGGCAGCAGCCCCCAGGGCTCCCTGTTCATCATCAGCGCCCTGGCCTCGGCCGGCTTCATCGTCCCCGCGCCGCACTTCAACCACAACTTCGCCGACGTCAACAACGGCAACACCTCCAAGGACGTCTCCCAGATCCTCACCAACACCCTCGCCCTCAACACCAGCGGGCCACTGGCCGGGCACATCAACACCTCGATCGGCGTCGGCGTCTCCGGCCACTCCCTGGGCGGCATGACCACCCACGGCCTGCTCACGTCCTGGCCGGACAGCCGCATCGTCTCCGCCAACCCCCAGTCCTGCGTGGACATGGGCAACCCGTCCTCCAGCGTCAACGCCAAGGTGCTGTTCGTCCACGGCGACAAGGACTCGACCACCTCGTACTCCTCGGCGCGGCAGGCGTACGCGGAGATGGCCTGGCCCAAGGCGTTCCTCACCTTCGTCGGCGGCAGCCACACCAGCTTCTGGAGCGACCAGCGCTTCCCGCGCACCGTCGTGGACTGGGCCCGCTGGACCATGTACGGCGACACCGCCGCCCGCGACCGCCTCCCCGCCGACGCGTCCGGTTCCAACACCCGGTGGGAGGCGCAACTGGGCAGCACCCCCGGCGGCCCGGCCGCCTACACCCTGCTCGCCCAGCACAGCGGCAAGGCCGCCGACGTCAACGAAGCCTCCACCGCCGCGGGGGCCCGGCTCGTCCAGTGGGCCGGGAACAACGGACCCAACCAGCAGTTCGAGTTCGTCGACGCGGGCGACGGGCACGTCCGCCTCAAGGCCCGGCACAGCGGGCTGTTCCTCCAGCCGACCGGCACCACCAACGGCTCCGACGTCGTGCAGCAGCCCGACAGCGGCGCCACCGGCCAGCAGTGGCGCGTGGTCGACCACGGCAGTGACGTGATCAGCCTGGTCAACCGCGAGTCCGGCCTGGCCCTGGACGTCTGGGAGTTCTCCACCGCCGACGGCGCGCGCATCGCCCTCTACACCTACAACGGCAACGCCAACCAGCGCTTCACCCGCCGCCGGGTCTGACCCGGAGGACCGATCGGGGCACCGCTCGCCACCCGCCCGAGCGGTGCCCCGACGCCTTGCCCGAGGAAGTGGCCGGTAGTCGTTCCCAGTGGACGCAGAAGGACGCCGGGGGCGAGAGCCGCCACCCGGCGTCCGGCCAAGCACGACCTATCGGGTCACGGACTGGTGCAGGACAAGGTGGACGTGGGCGGGGTGCCGCCGCCGATGAAGCCGAACGTGGTCGACGCGTTGGCTCCCAGCGAGCCGTTGTACGAGACGTTGCGCACGGACGCGGTCGGTCCGTCGACGGTGAGCGTGCCGTTCCAGACCTGGCTGATGGTCTGACCGCTGCCCAGCGACCACCGGACCGTCCACCCCGTGACGGCCGACGTGCCGGCGGTCACCGTGACCTCGCCCTGGTAGCCACCGGACCACGAGTTGACGGTGCGGTAGGTGGCGCTGCACGCCCCACCGGGCTGCGGCGTCGTGGTCGTGGTGGTGGGCGTGGTGCTCGTGGTCGACGTCGTGGTGGTCGAGGTGGGCGTCGTCGTGGTGGTCGGCGGCGTGGACGGCACCAGCGGGCAGGTGCTCTGGTAGGTCCGGATGCCGTTGGAGTCCGCCAGCGGGCACAGGAACTGCGTGTAGCGGGTGTCGCTGTCGACGAAGATCTTGAACCACGGGATGACCGTGCGCATCATCGTCGGGTTGTTCGACGTGGGGAAGCCGTGGCCCGCGCCGGTCAGCTCCAGGTACGCCTTCTCCACACCGGCCGGGATGCCGTTGTAGAGGTTCTGCACGCTGGACGGCGTCACCGTGCCGTCGTTCTGCCCGGACAGCAGCATGGTCGGCACGCGCGTGGTCGTCAGGTTCTGCGACGGGCTGAACGGCGCGAGCCCCACCGAGGTCTTCAACGAGGGCCGCTGGAGCGACGCGTACGCCGCACCGCCGCCGCCCATCGAGTGGCCCATCACGGCCGTCCGCGTGGCGTCGACCCGGTCGCGCACGGAGCTGCGCTGGGTCAGGTAGTCCAACGCCGCCAGCAACTGGGTGCCGCGGGCGGTGTCCCAGTCGTTGCGCGTGTTGGTGTCGATGCCGATGACGACGAACCCGTACGACGCCAGCCAGTGCCCCATCCACGCGCCCTCGGCGGCCCACGTGGCGGTGTAGCCGGGCACGACCGCGATCGCGCCGAACGTGCCCTGGCTGGTGTCGGTCGGGTAGTAGATCACCCCGCCGCCGAAGCCGTTGCCCGCACCGACGGAGACCTGCGCGGTGGCGAAGGTGCCCCGACCGGCCGAGACGCTGGCGGGCGTCGGGTCCGGACCCCGCTGGTACGGGTTGTCCGCGCCGGTCGCCGGACGGGTGCCGCCCACGATCGCCAACGCGCCTAACATGATCACCGCGGCGGCCGCGGCCGCGCCCCGCGGCCACCAGCGCCCCGCGCCGGCACGGCCCGTCCCGGCCGCGCCCGTCGCCGGGGAAGTGCCTTCCAGTCCTGACACTGCGCATACCTCCTGAAGAGAGAGTGCGACGGACAGGCTCGACAGTCGCCTGATCCGGTGCCAACCCCGATGACGAGCCGTGAGGTAGCGGCATCACGGTCGCGGAGGGTGTTGAGCGCCGCGGGCGGAGATCGGATCGACCGGCCGCGGCTGCGCCGGTCGTGCACCGCCGGCTCGCATCGAACCCATGTGTCACATAGTCTTGTCGGACGCCCGAGAAGTGTCAACGATCGGTCTCGATAGGTGGGGGAGCGCGACCGTGGTCAGCCCGTTCAACGTCGAAGAGATCTTCCCCGACGTCGACGCCGGTCCCGTGCGGCTGCCACGCCGGCAGACCGGCAGCTCGCCCCAGGGCCTGGCGGTGACGCTGATCGCCGACTACACCGTCCACGCCCGCGCGTGGTTGCCGACCGCGGCGATCGTGGCCCTGCTCGGCGAGTTCGGCGTGACCGCAGGCGCGGCGCGGACCGCCGTCAGCCGACTGGCCCGCCGGGGCGTGCTGGAGGGCAGCCGTCACGGCCGGCACAGCTCCTACCGGCTGACCGGACCGGCCGCCGCGAACCTGTCCCGCGGCGGCACGTCCATCGCGTCGTTCGCCGCCGCACCGGACTCCTGGGACGGCGAGTGGACGGTCATCGCCTTCACCATGCCCACGCAGGAGGAGACCCGGCGCACCGCGCTGCGCGCCCAACTGCGCTGGCTGGGCTACGCACCGCTCTACGACGGCATCTGGGTGTCCCCGCACCCGCCGGCACCGGCCGACCACGCCGAGCTCGTCGCGCTCACGCCCGGCGTCACGACCGCGTTCCGCGCGAAGCAACTGCCGTTCACGTCGAACGCCACCCGCGACCCCATCCACGCCTGGGACCTCCCCGCCATCGCCGAGCGGTACGAGGAGTTCATCCGGCGCTGGACCCCGCTGACACCGCGCGTCCACGCGGGCGACATCACCGGCGCCGACGCCGTCCGGGCCCGCACCGAGGTGATGGACACCTACCGCCGCTTCCCGGCCCTCGACCCCCGGCTCCCGACCCGGCTCCTGCCACCCGACTGGCCCCGCGCCCGCGCCCGGGAGGTGTTCCTCGCCGTGTACGACGGGTTGGCCGAACCCGCCCAGGACCACGTGCGGGCCGCCGCCGCACGGATCACCGGCGAACCGCGCCCCGACATCCGCGCGCACACCATCGCCGAGATGGCCACCGGCATCGGCCTCGCCGCACCCGCGGTCACCGGGTCATCCCACGGCTCACCGCACCCCGCATTAGGGTGAGGCCATGGCGTCGGTCAAACAGTTCCAGGTCACCTTCGACTGCGCGGACCCCGAGCGGGTCGGCCGCTTCTGGTGCGACGTGCTCGGCTACGTCGTGCCGCCCGCGCCGAACGGCTTCGCCACCTGGGACGACTTCAACAACTCGCTGCCGCCCGAGAAGCGGGGCGCCGCGTTCGCCTGCGTCGACCCCACGGGCGTGGGCCCGAGGCTGTACTTCCAGCGCGTCCCCGAGGGGAAGGTCGTCAAGAACCGGGTGCACCTCGACGTCCGGGTCGGCACCGGGCTCGTCGGCGAGGAGCGCGTCGCCGCCCTGGAAGCCGAGTGCGCCCGGCTGATCCCGCTCGGCGCGACACGGGTGGAACTGCTGCTCGCCGACGGGGACAACGAGTCGTGCCTGGTCATGCAGGACGTCGAGGGCAACGAGTTCTGCCTCGACTGACGCGCCACCACCGCGTCCACCACCACGGCGTCCGCGGGCTCGGGACGAATTCCCCGCCCCGGTGTATCCAGCGCCGCGCCGCCCCCTCTTCTCCTGTGTCGGGGGTTTCCGGTTGGGGAGCCGGACCCCGCGCAGGGGGGATAGCGCGCCACCCGCCCCTCCGGGGGCGGGTGGGCCGCGCGCAGCAGATTGCCGGGGGGCAATTCTCATGACCGAACTCATCAGCACGCCCTTGTCCGTCGCCGACGGGCCCACCTTCGGCCTCACCAGGTTCCTGGACCCGTTGCGCGTGCCGCCGGTGATCCGGCCGCACTCGTGGTGGCACCAGGACGCGCTCACCGTGACCATGGTCCGCACGTCCGTGCGCCTGCACTCGCAACTGCCGCCCACCGCCGTGTGGACCTACGACGGCCACTTCCCGGGCCCCACCATCGAGGTGCGCAGCGGACGCCGGCTGCGCGTGTCCTGGACCAACGAGATCGAGGGGAAGATCCCGCTGATCGCGGTGCGGGCGCCGCTCGCGTCCACGCCCCAGAACAGCCCCGGCTTCCGCGCGCCGGACGGCACGCTGCCCGAGGGCGTCGAGCTGGTCGACGGGGTGTCCGACCTGCCGTCGTGGACGGTGGTGCACCTGCACGGCGCGCTCACCGGCGCCGGCAACGACGGGTGGGCGCACAACGCGGTGCTCAAAGAGGCTTCGCAGCTCGCCGAGTACCCGAACCGGCAGCGGGCCACCACGCTCTGGTACCACGACCACGCCATGGCGATCACCCGCTTCACCGTCCACGCGGGCCTGGTCGGCGCGTACCTGGTCCGCGACGAGGAGGAAGCCGCGCTCGACCTGCCCTCGGGCGAGCACGAGGTGCCGCTGGTGATCACCGACCGCAACCTCGACACCGACGCCACGGGCGCGCTCACCGGGCAGCTGCTCTACAAGGTGCCCTACCTGACCACACCGTCGGGCCAGGTGCTGCACCTGCCGTTCAGCGGGCCGTTCACGCTGGTCAACGGGGTGATCTGGCCGCACCTGGACGTCGAGGCGCGCTGGTACCGGTTCCGCCTGGTCAACGCCTCGAACGCGCGCACCTACCAGCTGCGCCTGGTCGACGACGAGACCGGCGAACCGCTGGACGACGCCGTGCGCCAGATCGGCACGGACGGCGGCCTGCTGCCCGCGCCCGCCCCGCTGCCCTCGGGCGGGTTGGTGCTCGCCCCGGCCGAGCGGGCCGACCTGCTGGTCGACTTCTCCCGGCTGCGCGGCAGGCGGGTGCGGCTGACCAACGCGCACCCGACGGCCGCGCCGGAGCCGTCGGTCATGCAGTTCCGGGTCGAGGACCGCGACCGGCACGACCGGTTCCGGTTGCCGGCGAAGCTGTCGGAGTCCTACGTGCGGCTGCACCACGGCACCACGGTCCCCGACGACCACGACCACGTCCACATCGGACTGGTGCCGCCCGGCACCGCGGGCGAGGGCCACCCGCAGCTGTGGGAGCTGCACGAGATCACCGACCCCGACCGGATCCCCGCGGAACTGCCCGCCGCCGGGATCATCCAGCTCACCGACCCGAACAGCGGGCTGGTGCGCACGTTCGAACGGGTCGCGAGCCTGTTCGACGACACCACGAGCGTGTTCGTCGACCACGGCCGCTGGGCGGTGTGGAACTTCATCCACCTGGGCGGTCCAGCACACCCGATGCACGTCCACATGGCGCAGTTCCAGGCCCTGGCCCGCAACCAGTACCCGCGGGACGCGGCCACCGGCAACGTCACGGGCTTCGACGTGGCGATCGGCGGCACCACCGCGCCGCTGCCCGTGCCGGGCCCGGGCAGGCCGCTGGACCAGCGCGACGAGGGCTGGAAGGACACCTACCTGGTGGGCCCCGGCGAGTGGCTGACCATCGCGGGCCACTTCGCCGGCGCGACGGGCGAGTTCATGTACCACTGCCACATCCTCGACCACGAGGACGAGGGCATGATGCGGCCCTTCGTGGTGATGCCGGCCGAGGCGGCGCGCTTCCACGTCCACCGCTTCGGCGGCGGCCACCACCACGGCGAAGCGGCGAACGACACCCGCAGCCACGAGGGCGACGCTCGGTAAGAGCCGCTCTCCCACCGGACCGCCTCGGGATCGCATTCGATTCCGAGGCGGTCATCTTTGGTCTGTACTAAAGTCATCGAGATGGCAGAAGATCGAGCCGGTGCGACAGGCGGGGTCGCCATCGAGCGGACGCCGACGCCGATCGACCGGTCGTCGGGCGCGAAGAGCAGGGACCTGCCGGACGCGCACGGCGTGGACATCAACGTGATGGCCGACCTCCCCCACGACCGCGCGGTGTACCGCCTGCTCCCGGAGCACCTCCGCGGACCGGGGCCACTACCGGGCCTTGACCGTCGGCGGCGAGCTGACCCGGGTCATCCGCCGGCAGCTGTCCGGTTCGCCGGACGACTACCCGGACGGTGTCGAGGCCGAGTGGGTCGGCGACCCGTCGTGGCGCGCGGTGGAGTTCTCGCCCGGCGCGGACGAGGCCCCGATCGTCGGCCGCCGGATCGCGGAGGGTTCCGGGCCGACTTCGAGTCGGCCGGTCGCCTGCAACCGCAGCGCGTCGACGCGTCGAGAGCGACGAGTGGTCGCTGTTCCTGGTGGAGGTCGTCGACTGCCTGGACGCGGAGGCGTCGTCGGAGCCGGAGTGGAACGGCGTGCAGGGAGTCCGCGATCCGCGCCGACGCGGTGCCGACCCGCTTCCCGGCGTTCCGGGCGCCACAGTCCACGAAGGCCCACTGGAACGGCTGGTTGGTCGACCGGTTGCTGGACCTGGTCGGCCCCGGGCTGGAGCCCCACCCGGACCCGTGGGGCTTCTGACGATCCGCCGCGTCACGGACCGCGACGGGCCGCACCGGCCAGGTGCCGGTGCGGCCCCGTGCTCAGCCCGTCACGTCGCCTCGACGAGCTCGACGTACCCGTCCGTGCCGTTCACCCGGATCCGCTGACCGTCCCGGATCAGCCGCGTGGCGCCTTCCACCCCGACGACGGCGGGCAGGCCGTACTCGCGCGCGACCACCGCGCCGTGGGTCATCAGGCCGCCGACCTCGGTGACCAGGCCCGCGATGGCCACGAACAGGGGCGACCAGCTGGGATCGGTGTGCGCGGTGACCAGGATGTCGCCCGGTTCGACGTCGGCGGTCGCCATGTCGAGGATGACCCTGGCCCGGCCTTCGACGGTGCCCGCGGACACCGGCAGGCCGACCAGCGCGCCGGGCGGCAGGTCGTCGCGCCGGTACGCCCCGGTGAGGGCCTCGCCGTCCGAGGTGAGCACCCGCGGTGGCGTGAGCGCCTGGTAGGACCTGAACGCGTCCTTGCGCCGGCGGATGAGCCCTTCGTCGGCCCGCCCGGTCCGCACGACCTCCCGGAGCTCCTCGAACCTCAGGAAGTAGACGTCCTCCCGCTCACCCAGCACGCCGGCCCGCACGAGGCGCTCCGCCTCCTCCAGCAACGCCCGCTTGTAGAGGAAGTAGCGGCTGACCATGCCGTACTTCGGGTACTCGCGGTACCCGCTGAACGTGCGGACGAGGTCGATCTTCCGCTTGGTCTCCTCGGCCTTGCGCTCGCCGTCGGGCAGGGCGCGCAGGCGCTCCAGCACGTCCTGCTCCTTCTTCCACGCCTCCTGCCGCCCCTGCTCGAACCGGCGCGCACCGGCCCCCGGCTCGAGGTTCCTGATGTTGGACAGCAGCAGGGGCAGGAGCATGGTCGGCCGTTCGCTCCACCGCGGCCTGGTGATGTCGATCTCGCCGACGCAGCGCATGCCGTACTTGTCGAGGTAGCCGACGATCGCGTCACGCGCCTCGCGGCCGCCGTCGAGGCCGTCGAGCCGGTCGAGGAAGTCGTCGTCCTCGACGTCGCGCAGGAAGGCGACGACCTGCGGGTGCGGCCGGATCACGTCGGCCACGTCGAGCAGCGCCAACCCCATCTCCGAGGTCACGTTGTGGGGCACGGACTGCGAGAGCGCGTCCGCCGCGTTCTTCTCCCCCAGCCACTCCAGCAGCCGCTCGTTGAGCCACCACGCCGCCTGCATCCCGGCCATGATCACGTCGTGGCTGCGCGGGTCGAACAGGATCCGCTTCAGCTCCGGCAGGTCGGCCAGGATGAAGTCGAGCAGCCGCGTCCCGGACTTGCCGCGGATGTCGCGCGCGAGCGCGGCGATCGACTCCTCACCGCGCTGGATCAACTCCGTGACCAGCGCCGGGTCGGCCTCGATCCCGACCGGCTCCGCGCCGGGCACCGCCTGGACGGGGCTGTCCTGCGGCAGCGCCGGCACGAAGCCGTCGCGGTCGAGGAGGGTGCGCAGCGCGTCACCCATGAGCGGGTCGGACTTCCCGGCCACGCCGAGGAAGGCGGCACGGCCCGCCGGCGAGCCCAGCAACCGGGTGACGTCGACGAACAGCCGCCCGCCCGCCTCGGCCATGGGTCGAGGGGTCGTCATCTGCCACAGCGACAGGCCCAGCGGCTTCATCGCGTCGGTCATCATCTGCTGGTGGCCGACGGAGACGTAGACGTGGTTGTCCCGGTCGGCGGCCTCCGGGATCGGGAACAAGGTGGTGATCGGCCTGCTCTGGACGATCCGGAACCCGTCGTCGACCAGGCACCACTCGATGTCCTGGGGACGACCGAAGTGCGCTTCGATCCGCCGGCCGAGCCGCACCAGCCGCACGGCCTGCTCGTCGGTCAACGCGGGCCGCTCCCGGCGCGCGGGCTCGACCGCCTGCTCCCGCGTCCCGCCGTCCGGTGCGGCGACGAGCGCGACCTCCTTGGTGGCGACCGCCTTGGCGACGACCTCGTCGTCCCGCACCGTATAGGAGTCGGCGTTGACCAGGCCGGAGACCAGGGCTTCGCCGAGGCCGAAGCACGCCTCCACGGTCGCGACCTTCCGGTTGGACGTGACCGGGTCGGCCGTGAACAGCACCCCGGACGCCTCCGGGAACACCATCCGCTGCACGACCACGGCCATGTGAACCTCGCGGTGGTCGAAGCCGTTGCGCAGCCGGTAGGTCACCGCCCGCTCGGTGAACAGCGACGCCCAGCACCGGCTGACGTGCCGGAGCACCTCCGCCGGCCCCACGACGTTGAGGTAGGTGTCCTGCTGGCCCGCGAAGGAGGCCCCGGGCAGGTCCTCCGCCGTCGCGCTCGACCGGACCGCGCAGGGCGCGTCCTCGCCGAGCCGGGCGAGCGCGCCGGTGACCGCCGCCGCCACGTCGTCGGGGACGGCGACCCCTTCGAGGGCCTGTCGGACCTGCGCGCTGCCCGCGCGGATCGCCTCCCGGTCGTCCGGGTCGAGCCGCGACAGCCGGTCCAGCAGGCCGTCGATCGACGGCGCGTCCTCGACGATCCGCCGGAACGCCTCCGTCGTGACGCAGAAGCCGGCCGGCACCTGGACGCCCTCGATGCGCGAGAGCTCACCCAGGTGCGCGCCCTTGCCACCGACGACCGCGACCTGCGTCTGGTCGATCTCCTCGAGACCGAGCACGTGGTTGCCCATTCTTCGCCTTCCCCCGTCCGTTCACCACGACCCGTTTGCGCAGGTCGTGGCATAGGCCGGAGATTCTGCGGCATCACCGGGGCCTTGCCGCAAGACCCACCGTGCGCTATATGTTGAACATGGCGGGAGAAGATCGCCCGTCCAAACGCGCCCTCTTCCCGCCGTCGATCGCCGCGCGGTGACGTTCCCCCAGGTGGACAGCAGCGCTCCCCCGCTCGGGCCGGGTCCGGCCCCCTCTCGCGTACGACGACCCCCGGTCGCGCCTCGGCCGCCGTGGACACCGTCGTGACCGATCACACCTCCGATCGCCCGTTCAGCGGTAGGCGTCGGTTCCGCCATGACGAGCGGTCCCAGGTGGACGGTCGGTGATCGGCAGAGCCGATCACCTCGGCCGAACTTTCGGTGCGGCACGCTGATCAGGGCCGTTCGGGTCGGGGCGCGGCGGTAACTTGACGATCATGGAGTTCGCCGTCCACATCACGACTCACCCGTTCGCGCACCGTCCGCAGGCCGTGCCGCTGGACCACGCGCCGGCCGCCGTGGACCCGGAGGCGCTGTGCTGGTGGTGCGGGCTGGAGGTAGACCCGCGGTGGCCCGCCGACCACCCGGCCGCGCCCCTGGTCGCCGCGACGCCGGCCCGGCCCGCCGTCCCGGGCGCGTGGCCCGAGCACCGGTTCTGCGCCGATTCGGTCAACCGCCCGTTCGACTCGGCGGACCCGCGCGCGTCGGCCCCGGTGCGGCGCGCCCGCCTGGCGTTCGCCGTGCGGCTCGCGTCGGCCGACGGACGTGCGCGGGCCCGCGCGTGGCGGCGGTTCGAGCGGGGTGGTGATCCCCACCGCACGAGGGTCGCGCACCTGCGGTCGTTGCTGCGCCTCGGTGTGCGGCCGCGTGCGGACGAGGTGGTGGCCGTGCTGCTCGGGCCGCTGAACCGTCGGCTGTACGCGGCACGGATGCGCAGGTGGGCGGTGGTGGCGGGGTCGGTCCTCGCGGTGAGTCGACCTCCACAGGTGTGAAATCCACGCGGGATGGGCAACCAGGGTCCGGTAACGATCACGCCGCGTCGCAGCAGGAGACGACGCGGCACGAGGACAAGGAAGCACCGTGGGCATCCTGGGTTGGATCGTTCTGGGTCTCATCGCCGGCGCCATCGCCAAGGCCGTCATGCCCGGCAAGGACCCCGGCGGCATCGTCATCACCATGCTGCTCGGCATCGTGGGCGCCATCATCGGCGGCTTCATCGGCCGCGCCATCTTCGGCTCCGACATCGGCAGCTTCTTCGACCTGAGCACCTGGCTGCTGGCCATCCTCGGCTCGGTCGTCGTGCTGGCCGTCTACCACCTCGTCACCAGCCGGGGCCACCGCGCCCACGGCTGACGTCGCACCACCACAGCGCACGGGCCCGCCGGCTGTTCGCCGGCGGGCCCGACGCTTGCCGTCACCGGACTCACCCGGACGCGACGACCGAGAAGGTGAAGTCCTCACGCGCCTTGGCGTCGACGGCCAGGGGCAGGCGGATGCGCCCGGAGGCGACCATCCCGCGCACGGCGGCCCGGCTCAGGCCGAACCCGGCCATGAGCAGCTTCTCGACCCGGACCGGCGCGGGCAACTCGAACCTGACGATGACCTCGAGCCCTGGCCGGTCCTCCTCCGGCCGGTAGAACGGCGAATCGGTCTCCAGCTCCCACGTACCGCTCCAGTCGAGCCGGTAGGCGGACTTGGCGGCCAGTGCGGTGTCCATGGCCAAGAGCCGGACGATCGCCGGGTCGTTGTCCTCGAACATCACCAGCCGCTCGCGGTCGAGCGCCTGCACGTGGACCCGTTCGTGCACGGGGATCTTCGCCGTGCGGCCGCACCGCGCGCACCCGATCAGCAGCCACACGTCGAGGAGCTTGCCGCTCGCGTTCTCCCGGACCTTGCCGGTGGGGTGGTGGCGCGTGGACCGGCACGCCACGCACGGCGTGACGATGGCGGGCAGGCCCAGTTCCTTGACCACCCACAGGGCTTTCCGGTCGAGGCCGGACACGTCGGTGTGGTGGACGTCGTTCGTGGTGATGGGGAACTCCAGGGTTCGTGCAGGACGGCACGGCGCGATCGGGCGCGCGGCATCGCCTCTCGGATCCAGTGACGTGCGGCCGACGTCCCGAGGACGGGTCACGGCGGCGCGCGGGCACGACGTGGCACACCACGTCGGGTGAGCGGAACCCGCGCCGGTCAGGCGTTGCGGGCTCCGAGCGGCACGGTGGTGGGAGGCGCGGAGCGGCTCGGCCCCGCCGGCGCTCCCCCACGTGCGTCACTGATCACTTCTGCATGTTCGCCATGATGGCGACCCCTCGGCGCACCGGCAACGGATTATCCGAGCCGTACGAAATGTTTGCGCTAACAACGCCACGCCGCCAATGGCCCGACCCGGTTGCCGCGAACGGAGCAATCACGGGCTTTTAGCAACCTTTAGCAAGCGAGTTTGCGAAAACCGCCAGTGCCCTCACCGTCTTGTGAGCGTGAACAATCGGTGGTTCACTTCGAGCACCGCCTGGATGTCCCGTTCTCTCACCACCACCCGCCGCCGAACGCGACGGGTGCACTCCAGAAGGTGTCACACATGAAGCTGACAGCGAGGTCAGTGTCACGAGCCGCGCTCGTGACAGCCTTGGTGGCCGCCACCGGCAGTGCCGTGGTCCTCACCGCGACGACGGCCTCGGCCGCGAGCACGCTCGGCGCGTCGGCGGCGCAGAGCGGCCGGTACTTCGGCACCGCGGTCGCCGGCGGCAGGCTCGGCGACTCGACGTACGTGGGAATCCTCAACCGTGAGTTCAACATGGTCACGGCCGAGAACGAGATGAAGATCGACGCGACCGAGCCGCAGCAGGGCAGGTTCACCTACACCAACGCCGACCGGATCGTGAACCACGCCCGCGGCCAGGGCATGCGGGTCCGCGGGCACACGTTGGCGTGGCACTCCCAGCAGCCGGCTTGGATGCAGAGCATGAGCGGTTCGGCGTTGCGGCAGGCGATGCTGAACCACGTCACGCAGGTCGCCACCTACTACCGCGGCAAGATCTACGCCTGGGACGTGGTGAACGAGGCGTTCGCCGACGGTTCCACCGGTGCGCGTCGCGACTCGAACCTCCAGCGCACCGGCAACGACTGGATCGAGGCGGCCTTCCGGGCGGCGCGTGCGGCCGACCCGGGTGCGAAGCTCTGCTACAACGACTACAACACCGACGACTGGACCCACGCCAAGACCCAGGCCGTCTACCGCATGGTCCAGGACTTCAAGCAACGCGGCGTGCCCATCGACTGCGTCGGCCTGCAGTCCCACTTCAACAGCCAGAGCCCCGTGCCCTCCAACTACCAGACGACCCTGCAGAACTTCGCCAACCTCGGCGTCGACGTGCAGATCACCGAACTGGACATCGAAGGCTCCGGCACCGCCCAAGCCCAGAACTACGAGCGCGTCGTCAAGGCGTGCCTGGCCGTCACGCGCTGCACCGGCATCACCGTGTGGGGCATCCGCGACAGCGACTCGTGGCGCTCCTACGGCACGCCGCTGCTGTTCGACAACAACGGCAACAAGAAGGCCGCCTACACCTCGGTGCTGAACGCCCTGAACGCGGCCCCGACCACGTCCACCACGACGACTACCACCACTACCAGCAGCACGACGACGACCACGAGCACCACCACGACCACGACGAGCACGACGACGACCACGTCGACCACGCAGGGGCCGGCCGGCTGCTCCGCCTCCGTGTCCGCGCTCGACCAGTGGAGCTCGGGCTTCGTGGCCACGATCAAGGTCACGGCGGGCTCGGCCGCGGTCAACGGCTGGTCCGCGTCGCTGGCGCTGCCGCCGGGCGTGACGATCGTCAACTCCTGGAACTCCGAGCGCAGCGGCAGCACCGGCACGGTGACGTTCGGCAACGTCGCCTACAACGGCGGCCTCCCGGCCGGCGGTTCCACCGAGTTCGGCTTCCAGGCCAACGGGACCGCGGGGGCGCTCTCCCTCACCTGCACCTCGCGCTGAGCACCGCGACACCGGCGGTCGGACCCCGTCCGACCGCCGGTGTCGCGCGTCCGCCGAACCGCCCACCGCCGACCGGAGCCAGGACGCCGCCCATGAAGCCCGCGCACACCATCGCCCGGATAGCGGAACTGGCCGGGGTCTCCACGGCCACGGTGTCGAAGGTCTTCAACGGCCGCAGCGACGTCGCGGCCGACACCCGCGCCGCGGTCGAGGAGATCATGCTGGCCCACGGCTACCGGCCGCGGACCCGGTTCGTCACCGCGCCGCTGCTGGAGCTGGTCCTGCACGAACTGGCCGGCCCGTACGCGATGGAGGTCATCCGGGGCGCACGGCGCGCCGCCGACGCCCACCGCATGGCCGTGGTCGTGTCCGAACTCGCGGGCGGGCACGCGTTCGACGGCAAGTGGGTCGAGAACGCCCTGCTGCACCGGTCCCGGTGCGTCGTGGCGGTGCTGTGCGGTCCGACCGACGAGCAACGCGCCCGCCTGGCGGGCCGGGCCATCCCCGTCGTGCAGGTGGACCCGCTCACCGAGCCCGGCCCCGAGATCCCGACCGTGCGCGCGGCCAACCACGAGGGCGGCCTGGCCGCGACCCGGCACCTGCTGGAGCTGGGGCACCGGCGGATCGCGGCGATCACCGGCCCGGGTGGTGCGCTGTCCGGGCGGGCGCGCCTGGACGGTTACCGCGCGGCGCTGCTGGCCGCGGGCATCGCGCCGGACCCGGCCCTGATCCGCGAAGGCGACTACCAGGTCGAGGAGGGCCGCAGGCACACCCACCGCCTGCTGCGCCTGCCCGACCCGCCGACCGCCGTCTTCGCCGGCAACGACGCCCAAGCCCTGGGCGTGTACCAGGCCGCCTACGACCTGGGGCTGCGCGTGCCCGACGACCTCAGCGTGGTCGGCTTCGACGACCTGCCGCCGGCCGTGTGGGTCACCCCGGGCCTGACCACGGTCCGCCAACCCCTGGCCGACATGGCCGCCGAGGCGACCCTGATGGCGATCGGGATCGCCCGCCTCGAACCACCGCCGCACCACCGGCTCGTCCTGCCCACCTCGCTGGTCCACCGCGCGAGCACGTCGCACCCGCCCGCCCGCCACTGGCACGACGGCACACGCGCCGCCCGACCGGCTGACCCGCCGATCCCGGCACACCCCTCGAAGGAGAAGTGATCACGTGCGTGCACAGCACTCCCCGATCCGACCGGCCGCGGCGGCGGTCGTCGCCGCCGTCGCGGTGACCACCGCGGCGCTGGCCTGGCCCCAGCCCGCCGCCGCGGCCGCCGGGTGCCGGGTCGACTACTCGGTCCCCTCGCAGTGGCCCGGCGGGTTCGGCGCGACCGTCGCCGTCACCAACCTGGGTGACGCGGTGAGCGGGTGGCGGCTGTCGTGGGCGTTCCGCGGCGACGAGCGGATCACGCAGTCGTGGAACGGGACCCACACCCAGTCGGGCGCCCAGGTGACCGTGGCCAACGCGGCGTGGAACGGCGGCCTCGCCACCGGCGCGACCGTCTCGTTCGGCTTCAACGCCACCACGAGCGCACCTGCGGCGGTCCCGTCCTCGTTCACCCTCAACGGTGTCGTCTGCACCGGCACGACAACGACAACGACAACGACGACATCCACAACAACAACGACCACCACGAGCACGACCACGACCACGACCACGACCACGACGGCGCCGCCCGCGCGGCCGATGGCGGAGAACAACTTCCCGGTGACCCGTGAGGGCGCGTTCGGCGACAACCGGTACACGGTGTTCCGGCCGTCGAACCCGCAGGCGCTCGGCCGCCCGCTGCCCGTGCTGGCGTTCGGCAACGGCGCGTGCGCGCACACGAACAACAGCGAGGTGACGCGGGCGTTGACGTTCATCGCGTCGAAGGGCTTCGTGGTGGTCGACATCGGCTCGGTCGACGGTTCGCCCAACGGCCTGCCCAGCGGCTCCCCCATCCCGTCCCTGCTGACCGACGCGATCTCGTGGGCCGAACGGGAGCACGCCCGCCCGGGCTCCCCGCTGTGGCAGCGCCTGGACCTGGTCAAGGTGGCCACCGCGGGTCACTCGTGCGGCGGCCTGGAGGCGCTCGTCGCCGCCCAGGACCGGCGCGTGGCCGCCGTGGTCTCGCTGAACAGCGGGTTCTTCGCCGACGGGTCGTTCGGCTACCCGCGCTCCGAGGTCGGCAAGCTGCACACACCCGCCCTGTTCCTCGACGGCGGCCCCTCCGACATCGCCTACGCCAACAACCAGGCCACCTACGACCTGGCCACCGTCCCCGCCGTGCTGGCCAGGCAGCCCGAGGCCGGGCACGGCGGCTTCATCGGCGGCAGCCAGATGGCCGACGGCATGACGGTGCTCGTCCACTTCCTCGACATGGTGCTCAACGCCAACCCGACGGCGCGCGCCTACGTCCTCGACCCGTCGGGGCTGGCCGCCAAGGCGCCGTGGAGCGTGCAGCGCAAGAACTTCTGACGCCGGCGCACGCGGTTCCCCGTCCGACGGAGGCGATGTTCGGACGGGGAACCGCGCTCAGGGCCGGTTACGGAATCAGGAACACGCGGTGCCGTTCAAGGCGGGTGACGAGAACGGCGGCGAGGTTCCGTTGTAGTTCGCGTTGTAACCGATGGTCGTCGACCCACCGGTCGGGAGCGAACCGTTCCAGGACGCGTTG
Organism: Saccharothrix sp. S26; assembly: GCF_021390395.1. GTDB lineage: Bacteria > Actinomycetota > Actinomycetes > Mycobacteriales > Pseudonocardiaceae > Actinosynnema. The sequence continues at coordinate 129,420 of NZ_JAJUWT010000019.1, forward strand.
GAGACACGGACCGCGTCACCCGTGTCGCTCCACGTCCCGTTCCAGCCCTGCGTGACGGACACGCCCGGCGCCGAGAAGGTGAGGGTCCAGCCGGTGAGGGCCGGTCCCCGGTTCCCGATCACGATCTCGCCGGTGTACCCGCCCGACCACTGGCTGACCACGCGGTGGGTCACCGTGCAGCCGCTGCCGGGGTTGTTGCTCGTGGTGGTGGTGGTGGTCGACGTCGTCGTGCTGGTCGACGTCGGTCCGGCCGCGATGGCCAGGTCGTACGCGCGCTGCGGCACGAACTGGCCGGCGGGCGCGATGCAGCCGTCCGCCTCACCGGGCAGCTTGACCCACAGGAACGCGGCGATCCGGGAGTCCCCGGTGTCGGCCGTGCTGGGCCTGCCGATCGCCCGACCGGCGGGGTCGCACCACTCGGTGCCCAGCGGGCCGTTGCCGTTGCGGCTGGTGTCGATCACGGCCTTGAGCCTGCTGTCGCCGAGGGCGTTGAGGATGTTCTTGGTGTAGGCGACCTCGTCGGGCGTGCTGCGGTAGTTCGACACGTTCGACGCGATGCCGTCGGCGCTGTTGGACACGTCGGCGGCGCGCAGCCGGTTGGCCGCCTCCGACGGGCTCAGCCACGCGGAGTTGCCGATGTCGAAGTACACCTTGGCCTGCGCGGAGCCGGACTTGAGCTTCTTGCCCGCGTACGCCATCGACGCCCGGGTCTCGGCCTGCTGCGTCGAGCTCTGGCAGTTGCTCATGATCGGCAGCACGTCCGGTTCGAGGATGATCGCCGCCGGGCGGCCCGCCAGGCCCGCCGCGACCTCGTCCACCCAGGCCCGGTACGCCGAGTGCGACGGCGCGCCGCCACCGCTGGCGCCACCGCAGTCGCGGTTGGGGATGTTGTAGACCACCAGGATCGGGATCTTCCCCGCCGACGCCGCCGCACCGACGAACGAGCTGACCTCCGAGCGGACCGTCGAGGTGTTGGTGGTGTACCACCGCGCCTGCGGCACCGAGGCGATCCGGTCCCGGATCACCGCCGCCCGCGAGTCGCCGGGGTTGGCGGCGACCCACTTCGCGCTGGAGCTCGACGGGTCGACGTAGAACGCCGAGTCGGCGGCCTGGGCGGCCGTGCCGCCGCCCACGACCAGCGCCACGGCGCCGGCCACGAGCGCGCCGGACAGGGCGCACGCGCCGAACGCGCGCTTCGTCCGCGTCATCGCGTGTCCCCTCACAGCGCCGGGTACGCGTTCTGCACGAGCGAGGTGAACCCGGCCGGGAACCACACGCCGGCGTGCGGCGCGCCCGGCATGGCGCCGGTCAGGTTGCCGCCGTTGGCCTGGTCGTCACCGCGGTACGCCGGGTCGCACATCGGGTCGTGCTGCTTGCCCTCCTCGTTCGGGCCGTCGGTCTTGGTCGCGATGCCGTCCGACTCACCCGGAGGCTTGATCCACACGTAGGCGTCGAAGCCCGGTCGCGGCGCGGCGGTGGGCCGCTCGCCGATGCCGGCGCCCGCCTGGTTGCACCAGTTGCCGCGGTGCAGCTTGCGGTCCACCCGGCCGGAGTTCACGTAGGCGTCCACAGTGGACCCGGTGGCCGCGGTGGGCCGGTTCGGGCCGCCCCAGCCGTTGCGGGAGGTGTCGATCAGCATGCCGATGCCGCTGGGGAAACCGGCCGCGATGAACCGGTTGCGCATCTCGGTGCCGAAGTCGGCCTCGTCGAAGTACGGGTTCCACTGGTAGAACGTGGCCGACCGCAGCTGCTGGCTGCCGACGGTGAGGTTCGGGTCGGGCAGGTTCGGCTCGTCGGTGGGCGAGGTGTTGGCCATGTTGGACACGAAGCCGTCCACGCTGTTGACGCCCTTGGTGGTGCCCTTGATGGTGTTGGCGATCAGCTGCACCGCGGGGCCCATGTTGGAGTCCCAGCCCAGCCACCCGGAGTGCGCGATGTCCACGTAGTTGTAGACGTTCGGGATGGCGCTGAGCTTGTTCAGGGCGTACTGGATGCCCTGGACGTAGGCGCCGCTGGAGTTGGCCTCGGCGCACTTGGGCTTGCTCAGGTTCGTCACGAGGTTCGGCAGCGAGTCCGGCTCGATGATCCCGACGATCCGCAGGGAGCGGTACTTCGGGTCGGCCAGGATCGCGGCGATGGGGTCGATGTACTCGGCCTTGTAGCGCGCCAGGCCGTTCTCGCTGACCTTGAGCTCGCCGTTGGACGCGAGCGCCGCGCAGTCGCGGTTGGGCAGGTCGTAGACGACGACCTGGATCACGACCGGCGTGCCGCCGGCGGCCTGCCGCAGCGCCTCGTCGAGGTGGCCGGTCAGCCCGCGCCCGGCGGTGATGGCGCCGATGCGGTCCATCCACACGGCGGTGGAGTTCTGGGCGACCTTGCGCATGGACGTGCCGAGGGCGCCGCCGGTCGCGTCGGCCAGGTTGTTGACGTTCGCCACGTAGTCGGGGTTGAGGTAGCCCTTGGCGCCGACGTACGGGTTGGCCACGTGCACGCCGGGGTTCGTGTCCGTCGTCGTGGTCGTGGTCGTCGTGGTGGTCGTCGACGTCGTGGTGGACGTGGACGTGGAGGTCGACGTCGACGTGGACGTGGTGGTCGTGGGCCCGTCGCCGCACGTGGTGCCGTTGAGCTTGAAGCTCGTGGGAGCGGGGTTCGCGGACGAGTACGAGGCGTTGAAGCCGATGCTCGCCGAGCCGCCCGTGGGCAGGGACGCCGCCCACGAGGGGTTCTTCGCGCTCACGTGCTGGCCGGACTGCGAGTACGTGGCGCTCCAGCCGTTGGTGATCTTCTGGTTGCCCGGGAAGTCCCACTCCAGGGTCCAGCCGCTGGAGATCGGGTCACCGAGGTTCTTCAGCGTGACGGTGGCCGTGAAGCCGGTGTCCCACTGGTTGACCCGGTAGTCGACCGAACATCCCGGAGCCGCGCTGGCCGAGGTGCTCGCCAGCGTCAACAGCCCCGCGGACAGGGTCAAGGCGGCGGCAGCGGCGCCGCCGCGTGCCAGGTTCGTTGCTCTCATTCCGATGTCCTCGCAGCGTCGTTGCTGTGTTGGGGGATAGGGGGTCAGCGTTTCCGGGAGCGCTCCCAGTCGTGTGGTCGCCGATTGTCACCCGCCACGGCGGCATGACCGGAAGACTGTTCGACCCGGAATCGAGGAAAGGCGCGACCACTCGCGCCGCCAGGTCGGCCCGCCACGAGTGCGCGCCGACGACTGCCGTCACATTCAGGGGTCCGACTTCGATTCAATCTAGCCACGGCGCGATCACGCAGTCAATCGCCGGCCCCGGCTAAAAAATAGCGCGCGGAATTTAGCTCACACCGCGCGCGAGTTCGCCGGGGCGCACCGGGAGACAGTTTCGCAAGTTTTTCAGGAAGGTGTGCGCCGGACCGGTTCGGCGACGCGCCGGCGCGGTCGCGCCGGCGGTCGGACGCTGTCGCGCGGCACCAGCAGCGGCGTGGAGGCCCGGCGCACCTCGTCCACCGGGTCGCCCGCGATCTGCGCCATCAGCAGCTCCAGGGCGTCGCGGGCGACCGCGCCGAAGTCCGGCCGGACGGTGGTCAGCGGCGGGATGAAGTAGGCCGCCTCCGGCACGTCGTCGAAGCCCACGATGCTCACGTCGTGCGGCACCCGGCGGCCGCGCTCGCTCATCGCGCGCAGGATGCCCAGCGCCAGGTGGTCGTTCGCCGCGAAGATGGCCGTGACCTCGGGCATCCGCGCCAGGACCTGGCCCGCGCGGTACCCGGACGCGGCGCTCCAGTCGGCCGGGACGAGCGGCGGCACCTCCGCGCCCGCCGCCTCCAGCGCCGACCGCCAGCCCTTGATGCGGCCGAGGCTGTCGAACCAGTCCGAGGGCCCGGACACGTGCCACACCGTGCGGTGGCCCGCCTCCAGCAGGTGGGTGGTCGCGGCGAGCGCCCCGGCCTCCTGGTCCACCCGCACCAGCGGCGTCGAGCGCTCGGCGTCGCCGTCGACCATCACCAGCGGCACGCCGGGCGGCACGGTGTCCACCGCGTCGTGCGCCGACGCCGTGGGCGCGATGACGACGATGCCCGCCACCCGCTGGTCGCGGTGCCGCTCCAACGCCTTGGTGATCGACTCGCGGTCCAGCACGTTCACCCGGTGGGCGGTCACCACGAAGCCGGCCGCCACCGCGACCTGCTCGAACGCCGCCAGCAGCGAGACCGGCCCGCACAGGGTCGTGTTCTGGGCCACCACGCCGATCAGCTGGGAGCGGCCGGTGACCAGCGCGCGGGCGACCCGGTTCGGCCGGTAGCCCAGCTCGTCGATCGCGGCCTGCACGCGTAAGCGCGTCTGCTCCTGCACGTACGGGTGCCCGTTGAGCACCCGCGACACCGTCTGGTGCGAAACCCCGGCGAGCCGGGCGACGTCGGCCATCGCAGGCGCACCGGATGTCCTGTTCCCCACTACCGCCCCCTCCACGCTCGTTCCCGCCGAACCAGGGACCGAGCAGCGCGGAGCGCACCGCCGGGTCCAGCGCAGGGGAACTCCCGACGTCGTCGTCAACGGGGTGCCACAGCGGTGAACGGCGGCCCGCGATCGAACTGTTTCGACTTCGGGACTGATCGGCGGTGATCAGCATCCCAATGTAGTCACGGCCCATTTGTGGAGTCAACGCGGGGGTGCGCTAAAGATTCGAGCACCATTTTTTAGCGGCCATCACCGCTGGTCGCGCCCACCGGCCACGCAAATGTTTCGCGGACCCGCCCCGCGCCCAGCGCCGCGTCGCAGGTCAGCCTTGACACCCCTTTGTGTTATCGCTAACACTGTCGGGCAACATCGCGTTGACATCGCCGACCCATGCCGTTCACCAGGACACCTCGACCGCCGATCACCGGGTTTTCGCGGGCCCGGATGTTAACGGTCACATGTGTCCTCGCCCCGTGCTGCCCGGAACTCGCGCGCCGCTCCCCCACGACCGCGTCTGGAGTCGTACATGCCCTTTCCCGCCCACCGTCGACATGCCCGCCGCCCGCACCGGAGACGGCCGACCGCCGCCCTGGTCGCCCTGGCGGCGGTCCTCGCCTCGGTCAGCCCGCCCGCCCAGGCAGCGGAGGAATGGATGCCCCGGTCCTCGTACACGTCCACCGACCGGGGCGACGGGACCTATTCCGTGCCCCTGCTCGACTCCGACGTGCCCGACGTCAGCGTCGAGCGGGTGCCGGCGGCGGAGAACGACGAGGGCCGCGACGTCTACTACATGATCAGCACGACGATGCACCTCAGCCCCGGCGCGCCGATCATGAAGTCCTACGACCTGGTCAACTGGGAGATCGTCAACTACGTCTTCGACCGGGCGGACATCGGCGACTCGTTCTCGCTGCGCAACGGCCAGAACTCCTACGGCCAGGGGCAGTGGGCGTCGTCGCTGCGCTACCACCGCGGCAAGTTCTACGTCGCCTTCAACACCAACAACCTCGGCGGCTCCTACCTCTACACCACCGACGACATCGAGGACGGCGCCTGGACCCGGCTGCCGCTGGGGCGCGCCTTCCACGACCCGTCGCTGTTCTTCGACGACCGCGACGGCGGCACGCCCTACATCTTCTACGGGTCGGGCTCGACCAGCGCGGTCAAGCTGGACAGCGGCCTGACCAAGGTGGTGGCGGAGTACCCGGACGTCCTGCGGCCCGCGGACTACCCCGGCTCACCGTTCCTGGGCGGGCTGTTCGAGGGCGCGCAGGTGCAGTACATCGACGGCAACTACTACGTCGTGATCATCACGTGGCCCGCCGGGCAGGGCCGCCAGGTCGTGCTCTTCCGCTCGCCGCACCTGCTCGGCCGGTACGCGACCACCGACGGCGCCAACCCCTACCAGGCGCGCGGCGTGCTGAACTCGAACGGCTTCGCCCAGGGCAGCCTGGTGCCGATCACGCGTGACGACGGCCGGACCGACTGGCACGGCATGTTCTTCCGCGACTCGTTCCCGGTCGGCCGCATCCCCGCGCTCATCCCGGCCACGTGGCAGGACGGCTGGCCCACCTTCGGCCACGACGGCGTGGTGCCGGTGGACGGCGTGTTCGACAAGCCGATCCGGTTGAGCCCAGCGCAGGAGGCGCTGGAGCGGCAGAAGAGCGTCGTCTCCTCGGACGACTTCGCCAACGACGCGCCGCACAAGGCCTACATGGACGAACGGTGGACGATCCCGGCCCCGCCCCGGGTCGACGAGTCGCTGCTGGGCGTCGAGCTGGTGCGCAACCCCGGCTTCGAGTCGGCGGACCCCTCGCCGTGGGTCGCCCAGTTCGGCGCTTCCCTGAGCCTCGACCGGACCGACCCGGCGACCGGGTCGACGGCCCTGCGGGTGGGCAACCGGACCCTCAACGGCTCCGGGCCGAACCAGTCGCTGGACGGCGTGCTGCAACGCGGCGTCACCTACCAGGTCTCGGCGAAGGTGAAGTACGCCGCGGGCCCGGCGACCGTGCGGTTCAACCTGGTCGCGGACTGGGGCGCGGGCGTCCAGGTGATGGCCGCGGGCGACGTCCCGGCCGGCCGCTGGACGACGGTCTCCGGCCGGTACACCGTCCCGAGCACGGCCGCGACCGGCAAGGTGAAGTTCGCGATCGAGACGCCGTGGGGCAACCCGCAGCCGCCCTCGTCCACCGTCGAGTACCTGGTGGACGACGTCTCGGTGGTGGGACAGCCGGTGACCACCGAGCACCCGACCGAGGCGGAGATCAGGCCCAACGGCTCGCGGCTCGACCCCACCTGGCAGTGGAACCACGCCCCGGACAACCGCTACTGGTCCCTCACCGACCGCGAGGGGTGGTTGCGCCTCACCACCGGCAAGGTCGTCACCGGCGACTACGTCTACACCAAGCTGTCCAACCGGGCCGAGCTGACGTGGTTCGAACAGGCTCGCAACACGCTGTCGCAGCGCACGTTCGGGCCGAGGTCGTCGGCGGAGACCAAGCTCGACTTCTCCGGGATGCGGGACGGTGACGTCGCCGGCCTGGCGATGTACAACCGCGGCTTCTCCTACGTGGCCGTGAAACGGGTGGACGGGCGCGCCACGCTCGGGGTGGTCAACCGGGTGCAGCCGTTCCCGGTCACCTTCGACCAGGCGACCGCGGAGAGCTTCGTGCCCGGCACGGCGGTCCCGCTCGGCGACGCGACCGCCGTCCACCTCAAGGGTGACGTCGAGTTCGACGCGCCGACCGGCCAGGGGTGGACCACCTTCCACTACAGCCTGGACGGGCTCACCTGGCACGAGCTGGGCGACCGCGTCGGGCCGCAGGCGCTCGACGGCAGCCTGGCCCACTTCATGGGCCACCGGTGGGGCTTGTTCAACTACGCGACCCGACAGGCGGGCGGGCACGTCGACTTCGACCACTACCTGCTGAGCGACACGCTGACCGCCGAGGGCAAGCCGCTGGACACCGGCCGCCTGGACGCCGCGATCGCGCACGCGCGTTCCCTCGACGAGCACCACTACCCCGCCGACGCGTGGGCCGCGATGCGGGCCGCGCTGGACAAGGCGCAGGCCGCGCGGGCGGGCGCGTTCGGCACGCAGAACCAGGTCGACGCGCCCGAGCGGGCGTTGAGCCTGGAGCTGGCCCGGTTGGGCGTGGCGCGGTTCCCCGTCGCCGTGGCGGCCTCCGCGCACACCCGGTGCGCCGGGCCCCACGTGATGGTGACCGTCGAGGTCGTCAACCACGAAGCCGTCCCGGTGGACATCTCGGTCGGCACCCCGTACGGGACGAAGTCCTTCCACGACGTCGAGCCGGGCAAGACCCGTTCCCACCCGTTCACGACCCGTGCGCGGGACGTGCCGGCCGGTTCGGCGACGGTGACCGCCTCGGCGACGGTCGACGGCGAGCCGCGCACGGTCGAGCTCTCGGCCCCCTACTCGGCGCGCACCTGCCGGTGAGCGACCCACGCACCCGGAACGATCCGCACACGCAGAACAAGGAGAACCACGTGCACCGACAACGTCCACATCGGTCGAGACGGCGCAGGGCCGTCGTCCTCGCCGCCGTCGGAGCCCTGCTCTCGGGCGGCCTCGCGGCAGCGCCGACGGCGGCGGCCGCCGGACCGAACCTCATCACCAACCCGGGCTTCGAGGACGGCCTGTCCGGGTGGACCGTCAACAACGGCAACGCCACCGACGGCGCGACCCTCGCGCCCACCGGTGACGCCTACGCGGGCACCGGCGCGGTGCTGGTGACCAACCGCAAGACCACCGGTTCCGGACCGGCGCAGGACCTCGCGGGCAAGGTGCGGGCGGGCAAGACCTACACCGTCACCGCCCGGGTGAAGTACGAGAACCCGGCCAGCCCGGCGACCAAGCAGTTCTTCGTCACCATGCACTACGGCGGCTCGACCTACACCAACCTGGGCACCGGCACGGTGCCGCGCGGCCAGTGGGGCCTGCTCCAGGGCACGTTCACGATCCCGGCGGGCCAGGCGGTCACCACGCCCCGCGTGTTCGTCGAGACGCCGTGGACGGCCGACCCGGCCTCCGCGCCCGCGGTCCACCTGATGGACTTCAAGGTCGACGACGTCGTCCTGCGCGAGTTCACGCCGTCCACCACCATCGAGGTGCTCGGCAAGAACCCCGGTGAGGGCAACCCGCTGATCTCCCACAAGTTCGGTGCCGACGGCAACGCGTTCGTGCACGGCGGCCGCGTCTACGTCTACATGACCAACGACACCCAGGTGTACAACCCGGGCCCGGACGGGATCTCGCCGACCAACACCTACGGCGGCATCAACACGATCACCGTGATCTCCTCCGACGACCTGGTCAACTGGACCGACCACGGCGAGATCGCGGTCGCCGGGCCGAACGGCCTGGCGAAGTACGCCTCGCAGTCGTGGGCACCCGCGGTCGAGAGCAAGGTCGTCGACGGCAAGGAGCAGTTCTTCCTCTACTTCGCCAACAACGGTGCCGCGACCGGCGTGCTGGTCGGCGACTCGCCGCTGGGCCCGTGGCGCGACGAACGCGGCAGCCTGCTCATCACCGCCCAGACGCCGGGCGCGTCGGACGGCCGCAACTGGCTGTTCGACCCGGGCGTGTTCATCGACGACGACGGCCAGGGCTACCTGTACTTCGGTGGCGGCGGCAACGACGGGTCCAACTCCTACGAGAACACCAACCACCCGAAGTCGACCCGCGTCATCAAGCTCGGCGACGACATGATCAGCACCGAGGGCGCGGCCGAGACCATCGACGCGCCGCTGATGTTCGAGGCGGGCCACGTCTTCAAGCGCGAGGGCAAGTACTACTACTCCTACTCGTCCAACTTCGGCTTCGGCGGCCCGATCGACCCCAACGGCCCGCCGACCGGCGCGATCGCCTACCTGATGGCCGACAGCCCGATGGGCCCGTGGACGCCGGAGAAGTACGCGGGCGTCATCTTCAAGAACCCGGGCGTCTACTTCGGCGCGGGCGGCAACAACCACCAGTCCGTCTTCGAGCTGGGCGGTGAGTACTACTTCACCTACCACGCGCAGACGCTGAACCGCCGCATCACCGGCGGCGCGACGCAGGGCTTCCGCAGCCCGCACATCGCGAAGCTCGAGTTCAACGCGGACGGCACGGTGAAGGAGGTGCTGGGCACCTTCGACGGCGTCGAGCAGATCCGCCGGCTCGACCCCTACCGGGTGGTCGAGGCCGAGACCATCGCGTGGCAGCAGGGCCTGGCCACCAAGCGGCTCAACGCGGTCGACGACGTGCCGCAGTTGGCGCTGCACGACGTGGACAACGGTGACTGGACGTCGCTGTCGTCGGCGGACTTCGGCACCGGCGCGACCGGCGTGTCCGCCCGCGTCAAGCCGTTGACGGCGGGCACGGGCATCCAGGTCCGCCTGGACGACCGCGCCGGCCCGGTGGTCGCGACCATCCCGGTCGACGGGCCGGTCGGGCAGTGGGCCGAGGTCGGGACCGAGCTGTCCGGCGTCTCGGGCGTGCACGACGTGTACTTCACGTTCGTCGGGCCCGACGGCCAGGACCTGGTGGAGGTCGACAACTGGCGGTTCACCAAGCCGTCGCTGAAGGTCGAGGGCTCCGCGGACACGCGGTGCGCCGGCCCGAACGTCATGCTGACCGTGCGGGTGACCAACGGCGAGGCCGTGCCGGTCGACGCGGTCGTCGAGACGGCGTACGGCTCGAAGTCGTTCGACGACGTCGAGCCGGGCAAGACCCGCTTCCACCCGTTCATGACCCGGGAACGGGCCCTGCCCGCCGGCGCGGCGACGGTCACCGCGACCGCCACCGTCGACGGGCGTGAGGAGTCGGTCGAGGTGTCGGTGCCGTACGCGGCGCGCACCTGCCGCTGACCGCTCGGCGAGGTGGCCCGGGTGTCCCGGGCCACCTCGCCCCGTGCGGAGCGCTCCCCTCGCACGGCCCCGGTTCAGCCGGTGGCGTCGTGGGTGGTCCTGGTCCGGTGGGTCAGGCGGTGGCGCAGGGCGTGCCGTTGAGGGTGAACGACGCCGGCTTGGCGGTGTTGCCGCCGTGGGTGGCCTGGAAGCCGATGCCGATGGAGCCGTTCGGCGGGATCGAGGCGTTGTAGGCCACGTTCTTGGCGGTGACCTGGCCGGAGGTCGGCGAGTAGGTGGCGCTCCAGCCGGAGGTGATGGTCTGCCCGCCCGGCAGGGTGAACACGAGCGACCAGCCGTTGACCGCGGTGGCGCCGGTGTTGGTGATGGTGATCGACTCGGTCAGGCCGGTGTTCCAGGCGTTGACGGTGCTCGTGACGCGGCACGAGCCGTTGCCACCCGTGGTGGTCGTGGTGGTCGTGGTGCTGGTCGTGGTGGTGGTGGTCGTCGTCGAAGTGGTGGTCGTGGTGCTGGTCGGATCGACGGGGCGGTCGAGGCCGAAGAACGCGATCGCCTGGGCGGCCATGCCGGTCGACGGCAGGCTGTGCCCGGCGCCCTGGATGCTGTACGCCTCGACCTTGGTGGCGCCCGAGGAGTCGTTGTAGCGGCGGCGGTTCCAGCCGGACTGCGGGGTGTCCGTGGACGACGGGGTCTGGCTCAGCCCGAACACGTTGGTCCACTGCTCGATCGACTCCTGGAGCAGCGCGTACGGCACGAGGGTGTCGTTGGTGCCGTGCCAGAGCTGCACGCGCGGCCGGACGCCGGTGTAGCCGGGGTACGCCTGGCGCACCGCGTCACCCCACTCCTGCGGGGTGCGGTTGGCGCCACCGCCGCCGGTGCACCGGCTGCTGCCGGGCGGGTAGTCGGCGGCGTTGGCGAAGCAGTTGTAGGGCACGCCCATGAACGCCGCGCCGGCCTTGAACACGTCCGGGTACAGGGCCAGCATGTGGTTGGTCATCATGCCGCCCGACGACGAGCCGGTGGCGTAGACCCGGTTCGGGTCGCCGCCGTAGCGCTGCTGGACGTAGGTCACCATGGACACGATCGACACCGGGTCGCTGCCGCCGCCGCGGCGCTTGGCCGCGTCGGACCAGGTGTCGAAGCACTTGCCGAACCCGGCCTCCTGCTGGGCGCTGGGGTAGATGACGACGAAACCGTGCCGGTCGGCCAGCGAGGCGAACTCGCTGCCGGAGTAGAAGCCGGGGCCCGAGCCGCCGCAGCCGTGCATGGCCACGACGATGCCGGGGTTGGTCGGGCGTGAGTCGGGCACGTAGACGTGCATCCGCATCCCGCCCGGGTTGGCGCCGAAGTTCGTGACCTCGGTCAACGAGGCCGCGGAGGCGGGCGTGGGCGCGACGGCGACGAGGCCCGCCACGACCAGTGACGTCGCCGCGGCGAGCATGAGACTCGGTGTGACCTTCATGCGCTTGACTCCTTTGGTTCGCGCACGGCCGGACAGGGCTGGCCCGCGGGCCCTGGTGCGACCCGCGGTGCGGCGGTGGGAGCTGCACGCGTGGACGTGTCCGGCGGTTGACCGGCCGGTGCGGTCGAGCGCGCGGTCCCGGCCGGTCGGATCCCGTCCATCGTGTGACAGTTAGCCTGCCGTTCGGCCCGGAAACTGTCAATCGACCGTCTTGACCGGTCGGCGTGCCGCGCGGCGGATTAGGGTCGGTGGCGACGACCTGTCCGAGCCACCGCCGGAGCCGCCGTGACCAGCCCGTACGATATCGAGGAGATCTTCCCGGACGACTCGGTCCGGCTTCCCCGACGGCAGTCCGGCAACTCGCCCCAGGGCCTGACCGTGACCTTGCTGGCCGACTACACGTTGCGCGCCAGGGGGTGGCTGCCGTCGGCGGCGATCGTGGCGCTGCTGGCCGAGGCCGGCGTCAGCCACGCCGGGGCCCGCACCACCATCAGCAGGCTCGCCCGCCGCGGCGTGCTCGAAGGCAGCAAGCAGGGCCGCAACAGCTCCTACCGGCTCACGACGGCCGCCGCGCTCAACCTGGCCGCCGGTGGTCGCTCCATCGTCGCCGCGGCCGCGGCCGACGAGCCGTGGGACGGCCGGTGGACGTTGATCGCCTTCTCGGTGCCGCAGGACGCGGTCTCCCGCCGGCGCGAACTGCGCACCTGGCTGCGCTGGTTCGGCTGCGCGCCCCTCTACGACGGCCTGTGGGTCTCACCGCACGACCTCACCGACAAGACCAGGGCGCACCTGGCCGAGCTGGCCTTCGGCGCCATGACCGTCTTCCGCGCCCGCCACGTCGACCTCGGCAACTCCACCGGCCGCGACCCGCTCGACGCCTGGGACACCGCCGCGATCGCCCGCCACTACGAGGACTTCCTCCGGCGCTGGCGGCCGCTGCTGCCCGACATCCGGGCCGGTCGGATCACCGGGGTCGAGGCGGTCCGCGCCCGCACCGAGGTCATGGACACCTACCGCCGGCTGCCGATCCTCGACCCCCGCCTGCCGCTGCGGCTGCTGCCACCGGGCTGGCCGCGCGAACCCGCGCGGGAGGTGTTCACCGCGGTCTACGACGGCCTGGCCGGCCCCGCCCAGGACCACGTGCGGGCCGTCGCGAGCCGCTTCACCACCGATCCGCTCACCGACGTGCGCGCCCACACCGTCGAGGACATGCTCATCGGCCTCCAGGGCGCGTGGGCGCCCGACGCCGAGCAGGACTGCGCAGCGGACCGTTCCGGCTCACCCACCGGCCCCTGACCACGCGCCCAACACGACGACACCGATCCCACACCGCGCCGACACACCCGCCAGCCGACGAAGCACGATCGACCTGGTGTTCCACGAGATGCACCCGGCGTGGTCGACCGAGGTCATCCGCGGCGTCGAGCCGGCCGCGGCCGACGAGCGCGCCGCCGTGGTGCTGTCCGAGCTGGGCGGCGAGCACCGGCCGCGGCGCGAGTGGTTCGACGACCTGCCGGCCCGCCGCCCGCTCGGCGTGATCCTCGTGCCGGCCGGGCTGTCGGCGAACTGGGCCGGCCGCGACCCGGCACCTGCCCGCGCTCGGACAGCGCCGGATCTCGGTGATCTCCGGGCCCACGACCACGCTGTGCAGCCGTGCCCGCGTCGACGGGTACCGCAGCGCACTGGAGTATGCGGACGTCGTCGTGGAACCGGACCTCGTGCGTACAGCGACTTCTCCGTGCAAGGCCGGGTACAGCCACGCGACACCGAGCAGGACTCCGGACCGGACCGGGTCGCCCGCCCGGCACGACGAGGCCGGGCCCCCGCCGACGGGGAGCCCGGCCTCCTGGGGTCACGCCGCGCGCACCGTCCACTGCTGGTTGGACTGGCCGCTGCACGACCACAGGACCAGCTTGGTCCCGTTGCCCGTGCCGAAGTTCGACGCGTCCAGGCACAGGCCGGACAGCACGTTGGTGATCGTGCCGTTGGCGTTGACGTTCCACTGCTGGTTGGTGTCGCCGTGGCAGTCCCAAATCACGACCTGGGTGCCGTTGGTCGTGCCGCGACCGTAGGCGTCGAGGCACTTGGTGCCGAACACGACGAGCTGCCGGTTGGAGGTCTGCGTCCACGACTGGTTGGGCTGGCCGTGGCAGTCCCACAGCTGCAGCTGGGTGCCGTTGGTGGTCGACGAGCCCGGCACGTCGAGGCAGCGGCCCGAGGGCACGCCGACGACCTGCCTGCCCTGCGACGCGACCGGGTCGCCGATGCTGCCCGGCACCGCCCGCAGGGCCGCGTACCAGGTCGCGGCCATCTTGTCGTAGCCGGTGGCGGTGGGGTGCACGCCGTCGATCAGGTCGGCCGTGGTCAACGCGGCGTGCATGTCCACCAGGCGCACCCGCTTGCCCGCGTTCACCTTGCCCTGCACGATGCCGGGGATGGCGGCGTTGTAGTTGCGGGCGGCGGCCTCCTGCCCGGAGTTGGACAGCGGGATGATCGTCGCGACGAACACGTCGGCGTTCGGCACGGTCGCCGTGATGCGGTCGATCAGCGCCGACAGGCGGGCGGGCGCGTTGGCCACGTTGTAGTTCTGCAGGATGTCGTTGGTGCCGATGTGCAGCAGCACCGTGCGCGGGTTGGTGTTGCGCAACCAGGTGACGACGTTGGCGTCGATCTGGTCGATGCGCCACCCCGGGTGGCCCTGGTGGTCGTGGTCGCCGAGCGAGGCGGGGCCGTTGAACTGCGAGCCGACGAAGTCGACCCGGTAGTTGCCGGACCCGAACCGCTGCCACAGCCCGATCCGGTAGCCGCCGGGCACCTGCGTGCCCTCGGTGATGGAGTCACCCAGCGGCATGACCCGCACCCCGCCGTTGGACTCTGCGGACGCGGTGCCCAGTGGCAGCAGCGCGGCGGTGAGCACCGCCGCCGCCGCGGCGGCGAGCGTCCGGAAGCGTGGTCGCATGCGTTCTCCTGTGGTTCGGCGCCCGGTCGGGCGTCAGGTGAGGTTCCACTGCTGGTTGGCGCCGCCGTGGCAGGTCCACAGCTGCACCTGCGCCCCGTTGGCGGTGGACGCCCCCGACACGTCCAGGCACAGGCCGGACTGCGCGCCGGTGATCGTGCCGTTGGCGTTGACGTTCCACCGCTGGTTGGCCTGACCGTTGCAGGACCAGATGACCACCCTGGTGCCCGCGCCGGTCCCCTGACCGTACGCGTCGAGGCAGCGCTGGGCACTACCGTCGAACACCGCCAGCTGCCCCGACGACGTGCGGGTCCAGGTCTGGTTCGCACCGCCCCGGCAGTCCCAGATCCGGGCCTGCGCGCCCACCGTGCCGTCCGGCACGTCGAGGCACTTGCCCGCGCCCACCGCGCGCACCGCGCCGCCGGGGGTGGTGGCGCCGGTGCTGTACCCGGCCGCGATGACGTTGGCCTGCACCGCGTTCTCGGTCGCGTCCGAGGGGTAGCCCGCGACCATGGCCCCTTCGTAGAACGTCCCCGCGCTGAGGTTCGCGCCGCCGCCCGGCTTGCAGCAGTCGCCGCCGCTGCCCAGGATGATCGCGCCCTGCTTCTTCATGGGGCTGTAGCCGTTGGGCAGCGGGCCGTCCCAGAGGGTGGTCAGGCTGCCCGCCTGCGCGTCGCCGCCCTTGAGCGCGAACCGCGTGGTCCCGTTGTTCTTCAACATGGCGGTGACGAACCTGTTCGGGAACGCGCGCTGGTTCGGGTTCCACGACTGGCTGCCACCGGGGTACAGGCCCCACTCCAGGTCGGCCTGCACCCACGGGCCGGTGCCGGAGCACCCGCCGAACCAGCACTGGGTGCTGAAGTTGATCGCGTCCATCGCGCCGGCCGCGTCGGCGCTGCGGGTCGTCTCGCTGTTGCCGTAGTCGAAGCAGCACCCGTTGTTGACGTGCGTGCCGCTGGTCACCATGTACATGCCCTCGGGCGCGCTACCGGTCGGCACGCCGGTCAGGTGGCCGTCGCGCCAGTAGCTGTTGCCGGGGTTGATGTAGAGCGAGTACGCCTTGCCGCCACCCACGGACAGCGACTCCGAGGTGGCGACCGCGGGCCTGCTCTGGGTGGAGCCGGGCACCACCGTCGAGCCCTGGTACCACAGGTCGTTGCCCCGGCCGGACTGGTCGTAGACCACCGTGATCACGCACGTGGTGCCGGCGCAGAACGAGTCCTGGGCCGCCGCGTTCGCGGTGCCGCCGACGGCCGTCACGCCGATGTCCCTGGTCGTGTTGTCCGACGAGCGCCGGACCTGGTAAAGGTTGCCCGCGTAGGAGCCGTACAGCGCGCGGGTCGTGCTGTGGGCGGCCACGCACGGCGTGCCACCCGAGGCGTAGATGTCGCACGGCCCGGTGCCGGCGGCCGACGCGGCGGTCGGCGCGGCCACCGCCACCGCGGCCGCGGGCAACAACGCCACCGCCAGCGCCACGCGCAGGCGCATCGCCGCGCGTGCACGCCACCGGCGCATCGACGATCCTGCTGGACGAACGCGTGGAGGTTGCACGGTCATGCTCCTTTGGCGTCGTGGCGGCGGCTTCGGGCGTGGCGCGGGGGTCGGGAGGTCCGACCCCCGCGCGGTGGTGTCAGTTGCGCACGCTCCACTGCTGGTTCGTGCCGCCGTGGCACGACCAGAGCTGGATGAGCGTGCCGTTGGCGGTGGCCTGGCCGCTGGCGTCCAGGCACAGCCCGGACTGCACGCCGGTGATGGTGCCGTTGGCGTTGACGTTCCACTGCTGGTTCGCCTGGCCGTTGCAGTCCCAGATGATCGCCGCGGTGCCGTTGGTGGTGCCCCTGCCGCTGGCGTCGAGGCACTTGTTCCCGTTCACCACGAGCTGCTTGCCCGAGGTGTACGTCCAGCGCTGGTTCGCCCCGCCGGCGCAGTCCCACAGCCGGGCCTGCGCGCCGTTGCCACTGCCGGCGGCCACCTCGAGGCAGCGACCCGACTGACCGCCCACCAGCATGGCGTTCTGCGGGCCGCCGACGCTGCCGCCACCGGGACCGGCGTTGGCCATCACCGCCTGCGCGCCCGACGGCCAGTTGCCGTTGGTGACCACGACGTTGCCGGACACCACGTTGCCGCGGTCGCCGTTGGTGATGTTCGTGCTGCTGTTGGTCGACCAGTTGTTGGTCAGCGTCCAGTTGCCCATGTTCTCGCCACCCCAGTAGTTGGCCGTGGCCCACGTGCCGGTGTTGGAGAAGACGTTGCCGGTCGCGGAGTAGTACTTCGATCCCTCGTCGAAGTAGAGCCCGAAGTAGCCGTTGGTTCGCAGGCAGTGGTTCCCGCTGATCGAGGCGTTCGGGTTCCACGCCAGCGTGTAGATGCAGCCGCCGTCGTTCATCTGCTGCATCACGTCGTGGATGTAGTTGTTGATGAGCCGGTTGTTCGACGCCGTGGTGGGTGTCGTGTAACGCGGCTGGTAGTTGTAGAGCCCCCGGTTGGCGTAGTTGTTGTTGCCGCCCGCGTCGTTGGCGCCCCAGCCGTAACCGATGGACATGCCGGAGTACGGCATGTTGTAGACCTCGTTGTGCGCCACGGTGGCGGTGCTGACATAGGTGTTGAGCACCGAGACGTTGCCCCGGTACTCGACGCCGAGGTCGTGGATGCGGTTGTAGCTGACGGTGATGTCCCGGTTGACCATCCGCTGGTCGCTCGGGTGGTGCGCGTCGGCGCGCACGCCGCCGACCACGATGCCGCCCGCCGAGCTGCGGGCGATCTCGGACCGGGTGACGGTGATGCTGCTCGCGCCCAGGCCGACGCCGCTGCCGTGGGCGTTGGCGTCGTTGCCGATGCCGATGGCCGTCTGGCCCAGGTTGACGAACTGCGACTCGCTGAACGTGATGTTGTTGGCGGCCGAGACCTGCACCGCCGCGGGCATCTGGTTCCAGTGCGGGCGGGCCGCCTCGAACTGCGTGCAGCCGTTCTGGCAGGAGGTCAGCCGGTCGGCCGGCCAGTTCCAGTTGCCCGCGATGTAGCTGCCGGTCTGCTGGTCGGCGTAACCCTGGTTGCTGCTGGGTCCGAGCCAGCTCGTGCCGGTGAAGGTGATGCCGGTGAACGAGATGTGGTGCGCGGGCGCGTCATAGGTGCCGCCGACCTGGACCAGTGACTGGAGCGTGGGCAGCTCCACGCTGACCGCGCTCATGTTCTGCCCGGCCAACGGGATGTAGGACAACGCGCCCGTGCCGGGGTTGAGGTGCCACTCCCCCGGCGAGTCCAGGAACTCGTAGGCGTTGGCGAGGTAGAACGGCCCGGCCCGGTGCGGCTGGCTGAGCGTGTCGTAGCCGAAGGTGTTGTTGTTCCACGCGGGCTGCTGCATGGTGAGGAAGTTCCCGCTGATGCTCTGCACCGGCGAGTAGCGGTCGGTGAAGGAGTTGACGCTCTCCACCTCGACCCGGTTCTGGTTGGCCAGGTTGTTCAGGTAGCCCAGGGCGGAGTTGGAGAACCTCATGCCGGTGCTGGTGAACGTGAAGTCGGCCCGGTTCACCTGCGTGCGGGCGCGGGTCGCGATCGCGCCGTTGACGTACAGCTGGCGCGAGTCGAGCCCGGTGGGGACGTTCGCGCGCCAGATGTTCCTGCCGGCGTCGGCGAGGGTCCAGCCGGTGACGGCACGCGCGCCGCTGATCACCGGACGCGCGGAGGGCGCGGCCTGCCACAGCACGCGGTAGCCGTTCGTGCCGGAGTCCGCCGCGGTCAGCCGCAGGGGTTCGGTGAGCCGGTACACCCCGTCGGCCAACTGCACGACGATGTCGCCGGACATCGAGCTGTTCTGCGACCGCACGGCGGCCTGTGCGGCGGGCAAGGAGCAGGGCTGCGCGGCGGAACAAGCGGTGCCGCTGCCGGTGGGTGACGCGTAGAGGGTCGTGGTGGCGGCTTGCGCGGGTGGCGCGAGGGCCACCACCGCGGCCACCACCGCGGCGGCGGCTCCGGCCGACAAGGCCCTGCGCACCGCAGAGGACGAGGACGCGAACAAGGGGGACCTCCTGGCGGGGGGAACATGGTGTGCGGCGGTCTGATGGCCGGTCGGTGCGGCGGGATGAGCGAGGTGGGTCCGAAGCGGAGCCACGAATCGGGCTGCGGGCGGGGCAGGTGCCGGGAAGCCGCGGTTGCGAGGGCGAGTCGGGGAAGGCAGGCGGGTCGGGAAGTCGTGACGAGGGCAGCCGGCGGAGGCGGCCGGTTGGAGCGGCGGCTCGGGAAGCCCGCCGGGGTGGCCGGCCGAGCGGCGGATCGGAGTGCGGTCCGGTGGCGGTCGCCCGGACGTCGGTCAGGACGGCAGGGCGTCCAGGCGGTCGGGCGTGATCGAGTCGCGCACCACCGCCAGCAGGCGTTGCCCGGCGCGTTCCGGTCGCACGTGCGGGCCGTCGGAGGGCGGGGCGGCCAGCCCCAGGCCCGCGGCGAGGATCGCTTCCTCGTCGACCCTCACGCCCAGCCCCGGGCTGTCACCCAGCACGAACGCGCCGTCCTCGATGTGCAGGTCGAACGACAGACCGGACGGCGGCTGCAGCTCCTGCAACTCGCTGACCAGGTGGTTCGGCACGGACGTGGCCGCGTGCAGCAGGCCGACCGGCGAGTTGCCGATCGGGCTCACGGGCAGGTCGTGCGCGTGCGCCAGGGCCGCCACCCGCAGGAAGTGGGTCACGCCCCACCCCGCGCCCGCCTGCACCACGTCGACCGCTCCCGCCGCGATCAGCGGCCGGTACTGCTCCAGCCCGGTCAGGTTCTCCCCCGTGGCGACCGACGCCCGGATCCCTCGGCTGACGGCCGCGTGCCCCTCCGCGTCCCACCGCCGCACCGGCTCCTCGACCCAGATCAGGTCGAGCGTGCGCTCCAGCTCGGCGACGTGGCGGACGGCCTGCTTGCGGGTCAGGGCCTCGTTGACGTCGATCATCAGCCCCGGCCGCGTGCCGCGACCGGCGGCGGTGAGCACGTCGCGCACCAGGATGAGCCGGTCGCGGTCGCGGTCGACGTCCAGCCCGCCCTTGATCTTCGCCACCCGCAGCCCGTGGGCGGCGTAGGCCTCGTAGGCCGCCACGAGCTCGTCGTCGCCCAGCCCGATGCACAGGCCCGAGGCGTAGGCGGGCACGCGGCGGTCGCGGCCGCCGAGCAGCCGCCACAGCGGTTCGCCGGCGGCCTGCGCCTTGATGTCCCACAGCGCGGTGTCGAGGGCGCCGATGGTGCCGAACACCGCGCCCGCGTGGCCCGCCTTGAACACCCGGCGCAGCATCCGGTCGTACAGGGCGGTGACGCCGCGCGGGTCCTCGCCCTCGATGGCGGCGAACACGGTCTCGATCTCGACGTGCGGTCCGAGGCCGACGCCGGTGATGCCGACGTCGGTCTCCACGAGGACGATCGGCACCCGGATGACACCGTCGGCGAAGACGCCGTTGGCGTCCCCGACCGGCCTGCCCCAGGCCTTGACGGTCGTGAGGGTCCGATAACCGGTGATGCGCATATCAGCCCTTCGTTGCTCCGGCGCTGACGCCGTCGGCGATCTGGCGCTGCAGGAACAGGTAGACGACGAGGACGGGCACCGCGGCGATCAGCACGCCCGAGGCGAACACGGGGATGTCGTCCGAGTACTGCCCCCGCAGGGAGGTGACCCCGACCATGAGCGTGCGGTGCTCCGCCGACGGCATCATGAGCAGGGAGATGAGCACGTCGTTCCAGCAGAACAGGGCGTTGAGGACGCCGACCGAGATCAGCGCCGGCACGCCCATGGGCAGCATGATCCGCCAGTAGACGCCGAACGCGGTGTTGCCGTCGATCCGGGCCGCGTCCACCACCTCGGCGGGCACGGTCGAGTAGTAGCTGGTCATCAGGAAGACGGTGAACGGCAGGAACTGCGCCACGTACGCCAGGACCAGCCCCGGGTAGGTGTCGACGAGCCCGGTGTCGGCCATGACCCGGGTCAACGGCACCATGATCACCTGGAACGGGACGAACAGCGCGGCCAGGAAGCCGAGGTAGAGCGCGGACGAGCCGCGGAACCGCAGCCGGGCGAGCGCGAACCCGGCCATCGACCCGAACAGCAGCAGCAACGCGACCGAGCACGTCACCACGACGGTCGAGTTCAGGAAGTACCGGGACATGCCGACGCTCGTCCACGCCGAGGCGATGTTGTCCCACCGCAGGGAGTCGGTCAGGGAGAACCGGTCGAGCACGTACTCGCGGCGGGTCTTCATGGCCACGTTGGTGGTGAACACCATGGGGTAGACCGTCGCCAGCGCGAGCGCGGCCATCGGGACCGCGACGACCCACCTCGACCACCTCCGGCCGGCCATCAGACCTCCCTGCCCGCGCGCCGCAGCACGCCGATCTGGGCCAGCCCCACCAGCAGCATGATCAGGAACAGCGCCGTGGACGCCGCGGAGGCGAGCGCGGGCTGGTTGAACTGCCCCTGCTGCACCCAGATGTAGTACTCCGGCAGGTAGGTGGAGCCCTCCGGCCCGCCGCTGGTCATCACGAACAGCAGGCCGAACATCGAGGTCAGCATCCCGATCATGGTGGTGACGAAGACGAATTGGATGGTGCGGGTCAGCCCCGGCACGATCACGTGCCGGATGGACTGCGCCAGGGACGCGCCGTCCACCCGCGCCGCGTCCAGCAGCGACGGGTCGAGGTTCGCGAACCCGGCCAGGAAGACCACCAGCGCCATGCCGAACGTGGCCCAGACGTGCACGCCCGCGACCGCGAAGATGGCCACGTCCGGATCGCCGAGCCAGTCCACCGACCCGAGCCCGACCGCGCCGAGCACCTCGTTGACCGGACCGTCGTGGGCCAGCAGCAGGTTGAAGATCGCGCCCACGATCACCGGGGACAGCACGGCCGGGAAGAAGTACACGGCCCGGTAGACCCGGTGCCCCGGTGTGCGCAGGTAGATGAACGTGGCGAGCAGCCCCGGGATCGCCACCGCGACCGGGAGCAGCAGCACCAGCAGGCCGACGTTGCGCAACGCGGTGCGGAACAGCGGGTCGGCGAACAACGTCACGTAGTTGTCCAGCCCGACCGGCGTGCCGTTGCGGTCGCCGTCGCCGGTGAAGGAGAAGTTGACCCCCAGCACCAGCGGCCACAGGCGCAGCACGACGATGATCAGCACGGCGGGCGCGAGGAGGACGAACGGCGCGAGCCGCTCGGTCCGCGACCCGCGCCGACGACGCGGTCGGCGGCGGGGCGCCGTGTCCCGCGCCTGGCCCTGGGACGGCGTGGCCGGGGCCGGGCGGACGGGTGACGGCGGTGCTCCGGGCGACACGGTCAGCTCGCCGCGTCGGAGGCGGCCAGCTGCGCCACGGCCTCGTCCACCGTGACCGAGCCGCTGAGCAGTTGCTGCGACAGCCGTCCCATCAGGTCGACGGTCTTGCTCGGCAGCGCGACGTGCAGCGCGGGCTTGCCGGTGGCCAGGCCCTTCGAGATCGCGGTGACGGCCGGTCCGGCGGCGGAGACGTCGATCGTGGTGTCGGCCGCGATCGCGCCGGCGTCCGCGTAGAAGGCCTGCAACGCCTCGGTCGACGTCAACGACCGCACCAGGTCGGCGGCGAGCTTCGGGTCGCGCGTCCACTTGGCGACGCCGTAACCGATGCCGCCGTCGTACGGCAGGCTCGGCTTCGCGGCCGGGTCGACCACCGGGGCCGCCATCACGCCCACGTCGGCGGGGTCGAGGAACTCGGCGAAGTCCTTCCAGTGCCCCACGTCCGACATCAGGCCGACGACGTGCGCGGCCTTGGCGGACTGGAACACCGCGAACGCGTCGTTGAACATCGCGGTGGAGTTGACCCCGTCGTTGTTCAGCCCGGACGCGTCGACCTGCCGCCAGAGCTCGAAGATCCGCTTCACGGCCGGCGAGGTCCAGTCCCGCTTCCCCGCGATCCACCGGTCGTACTCGTCGGGCGTCAGCACCGCGGATCCCATGGCGGACAGGAAGAACTGGATGCCGATGCCTTCCTTGTTGCCCACGGCGAAGCACTTCGCGCCGGTCTTGTCCGTGATGACGCCGCAGTCCCGGACGAACTCGTCCCACGTCGCGGCGGGCGCCTCCGGGTCCAGTCCCGCCTGCTCGTACAGCGCCTTGTTGTAGTACAAGGGATGTCCTTGCAGCGTCACGGGCGAGGCGTAGGTCTTGCCGTCCTCGGCGAACGCGTCCCACCCGGCCAGCCGCTGCCGGTCCGCGGCGACGTAGTCGTCCAGCGGCACCAGCGAGTCGGCGCGGTCGCGGAGCTGGCCGCCGCCGTTGAAGAGGATGACGTCGGGGCCCTTGCCCGCCTGGATCGCCGCGCCGAGCAACGTGTAGTACTGGTCGAACGGTTGCGCGACGAACTCGACCTCGACACCGGGGTGGCCCTTGGCGAAGTCGGCCTTCGCCTTGTCGACGTAGGCCTTCGCGGCGGGGTCGCCGGACTTCCAGTCCCAGACCACGAGCTTGTCAGCCGCGCCGCCGGGCGAGGAGGACACCCCCGCGCTGCCGCAGCCGGCGCTCAACGCCAACCCGAGGACCAGGACGGCCGACCACAGTGCGCGCTGCCCCATCGCTGATCACTTCTCCAGACAGCGGCCGGGTGACCCACCCGGCCGGCTTTGGTTGCGCCGACGAAACCACTCCGCAGCATACTGATCCACCGGCCATCTGGGAACGATGAGTCGTACTTAATGCGGTCGTCCGCGCCAACTGCGCTGTTCCTCTTGACGGCGTGGCAACACAAGAGCTGTGATGGAGGGCCAGGACCAGTGGCCGGATGAGTCTGACTCATCCAGGCGAGCTCCGGCTCGTCGGAGCTCCGGGCCCACGAGGCGGTGGGAGGTCGACGTTGCGCGCACGACGGGTCACGTTGGCCGACGTCGCGAAGGTCGTCGGCGTCTCCCAGACCACGGTGTCGCTGGTGCTCTCCGGACGGGGCCGCGACCTGCGCATCTCCGAGGAGGTGCAGCGCCGGGTCCGCGAGGCCGCGACCGAGATGGAGTACCGCCGCAACCGGGCCTCGCTGGCGCACCGCGGGGTGCGGACGCGGACGATCGCGTTCGTGTCCGATGCGGTCGCCAGCTCGCGGTTGGCGGGCGACATGGTCGCGGGCGCGCTCGGCGCGGCGCGGCGGCACGGCGTGACGTTGCTGTTCGGCGAGACCGAGGGTGACGCCGGCCTGGAGCGCACGTTGATCGAGACGATGCACGGCTACCCGGTCGACGGCATCGTGCTGGCCTCGGCGCACACCCGGGCGATCAGCGTGCCGGCCGGCCTCGACACCGGCCCGGCGGTGCTGCTCAACGTGGTGCCGCGGGAGCCGTCGCCGCTGCTGTCGGTCTTACCCGACGAGGTCCAGGGCGGCCGGGCCGCCGCGCGGGTGCTGCTCGACGCGGGCCACGGCGAGGGCATCCACGTGATCGGCGCCGGCGCGGACGGCGACGACGTCCCGCCGGGACGGTCCGCGGTCCTCGACCGGCTCACCGGCATCCGCCAGGAGCTGGCCGCGGTGGGCGTCGAGGTGGAGAGCGGGCGGCCGTGCCGGTGGTGGCTGCCGGAGCACGGCTTCGACGCCACGCGCGACCTGCTGGGCCGCACCCGGCCCCGCGCGTTGATCTGCCTGGACGACCGGCTCGCGTTCGGCGCCTACCAGGCGTTGCAGGACGCCGGCCTGCGCGTGCCGGACGACGTCTCCGTCGTCTCGTTCGACGACCACCCCGTGGCCGCGTGGCTGCGCCCCGGCCTCACCACCGTCGCCCTGCCGCGCCACGAGCTCGGCGCGAAGGCCGTGGACCTCCTGTTCGCCGAGGACGGTCGGGCGGACGAGCGCCGACCCGACCGGGCCAGGCGGCACTACGTCCCGATGCCGGTCCGGGACCGCGGTTCCGTCGCACCGCCCGGCTGAGCGCCCGCTGGACGGTGTGGCCGCACGTCCGCCCTCGACAGGCGACAGGAAACCAACGCTCGACCGGGGACGGCACGGCCGGGTCGGCGGCGAGTCCGTCGACACCCGCTCGACGCCGTGCTCGACCGACCGGGCCCGGCGGGTCAGTCGGACGTCGCGAGCAGGTCGAGGACGTCGCCGGGCACCGATCGGCCGGTCGCGCGGCGTTCGTCGGCGAACGCGGACACCCCGCGCCGCAGCTCGTCGTCGGCACGCCGGTCGAGGTCGCTCACCACGGTCAGCGGGATGCCCATGAGCAGGCACTTCAGCACCCCGTGCCGCCACGCGCGCTGGTCGAGGTGCCGCGCGGCGAACGGCCCCATGGCCGCCGCGACCAGCCCGGCCTCGTTGCCGCGCAGGGCCTGTTCGACCAGCTCGACCCCCGTGTGCGGCACGCGGTCACCGATCCCGGCGAGGCTTCGCAGCACGCCGAGGCGTTCGGCCGACGTGCCGTGCCGGTAGAGCGCGGCGAGCCCTTCGGCCGCGTCGTCACAGCTGTCGACGTAGGCGATGAGCAGCCGCGTCCGGGCCTCGCACACCCCCGCGCGCACCGCCCGGCCCACCGCGGGGAACAGGGTCCGGATGGTCGACGGATCAGACCTCACCTCCTGTTCGGCGCGGGCCAGCCAGTGCGCGGTGCGCAGCGACTCGAACGCCCGGCTCGCCACCACGGGCGCGGCGCGGCTGTGCCGGGGCAGCTCCACGGCCGCGACGCCGGTGTAGCCGATCCCGGTCAGCGCCGCGAGGGTGTCGGGCAGGTCCAGCCGCCCTTCGCCGAACTCCAGGTGCTCGTGCACGCCGGGCAGCATGTCGTCCAGGTGCACGTTCCTCAGCAACCCGCCCGCCCGGCGCAGGCAGGCCGCCGCGTCCTGCCACTCCACCGCGACGCAGTGCCCCACGTCCACGGTGACGCCCAGCGGCTCCGGGTGGCCCAGCTCGGCGCACAGCCGCAACGCCTCGTCCAGCCGCGCCACCGCCATGCCGGGCTCGGGCTCCAGCGCGAGCGGCACGTCCGGCCCGCCGTCCAGCGCGGTGGCGAGGACGGACTTCACCTGCTCCCGGTCGGCCGCGGACCCGGCACCCGACCGGAACGACACGCAGCCCGCGCCGAGGTCGGCCGCGATCCACTTCGCGCGCACCAGGAAGTCGACCCGCCCTTCCCGGTCCTCGCGCAGGTGCCGCGACCCGGCCTCCACGACGGCGCGCAGCCCCAGCGCCGACAGCCGGGCCGCGAGCCGTCCGGTCCGCGCGCCGATGTCGACGGCGAACGGGTCCAGGTGGTGGTCGAGCGTGACCTCCACGGCCGTGTAGCCGAGGCCCGCGATGATCGAGAGCGCGTCGTCGAGGCGGTGGTCGGCGAACCCGTTGGTGCCGTAACCGAGGTGGAACGTCACGCCGGGCTCACCTCCGGGCCCGCGGCCGACGGCTCCACCACCCGGTGCGGCACGGGAGCCACCACCCCCTCACCCCAACCCCCGCGCCCACTCGTGCAGCGCGCGCGTTTGCTCGGCGAAGCGGTGCTCGTCGGAACCCAGCGGATCCTTGAAGAAGAACGCCAGCGCGCCCAGCGCGCCGCTCTCCCCCGCCGCGTCCGCCGCGGCGACCAGCCGGGCGAGGTCGAGCACCAGCGGTGCCGCCAGGGCCGAGTCCAGCCCGGTCCAGGTGAACTGCAGGCTCATCCGCGCGCCCAGGAACCCCTCGAACGACACGTGGTCCCAGGCGGTCTTCGTCTCACCGAGGTCGGGCACGTTGTCGATGTGCAGGGGCGCGGTCACCTCGCCGCCGAGCAGGGCCGCGAGGCCGCTCGCCTTCGTCTTCAGCTTGCTGTCGGCGTGCGCCGGGTCCTCCAGCGTCGCGCCGTCGCCACCGCCGAGCAGGTTCGTGCCCGCCCACGACCGGACGCGCAGCGCCCGCGCGGCGAACATCGGCGCGAGCACCGTGCGCACCAGGGTCTCGCCGGTCTTGCCGTCCCGCCCGGCGTAGGGCAGGCCCTGCCGCCGGGCCAGCTCGTCCAACGCGGGCAGCGCGATCCCGGTCGACGGCGTGAACTGCACGAACGGGCAGCCCGCCGTGAGCGCCGCGTAGGCGGCCAGCGAGCTGGGCGGCAGCACGCGCCGGCCGGGGTCGGCCAGCGCCCGTTCCAGCGCGGCCAGGTCGGCGTGCTCGGGCTGCGGCGGCACGGGCGGCTCGGTGGACGACACGTCGACCACGACGACGCGGCTCAGCCCGCGCCGCCGGCGGAACTCGGCGATGTCGGCGGCCAACCGCCGGGCCACGTCGGCCTGCACGCCGTCGAAGCTCGCCGTCCGGATCTCGCCGTCCACCTCGCGCAGCCCGGGTGCGATGCTGTCCAGCAGGTGGTGCGGCAGCACACCGCCCTCGGCCAGCAGCTCGGCCCGCTTGTCCAGCGGTGTCTGCGCGACGTCGTGCCCGCCGACGACGAGCTCCGACCACGCGGGCAGCGCGACACCGGCCAGCTCGGGCAGCTCCGTGACGCACCCGATCGCCGGCGCGAGCCCCGCGCGCAGGGCCAGCAACCCGCTCACCGCGGTCGTCGCGACCGACCCGCGCGCGCCGACCAACCACAGTCCGGTGGTCTCTTCCACCATGGTTCCCACTCCGCTCTCGGCTGCTTCCGGCGCGTTGGATCCCGGCCGCCGCACCTGCGGCACCGAGGAAGTGCGGCCGCGAGGCGACCGGCCGTTCGACCCGGTGCGGCGTGCGCCGGTCGCCAACCCGGGAAGCCCTGGCCCCCGTCCGCTGTCGGCGGACGGGAACCAGGGCCGGTGACCGCTGGGGTCAGAACTGCGAGATGAACCTCCAGGCCTCGCCCTTGGTCCACGTCCGGACGCCGTCCTCGCACGCGCAGCCGTCGACCGGACCGGGCCCGTGCCCGCCGTCGAAGGCCGCCCACTGCACCGGGTAGCCCGCACGGCACGAGTACGCCGTCGTGATGTGGGTGCGGCTGCCCGGCGCGGGTTCGCGCGGGCTCTGCGCGGCACACCCGTTGTTCGCCACGAACTTGTCCCGCAACTGCCGCCCCATCGAGATGTTGAGCACGTTGTCCGAGATGCCGTGGATGCCGAAGTACGCGATCGGCTGGGTACCGCCCGAACAACCGCTCAACTGCGCACCCGAGTACACCACCACGGCCCGGAACACCGTCGCCCGGGTGCACGCCAACGCGTAGCTCATGCCACCGCCGTAGCTGAAGCCCATGGCGAAGCGGAGCTTCGGGTCGACGCACAGGTTGCTCTCGATCAGCCGGATCATGTCGTCGGTGAACGTGACGTCCTCGCCGCCGGAGTTGGCCCAGCCGTTGCCCAGGCCCTGCGGCGCGACCAGGATCGCGCTGTTGTTCGACTGCTCCTGCATCCCGTAGTACGACCACGCCGTCCCACTCGTACCACCCGACGACACGTCGTTCATCGTGCCGCCACGCCAGTGGAACCCGAAGATCAACCGGTACGGACGGGCGTTGTCGTAACCGTCGGGGATGCGCAGGATGAAGCTGCGGCTCTTGCCACCGCTCTGGATCGTGTGCGTGCCACTGCGCAACGTCGGCGCCTTGCCGCAGCCGCTGCCGCCGGGGTCGCCGCCGCCCGACACCTTGGCCAACTGCCACTGCTGGTTGCCGCCGCCGGTGTCGGAGTACTGCACGATGTTGGCGTTGTCCGCGGTGGACGCGCCCTGCACCTCCACCGCCTTGCCGCTGTGGCGCGCGATCAGCCGCACGTGGCCGCCGTCGGAGTCGGCCAGCCGGAACTGCTGGTTGGTGCCGCCGTGGTCGGTCCACTGCTGGATCGCGGCACCGTCGGCGGTCGACTGGCCGGACACGTCGAGGACCTTGCCGGAGTGGCGGGACCGGATCCGGTAGTAGCCGCCGCCGGAGTCCACGAACTGCCACTGCTGGTTGGTCGCGTCGTGGCGCGTCCACTGGGTGATCCGCGCGCCGTCGGCGGTGGACGAGCCCACCAGGTCGAGCGCCTTGCCGCTGGTGCGGTTGACCAGGACGTACCACGCGGTCGGGTCGACCGTCGCCGCCGACGCCTGGGTCGCGGGCAGCACGGTGACGACACCGGCCGCGAGGACCACGGCCGCCACGGCGGACGTCACCGGTCGCCGTCGACGGGTCTGGGTGGGGGCTGACGCCTCACCGCTGGCTTTCATCGGAGCACTCCTTCGGTTCACGGCAGGGTCCACCGCTGGTTGGTGCCGCCGTGGCAGGTCCAGATGATCAACTGCGTGCCGTCGGCGGAGCTGCCGCCGTTGGCGTCCAGGCACTTGCCCGACTGGGTGTTCACCAGCGACCCGTTCGCGCCCGCGGTCCAGTTCTGACCGCCGCCGCCGTTGCACGTCCACAGCCGCACGGCCGCGCCGTTGGCGGTGCCGGAGGCGTCGAGGCACTTGTCGAACGCCCGCAACGTCGTCCCGTTGACGGTCCAGCGCTGGTTGGCGCCACCGTTGCAGCTCCACAGCTGGATCCGCGCGCCGTCGGCCGTGCTGCCGCCGCTGACGTCCACGCACTTGCCCGAGGCGGCGACGATCGGCCCGGTGCGCGGCGTCGTGCCGCCCAGCTCCTTGATCCGGACGTTGCGGAACGACGCGTCGTCGCCGTCGCCGTGGTTCTGCAGGCCGATGTGCCCGGAGGTCAGCGACCGGGCGGGGTCGGTGTTGGTGAAGTCGTTGACCTGCACGCCGTTGAGGAACACCCGCAGGCGCTCGCCCTCGACCAGCAGCTCGAAGGTGTTCCACTCGCCCGGCGGGTTCAGCGCGGCGTCACGGGCGGCCTGGTCGGCGGCCTTGACCCCGTAGACCGCACCCGTGGTCTTGTCCGCGGTGTCGGTGGCGTCGATCTGCACCTCGTAGCCGTTGGCCAGCGCGGAGTTCGGGTCGGAGCCCGCCGGGAAGCCGACCAGGACGCCGGAGTTGTCGTCGCCCGCGAGCCGCCAGTCCAGCTTGAGCGAGTACGAGCGGAACTCCCGCCCGCTGTACCACAGCAGGCCCTGCCCGCCGAACGAGGTCAGCGTGCCGTCGCTGTTGCTGAACCCGCCCGGGCCGACCTGCGACCAGCCCGTGGTGGAGCCGTTGTACAGCGCGGTGTAGCCGGTCTCCGGCCGGCAGTCGGCCTTGGTGCGGTTGGCCGCGTACCGGATGCCGCCGAGGATCATGGCGCGGAACCCGGGCTCGGCGTAACTGGCCTGCGTGTGACCGCTGCCGGTGTAGAACGAGCGCCCAGCCTGCACGGTCTTGCACCACGTGTGGGGGTGGTCGCCGCCCATCGAGCCGCCGCTGTAGGTCGACTCGTCGAGGGTGGCCAGCACCCGGGCCGTGGACCGGACGTTGCCGCGGAAGTTGTACCACTCGTCGGTCCGCGTCCAGGCCGGGCTCAGGTGCGCGGTGGCCGCGTGCGCCCGGTTCTCCACCCGGACCGTCGCCTGCTGGATGGCCGGGTGGGAGCTGAAGTACGTGCCGACCAGCTCGCCGTAGAACGGCCAGTCGTACTCGGTGTCGGACGCCGAGTGCACGCCGACGTACCCGCCGCCGCCCCGGACGTAGGACTCGAACGCCGTCTGCTGGGTGGCGTTGAGCACGTCACCGGTGGTGTTGAGGAACACCACGGCCTCGAACCGGGCCAGGTTGCTGGTGGTGAACTGGGCCGAGTCCTCGGTGGCGGTGACCGTGAAGCTGTTGGCCGCGCCGAGGTCGCGGATCAGCTGGATGCCCGCGGGGATCGCGTCGTGGCGGAAGCCCGCGGTCTTGGAGAACACCAGCACGTCGTACGGCGCGTCCGCGGCGACGGCCGGTGGGCTGGAGCTGAGCGCGGTGACCGTGATCGCGGCCGCGGCCAGGCCGATCACGCGTCGGGTCAGTGAGCGTCTCATCGTTCGCCGTCCTCGCGGTTGGTCAGGGCAGGGTCCAGCGCTGGTTGGTGCCGCCGTGGCAGCTCCAGATGATCAACTGCGTGCCGTCGGCCGAGCTCGCGCCGTTGGCGTCCAGGCACTTGCCGGACTGCGCGTTCACCAACGACCCGTTCGCGCCCGCGATCCAGTTCTGGCCGGCGCCGCCGTTGCACGTCCACAGCCGCACCAGCGCGCCGTCACCGGTGCCGGCCGCGTCGAGGCACTTGTCCAGCGCCCGCAACGTCGACCCGGTCACCGTCCAGCGCTGGTTCGCGCCGCTGTTGCAGGTCCACAGCTGCACCTTCGTGCCGTCCGCCGTGCCGCCCCCGTTGACGTCCACGCACTTGCCCGACGCGCCGACGATCGGCCCGGTGCGGGTCGCGGCCGACGTGCCGAACGTGTACGCGTCGACGTCGAAGAGCGTGCCCGTGCCGCCGGCGAAGGTGAGGTAGAGCGTGACGGTGCCGGTCGGCACGTTGGACAGCGCGGTGGAGACGTCGGTGAAGGTCTCCCAGCCGCCGGTCACCGGCACGGTCACGGTGCCGAGCACCGGTCCGGTGGGCGAGCCGGTGCGCACGGACAGCGTGCCGCCCGAGCCCGCGGACGAGACCCTGGCGGTGAACCTGTTGACGCCGCCCAGCGCGTAGGGCTGGAACGCGATCCAGTCGCCGTTCTGGATGTCGCCGACGGTCCGCCCGCCCTCGGCCGCCGCCTTGTCGTACAGGGCGGTGCCGGACTGGGTCGAGTAGTGCTCGGCCTGGCGGTGCCGCAGTTGCAGCACGTGCTGCGTGTGCGTGGTCACCGGCGGCTGGCCGTTCGCGCCCAGGTCGGTGTACTCGGCGTCGAGCACCGCGAACAGGTTCGCCGCCGTGTCGTGCTCGCCGTCCACCGGGATCTGCAACGTGCCCGAGCAGCCGGTCTGGGTGGTGATCGGGTGGCCGTGGCTGTCGTGGCCCAGCACGTAGCTCATCTTCACCCGCTGGCAGTCGATCGTGCCGTCCTCCCGGTCCGACGCGGTGATCGTGTACGGCACCGCGTCGCCGAAGCTGAACAGCGTGCCGTTGGCCGGCCCGTCGATCCGGACGGTGGGCGCGGTGTTGCCGACCGAGATCGACACCGTGGCCGCGCCCGAGCGCCCACCGGGATCGGTGACCGTGAGGGTCGCGGAGAACTGGCCGTTGGCGGTGTAGGTGTGGCTCGGGTTGGCCGCCGTGGACGTGGTGCCGTCGCCGAAGTTCCACGAGTAGCTCAGCGCGCCGCCCTCGGGGTCGGAGGAGCCCGCCGACGAGAAGTTCACCGTCAGCGGTGCGCTGCCGGAGGTGCGGTCGGCCGCGGCCCGCGCGGTCGGCGCCTTGTTCCCGGCCGGGTTGTACTCGATGCGGTACAGCGCGGAGCTCGCGTCGCCGCTGCCCCAGCCGGTGCCGTAGTCCAGCACGTAGAGCGCGCCGTCCGGGCCGAACGCGGCGTCCATCACCTGCGTGCCGCGCCACGGGAAGTCGCTGACCTGCCCGGCCGAGCCGTCGGCGTTGACGTCGATGGTCTTGATCCAGCGGCGGCCGAACTCGGTGGCGAAGACGTGCCCGTCCAGCGCGGCCGGGAACTTGACCGACGACGGGTTGGCCGCGTCGTACCGGTACACCGGCGCGCTCATCGGGGACTCCGAGCCGCAGCCGAACGCGGCGAAGGAGCAGTTGTCGTACTTGATCCACGCCGCGCGCGCGGCGGGCAGGGTGCCCAGCCCGGTGTTGCGCGGCGAGTTGTTGACCGGCGCGGCGCAGTTGAACCGGCTGCCGGACGGGCCGGACGGGAACGTGTAGTCCACGTACGCCTCGGCGGTGGTGTTCGAGCCGACGCAGTACGGCCAGCCGAAGTTGCCCGCCGAGGTGATCCGGTTGAACTCGACCATGCCGGCGGGCCCGCGGGTGGAGCTGCTCGTGCCCGCGTCGGGGCCGTACTCGCCGAGGTAGATCGCCCCGGTCGCCTTGTCGACGTTGAAGCGGAACGGGTTGCGCAGGCCCATCGCGTAGATCTCGGGGCGGGTGCCCGCGGTGCCGGGCGCGAAGAGGTTGCCGGGCGGGATCGAGTACGACCCGTCGGCGTTGACCTTGATCCGCAGCACCTTGCCGCGCAGGTCGTTGGTGTTGCCGGCGCTGCGCTGCGCGTCGTAGGTGGGGTTGCGGTTGGTCCGCTCGTCGATCGGGGTGTAGCCGCCGGAGTCGAACGGGTTCGAGTCGTCGCCGGTGGACAGGTACAGGTTGCCCGCCGCGTCGAAGTCGATGTCACCGCCGACGTGGCAGCACATGCCCCGGTCGGTGCCGACCTCCAGCACGGTGACCTGGCTGGCCAGGTTCAGCGTGTAGTCGGCGTTGAGGGTGAACCGGGCCAGCCGGTTGACGCCCTTCCACGCCGAGAAGTCCGTCCCGGTGGCCGGCGCGTCACCGCCGGGGGTGTTCAGCGGCGGCGCGTAGAACAGGAAGATGTGCCGGTTGGTCGCGAAGCCCGGGTCGACCCCGATGCCCTGCAACCCCTCCTCGTCGTGGGTGTAGACCGGGACGTTGCCGATCACGCTGGTGACGCCCTCGGCGGTGGTGCGGCGCAGCGTCCCGTTGCGCGAGGTGTGCAGCACCGAGCGGTCCGGCAGCACGGCGAGCGTCATCGGCTCGCCCATCTCGGCGACCCCGCGCGCCAGCTCGACCTGCTGGAAGTCGGCCGCGTTGACGGCGTGCGCGGCGGCCGGGGAGGAGGAGCCCACGACCGTCGTGACCACGCCGGCGGCCACCAGCAGGGCGGCGGTCGTCAACGCCCGGAATCTGTCCTTTATGGATCGTCCAGTACCGGCTATCCGCCCGGCGGCAAAAGGGTATCGTCGCATGGCAGCGTCTCCTCGTCATCGTCGACGGGCGGACCGGAAGGGGCGCGCGAGACCGGCACCCGTTCGGCACCGTAACCACCGCCGACACCGGGCGTCAACGCTCAGGGCTGCTAAAAATGTTAGCGCTAACCATTCGATGACCAGGCATTTCACCGTTGCACGAACAATCGTCCTCGTCGAATACAGATTCGATGAGGT
This sequence comes from Saccharothrix sp. S26, assembly GCF_021390395.1. Taxonomy (GTDB): domain Bacteria; phylum Actinomycetota; class Actinomycetes; order Mycobacteriales; family Pseudonocardiaceae; genus Actinosynnema. Next base: position 163,037 of record NZ_JAJUWT010000019.1, read on the forward strand.
CAGGGCGGTGCTAAATTGTTAGCGCTCACATTGAGCAGTCGCCGATGATTGACGGCCGCGATCGGCCGTGGCTACGTTGCCCGCAGGCTCCGGTCGCGAGGTCTCCGCCCACCACACCGCCGGCGCGTCCACGACCGTCCCCTTTGGAGGATCCTCCGATGACGGATTTGCCCCGCAGGAGTTTGATGAAGCTCGGCGCGGCGGGCGCCGGGGCCGCGCTCGCGCCGGGGGCGTGGACCGCGGTCGCCCGCGCCGAGTCGGTCGCGCCGCCGGCCGTGCGCGCGGTGAACGACCTGGCGTTGTGGTACGACGAGGGGGCCGGGACGGACTGGCTGCGCGCGCTGCCGGTCGGCAACGGCCGCCTCGGCGCGATGGTGTACGGCAACGTCGACGCCGAGCGGTTGCAGCTCAACGAGGACACGGTGTGGGCCGGCGGTCCCCACGACTACACCAATACCCGGGGCGCGGCCGCGCTGCCGGAGATCAGGCGGCTGGTGTTCGCCGACCAGTGGACGCAGGCGCAGGGCCTCATCGACCAGGCGATGCTGGGCAGCCCGGCGGGCCAGCTCGCCTACCAACCCGTCGGCGACCTGCGGCTCACCTTCCCCACCGCGAGCGGCGTCTCCGGCTACCAGCGGTGGCTCGACCTGACCACCGCGACCGCGGTGGTGACCTACACGGCCAACAACGTCCGGTACCGGCGCGAGGTGATCGCCAGTGCCCCCGACCAGGTGATCGCGGTGCGCCTGACGGCCGAGACGCCGGGCTCCATCTCGTTCACGGCCGCGTTCGGCACGCCCCAGCGGGCGACCGCCTCCAGCCCGGACGGCACGACGATCGGGTTGGACGGCCGGTCGGGCGACCAGCGCGGCATCGCGGGCTCCGTGCGGTTCCTCGCGCTGGCCAAGGCGATCGCCGAGGGCGGGACCACCAGCAGCTCCGGCGGTACGTTGCGGGTGACCAACGCGACCAGCGTGACGCTGCTGATCTCGATCGGCACCAGCTACGTCGACTACCGCAACGTCGCGGGCGACTACCAGGGCATCGCCCGCGGCCGCCTCAGCGGCGCCCAGGGCCTGACCTACGACGCGCTGCGCAGCCGCCACGTGGCCGACTACCAGCGGCTGTTCGGCCGCGTCACCCTCGACGTCGGCCGCACCGCGGCGGCGGACCAGCCGACCGACGTCCGGATCGCCCAGCACAACAGCACCACCGACCCGCAGTTCTCGGCCCTGCTCTTCCAGTACGGCCGCTACCTGCTGATCTCGTCGTCGCGGCCGGGCACCCAGCCGGCCAACCTCCAGGGCATCTGGAACGACCAGATGGCCCCGTCGTGGGACTCGAAGTACACGATCAACGCCAACCTGCCGATGAACTACTGGCCGGCCGACTCGACGAACCTGGCCGAGTGCCACGAGCCGGTGTTCCGCATGATGAACGACCTGACCGTGACCGGCGCCCGCACGGCGAAGGCGCAGTACGGCGCGGGCGGCTGGGTCACCCACCACAACACCGACGGGTGGCGGGGCTCCTCGGTCGTCGACGGCGCCCTCTGGGGCATGTGGCAGACCGGCGGTGCGTGGCTGGCCACCATGGTGTGGGACCACTACCTGTTCACCGGCGACGTCGCGTTCCTGCGGTCCTACTACCCCGCGGTGAAGGGCGCCGCCCAGTTCTTCCTCGACACGCTGGTCGAGGAGCCGAGGCTGAAGTGGCTGGTCACCAACCCGTCGAACTCACCGGAGCTGCCCCACCACGCCAACGCCAGCGTCTGCGCCGGTCCGACGATGGACATGCAGATCCTGCGCGACCTGTTCGAGGGCTGCGCACGCGCCTCGGAGGTGCTGGGGGTGGACGAGGACTTCCGGTCGCGGGTCCGGGCGACGAGCGCGCGGCTCGCGCCCACCCGGGTCGGCTCCCGCGGCAACGTCATGGAGTGGCTGTACGACTGGGTCGAGACCGAGCCGAACCACCGGCACGTCTCCCACCTGTACGGCCTGCACCCGAGCAACCAGATCACCAAGCGGGGCACGCCCCAGCTGTTCGAGGCCGCCCGGCGCACCCTCCAGCTGCGCGGTGACGCGGGCACGGGGTGGTCGCTGGCCTGGAAGATCAACTACTGGGCCCGGATGGAGGAGGGCACCCGGGCGCACGACCTGATCCGCTCCCTGGTCACACCCGACCGGCTCGCGCCCAACATGTTCGACCTGCACCCGCCGTTCCAGATCGACGGCAACTTCGGCGCGACATCCGGCATCGCCGAGATGCTGCTGCACAGCCACAACGGCGAGCTGCACGTCCTGCCCGCGCTGCCGCCCGCCTGGCCGACCGGGAGGGTGTCGGGGCTGCGCGGCCGGGGCGGGTACACCGTCGGGGCCGCGTGGAGCGGCGGTTGGGCGACGGAGCTGTCCGTGACCCCCGACCGGGACGGCGCGGTCAAGGTGCGCAGCCGGGTGTTCACCGGCGCGTTCGAGCTGCGTGACGAGACCGGTGGCGTGGTGGTCCAGCCGGAACGGGTCGAGGCCGACGTGGTCCGGTTCGCCGGGCAGGCGGGCCGCACCTACCGGGCGACCTCGCAGGGACGTCCGCCGCTGGTCGAGCCGGGCGTGAACTACCGCCTCGTGGCGCAGCACAGCGGCAAGCGGGCCGACATCAGCGGCGCCTCGACCGCCGTCGGCGCCGCCCTGGTCCAGTGGGCGGCCACGACCGGCCTGAACCAGCAGTTCGACTTCCTGCCCTCCGGCGACCACTACCGCGTCCGGGCCCGGCACAGCGGACTGGTGCTCCAGGTCTCGGGCACGGGCACCGGCGCGGACATCACCCAGCAGCGCGACGCCGGTACCCCGAACCAGCTGTGGCGGCTGGTCGACCACGGCGGCGGCGTGGTGAGCCTGGTCAACCAGCAGAGCGGGCTCGCGATGGACGTGTGGTCCGCGTCCACGGCCGACGGCGCCCGCATCTCGCAGTGGACCCTCACCGGCGGCTCCAACCAGCGCTTCCAGCTCCAGCGCGTCTGACCACCGGCGTTCCGCCCGACCCACCCCGAGGAGGCGTCCACCACCCGCTGCCCCGACGCGTCGACGTCGGCACAACACCGATGAGTACTACTCATACCGGCCACCTCGCTCCTGCGGCTGACCGGTCGGATGTAAGCTGTCCTAACGGTGTTGAGCCGTCGTCTTCAGGCGACCCGTCACGAAGGAGCGGCGTTGACGGATGGCGCAGTCGCGCCGGGAGACCCCACCGGCGGGTCTCCCGGCCGGCCGGGAGCCACCCCGGTGACCGGCCCGTACCGGCCCGGCTACGAGCTGGTCGCGGAGCAGATCCTGCAGCTCATCGCCGAGCTGGAGCTGCGGCCGGGCGACCGGATGCCCACCGAGAACGAGCTGGCCGCCCGGATGGGCACCAGCCGCACGGTGGTCCGGGAGGCCGTCAAGATCCTCTCCGCGATCGGCCGGGTGCGGGCGCACAAGGGTCGCGGGCTGTACGTGGCCGACGACGAGGGCATGCTCGGCTCGTCGCGGTGGGGCGGGTTCTTCCTGCCGACCGACCTCGACCACGTCTACATGCTGTTCGAGTTCCGCCGCGTGCAGGAGACGGCGGCCAGCAGGCTGGCCGCGACCCACGCGACCCCGGCCGAGCTGCGCGCCATCGGCGAGGCGGCCGAGACCTGCCGGCACGGCCACGTGACCGGGCAGATCGCCCTGTTCGACCGCGGCGACGAGGAGTTCCACCTCGCCGTGGCCGCGGCGTCGCACAACCAGTTCCTCGTCGCCGCGGTGCGGGAAGCCCGCCGCCTGCAACGCCAGTCCAGCACGATCGGCCTGCACGGCACCGTCGGCGGGCACGCGGCGGAGGCGGTCGAGGAGCACCTCGCGATCTACCACGCGATCCGCGACGGCGACCCCGAAGCCGCCGCGCGGGCCGCCGGCGTGCACATCGACAACACCTTGCAGGACTACCGCAGCGAGATCCAGCGCCGCCTCTTCGGCTGACCGACGCCGACGCCGACCGCCTCGCCGTCCGTCGCGGGGCGGCTTCGTCGCGTCTGGACTCATCGCTCGGATGTGTGCTACAAATCTCAGCGAAGTTGCGCTTCGCTGTACTACACCGGGTGCGCAGGGCGCCATCGCACCGGTCGTGCGTCCTCAGCGGTCGAGCTCCAGGACCGCCACAGGCTGACTGGAATCCGAAACCGAACCGGCGCGGTGCCGTGCGCCGCGCCGGTTCGACCTGCATCCGCCCTCGTTCCGCCCCGGCGCGGCAGTCCACCGTGTCCGACTCACCGAGCCGCTCCGGCACCGGAGGATGAGTCCGACCCTGCGCCTGCTGTGCACACCGCCGCCGCGTAATCCGATCCGTCGTCGTTCCAGTGCCCCAGAGGAGTGGCAATGCGACACAGGTTCGCGCGCCTGCTTGCGACAGCAGGTTGCGCGCTGGTGCTGATGGGGCTGGCCGCCGCGCCGGCACCCGCGCACCCCGAAGGGTTCCACGTGCTGCTGTTCAGCAAGACCGCCGCCGGGGCCTACCGACACGACTCGATTCCCGCCGGCATCACGATGTTCGAGCAGTTGGCCGCCCAGAACGAGTGGGAGCTGACGCGCAGCGAGGACTCGTCGATCTTCAACGACGCCTCGCTCGCCACGTTCGACGTGGTCGTCATGCTCCAGACGTCGGGCATGGTGTGGGACAACGACGCCCAGCGCGCCGCGGCGCAGAAGTACATGCGCGGCGGCGGCGGGTTCGTCGCGATCCACAACGCGACGGACATGAACATCGAGCAGCAGTTCCCGTGGTGGGACCAGATGCTCGGCGCGACCATGACCCAGCACTCGGCCACGGTGTCCGGCACCGCCAAGGTCGCCGACCGCAAGCACCCGTCCGGCGCGGCGCTGCCGGACCGCTGGACGCGCACCGAGGAGTGGTACAACTTCACCCGCTCGGTCCGCGGCAACGCGCACGTGCTGGTCACCGCCGACGAGACGACGTACGACCCCGGCACGAGCCGGATGGGCTACGACCACCCGATCTCGTGGTGCCGCAACTTCGAGGGCGGCCGGCTGTGGGCCACCGCCATGGGCCACCAGGCGTCCAGCTACTCCGAGCCGCTGTTCCGCGAGCACGTCAAGGGCGGCGTGGAGTCGGCGGGCGGCAAGGTGCAGGCCGACTGCGGCCCCACGGTGTGGAGCAGCTTCGAGAAGGTGGCGCTGGACGATAACACCGTCGGCCCGGCGGAGCTGGACGTGGCCAAGGACGGCCGCGTGTTCTACGCCGAGTACGGCGGCAAGGTGAAGGTCTACAAGCCCGACACCCGCACCACCGTCACCGCGGCCACGCTGAGCGTCTACACCGGCGGTGAGGACGGCCTGACCGGCCTCGCGCTGGACCCGAACTTCGCCACCACGAAGTGGATCTACCTGATGTACTCGCCCGCAGGCGGCGGCGAGGACATCGCGCGGGTTTCCCGGTTCACCGTGGTCGGTGACGCGCTCGACCTGGCCAGCGAGCGGATCCTGATGAAGGTGCCGTCGTCGCGGCAGGCGCCGGAGCCCGGCCACACGGGCGGCTACATCGCGTTCGGGCCGAACGGCAACCTCTACATCGGCACCGGCGACGACGTGCAGCCGCACCGCTCCGACGGCTACGCGCCGATCGACGAGCGACCGGGCTGGTCGAACAACGACGTCCAGGCCACCGCGGCCAACACCAACGACCTGCGGGGCAAGATCCTGCGCATCCACCCGGAGGCCAACGGGACCTACACGATCCCGGCGGGCAACATGTTCGCGCCGGGCACGGCCAAGACCAGGCCCGAGATCTACGCGATGGGCTTCCGCAACCCGTTCCGGTTCTCCGTGCACCCGACCACGGGCACGATCTACGCGGCCGACTACGGCCCGGACGCCGCCAACGACAACGCCAACCGCGGTCCCGGCGGGATCGTGGAGTGGAACGTCATCACCTCGCCCGGCTTCTACGGCTGGCCGTACTGCATCGGCGACAACATCCCGTTCAACGACTACAACTTCGCCACCGGCCAGTCGGGCGCGAAGTTCAACTGCGACCGCCCGGTGAACAACTCGCCCAACAACACCGGCCTGACCGACCTGCCGGCCGCGCGCAAGGCCGAGGTCTGGTACGGCAACGGCGCGAACGGCAACAAGTTCCCGGAGATGGGCAGCCCTTCCGGCGGCGAGGCGCCCGGCGCGTTCCCGATCTACCAGTACGACCCGAACAACCCCTCCCCCACCAAGTTCCCGGCCTACTTCGACCAGACGCCGTTCTTCGGCGAGTGGTCGCGCAACCGGATGTGGGAGTTCCGCGTCGGCCAGGACGGGAAGCTGTTGAAGATCAACGACTTCCTGCCGAACCTGAGCTTCAAGTCGCCGCTGGACATGAAGTTCGGCCCGGACGGCGCGATGTACCTGCTGGAGTGGGGCTCCGGGTACGGGCGGGACAACCCGGACTCCGGGCTCTACCGCATCGACTACAAGAGCGGCGACCGCAGTCCCGTCGCGACCGCCACCGGCACGCCCACCTCGGGTTCCTCGCCGCTGACGGTCCGGTTCTCCAGCGCGGGCTCCGGCGACCCGGAGGGCGGGCCGGTGACCTACCGGTGGGAGTTCGGTGACGGCACCACGTCGACCGAGGCCAACCCCATGCACACCTACACCGGCCGGGGGCAGTTCAACGCCAAGCTGACCGTCACCGACGTGGGCGGGAAGTCGGGTGTCACCAGCGTGGTCGTGACCTCGGGCAACACCGCGCCCACGGTGAACTTGAGCATCCCCGACGGCGGTGTGTTCGGCTGGGGCGACACGATCCCGTACACGGTCACGGTCACCGATCCCGAGGACAGCGCGATCGACTGCGCCCGGGTGACCACCACCCCGGCGCTGGGTCACGACCAGCACGGGCACGACCTCGCGCCGATCCCCGGCTGCTCGGGCACGCTCAAGGCGGAGACCGACACCGCGCACGCCGAGCTGAACTCGTTCTGGGTGGCGGCGAGCAAGTACACCGACAACGGCGCGACCGGCGTGCCGGCGCTGGAGGGCAGCCGCAAGGTGCTGCTCCAGCCCAAGCGCAAGCAGGCCGAGTACTTCACCGGCTCGTCCGGGGTGCGGGTCGTGGCGCAGGCCGGCGCCGAGTCCGGCGGCCGGGTGGGTGACATCAGCAACAACGACTGGATCTCGTTCACGCCGTACAACCTGACCGGCGTCAACCAGGTCTCGCTGCGGCTGTCGTCGCCGAGCGGCGGCGGGTCGGTCGAGCTGCGCGCCGGCTCGCCGACGGGTGCGCTGATCGCCACGGTCCCGGTGCCGAGCACCGGCGGCTGGGACAACTACGCGGGCACACCCGCGGTCAACGTCACCAACCCCGGTGGCACCACCGAGCTGTTCCTGGTGTTCAAGACCGGGTCGACCAACTCCTTCGACGTCGACTCCCTGACGTTCATCGGCAACGGGGTCGGCACGCCGGGGACGGGTGGCGGCACGAACCGGATCGTCGGCATCGGCGGCAAGTGCGTCGACGTCAACGGCAGCAGCACCGCCGACGGCGCGAAGGTCCAGCTGTGGACGTGCAACGGCGGGGCCAACCAGACGTGGACGCGCACCGGGCAGACGCTCCAGGCCCTGGGCAAGTGCCTCAACGTCAACGGCACCGCGGACGGCGCGCTCGCGCAACTGTGGAGCTGCAACGGCTCGTCCGCCCAGAACTGGTCGGTGCAGTCGGACGGCACGATCCGCAACGGCGGCAAGTGCCTGGACGCCAACGGCGGCAGCTCGGCCGACGGCACCCAGTTGATCATCTGGACCTGCAACGGCGGCACCAACCAGCGGTGGACGCTGTCCTGACCCCCAGTGGTCCGCGGCCCCGGCGCGTGCCGGGGCCGCGGACCGTCCCACCGCGTGCCGAGGAGGAGCGTCATGGGCAGGACCACGCCGGTCGGGCGGGCACGGTCGGGCAAGCCCGCCGGCCGCGTCGCGGCACGACCCCTCTGGGGTTCGATCACCGCGCTGGTCACCGCGTTCGCGCTCGGGTTCGCCGTGGCGTTCGTGTCCGGGTCGTGGACCACCGGGCCGGATGCGACGCAGCGCCGGATCGCCGAGTTGCAGGACGAGGAGGCGCGGCGCGACGTCGAGCAGGTCGGGGCGTTGATCGAGCTGGCCAGGGGCGGCCGGGAGCGCTTGACCCCGGTGCTGGAGGCCATGGCCAAGGCGTCCCCGCTCGACGACTCCGCGCCGGCCGCCGCACCGACGATGGACGACGTGCGCGGGTGGCGTGACGTGGTGGCCGCGGAGGTGCGGCGGTACGAGGAGACGCCGTCCGCGGGCAACGGCGTGAACGTCGCCCGCACCGGGCTGCGCACGGCCGTCGGGCAGTTGGCCGCCGCGGTGGACGGTTTCGCCGCCGCCGTCGGCGCGCCCGAGCCGCTGTCGCGCGACCTGCTGGTCCTGGCCGGCGCGCAGCGCACGCTGGCGCTGCGCGCCTGGTCGGTCGCCGCGCTCCAGTTGGACGTGATCAGCATCGGCGCGGGCAAGGGGCACGTGCACGTGCACCTGCCGTCCGGGCCGTCCGCCGGGACGATCCCGGCCGACACCGCGCCGGAAGGCCATCGATGACCGAGCACAACCACACCGAGAACGGGAGCACACCCGTGACGAAGGACAACCGCGCACACCGCCGGTGGGCGTCGACGGCCGCCGCGGCCGCGCTGCTCCTGGCCGGCGTGACGGCCACGACCACCGCGTCCGCGACCGCCGCGCCGGCGCCACCGGACACCGTCACCACCGCCGCCGCGACCGCGGGCTGCGGCAAGGCGCCGACCTTGCGCAGCGGCACGCACACCATCCAGAGCGGCGGCAAGAACCGCAGCTTCATCCTGAGCATCCCCGACAACTACAACAACACCTACCAGCACCGGTTGGTCTTCGGGTTCCACTGGCTGGGCGGCACCATGGAGCAGGTCGCCGGCGGCGGCAGCGACGGGGACGTCTACGCCCACTATGGGTTGCGCCGGCTGGCGAACAACACCGCGATCTTCGTCGCGCCCCAGGGCCTCAACAACGGCTGGGGCAACTCCGGCGGCGAGGACGTCGCTTTCGTCGACGCCATGATGAAGCGGATCGAGGACGACCTCTGCGTCGACACCACGCAGCGCTTCGCGCTCGGCTTCAGCTACGGCGGCGCGATGAGCATCTCGCTCGCGTGCTCCCGTCCGACGATGTTCCGCGCCATCGCCGCCATCGCCTCGCCCGGTGAGATCAGCGGCTGCGCGGGCGGCACCGCACCCGTGGCCTACATGGGCATCCACGGCATCGGCGACAACATCGGCAGTGGCCGCGCCCAGCGCGACAGGTGGGTCCGCAACAACGGCTGCACGGCCCAGAACCCGCCCGAGCCGACCGCGGGCAGCGCCACCCACATCACCACCGCGTACACGGGGTGCCGGGCCGGGTACCCGGTCGTGTGGGCCCCGTTCGACGGCGGGCACCAGCAGGGTCCGGTGGACGGGTGCCGCGGCTGCGAGTCCGGTGCGCGCAGCTGGGTCAAGGGCGAGGTGTGGAAGTTCTTCACCGGCGAGCAGCCTCCGGTCCCGACGACGTTCCGGCTGCGCGGCGAGGCCAGCGGCCGGTGCCTGGACGTCAACGGCGCGAACTCGGCCAACGGCACGGCGATGATCATCTGGGACTGCGGCGGCGGCACGAACCAGCAGTTCACCCAGAACAACAAGGCCCTGCAGGTGCTGGGCAAGTGCCTCGACGTGCCGGCCAACGCCACCGCCGGCACCGCGGTCCGGATCCAGTCCTGCACCGGCGGCACGAACCAGCAGTGGAACCTCAACGACAACGGCACGATCAGCAACGCCCAGAACGGACTGTGCCTGGATGTGAACGGCGCGAGCACGGCCAACGGCACGGCCGTGATCGTCTGGACCTGCCACACCGGCGCCAACCAGCGCTGGGCCAGGGCTTAGCCCACCCCCCGACCGCCGCCGGACTGCTTCGCGGCAGCCCGGCGGCGGTTCTGGCAGCGGGCCCTGAGCGGGAGCGCTCGATGAAGTCCTCCGGCAGGGGGCGCAGGCGGGCGGCAGGCGGCAGGCGGCAGCAGGCGGCGGGTGGCACGGGCGGCGGGTGGCACGGGCGGCGGGTGGCACGGCAGGCGGCAGCAGGCAGGCGGGCGGCGGGTAGGCAGCAGGCGCGCGATAGGCAGGCGGCAAGCGGCAGGCAGGCGACGGCAGCCCGCGGGCCGCAGGCAGGCGGCGGGTGGTGGGCAAGCGGCGAGTGGTGGGCAAGCGGCGGGTGGCAGGCAGGCGACGTGCAGCAGGCGGCGCTGGGCAGCGGGTGGTGGCGGTGGCAGCAGGCGCGCGACAGGCAGCAGGCGCGCGGCGGCGGCAGGTAGGCGGCAGCGCTCGATGCGGGCCCCTGGCATGCGGATCCCCAGGGCGGTCCCGGTGCGGAAGCCCCGGTCGGGTTCGTGTCGCAGTCGTGGCGGCGGTTTCCGGCGGGATTTCCGGTGGCGGGCCGCGTGGGACAGCCGCGGCGATCCCGAGGTAGTTCCCTGCGCGGCAGGTTCGGCCCGGTTCCCTCAGCGGTCGAGCTCCGCCGCGATCCGGCAGCCGGCCGCGCGCGACAGCCCTGCGGCGATCCGCAGTGGCCGCAGCGCCGAGCGGTGTCCCGGTCACCCCTCGTGGTCGGGACACCGCCGGCACGGGGGTCGTTACTCCAGCTCCTCGAGCGGACCGTGGTCGAACCAGTCGAACCAGGCGGTGCCCTCGGTGACGTACATGCCGATCACGCGGCCCGTGAAGCCGGTGGCGACTTCCGTGGACAGGTACCTGCCGTCCAGTTCCGCCAGTGGTTCCGGGTCGTCGCCGACGTGGAACGCCACGTAGTCCGGTGCGGCGACGTGCAGGCCCGACGGTTCCTCCGCCGCAGGCCACCGGCGGGACGGGCGGGTGGTCACCGTGAGCGTCACCGGGCCCTGCGGCACGGCGCGGGTGGCCACCGTTTGGCGCAACGGACCGATGCGGGCGATCACCTGGGCCTGGCCGTCGGCCACCTCCAGGTCGTAGTGGTGGCCCTCGTCCAAGCGCACCGACAGGCCGGCGCGGCCGGCGGCGTGGTCCAGCAGGACGGCGGTCCGGCTCGCGGTGTGCTGCTGCCGCCGGCCGAGGAACGTGCAGCCCGGCCTGTCCAGCGTCGAGCCGGTGGCGTGCAGCGCGAGCCACCCCGGCCGCTGCTCCAGCGACCACGTGCCCTCCGGGCGCGACCGCGGCGAGATCCACCGGGGGTCGAGCGCGGGCCCGTCGAAGTCGTCCCGCCCCGGTTCCGCCTCCGCCCGCGTCACCGCGACCGGCACGCGTTCCCGCAGCTTGACGGGACCGACGCGCGGCCAGTCCGACTCCCAGTCCACCGGCGTCAGGAACGTCTCCCGGCCGAGGACGTGGAACTTGGGGCTGTACCCGACGGGACGCGTGGCCAGCAGCACCATCCACCACCGGCCGTCCGGGGTGGTGACGAGGTCGGCGTGGCCGGTGCTCTGGATCGGGTGGTTCGTGCTGCGGTGCGACAGGATCGGGTTGCCCGGCGCGCCCTCCCACGGCCCCCTCGGCGAACGGGACCGCGCCATCGCCACGGTGTGGCCGCGTTCGGTGCCACCCTCGGCGATCATCAGGTACCACCACTCGCCGACGCGGTACAGGTGCGGCGCTTCCGGCCACTGCAACCCGGTGCCCGCCCAGGCGGGGGTCGGCCCTTCCAGCACCTTGCCCGCCTCGGGGTCGATGCGGGCGATCTGCACGCCGGAGAAGTCGGGCCCGTGCGCGCCCGCGAAGGCGCACCAGCAGTTGCCTTCGGAGTCCCACGCCAGGTCGGGGTCGATACCGGGCAGGTCGATCCACACCGGGTCCGACCACGGCCCCTCGGGGCGTTCGGCGGTGACGATGAAGTTGCCGCCGTGCGAGACGTTCGTGGTGATCATCCAGAAGCGGCCGTCGTGGTGGCGGATCGTCGGCGCGTAGATGCCGTCGGACGCCATCGCGTCGGCCGGCAGCGGCAGCTGGGACGGCCGGTCCAGGACGTTGCCGATCTGCCGCCAGTGCGCGAGGTCACGGCTGTGGAACAGCGGCACGCCCGGGAAGTACTCGAAGCTGGAGCACACCAGGTAGTAGTCCTCCCCCACCCGGCACACGCTGGGGTCGGGGTGGAATCCGGGGATCACGGGGTTGTCGTAGAAGTCCGCCTCGGACTTCGGTGAAGTCATCGTTTTCCTTGTTCTGCGGGGGCCGTCAGCCCTTGAACGCGCCGTCCAGGATGCCCGCGACCATGCGCCGCCCGACCAGGACGAACAGCACGACCAGCGGGATGGTCGCCAGGAACGAGCCGGACATGGCCAGGCCGAGGTCGACGTCGTAGCTGTTCTGCAACGCCTTGATCGCGATCTGCGCGGTGTAGCGCTCGGGCGACTTGAGCACGATGAACGGCCACAGGAAGTCGTTCCACGCGGTGACGAACCCGAACAGGCCCAGCACGAACGCCGCCGGCCGCACGATCGGGAACGCGATGCGCCAGAACACCTGCCACGTGCCGGCACCGTCGATCCGGGCGGCCTGGAGCAGCTCGTCGCTGATCGTGGCGGAGATGTGCTGGCGCATCCAGAAGATCCCGAACGCGCTCGCCAGGCCCGGCACGATCAGGGCTTGCAGGGTGTCCACCCAGCCCAGCTCCGACATGATCAGGTACTGCGGGATCACGGAGAGCTGGGTCGGCACGGTCATCGTCAGCACGACGATCAGGAACAGGGTGTTGCGGCCGGGGAAGCGCAGCTTGGCGAAGGCGAACCCGGCCAACGCGCACAGCACCGCCTGGCCGACCCCGATGGCCGTGGCCACGAACAGGCTGTTGAGCAACGCCTGCACGAACGGCACGGTCTCCAGCACCAGGCCGGCCAGGTGGAAGAAGTTGCCGCCCGGCACGACCTCCGGCGGCATCTTCGTCGCGGTCGCCGTGTCGGTGGTGGCGACGATGAACATCCAGTACAGCGGGAACAGGCAGATCGCGGCGGCGAGCCCGAGCAGCAGGTAGGTCCACCACCGGACCCGTCCGAGGTGCCGGCGGCGCGGCGCGGTGCTCGTCATCGGTCCGCCTTGATCCGGGTGGACAGCAGGTAGTTGACCGCCGCGATCGCCACGACCATGACGAACAGCGCCACGCCGATCGCCGAGCCGTAGCCGAACTCGAACTGCCCGAAGCCCTGCTCGTAGAGGAACAGCGTCAGCGTCTGGCACTGCCGCACCGCGCCGCAGGTCAGCGGCGCGCCGGTGGCGATCAGCAGCGGCTCGGTGAAGATCTGCAAGCCGCCGATGGTCGAGGTGACCACGGTGAAGATGATCACTGGCCGCAGCGCCGGGACGGTGATGTGGCGGAAGAGCTGCCACGGCCCCGCGCCGTCGATGGCCGCCGCCTCGAACACCGAGCGCGGCACCGCTTGCAGCGAGGCGAGGTAGAGCAGGGTGGTGTAGCCGAACCACCGCCAGGTCACCATCGTGGCGATGAGCACGTGGCTGCCCCACGTGGACTGGACGAAGTCGATCGGCTCGACGCCGACGAGCCCGAGCAGCCAGTTGAGCAGGCCGTAGTCGCGGTCGAACAGCTGCGCGAACACGACCGCGGTGGCGGCGACCGACGTGATGTACGGGACCAGCACCGACATCCGGAAGAACAGCGCGGCCCGCAGCCGGGCGTGGTTGAGCACGTGCGCGAGCACCAGGGCCAGCAGCAGCTGCGGGACCGTGGACAGCGCCCAGATGCTCACCGTGTTGCCGGCCGCGTTCCAGAACCGGGGGTCGGCGAACATGCGGGTGAAGTTGTCCACCCCGATGAACACCTGGTCACCGATCGGGTTCCAGTCGAACAGGGCGACGTAGAACGTGAAGGCGAACGGGAACAGCCCGAACACCGCGAAGAGCACGAAGAACGGCGCGATGTAGGCGTAGGCCGACAGGCGCTCGCCCCACCCCCGGCCTCGCGGGGAGGCCGGGGGCGGCAGCGCCGCCGACGGGGCGGGCAGCAGCGTGGTGGTCACGGTCGTCACTCGCCGATGGCGGTCTTGATGTTGCGGATGGCGTCGTCCCACGCGGTGGCCGGGTTGCCGCCGCTCTGCTCCACGTTGGTGATGGCGTTGAGGAACTCCTGGCCGATGGCCGCGCTGTCGGGGCCGATGTAGAACGGCTTCAGCTCGAGCAGCGAGTCGGTGTAGATCTTGCCGGTCGGCGCGTCGGAGAAGAACGGGTCCTTGGCCGAGGTGAGCTTGTCGTCCTTGTAGACCGACGGCGTCGACGGCAGCGCGCCGACCCGGGCGAAGTGCTCCAACTGGCCCTGCGGCGACTGCATCTCCTTGATGTACTCCCACGCGGCCTGCGGGTTCTTCGCGCGCTTCGGGATGGCGAGGTAGCTGCCGCCCCAGTTGCCGGAGCCGCCGGGGATGCGGGCGATGTCCCACTTGCCCTTGGTGTCGGGCGCGGTGCTGCGGATGCTGTTGAGCATCCACGACGGCGCGGACACGGCCGCGTACTGGCCCTGCGCCATGCCGGCGCTCCACGCGGTCTCGAACGAGGTCTGCCCGGCGGTGATGCCGGAGGTGGCGGCCTTGATGCCCAGGTCGAACGCCGCCTTCACCTGCGGGTTGGTGGAGTAGACGAGCTTGCGGTCCTGGCTGTAGTACTTCTCCGAGACCTGGTTGACCGCCTGGTAGAACACGCTGGTGGCGGCGTTGTCGGTGAACGCCTTGCCGGTGGCCTGCTTGTACCGCTTGCCCGTCTCGATGAACGCGTCCCACGTGGGCCACAGGGCGCTCACGGCCTCGCGGTCGGTGGGCAGCCCGGCGGCGGCGAACAGGTCGGTCCGGTAGGCCACCGCCATGCCGCCCACGTCGGTGGGCACGCCCAGCACCTCGCCGTCCTTGGCGACGCTCTGCTTCCACACCCAGTCGAGGTAGTCGCCCTTGATGTCGTCCGCGCCCAGCGTCCGCAGGTCGACGAAGTTCTGCGGCTGCTCCACGAACTGCGGCAGGTTGTCGCCCTGGATGAGCACCAGGTCCGGCACCTTGCCGCCGGCCAGCGCCGTGGTCAGCGACTGGGCGGTCTCGGTCGACGTGCCCACCTCGGTCAGCTTGATCTGCACGTCCGGGTGCTTGGCCTGGTAGGCGTCCACGGTCAACTTCTGGTTGATCGCGGAGAACGACCAGAACTCGAACGACTTGCCGTCCCCTCCCCCGCCGCCGCCCGTGCCGGGTGTGCAGGCAGCGAGCAGGGCCAGGATCACGGCTGAGCAGAGCAGGGGCAAGCGGAGTGTCACGACGCTATCTCCAACGTTGGGCGAGGAACAGGAGGCACCGCCACCGAACAGCTGGCCACCGCGGGTCGGCGATTGTGCGGCAACCGGGCCGAGCACCGGCCGCACCGGCTGGTGCGAAACTTTCGGCCTCAACTCCGATTGTTAGCGCTCACGACAGTAAGCTGTGTCACAACACCCGTCAAGAACCGTTGGCACCTCGTGACAACCATGGAAGACGACCTCCGTCGGCGGTTCCCCGACCAGGTTCGCTGTGAGCGCGAACTATGTAAGTTCGGAGAATGAAGTCCGCGACGGAGGTCGTCCCGCTCCGCGTCACGCCGTGAACTGCCACCAGTTCACGTTGAACAGGTAACCGCTGCCGCCCGCGAACCGGAGGTAGAGGTCCCGCGTTCCGGTCGCGCCGCTGACCGCGCAGGACACCGTGGTCCAGTTCTGCCAGCCGCCGGTGCCGGACACGCCGCAGCGCCCCACCACCGGACCGTTCGGACCGTCCACCCGGACCTCGACGGTGCCACCGGACCCGGCCGACGCGACCCGCGCGCTGAACGTCCTCGCGCCCGTGCCGAACGCGACGCCCTTGACCTTGACGTAGTCGCCGTTCTCGATCCAGCCGACGTTCATCCCGCCCTCGGACGACGGCTCGGTCTCGATGCCCGAACCCCAGGCGATCGTCTCGGCCTCCTGGCGCACGTAGGGGTTGAGCGTGCCGGCCTGCGGCGCACCGCCCGTGGTCATGTTTATGGTCGGGATCGTGCCGTCGGCGTTGTAGGTGAACTTCTCCACCGCCACGGAGCGGGTGAAGCCGCCGCCGCCCGGCAGCGCGCCGTTGTGGTAGAAGAAGTACGAGCTGCCCTTGAAGTCCACGATGCCCGCGTGGTTGGTGAAGCTGGAGCCCTGCGTCGGCATGATCGTGCCGCGGTAGGTCCACGGCCCGGTGGGGCTGGGCGCGGTGGAGTAGGCGATGAACTCCGAGCAGCACTTGGCGGCGAAGACGTTGTAGTACAGGCCGTTGCGCTTGTACACCCACGGCCCTTCCTCGTACAGCGTCGGCCTGCTCGCGTCACCGCTGCGGGAGCCGAACCCGGCCGTGGTCAGCGGGATCTGGGTGGGGCTGCCGGAGAAGGAGGTCATGTCGGCGTTGAGCCGCACGTACCACAGGTTCGGGTTGCCCCAGTACAGGTACGCCTGGCCGTTGTCGTCGATGAAGACGGTCGGGTCGATCTCGCCGTTCTCCACCAGCGGCCGGCCGATGGCGTCGCGGAACGGGCCGGTGGGACTGTCGGCCACGGCCACGCCGATCGCCATCCGGCCGGTGGCCCGGTTGACCACCGGCACGTACCAGTAGAACTTGCCGTTGCGCTGGATCGCCTGACCGGCCCACGCGTCCTTGCTCGCCCACGCGAACGTGCCGATGTTCAGCGGCGAGCCGTGGTCGGTCCAGTTCACCATGTCGTCGGAGGACCAGACCCGCCACTCCTTCATGGTGAACCAGGTCGAGCCGTCCTCGTCGTGCCCGGTGTAGAGGTACACCCGTCCGTTGTGGACCAGCGGGGCCGGGTCGGCGGTGTAGATGTGCTGCACGATCGGGTTGTCCGCCTTGGCCACCGCGGGCGCGAGCACCAGCGCGCAGAAGACGGCGGTGAGCAGCGCGCCGGCGCGCCGCGGGAGCGATGACAACGGCACTGTTGTTCTCACGGGAACCTCCGAGGGGGGATGGTGGTCGGCGGTCACGGGTCTCACCCGGCGGGCGTGAGCCGGTCGCGGTGGTCGAACCAGTCGAAGGCCGCCACGCCGCGGGTGACGTACATGCCGACGACCCTCCCGGCGGGGCCACCGGTGAACGCCGGCGACAGGTACCGCCCGTTCAGCTCGGCCAGCGGTCCGGGGTCGTCGTCGACGTGGAACGCGATGGTGTCGGGTCCGGTGGGCTCGACACCCGTCGGCTCGTCCGTCGGCCGCACGAACGACGGCGGCACGAGGTCGTCCGTGCGGGTGACGACGGTGAGCGTGACCGGCCCGGGGTGCACGGTCCGGCTGGCCACGACCTGGCGCACCGGGCCGATCCGCGCGACCACGTCCACCCGGCCGGACACGACCTCCAGGTCGTAGTGGTGCGCCTCGTCGCACCGGATGCTCAGGCCCGCCCGGGCCGTGCCGGGGTCGAGCCGCACCGACACGCGCGAGTCGCGGTCCCGCAGCCGACGGCCGAAGAACGTGCAGCCGGGGCGGTCGAGGGTGTCCCCGGTGGCGCGCAGCGTCAGCCAGCCCGGGCGTTCGGTCAACGACCACGACCCGTGCCGGCGCTCCCGCGGCGAGATCCAGCACGGGTCCAGGGTGAACTCGTCGAAGTCCTCGCGCGGTGGCGGCGACGGGTGGCGCGACTCGGGCACCGGCGGCACGCCCGCGTCGCCGTCGACGACGAGCCACCCGTCCTCCTGCCGCACGCGCGCCAGGACGGTCTCGGGCCCGGTCCCGTGGGCGTCCGGGCGGGCGCCGGACAGCACCAGCCACCACTGCCCGTCCGGGGTGTCCACGAGGTCCGCCCGGTCCGCGCCGCGGATCGGGGGGCCCCCGAGGTCGGCGGGCGCCGGCTCGAACGGTCCGCGGGGCGTGCGCGCGCGGGCCACGTCGAGCCCGTGCCGGTGCGCGGACACCAGGTACCACCAGTCGCCGACGCGGTGCAGGCGCGGCGTGCCCCGGCCACGACCACCGGGCCACGCCTGCCACGGCCCGTCCAGCACCGCGCCCGTGGTCGGGTTGATGCGCGCCACCTGCCCGGCGGGCGTGACGCACCAACACCCGCCGTCGTCGTCCCACGCCAGGTCGGGTGCGTCGCCGGGCAGGTCGACCCGCACCGGGTCCGACCACGGCCCGGTGGGGCGCTCGGCGGTGACCAGGAACGTGCCGCCCGCCGACGCGTTGGTCGCGATCACGTGGAACCGCCCGTCGTGGTGGCGGATCGTCGGCGTGCGGATGCCCCTGGACGCGGGCACGTCGGCGGGCAGCCGCACCTGGTCCGGGCGGGCGAGGACGTTGCCGATCTGCCGCCACCGCACCAGGTCGCGGCTGTGGCAGATCGGCACCGCCGGGAAGTACTCGAAGCTGGAGCACACCAGGTAGTGGTCCTCCCCCACCCGGCACACGCTGGCGTCCGGGTGGTGTCCGCCGATCACGGGACTGAGGTAGGCGGGCACGGTGCTCCCCCTGGTGTCGAGGTCGTGGGGCTGGTCGGGTCGGGCGTCCGGGTCAGACGCGGGTCCACTTCTGGTTGGCCTGGCCGTTGCAGGTCCACAGGATCAGCGTCGAGCCGTTGGCCGTGCCCGCCTGGTTGACGTCGAGGCAGAGCCCGGCGCGGACGTTGCGGACCGACCCGTCGGAGGAGAACGTCCACTTCTGGTTGTCCTGGCCGTTGCACGACCAGATGATCACGCGCGTGCCGTTGGCGGTGCCCTGGTTGTAGGCGTCCAGGCACTTGTCGCCGAAGACGCGGATCTCGCCGTTGGCCCACGACGTCCACAGCTGGTTGGCCGCGGTGTGGCAGTCCCAGATGAGGGTGGCCGCGCCGGCCGCGGTCGAGGCGTTGTCCACGTCCGCGCACCGACCGGAGCCGGTGCCGCGCAGGCGCGAGGTGGTGGCCGCGGCGGGCGCACCGCCGGAGACCTTGAAGACGGCCGAGCCGTGCGCCGGCACGCTGGCCGAGATCGGGCCCGTGCTGCTCGTCGTGGCGCCGGTCCACAGGTCGGTGAGGGTGAACGAGCCTCCGGTCAGGCCGACCTGCGCGGCGGTGGTGCTGATGGTGCTCGTCGCGCTGCCCCGGTTGATCAGGCCGACCGCGACGGAGCCGTCGCTCAGCGCCTTGGCGAAGACCTCGGTGTTGCCGTCGTCGCGCACGCGCCGCCCGCCCGCGCCGAGCCGGTCCTGGTTGACCGCGATCAGGCGCGGGTTGCGCAGCACGGCGCTGATGTCCGCGGACATGGTGCGGATGTCGTTGCCCGCCATGAGGGGCGCGGCCATCAGCGCCCACAGGGCGAAGTGGGTGCGCGACTCGGTCAGCGTCAGACCGGGTCGGCCGACCACCAGCATGTCGGGATCGTTCCAGTTGCCCGGTCCGGTCTGCGCGGCCAGCGGAGCGGTGACGTCGAGGACGTTGCCCACGCCCATCGGGTAGCTGTTGGTGTTGCCGTTCTGCCAGATGTCGAGCAGGTCCTCGGTGGTGCGCCAGAGGTCGGCGACCTCGCCCCAGTCGTACTTGTCGCCCGTGGGCGCGTGGAAGCTGTTGGAGTTGATGCTGTAGACGATCGGGCGGCCGGTGGCGCGCAGCGCGTCGCGCATGATGGTGAACCGGGCGACCTGCTCGTCACGGGTGCCGCTGCCGGAGCACCAGTCGTACTTGAGGTAGTCCACGCCCCAGGACGCGAAGCTGCGGGCGTCCTGGACCTCGTGCCCCTTGCTGCCGGTGGCACCGGGGAACGTGCCGACGCCCTGGGCGCACGTCTTCTCGTTGGGCGCCTGGTAGATGCCGAACTTCAGGCCCTTCGAGTGGATGTAGTCGCCCAGCGCCTTCATGCCGGACGGGAACTTGGTCGGGTGGGCGCGCAGGTTGCCCGACGAGTCGCGGTTCGGGTCGAACCAGCAGTCGTCGACCACCACGTACTGGTAGCCGGCGTCGCGCATGCCCGAGGAGACCATCGCGTCGGCGGCCTGCCGGACCTGTGCCTCGGTGATGCCGCAGCCGAAGCTGTTCCAACTGTTCCACCCCATCGGCGGGGTGAGCGCCGGGCTGCCGGGCGCGGCCTGGGCGACCGGCTCGGCGTGGGTCGCGGTGACCACGCCCAACACCGCCAGGGCGGCCGCGGCCAGGCCGAGGAGTCGTCTGCGTGCTGGAGTGGACATCATCGTCCCTTTCCGAGGTGACGGGGAGGACGCCGTGACGGGCAGGGTCCTCCCGCGCCGGTGGGTGGGTGGTCGGCGGCGGTCGTGGTGGCCTCACCCCGGAAAGCCGGTGAGCACCCGGGCGGCGTCACGCGCACCGGGTCGGCTCCCGCGGATCGGGGATCGGGGGCGAGGCCGGGCGCGGGGGGACCCGGTGTCGGCGGGAAGCGTCGGTCGCGATCGGCGCCAGTGCATTCGTCGCATCGGAAGTGTCCCCACGTCGTCGTTGACGGCGCTCAGTGCGGCGCTCGGCGAGGCGGGGCGGGGTTGCGCCCGCAGCGGAGCGGCCTTGATCGTCACGCCAATGTAACTACGCGCCGACAGCGGGGTCAAAGCTAAAATTGTGAGCGCTAACTTTAGCGGAAGGCCGACAAAATCGGTTCCGAAGCGTGGTGGCACTCGCGATATCCGCGCAGCTGAGACGCTATCATGCCGAAGTTGCTCCGTTCAGCCCATTGAACGCGACCAGTGGATCATTTGGGGTTGTGAGCGTGAACAACGGCGTTGCGACCCCCGGGCGGCACCGGCCCGACCGGTTTCACCGACTCGCCGGGCCGGACCGACATCGGCACGCGGTGCACCACGGGCGCGCCCTTGCCGCGCCTGCGCCGCTCCGACGCCGCGAAGAGCACCTCCACCGCTTTCGCGCCGAGCTCCTGGTGGGGCAGGGCGATGGTCGTCAGGCGCGGCCGCACCCACGAGGCGATGGGGTGGTCGTCGAAGGACACCACGGACACGTCGTCCGGGACGGACAGCCCCGCCTCGGCCAGCGCCTGGTACGCGCCGAACGCGAGGCGGTCGTTCAGGCAGAGCAGGGCGCGCGGGCGGTGGTGGCGCAGGATCTCCCGGGTGGTCTCGTAGCCGTTCTCCGGCATCCACTTCGGGCACTGGCGGGCGCTCGCCGGCTCGACACCGGCGGCGCGGAACACCTCGTGGATGCCGATCAGGCGCTCGGTGGCGGCGATGCTGTTGGGCGGCACGTCCCGCAGCCGCGGCCCCGCGCCGACCACGTGGACGCCGTCGCGGTGGCCCGCGTCGACCAGGACCCGTGCGGCGGCCCGGCCCGCCTCCACCTCGTCGGGCAGCACGGCGGGCACGGTCGAGTACGCCGCGGGCAGGGCGTTGAGCAGGACCGCCGGGCCGTCGTCCAAGCCCTCGGGCACGGCGACCCGGCGGGTGTACATCGCGGCGAAGATGATGCCGTCGACCTGGCGGTCGTGCATCGCCTCGACCAGCGCCCGCTCGACGTCGGGGTCGCCGCCGCTCTCGCCGAAGAACAGCATGAAGCCCCGCTCGTGGGCGGCATCCAGCGCGCCCTTGATCATGTTGCCGGCCAGCAGGGACGACGCCACGGTGTCGGACACGAACCCGATCGTCTGGGTGCGGCCCGTGCGCAGGCCGACCGAGAGGGTGTTGCGGCGGTAGCCCAGCTCCTGCGCGGTGGAGCGCACGCGGCGCTCCACCTCCTCGGAGATGCGCAGGTCGCGCCCGCGACCGGCGAGCACCAGGGACACGGTCGTGGTCGAGACACCGGTCGCCTTGGCCACGTCGGCCAGCGTGATGCGTCGTCGCCCCACCGCGATCCTCCGTCCTCATCGGACACCGCGGCGCTTGACACGCGGCCGCGCCAACCCGAAACTCCGGGAGGCTAACACGTTTTAGCACAGGCGAGGGAGACGAGTTGCGCGGTCGGGGACGGTTCGGTCCACTCGCGATCGCCGCCGCGCTGGCGGTCGCGCCGGTCGGCTGCGCGGCTCCCGGCGGCGAGCTCACCCACCCCGCGTCGGCGACCGCGGTACCGCGACCGGGCTGCGGCGTGGAGCCGGTGGTGCTGCGGGCCCGGTTCGAGACCGGTTTCCCGCTGGCCGCTGCCCTCACCGAGGAGTTCACCCGGCAGCACCCGAACGTGACGTGGGACGTGCGCGAGGAGCAGTACGCGGTGCTCACGCGCAACGCGCCGCGCCTGCTCGCCGACAACCCGCCGGACCTCGTGCGGCTGCCGCAGGTGTCCGACCTGGCGGGCGACGGCCTGCTGCGCGACCTCGACGGCTACGCCGCGTCGTTCGGCTGGGACGACTGGCCCGCGGCGCAGCTGAGGCCGATGCGGGTCGGCCCGGGCGGGCGTCCGCGCGGGGTGGGCCCGCTGTACGCGATGGGCTTCTCCACCAGCGTGACCGGGGTGTTCTACAACAAGGACCTGGCGGCGCGGATCGGGTTGCGCGAACCGGCGACGCTGGCCGAGTTCGACGACGCGCTGGCGCGGGCGAAGGACGCGGGCATCACGCCGCTGGCCGGGTTCAACTCCGGTGCGACGGCCGGGCTCGTCTTCCCGCTGCAAAGCCTCATGGCCGCCTACGGCTCCCCGTCCGCGATCGACGACTGGACCTTCCAGCAGCCGGGGGCGACCATCGACACGGCCACCAACGCCGAGGCCGTGCGGCACCTCCAGCGGTGGCTGCGCGCCGGGTACTTCGACGCCGACCTCAACGCCACCGACTACGCGCGGATGGTCGACCGGTTCACCTCCGGCCGGGCGTTGTTCATGCTCGACGGCGACTGGGAGTCCGCCGCGCTGGACCGGCGGATGCCCGGCCGGGTCGGCTTCTTCCTCATGCCGCCGGTGCGCGCGGGCGAGCCGCGTGCGGCGATGTCCGGTCCGCCGACCTTCGGCATCCCGGCGGGCGCGGCGCACGCCGACTGCGCCGCGTTCTTCCTCGACTGGGCGGTCACGGACCGCGTGGCGCGCGAGACGACCGTGCGGGTGGCCGGTTCGCTGCCCCTGGGTCCGGTGGACGCGCCGCTGCCCGCGGTCGAGCCGGGTTCGGTCACGGCCGCCACCCTCGCCGCCGCGTCCCGGGTCGTCGCGGACGGCACGGGCATGGACTTCATGGCCAACGCCACCGGCGCCGTCCTGGCCGAGAGCTGGACGCCGCGCTTGCAGGAGCTGGCCGAGGGCGGCTCGGGCCCGGAGGAGCTGCTGCGCGGGGTGCAGGCCGACTACGCCGACCAGATCGGCCGGTGAGGTCGCGGTGTCGCGGCTGGTCGGCTGGCTGTTCACGCTGCCCGCGCTGGTGGTGTACGCGGTGTTCGTGCTGCGGCCGCTGGCCTCGACGGTCCAGTACTCGCTGTACCGGTGGGACGGGGTCGGCCCGTCCACCTGGGTCGGCTGGGACAACTACCGCGCGGTGCTGACCGACCCGGACCTGCACGGCACGCTCGGGCACGCGCTCGTGCTGGTCTTGTTCTTCACCGGGGTGCCGGTGCCGCTGGGCCTGCTGGCCGCCGCGGTGGTCCGGCGCGCCAGGGCGAGCCGGCCGGTGCGGGCGGTCCTGCTGCTGCCCCAGGCCACGCCGCTGGTGGCCGCGGGGTTCGCGTGGAGCCTGCTGCTGTCGTCCACGGGCGCGGTGAACCGGCTGTTGGCCGCGGTCGGCCTGGGCGGCGTGACGCGGGCGTGGCTGGGCGACTCGACGACCGCGCTGGCGGCGGTGGGCGTGATCGGGGCGTGGGTGCTGCTGGGCCTGTGCACGACGGTGCTGCTGTCGGGCGTGGACCGGATCGACCCGGCGCTGTACGAGGCGGCACGGCTGGACGGCGCGGGCCCCTGGCGGGAGTTCCGCGCGGTGACGCTGCCGGGCGTGCGGCGGCAGGTCGGCGTGTGCGTGGCCGTGACGGCGGTCGCGGCGCTGGCGAGCTTCGACATCGTCTACGTCACCACCCAGGGCGGCCCGGCCCGGGCCACGTCGGTGCCGGGGCTGGAGGTGTTCCAGCTCGCGTTCGCCCAGCGCGAGGTGGGCCTGGCGTCGGCGCTGGCGGTGGTGCTCGTGGTGCTGGTCCTGGCCGTGATCACGCCCGTGTTGCGGTGGGCCCGGTGAACGCCGGGTGGGCCGGTGATCGTGGTGCCGGCGGTCATCGCACCCGCGCCGACGCGATGAAAACCCGGCCGACCGCACGCGGGCCGGCGGTCGTGGGGTCGGTCGTCATCACGTGCTTCCCCCGGTGGGCGCGATGAACACCGGGCGGGGCGCGGGCAGGTTGGTGCTGGTGGCGCTGGTGGTCGTCACCCTCCTGCCGTTCGCCGACCTCTTCGTCACGGCGCTGCACCCGCCCGGCTCCTACCCTCGGGGCCTCACCTGGCCCGACGACCCGCACTGGTCGAACTTCGCGACCGCGTGGCGGGACGGGCGGGTGGCCGGCCCGCTGGCGTCGAGCGGGCTGGTCGCGCTCGGGGTGGTCGGGGTGACGCTGGCGCTGGCCGCGCCGGCGGGCTACGCGCTCGGGCACCTGCGGTTCACCGGTCACCGGGTGGTGTTCGCGCTGTTCGCGGTGGGGCTCGTGCTGCCGTTGGAGGCCATCGTCACCCCGCTGTACCACCAGGTCCGCGACCTCGGCCTGCTCGACACCCGGTGGGGCCTGGTCGCGGCGCTGGTCGCGGTGCACCTGCCGTTCGCGGTGTTCTGGCTGCGCGCCCACTTCGCCGGCGTGCCGCCCGAGCTGTCCGACAGCGCGCGCTTGGACGGGGCCGGCCCGTGGCAGCTGTTCCGGCGGGTGCACCTGCCCCTGGCCGGGCCCGCGCTGTCGCCGCTGGCGGTCCTGCTGTTCGTGTGGACGTGGAACCACTTCCTGCTGGCGATCGTGCTGGTGGACGACCCGGCGCGGCGCACGGCGGCGGGCGCGCTCGGCGCGTTCCAGGGCCGTTGGGGCACGGACGTCCCCCTGCTGTGCGCCGGGTCGCTGCTCCTCGTCGCGCCGCTGCTGCCGGTGGTCGTGCTGCTGCACCGCCGACTGCCCGAATTCGGCCGCCCCGCCGGACGCCGGCCGACGCAATCGCGGAACGACGTCCCGGTGAGCTAAAAGTGTTTGCGCTAACTTTAGCTTCGGCCTGGGCATTCACCGTCGAACGACATTCGACCTGACCACAGCCCTGGACGGCCCGCCGTCCCGGCCCGAACGGCGCAACAGTGTCGTACCGAAGCCGCCTACCAGCACGAAATGTTTTCGTAACGTCTTGACCGCCCGTGTGTCATCCTTCACAGTCTGAGAGGTAAGGCGCGCGCTCTTCGCGCCGACTACCGCGCTTCAATGCCATCACATTCGAACCGAGGATGATCAAAACCCAAGGTTGTTAACGCTAACACCAGGTGTTTAAGGACATGTGATGAATCAATCGACACGAGCGGTCATTCGGTCGACGCCCGCGCGTCGACCGAGAACAACGGCGTTGCTGCTCGTCGCGGGACTCGTGACCACCATGATGACGGTGGTGTTCGGCGGCCAGGCCATGGCCGGCACGACGCTGGGTGCTTCGGCGGCGGAGAAGGGCCGGTACTTCGGCGCCGCCGTCGCGGCGGGCAAGCTCGGCGACAGCACGTACACGACGATCCTGAACCGCGAGTTCAACAGCGTCACCGCCGAGAACGAGATGAAGATGGACGCGACCGAGCCCAACCAGGGCCAGTTCACGTTCACCAACGGCGACCGGATCGTCAACCACGCCATCAGCCGCGGCATGAAGGTGCGCGGCCACACGCTGGCGTGGCACTCGCAGCAGCCGGGCTGGATGCAGCGCATGGAGGGCTCCGCGCTGCGCCAGGCCATGGTCAACCACATCACCCGGGTCGCCACGTACTACCGGGGCAAGATCCACTCCTGGGACGTGGTCAACGAGGCGTTCGCCGACGGCACCAGCGGCGGGCGGCGCGACTCCAACCTCCAGCGCACCGGCAACGACTGGATCGAGGTCGCGTTCCGCACCGCCCGCGCGGCCGACCCGGGCGCGAAGCTCTGCTACAACGACTACAACACCGACAGCATCAACCCGAAGTCGACCGGCATCTACAACATGGTGCGCGACTTCAAGGCCCGCGGCGTGCCGATCGACTGCGTGGGCTTCCAGTCCCACCTGACCAACTCCGCGCCGTCTGACTACCAGGCCAACCTCCAGCGCTTCGCCGACCTCGGCGTGGACGTGCAGATCACCGAGCTCGACATCTCCGGGTCCAACCAGGCCAACGCCTACGCCGCCGTCACGCGTGCGTGCCTGGCCGTCGCCCGGTGCAACGGCATCACCGTCTGGGGCATCCGCGACAGCGACTCGTGGCGCACCGGGCAGAACCCGCTGCTGTTCGACGCCTCGGGCAACAAGAAGGCCGCCTACACCGCGGTGCTCAACGCCCTCAACGAGGGCTCGAGCCAGCCGGGCGTCATCGACACCACCGCGTGGTACGTGCTGGTCAACCGCAACAGCGGCAAGGCGTTGGACGTCTACAACCTGGCCACCAACGACGGGGCGCGCATCACGCAGTGGACGCGCAACGACGGCAACCAGCAGCAGTGGCAGTTCGTCGACTCCGGCGGCGGCTACTACCGGGTGAAGTCGCGGCTGTCCGGCAAGGTGCTCGACGTCTACAACTTCTCCACCGCCGACGGCGCGAACATCGTCCAGTGGTCCGACGGCAACGGCGCGAACCAGCAGTTCCGTGCGGTGGACGCGAGCGGTTACGTCCGCCTGATCAACCGCAACAGCGGCAAGGCCGTCGAGGTGCAGGGCGCGTCGACCGCCGACGGCGGCAACGTCGTGCAGTACAGCGACTGGGGCGGCGCCAACCAGCAGTGGCAGCTCGTCCGCGTCGGGTGATCCGACCCCCGACCGCCCCACCGCACGGGTCTGGGCCCCAGACCGACTCACCCTGTTGACCGGACCCGGAGCCCCCGCACCGCGTGCGGGGGCTCCGGTCTTCCGACGCCGCCCGACGCGGCGGGTAAGGAGCAGTCATGTCCGTCCCCGATGAACTCCCACGACGCCTGGCGCGCCGACGCGCCCGGTTGTCGCGGATGGCCGCGGTGGTGGCCGCGGTCGTGCTCGGCGGTGTGATGGTCGTCTTCAGCTCGGCGACCAGCTCGGCGGCGACCGTCGACACGAACGCGTGGTACGTGCTGGTCAACCGCAACAGCGGCAAGGCGTTGGACGTCTACAACCTGGCCACCAACGACGGCGCGCGCATCACGCAGTGGACCCGCAACGACGGCAACCAGCAGCAGTGGCAGTTCGTCGACTCCGGCGGCGGCTACTACCGCGTCAAGTCACGCCACTCCGGCAAGGTGCTCGACGTCTACAACTTCTCCACCGCCGACGGCGCGAACATCGTCCAGTGGTCCGACGGCAACGGCACCAACCAGCAGTTCCGGCTGGCCGACTCCGACGGCGGCTACGTGCGGCTGATCAACCGCAACAGCAACAAGGCCGTCGAGGTGCAGGGCGCGTCCACGGCGGACGGCGGCAACATCGTCCAGTACAGCGACTGGGGCGGCGCCAACCAGCAGTGGCAGCTCGTCCGCGTCGGCGGGACCGGCCCCACCACCACGACTACGACCTCGCAGCAACCGGGCGGCCAGTACACCAACCCGGTGGTGTGGCAGGACTTCGCCGACGTCGAGGTCATCCGGGTCGGTGACGCCTACTACATGACCGCGTCGACCATGCACTACTCGCCCGGCGCACCGATCCTGCGCTCGTACGACCTGGTGAACTGGGAGTTCGCCGGGCACTCGGTGCCGTCGCTGGACTTCGGCACCAAGTACGACCTGACCAACGGGCAGCGGGCCTACGTCAACGGGATCTGGGCGTCGACCCTGCAGTACCGGCCGAGCAACAAGACGTACTACTGGGCCGGGTGCATCGACTTCAACGACACCTACATCTACACGGCGACCAGCGTCGAGGGCCCGTGGAACCGGCACGCCCAGATCGACAACTGCTACTACGACGCGGGCATGCTCGTCGACGACAACGACACGATGTACGTCGCCTACGGCAACAGCACGATCAGCGTCGCGCAGCTCTCCGCCGACGGCCGCACCCAGGTCCGCGCGCAGCAGGTGTTCCAGACCCCGTCGAACATCGGGACGCTGGAGGGCGCGAGGTTCTACAAGCGCAACGGCAGCTACTACATCTGGCTGACCCGGCCCGCCAACGGCCAGTACGTGCTCAAGTCCGACAACGGCCCGTTCGGCCCGTACACCGTGCGCCAGGTGCTGCTCGACCTGCCGGGCCCGATCCCCGGCGGTGGCGTGCCGCACCAGGGCGGCCTGGTCCAGACGCAGACCGGGTCCTGGTACTACATGTCGTTCGTCGACGCCTACCCCGGCGGCCGGGTGCCCGCCCTCGCCCCGATCACCTGGACCGCGGACGGCTGGCCGACGCTGCAGACCGTCAACGGCCGGTGGGGCGTGAACTACCCCTCGCCGCTGCCGACCCGCCCGGTCAAGCCGCTCACGGGGACCGACACGTTCGCCGGCACGGCGCTGGGCCCGCAGTGGGAGTGGAACCACGACCCGGACACGACCCGGTACTCGGTGAACAACGGGTTGAGGTTGCAGACGGCCACCGTCACCAACGACCTCTACGCGGCCCGCAACACTCTGACCCACCGCATCCAGGGCCCGACGTCCACCGCCACCATCGAGCTGGACTACAGCACCATGCGTGACGGCGACCGGTCGGGCCTGGCGATGCTGCGCCAGTCGTCGGCGTGGATCGGCGTCCGGCGGGACAACGGCCAGACCCGCGTGGTGATGACCAACGGTCTGGCCATGGACGGCAGTTGGCGCACCACCAGCACCGGCACGGAGGCCGCGAGCGCCGCGGTCAGCGGTGGCCGGGTCTGGCTGCGGATCAACGCCGACATCCAACCCGGGTCCAACCGGGTCGCCCGCTTCTCCTACAGCACCGACGGCACGAACTTCACCCCGCTCGGCCCGACGTTCACCCTCAACAACACCTGGCAGTTCTTCATGGGCTACCGCTTCGGGATCTTCAACTTCGCCACCCAGGCACTGGGCGGCGCGGTGACCGTGCGCAAGTTCGACCTGACCACTCCATAACGTCGCCGACCGCACCTGGGACCCGGTGCCCCGCTCCGCACGCGCGAGCGGGGCCCAGGGTCGTCCGAAGCACGTCAGCGTGTCGCACAGGGAGGAACTCGACACCCCTGACAAGCTGCGCCCCGCGCACCAAGGGAGATCGACAGCCGCTCGTGCGGCGACACAACCCATGCTCACATCCGGAAGGGTGGCTCCACCCGGCCACGGTGATCGGCATCGCCTCACGGCGCGTGGTCGGGCGGGCCACCGCCGACGGTCCGCGCACGGGCCTGGTCGTCGAGGCCCAGGACAACGCCGTCGCGGATCGCGGGGCCGCCCAGCATATTGTTAGCGTTCAACTACACCTCGCGTGATCAAACGCTTGACTATGCAACCGCTTGCTGCTGAACGAAGAGCAGCACCTGAGCCTTTGCGCGGTGCACGTCTCAAATGGGGATTCGGTCCGGTTTCCGGGTGCACCTCAGGGTGAGCACTGTCTTGTGAGCGTGAACATGAGGTGCGACACTGGCTCCGCCGAAGCCTGCGCCGCTGAGGGAAGCCGCCGCGTCACAGCCCGCCGGCAGATCGGTCGAACCCGCGATTCCGGACCACCGGGCAGTGCTCTGCCCGGCCGTGCGTCGACACGGATGGCAGTCGGAATGCCTTACGCACCGAGGAGCGAGATCAGGGTGACAGCAACACGACTTCCCCGTACCCGCAGGGCGGCGACGCTGTTGGCGGCAGGCATGCTGCTGCTGTCCGGCATGACCGCGGTACTGCACACGTCGTCCGCGCAAGCGTTGGAGAACGGAGTGGCGCGCACCCCGCCGATGGGGTGGAACTCGTGGAACACGTTCGGCTGCAACATCAACGAGACGCTGATCAAGCAGATGGCCGACACGATGGCCGGCTCCGGGATGCGTGACGCGGGCTACCAGTACGTGGTGGTGGACGACTGCTGGATGAACCCCAACCGGGACTCGGCGGGCAACCTGCAGGGCGACCCGAGCCGGTTCCCCAGCGGGATGAAGGCCCTGGGCGACTACATCCACGCCAAGGGGCTCAAGTTCGGGATCTACCAGGCGCCGCTGGCCGAGACGTGCGCCCAGTACTTCAACTCCTACCCCGGTTCGACCGGGGCGCTGGGCCACGAGGAGCAGGACGCCCGCCAGTTCGCCGCGTGGGGCGTGGACTTCCTCAAGTACGACTGGTGCTCGCCCAGCGGCACGATCGACGACCAGGTGCGCACGTTCGCCAAGATGCGCGACGCGCTGCGCGCCACCGGCCGCCCGATCGTCTACAGCATCAACTCCAACAGCATCCACGACAAGACCGGACCCCGGCGGAACTGGGGTGACGTGGCGAACATGTGGCGCACCACCGAGGACATCACCAACAAGTGGGACACCGGGCAGACGAACGGGTACCCGATGGGCATCCAGAACATCGTCAACGTCACCGTCCCGCTCGCCTCCTACGCCAGGCCCGGCGGGTTCAACGACCCCGACATGATGGAGGTCGGCCGCGGCGGCATGACCGACACCGAGATGCGCAGCCACTTCGCCCTGTGGGCCGTCATGGCCTCACCCCTCATCGCCGGCAACGACCTGCGCAACATGGACGCCGCCACGCAGACGATCCTGAAGAACGCCAACCTCATCGCCATCAACCAGGACCCGCTCGGGTTGCAGGCCGTGCAGATCTCCAACGACGGCACGCGGCGCGTACTGGCCAAGCGGCTGGCCAACGGCAACGTCGCGGTCGCCTTGTTCAACCAGGGTGGCGGCACGACCACCGTCTCGACCACGGCGAGCGCGATCGGCCTGTCGGGCAGCTCGTTCACGTTGCGCGACGCTTGGACCAACGGCACGACCACCACGTCGGGCACCATCTCGGCCAGCGTCCCCGCGCACGGCACGGCGGTGTACATCGTCAGCGGCGGGGGCACCACGCCCACCTCGTTCTCCCTGGTGGGTCAGAGCTCCGGCCGCTGCCTGGACATCCCCGGCAGCACGCCGACCAACGGCGCCCTGGCCCAGATCTGGGACTGCAACAACCAGACCAACCAGCGCTTCACCACCACCGCGGCCGGTGAACTGCGCGCCTACAACGGCACGAAGTGCCTGGACGTCTACAACCAGGCCACGGCCAACGGCACCGCCGTGACGTTGTGGGACTGCAACGGCCAGGGCAACCAGCAGTTCCGCCTCAACTCCGACGGCAGCGTGACAGCGGTGGCGTCGGGCAAGTGCCTGGACGTCAACGGCGGTGCCACCGCCAACGGCACCAAGGTCATCATCTGGGACTGCCACGGCGGCACCAACCAGCGCTGGACCCGCACCTGATCCCCGGGTTCGACCGCGGGCCCCGGGTTCACCGCCGACCGGGACGACACCAACGCCTCGACCACCCGGTCCGACTCGACAGCTCGGCCTGCACGACGCCCTGATCCGACTGCTGGTCGCGGCGGTGCGGCGACGTCACGTCCCCGCACCGCCGCGACATCCGCATCGAACACGTGGCCCCGGCAGCACGCAGGAAAGATTCCGTCTTCACCACAGACACCGGACATGAGGCCGTGCGGTGTGGGTCAGTGCGGCCGGCGTCGGTAGCGGGCCGTCCTCGTGGTCGATCCGGGACTTCCGGCCGAGAGTGGCGTCGTACGACTGACTGCGGCGTGGTGCGCACAGGCCGGCGGCCGCGGTCGCCGACCCCCGCAGACCATCCGCACCGCGGACCTACCCTGACCAACGACGTGAAGGGAGCACTGACGGGAGATCCGTACTCGTGGCCGCACTGCTGCCGTCGCCTTTCGGGCCGCGGCGGCGGCCGACCTGTGGATCGAGCCCGAGACCGGTGTCCTGAACGCCACCGTGGTCGAGTCGAGCCTGGCGGGTCGACAAGACGCTGCCGCGGCCGGGCGACAACACGATCACGGTGACCGGCAACTGGGGCTGGTACCTGATCGAACCGATCAAGGTGACGCCGAGCGCGCCGCGCCGCCCGTTGCGCAACGGCGCGTTGCAGGTTTACGGCAACAAGTGCCTCGACGTACCCACGCCAGGCCCCGGGTGCCCCGGTCGAGATCCGGGACTGCAACGGCGGCGCGAATCGGCAGTGGGACCTCGACTCCGACGGCGCTGTGGTCGATCGGGAGTCCGGGCTGTGCCTGGACGTGGACTGCGCGGGCACCGCGAACTGCACCGCGGTGCTGCTGTGGACGTGCGGCGGCACCGACAACCAGAAGTGGACCCGGCAGGGTGGTGGGCCGGGGACGCCTCGCCGGCGCCCGGCCCACCACCGCCGCGGCGGTCACGTCGGGATGGCGGGGTCGTACCGAATCACGACTGGGTCCTGGTCCACTGCTGGTTGGTGCCGGTGCCGCAGGTGTACTGCTGGATGTCGGCGCCGTCCGCGGTGTTGGCGCCGGCCACGTCGAGGCACTTGCCGCTGTGCCGGGCCCGCAGCTGGAAGTAGCTGCCGGTCGCGACCCACTGCCACTGCTGGTTGGTCCCGCTCCCGCAGGTGTACTGGACGACGTTCGCGCCGTCCGCGGTGGACGCGGACGCGACGTCCAGGCACTTGCCGGAGTTCTGGTTGACCAGGCGCACGTAGCCGCCGCCGGCGTCCTGGAACTCCCACTTCTGGTTGCCGCCGCCGTTCCACGCGTACTGCTTGACCTCGGCGCTGTTGGCGGTGGAGCTGCTGACCACGTCCATCACCTTGCCGCTGTGCCGGGCGGTGAGCCGGTGGTACGCGGGCGAGTCGGCCGTGATCGTGCCGGCGGCCGTGTCGATGGTGATCGACGGGGACCAGCTCAGGCTCATGCTCGTGTTCGAGGGGAACGTGATCGGCAGCCACACGTACTGCGAGTCGTTGACCGGTCCGCCCCAGGCCCCGGCCCAACGGTCGCCCATGTACAGGTAGCTCGTCGTCGAGGTGCCCTGGATCGGCAGCACGTAGGCGGGCTGGGAGCTGAACGTGGTGCTGTTGCCGACGTTGGTCCAACCCGACCACGGACCCGAGATGCTCGACGCGGTGGCGTACTGCGCCTGGTTGGGGTTCCAGTTCGTCGCGCCCGAGGTGAGCAGGAAGTAGGTGTTGCCACGCTTGAACATGGCCGGCGCCTCGCGGATGGCGTTGTTCCAGAAGTTGCCGACCAAGCCGGCCGTATTCAAATAGTCCGACGTGAGCCGGTAGATGTGCAGGTCGCGGTTCTCGTCAGCGGCCGAGATCATGTACGCGGTGCCGTTGTCGTTGTAGAGCGTGATGTCACGCGACATGTGCCGGCCGAGCGGGCGGAAGCTGCCGTGGTAGGTGTACGCGCCGTCCACGGTGGCCGACGACGCGACCGCCGCCCGCGCCTCGCTGTAGTTCGACCCGTTCTCCTTGTGCATCCACATCACGAACCGGCCGGTGCTCGCGTTGTAGATCACCTTCGGCCGCTCGATGTTGGCCACTTGGAGCTCGGCCGCCGACGACTGGGTCAGCACGTTGTTGCGGAACTCCCAGTTGCGCAGGTCGGTCGAGCGGTAGACCGAGACCGCGCGGAACGTGTTGTTCGGGTTGCGGTTCTCGCCGAACCAGTAGTAGTACTCGCCGACCTTCAGCACGCCGCCGCCGTGCGCGTGCACGACCGCGCCGGAGGTGTCGGTGAACTGCGTGCCGTTGGTGACGGTGACCGGTGCCGCCTGCGCCGGAGCGGCCACCACGGCCACCCCGCCCACGGCCAGGCCGAGCGCCGCCCCGAGTGCCGGCAACCACCTGTTGATTCTCATGTCGCGTCCCTTCCGACGGGGGCTTTCAGTGGTCGCCTCCCGTCGACCGCCGTGGTCCGGCAGCAACGTTGGTCGACAGACCAGGGAGGTGAGCGCTCGCGGTACCGGAGCTCGTGCTCCAGCACGGCCGCAACGCTTTGCCGTCCGCCGCTGTCCGACGAGAGGTCGACCGGCCGCGAGGCGGGTGGTGTTGCGGGCGGCGCTGGAGACGGTGCGGGCCGATGACCGGAACGAGCCGGTTCGGGTCCACATCGGACATCGTCACGCACGTCCCTGGCACGGTGGAGGTCGCGTTCCGGCCCCGGGCCACGCTCTGGGAGTGTGGGAACGACCGGGCCGATGCCCCTCCGTCCTGAACGAGTTCGTGAGCACCATTGCTCCTTGTCGCAGGCCCTGGGAACGTTCCCAGCGATGCCGCCGGTAAGGATGAAACTGAAACGATTCAAGCGGCGCTGGAAAGCGCCGTCCAACTTGTTGTCACGTAGTCGGTCAAGCCACTCGCATGATCTGCGCGGTGTCCGGAACCCGTTGGGGCCCAGAACATCCGCTCCAACGGTACGAGCAGACGATACGAACGCCGCCGTCCCGGTGTCAACGGCTTCGTCGAAAGAGTTTCGAGCGTTGCAGACCACGGCGATCGCCACTTCACGGTTACGACGGATGGACCATAACCTGGGAACGTGCACAGTCACCTAGAGCCCCACCGCCCCCGCAAACCGAGCAAAATCGCCCCTGTTTACACCTGTGACACGGACGGATACTGTGCACGTTCACAGCCTCTCCGCCCGCTGTCCGCCTGCCGCACCTCTCGCTCCCTGCCCGACAAGGAGTGCACCGCAGATGCCCCAGAACACCTTGGGCCCGACGCTCGGTCGACGCCGAGATCAGGTCCACTCGGTGGGACACCAACCGCCACAACGACTTCGACATCGCGTGCCACCGGTAGCACGAACCGCCGCCAAGATCGCGCGACTGCGGCATCGGAGCACGGCTCGGACATCTCGGTTTCCCCACAACGGGGCAGATCGGTTGGACGAGACCACCTGGGATTCGACGGCTGCGCGGCCCGCCCCACGACCGTCGTGACGTGGGCCAGGGCGATCGGGAACTGCCCGCCGTGGGCTGGGTCGTCCAACCGGTTGCGCCGCCCGTCGTGGGGTCGAACCCGGGTCTCCGCGACCAGGACGCGGCGTCTGCGGGTGTGCTGCGAGCCTCTCCCGGCCCCTGGACCCGGTCCTCCCGCTGACGAGGCGGGTGTTCTCGACCTGTTGGGCCGACGGCGCGGGTGGGCCGTCGCAGGCGGTCTGGTGGCGCACGAGCCACCGAGTTGTCGACGAACACACCAGACCAGGATTCAGCGAACCCCAAGGCGGTAGGTCAGATCCGACGCAGGACGAAGTCCGTGGTCGTTCCGCCCGGGGTGAAGAAGATGTCCAGGTGGCCGTCGAGGACGTAGGCGCCGTGCGGTGTGACGGCGACGGTGGTCGGCGCGGGGTCGGGCCACGGGGCGAACCCGCGGACCGGCACCGCGAACCGCGCGTCGGCGGCGAGCCGGAACTCCCTCACCGCGTTGGTCCCGGGGCCGCCCATCGTGTTGGTGACCACGATCAGCCTGCCGTCGGGGCGCAGCGCGAGGCCGTCACCGCCGACCAAGGGCTCCGGCGTCCTCACCTGGCTCACCTCGCCCGTGCGCGACACCCGGTACAGCGTGCCGAGGCTGTAGACGACGGTGAGCAGGTAGCCGCGTGGGTGCCAGACGATCCCGTTCACCCCGAAGCCGCTGCCTGCCAGCCGCGGGTCCCGGACCAGCGTCGCGATCCGGCCCGCGGTGTCCACGGCGTGGATCGCGCCTCCGAGCGGGTCGGTGACGTAGGCGGTGCCGTCCGGCCCGATCGCCACGTCGTTGACCGATCGCGCGCCGACGGGCTCACCCGACAAGGTGATCAGCTGTTCGCGCTCGCCGGTGTGGAGGTCGTAGACAGCCAGCCCGAACGTCTCGGCACCCGCGGGGTTGCCCGCCACGGCCACGATCCGGTCCCGCCGCTCATCGACCTCGAGCCCGAAGAAACCGCGCACCTCCGGATCTCTGACGATGGTCGTCGCCACCCCGTCCCGGCCCACCGCCGAGATCGTCGGCACCGGCGCGCCCGGCCCGGCGAAGGATCCGACGAGCAACGCCCGCCTGCTGTGGTCCCACGCCACCCCCTCCGGGAACAGGTCGGCCGCAGCCGGTCGGAGCACGGCGGGGAAGCCCCGGTGTTCGGCCCGGGCAGTCCCGGCACCCACCGAGCCCACCGCCACGGCTGCCGCGATGAAGAACGAACGTCGTCGCATCTACCTCTCCCCGGTGCGTGATCCGTGTCCAGCGAGCCCGAAGTCTGACCGAGGAGGCAGGGTCGACCGAGGGCCTGACAGGAACAGGCCGGCCGTGGCCGCGGAGGTAGTCGTTCCACCCGCCGGTCACCGGTGCGCCCGAGGAGAGCAGGTTCGTGGTGTCGGTGCCGACGTCGAGCTTCCACGCCGTCCACGAGATGCCGTTGGTGCATCGCGGTGTCCCCCATGGCCCGCGGCCAGGACGTGTGGCTGCACGAGCAGAAGTGCAGGGTGTGCGGAACTCGCAAACCTGCGACGACGTGCGGTTCACGGCCGGGTGTCGAGCGGTTCGCCGCAGTCCGAGGTCTCGGTCACGCCGGTCGGGGTGAGGCGCGGGATCGCCGTGCCGCCGACCGCGACGGCCGAGCACACGTCGTACGTCTGCCGGGACGGCATGCCTCCGAGGCGGCGAGCACCCGGTCCGGCAGGACGGCCACCTCGACGGGGACGGTCACCGACCGGCGACAGGCCCTGAACGTCACCGGACCGGTCGGCGGTGCGGGCATGGCCCGAGCTCCTCCATCGTCTCCCGAGTCGCATCCGCGTGAACAGGGTGGAATCACCCGTCTGCGGTCGGGTGCCGGCGACCTTTCCGGGAGCGCTCCCAGATCACCGTAGCGCAAGTTTTTCGCCGCCGGCAAGAGCGGGCAGCCGGCAACTTCGTGTAAACGTTTCCACCCGCACGAATCCCTTACGGTAAGCCAGCTCGCCCCGCTCGTTGACGGCACGGTGTAAACGTTTTATCCTCGGCCGGGCCCCTTCCGGCACCGCCTCTCCCCGCTGCCTCCACCACTCACCCGAAGGCATCGAATGACACGACTGACAAGGGCGTCCGTCGCAGCTTCCGTCGCGACCTTCGCCGTCGCCGCGATCACCGCGGTGTCCACCTCACCGGCCCACGCCGCGACCGTCCGCCACGAGGCCGAGTCCGCCACGTGCGACGGGACCATCGCGTCGAACCACTCCGGCTACTCCGGCACCGGCTTCTGCGACAGTGCCGCCGCCGTCGGCGCCTCGGCCCAGTTCACCGTCACCGCGGCGAGCGCGGGCACCGCGACCCTGGACATCCGCTACGCCAACGGCAACGCCGTCGGCCGACCGGCCGACATCAGCGTCAACGGCACGGTCCGCCACACCGGCGTGGCGTTCGACAACACCGGCGGCTGGAACGTCTGGGCCACCCGGACGCTGACCGTGCCGGTGAACGCGGGCGCCAACACCGTCCGGCTCGCCGCGACCACCTCGGGCGGGCTGCCCAACGTCGACTACCTGGACGCCACCACCGCGGACGGCGGCGGCGACCCGACGGCCCGGCGGATGGAGAGCCTCGGCCGCGGTGTCGTGGCCGTGCGGTCGGGCGCCGGCCAGGTGCTGGTGTCCTGGCGGTTGCTCGGCCTGGACCCGACCGGCATCGGCTTCAACGTCTACCGCTCGACCGGGGGCGGCGCCGAGGTCAAGCTCAACGGGTCCGTGCTGACCGGCGGCACCAACTACGTCGACTCGACGGCCAACCTGTCGCAGTCCAACAGCTACCAGGTCCGGCCCGTGGTCGACGGCGTGGAGCAGCCGGCCGGCGGCGCGTTCACGCTGCGCGCCAACGCGGCCACCGAGCCGGTGGTGCGCGTGCCGCTGCGCGCGGGCGGCGCGGTGAAGTTCCTGTGGGTGGGCGACCTCGACGGCGACGGCGAGTACGACTACGTGCTCGACCGGCAGACCTCGCCGCAGAAGATCGAGGCCTACCGCCGCGACGGCCGGTTCCTCTGGCAGGTCGACATGGGGCCCAACAGCACCAACCAGAACAACATCGAGGGCGGCTCCGCCACCATCGACGTCGGCCACAACGACGGCGTCACCGTCCAGGACCTCGACGGCGACGGCCGCGCCGAGGTCGCCGTCCGCATCGCCAACGGCGTCACGTTCGGCAACGGCGTGAGGTTCACCAACAGCGACAACAACCGCCAGTTCATCGCGATCCTGGACGGCCTGACCGGCGCGCCGCGCGCCACCGCGCCGGTGCCGACCGACTACCTGGCCGACGGCCCGATGTACGCGCGCTTCGGCGTGGGCTACCTCGACGGCGTGAACCCCAGCCTGGTCGCGTTCATGAAGAACCGCATCGGCAACGGCGGCTTCAACCTCATGTTCACCGCCTGGCGCTTCACCGGCAGCGCGCTCACCATGCAGTGGAAGTTCCTGCGCGGCAACCAGGACCTGCCCGACGGGCACAACACCCGCATCATCGACGTGGACGGCGACGGCCGCGACGAGATCGCCGAGATCGGGTTCGTGCTCAACGGCAACGGCACCCTGCGCTACTCGCTCGGCCCGGCGGGCGTCGTGCACGGCGACCGCTTCCACATCACCGACATCGACCCCAACCGCCCCGGCCTGGAGGGTTACGGCGTCCAGCAGGACAACCCCAGCGGCCTTCGCGAGTACTACTACGACGCGGCCAACGGCAACATCATCTGGCGCCACACCGGCTCCGGCGTCGCCGACGTCGGGCGCGGCATGGCCGGTGACGTCGACCCGCGCCACCCCGGCATGGAGGTCTGGTCCTTCGACGGCCTCTACAACGCCTCGACCAACCGGCTCACCCAGTCCAGCACGTCGTTGCAGCCCTGGCCGCAGCTGGGCCTGCACTGGGACGGCGACACCACCATGGAACTGCTCAACGACGGCAAGTTCGAGAAGTGGAACCCGACCAGCCCGACCACGACCAACAGCGTGCCGCGGCTGCTCACCACCTCGAACTACGGCGCGGTCGACGCGGCCCAGGGCAACTCCCCCGTGCTGCAGGGCGACATCTTCGGCGACTGGCGCGAAGAGGTCCTCTACACCAACGCCGCGTTCAACGAACTCATCATCTTCACCACGAACATCCCGTCCAGCACCAGGCTCTACACGTTGGCCCACAACCCGGCCTACCGCAACGCCATGACCCTCAAGGGCTACATCCAGTCCAACCACGTCGACTACTTCATCGGCGCGGGCATGGCCACCCCGCCCCGACCGAGGATCACCTACCAGTCGAGGTGACGAGTCGGCCCGCGGCACCCCGCGTGCCGCGGGCCGCCGCCACCGCGCCCCGCCGCCTCCACGTCCACACCTCCAAGCACGGGAGCGCAACCATGGACACCACAACGGAACACCCCGCCGGCCACGTGAGCCGCAGGAGCGTGCTGGCGGGCATGGGCGCGGCGGTCGCCGCGGCCTCCGGCGTGCTCGGCACGGTGAGCGAGGCGACCGCGGCCACCCCGTCGAGCCGGACGGTCTACAACCTCAACCCCTTCTGGCGGTTCGTCCAGCAGGACGTGCCCGGAGCGCAGGCGGTGTCGTTCGACGACTCGGCCTGGGCCAAGGTCAGCGTGCCGCACACGTACAACGACGTCGACTCGTTCGACAACTACATCACCAGCTCGGGTGAGTCGAGCGTGGCCATGCAGATCACCTGGTACCGCAAGCGGTTCACCCTGCCGGCCGAGCAGGCGGGGTCGAAGGTGCTCGTCGAGTTCGAGGGCGTGCGCCAGGCGGCCACGGTCTACGTCAACGGCGTGCAGGTCGGGCTGTACGAGTACGGCGTCACCCCGTTCGGGTTCGACATCACCGCGCAGGTGCGGTTCGGCGTGGAGAACGTGATCGCGGTCAAGGCGGACAACACGAAGTGGCGTCCCGAGCAGGCCACCAACACCTCGTTCCAGTGGGACAGCCGCGACTTCAACCCCACCTACGGCGGCCTGACCCGCAACGTGCGGCTCTACGTGCTGCCGAAGACCTACTTCACCCTGCCCCTCTACACGAACCTGCGCACCACCGGCACCTACGTCTACGCGTCCGACTTCTCCATCAGCGGGCGCAGCGCCACCGTCACCGCCGAGGCGCAGGTCCGCAACGAGCAGAGCACGGCCCGGACCGTCACCGTGTCGGCCAACGTCGTCGACGCCGCCGGGAACACCCTCCGAACCCTCACCGCGAGCCCGGTCACGCTCGCCGCCGGCCAGACGCAGACCGTCAAGGTCGGCGGGACGGTGGACGGGCTGGACTTCTGGGAACCCGGGAACCCGCACCTCTACACCGTCGAAGTGGTGCTGAGCGAGAACGGCGCGGTGGTGGACGCGTACCCGATCAGGACCGGGTTCCGCAAGGTCACGCTGCGCGGCGGCACCAGCAACGGCGGTGTGTTCATCAACGACAAGCACGTGTTCCTCACCGGCTACGCGATCCGCGCCACCAACGAGTGGGCCGCCATCGGCGGCGCGGTCCCGGAGTGGATGACCCAGCTCGACGGGCAGATGATCCGCGAGAGCAACGCCAACCTCATCCGGTGGATGCACATCGCCGCCACCCCGGCCAACATCCGCATGACCGATCGGCACGGCATCGTGTCGATCCAACCGGCCGGTGACAAGGAGCGCGACGCCACCGGCCGCCAGTGGGACCAGCGGGTCGAGGTCATGCGCGACTCGATCATCTACTTCCGCAACAGCCCGAGCATCCTGTTCTGGGAGGCGGGCAACAACTGGATCACCGCCGCGCACATGACCCAGATGACCGCCCTCCGCAAGACCTGGGACCCGCACGGTGGCCGCGCCATGGGGTGCCGCGCCATCAGCGACGACCCCGGCTACGGCGGCACGGCCGTCGTGGACGCGGCCGAGTGGGTCGGCACCATGCTCAACCGGCACTACTCGGTCTACGCGCGCGACCGCAAGCCGATCATCGAGTGCGAATACACCCGTGACGAGGCACCGCGGCGGGTGTGGGACGACTACTCACCGCCGGACTTCGGCTACCAGACCGGGCCCGACGCCACCTGGCACTGGCAGTCGGAGCAGTTCGCGGGCCCCGTCGCCGCCTCCACCCGCGGCGAGTTCTGGAGCCAGCGCATCCAGGGGCCCGGCGACCGCCGCTACTCCGGCGCGGCCGCGTTGATCTGGGCGGACTCCAACCAGCACGGCCGCCAGTACAACTGGGAGTGCGCCCGCCTGTCCGGCCGCGTCGACGCGGTGCGCATCCCCAAGGAGTCGCTGCACACCTACCGCGTCATGCAGAGCGGCACCCCGGACATCCACATCATCGGACACTGGACTTACCCCGCCAACACGACGAAGACCGTCTACGTCATGGCGTCCGCGCACGTGCGCCGGGTCCAGCTGCTCGTCAACGGCACCTCGGTCGGCAGCAGCACCAGGCCCGTCAACGACTTCCTGCACTCGTTCCCCTCGGTGCGGTGGCAGTCCGGCACGATCACCGCTGTGGGCTACGACTCGACCGACCGCGAGGTCACCCGCACCACCAAGACGACGACCGGTCCGGCCACGGCGCTCAAGCTCACCGCGCACACCTCCCCGGACGGCCTGCGCGCCGACGGCAGCGACATCGCGTTCTTCGACGTCGAAGCGGTCGACGCCCAGGGCCGCCGGATGCCCACCCACCAGGCCCGCGTCGACTTCACCCTGACCGGTCCCGGCCAGTTCCTCGGCGGATTCAACCCCCGCAAGCCCGGCAGCGTCCACAAGTCCTACGTCGACACGGAGGCCGGCATCAACCGCGTCTTCGTCCGCGTCACGCGCACCGCCGGCACGCTCACCCTCCAGGCCACGTCCGCAGGTCTGACCGCGGCCACCGCGACCGTCACCTCCA
Organism: Saccharothrix sp. S26; assembly: GCF_021390395.1. GTDB lineage: Bacteria > Actinomycetota > Actinomycetes > Mycobacteriales > Pseudonocardiaceae > Actinosynnema. The sequence continues at coordinate 204,984 of NZ_JAJUWT010000019.1, forward strand.
GCGCGATCACCCTGCCCGGTGGGCTCACCACGCAGATGCCGAGCGGCTACTGAATCGACTTAGGCGCTCAAGTGCGTTGGCCGTGCCGGGCAGCACAACCATCGCTTAAGCGATCAAGGTGCCCTACCAGGCACAACCCCTTCCCGCTCCCGTGAAAGGCGGTGCCGACAGGACCGAGCGGCCTATTGTGACCTTCCATGAGAGCGCTCTCCTGATGCTCCACCAGTGAAAAGGAGGTCACATGAGCACGAAGCCAGGCCGCCGCGTCGGTGCCGTCCACGCCGTCGGGGTGGACGTTGCAGTGGAGCGACGACTTCACCGGCAGCGCGGGCACGCTGCCGTCGTCGCAGAACTGGATCCTCGACACCGGCCACGGCTACCCCGGCGGCGCCGGGAACTGGGGCACCGGCGAGATCCAGAACTACACCACCGACACCCGCAACATCGCCTTGGACGGCTCGGGCAACCTGAAGATCACGGCCCTGCGCGACAGCTCGGGCACTTGGACCTCCGGTCGCATCGAGACCCAGCGCGCGAACTTCACACCGCCCGCGGGCGGGAAGATGGCCATCGAGGGCCGCGTCCAGATGCCCAGCGTCACCGGCAACGCCGCCCTGGGCTACTGGCCCGCGTTCTGGGCGCTCGGCTCGCCCTACCGCGGCGACTACTGGAACTGGCCGTCGATCGGCGGGCTCGACGTGATGGAGAACGTCAACGGCGCCGACAAGGCTTGGGGCGCCCTGCACTGCGGCGTCAACCCCGGCGGCGCGTGCAACGAGACCACCGGCCTGGCGCCACCGCACAGTGCCCCCACACCTCCTGCACCGGCAACTTCCACACCTACCGCTTCGAGTGGGACGCCTCGGTCAGCCCGCAGGTGCTGCGCTGGTACGTCGACGCGAGTACGTCAGCGTCAACTGGATCAAGTTCTCCTAGCCCGCCGAGCCCCGGAGGGTCGCGGGGGCCAACGGCGGCGCACCGCGGCCCTCCGGCCCGAGCCGGGACGGACCTCGATCAGCCCTGCCGAAGCGCAGCGCGAGCAGGTCGAGCACCAGCGCCGCCGTCCCGCCGAGCACCGGCAGGACGAGGTTCACGCCGGTGTCCGGCCACTCGTCGGCGGGCGGGGCCGGGACGCCCGGGTCACGCGGCGGGGTTCCCTGGCCGGAGGCGAGCCAGACGCCAATCACCGGCCGACCGCAGCGACATCATGGTCTCGGTCGGCGAGCCGGCGCTGGACGTCGAGTTCACCCTCCGGCTCGCCCGCCGGGGACGTCGAGGCACTTGCCGCTGCGGCGGTTGACCAGCGACATGGTGGTCGGGTCGATCCGGCGCACGGTCCACTGCTGGTTGTCACCGCCGTGGCAGCCGTGCTGCACCACGCTCGCGCCGTCGACCCGCCCGACACGTCCAGGCACGAGCCGTTGGCGCGGTTGATCACCTCGACGTGACCGCTCGGCCCGGTCCGCAGTCACCAGCAGCGAGGTCCCGGTGGCGTAGTGGATCTGGCCCGGCCGGCCGGTCGAGTAGGTGAAGTAGTAGGTGCCGCCGACCTTGTGCAGGTTCGGCGCCTCGCCGTACTGCATCGCACCGGTCACCTGGGCGTCGGAGAACGGGCCCTTCGGCGACGAGGAGACCGCCACCCCGATCTTGGTCCAGTCCACGGCAGGTAGAGCAGGTAGCGGTCGTTGCGCTCCGCGGCACCGGGCGCCCCAGGCGTACCGGCTCACCCAGAACGCGCCCGCGACCGGGAACACGTCACCGTGGTCGGTCCAGTCCACCAGGTTCGATCGTCGGTGAGGTAGAGGTGCACCCGGCTGTTGCAGACGTGCGCGGACGGGTCGGTGATGATCGGGTTCGTGGCGCTCGCCGACGGCACGGCGATCAGCGCGGGAGCCACGAGCACACCGGTGGCGAGGATGCCGTTCTGCGGGGACCGGCTCGCGTTCCTCGGGTCTCGTATCGCACGCGTGCGGGGTCGGGACGAGGGGATCACCCACGTCCCGACCCACGCCAACAGCAGGATCAGGCGGTGGCCGGCGCGACGTCGAGGTGGTCGACGTTGGGCAGGCCGTCGGCGGTGGTGGGTTCGAGGCGCACGGTGTTGCTCCCCGCGTTCAAAGAGGCGGTGAGGCTCTTGGTCGACCAGGTCGTCCACGCCCCGGTGGACTCGAACGAGACCGCGCCCACCACCGACCCGTTGACCACCAGATTCGCCGGGCGAGCGGTCCCACTGCTGTGACCGTTGGCGAACCGCACACCCAACACCACCACACCAGCCTGCACCGCATTCACCGTGAACTGGACATACGCCCCCACAGCCGCCGTACCATTGCAGAACCCGGTGCCCGTGAAACCCCCCTGGTTCGAGTCGACCGTGCCCTGACACACCGCGGGCGCGCTCTCCGCCTCGTAGCGCTGCGCCACCGGCGTCGTCCCGTCGGTCCTGACCAGGCCGAGCTGGTCGACGGTGAGGTAGCCGTTGCCGCTGGCGGCCCGGATGGTGACGGTGGCGGTGCCGGCGGCCAGCGGGATGTTCGCGAGCTCGCGGCGGGTGAAGCCGCTGGACGCCGGGATGTTGAGCGTGCGCGCGTTGCCGGCGGCGTCGGTGACCGTCATCTGCGCGGCGCTGAGCGACCCGGACGTCTTGGCGTACAGGGACATCTTGTACGTGCCTGCCGGAATCGTGATCCGCTGCCGCGCACCACCGGCGTAGGACTGGCCGGCGCCGACCTGCATCGCGAAACGGGACCCGTTCGCACCGGCGACGTTGTTGGTCACGAACGAGGTCGGCCCGGACTCGCGGAAGTTGGTCCAGCCGGTCAGCGTGGAGACGGAGACCCGGTCGGCCTGGAAGTCGGGGTTGAGGACGTAGTTGTTGTCCGGACCGACCCGCCACTCACCGGTCGTGATGTTGAACTGCCACTGGCTCACCGAGTGGAACTGGGGCCTCGCCCCGGTCTTGGTGATCGGCACCCACTGGTTGTAGCCGATGCCGTTCCAGGCGAAGTCGGCCCAGCGGTCGCCCGCGTAGATCACCGTGTTCTGCTTGGTTCCCTTCACGGTGACGAAGAACCCCGTCTGGGTGACGTGGCTGTAGTCCATCTCGGTACCGGGAAGAACGAACTCGCTCGAGTAGGAACCTTGGATGTTGCCGCCGGTCGACTCGTTGACGTAGTTGACCGAGGTGTTCCAGCCGTGCAGGTCCGAGGCGGCGTGGTAGTACCTGCCGTCGAGCTTGAACATGGCGTTGCCCTCGCGGCCGTCACCGCGGCGGATCTCCACGGCCGGCTCGATCCGCAGCGAGTCGGACTCGCGGAACTTGGCCACGAAGCCGCGGGACCGTCCTTCGCGGTTGGAGAAGATCAGGTAGTCCTTGCCGTCGTCGTCGGTGAAGACGGTCTGGTCGCCGGTGCCGGTCGTCGGCGAGTTGACGATCTGGCCTTGGAAGTAGCCGTAGGTGAAGTTGGCGGTGGGGGTGTTGCCCTGCAGGAGCAGCACCCCGTGCTCGCCGCCGACGTAGGCCTGCGTGGCGAGGACGTACTTGCCGGTGTTCTCGTTGTACCCGACCCCGAGCCGCCCGACCCACCCCGCCGCGGCGAGGGTGTTGCCGTTGTGGATGGCGGTCGAGCGGGTCGCCACGCGGTTCTCGAACTTCCAGTTCACCAGATCCCTGGACGAGTACACCGGGATCGAGACGAACGAGACTTCGCCGTCGTACTTTCGGGTCGGGTTGGCGCGGTAGCTCTCCGCACCGCGGTAGTGCACGCCGTACCAGTAGTACGTGTCGCCGAACTTGAAGACACCGCCGCCCTGCGAGTAGATCGGGTTGCCGCTCGTGTCGTTCCAGAACGTGTTGTTGGTGATGGTCTGGAACGTGCCCTCGTCCGCGGCATCCAGGTCGCCGGCGGCGGTGATCAGGGCCGTCTTCGCCGCGGCGGCTTCCGTCGCGCTCGCCGAGGGGTTCTTCACGATGTCGTCCGCCGTGGTCAGCGCCTTGGCGAAGGGCTTCCAGGAGTCGGTGGTGTACTTGGCCGGGACGCGGGTCCGGTAGTCGGCGACCGTCTTCTTGAGACCGTGCGGATCGGCTGCGGTGTCCTCGACGACCTGAGCGTCCTCGGCGGCCGGAGCGGTTTCGGCGACGGGCTGCGCCGTGGCGAGCACCGGCTGCGGCGCCAGCACGGACGCGAACAGCAGTGCGGCTGCGGTCAGCACGCGCCGTTTCACGGGCGTGCGTGATGTCCTGGTCATCTTGATGCCTTTCACAGGGTGAGGTGGTCGACGTTGGGCAGGCCGTCGGCGGTGGTGGGTTCGAGGTGCACGGTGTTGCTCCCGGCGCTCAGGGAGGCGGTGAGGCTCTTGGTCGACCAGGTCGTCCACGCCCCGGTGGACTCGAACGAGACCGCGCCCACCACCGACCCGTTGACCACCAGATTCGCCGGGCGAGCGGTCCCACTGCTGTGACCGTTGGCGAACCGCACACCCAACACCACCACACCAGCCTGCACCGCATTCACCGTGAACTGGACATACGCCCCCACAGCCGCCGTACCATTGCAGAACCCGGTGCCCGTGAAACCCCCCTGGTTCGAGTCGACCGTGCCCTGACACACCGCGGGCGCGCTCTCCACCTCGTGACGCACGGGCGTCGGTGCGCCGCCGGACTGCTCGAAGGCGCCGAGGTCCGGTGCCGCTCCCGCGTAGGGCAGCCCGACGTTCACGCCCTTGTCGATCAGGCTGCTGCTCGCGGCCAGGCGCAGGTGCGGCAGCACGGGAAGGCTGCCGTCGGCTTGGCGGGGAGCGTTCCAGCCGGAGGTCGACACGCTCTGGAACTGCGCGTCCGACAGGGGCAGACCCAGGTTCCAGGAGTTGTGCGAGGCGCTGGTGCCGGTCATGTTCGCCGTGGCGGTGCCGTTGTAGGCGATGTTGTTGCGCAGGTTGCCCCGGCCGACGGTCGCGCCGCTGGGGTCGACTCCCCGCATGTCGAAGTTGGGGCGGTTGCCGAAGCCCGTGTTGTTGAAGTAGTCGTTGACCACCGGGTGGTGGTTGTTGTAGAAACCCGCCGCCTTGTTGAGGAAGGCCACCGAGTTGCGGACGGTGTGCTTGACCGCGCCGGGGTCGTAGTCGCCGCCGTAGCCACCGGACTTGAAACCGGAACCGTTGCCCGCGCTCGTGGTGGTGCCCGGCACGTACCCGTTGCGCCACGACCAGGAGTTCTCGATGGTCACCGACGAGTAGGCGCTGATGAGGTCGAACCCGTCGTCAGCGTTCCACCACGCCCGGTTGCCGCGGAACACGTTGCCGGGGTTGCCCGCCTTGATGTGCGCGCCGAACCCGTCGGCGTTCTCACCGGGCCCGTCCGAGCTGTTCGCGTCGTAGTTCTCGTGCGAGTCCGAGTTGAGCACGAGGTTGTCGCGTCCGTTCTGGATGAACAGGCCGGCACCCATGTGGTGGTGGGTGTCGATGGATTCGAAGGTGTTGTAGCTGCCCGAGATCCAAATCCCCCAGGACTCGGCGTTCAGGTTGTTGTTCTGCCGCACACCGGTCACTTCCAAGCCCTTGAGGTGCAGCCGGCTGCCGGTGACGTCGAAGCCCTTGATCCGGCAGTCGTCCGTCATCCGCGAGAAGTCGAACACCGGCCGCTCCCCCGGGTAGGCCCAGTAGCGGATCGGGTTGCCGTCCGTGCCGCTCTTGTTCAGGGTGATCGCGTCCACCCTGGCCGTCCGGCTCGCGCAAGCCGAGTTCGCCTTGGTGTAGGCGTAGGTCCCGCCGCGGAAGTAGACCGTGTCGCCCGGCGTGGCTACGGCCTGCGCGCGGGCGATGGACGCGAAGGGCGCCGTCCGGGTGCCCGCGGCGCTGTCGTTGCCGGTGGGTGCGACGTAGTAGGTGTTCCCGGCCGCCGAGGCCGTGCCGGGCACGATCACGGCGCTCAGGGCGAGGACTGCGGAGGCGGTGACGACGTGGACGGCACGCCACCGCGTTGTGAGGTGCACGGGGTTCTCCTCGGATTCTTGGTGATGTCGGTGTCACACGTTCGGCAAGCCGTCCGGGGCGGCGGTCGGGCTGCGGGTGCTCAGGTCGCACGCGCTGCTGCCCCAGGCTGATCGCGGTGATGCCGCAGCCCTTGAGGATGGTGGACAGGTCCTGCCGCCGCGCCGAGCAACACGCCGCGCCGCGATGGTGGCTGTGCTGTCGTCCACGGTCGATGTCCTTCCGATCGGAGATGCGGAGGGATGCGGAGAACTTCGCGCGGCAGCGCTGGGCGCGGGCTCCAAGCGCACCCGACGACCCGGCGCGATGGTCGTTCAGGTGACGACAGCCGAAGGGAACGGTGGCCGTGGCCGAAAACGCAGGCGGCGTCGTTGCGCCGGAAGATCGGGTTCGGGGACTTCGCTCAGGACGACGCCGATAGCGGGGCGCTGCCGCGGTACTCCGGCATGACCAGCTTGTCGTCCCGAGTGCCGCAGCAGCCGGCCGAACAAGTCGGGAAGGTGCGGCCGCCCCGCTGCAACGCGAACGGCCGCTCGGTGACCGGCTGTCCTTCCCACTCCCGCGCCAGAGCCGGGGCCGGGACCGAGGCCGGGGCCGGGGCCGAGGCCGAGGCCGAGGCCGAGATCAGGGTGCCGAAGGCTGACACCGAGATCGGGCTGCTCCCGGGTACGCGGTGGATCGACTGCGGCCCGTCGGCGTGGAAGGCCGAGTAGCGGGAGCAGAGCGCCCCGTTGGGCATGAGCACCGCCCCGTCGATCGCCCACCCGTTGTCGGGCAACAGGTTCAGGATGCCCCGACAGGTGCGGGGCCCCGAGTCGTTGCCCGCGCTCTCCAGCACGTGGGTGCGCCGGGGCGCGCCCGCCGGCTCCACCGAGCACAGGTACCGACGACTGCCGATCTGCTCCAGGTGCGGGCCTCACATCGTGTTCCCGGTGGAGCAGTGCCGGCCGTCGGGCTGCACCAGCGTGGGATCCGCACTGTTGGGCGCGAGCACGGCCGGGTTGGTGGACGACGGTCCCGGTGCGGCCTCCGCGTGCGGCCGGTGGACCACGACCCGGGACTGGGCGACGGCGAGCACCGCGGCGAGCGTCGAACCTCGTCGGACCACGTTGTACCGACGGACAGGCATCATGTGCACTCCTGATGGCGGAACGGGCTGAGAGCCCACTGCGCGGGCATCCGGAGCCCGCTCTGCACGCGGGGTCGACCTTGCTTCCTCGCGGGCAGGACCTGTTCGCACTTCCCCGGTCGTCGGCGGACCACCTCGTACCGGGTCGATCGCGGAGCCCGGATCGCGGGCACGGATCGGATGTGGTCGAGCGCCCGGCACACGTCGCCAGCGACCATGTAAACGCTTACCTCGGCGCTACGGTACGAGCATCCATCCTGCGCGGTCAACAGGTTGTCCACGATCCCATGCGGTGGGTAAGCGTTTTACCCCGACCAGTCCAACGCAGCCGCGTGGCGCTCGCCAGGCCGACAGGGCGAGGCGGACTCCCCCGCCAATCCCGGCAAACCGATCATCACGCACGAAAGACGCCCCAACCGGAGCACGTCGACGGCGACTCCAGAACGATGCCGACCAGTCGGCGTTGCGAGTTCGTTACCCAAATCGCCGTTGACGCCGCAGTGATGGGGCTGTCACGTTGATGGAACGTTCCATGGAGCGCGTCAGGCGTCCAGTGTCCATCACTACCCGTCCTCACCAAGCGGCCCACGCCCCGGACGGGACGAGGGCCGCCGAGCAGGTCGACGCGCTGTTGGAGATGATCGCGACTCAGAGCGGAGTTTCGATGAGACACCGAATCGGGGTCGGTGCGGCCGTCACCGCACTGGCCCTGGCGGGCCTTTCCCCCACCGCAGCGACCGCCCAGGCCGCGGAGACGCTGACCGTGGACCTGGCCTCCTCCACCGGCGCGTTCCACGGGGGCGCCACCGGCGTGCTTTACGGACTCGGCGACCCGGGCGTGCCCTCCCGCGACCTCATCGCAGGCATGGAGCCCCGCACCATCGCCCAGAAGCCACCCGACGGCGAACAGCACCCCAACGGTGACGCGATCGTCGTGGCCGAGGACTTCTTCGCCTCCGGTGGCACCGACATCTACATCAACTCCCAGGACGCCTACAGCGCCTGGCCGTACCAGGACCTGGGCATCGAGGACTACGCCGCCAAGGTCCGGGCCCAGCTCGACGTCGTCGCACGGCGCCCCGACCGCGACCGGTTCGTGTGGACGATCTTCAACGAGCCCGACTGGATCTGGTACGGCGACTGGGCCGGCCGCAAGCAGAAGTTCTTCTCCGACTGGACGCGGATCTACCGCCTGGTGAAGTCCGTGCTGCCCAATGCCCGCATCGACGGTCCCGGTGAGTCGTACTACAACCCCGGCCGGCTGCGGGACTTCTTCGCCTACGCGGCGGCCAACAACGTGCTGCCCGACATCACCACCTGGCACGAGCTCTCACCCGAGTCGCTCAACAGCTTCCGCGCGCACCTGGCCGACTACCGCTCCATCGAACGCTCACTGGGCATCAGCCCCCGGCCGGTCAACATCACCGAGTACTCCAACCGCCGCGACACCTCCGTGCCCGGTCAGATGATCCAGTGGATCAGCATGCTGGAGGACGGCAAGGTCGACGGTCAGTTGGCCTTCTGGTCGGTCGCCGGCAACCTCAGCGACCAGGCCGTGCGCACCGCCCGCGCCAACGGCGGCTGGTGGCTGACCAAGTGGTACGCCGACCTGTCCGGCGACACGGTCCGCGTCACCCCGCCGCGACCGAACACCCGCGACACCCTCCAGGGCCTGGCCACGCTCGACCGCGCGGACCGCGAGGCCACCGTCCTGCTCGGCGGCACCGCCAACCCGGTCGCCGTCGCCGTCACCGGCATCGACACCTCGGTGTTCGGCGGCACGGTCGACGTGCGCGTGTCCAAGGTTGCCTGGACCGGCTACGAGGGCGACGCCGGCCGGCCGCCCGTCGTGGCGGCCTCCCGCCTTCCCGTCGTGAACGGCCGGTTGACGGTCCCGGTCCCCGGAGGCGACCGACTCGCCGCCTACCGGGTGAGCATCACCCCCGCCGGCACCGGCGCCGCCCCGACTGCCGACGAACCGTGGTCGACCCGGCAGGAGGCCGAATCCGGGATCGTCGAGAACGCCGTGGTCGTCACGCAGGACGGCGACCCGCAGCGGTACACCGCTTCGGGCGGCAAGGACGTGGGTTACCTGGACAAGGCGGCCTCGCGGGTGACCGTGACCGCCACCGTCCCGCGCGACGGCACTTACCGGCTCGGCGTGATCTACGGGACCGGGGGCTTCGTCGGCAAGCAGGCCCTCTACGTCGACAACGCCCACAGGCAGGACCTGACCTTCCCCGCCACGCTGAACTGGCAGTACCGCGGCAGGCTCGACACGCCCGTCCAGCTCACGGCCGGCACGCACCGGATCTCGCTGCGCACCAGCAACCCCGGGGGCTTCATCGGGGCGCCGTCCAACATCACCCTCGACCGCATCGACCTCGCCGAGGTCACCGGTCCGGAGAGGACCGCCTACCCGCTCGCCGACGCCCGCCGCACCGGCGGCACCGTCGTCCACACCCCACCCGTCGCACTGCGATCACCGCGTGCGCTCACGCTGAACCCCGGGGAGAGGGCGACCACGTGGGTGTCCGCGGCCGAGGACGCCTACTACGCGCTGTCCACCCGGTGGACCTCCGCCGGTGGCAGCAGGGTGGACATCGCGCTGTCCGACCGCGGCGTGGCCGGCGGTGAGCTGTCCGCGACCGGCGGCGGCACGTACGAGGGCTCGCTGACCGTCCACCTCAGGGCCGGCATCACCAAGGTGGTCCTGACCAACGGCGGATCGACCCCGGTCACCCTGGGCACGCTGACGTCGGTCCGCGCGGCCGGCGCCGACCAGAGGTCGGTCGTGGTCGAGGCGGAGGCCGGCCTGTTGAGCGGCGGTGCACGGGTCGAGGCGAGCCCATGGGCCTCCCGGGGCTCTTACGTGGGGTGGCTGGGCAACGGCAGCACCTTCACGGTGCCGCGCCCCGCCGCCACCCGCACCGCGGGCCAGTACAACCTGACCGTCGCCTACGCACAAGCCGACAAGAACACCGGCCACGCCTACAACACGGACGCGATCACCAGGTTCATGACCGCCGGCGAGGCCGGCGGGCGGACGACCCGCGCCCCCTACCGCCACAACTACACGTGGAACGGGTTCTGGGCGGAGACCTCGCCGATCGACCTGACCACCGCGTCCGGCGCCCTCGTTTTCGGCAACAGCACCGGCTGGGCGCCGAACGTCGACTGGGTCGGGATCTCACCGCTGCTCGCCGCGAAGTCCGTCACCCCGGCGAACTGACCGCGGCTGCGTCGCGCCCCGGCCGGCCCTTCGTCGGCCGGGGCTCCACCCGGGCCGCGCGTCCCACCGCGTCGGCCCATCGCGGTCATCGACGCGCTCCGACCACCCTTCGAGACCATGACCACCGGAGGACCACCTTGCGCACGCCCCTGCCCCGACACAGACGACACGCGAGGCGGATCGCGGTCGTGACCGTCCCGCTCATCGGCGCGGCCCTGCTGAGCGCTCCCGTCCCCGCGTCCGCCGCCACCACCGCGATCACCGTGGACGGCGCGAGCGGCGGGCGCACGTTCGACGGCGTCGGCGCGATCAGCGGCGGTGGCGGCAACACCCGCCTGCTGTACGACTACCCCACCGCGCAACGCGATGAAGTGCTCGACTACCTGTTCAAGCCCGGCTACGGCGCGAACCTGCAGATCCTCAAGGTGGAGATCGGCGGCGACACCAACTCCACCGACGGCGCCGAGGCCAGCCACCAGCACACCAGAGGCGTGGTCAACTGCGACGCCGGCTACCAGTGGTGGCTGATGGAGCAGGCCAAGGCCCGCAACGCGCGGATCAAGTTCGTGGCCATGCCCTGGGGCGCACCCGGCTGGGTCGGCAACGGCAACTTCCACTCGCAGGACATGATCGACTACTACCTGTCCTGGCTGGGCTGCGCCAAGCAGCGCGGGCTGACCGTCGAGTACCTCGGCGGGTGGAACGAGAAGACCTACGACGCCACCTGGTACGTCAACCTCAAAGCGGCGCTGAAGTCCAACGGCTACACCTCGACCAAGCTGGTCGGCGGCGACAACTGGGGCGCCAACGCCTGGACGATCGCCACCGACATGAAGAGGAACAGCGCCCTGTACAACGCGGTGGACGTCGCCGGTGGCCACTACACGTGCGGTGGCATCTCCGAGATGACGGCCTGCTCGTCCACGTCGGACGCCCAGACGCTCGGCAAGCCGATCTGGGCCAGCGAGAACGGCTCCCAGGACGCGGAGACCGGCGCCGCCCCGGTCGCCCGAGCCCTCAACCGCGGCTACATCGACGCCAAGACCACCGCCTACATCAACTGGCCGATCGTCGCGTCCCTCTACCGGAACCTCGACTTCGAGACCGTGGGCCTGGTCACCGCCGACCAGCCGTGGTCCGGCGCCTACAGCGTGGGCCGCACCACCTGGGCGATCGCCCAGACCGCGCAGTTCACCGCCCCGGGCTGGAAGTACCTCGACAGCTCGACCGGCTACCTCGGCGGCAACCGCGTCAACGGCAGCTACGTCAGCTACGCCGCACCCGACAAGGGCGCGTGGAGCACCGTCTTCGAGACGACCACCGCCACCGAGCCGCAGACGGTCACGCTCAAGGTTGCCGGTGGTCTGCCCGGCGGCGCCCTGCGCGTGTGGTCCACCGACCTGTCCACCACGAGGACCAGCCCGAGCATGGTCCGCGGTGCCGACCTGGCGGCCGTCGGCGGGACGTACACGCTCAGGATGGAACCCGGCCGCGTCTACACGGTGACCACCACCACCGGTCAGGGCGCGGGTGTCACGACCAGCCCCCAGCGCAGCCGGCTCGGCCTGCCCTACACCGACTCCTTCGCCGGTTACGGCGCCGGGCGTGAGGCCAGGTACTTCGCCTCCATGAACGGCGCGTTCGAATCGGCCGCCTGCGCCGGTGGCCGCGGCGGCCGGTGCCTGCGGCAGATGGCGCAGGTCCAACCGATCAAGTGGACCCACGAGTCGAGCACCCAGCCCTACACCATCATGGGCGAGCTGGGCTGGAGCGACTACACCGTCAGCGCGGACGTGCTGCTGGAGAGGAGCGGCAGCGCCGCCGAGGTCTTGGGCCGGGTCGGCACCCAATCGCGCAACAACGGCGGCCTGAACGCCTACCACCTGCGCCTGTCCGACACCGGCGCCTGGTCGCTGACGAAGACGAACACGTCCTGGACCTGGACCACCCTGGCGAGCGGCACGGTGGCCGCTCCCGGCACGAACACCTGGCACAACCTCTCCCTCGCCTTCCAAGCCACCGCGATCACCGCCAGGATCGACGGGAGGACGGTCGCCACGATCACCGACCGCAGCTACGGCGGCGGCATGGTCGGCCTCGGCACGGCCGGCTACCACCCCGTGCAGTACGCCAACCTGTCCATCACGCCCGGCACGGTGCCCGACCTGTCCGGCACCTACCGGATCGTCAGCGTCGGCAGCGGCAAGGCCCTGGACGCCGTCCGGGCGGAGACCGGCGACGGCACCCTGGTCGACCAGTGGACCTATGGCGGGGGCACCCACCAACAGTGGGCCCTGGCCCGCAACAGCGCCGGCTACTACACCATCACCGGCATCGGCAGCGGCAAAGCCCTCGACATCCCCAACGCCACCACCTGGCCGGGCACCCAGCTGAACCTCTGGACCGCCGGCGGCGGTGCCCACCAGCAATGGCAGGTCGCACCGACCGACAACGGCGGCTACTTCATCGAATCCCGCTCCAACGGCTACCTGCTCGACGTCTCCGGCAACTCCACCGCCGACGGCGCCGCCGTCACCCAGTGGCCCGCCACCGGAGGAACCAACCAGCAGTGGCGACTGGTCAGGATCTCCTGATCCGGTGACCACCCAACGCGGTGGAGGGGCGGTGCGACAGGATGCCCGCCCCTCCACCCCCGGAGGCATCAAGGACTGTCGAACGTTTTCGACGGTCTTCGAGCATTGCTTCGCCAGACCTTTCCTGCCTAGGGTCAACAGAGATCGAGTCGGTTCAATCGTCCTGCGCCCGGAGTCCTCGCGCTCCAGCGACCAGCCGTGCTCTGCCTCCGCCCGCACGGGACGCGTGTTCTCCGGTGCCCGGTTCCGCCGCGAATCGCTCACCCACCCGCGCTCGGCCACCGCGGCGGTCGCGCCGAACCACGAGGGGAGGACGTGGACGACAGCCGGCCGGCCCGTCCCCGTAGCGGTGATCGGCCTCGGCGCTTGCGATTTACCCCTGCCCTGGGCCTCGCACATCTGCTCACGCCCCGGGTCTCCTGGCGGCGGTGTGGTGACCGATCGGGCGATCACCCCGCCCTGGCACCCGACGACCGCCGGATCCGAACAAGCCCAAATTCTGTGGAGGAACCGTGGAATCACGTCGAGACCGATCCGGAGACCCGGGTTCGGGTCTGTTGCGTCGGCGGTCGTTGCTGGCGGCGGGTGTCGCGCTGCCGGCGCTGGCGGTGGCCAGACCCGCCTCGGCGCAGGCCGGTGTGCTGGTCGAACCGTCGGTCGTGCAGCAGACGATCCTCGGGTTCGGCGGCATGAACCACCCCGGCTGGATCGGCGACCTCACCGCCTCCCAACGCGAGACCGCCTTCGGCAACGGCACCGGGCAGCTGGGCTTCACCGTGCTGCGCATCCCCGTCCCCGAGGACCGCGCCACCTGGAGCCGCGAGGTCGCCACGGCCAGACGTGCCGCCGAGCTGGGGGCCAAGGTCTTCGCCTCGCCGTGGAACCCGCCCGCGTCGATGACCGAGACCTTCTCCGGGGGCAGGCGCCTGCGCTACAACGCCTACGCCGCCTACGCGCAGCACCTCAACGACTTCTCCACCTTCATGCGGAACAACGGGGTGAACCTGTACGGGATCTCCGTGCAGAACGAGCCGGACTACGCGCACGACTGGACCGCGTGGACCCCCAGCGAGATGGTGCGGTTCCTGCGCGAGAACGCGGGCTCGATCAACACCAGGGTCATCGCGCCCGAGTCGTTCCAGTACCGCAAGAGCGCTTCCGATCCCATCCTCAACGACCCCGCCGCGCTGGCGAACGTCGACATCATCGGCGCCCACCTCTACGGCACCAGGACCGAGGACCTGCCCTACCCGCTGTTCCGCGAGAAGGGCGGCGGCAAGGAACTGTGGATGACCGAGGTCTACCACCCCAACAGCACCGACTCCGCCGACCTCTGGCCCCAGGCACTCGACGTCGGCGAACACATGCACCGCGCGCTGGTCCACGGCCGCTTCCAGACCTACGTGTGGTGGTACATCCGCCGCTCCTACGGCCCGATGCGCGAAGACGGACAGATCAGCAAGCGCGGCGCCAACATGGCCCACTACTCCAAGTGGGTCCGCTCTGGTTACCAGCGGATCACCGCGACCGCGAACCCGCAGTCGAACGTCTACATCACGGCGTTCAAGAGCGGGTCCAGGGTCGTCATCGTCGCCGTCAACAAGAACCCGTCCGCGGTCTACCTGCCGTTCACCGTCCGCGACACCACCTCCGCGACCATCCCGACCTGGACCACCACCGCCACGCGAACCCTCTCCCAGGACAGCACCATCACCATGTCGAACGGCACCTTCGGCGCCCAACTCGCCGCCCACAGCATCAGGACCTTCCTCATCGGCTGACGGCAGCCCGCGGGCATCGGGCACGACAACAACGGAGCTCCTGGTAGAGCGGCGAACAGACACCGCCCGATCTACCAGGAGCTCCGTCGGGGGAAGTCGCGGTAGCCGGATTCGAGGGCACAGGGGTGCGTCTCGGGCCCCAACGCCCGTCGGCCGGCGTTGACGGGGAACGGTGAGGGCGGCCGGTCCCACGGCTTCGAGGACCGCGCCCGGGTTGGGCGATGCCGGCACGCGCCGTGGTCGGGTCGCGGAGCGCCGGTCAGCGCAACGCCACCCCGTCGCCCAACGCGAGCAGCGACAGCTCGTCCCTGGTCGGCAGTCCTTCCCAGTCGCCGGTGGCCATCACGGCGAACGCGCCGGTCACGTTCCCCCGGGCCAGGCGTTCCTCCGGAGCCAGGTCGTCGAGCAGCCCGGACAGGTAACCGGCGGTGAAGGCGTCGCCCGCGCCGACGGTGTCGACGACGGTGACCCGGTGCGGGGGCGCGGTCCAGTGCCCGTCGTGGGTTCGCAGCGAGGCGCCGTCGGCGCCTCGCTTGGTCACCAGTTCGGCGACGCCGGCCGCCAGCAGCACGTCGGGTCCGCCCACGAGGTCGAGCTCGTCCGGCGAGCCGATCACCACATCCGCCCTCCAGGCCGAGGGCGAGAGCACGGCGGCGGCGCGGTCGGCCGACCACGGCTTGGCGCGGAAGTTGACGTCGAACGACACCCTCCAGCGCCGTTCGCGGGCGTGGAGCAGGGCGGCGTGCACGGCGTCGAGAGCGGTGGTGCTCAGGGCCGGGGTGATGCCGGCGAGGTGCAGCAGGCGTGCGTCGCAGTCCGAACCCGCCGCCACGTCGTCACTGTCCAAGCGCGACCCGGCGGACCCGGCGCGGTGGTAGAGGACGCGAGTGACGTCGGGGGTGCGCTGCTCGAACAGGACCAGCCCGGTGGGCGCGTCCGGGTCGCAAGGCTGCTGGCGCTGTTCCGCGCCGCGCGGCGGCACGACTGCCACGTCATCCTGTCCAGCTGGGAGTACCAGCAGAGCCCGTCGTTCGCCCTGGAGCGCGCCTGGTTCGACGCGGTGATGGCGATCGACCCCGAGGACCGCGCCGTGGCGCTGGCGGACGCGCTGGCCGATCTGGTGGACTTCCTCGCGACGCACGGCCTCGACTCCCGCGTGGCGTTCGTCGAACTGCACAACGAGGTCCAAGCCGGACACCTCGCCGACGACCTCGAGGATGACCCCGTGGTCGCCCTGCGGCCTCGGTTGGAACGCGGGATCGCGCGATTCAAGCAGCGCCACCCCGACCGGCTCGTCACGGTGAATCACGCGCGGGTGCCGGTCGGCTCGATGCGCGGCATCCCCCGCGGCGTGGACGTCGCGGTGTTCCACCCCTACGTCTACGGCGTGCTGGACGAACTGCTCGACGAGTTCGCCCTGCGTGACCCGTCCCGCCCGTTCCCGCAGGACCGTGCGCACCGGGAACTGCTGCGACCCGGTGCTCCCGACTTCGACGGCTGGCTACCGCCACCCGACCAGCGGTGGCGGCTGGAGACGACGATCGTCGGCCGACGCGAGGTCTACGTGCACGACTGGTGCGACCCCGCCAAGTGGGACGCCTGGCTCTACGACCGCTACGCCACCCACCGCACCGCCATGCACCAGCAGCTCACCACCTGGATCGACGCCGCCGCCGACTGGGCCGCCGAAACCGCTGTGCCGCTCGTGTTCGGCGAAGGCTGGATCGGCTACACACCGCTGCACGGCACCTTCGAGGAAGGACCCGTCGGCGCCGCCTTCTGCCGCACCGCCGCCCGCGAAGCCGCGCGCGTCGGCGCATGGGGCTCGGTCGTGTGCTCCAACGCCGCACCCCACCACCCCATGTGGCAGGACGTCGCACTCCAACGCGAGTGCAACACCCTGCTCCGCGGCCGATGACCCCGCCACCCCGCGAAAGGAGGGACAGGTGTCCCGTTCCCGAGCATGGGCGGACGAAGGCCCTTGGTTGCGCGGACGAAGGAGCTCCTGGTAGGTCGGACGTTGGCGAGCGTCGCTCTGCCGGTCCGCCGCTCGTCCGCCTCCCACCAGCCCACTCGACGGACGAGGCGGTGTCCCAGCGACGTCACCGACGCCCAGTGGGTCGAGTCGTCGGCGGTGGCCGGGTCTGGCTGCGGATCAGCGCCGACCTCCAACCCCGGTCCAACCGGTTCTCCTGCAGCACCGACGGCGTGACCTTCACCCCGCTCGGCCCGGCGTTCACCGGCACGGCGAGGCCGTCGGGACCGCCGCCCTTTTCGGCTTCCACACCGTGCCGACGCACCCACGCGAGGTCGCCGACCAGCCGAAATTTGCGAAAATACTTTCGAATTTTCTCGATATTTTTCCGCGTCGGACCCCCGGCGAGGCTTCGTGAACGATCCGGAAACCGAACCGCTTAAGCGTTCCTTGAGCTGCACCTTCATCCGGCCTGAGAGGTCCGTGCCGCTCAACCTGCGGGAGTTCATGTCGGTGAACGAGCGTCGGAGGCGGGCATGACCGAGCCTTGATCGGCCAAACTGTTTCGGCTAATACTGCTTAACGTTTCGAACTCCGACCCTCCGTCCCCTGCCACCCGCGTCCCACGCGGGTGCTCCCCCAGAAAGTGCCAAACATGACGCTGACAGCGAAGTCAGTCTCACGAGTCGCCCTCGTGTCGACCTTGGTGGCCGCAGCCGCGGGCGCAGCGGTCCTCGTGGCGTCGCCCGCCAGCGGCGCCGCCTCGACGCTCGCCGCGGCGGCACAGCAGAGCGGCCGCTACTTCGGCACGGCGGTGGCCGCGAACAAGCTGGGCGACTCCACCTACGTCGGCATTCTCAACCGTGAGTTCAACATGGTCACGGCCGAGAACGAGATGAAGATGGACGCGACCGA
>NZ_JAJUWT010000020.1 GCF_021390395.1 Saccharothrix sp. S26
GCGCGGGGTGCAGGGCGACGGCGAACGAGCACACCGCGATCACCATCGCGTTGCGGGTGCCGACCTTGGCGAACTGCTGCGGGGCGCGCGTGACCGGCACGCGGACCGCGGTGATCAGCTCGTCCGGCTCCAGCGCGTTGCGCTTCACGCCCAGGTAGAACCCGGTGGCCGGGACGAGCCGGGTGCCCCTGGTCGAGGCGACCTCCACGGTGGCGTCCGCGGCGAGCAGCACGGGGTGGGTGTCGCCGGCCGGTGACGCCGCGCCCAGGTTGCCGCCGACCGTGCCGCGGTTGCGGATCCGCGGCGAGCCGACCGTGCGGGACGCCATCGCCAGGCCGGGCAGGCGCTCGCCCAGCTCGTCGATGATGCGGGTGTACGGGACACCGGAGCCGATGCGCACCGCGTCACCGTCGGGGTCCCAGGCGCGCAGCTCGGCGATCCGGGTCAGGTCGAGCAGGGCGGCCGGGCGGCGGTGGTCGAAGTTCAGCTCCACCATCACGTCCGTGCCGCCCGCGATGGGCACGGCGTCCGGGCGCTGGGCCTTCAGCGCCAGCGCCTCGGCGAGGGTGTCAGGGCGGAGGAAATCCATCGGCTACCTCGGTGGGTGGGGTGCGCGGTGTGTGAGCCAGTACACAGACCGGGGACGGTGATCGGCTACGGCGCTGACGCATGAATCCCAGGCTCCTACGGGGAGGCGTTTTGTGCTTTCCTACAAACACGATCGGACGAAGGTAAACCGACGAGATGACGTCGAGGAGGCGCCCGTGTTGCTGGTTCGGAGCCTGCTCGGGATGCCGGAACTCCGACTTCGCCTCGTCGTCGGTGCCGAATCGCTGGACAGGCCCCTGACCAGGCTCTACGGCACCGAACTGCCCGATCCGGCCCGCTACCTGTCCGGGGGTGAGCTGGTGCTTTCCGGGTTGTTGTGGCACCGGACCGCCGCCGATTGTGAAAAGTTTGTCACTTCCTTGGCGGGGGCGGGCGTCGCGGCGCTGGCGGCCAGCCCGCCGGAGGAAGGGGAATTGCCCGAGGCGCTGGTGCGGGCTTGTGAACGTCGCGGCGTGCCGCTGCTGGAGGTGCCGGTCGACCTGTCGTTCGCGGCCATCACCGAACGGGTGGTGCTGGAGCTGGCCGCCGAACGGGTGGGCGACGCGGGCGTGCAGCTGGGCAGGCACCGGCGGCTGCTGACCGTGGTCGCCGACGGCGGCGGGCTGGCCGAGCTGGTGGCGGCCGGCGCGGCGGAGCTGGACGCCCCGTGCCGGGTGCTGTCGTGCACGGGTCGCGTCGTCGCCGGGCCGGAGCTGCCGGACGCGGCGGCGTTCGTGCGGGAGTTCCTGCTGGCCGACCGGCTGCCCAAGGTCGTGCGCGGCACGACGTTGCTGCCGGTGTCGGCTCGCGGCGGCTCGCGGCTGACCTCGTGGATCCTCGTGGTGTCCGGCGACCGCACGCACGACGAGGTGGCCGCCGAGCTGGCGAGCCTGGTCGGCGTGGAGCGGGCACGGGTCGTGCAGGGGCGGGAGATCGAGAACCGGGCGGCCGGGCCGTTGCTGCGCCAGGTGTTCGCCGGCGGTGACGTCGCCGCGCGGATCGCGGCGGTCGGGTGGGATCCGGACGCGCCGCTGCGGGTGCTGGCGGCGTCGGTGTCGGAAGGGCAGGCCGAGCAGGCCGTCGCGCTGGTGGAGGAGGTGCTGTCGTCGGTCACGTCGACGTTCCTGGTGACCTCCGTGGACGCGGAGGTGTACGCGCTGGCGCCGTCGGGGTCGTGGACCGAAGGCGTGCGGTCGGCGTTGCGGACATTGGAACCGGGGCTGCGCTCGGCCAGGGTGCTGGTCGGCATCTCCTCACCGGTCGGGTACACGGGGCTGCGCGGCGCGGCGGAGGAGGCGTCACACGCCCGGCGGCTCGGTGAACGCCGGACCGGCCGCACGTGCGTCGTGGCGGGGGAGGAGATCGCCCTGCACCAGCTGCTGCTGGCCGGCGTGCCGGAGGAGCTGCGCCGCTCCCTGCGCCGACGGCTGCTGGGGCCGGTGCTCGACTACGACGCCGAGCACGGCTCCGACCTGGTCGGCACGCTGCGGGTGTTCCTGGACTGCTCGGGCTCGTGGACCACGGCGGCGGCGCGCCTGCACGTCCACGTCAACACGCTGCGGTACCGCGTGGGTCGGGTGGAGGACCTGCTGGGCGTCGACCTGTCGGACTTCGCCGAACGGGTGGACCTGTACCTGGCGCTGCAAGCCGGCTGACCGCGCCGCCGGAGAGGGCCATCCCCGACCCGCCGCCGCGCGGGCCGGGGATGGCGTCTTCCTCACCTCACCTGCTGCCAAGGGACGAGCGTCGGACGCTGCCCGGTGGCCAGGAACTCCTCGATCGCGACGGCGAGGTCGGCGACCGGGATCTCGCAGTGGGTGGGGAAGCTGACCCCGGCGTACCGGGGACGTTGGCGCGGCCCCTCGCCGAGGCTGACCCACGAGCCGGTGATCACGTCGGTGAACAGCATCGCCCCGCGGTCGCCGCGCACGCCGACCCACACGCGGTGGTCGGGGCAGTCGGTGTGCACGAGCGTGGCGTCCCGCGCGACCGCGAGGCGGTCGAGCAGCCGGCGCACGTCCCCGGTGGCGCGCAGTTCGTCCACACCGGACGCGAAGTTGGCCTGGATCATCGTCACTCCTTGCACCGGCGGCCCGAGTTCACGCACTGCACCAGGCGGTTCATGATCTCCTCGGACATGACGTTGGCGAAGTCGTCGTGGTCGGAGAACGGGTTGTGCTCCTCCTGCGGGAAGGCGTCGACCGCGTACTGCCCGGCGACCTGCACGTCACGGGGGATGTCGTAGGTCAGGCTGATCCGCAGCTGCGGCACGGCCTTGAAGCCGCGCGGGCACTTGCCGTTCTCGTTGGGGTAGACGATGTGGTCGCGGTGGTTGGCGCTGTCGGTGTTCTTGCCGTCCCAGCAGCTGGCGAAGTCGTGGATGCGCTTGACCTTGCTGCCCTGCGGGCAGATCGGGTACTTGTCGATCAACACCTTGTCCTCGAACCCGGTGCAGGTCCACGACTTGCGGGCGTTCTTCGGGCCGTTCGTGGAGACCTTGGCGTCGCCGTAGAGGACGCGGAGGAACCGCGGCATCGCCTCGACCTTGCCGACGGGGCTGCCGCGGAAGGTGATGTCCACGACCTCGGGGCGCTGGATCTCACCCTCGTTGCCGGGCAGCTCGTTCTCGTCGCCGGCGCTCTTGCCGTCACCCTTCTCCGGCGCGTCGGCCTCGGCCTCCCGGGCCGCCTCGGTGACCTTGGCGTCGTTCGCGTCACCGTCCTTGACCGTGCACGGGGCGAGCCTCTTGAGCCCGCGCGGGCGTTCGGCGACCCGGTCGACGGCGATGGCGATGCGCTCGATCGTCGCCGTCCGCTTGTCCCGCAGCGGGCGCAGCACGGCGTTGTTGACGAAGTTCGGGTCGTCGACGTCGGCCGCGGCCTTCAACTTGGCGTTCGCCTCCGCGATCTGGTCCTTCAACGCCTGGAGGTTGCGGTCCACCTCGGCCTTGGCCTGGCGCGGCACGTTGCGCAGCTTGCGCCGCACGTCCGGGCACTCCACCTCGGCGTCCGCCGGCCGGCCCGGCTCTTCGGCCTCGTCGTCGCGGTCGATGCGGACCACCGGCCAGAAGTAGGCCGACTTGTCGCCGTTCTTGCAGGTGGTGTCGGCCTCCAGGAGGCTCTCGTCGGTGGAGTCGGCGTCGGTCGACACGTTGCCCACGTAGTCGTGCAGGTGCTCGGCGCCGTTGCGGACCCCCGGCTGCGCGATGAAGTTGTCCGGGTTGAAGTGGCCGTTCTCGTTGCGGCCGCAGTCCACGGTGAACGTGCCCGTGCTCGCTCCCCGCTGCGGCTGGGGCGCCCGCACGTTGCGCTGCTGCTTGGTGATGTCGACGAACAGGGAGAGGTCTGCCCCGTCGGCCTGGGCGGTGCCCTGGTCACCGGTGGTGCTGATCGCCACGGCCAGGCCGATCGTCAGCGCCAACCCGGTCACGCCGGCGGTGAGCTTCGTGCGCCGGGAAAAGCGGTGCCGCCCCTGATTACGCCTCATGGATGTGTCACCTCGTCGTAGGTACGCGCATGTGTGCGTCCAACCCCGACCGCCGGTGGGCGGTGGACACAGTGGCATACGTACCGCATCCAGCCCGCGACCTGACCGTTACCCGTTCGTTATCTCAGGCCACCCCTAACTTCGTGTCTCGTAGGCCAACGGTTTGGCCACAAGTCCCGATGCCTACGACTTCACCCTGTTCGCTACGGCGTCGTTGGTGCTGTTTCTGTGACACTCGAACCACGTTGCGTACACGGGGGAGGGGCGAACGTTGACGCAGGGCAGGGACAACGTGGTGTCCGGCACGGTCTACGGGTCGGTGGTTCAGGCGGGCAGCGTCGGGGAGGTGCACTTGCACCACCAGCGACGAGAGGCGGTGATCCCGCGCCAACTGCCACCCCCGCCGCGATTGTTCACCAGTCGGGCACGGGAACTGGCGGCGCTGGACGGCTGGCTCCCGGAGAACGAAGGACACCCGTTGGTCGTCGTGGTAAGCGGACCTGCGGGGGTGGGCAAGACCTCGTTGGCTGTGCGCTGGTTGCACGAGGCCCGGTCGAAGTTCCCGGACGGGCAGCTGTACGTCGACCTCGCCGCGCGCACCGGCGACGAGCCCGTGACGCCGGACGAAGTGCTCGAGTCGTTCCTCCTGGCATTGGGTGTGCCGGCCGTCGACATACCGTGGGGCCTACCGCGAAGACAGGCCTCGTTCCGGTCCTTGACCGCGGACCGGGCGATCTCCGTGCTGCTGGACAACGCGGTCTCCGCGGCGCAGGTGCGACCGCTCGTGCCGACGTCACCCCACAGCGCCGTGGTGGTGACCAGCCGGTGGCGGCTCAGTGGCCTCGCGGTCGACGGTGCCCGGTTCGTGGAGGTCGAGTCGTTCGACGAGGACTCGTCGTTGGAGTTGCTGGAACGGGCCGTCGGCACGCGCGTCGCCACCGAGCCCGAAGCGGCGCGGGAGCTGGCTCACCTGTGCGCGGGCCTGCCCATCGCGTTGTCGGTGGTCGGTGCCCGATTGTCCACTCATCCGCGGCGTTCGCTGTCGAAGGAGGTCGGCTCCCTGCGCGCGGAACGCTTCGGCACGCTGACCTTGGCCGACGGGGTTTCGGTCGAGGCGGTGTTCGACGTCTCCTACCTCGAACTGCAGCCAAGGCACGCGCGGGCGTACCGTCTCTGTGCCCTGCACCCCGGGGCGTCGTTCGGCGTGGAGGCGGCGGCTGCCGCGGTGGGGGAGCCGCCGGAGGAGGTCGAACCGGTCCTGTCGGACCTGGTGGAGAAGAACCTCCTCAGCGAAGTGGCGGACGAGCGCTACCGCTACCACGACCTGTTGCGGCTGCACGCCCGCCGGCACGCGGAGTGGGACTCGGGGACCGAAGGCGACGCCGCCGTGCGCCGCATCGTCGAGTGGTACCTGGATCGCGCGGTGGCCGCAGATCTGGCCGTGGTGCCGGACCGGCCTCGCGTCGGACCGCGCTACGAGTCGGCGGAAACGATGTTCGACCACATCGCCACCGCGTTGGACTGGCTCGAGGCAGAACGCGCGAATCTGGTCATGGCCATCCGCGAGGCGGCCGACCGGGAGTGGCACGCGCTCGCCTGGCAGGTGACGGAAACCCTGTTCGGCTTCTTCCTCCACCGGCACCATTTCGCGGACTGGATCTCAGCCTTCGAGACCGGGGCGGAGGCAGCCCGCCTCGACCGGCACTCCGTCGCCGAATCCCGGTTGCTCATGCAGCTGGCGATCGGTTACCTGAATGTGGGGCGGCAGACGGACGCGTCCCGCGCGGCGTCACGGGCCCTGGAGCTCGCGCACCAGGCCGGTGATTTCGCCTCGGTCGCCACGGCGCTGCGCCAGCTCGGTCGACTGTGCCGGCAGCAGGGCGAGACGGAGAACGCGCTGGCGTACTTCAGGCGGTCGCTGGAGGTCGAGTCGGCACTGGGCAGGCGACGTGGCGAAGCGCTCGCCCACCGTCGGATCGGCGAGGCGCTGACCGACTTGGGACGGCATGAGGAGGCCGTGGCCGCGTTCGCCACCGCCGCGACGATCATGGCGGAGCTGGGTCAGGTGCTGGAACTGGCCCGCATCCGCACCGTCGCAGCGGTACCGGCCCTGGCCCTGGACCAGGTGGACGCCGCGGCCGCCCTCCTGGACTCCGCGCTACCGGTGATGGCGGAGACCAAGTCACCCGACTACGTCGCCGACGTGCTGCTGTTGCTGGCCGACGTGGCCGCGCGCCGGGGTGACCAGCAGCAGGAGCACGACCACCTCAAGGCCGCGGAGGCGGCGTACACCCAGGCAGGGGAACCGGTGCCCGAACGCGTCCGGTCACGTCTCCCGGAGTAGACGACCACGTCGGCGACCGCCACCCAGCGCCCGGTGGCCACGCCGTCCTCCGCCACCACGAACCCGTCCCACGGGCCGCCCACCACACGCCACACGCCGACCGTCTCCACCCTCCATTCACCCCACGACACGGGGCACCTCCACCGGGGACACGGGCACTGTGCGCGCAGGTTCGGGAAGGCCCATGAGGCGGTACATCGTGCGACGCAGGATCACGCCGGCCCGATCGGGGTACGAGGTGATCGCCTCGGTCATCCCGGGCACCACCACGGCTTCATCGAGCACGGGCCGGCGCGGATCGATCATCGGCGCTCGTCGGTACACGAGGTCGGCCAAGCCTCCCTCACGCAGCACCCCGTCGGGCAACGGCACGACCGTCACCCGCTTGCCGATCGCCGCCGCGTACTGCGTGCACGACCCGTGATCCCCCACCACCACGTCTGCGGCCACCACTGCGGCGCGCCAGCCTTCTTCGGGCGGGATGACGAGCAACCCGCGCGGCAGCCACGCACGAACCTGGCGGAAGCCGTGCACGCTCCAGGTGTTCGGGTGCAACACGGCCGCCACCGGCTGGCCGGTGGTTAGAAGCGTCCGGTACAGCTCGATGTGCGCGCCGAACGTCGAATGCGGCGTCCAGGTCGAGCAGACCGTGATCAACTGCTGGTCCGGCCGGACGCCCAACGCCCGGCGGTAGTGCTCGCGGTACGGCGTGCTGGCGCGCATCCGGTCCAGGCAGATGTCGCCTGCCACCACCGCGGCCGGTTCGGCTTCGGGGCACGATGCCCGCAACGCGGCGAGCTCGTCGTGGTTCGACAGCACGATCGCCGCCGCCACGACGCGGCCGTCGCGGATCAGCTGCTCGCGCGCCAGCCCGTGCGCCGGGAGCGCAGCGTGCCGGCGTGGCCGTGACCGCGACTTCAACGCACCGGCACCGTGCGGTAGGGCCATCACTTCGCCGTGCAGTTGGTCGATCCCGCGGAAGCTCGCCGCGAGCACCAGGTCGAACCGGTGCCTGATCGCCTGGCTCCACGGCACGACGTGGCCGTCGAGCCCGCGCACGAACTCGGCCGTCCCGTGCACCGCCCCTTCGGTGGTGAACAGCACCTGCACCCGGTGATCGGCTTCCAGCAACGGCAGCAGGTCCACCAACCTGGTGCCGGCGACCACGTGCGGCACCACGACGAGCACCGACTTGCACCCCACCCTCGTCACCCGGCTCACCGCGCCTAAGCCGATCGGCCCATTCGTCCACAGATCTCCGGTCACGTGACACCTCCGATCAGGGTCGTTCGATCAGTTGGCACGAGAATCGACGATCGCCCTGTCAGGACACCTCACGGTGATCTTCCAAAACCCTCGATCCGCTGTTCAGGGGTGCTGTTGCACGTGCGGTTCCGCAACCTTGCGGGCCGGTCTGTCAGGTATCTGTCAAACGTCTGTCGGGACTCGAATAGCGATTCCGCAACGGTAATTGCCTGTTGGTCGCGAGGTGCACCAGACTTCGACTGGACGTCAGCGAGGGGTGGCGCTGTGACCTGCTTGTTCTCGATCTTGGGCGAAACGCGCATGCGCATCGGCTCCCGGTTGGACAGGAGCTGGGCGGCACCGAAGACCCGAGGGATGCTAGGGGTGCTGCTGACCGACCCGGGGAGTTGGTTCACCACCTCCGAACTCGTGGAATGGATGTGGCCGGAGGACGACAAACTGCCCCGGAACCTGGCTCAGACGTTCTACAACTACGCTGGCCGGATCCGGCAGGCGTTGCATTTGATGAACGCCGGCGTGGAATTGGAGAATCGAAAAGGCGGCTACCGGGTGACCGCCCTTCGGGCGAACGTCGACTACTTCTTGTCGGCCCAACTGCTCGACCGGTCGCGGGAGGCCCGTGAACCACGGGACGCGTTGAAGGCGGTCCGCCGGGCGATGGAGTACTGGGCCGACGACATCCCGCTCGCCGATCTGCCGGGCGAGCCGGCGCTGGCGTGGCGTCGTCAGGCGCACGAGAACGTCTGGCTGCCCATGCAGAGCGCATTGTGCTCCAGCCTGTTGGCGGACAACGACTTCCGGGGCGTGATCGCGCACATCGACGGACTGCGGCCCGCCGACTCCGCGTACCTGCCGCTGGTCATGCACCGGCTGCAGGCGATGCACGGCTTGCACTTGCGCAGTGAGATGGACGCCTACTACTACGCCATGAGGCGTCGGCTCCAGGACGAGTTCGAGGACGCAGCCGCGGCGACGCTCAAGAAGTTCTACGAGGGCTTGGCCGGGCTTGCCCGAGTGCAGCCGCGCGGACCTGCCCGAACCCCGACCGCACCGCGGCGGCTGCCCCACGACGTCGAGGACTTCGTCGGACGGGACGCCCTGCTCGCCAAGATCGACGCGGTGACGGGGTGCGCCAAGGGTGAACCTCGCCCTGGAGTCGTCCTGCTGCACGGCACCGCGGGCGTCGGCAAGACCGCCCTCGCGTTGCACTGGGCACACCGGGTTGTGGACATGTTCCCCGGTGGGGCGTTGCACTGCGACTTGAAGGGGTTCGCGGCTGACATGGCGTTGGACGCCAGTGTGGTTGTCGACCGCTTCCTCGAAGCACTGGGTGTCGACGTGGACCACTTGACCACCGCCGACCGGCGGGCGCGGCAGTTGGAGTCCGCGTTGCAGGACCGTCGGGTGCTGGTCGTACTGGACAACGTGCGCGGATTGCCACAGGTATCGCCGTTGCTCCCGATCCTGCGCGACTGCACCGTCCTGGTCACCAGTCGCAACCGCTTGCCCGGCTTGGGGCCCCGCGCCTTCCCGGTGGCGCCGCTGGGCCCCTCGGAAGCCACCCGGATGCTCGAAACCCGGATCGGTGACCGCGCCCTGCGTGATCGGTGGGCGGTGAAAGACCTGGGCGCGCTGTGCGGAGCCCTGCCCTTGGCGATGGAGATCGTGGCTCACCGGATCGCGGCGAGCCCTGGCGCGGCGCTCGCCGAGTTCGTCGCCCAGCTGAGGGACGAGCGCCGGCTGTTGAACCTCGGCAACCACGGCGTCGACGGCGACATGAGCCTGAAGACGGTGTTCTCGTGGTCGTACCGCGCGTTGACCGGCATGGACCGTCGGGCGTTCCGGCTGCTCGGCCTGCACCCGGGGCCGGACTTGAGCATCGACGCCGTCACCGCCATGCTCGGCACGACGCGGTCGGCCGCGTTGGACTGCCTCGAACTGCTGTCCTCGGCCCACCTGCTCGAACAGCCCGGCCCGCTGCACCGCTACCGCTTCCACGACCTGCTCCGCGAGTACGCCGAGGAGTGCGCGCGAGTGGACGAGACGGAACGGGAACGCGGGCTCGCCGAGCACCGGCTCGTCGACTTCTTCCTGCACACCGCGAAAGCGGCCGACTCGGTGGCGTTCTCGTACCGCGCGGGGAAGGAGGTGCACGAGCCAGTGGCAGACGTGCTGCCACTGGACTTCGCCCATGATCGTGCGGCGCAGGACTGGTTCATCGAGGAGCGGGCGAATCTCTGCGCGGTGATCGACCTCGCTGCCCGCCGCGGCATGCATTCCCGAGTGTGCCAGCTGGCCCATGTCGTCACGGACATGTTCCGAAGGTGCGGCTACTACGGGGAGTCCCGCGATGTGCTGACGCTCGCGGTCGGGTCGGCACAACTGGAAGGTGACGCGGACGCCGAGGCCGCGGCCTACAACGATCTCGGCTTGGTGTACTTCGAGCAGTCGGCGTTCTTCGAAGCGCGCAAGCACTTCCACCAAGCGCACGCGATGGCCCAGTGGATGGGCAGCAAACGCGGCACGGCGACCTCGCTGCACCTGTTGGCTCGGGTCGACATCGCCGAGGGCAGGATCGAGGACGGCGTGAGCCGCTACCAGGAGGCGTTGCGCCTTGCCCACGAGGTGAACGACCGCGGGGTGGCGGCGGGAACCTTGCACCGCTTGGGTGTGCTTGCGATGTCGCAGAACAACCGCGTGGATGCGGCGAAGTTGTTCCACCGTGCCTTGGAATTGCGCGAAGAGCTCGGCATCTTGACCGGCCAGGCGGACACCCTCGGCGAGCTGGCCGAGCTGCATCGGCGTCAAGGCGAGTTGCGCACCGCTGAGGACTACATCACCAAGGCGGTCCGGTTGCACATGCGCACCAGGGCTCAGGCCCTGGCCGCGAGTGCGTGCCAGGTCTGGGCGAGGATCCACCGGGATCGCGGTGACACGGTCAGCGCCACCCACTGCGCGCGTCGTGCCGTCCAGCTCTACGACCGGGTCGGCGACTCCAAGCGCAAGGCGGGTGCTCTGGTGCTGCTGGGCGAGTTGAGGTGGATGGCCAAGGCCCACGCGGCGGCAATAGAGGGCTGGGAGCAGGCGTGGAAGATCTTCACCGACGCCGGCGATCCCCGGGCCGCTGAGGTGGCGGCGAAGCTCGACCCTTTCGGCGGTGAACGCACCGTGCCGACCGCCCGGAGCGCCCGCTGGTCGGACGAACCGTCCGAATTCGGACGTCAAACCCCTCGGAAGTGAGCGGGCCCTCTCTAAGCGCCGAACCACAGGTCGCCACAGGTCGACGATTCAACTTGGCCACCCGCAAGCGGTACCAAGACGGACGTCCGGCTTGTTAATTCGTGGAACCGCATTTCTGCGTTTTCTCTGTGTAGGCACATGAGGCTCAGAGGTCACCCTTACTCTGCGACATCGGGCGTACCCCGATGGTCCCGTCACGGCAAGTAACCATCCATATGGTCTAGTCTTGCGGTGATCGAGTGGTCGTGCGGCCACCTCGATCGGCTGTTGCCGATCATGGATGAGGTACCACTGGTACAGGCATCGCTCGATCGTGTGTGCGACCCACAATATTCCGCTCGTTCGGTCTAACCTGCGTCATTCCACCCCGCCGTCGGTCCTCCAGGAGGCTCTGCCACGATCACTCCACCTCCGAAGTCGGGGCCGGAGGGGCAACCCAGGCAAGCCTCAAGAACAGGAAACGAACGTTGGTTGACTGTCTGAAGCGTTTCGGCGCGTCCGTCACTCTTATGGGGATGCTCGCCGTCCCGGTTTGGACTGACTACTGGTCTATCGACACGGTCGACAGCATCTCGGTGGTGGAGGTCGCCTGACAGACACGTGACAGGGCTCGGGCTCGGCTGTGCGGTCGGCCCGAGCCCTCGCCTGTCGGTTCGCTGTGGATCCTGTTCGTGGCCCGAGCGCTGCGGAACACTCCGGGACGTCTCACGAGCAAGTGCTCACGAGCGTAGAGGAGTGGTCATGCATCGCACACTCGGTGTGCTGGCCGCGGTGGCCTTGGGGGTTTCCTCCCTGGTGACCGCCGGGTCCGCCGCCGTCGCAGCGCCCGCACACCCGTTCCCCGCCGACTTCCCGTTGCCCGACGGGTTCCAGCCCGAAGGCATCGCGATCGGCTCGACGCCCACCGCCTACTTCGGGTCGCTGGCCGACGGGGACCTGTTGCGGGTCGACCTCCGCACCGGGCGCGGTGAGGTGTTCAGCCAGGGGCCCGGGACGGCGTCGGTCGGGTTGAAGGTCGACTCGCGCAAGCGGCTGTTCGTGGCCGGTGGGGCGAGCGGTGACGCCAGGGTGGTCGACGCGAGAACCGGAGAGATCCTCAAGTCTTATCGGTTCGCCGCGGATTCGGACACTTTCGTCAACGACGTCGTGATCACCGATGAGGCCGCGTACTTCACCGACTCGCGCAAGGCGGTGCTGTATCGCGTGGCGTTGGGTCGGCACGGCGCGTTGCCGGAGTCGCACACCGCGATTCCGCTGACCGGCGACTTCGTGGCGACCCCGGGGGCCTTCAACGCCAACGGCATCGCCGAGACGCCCGACGGCAAGGCGCTGCTGATCGTCCAGAGCAACACCGGGCAGCTGCACCGGGTCGACCCGCGGACCGGTGTGACGGCCGTCGTCGACCTCGGCGGAGAGGTGCTGGCCAACGGCGACGGCCTGCTGGTCGAGGGCCGCACGCTCTACGTCGTGCAGAACCGGCTGAACACCGTCGCGGTGTTCGCGCTGGCCAGGGACGGGTCGAGCGGGAGGCTGGTGACCAAGGTCACCGACTCGCGGTTCGACGTGCCGACCACGGTGGCGTCCTTCGCCGGGCGGCTCTACCTGCCCAACGCCCGCTTCACCACGCCGCCCACGCCCACGACGACGTACAACGCCGTTTCGGTGCCGAAGCGGTGAAAGTCAGGGGGCCGGTGCGGAGAAGTTCACATCGGCCCCCTGTTCGTGGCATCACTCGACTGGGTAACCTCATCGTCGCGTCGCGCAAGTGATCGCTGTCTCTTCGTAATAATGATCTTCGAGTGTTACCGTTCCGTCGCCGATCGGGTGAAGAAGAGTCAGCGGTCCTAGTGCTGCGCCTGACCTGGCACACGGACGAGGCTGCGGAGCGCTGTGAAGCAGAAGAGCACCACGGAGACGAACTACAAGACGATCCGTTCGCGCCTCACCGGTGTCGTCGTCGTCCCCAGCATCGTCCTGCTCATCATGTGGGCGCTGTTCTCGTCGTACACCCTGTTCGACGGCTTCTACCTCCGCGCCGTGGCCGTCGGCGTGAAGGACGCGTCGATCCCCGCGGTCCAGACGTTCGCCGCGTTGCAGAAGGAGCGCGAGCTCAGCATGACCGCGCTGAGCCAGCCCGACCGCGGCACCAGCGACCTCGAGGTCCAGCAGGCGGAGACCGACCGCGCGGTCGACGGGATGCGCACGGCGTTCGACGAGCTGGCCTCCCAGGCGCCGCAGGAGATCGTCGACAAGATCAACGCCTTGAACGTGCTGCTGGACCAGCTGCCGCAGCGCCGCGCGGCCCTCGACGCCGGCCGCGCGTCCAAGAGCGAGATCTACACCTACTACAACAGCCTCCTCGACGCCGGTGACGCGCTGTTCAGCGTGCAGGCCCGCGTGGTGCCCGACCACGAGTCCGTCAAGGGCGCCATCACCTCCACCGAGTACTTCAAGGCCGCCGACTGGATGTCCCGCGCCACCTCGCTGGCCTCCAGCGCCCTGGCCGCCGGGCAGTTCACGCCCGAGGAGCACATCGAGTTCGCCAACCTGGTCGGCGCCTACCACTCCTCCTACGACTCGATCGCCCCCTACGCCCGCCCCGAGGTGCGCGCGCACTACCAGTTCATGGTCGAGGGCGACCAGTGGAAGCGGCTGGTCGAGTTCGAGGGCAGGCTGATCCAGAACGGCCAGAAGCCCGCCACCGCCGGGTCGCTGCAGGAGTGGCAGAACGTCAGCGGCCCCATCTCCGACGAGCTGACCGCGCTGGTCAGCGAGCAGGCCTCCGGCGCGGTGAGCATCACGATGGCGCGCGGCGAGAGCAAGTTCCGCACCGTGCTGATCGGCAGCCTGATCGGCCTGCTCGCCGTGATCATCGGCATCCTGATCGCCATCCGCACGTCGAACCGCCTGGTCAACCGGGCCCTGATCACGCGCCTGGCCGCGTTGAAGAAGGACTCGCTGACCCTGGCCCACGAGCGGCTGCCCGACATCGTCGACCGGCTGCGCGAGGGCAAGCACGTCGACGTGGAGGTCGAGGTGCCGCCGCTGGACTACGGCAGCGACGAGATCGGCCAGGTGGCCGACGCGTTCAACGCCGCCCAGTACACCGCCGTCGCCGCGGCCGTCAAGGAGAGCCAGGCCCGCGAAGGCGTGAACCGGGTCTTCCTCGACATCGCGCACCGCAACCAGGGCCTGGTGCACCGCCAGCTCAAGATCCTGGACAAGCTGGAGCGCGAGGAGGAGAACCCCGATCAGCTCGACGCGCTGTTCCAGCTCGACCACCTCGCCACCCGCGCCCGCCGCAACGCCGAGAACCTGATCATCCTCGCGGGCGAGCAGCCCGGCAGGCAGTGGCGCAAGCCCGTGCGCCTGCTCGACGTGCTGCGCGCCGCGGTCGCGGAGACCGAGCAGTACGTCCGGGTCAAGGTGAACCCCGTGCCCGACACCGCGCTGGTGGGCGCGGCCGTCGCCGACACGATCCACCTGATCGCCGAGCTCGTGGACAACGCCACGGCGTTCTCCTCGCCGCGCTCCCAGGTGCAGGTGCACGCCAGCGAGGTGCCGCAGGGCGTCGTGGTCGAGATCGAGGACCACGGCCTGGGCATCAACCCCGAGGACCGCGAGCAGCACAACGCGATGCTGGCCGACCCGCCGGAGTTCGACGCGATGCGCCTGCGCGGCGAGTCGCGCCTGGGCCTGTTCGTGGTCGCCCGGCTGGCCGCCCGCCGCGGCATCCACGTCGAGCTGCGCGACTCGCCCTACGGCGGCACGCTGGCGCTGGTCCTCATCCCGTCCGCGATCGTCGCGGGCCCGACCACGGCGACGGAGCCCGCCGAGACCCGGCAGCTGCCCCGTCGTTCCTTCCACGACATCCCGGAGCAGGGCGACGACTCAGTGCGAGACGCCAGGTTTCCCGACAGTTCCCGAGACCTGGAGGGGTTCTGGGCCCAGGCCGAGGCCGCGGCCAACGAACATCCCCTTCCAGAGGTCGAACGACTGAGCGGCGGGCTGGACCTGTCGCAGCGCAGCGGCGAGCTCGAGCTCTCGCAGCGCAGCGGCGAGCTGGAGCTGCCGCAGCGGAAGCGGGCCACGGCCGAGTGGCCCGCCGAGGAGCCGGGTTCGGCCGCCACCGCCGCCGACCGACCCGAACTGCCACGCAGGCGCCGTCAGCAGAACCTGGCGCCGCAGTTGGTGCGCAACGATTTCCACCCTTCGCCCGACCCGCTCCCCGAGGTCGACCCCGAGAAGTCCGCCGACAAGGTCCGCAAGGGCCTCTCGGCGTTCCAACGGGGCACACGCGACGCCCGTCGGACACCCGGCGACGACCTCGAACCCTGATCAGCTGTGGCCGGACGACTGGAAACCGGAAAGGCAACCCGATGAACGACATGACCAGCCAGCACAACGAACTGAACTGGTTGTTGGAGGACCTGGTCGGCCGGGTGGTCGGAGCTCGGCACGCGGTGGTCCTCTCGGCCGACGGTCTGCTGCTGGGCCGCTCGCCCGGGTTGTCGAAGGACGACTCGGACCACCTGTCCGCCATGGCCTCGGCGTTCCAGAGCCTGGCCCGCGGCACCGGGCGGCACTTCGGCGGCGGCGCGGTGCGGCAGACCATCGTCGAGATGGAGCACGCCTACCTCTTCGTCACCGCGGCCGGCCACGGCGCCTGCCTGGCCGTCCTGGGCGAAGAGGACTCCGACATGGGCATGATCGCCTACGAGATGAACATGCTCGTCAAGCGCGTGGGCACGTACCTGTCCTCCGCGCCGCGCGGCACCGCCGCGGCGAGCCTGCCGGCCGCTCGAAGGTCGTCCTGATGGCCGGCCGCGAGGACTGGTGGTACGACGAGGCGGCGGGCCCGCTGGTCCGCCCGTACGCGATGGTGCGCGGCCGGACCCGACCGCTGCGCCCGGAGCTGCACCTGGTGACGCAGGTGCGCGCGATGCCGTCGCCGTCGGACCCGGACGCGTTGTCGGTCGAGCACATGGAGATCATGGAGCTGTGCCGGCGACCGCTGTCCGTGGCCGAGGTGGCCGCGTACCTCGACGTGCCGCTGGTCGTCGTCAAGGTGTTGTTGAGCGATCTCATCCAGCGCGGTGACGTCGTGATCCGAGACCCCTCCCGAGTCCCGCAAGTGCCGGACCGGAACCTGTTGCAGGCGGTGTTGGACGGTGTCCGTGGAATCTGAGCGGCCGGGTGGGGAACTGCTCGTACCCACCCCAGTGAAGATCGTCATCGCCGGTGGCTTCGGCACCGGCAAGACGACGATGGTCAACTCGGTCAGCGAGATACCGCCGCTGCACACCGAGGAGCTGCTCACCGAGGCCGGTGTCGGCGTCGATGACGTGCTGGGCCTGGAGTCGAAGGAGACGACCACGGTCGCGCTCGACTTCGGCCGCAT
Organism: Saccharothrix sp. S26; assembly: GCF_021390395.1. GTDB lineage: Bacteria > Actinomycetota > Actinomycetes > Mycobacteriales > Pseudonocardiaceae > Actinosynnema. The sequence goes on from NZ_JAJUWT010000020.1 coordinate 16,326, forward strand.
CACCATCAACCCGGAAGTGGTGCTTTACCTGTTCGGCACCCCGGGCCAGAACCGGTTCTGGTTCATGTGGGACGAGCTGGCCTACGGCGCCATCGGCGCGGTGATCCTGGTCGACACGCGGCGGCTGGACAGCAGCTTCCCGTCGATCGACTTCTTCGAGCGGCGCGGCATCCCGTTCATCATCGCGGTGAACTGCTTCGAGGGCGCGCACAGCTACGAGGTCGAAGAGGTGCGCCGGGCGCTGGACGTGGACGCCGCCATCCCGCTCGTGCTGTGCGACGCGCGGGACCGCGAGTCCGCCAAGATGGTGCTGGTGAGCCTGATCCAGCACACGATGGACCGGCTCGACGCCATGGCGTGAGGCGATCCGGCGCGGCGACCGCTCAACGGCCGCCGCAGCCGGTGGCGACCCGGCGTGCCCGCGCGTACGCGGGGTCATCGAGGTCCGGCGCGCCGACCGTGAAGGACACGAGTTCACCCGCGGCGAGCCGGAACACCGCGGCGATCCCGTCGGGCGGGAAGACGGCGGCGTCGGACGCGTACCCGGCGATCCTGGCCTGCAACGGGTCGATGGTGTCGCGGTACGCCCGCACGACCGCGTCCCCGCCGGCGAACGGCGCGGGCGTCAGCGCGGCCACCTGCTGTTGCAGGGACTTGAGGGTCGTGTCGACGTCGGTCAGCACCGCGACGATCTCGGCCCGGTGCGCGCCGGGCTCCTCGCGCCACCCCGACCCCACCCGGTCCGGCGCCCGGGAGGCCTCCACCAGCGCCCGGTCGATCCCGCACACCGCGGCCGCCCAGGCCGTCTCGGTGGCGGACGGGGCGGGCGGGGCGCTCGCCGAGGTGGTCGACCCGGCATCGGGTGGCACCGGCGGTCCGGCGGTGGCGCAACCCACCGCGGCCAAGACGATCAGCGTCACCGGGAGTCGACGCACGTGTCCCATCACGTCGCTCACCGTAACGGCACCGTCGGGGTGGGGGAGGTGGGTGACCGGAACCGGCCACCCGTCCCCCCTACCGCACCGGTTCGAGCCGGCAGTTGAAGTGCCGCAACAGCTTCGGCACGTGCGTCAACCGGTACCCCGGCACCCGTTCCGGGTCCTTCGCGATCTCCGCCAACGTCTCGCCGACGTACTCCAGGTGGCTCTGGGTGTACACCCGGCGCGGGATGGCGAGGCGGACCAGCTCGTACGGCGCGGGCTTGAGCAGCTCGCCCGCGTCGTCCAGCTCGCCCAGGTACAGCGAGCCCAGCTCGGCGCAGCGGATGCCGCCCGCCAGGTACAGCTCGGTGGCCAGCGCGAACCCCGGGAAGCGGCTCGGCGGCAGGTGCGGCAGCAGGCGGGCCGCGTTGAGGTACACCGCGTGCACGCCGGTCGGCCGCACGCTGTCCACCCCGGCCGCCCGGGCCAGCTCCGCCACGTACGCGGTGGCCTCGGCCCGTGCCCGCAGGTACTCCGGGTCGGTCACCTCCAGCAGGCCCTGCGCCAGCATCTCCAGGTCGCGGCCGGACAGACCGCCGTAGGTGCGGAAGCCCTCGGTGGCGATCAGCAGCAGCTCGCACTTGGCGGCCAGCTCGGGGTCGCGCAGCGCGAGCAACCCTCCCATGTGGACGATGGCGTCCTTCTTCAGGCTCGCCACGCACCCGTCGGCCAGGCGGAACGCCTCCTCCGCGACCTGCCGCGGGGTGTGGTGCTCGTAGCCGGGCTCCCGTTGCGTGACCAGCCACGCGTTCTCCGCGAACCGCGCCGCGTCGAGGAAGAACGGCACGCCGTGGCGGCGGGCGAGCTCACCGGCCGCCTTGATGTTGGCCATCGACACCGGCTGCCCACCACCACCGTTGTTGGTGATGGTGAGCAGCACGATGGCGACGTCCTGGGGACCGGACAGGATGGCTTCCAGCGCGTCGAGGTCGATGTCGCCCTTGAACGGCGCGTCGTCGTCGAGGTCCCCGGCCGCCCGGCACGGCAGGTCGACGGCCTGGCCGCCGAGGATCTCCACGTTCGCCCGCGTGGTGTCGAAGTGCGTGTTGCTCACGCTGACCTGGCCCGGCTTGAGCAGCGCGGTGAACAGGATCCGCTCGGCCGCGCGCCCCTGGTGGACGGGGAAGGCGTGCGGGTAGCCGGTCAGCTCCTGCACCACGTCGTGGAACCGGTAGTAGGAGCGCGCACCCGCGTAGGTCTCGTCACCGCGCAGCCCCGCCGCCTGCTGCTCGGCCGACAGGGCGCCGGTGCCCGAGTCGCTGAGCAGGTCGATCGTCACATCGGTCGCGGCCAGGTTGAACGGGTTGTACCCGGCGGCGGCCAGCGCGCGCTCGCGGTGCGCGCGGGTGGTGATCGGGATGGGTTCCACGACCTTGATGCGGTACGGCTCCATCGTGGGCACGGTGACTCCTAGCCTGCCAGGCTGATCGAACGGGGTGAGGCCACGTCGTAGGCCTCCGACGAGAGGTAGACCGTGATGCCGGGACGCGGCCTGCCCATGCGCAGCGACACGTGGGCGATCAGGCCGACGCCCTCGTCCAGCGGTCGCCGGGCGATGGTGCGCAGCGCGTCGTCGAACTGCGCGGGGTCGAGGTCGTACTTGGCCATCACCGCGAGCACCCGCCTGCGGGCTTCCTCGTCGTCGGCCACGTAGTCCCGGATCGGCACGTAGAGCGAATAGCCGCTCGGCGCGTCGGCGTCGCCGTCCAGGAACGTGTAGCTGGAAATCAACGGGCGCTTGTCGAACGTCCCGGTGCTGCCGCCGGTGAGCAGGCAGAAGTCGGGCACCCGGTCCACATCGACGCCCCGGGCGGCCTTCGCCGCACGCGTGACGTCCGTTACATCGGCGGCGTGGTGGGAGATGTAGACCTTCACCCGGGCGCGCTGTTGTTCGACGAGGTCGAGCGCGAAGAAGGAATACCTGTCCAGTCCCGGCCGGGTCACCGCGTGGGTGCGCAGGACCGGGAAACCGGCGGCGAAACCGGTCCGCTCCAGCGCTTGTCCGACCAACTCCTCGGCGGCGTCCTCGCCGCGCACTTCCGGGTTGAAGTACACCTTCACCGCGGGTGCCTCGTCGGGGCGGAACACGAGCGAGTACCAGAACGTGAAATCCCGTTCCGGGTGGTCCGGCAGGAACAGGTCCTTGACCGCGTCGAAACGACGGGTGTCGAGGTTCTCCCGGCGCTTCATCCGGTCGAGCGCGGCGAGCGCCGCCGCCGTGTTGGTGGCGCGGGAAGGCCTGGTCGCGGTGGGTTCCACGATCGTGCGGACGATGGGGGCCTCGCCCGCGGCGAACGCCGTGGAGAACTCGACCGGGGTGTGGTCGTCCGCGACGTCGGAGGGCCAGTCCGGGCTGGTGGAAACCGGGCGGAGACCGCCGGGCCCGAGCGCGTCGGCAAGCAATCCCACGGATTTGACGGTGTTTTCCGTGATGCCCAGAGAATGCAGCAGGGCGCTGAGCTGTCGGCCCGTGAAATCGCGTATGGATACGTTGTGAGGGTCCAAGGCGGGGTTCTCCTCGTGGGGGGCGAGTCGAAAGTTACGCTAGGCGAAGCAATCTTGTCCACCAGGCGGCCGTAGCGTGACGTAGGGCACTCTAAAGGCAGGTCACAGCTCCTGTCGATCAGTAGCCACGCGGTCTGGTCCGGTAACCGGGAATACTCCGAACGGCCGCTTGACGCGACCTTCGTCAGTCTTTCGCACTAATCGTGCGGTGCGGTCCGATGACACATCGTGGCTTTTTGTCCCGGCTGCGGCGCGAGGTACGGTCGATGGTTCGCCGGTTAATGAGATCCACCATTCAAGACGCGCCTGTTAATTCTTCGTCGCCTTCTTCGCGTGACGACGGCGGTCGCGGTGTGGTAAAGCGAACGGGGCCGCCGATCACCCGGATCGACGGCCCCGTGAACGCCCGGCGGGGGCGTGGGTCGGCTCAGGACGCGTAGTTGTGGAAACCGCGCCCGCTCTTCTTGCCCAGCAGCCCCGCGTCCACCATGCGCAGCAGCAACGGCGGCGGCGAGTACAGCGGCTCCTTGAACTCCTCGTACATCGACTCGGCGATGGCCTTGGTGGTGTCCAGCCCGATCAGGTCGGTCAGGCGCAGCGGACCCATCGGGTGCGCGCAGCCGAGCACCATGCCGTTGTCGATGTCCTCGGCGCTGGCGAACCCGGACTCCAGCATCCGGATCGCGGACAGCAGGTAGGGGATCAGCAGGGCGTTGACCACGAACCCGGCGCGGTCCTGCGAGCGGATGACCTCCTTGTGCAGCACGTCGGTCACGAACGCCTCGGCCCTGGCCTTGGTCTTCTCGCCGGTCAGCAGCGACGGCACCAGCTCGACCAGCTTCAACACCGGCACGGGGTTGAAGAAGTGCACGCCGATGACCTGCTCGGGACGGCTGGTGGCCATGCCCAGCTTCATGATCGGGATCGAGGAGGTGTTGGACGCGAACAGCGCGTCCGGGTCCGCGACGACCTTGTCCAGCGCCGCGAACACCTCGGTCTTGACCTGCTCGTTCTCCGCGACGGCTTCCACGACCAGGTTCCGGTCGGCGAAGTCGGCGAGGTCGGTGGTGAACCGCAGGCGCTCCAGTGCGGCGTCGCGGTCCTCGGCGGACAGCTTGCCGCTGCGCACACCCCGGCCGAGCGACGAGGCGATCCGCCCGCGCGCGGCCTCGGTGGCCTCCGGGCTGACCTCGGCCACCAGCACGTCCAGCCCGGCCCGCGCGCAGACCTCGGCGATGCCGGAGCCCATCAGGCCCGATCCCACCACTCCAACTCGTTGAATGTCACTCACGCCCCGATCCTGCCAGGGGCGTCGCCGGCGGGCACACCTCCACTGTGGTTTTCCCCAGTCGGTCGGGTGGCGCTCCTCATGGTCGACGGCTTCGGGCCGCCCTAGCGTGGCCGTCGTGATGATCAACACTGCGATTGCCGGCGTCGTGCTGGCCCTGACCGGCTCGTTCCCGGCGTTGGACGGGTGGGTGGACCAGGGCTGGGCCTCCGCCGCGCTGCTGACCGTGGAGGACCCGACCGGCGTCCGGGCGGACGCGGCGGGCGAGGCGTCGGTCGGCGGGCACTTCCGGATCGGCAGCACCACCAAGACGTTCGTGGCCACCGTCGTGCTCCAGCTCGTGGACGAGGGCGAGGTCGGGCTGGACGACCCCGTGGACCGGTACGTGGCCGGTGTGCCGAGGGGCCGCAACGGCGACCGGCCCACCGTGCGTCAGGTGCTCAACCACACCAGTGGCCTCTACGACTACGCGCACGAGGAGGGCTACTCGACCAACCGGTGGCGGGGCGCGGCCCGGTTCCGGACCTACCGGCCGCAGGAGCTGCTGGACGTGGCGTTCGCGCGGCCGTCCTACTTCGACCCGGGACAGGGGTGGCACTACTCGAACACCAACTACGTCGTCGCCGGGATGCTGATCGAACGCGTGACCGGCCGGACCTACGGCGACGAGGTGCGCTCCCGCATCCTGCGCCCGCTCGGCCTGGCGCACACCACCGTGCCGGGACGGCGGCCGGGCCTGCCCCACCCGCACGCCCGCGGCTACGCGCTGGTCGACGGGCGCCTGGTCGACGCGACGGTGATGAACCCGACCCTGGACTGGGCGGCGGGCGAGATGATCTCCACCGCCGAGGACCTCAACCGGTTCTTCGACGCGCTGCTGGGCGGCCGGCTGACCAGCGCCGCGTCGCTCGACGCCATGCGGCGGACCGTGGACGACACCGGCACGATCTTCGCCTACGGTCTGGGGTTGCAGCGGTTCGACCTGCCGTGCGGCCGCTCGGTGTGGGGCCACGGCGGCGAGCTGATCGGCTACCGCACGTACGCCACCCGTGCCGACGACGGCACGCGGGCGACGCTGTCCTACAACCCGCTGCCCGCCGACGTGCCCGGCGAGGCGGTGATCGGGCTGTTCGGCTCGGTCTACTGCTGAGGCCCGCCCGGACGTCCGCACCCGTCGGCCACGGCGGGTGCGGACCGGCGGGAGGTCACCCCGTGACGCCGAACTCCTGCGTCCAGTAGATCTTGTTGGCGCCGTCCACGGCGAGCGCCACGCCGAGGTCGCGCAGCTCGCAGTTCACGATGTTGGCCCGGTGGCCCTCGCTGCTCATCCAGGCGCTGACGACTTCCTCGGCGGTGCCCTGGCCGGCGGCGATGTTCTCCGCCATCAGCCGGAAGTGATACCCCGCATCGGTGACGCGTTGCGCCGCTGTGCTGCCGTCCGTGCCGGTATGGCTGAAGTTCCCGGTGCGCGCCATGTCGTCGCTGTGCCGCTTGGCCGCGGCGGCGAGTTGGGCGTTCGGGGTGAGGGCCGGGCAGCCGACGGCCGAGCGTTCCCCGTTCGTCAGAGCCAAAACCCGGTCTTCGAACGTGGGCGCGGCGAGTGCCGGTGCGGCCGAGGACAACAGTGCCGCGATGGCCGCCGCTGCGGTGAACGCGCTGCGCTTCATGATCGTTCTCCTCCTCGTGGGCGGGACCTCTGTTGTCAAGGGGTTCCCACTCGCGAGAAGACTTGTATTCCACGATAGGTGGAACCGTGGTGACGTCGTGTCAACCGGCTCCCAGGCCCACGTCGTCTTGGGGGTGGAGGTAACGATGCGCAGTGATCCGGGATCCCCCGAGGGGTTCGCCGAGTTCGTCGCCGAGCGGTCCGACTCGCTGGTCCGCGCGGCCTGGCTGCTCACCGGTGACGCACACAAGGCCGAGGACTTGGTGCAGGTGGTGCTCGTCCGGTTGTGGGAGCGCTGGTCGAAGGTCGACGAGCCCGCCGCCTATGCCCGGCGTGTGCTCTACACGACGTACATGACGTGGTGGCGACGGCGGTGGCGGGCGGAGACGCCGTCCGCCGCGGTGCCGGACACCGTGACGCGGGACGACGTGGCGGGCGACGCGGTCGTGCGGCTGGCCGTGCGGGGTCGGCTCGCGCGGTTGAGCAGCAGGCAGCGGGCCGTGGTGGTGCTGCGGTTCTTCGAGGACTGCAGCGTGGACGACGCGGCCCGCGTGCTGGGCTGCTCCACGGGGTCGATCAAGACGCACACGTCACGGGCGCTCGCCGTGCTGCGGGAGGACGCCGTGCTCAGGACGTTGATGGACGAGGGGGTAGTGCTGTGAAGGGCTTGCACGAGCTGTTGGCCGACGCGGTGCCGGAGCTGCCGGAGGTCGACCGGGTGGCCGAGGTCGGGCGACGGGTGCGCAAGCGGCGCAGGATGCGGGGCGCGGTGGCGACGGGCCTCGTCGTCGCGCTGACCGCGGGCGCGTTGGTGGGCACCCAGTGGTTCGGCGACGTCCGGGAGGAGAGCCCGATCGCCACCCCTCCGCCGATCGCGATGATGCCGACGCTCGACTGCCCCGCCGAACTCGTGGAGCGCCCCTACCCGCCGATGGAGTCGGAAGGCCCGTTGGCGGACGAGTCGGCGGTGAACGCCCTGCTCTGCGTGTACGGCGGGTCGACCATCCTGCCCAGCTTCGAGATCGACCACGACGTCGCGAGCGTGGTCCGCGCGATGAGCCACCTGGTCCCGAAGGAGATGTGGGAGATGCGGAACACCGCGTGTCCGGCGCCTGCGCGTCGGCAGTACCAGATGGTCCTCGGCTACCCGGACGGGAGGCGTGAGGTGCTCCGGTTCGACATGAACTGCGGCATCCTGTCCCGCGACGAAGTCCTGCGGTACGGCGACATCACGCGACCGTTGGAGGCGTTCGCCGCGATCGTCCGCGCCGAAGGGCGGGAGTTTCCCTACCCGTACGCCGGCACCTGGTGAGCGGCGGTCGGGTGGCGGTGAGGGGGCGCCACCCGACCCGACCGGTCAGTCCTTCAGCTCCTGCTCGGCCTGCGCGATGGCGGCGAACTCCTCTTCCGGCGCAGCGGCCACCAGGTGGTGGCGGCTGTAGAACCAGAAGTAGGCCAGCGCCACCACGACGATGCCCGCGGTGATGCCGGCGGCCAGTTCGTCGACGAAGAACGTCGCCACGACCGCCGCCACCGCGAGCACCAGCGCCACGCCGGTGGTGACCACGCCGCCCGGCGTGCGGTAGGGCCGCGCCAAGCCGGGCTCGCGCACCCGCAGCACGATGTGCGACACCATCATCAGCACGTACGACAGCGCCGCGCCGAACACCGCGACGTTGATCAGCGTCGCGCCGCTCTTGAGGATCGCGGCGAGGACGAACCCGACGGTGCCCGGCACGATCAGCGCCAGGTACGGCGTCTTGCGCTTGCCGGTCTTCGACAGCCACCGCGGCAGGTAACCCGCGCGCGAGAGCGCGAACAGCTGCCGCGAGTACGCGAAGATGATCGAGAAGAACGACGCCACCAGCCCGGCCAGGCCCACGTAGTTCACGACCTGGGCCAGCGCGTTGTCGCCGCCGTAGGCCGCCCGCACCGCCTCGGGCAGCGGGTTGCCCGACGACATCAGCGCCGCCGAGCCCGCGCCGCCCGGCGCGAACACGAGGATCGCCGCCGCGAACACCAGCAGCACCAGCATCGCGCCGATGATCCCGCGCGGCATGTCCTTCTTCGGGTCGCGCGCCTCCTCGGCCGCCAGCGGCACGCCCTCGACCGCGAGGAAGAACCAGATCCCGTACACCAGCGCGCCCAGGGCCCCGGTCACGCCGAACGGCAGGAAGCTCCCGTCCCCGATGTCGAACAGCTTGTCGGCGTCGAACCGCCCGACCATCCCGACCACGAACGCGATCAGCGCGACCACCGCGACACCGGTGATCACGAACATCAGCCGCAGCGCCTCGCCGACGCCGTACAGGTGCACGCCGACGAAGATCGCGTAGCAGACCAGGTACACCGGCCACGAGCTGGTGAGCCCGAACAGCCCGAGCGCCTGCACGTAGTCGCCGATGAACACGACGATCGCGGCGGGTGCGATGGCGTACTCGACCAGGATCGCGACGCCGGTCGCGAACCCGCCCAGCGGTCCCAGCGCGCGGCGCGCGAAGCCGTACCCGGCGCCGGCGACGGGCAGCGCGGCGGCCAGCTCCGCCAAGCCGAACACCATGCACGTGTACATGGCGCCCATCAGGATCGTCGCGACCAGCAGACCGCCCCAACCTCCCTGGGCGAGGCCGAAGTTCCACCCGGCGAAGTCGCCGGAGATGACGTACGAGACCCCCAGCCCCGCCAACAGCACCCAGCCCGCGGCCCCCCGCTTGAGCTGCCGGTGCTCGAGGTAGTCGCTGCCCACCTTCTCGTACTCGACGTGTTTCGCCATCTGCGCTCCCTAATGGGTCAGACGCGCTCCTTTGCAGGGAGAGTGGCGTGCATCACCGGATCGTGTCAACAGCCACCCGTCCGAAGAATGGCCCGGATCGGGTGTGGCGGCGTTCACTCGAAGGTGTCAAGATGAGGCGTCCAATGGCTCGCTGACATACCTTTGGAGGTACTGCGGATGCTCGCCGTGGAGGAGTTGCGCGTGCTCGTGGACGCCGGGGAGGTCGACACGGTCCTGGTCGCCGTGGTCGACATGCAGGGCCGCCTCCAGGGCAAGCGCTGCGCCGCGCGCTACTTCGTGGACGAGGTGCTGGCGCACTCCGCCGAGGGCTGCAACTACCTGCTGGCCGTGGACGTGGAGATGAACACCGTGGGCGGCTACGCCATGTCGTCGTGGGACAGCGGCTACGGCGACTTCGTGATGAAGCCCGACCTGGCCACGCTGCGCCGCGTCCCGTGGCACGAGGGCACCGCGCTGGTCCTGTGCGACCTCGTCTGGGAGGACGGCTCACCGGTGGCGGCCTCGCCGCGGCAGATCCTCAAGCGCCAGCTCGACCGCCTCGCCGAACGGGGGCTGAGCGCGTTCGTCGGCACGGAGCTGGAGTTCATCGTCTTCGACAACACCTACGAGGACGCCTGGGACCGCGGCTACCGCGGCCTCACGCCGGCCAACCAGTACAACGTGGACTACTCGTTGCTCGGCACGGCGCGGATCGAGCCGCTGCTGCGCTCCATCCGCAACCACATGGCGGGCGCGGGCATGGTGGTCGAGTCGGCCAAGGGCGAGTGCAACCCCGGCCAGCACGAGATCGCGTTCCGCTACACCGAGGCACTGGCGACCTGCGACAACCACAGCATCTACAAGACCGGCGCGAAGGAGATCGCGGCCCAGCAGGGCAAGTCGATCACGTTCATGGCCAAGTACAACGAGCGCGAGGGCAGCTCCTGCCACATCCACCTCAGCCTGCGCGCGGCCGACGGCGAGCCGGTGTTCGCCGAGGGGCACGGCATGGCGAAGCTCATGGAGCACTTCATGGCCGGTCAGCTGGCCGCGCTGCGCGAGCTGACCTACTTCCTCGCCCCGAACATCAACTCCTACAAGCGGTTCGCCCAGGGCAGCTTCGCGCCGACCGCGGTCGCGTGGGGCAAGGACAACCGGACGTGCGCGCTGCGCGTGGTCGGGCACGGCCAGTCGCTGCGGTTCGAGAACCGGGTGCCCGGCGCGGACGTGAACCCGTACCTGGCCGTCGCCGCGCTGATCGCGGCCGGCCTGCACGGCGTGGAGAACGAGCTGCCGCTGGAGGAGGAGTTCGTCGGCAACGCCTACGCCTCCGACAAGCCGACCGTGCCCGCCACGCTGCGCGACGCCGCGTCGCTGCTGGCCCGAAGCGAGCTGGCGCGTGAGGCGTTCGGGCAGGACGTGGTCGAGCACTACCTCAACGCGGCCCGGGTGGAGCTGGCCGCGTTCGACTCGGCGGTGACGGACTGGGAGCGCATCCGTGGTTTCGAACGGCTCTAGGGCACGGCCGTTGATCGGCGTGAGCACGTACCTCGAACGCGCGAAGTTCGGCGTCTGGGACGTGGAAGCGGCGGTGCTGCACCGCGACTACCTCGACTCGGTGGTGCGCGCGGGCGGCAACCCCGTGCTGCTGCCGCCGGTCGGGGAGTGGGACGCCGACAGCGTCGCCTTCCTCGACGGCCTGGTGCTGGCGGGCGGCGCGGACGTCGACCCGGCGCTGTACGGGCGGCCGCGCGACCCGCGCACCGGCCCGGCGCGGCCCGAGCGCGACGCGGTCGAGCTGAGCCTGGCCCGCGCGGCGCTGAAGCTGGACCTGCCGCTGCTGGCGGTGTGCCGGGGGATGCAGGTGCTCAACGTGGCGCTGGGCGGCACGCTGGTCCAGCACGTGGACGGCCACAACCCGGCGCCGGGGGTGTTCCAGCACACCGGCATCGCGGTCGCACCCGGGTCCGCGCTGGCCGGCGTCGTCGGCCTCGCGACCACCGTGTTCTGCCACCACCACCAGGCGTTGGACGTGCTCGGCGACGGCCTGCGGGTCGTCGCGAGCGCGCCGGACGGCACCCCGGAGGCCGTGGAGCTGCCGGGCACGCGGTTCGTGCTCGGCGTGCAGTCGCACCCCGAGGCCGACACCGAGGACGACCGCCTGTTCGCCGCGCTCGTCGGTGCGAGCCGGGACCGGGCACCCCGCGACGGAGGAGCGAAGTGACCACGTTCGACGTCATCAACCCGGCCACCGAGGAGGTGGTCCGCTCGGTGCCCCTGGCGAGTCTGGAGGAGACCGACGCGGCGATCGCCCGTGCCTCGGCGGCGCTGCCCGCGTGGCGCGCGGTCGCGCCGGGTGACCGCGCCCGGCTGTTGCGGCGGTTCGCCGAGGCGGTCGACGGCGCGCTGGAGGAGCTGGCGGCGCTGGAGGTGCTCAACGCCGGGCACACCATCGGCAACGCGCGGTGGGAGGCCGGGAACGTCCGCGACGTGCTGCACTACTACTCGGCCGCGCCGGAACGGCTGTTCGGCAGGCAGATCCCCGTGCCGGGCGGGCTGGACGTGACGTTCCACGAGCCGGTGGGCGTGGTCGGCGTGATCGTGCCGTGGAACTTCCCGATGCCGATCGCCGCGTGGGGCTTCGCGCCCGCGTTGGCGGCGGGGAACGCGGTGGTGCTCAAGCCGGCCGAGCTGACCCCGTTGACCGCCCTGCGGCTGGCGGAGCTGGCCCTGGAGGCGGGGATCCCGCCGGACGTGTTCCAGGTGCTGCCGGGTGCCGGCCCGGTCGTGGGGCAGCGGTTCGTCACGCACCCCGACGTGCGCAAGGTCGTGTTCACCGGGTCCACCCGGGTCGGCAAGCAGGTCATGGCCGGCTGCGCCGAGCAGGTGAAACGGGTGACGCTGGAGCTGGGCGGCAAGTCGGCCAACATCGTGTTCGCCGACGCCGACCTGGAGCGCGCCGCGGCCACCGCGCCGTACGGGGTGTTCGACAACGCGGGCCAGGACTGCTGCGCGCGGTCCCGCATCCTGGTGCAGGCGTCGGTCTACGACCGGTTCATGGAGCTGCTGGAGCCCGCCGTGAAGGGCGTCGTGGTCGGCGAGCCCGGCGACGAGGCCACCGAGATGGGGCCGTTGATCTCGGCCGCGCACCGGGAGAAGGTCGCGTCCTACGTGCCGTCCGACGCGCCGGTGGCGTTCCGGGGCTCGGCACCCTCCGGCGCGGGGTTCTGGTTCCCGCCCACGGTCCTGGCTCCGGTCGCGCCCGGTGACCGCGCGGCCGTGGAGGAGATCTTCGGGCCGGTGGTGGCCGTGCTGCCGTTCGCCGACGAGGAGGACGCGGTGCGGTTGGCCAACGACAGCGCCTACGGCCTGTCCGGGTCGATCTGGACGCGGGACGTGGGGCGGGCGCTGCGCGTCTCGCGTGCCGTCGAGGCCGGCAACCTGTCGGTCAACTCGCACTCGTCGGTGCGGTACTGGACCCCGTTCGGCGGGTTCAAGCAGTCCGGGTTGGGACGGGAGCTGGGGCCCGACGCCCTCGACTCGTTCACCGAGACCAAGAACGTCTTCATCGCTCACTGATTGGGAGAGACATGGTTGTGCGACTTGAGGGCCGGGTTGCCGTGGTGACCGGCGGCGGCAGCGGCATCGGGCTGGCGTCGGTGCGGCGGCTCGCGTCCGAGGGGGCGAAGGTCGTCGTCGCCGACGTCGACGCGGAGTCCGGCAAGGCGGCGGCCGACGAGGTGGGCGGGCTGTTCGTGCAGGTCGACGTGACCGACGAGGAGCAGGTGTCGGCGCTCTTCCAGACCGCTGTGGACACTTACGGGTCGCTGGACATCGCCTTCAACAACGCGGGCATCTCGCCGCCGGACGACGACTCGATCCTCACCACCGGCATCGACGCGTGGGACCGGGTGCAGAAGGTCAACCTGACGTCGGTGTACCTGTGCTGCAAGCACGCGATCCCGCACATGCTGGAACGCGGCCGGGGTTCGGTGATCAACACGGCGTCGTTCGTGGCCACGATGGGTGCGGCGACGTCCCAGATCTCCTACACCGCGTCCAAGGGAGGCGTGCTGGCGATGAGCCGCGAGCTGGGCGTGCAGTTCGCCCGGCAGGGCGTCCGGGTGAACGCGTTGTCGCCCGGACCGGTGAACACGCCGTTGCTGCGGGAGTTGTTCGCGAAGGACCCGGAGCGGGCCGCGCGGCGGCTGGTGCACGTGCCGCTGGGCCGGTTCGCCGAGCCGGAGGAGATCGCGGCGGCGGTGGCGTTTCTGGCCAGCGACGACTCGTCGTTCATCACGGCGTCGAACTTCCTGGTGGACGGCGGTATCGCCGGTGCCTACGTGACACCGCTGTGATGCCGCTGGAGGACGCGTTGTTCCGCCCCGTGCGGGCGGGCAACGCGTTCGAGGAGACCGTGGAGCGGCTCATGCAGGCGATCCGGCTCGGCGTGGTCGGGCCGGGGGAGCGGTTGCCGGCGGAACGCGACCTGGCCACCCGGTTGGGTGTCAGTCGGGTGACGCTGCGTGAGGCGATCCGGTCGTTGCAGGACGCCGGGTACGTCGAGTCGCGGCGCGGCCGTTACGGCGGGACGTTCGTCAACTCGCCGCTGCCCGCGCCCGCCCCGGACCACCGGGTCGACCCCGGCGAGCTGGCCGACGCGCTGACGTTGCGCACGGCGGTGGAGACGGGTGCGGCGGAGTGCGCGGCGGGCCGCGCGCTGGGTCCGGTGGAGCGGCGCAACCTGCTGGCGCGGCTGGCCGAGTGCCGCGACGCGTCGGTCGACTCCTACCGGCGCAAGGACTCGCGGCTGCACCTGGCGATCGCCGAGGCGACCGGCTCGGCATCGCTCACCGCGGCCGTCGCCGACGCCCGGACCAGGGTCAACGCCCTGCTGGACCGGATACCGCTGCTGCCGCCCAACCTCGCGCACTCCAACGAGCAGCACGAGCTGATCGTGACGTACATCGTGGCGGGCGACCCGGAGGCCGCGCGGCGGGCGATGGCCGAGCACCTGGACGGCACGGCCCTGCTGCTGCGCGGCTTCCTGTCCTGACCTCAGCGCTCGAAGTCGCGTCCCGGCACGTGGTCCGGTCCGCGGTCGCCGCGTGGTCCGCGGTCGCCACGCTCGTCGAACCGCGAGTGACCGGGCCGGTCGGAGCCCACGCCGTAGCGGGGGTGGTGGTCGCGGTCGGCCACCGCCACGATCCCGCCGCCCAGGACGAGCCCGAGCAGGCCGACGGCGACGAGCTGGGTGGCCCGGTGCCTGACGAACCGGCCGACCCCTCCGGGCGGTGGCGGGTAGGAGCCGGGGTGCGCCGCGGCGGCCACCCGGTGGTCGATGGGCTGTCCAGGGGCGGGCTGCCCGGGCCCGGCGGCTGCGGCGGCGGGGTGCCCGGGTGTGGGGTGTCCGGCGGCTGCGGTCTGGTGGTCGGCGGGTTGTGCGGGCCCGGCGGTGGCGGCGGTCTGGTGGTCGGCCGGTGGGGTGGGGGTGCGGTCCGCCGTCGGGTCGGGGTTGGCGTGCGGCGGCTGGTTCGGGTCTGACATGGCGGACCTCCTGCTCTGCCGTGCTGGTCACCGCCATGGTGCTGGGTCGACCTGAGGGCAGGCTGACGATCGCCTGTCGGTCCGCTGTGAAACCGTCCCGTCAGCATGTGTTGACGCCCGCGCGGCCGTCAGCATATGTTGACGGCATGGCAGCGATCGCCGATCTCGACCCGGCCGCGCACGGTGCCGACCCGGACGCCGGCCTGCGTGCCGTGGCCCGCCTGCGCCGGCTGGTCGAACAACTGGAAGCCGAGCACGTCGCCGCCGCGCGCCGGGCCGGCTGGTCGTGGCGCGACATCGCCACCCGCCTGGGCGTCACCAAGCAGACCGTCCACCGCAAGTACGGCCGAGAGGACTGACCGGTGTTCCGAGGCGACCACCCCGACCTGAAACGCACCATCGGCCGCGCGCTCCACCTCGCCCGCACCCTGGGCCACCCGCGCACGGGCAGCGAACACGTCCTGGCCGCTCTCGCCGACCTCCGGCCGGCCTCCGGCGCGCTCCCCGACGTCATGGCCCGCCACGGCGCGACCGCCGCCGCGATCGGGGACGCCGCGTACCTCGCCGCACCCCTCGGCGCGGGCGGCGCGGCGGACCGGGGGCTGCTCGGGACGCTCGGCGTCGACCTGGACCGCCTGGTCGGGGAGGGCGGGGCGTTGGACCGGCCGGCGGGCCGGGAGCCGCTGATCCCGTTCGGAGCGGCGAAGGCGCGCCGGCGCTGCGCCCGCCTGTCCCCGCCGCTCGGCCTGGACGCGCAGGCGGCCTACTCGGCGTCGTTGCGCCTGGCCCTGGCCCGCCGCGAGCGCGAGCACCGCCCCGAGCACCTCGCGCTGGCCCTGACCGCGCTGGACCCCGGCGTCGCGTGGGTGCTCAAGACCGCGGGCGTGGACCGGGCGGCCCTGCTCGCCGACCTGGCGGCGACCTTCCCGCCGCCGCGCCGCAACCCGCTGCTCGTCGTCGAACGCCGGCTCGGCCACCGCGTCCGCCACCGCGGCCTCGTCCGCCGCTACCAGCGCACCACCGGACGGGCCGTGACCTCGGCCGACGCGCTGCCCGCCCTGATCCGGGGCGCCGCGGCTCACCCCAGCGGGTGATCCGCGGGGCACCGCAGCGGCCGAGCCGGTGCGCCGGAAAAGGACTCGGTGAGCACCGATAACATCTTCGGCACAAGACCCGACCCGACACCGAGGAGTCACCGTGTCCCAGCCACGTCCCGCAGCCGCTCTCGCCCCACCGCGCGTGGTGGTGACGGCGGGGACCACCGCGGGGACGGCGGTGCGTGAAGCGGGGCTGCCGGGCAAGGGCCCGGACGCCGTCGTGGTCGTGCGCGACCCCGAGGGCCACCTGCGCGACCTGTCGTGGACGCCGCGGGTCGACGTCGAGGTGGAGGCGGTCGCCGCCGACACCGAGGACGGCCGCAGCGTCATCCGGCACTCCGCCGCGCACGTGCTCGCGCAAGCCGTGCAGCAGCAGTTCCCCGAGGCCAAGCTGGGCATCGGCCCGCCGGTCAAGGACGGCTTCTACTACGACTTCCAGGTCGACAAGCCGTTCACGCTCGACGACCTCGCCGCGCTGGAGAAGCGCATGAAGGCGATCATCAAGGGCGCGCAGCGGTTCAACCGGCGCGTGGTCGAGTCGGTCGACGCGGCCAAGGTCGAGCTGGCCGCGGAGCCGTTCAAGCTCGAGCTGGTGGACATCAAGAGCGACGTCGACACCGCCGAGGTGATGGAGGTCGGCGGCGGCGAGCTGACGATCTACGACAACCTCGACCCGCGCTCCGGCGACCGCGTGTGGGGCGACCTGTGCCGCGGCCCGCACGTGCCGACGACCAAGCACATCCCGGCGTTCAAGCTGACCCGCGTGGCCGCCGCGTACTGGCGCGGCAACGAGAAGAACCCGCAGCTCCAGCGCATCTACGGCACGGCGTGGGAGTCGCAGGAGGCGCTGGACGCCTACCTGGAGCTGCTGGCCGAGGCCGAGCGCCGCGACCACCGCAAGCTCGGCGTCGAGCTGGACCTGTTCAGCTTCCCGGACGAGATCGGCTCCGGCCTGGCGGTGTTCCACCCCAAGGGCGGCATCATCCGCAAGGCCATGGAGGACTACTCGCGCGCCCGCCACACCGAGGAGGGCTACGAGTTCGTCTACTCGCCGCACATCACCAAGGGCAACCTGTTCGAGACGTCCGGTCACCTCGACTGGTACCGCGAGGGCATGTACCCGGCGATGCACCTCGACGCCGAGCTCAACGAGGACGGCACCGTCCGCAAGCCCGGCCAGGACTACTACCTCAAGCCGATGAACTGCCCGTTCCACGACCTGATCTTCAAGTCGCGCGGGCGGTCCTATCGCGAGCTGCCGCTGCGGATGTTCGAGTTCGGCGGTGTGTACCGGTACGAGAAGTCCGGCGTGGTGCACGGCCTGACCCGGGTGCGCGGCATGACGCAGGACGACGCGCACATCTTCTGCACGCCAGACCAGGTGCAGGACGAGCTGAAGTCGCTGCTGTCCTTCGTGCTCGGGCTGCTGCGCGACTACGGCCTCGACGACTTCTACCTGGAGCTGTCGACCCGCAACCCGGAGAAGTCCGTCGGTTCCGACGAGGTGTGGGAGAAGGCGACGGAGGCGCTGCGGGTCGCGGCCGAGGACTCGGGCCTGGAGCTGGTGCCCGACCCGGGCGGTGCGGCGTTCTACGGGCCGAAGATCTCGGTGCAGGCCAAGGACGCGCTGGGCCGCACCTGGCAGATGTCGACCATCCAGGTGGACTTCAACCTGCCGGAGCGGTTCGAGCTGGAGTACACCGGCCCGGACGGCAACCGGCAGCGCCCGGTCATGATCCACCGCGCGTTGTTCGGCTCGGTGGAGCGGTTCTTCGGCGTGCTGACCGAGCACTACGCGGGCGCGTTCCCGGCGTGGCTCGCGCCGGTGCAGGTGGTGGGCATCCCGATCGCCGACGAGCACGTCGACCACCTGCTCGCGGTGGCCCGGCAGCTCAAGGCCAAGGGCATCCGGGTCGAGGTGGACGCCTCCGACGACCGGATGCAGAAGAAGATCCGCAACCACACCACGCAGAAGGTGCCGTTCATGCTGCTGGCGGGGGCCAAGGACGTGGAGCAGGGCGCGGTGTCGTTCCGGTTCCGCGACGGCACCCAGGTCAACGGCGTGCCGGTCGAGCGTGCGGTCGAGACGGTCGTGGACTGGGTGGCCCGGCGCGAGAACGCCTCGCCCACGGCGGAACTCGTCCAGTGACGGGGCCGTACGAGGAGCAGGGCGGGCACGAGGAGCAGGACGGGGTCGGGGTCGACGACGCGTTGCAGCGCCTGTGGACCCCGCACCGCCTCTCGTACGTGCGCGGCGAGGGCAAGGCCGTCGGCGACGAGCCGGAGGGGTGCCCGTTCTGCCGGGTGATCGGGCTGGACGACGCCGAGGGGCTGATCCTGGCGCGGGGCGAGCTGGTGTTCGCGGTGCTGAACCTGTACCCGTACAACCCCGGTCACCTGATGGTGCTGCCGTACCGGCACGTGCCCGACTACACCGACCTGACGGCGGCCGAGACGGCGGAGTTCGCCGCGTTCACCCAGAAGGCGATGCGGGTGATCCGGTCCGCCTCCGGGCCGCACGGGTTCAACATCGGCATGAACCAGGGCGTGGTGGCGGGCGCGGGCATCGCGGCGCACCTGCACCAGCACGTGGTGCCGCGCTGGGGCGGCGACGCCAACTTCATGCCGGTGATCGGCCACACCAAGGTCCTGCCGCAACTGCTGGGCGAGACCAGGCAACTGCTCTCCGACGCCTGGTCCACCACCACCTGACCCGCGAGAGTCCTACCTTCACGCCGCGAGAGTCCTACGTTCGCGACCCCTGAGTTCAACGCTCGGACACCCGACGTCCGGGCCTGAGCGTTGAACTCGGGGGTCCTGAACGTAGGACTCTCGCGGTCTGAACGTAGGACTCTCGCGGTGGGGGAAAGTTCAACTTTTTTCGCGTCTCGTTGAACGGACGGTGGGGCTGTCTCGTTCAGACCGGGTGACCACGCCCGGCTGACGAGAGGTGCACACCCCGTGACGGCCATGACCGAGCCCTCCGCTGTGCAAGGACTGCCCCCGGACGACCGCCCGCTGTTCCGGCGATTCGGTCGCGGCCCGAGCGCGACCCCGCCGTTCCACCGGATCCACCACGCCTTCGAGGCCCACGCCGCACGGTCGCCGCACGCGCGGGCGGTCGAGCACGAGGGCGCCTGCCTGACCTACGGCCGGCTCGACCACCGCGCGAACGTCGTCGCCGCCGAGCTCCTCGCCGCGGGCGTCCGGCCCGGTGACCACGTGGGCGTCTTCTTAACGCGCTCGATCCACATGGTGGTCGGCATCCTGGCGGTGCTGAAGGTCGGTGCGGCGTACGTGCCGCAGGACGTCCGGATCACCCCGAAGGCCCACCTCGACCACGTGCTGCGCACCGCGGGCATCGACGTCGTGCTGACCACAAGCGAGCACGCGCCCGCGCTCACCGCGCCGAAAGTGCTCGCCCTCGACACCCTCCCCGACCGCCGCGTCGGCCCACCCGGCGTCGAGCCGGGCGACACCGCCGTCGTGATCTTCACCTCCGGCACGACCGGTGTGCCCAACGGCGTCCGCGTCACCCACGCCAACCTGTGCAACGTCCTGCTCACCGCACCCGGCGACCTCGGCATCCGGCCGGGCGACCGGGTGGCGCACCTGCTCAACATCGCGTTCGACATGGCGGTGTGGGAGCTCTTCGGCGCGCTGGCCCACGGCGCGACCTCCGTCCTGCGCGGTCGTGACATCGCGGCCGCGGCGAGCACCGCCACCGTCCTCATCGCCACCCCGGGCGTGCTGTCCACTCTGGACCCGGAGCGCTGCCCCGACGTCCGGGCGGTCGCGGTCGCCGGTGAGCGCTGCCCCAAGCCCCTGGCCGACGCCTGGTCCGCCCGCGCCGCGTTCCACAACGCCTGCGGCCCCACGGAGGTCACCATCGTCAACACCGTGCAGCGCTACGACCCCGAGGTGGGTCGGCTGACCATCGGCCGCCCGGTCCCGAACACCACGGTGTACGTGCTCGACGAGGACCTGCGGCCGTGCCGGATCGGCGAGGTCGGCGAGATGTGGGCGGGCGGCGCCTGCGTCACGGCGGGCTACCTCGGCAACGACGTGCTGACCGCCCAGCGCTACCGGCCCGACCCGTTCCTCGGTGGCGACCACCTGATGTTCCGCACCCGGGACCTCGGCCGCTGGACGTCGGACGGCGAGTTGGAGCACCACGGCCGCACCGACGACCAGGTGAAGGTACGCGGCTTCCGGGTCGAGCTGGACGCGGTCACCTCCGCCCTGGAGACGACCCCCGGCTGCGCCCGCGCCACGACCGTGCTGCACGAAGGCGCGCTCGTCGGTTTCGTCAGCCCCGCCACCGTCGACCCACGAGCGGCCGCGGAGGCCGTGTCACGCGCGCTGCCCTACTACTGCGTGCCGTCACGGGTCGTCGCCGTGGACGACCTGCCCCTGACCGAACGCGGCAAGGTGGACCGGGCCGCGCTGTCGTCGCTGGTGACGGTCGCATGACCACCACGCGCACCGACACGCCGCCGGCGTGGAGGCTGAGGCTGCGCAAGCGCCCGTTCACGCACCACAACCGGCTCGCCGCCGGGGTCGTCGCGGCCAACGCCGTCGCGGCGTTCGGCGTGGACGACGCGCAAGCGCTCGCGGACCTGGTCGTCGTGAACGTGGCGCTGGCCGTGCTGATCCGCCAGCAGCACGTGATCAACCTGTTGTTCCGGCTCGCCACCAGCGCGCCGACGACGTGGCCGCTGCGGGTGCGCTGGACGTTGGGCAAGGTCTACCACTTCGGCGGGCTGCACGTGGGCGCCGCCGTGTGCGCCACCGCCTGGTTCGCCGTGCTGGCCGTGGTCCGCGACGACCCGCTCACGTGGACGATCCTCGCCCTGATGACCGCGATGGTCGTGTTCGCCCTGCCGGGCCTGCGCGCCCGCCGGCACGACGTGTTCGAGCGCGTGCACCGCTTCGCGGGCTGGACCGTGCTCGCGCTGTTCGCCGCGGACGCGTCCCGGCAGCCCGGTTTCGTCGGCTCGGCCCAGTTCTGGTTGCTCCTGCTGGTGGTGGTGAGCGTGGTGCTGCCGTGGACGCGGCTGCGCCGGGTGCCGGTGCGCATCGCCCGCCCGTCGCGGCACGTCGCGCTGGTGTCGTTCGACCACGGCGTGACGCCGTTCGCCGGCTCCTCGACCGCCGTGAGCCGCAACCCGCTGCTGGAGTGGCACTCGTTCGCGAACGTGCCGACACCGGGCCGCACCGGCTTCCGGCTCACCATCTCCCGCGCGGGCGACTGGACCGGCTCGCTGATCGACGACCTGCCGACGCACCTGTGGGTCAAGGGCGTGCCCACCGCCGGGGTGGGCAACATCGACAAGCTGTTCACCAGGGTGGTGTGGGTGGCCACCGGCAGCGGCATCGGGCCGTGCCTGCCCCACCTGCTGTCGGGCGACACGCCGGCGCGGCTGGTGTGGTCCACCCGCACGCCGCGCGACACCTACGGCGACGAGCTGGTCGACGAGATCGAGGCCGTGCAGCCGGACGCCCTGGTCTGGGACACCGTCCGCGACGGCAAGCCCGACCTGGTCGAGCTGGCGCTGCGCGCGCACCGCGAGTTCGACGCCGAAGCCGTCATCTGCATCTCCAACAAGAAGACCACCTGGCACGTCGTGGAAGAGCTGGAAGCGCGGGGCGTGCCCGCGTTCGGCGCCATCTGGGACTCGTGAGGAGACTCGTGGACTACTCGACCTTGCTCATCGACGACCGGGACGGCGTCACGACGGTCACCGTGTCCCGCCCGGCGGCGCGCAACGCGCTCAACGCCCGCGTCCTCACCGAGCTCGCCCACTTCCTGTCCGGCTTGGTCGCCGGGCCGGCGCCGCGGGGCGTCATCCTCACCGGAGCGCCCGGTCCGGCGTTCGTCGCGGGCGCGGACATCCGCGAGATGGCCGTGATGACGCCGGAGGAGGGCGAGCGGTTCGGGATGCTCGGCCAGCGCGTCACCACCTTGTTGGAGGAGCTGCCGTGCCCGGTCGTCGCGTGCGTGGACGGCTACGCGCTCGGTGGTGGCTGCGAGGTGGTGCTGGCGTGCGACTTCGCTTACGCCACCGAACGCTCGGTGTTCGGCCAGCCGGAGGTCGTGCTCGGCCTGATCCCCGGCTTCGGCGGCTGCGTGCGGCTCCAACGCCTGGTCGGCCCCGCGGTGGCGCGGGAGCTGATCTACACCGGCAGGCACGTCGACGCGCCGGAGGCGTTGCGGCTGGGCCTGGTCACCGCCGTGTTCGCGGGCCGTGATGAGATGCTGGCCGCCGCACGCGGGGTGCTCGGTCGGATCGCGGACAACTCGGCCACGGCGGTGTCGCTGGCCAAGGCCGCGTTGAACGCCTCCCGCGGCACGACCGTCGCCGCCGGGCTGGCGTTCGAGCTCGACGCGTTCCGGGAGGCGTTCACCAGCGACGACATGCGCGAGGGCACGGCCGCGTTCCTCGCCAAGCGACCGCCCGCGTTCTCCCGCCCCACCGGGGAACCGCCGCACCGCGACTAGCCGAGGAGGTGCGCGATCAACGACAGTCACATCGCCCTGCTGCGCTCCCTCCACGACGAGCACGCGCCCGCCCTGTGGCGGTACGTGCGCCGGCTGACGGGGGACGACGAGCTGTCCCGCGACGTGGTGCAGGAAGCGCTGCTGCGGGCGTGGCGCAACCCGAAGGTGCTGGAGCAGGGCCCGACGGCGGCGCGCGCGTGGCTCTACACGGTGGCGCGCAACGTCGTGATCGACGAGCGCCGCAGCGCCCGGGCCCGCTGGGAGATCGGGTCGGAACGGCTGCCCGAGCGGGCCCGGTCCGACCACAGCGACTCGGCGCTGGACGCCTGGTTGGTGGCCGACGTGCTCACGCAGTTGACGCCGGAGCACCGCGCGGTGATCGTGCGTGCGTACTACATGGGGCAGTCGGTCGCCGAGCTGGCCGTCGCACTGGACCTGCCGGAGGGAACCGTGAAGTCCCGGCTGCACTACGGTCTGCGGGCGCTGCGGCTGGCGCTGGAGGAGAAAGGGGTCACCGGACGTTGAGCTCGCCAGTCGATCCGTACCGGGACTGGGGTGCCGCGTACGTCCTGGGTTCGCTGTCGCCCGGCGAACGGCGGGAGTTCGAGGGGCACCTGGCCGGGTGCCCGGAGTGCTCGGCTGACGTGGCGTCCTTCGCGGGCGTGCCGGGCATCCTCTCGGTGGTGCCCCGCGACCGGGCGCTCGACCTGCTGGAGCCCGAGCCGGACGCCGACGAGCCGCCGCCGCCGACGGTGCTCACCGGCCTGGTGGCGGCCGAGCGGTCGCGCCGGCGGCGTGCCCGGCTCCTGGTGGCCGCCGCGCTGGTCGTGGCGGCGTTCACGGGGGCGGCGGTCGCCCTGGCCGTGCGGCCGGCCGCCCCCGACGTCACGGCCGGCGCGCCGCCGCCCGTGCCGGACGTGGCGATGCACCAGACCATGCCCAGCCCGGTGACGGCGAGCGTGCACCTGGTGGACGAGCCGTGGGGCACCCGGATCGAGGTGCTGTGCTCCTACGCCGTGCCGGACGGGCCACCGCCGCCCGTGTTCGCCTACTCCCTGCACGTGGTCGCGGCCGACGGCACCGCGACGCGGGTCGCGACCTGGACCGCCGGTCCCGGCTCCACCACCCGTCCGGTGGCCACGACGGAGCTGAACCGATCGGACATCACCGGCATCGAGATCAGATTGGTGCAAAAGGACCTCGTCCTGCTCCGGGTCGCGTTCTGACCGCGCGCCGGCCGCCGCCGCGCCCGCCGTGACCGCGCCACCGCAGGCCACGGACCTGGTGCAAGCGCACCTGCACGCCCTGGTGCACGTGCGGCCGTCGCGACGTGTTCCAGATCACCCGCGTGGGCCGTCGGCGCGGCCTCAGACACCTTTGTGGCCGATCGTCAAGAGGGGTGAGCGTCGATACGGTGCGTTGCATGACCGCACCTGAGCGTTCGCGGCTGGCCCGAGAACGGCTCTCGCGCGAGTTACGAAGGCTGCGCACCGAGGCCAAGATGACCGGCACGGCCACGGCGCGCGCTACCGGGATGAGCCAGTCCAAGCTGTCGAAGATCGAGAACGGCATGCTCCTCCCGTCCGTGACCGACGTGGAGCGCCTGGTCGCCGAGCTGTCCGCGACCAGGGAGACCAGGGTCGAGCTGGTGGAGTTGGCCCGTCAGTTGCACGCCGAGGCGGAGACCCGCCGCGTGGTGCTGCACCGGGGGGCGCATCGGCACCAGCAGACCGTGGCCCGCATCGAGGCCCGCGCCACCACCAGCCGCTTCTTCCAGAACGCGGGCGTGCCCGCGCTGTTGCAGAGCGAGAACTACCTGCGGGTGGTGCTGAACACGACGCCGCCTCACGAGCAGGACACCGCGATCGCCACCCTGCGCGCGCGCCGGGCGCGCATGGACGACCTGGGCAAGCGGTTCGTGTTCCTCCTGGCCGAGAGCGCGCTGCGCTGGCGGATGGGCTCCGCGGACCTGATGTGCGAGCAGATCGACCACCTCGTGCAGATCATGCGCAGGCCGAACGTGCAGCTCGGCGTGGTCCCGTGGACCGCGGACGCCAACCTGGTCGCCCTGCACGGGTTCCAGGTCTACGACGAACGGGTGGTGACGTTGAGCGTGCTGACCGGCAACGCGACCATCACCGACCCGCACGACGTGCGCGAGTACCTGGCCCTGTTCGGCAGGCTCGAACGGCTGGCGGTGCGCGGCGACGCGCTGGAGGACCTGCTGGACAACATCTCCAGGGACCACCGCAAGCTCGGCTGAGCTGGGCGGTTAGGCTGCCGGTGACCACGTCGTCGGAGTCGGTAGGTGCCCCGCCACCCCATGCTGAACATCTTCGCCCGCGCGTCGGTTTCGCGCGTCACCGATCCGATCGGGGCGTGGCTGCTGCGCCGCGGCCTCACCCCCAACGCCGTCACCGTGCTCGGCACCGTCGGCTCCGTCGCCGCCTCGCTGTGGTTCATCCCGCGAGGGCAGCTGTTCACCGGCGCGGCGCTGGTCACCGCGTTCGTGCTGTTCGACCTCATCGACGGCGCGATGGCCCGCGCGCAGGGCGGCGGCACGAAGTTCGGCGCCGTGCTGGACGCGAGCTGCGACCGGATCGCCGACGGCGCGCTGTTCGCCGCCATCGCCTGGTGGGCGTTCGGAGCGGACGAGCGAGGGCTGGCCGCGGCGACCCTGGTGTCGCTGGTCGGCGCGCAGGTCACCTCGTACGTGAAGGCGCGCGCCGAGGCGTCCGGCCTGTCCGCCGACGGCGGTGTCGCCGAACGCGCCGAGCGGTTCATCGTGGCGCTGGTCGGCGTGGGCCTGCACGGGCTGGGCGTGCCCTACATCCTGCCGGTGGCGCTGTACCTGCTGGCCGCGCTGGTGACGATCACGGTCGTGCAGCGCATCCTGGCCGTGAGCCGCGCCGCGAAGGAGCTCGGGAAGTGAAGGGTCGGGACCTGAAGGGCGGCCTGGCCGACCTCGGCTACGCGGCCGGGTGGCGCCTGGTGCGGCTGCTGCCGGAGAAGGTGGCGCGGGCGCTGTTCGACGCGGCCGCCGACCGGGCGGCCAAGCGCGGCGGCGGTGGCGTGCGGCAACTGCGGGCCAACCTGCGGCGGGTCGTGCCGCAGGCGGGCGAGGCCGAGCTGGACGAGCTGGTGCGGCTGGCCGTGCGCTCGTACGCCCGGTACTGGCGCGAGGCGTTCCGGATGCCGTCGCTGGACCAGGGGCAGCTCTACGCCGAGCTGGACCGCACGATGACCGGCGTCGAGAACCTGGACGCGGCGCTGGCCGAGGGCCGGGGCGCGGTCATCGCGCTGCCGCACTGCGGCAACTGGGACATGGCGGGCGTCTGGCTGGTCGGCCACTGCGGCACGTTCACCACCGTCGCCGAACGGCTCAAGCCCGAGTCGCTGTACCGGCGGTTCATCGCGTTCCGGGAGAGCCTGGGCTTCGAGGTGGTGCCGCTGACCGGCGGCGACCGCAACCCGGCGCTGGTGCTCGCCGAGCGGCTGCGCGCCAACCAGGTCGTCTGCCTGCTCGCCGACCGCGACCTGACCGCGGGCGGCGTGCCCGTGACGTTCTTCGGCGAGCGCACCCTGATGCCCGCCGGTCCGGCGCACCTGGCCGCGACCACCGGCGCGGCGCTGATCCCGGCCGGCCTGTGGTTCACCGAGGACGGCTGGGTCATCCGCCTGCACCCGCCGATCCGCGTGTCCGGCACGGCGGGCGTGCCCGCGGCCACCCAGCAGATCGCCGACGTGTTCGCCGCCGACATCGCCGCGCACCCCACCGACTGGCACATGATGCAGCAGCTGTGGCTGGCCGACCTGCCGGAGAGCAGGCAGAAGGCGCTGCGCCGGGTGCTGGCCCGCCGGGGGGAACCCGCGTGAAGGTCGGCATCGTCTGCCCGTACTCCTTCGAGGTGCCCGGAGGGGTGCAGGCGCACGTGGTCGACCTGGCCCGGGCCCTGCGCGGCCTCGGGCACGAGGTGGACGTGCTCGCGCCCGCCGACGAGGACACGCCGGTGCCGGAGTTCGTCACCGCCGCGGGCCGCGCGGTCGGCATCCCGTACAACGGCTCGGTGGCCAGGTTGTCGTTCGGCCCGGTGTCGTTCG
Source organism: Saccharothrix sp. S26 (assembly GCF_021390395.1). Lineage (GTDB taxonomy): Bacteria > Actinomycetota > Actinomycetes > Mycobacteriales > Pseudonocardiaceae > Actinosynnema. Next base: position 42,785 of record NZ_JAJUWT010000020.1, read on the forward strand.
CCCGGGTCCGGCGGTGGATCGCCGAGCACGACTTCGACGTGCTGCACCTGCACGAGCCGACCGCGCCGTCGCTGTCGATGCTGGCGCTGATGGTGGCCGACGGCCCGATCGTGGCGACCTTCCACACCTCCACGCCGCGCTCGAAGATGCTGTCGGCGTTCCAGGTGGTGCTCCAGCCGTTCCTGGAGAAGGTCACCGCCCGCATCGCGGTGTCCGCGCTGGCCCGCCGCGTGCAGGTGGAGCACCTCGGCGGTGACGCGGTCGAGATCCCCAACGGCGTGGACGTCGGGTTCTTCGCCGACGCGGCACCGCTGGACGGCTACCCGCGCCCCGGCGGCACGGTGGGGTTCGTCGGCCGGTTCACCGAGCCGCGCAAGGGCATGCCGGTGCTGCTCGACGCGTTGCGCGAGCTGGACCTGCCCGACGTGCGGCTGCTCGTGGTCGGGCGCGGTGACGCCGACGAGCTGCGCAAGCAGGCGGGACCGGAGCTGGCGTCGCGGATGGTGTTCCTCGGCATGGTGGACGACGAGACGAAAGCACGCGCGCTGCGCAGCGTGGACGTCTACTGCGCGCCCAACACCGGTGGGGAGAGCTTCGGGATCATCCTGACCGAGGCGATGTCGGCGGGCGCGGCGGTGCTCGCCAGCGACCTCGACGCGTTCCGACGGGTGCTCGACGACGGCAAGGCGGGCGTGCTGACCCCGGTCGGGGACCCCTCCGCGCTGGCCGACGCGTTGCGCGACCTGCTGACCGACCCCGCGCGGCGGGCGGAGTACGTGGACGCGGCCCGGCAGCGGGTGATGATGTTCGACTGGTCGGTGGTGGCCAACCAGGTGCTGCGGGTGTACGAGAGCGCCATGGCGGCGGACCCCCGTCGGGTGGGTGAGGCGTGACCAGTTCCGGTGTCGCGACGACGTTCCTGGTCCTGTTGGCGTTGGCCGTGCTCATCGGGCCGTGGACGCTGGGCACGGCCAACCGGCTGGACCGGCTGCACGTGCGCACGGACGCCGCCTGGGCGGCGCTGGACGCGGCCCTGGCCCGGCGGGCGGTGGTGACGCGGGCGGTGGCGGCGGTGTGCGGCAGGCCCGAGCTGCGCGCGGCGGCGGACCGGGCCGAGCGATCGGCGCGCGCGGACCGCGAAGCGGCGGAGAACCGGCTGTCGGCGTTGCTGGACGGGCTGGACCGGTCGGTGCTGGAGCCGGAACTCGCGGCCGAGCTGTCCGACGCCGAGCAGCGGGTCGTGCTGGCCCGGCGGGTGCACAACGACGCCGTGCGCGACACGTTGGCGTTGCGCAGGCGGCGGTCCGTGCGGTGGCTGCGGCTCGCCGGCACCGCGCCCACGCCGTCGTACTTCGAGATCGCCGAACCCGGCGGTGACGTCGAGGCGTCCGCGTTGACCCAGCGCGTGTCGGCGCGGGTCGTGCTGCTGGACGCCGAGGACCGGGTGCTGTTGTTCGAGGGCTTCGACCCGACCCGACCGGACGAGCTGTTCTGGTTCACCGTGGGCGGCGGGGTCGAGCCGGGTGAGGACGTCCGGACCGCGGCGGTGCGGGAGCTGTTCGAGGAGACCGGCGTGGAGGTCTCCGGTGACGAGCTGGTCGGTCCGGTGTGGAAGCGGCACGCCGTGTTCGCCTTCGACGGCTTGAACTACGCGGCGGTCGAGTGGTTCTTCATCGGGAGGGTGGAGGCGGTCGACGTGGACACCTCGAGGTTCAACGAGATCGAGCAGCGGACCATCCGCCGGCACAAGTGGTGGTCGGCGCCGGAACTGGCGTCGTCCGACGCGACCGTGTACCCCGTGCAACTGGCCGAACTGCTGCCCGGCGCCCTGGCGGGGTGGGACGGCACGACCCGTTCGGTCCGATGATCGGCATCTCGAGCCGGGTGGACGAGGGCGCGCGTGCGCTCTACGAGACCGTCGAGCACGAGGGCGAGCTGATCGCGATCCGGCAGGTCGGGCTGGCCTCGACCGGCGGCGTGCACCGCTCCCGTGGCGGCGGTTGGAGGACGTGTACGGCGGCCCCACCGACGAGCCGATCGACCCGAACGAGGCCCGTCAAGCCGATCACCCGTGAGGCGTTCACCGAGGTGTGGAACTCCGCTCCGCACGACGTGTGACGGGCCGGTCACGGGATCGGTAGAGGTATCGCTTCCGGGGTTCCGCGATCTATGGTCATCCGGATCAACGGGAACGTGGGGGAACATCGTGCGTCGGATTGTGGCGTTCCTGGTGTGCGCGCTGGTCGCTTCCGGGGCACACCCCGGTGCGGCACAGGCCGAGCCGCTCGACTCCTCGGCGTCCGCCGACGAAGGCGCGACGTTCGTCCCGATGGCGCCGCGGCGGGTGCTGGACACGCGTGACGGCACCGGCGGCGGCGTCGGCCCGGTCCGGGGCGAGGCGATCCTCGACGTGTCCGCGCACGTGCCGGTGTCGGCCACCGCCGTGGTGTTCAACCTGACCGGCACGGAACCGACGGCCGCCACCCACGTCAAGATCTCCGCGGAGCGGTACCACCACCCGGCGAACTCCAGCCTGAACCTCGGCGTCGGCGAGACGAGGGCCAACCTGGTCACCGCGGCGCTGCCGCGCGGCGGGCGGACGCTCTACCTGTACAACAACGCGGGCGCGGTGCAGCTGGTCGCGGACCTGGCGGGTTACTACACCTCCGACGCGGCGTCGCGGTTCACCACGACGCCGCCGACCCGCGTCCTGGACACCCGCACGGCCACCGAGGTCGGTCCGGGCTCGACGCGCGAGGTGGACCTGTCGGCGCACGTGCCGGCGTCCGCCACGGCGGTGACGGTCAACCTGACCGGCACGGAGCCCACCGCGTCGACGCACGTGATCGCGTACCCCTCCGGCGCGACTCGGCCGGTGGTGTCGAACCTGAACCTGGAGCCGGGGCAGACGAGCCCGAACCTGGTCACGGTCGCCTTGGGCGCGGACCGGCGGATCGCGCTCTACAACCACGCGGGGAACACGCACCTCATCGTGGACCTGGCCGGCTACTACGCGAACGACCACGGCCACCGGTTCTTCCCCGTGTCGCCGATCCGCATCACGGACACCCGTGAGTCCGGAGGGCCGCTCGGCGCGGGCCGGACCAGGGACGTCGAGCTGTCCGCCCGGATCCCGACCTCCGCCGCGGCCGCCGTGGTGAACCTGACCGGCACCAACGTCACCGCGACCACGCACGTCTCGGCGTACCGCGCCGGGGCCGACCGGCCGACCGCGTCGAACCTGAACCTGTCGCCCGGCCAGGACACGGCCAACGGCGCCGTGGTCGCGCTCGACGGCGGCGTGCGGATCACGCTGTACAACAACGCGGGTTCGGCCGACCTGGTGGTGGACCTCGCGGGCTTCTTCGCCACGCCGCCGCCGTGCACGGCCGACTGCCTGTACGCCTGGGGCGGCGACCAGGGGTACGGCGCGGCACCGTCCCGCCGCCCCTGGCTGTCCGGGGTCACCGCGGTGGCCACCGGCACCGGCACCGCCTACGCGCTCAAGTCCGACGGCACCGTGTGGGCCTGGGGCGCGAACCACGTCGGGGCGCTCGGGACCGGCGCCGCCGGCGGCGAGTCGACCGTGCCGCTGCGGGTCTCCGGGCTGACCGGCGTGACCGCGATCGCCGCCGGGTACGCGTTGAAGTCCGACGGCACCGTGTGGGGGTGGGGTTCGGCGGCGGACGGCCGGCTCGGGCACGACGTCTTCGCCGACTCGGCCGTCCCGGTGCGGGTGGGCGGCCTCACGGGGATGACGGCGATCGCCGCGATCAGCGGCGCGTCCTACGCGCTCAAGTCGGACGGCACGGTGTGGGCCTGGGGCAACGACCTTTGGGGCGGCCTGGGCGGCGGGACCTGCCCGGACAGCGGCTTCTGCTGGGCGGGCACGCCGCGCCGGGTGCCGCTGCCGCAGCCGTCGGGCACCACGTTCACCGCGATCGCCGCGGCCACCGGCGGGCGCATGGCCTACGCGCTGCGCTCGGACGGCACGGCGTGGTCCTGGGGGTGGAACCACCGGGGCGAGGCCGGCACGGGCGCGCCGCTGGGGGACAACGTCCTGCCCGCGCGGGTGGCCGGGCTGGTCGACGTCGTGTCGATCGCGGCCGGCGTCGAGGTCGGGTACGCCGCCACCGCGGACGGCCGGGTGTGGGCGTGGGGCGACAACTACTGGGGCCAGCTGGGCACCGACGCGCCGTGCGTCGAGCCGGTCCACCTGTGCGCTGTCGGCGTGCCCGTGCAGGTCACCGGGGTGACCGGGGTCGTCGAGATCAGCAGTGGGGCCGGCACGACGCTGGCGCGCACGGCGGACGGCCCGGTGTGGGCGTGGGGCCGCAACGGTCGCACCGGGGAACTCGGCAACGGCACGACGGGCGGGTGTGAAGCGATGCCGTACCAGCAGGACTGCCGGGCGAGCGGGCCGGTGCGCAACCTCGTCACCGGCGCGTCCGACCTGGCCTCCGGCCAGCTCGGGAAGTTCGCGGTCGTGCCGGGCTGAGGTCCGCCGGCAACCGCGGTGTCCGTCAGAGGATGAAGGTCGCGATCATCTGGCCCAGCAGCCGCACGTCGGCGTGGCCCTTGAACTCCAGCCGCACCTGGCCCAGGCCGCTGAACCACAGGTCGAGCTCGGCGTCCATGTCGAACGTGCCCGCCGTCTCGATGGAGAACGCCTGCACCCGGCTGTAGGGCAGCGAGGTGAAGTCCTTCTTGCGGCCGGTCATGCCCTGGACGTTCACCGCGATCACCCGCTTGTTGGTGAACACCACGAAGTCCCGCACCGTCTTGAAGCTCGACACGATCTGCTCGCCCTGGATCAGGATCGGCGACACCTGCGACGCGATGTCCTCCGGACGGCACGGCGCCAGCTTGAAGACGGACTGCTTCTCGAAGTCGATCACGCGTTCGACGGTACCCCCTACCGCGGCCACCCCGCCGGGTTCGAGACCGATTCCCGGGAGATCCCCGACCCCGTCTCCGGGAAAACCCCGAACCGCACTCGGTGCAGGTGGGCGAAGAAGTAGCAGAACGCCTCGCACTCGGCGTCCACCACCGCGACCCGGGGATCGCGGGTCACGGCCTCGTAGAACTCCTGGCCGAGCGCCACGATGAAGCCGCGCGCGTACAGGAAGCCGTCGTCCGAGCCGTCGGTGACCTCCTGGACGTCCGCCCGGTCGATGTCGTACAGCTTGCGCTCGACCACCCGGTCCAGCGCGGTGAGCTCCTCGGCGGACAGCCCCTCGCACGCCCGCGCCAACGCCCGCAGCACGCCGTCGAGGTGCCCCTCCAGCTCGGCGGCCTCCTCGAACGCCTCCTCGGACACGTCACGCTTGGCCAGCGCGCGCCGCACCTCGTTGGGGCCTGGGCCGAGGCCGGCCCAGGCGTCTTCCAGCATCGCCCAGAAACGGGCCTCTTCGGCAGCGGTCGGTGTGATCATGCCGATGACGGTAGCGAGGGGGTCCGACAATTCCGGGCCGGCGAGGTCAGTCGGCGCGCTTGAGGCTGTCGATCAGGCCACCCCAGGCGGGCCCGTCCCAGGTGACGACGAGGGCCGAGCCGTCCGGCTTGAGCTCCAGCGTCCCGCGCTTGCGGTCCTCGTTCGGCGTGGGGCAGTCGAGGGTGAGGACCGGCTTGGCCGAGTCGGCGTCGGTGATCGTGCCGGGGCAGGCGAGCTCACCGGTCGTCTGCGCGGTGGTGCCGGTGACGGTGAGGGTGGCGATCGGGCTGTCGTTGATCGGCTTCCACGTGCCGTCCAGGCCCTTGGCCTCCGGCTTCGCCGACGCCTCGGACGTGGCCGCGGTGGTGGTCGTCGCCGTGATGGTCGTCGCCTGGGACGCGTCCTGCCCGCCGCCGTCACCGCCGCAGCCGGACAACACCCCGGCGGACAGCCCGAGAACCGCGGCGGTCAGTGCCAAGCGCATGGAAGGGTCCCTCCTCGTTGATCTTCCCGAGAACGGGGACCATCCCAGCACACCACCCCGCGAGGCAAATCGCCCGGGGCGCACGGGTGGCCGCACGCCCCGGGGCGCGGTCACACCCGGCCGATCACCTCGTTGCCGTAGGACGCGAGCGTCTTGTCCTTGTCGTCGTGCATCAAGTACAGGGCGAAGTTGTCCACGCCCACCTCGCGCAGCTCCTGCAACCGGTCCACGTGCGCGGACGCCGGGCCCAGCAGGCAGAACCGGTCCACGATCGAGTCCGGCACGAAGTCCGTCGACCGGTTGCCGGCCCGACCGTGGTGGGAGTAGTCGTAGCCCTCGCGACCCTTGATGTAGTCGGTCAGCGCGGCCGGCACCGCGCCCGTGTCGCCGTACCGCGCGACCAGGTCGGCCACGTGGTTGCCGACCATCCCGCCGAACCAGCGCAGCTGGTCGCGCTGGTGCGCCAGGTCCGTGCCCACGTACGCGGGCGCGGCCACGCACATCGTGATCGCCGACGGGTCGCGGCCCGCGGCCTCGGCCGCCTCGCGCACGCTCCCGATCGTCCACCGCGCGATGTCCACGTCCGCGGTCTGCAGGATGAACCCGTCGGCCTGCTCGCCGACCATCCGCAACGCCTTGGGCCCGTACGCGGCCATCCACATCTCCAGCCTGCCGTCGCGCACCCACGGGATGCGCACCGGCGTGCCGTGGTGCTCGACCTCCCGCCCCTCGGCCAGCTCCTTGATCACGGTCATGGCCCGGCCCAGGGTGGCCAGCGAGGCGGGCTTCTGCCCGATCACCCGGCGCGCCGAGTCGCCGCGCCCGATGCCGCACACCGTGCGGTTGCCGAACATGTCGTTCAACGTCGCGAACAACGACGCGGTCACCGACCAGTCCCGCGTGCTCGGGTTGGTCACCATCGGGCCGACGACCAGGTCCTTCGTCGCGGCCAGCACCTGCGAGTAGATGACGAACGGCTCCTGCCACAGCACGACCGAGTCGAACGTCCAGCCGTAGCGGAACCCGTTGTCCTCGGCGGCCTTCATGCCGGCCACCACGTCCCGCGCGGGCGGGTCGGTCTGGAGCACTACCCCGAAGTCCACGTCCGCCCCCTACACCAGGTACTGGTTCAGCTCGCGGGACAGGAACTTGCCGTGCCCGGCCGCGCCGTGGAACCCGCGCGCGTCCACGACGACCCGGCCGCGCGAGAGCACCGTGTCGACCTTGCCGGTGATCTCCATGCCCTCGTACGCCGAGTAGTCGACGTTCATGTGGTGCGTGGCGGCCGAGATGACCTGCCGCGCGGTCGGGTCGTACACGACGACGTCGGCGTCCGCGCCGGGTGCGATGACGCCCTTGCGCGGGTGCAGGCCGAACATCCGGGCGGGCGTCGTGGAGCAGATCTCCACCCACCGCTCCAGCGTGATCTCGCCCTTCACCACGCCCTGGTGCACCAGGTCCACCCGGTGCTCGACGCCCGGCATCCCGTTGGGGATCTTGGAGAAGTCGCCGCGGCCCAGCTCCTTCTGGTCCTTGAAGCAGAACGGGCAGTGGTCGGTCGACACCACCGACAGGTCGTTGGTGCGCAGGCCGCGCCACAGCTCGGTCTGGTGCTCCTTGGGCCGCAGCGGGGGAGAGGCGACGTACTTCGAGCCCTCGAAGTCCGGCTTCGCCAGGTCCTCCAGCGACAGGTACAGGTACTGCGGGCACGTCTCGGCGAACACGTTCTGCCCGGTGTCGCGCGCCTTCGTCACCGCGTCCAGCGCCTGGGCGGCGGACAGGTGCACGATGTACAGCGGCGACCCGGTGACCTTGGCCAGGGTGATGGCGCGCGAGGTGGCCTCGCCCTCCAGCTCGGCGGGCCTGGTCAGGCCGTGCTCGACCGGGTCCGTGCGGCCCTGCGCGAGCGCTTGCGCGACCAGTTGGTCGATCGCGATGCCGTTCTCCGCGTGCATCATGATCGTCGCGCCGGTCTCGCGGGCCTTCTGCATGGCGCGCAGGATCTCGCCGTCGGTGGCGTAGAAGACGCCGGGGTAGGCCATGAACATCTTGAACGTGTTCACGCCCGCGTCGATGCAGGACTCCATCTCCTTCAACGAGGCGTCGTCGACATCGGAGACGATCATGTGGAACCCGTAGTCGACGGCGCACCGGCCGTCCGCCTTGGCGTGCCACTTGTCCAGTGTGGACAGCAGTGAGGTGCCCTTGGCCTGCACGGCGAAGTCGATGATCGTGGTGGTGCCGCCCCACGCCGCCGCGATCGTGCCGGTCTCGAACGTGTCGGCGGAGAAAGTGCCGCCGAACGGCATCTCCATGTGCGTGTGCCCGTCGATGCCGCCGGGGATCACGTACTTGCCGGTGGCGTCGATCGTCTCGTCGGCCCGCACCGGGAAGCCGGGCGCGAGCAGCGCGGCGATCCGCTCGCCGTCCACCAGCACGTCGGCCGCGACGGCCCCGGTGGCGTTGACCACCGTGCCGCCCTTGATCAACGTGCTCACGGGCGCACCAGCCCTTCGTAGGTGTCCGGGCGGCGATCGCGGTAGAACGCCCACAGGTCGCGGACCTCGGCCAGCAGGTCCATGTCCAGGTCGCGGACGACGACCTCCTCCTCCGTGTCCGACGCCGCCTCGCCGACCAGTTGGCCGCGCGGGTCGGCGAAGTAGGACTGGCCGTAGAACTCGTTGTCGCCCAGCGGCTCCACGCCGACGCGGTTGATCGTGCCGACGTAGTACTCGTTCGCCACGGCCGCCGCGGTCTGCTCCAGCCGCCACAGGTACTCCGACAGGCCGCGGCTGGTCGCCGACGGGTTGAACACGATCTGCGCGCCGTTCAGCCCGAGCGCGCGCCAGCCCTCCGGGAAGTGCCGCTCGTAGCAGATGTACACGCCGACCTTGCCCACGGCCGTGTCGAACACCGGGTAGCCGAGGTTGCCCGGCTTGAAGTAGAACTTCTCCCAGAACCCCTTGACCTGCGGGATGTGGTTCTTGCGGTGCTTGCCGAGGTACGTGCCGTCGGCGTCGATCACCGCGGCGGTGTTGTAGTAGACCCCGGGCTGCTCCTCCTCGTACATCGGCACGACGAGAACCACGCCGAGCTGTTCGGCCAGCTCGCACATCAGCTCGGTGGTCGGGCCGTCGGGGATGCCCTCGGTGTAGGAGTAGTAGTCCGCGTCCTGCACCTGGCAGAAGTACGGCCCGTAGAACAGCTCCTGCAGGCACACGACCTGCGCGCCCTGCGACGCGGCGGACCGGACCGCCTCGACCGCGTTCGCGATCATCGACTCCTTGTCGCCGGTCCACTTCTGCTGCACCAGACCCGCTCGGATGACGTTGCTCACGCGTTCTCCCTCCGTGGCGCCAGCACCAGGTAGACGAGCATGCCGCCGACCACGCCGACGAGCCAGTTGTAGTCGTAGAGCGGTTTGAGGAACGGGATCAGGCCGTCGGCCGGGAACGGCCCGTTGTACGCGCCGCCGACCGCGAGCACCGAGCCCACGAGCGTGGCCGCGACCGCCCGCCAGTTCCAGCCCGCCCGGAACCAGTACGCGCCCCGCCCGGCCAGGTAGAGGTCCGGCAGCTCCAGGCGGGTCTTGGCCAGGATCCAGTAGCCCGCGATGAACACGCCCGCCACGGACGCCAGCAGGCCGCCGTAGAAGCCGAGCCAGGCGAAGATGTAGATGCCGGGGTCGGAGATCAGCCGCCACGGCTGGATCACCACGCCGACCACGCCGGTGATCAGCCCGCCCACCGCGAACGTGATCTTCTTCGGGAAGGCGTTGGAGAAGTCGTAGGACGGGCTCACCACGTTCGCCGCGAGGTTCGCCGACACCGTCGCGAGCACCAGCGCCACCAGCGCCACCAGCACCACCGCGGTGCTGTCGAACCGGCTGGCCAGCTCCGCCGGGTCCCAGATCGCCTCGCCGTACAGCGCCATCGCGCCGGACGTGGTCAGGATGGCCACGATCGCGATGAACGACATCGTGGTCGGCAGGCCCAGCACCTGCCCGACGGCCTGCTTGCGCTGGCTGCCGCCGAACCGGGTGAAGTCCGGCATGTTCAGCGACAGCGTGGACCAGAACGCGATCATGCCCATCAGCGACGGGAAGAACACCTTCCAGAAGTCCGCGCCCCAGCCGAGCTTCGACGGCTCGGCCAGGATCGGGCCGAACCCGCCCGCCTTCACCGCCACGTACCCGAGCAGGACCAGGAAGCCCACGCTGACCAGCGGCGCGGTCCAGTTCTCGAACCGGCGGATGGCCTCCATGCCGCGCCAGATGATCAGCATCTGGACCAGCCAGAACGCCAGGAAGCACAGCCACAACGTCCACACCTGGCCCAGCACGACCGGCGCGTGCACCCACCCGTCGCCCGCCAACCGGCCCACGATCACGTGCAGGGCCTTGCCGCCCACCCACGTCTGGATGCCGAACCACGCGCACGCGATGAACGCCCGCAGCAGCGCCACCAGGTTCGCGCCCCGCACGCCGTAGAACGCGCGGGCGAACACCGGGAACGGGATGCCGTACTTCGTGCCCGCGTGGCTGTTGAGCAGCATCGGGACCAGCACGATGAGGTTGCCCAGGGTGATGGTCAGGAACGCCTGCACCCAGTCCATCCCCAGCGCCACCAGCGACGCGGCCAGCGTGTAGCTGGGGATGTTGTGCGCCATGCCCATCCACAGCGCGAAGAAGTTGTAGGTGGACCAGGTGCGCCGCTCCAGCGGCACCGGCGCCAGGTCGGTGTTGTAGTGCGGGCTGTCCGCGATCGCGGCGTGGTCGGGCAGCTCGACGCGGCCGTCGGGATCGGCTGTGACCTGGGTTGCGGAGTCAAGGGCCATCGGTCACTTCCCTGTTACGCTCGTGAAACACCCTTCGTGCGGGCGGTTCGGCGCGAATTCCATCCCGGCATCCTCCGGTCGGCCCGCGCGCGTGGGCAGTGGCAAAGTGTCCACGCTTGCCATGATCAGGGCACACTCTGTCCATTGCCACTCCCGCCGCTGGTCCGGGCCGCCGCGCGCGGCCGCGACGGGCCCTCGACTGGCGGGTGAACCGTGACCTAACGTCCGTTGGATGAAGCTCGAACTGCGGCACCTGCGGGTCGTCTGCGCGATCGCGGACGCGGGCAGCCTGTCGAAGGCGTCCTCCCTCTTAGGCCTCGCGCAACCCGCCCTCACGGCCCAGCTGCACCGGATCGAGGCGCTGCTCGGCGGCAAGCTGTTCGAGCGCGACCACCGCGGCGCGCGGCCCACGGCGCTCGGCGAGCTGGTGCTGGAGCGGGCGCGCGTGCTGCTGCCCGCGTTCTCCCGCTTGCAGGAGGACGCGATGCGGCTGGTGGACGACACCGTGCCCGGCGACCGGTACCGGGTGGGCGCGGTGAACGGGCCGATGCTCGGCGGGCTCGTGCACCGGTTGACCGAGGCGCACCCCGGCGCGCACGTCTCCACGCAGGTGTCCTGGTCCGGTGACGAGCTGTCGGCGCTGGTGGCCGCGGGTCGGCTGGACTACGTGCTGGTCGGCGTGTGCGGCGACGCGCCGCCGCCCTCGGAGCACGGCCTGACGTGGCACGTGCTGGCGGTCGAGCCGGTGTTCGTGCTGATGCCCGAGGACCACCCCTTCACGCTGCTGGAGGAGGTGGAGCTGGGCGCGTTGAAGGACATGCAGTGGGCGGTGGTGCCCGGCGACGGCTGCTTCGGCGACTGCTTCGTGGCCGCGTGCAGCCGGGCGGGCTTCACCCCGCGCACCATGTACGAGGTCGACATCAACAGCTGCATCGACCTGGCGTCGTCCGGCGACGCGGTCGCGCTGTGCCAGCCGACGTTCCGCCGCACGCCGGGCCTGGTCGCGATGCCGCTGGCGGGCGCGCCGCTGCGCTGGCGGCACCTGATCGGCTGGGACCCGGAAGGCCCGGCCGCCGCGCTGGGCCCGCAGGTGCTGCGCTACGCCGCCGAGGCGTACCGGGAGACCGCCGAGCGCAGCCCCCGGTACGCGGGCTGGCTGCCGGCGCACCCGGAGTACGGCGCGGTGCCGCACCAGGCGCTGGTCTGACGGCCCGCGGTCCCGCCCGGTCACGTCACCGGCCCGGTGCCCTCGGTGTCCGGCGCGTGCCCGCCGCCGGCTCGGTGTCCAGGTCGCGCGGGCCGCCCCGGTCGCGCGGGCCGGACACCCCGCCGCCGGTCCTGGGCATCACCGCGTCTTATGACCTAACCGGTATTACCGCGGCCGGTCCCGCGCACTTAGTTTCACGGGGAATCCCTGCCCTCCCTCGAGGAGAACTCCCCATGTCAGCACTGTTGAGACCGGTGGCGCTCGCCGCGGCGCTCGTCGCGGCGGGCCTGTTGGGCCCCACCGCGGCCCAGGCCGCGCCGGCGGGCCAGGAGGCCGAAGTCCTCTCCGCCATCCAGCGCGACCTCGGGCTGGACGCCGACCAGGCGCGTGCCCGGCTCGCCGCCGACGAGCGCAACGCCGACACCGCGCGTTCCCTGCGCAAGCGGTTGGACGGCCGGTTCGGCGGCGCGTGGATCGACTCGTCCGGCACGTTGACCGTCGGCGTGACCGGCGCGTCCGACGTGGACGGCGTGCGCACGAAGGTGGTCCAGCGCAGCGAGCGCGACCTGGACGCGGTGAAGTCCGCGCTGGACGCGAACGTGGCCAAGGCCCCGAAGTCCGTGCCCGGCTGGTACGTCGACCTGCCCACCAACACCGTCGTGGTCAAGTCACACCCCGGCGGGCTCGCCGCCGCACGCGCGTTCGTCGCGTCCTCCGGCGCCTCCCCGTCGGCCGTCCGGTACACCACCACCGCCGAGTCGCCCCGCCCGCTGATCGACGTCGTCGGCGGCAACGCGTACAACATCGGCAGCGGCACGCGCTGCTCGGTCGGCTTCTCCGTGAACGGCGGGTTCGTCACCGCCGGGCACTGCGGCACCACCGGCGCGTCCACGTCCAACCCGAGCGGCACGTTCCGCGGGTCGAGCTTCCCCGGCAACGACTACGCCTGGGTGCAGGTGGCGGCCGGCAACACGCCGCGCGGCCTGGTCAACAACTACTCCGGCGGCACGGTGTCGGTCGCGGGCTCGCAGGACGCGCCGGTCGGCGCGGCGGTGTGCCGCTCCGGCTCCACCACCGGCTGGCACTGCGGCACCATCCAGGCCCGCAACTCGTCGGTGACCTACCCGCAGGGCACGGTGACCGGCCTGATCCAGACCACGGTGTGCGCCGAGCCCGGCGACTCGGGCGGCTCGCTGCTGGCCGGCACGCAGGCGCAGGGCGTCACGTCCGGCGGTTCGGGCAACTGCGGCAGCGGCGGCACCACGTACTTCCAGCCGGTGAACGAGATCCTCCAGGCCTACGGCCTGACGCTGGTCACCGGCGGGGGCGGCAACCCCGACCCGCCGACCGGCTGCGAGGACTCGGAGGCCACCCACAACGGCTCGCTGGCCGCGGGCGGCCAGGCGTTCCAGCCGAACAACAGCTACTACCAGTCCACGGTCCCGGGCGCGCACGTCGGCTGCCTGGCCGGCCCGTCCGGCGCCGACTTCGACCTCTACCTGCAGAAGTGGAACGGCAGCTCCTGGGTGGTCGTGGCCAAGGGCGACAGCCCCGGCGCGAGCGAGGCGGTGAGCTACAACGGCACGCCGGGCTACTACCGCTACCGCGTGCACGCGTACAGCGGTTCCGGCAGCTACACGCTGGGGGTCACCAACCCCTAGCGCTCCGGGGGAGGAAGCCGCCGCGGGCCCGTGTCGCACCACGTCTCCCCGACACGGGCCCGCGCGGCCCACGATCCGCCACGGGGGCGGGCGGCCCCGCGGTTCCGGTACCCCGACCCCGGACCCGCGGGGCTCTCACCCGCGCCGGCGGCGGTGCACGAGCCGCAACCCGATCGGGTGGTGTGGGGACACGCAGCGTCAGTCACCTGATCGAGCGGTCAAGGGTGAGGGGTGCGGTGGCCGATGCGGAGTAGGTCAACTTGCAGGTCCCCAACCAGGTTAGGAAAACCGTGTCCGGATACCGCACGCGCGGCCTCCTGCGTGCCGCCGCCCTGCTCGCCATCGGTGCTTCGCCGCTGCTCGCCTCCGCCGCGTCCGCCGCCGAAGGCCCCACCGAGATCGTGGACGGCAACATCGGCAACGTCGGCAACGCCCCCGAGGTCGACGTCGACGCCACCAAGCCCGTCACCGAGCTGCTCAGCGGCGAGGCCGTGAAGCTGCCCGCGCCGCTGCCCGGCGGCACGTCGGAGGTCACCGCGCCGCAGGTGGCCGCGCCCGCCGCGCTCCAGGCCCCGGCCGCGCCCCAGCTGCCGGCGGCGGGCGACCTGCTGGCCCCGCAGGCCCGCGCCCTGCCCGCGATCCCCGGTCTGCCGGCCGTGCCGGAGCTCCCGGTGGCCCCGCCGGTCTCGACGGGGCAGGCGCCCGACCTGGGCGGCGAGCTGGGCAAGCTGCCCGTGCCGCTGGGCTAGGTCGCGGACGTGGGCGGGCGGGGCAGCTGAGGGTCCCGCTCGCCCATCTCCTGCACCAACAGCGCCACGTACAGCGAGAGCACCGACTCCGGGTCTTCCAGCGACACCCCGAGCACCTGCTCGATCCGGCTCAACTGCTGGTAGTACGCGGTCCGCGAGAGATGCGCGGCGGCGGCGGCCGCGGACTTGTTGCCGCCGTGCTCGCAGAAGCACCGCAACAGCTCCACCAGCCGGGTGCCCTGGTTCGCGTCCCGTGCCAGCAACGGCCCCAGCTCGCGGTCCGCGAACGCGACCACCCGCTCGTCCTCGCGCAGCAGGTGCAGCAGGCCGCGCAGCCGCACGTCGTCCAGCCGGTGGTACAGCCGGGTGCCCGACGACCGCAGCGCCGCACCCGCCACGTGCGCCGCCTCGCCCAACGACCGCCGCACGTCCGGCAGCGCCGTCACGGTGGTGCCGACGGCCACCACCACCGGCAGCGCGTGCTGCGTCGCCGCCGCCCGCCGGTGCACCTCGCGGGCCAACCGCCGCAGCACGCCGTCCAACCCGGCCTGCGGCGGCAACGACAGCAACGCCCGCACGCTCGTGTCGTCCACGACGCCGACCAGCGCGGGCACCGTCACCCGCCGGGCCGCCAACGCCGTCGCCTCGGCCAGGTCGCGCAGCACCTCCTGCGACGCCAACGCCTGCGCGGGCGCGCTCGCCGTGCCCGGCCGGATCGCCACCCCCACGAGCTGCCGCCGTTCCAGCGGCACGCCGAGCGCCGCCGCCCGCGTCGGCAGGTCGGGCGGCGGCTGCCCGAGCAGCTGGGTGAGCAGCGTGCGGTGCGTCTGCCGCTCCAACGACTCCCGGTCCCGCGCCACCAGCCGGTGCACGGCCAACGCCGACGCGGCCCGTTCGGCCACCACGACGTGCCGGTGCGGCGGCGGCTCCGGCGAGAGCAGCACCAGCCGACCCCAATCCGCGCCCCGCGCGCCGACCACCGTCACCAGCCACCCGGCCTGCTCGTGGTAGGCGGTGCGCTCCGACACGGCCACCGCCCGTGACCGCTGGCCCCAGTCGGCCAGCACCGCCGTGGGATCCTGACCGGCGGCGTCGTAGGCCAGCACCTCGTGCCCCAACGTCTCCAGCACGACCGGCAGCCCGGCGGTCCGGGCCACCTCGCGCAGCACCTCGGCGGGCTCCGCGCCGGCCACGGTCAACGCGGTGAACGCCTCGTGCACCTGCTCGGCCGCCCGCAGCTCGGCGAGCTGCGCGTCCACGATCAGCGACACCACGGCCTCGGTCACCGACACGAACCGGGTCTCGCGCGCCAACGTGACCAGCGGCAGCTCGTGCTGCTCGGCGGCGGCCACCAGCGCGCCCGGCACCTCGTCGCTCCACCGCCGCACCAGCTCCACCACCAGCCCGGACGCGCCCACCGAGGCGAGGTCGGCGACGTAGCGGCGCAGCCCGTCCGGGTCGTCGGGCAGCGCGATGCCGGTGGTCAGCACCAGCTCGCCGCCGCGCAGCAGGTGGGCGATGTCGGCCACCTCGGCGACGTGCACCCAGCGCACCCGGCGGCCCATCCCGGCCGCGCCCGCGACCACCGCGGGCTCGCCGCGCCGGACCACGGGCAGGGCGAGCGCTTCGGCCACCGTGGGGTACATGGACACAACGTAATGCGCGCGACGCGAAAGGGGTACAGGTTGTCCATGGCGGGCCTTCGCGGTGCCGACCACACTCCTCCTTCAGGGACTACGACCGGAGGACGCGATGGGACACGAGGAGTTGCTGGCCCGGCACCGCGCGGTGATGCCCGACTGGATGGCCCTCTACTACGAGCAGCCGATCGAGCTCGCGAGCGCGAGCGGACGCCGCGTCACGGACCGTGAAGGCCGCACCTACCTGGACTTCTTCGCCGGCATCCTGACCAACGCGGTCGGCTACGACGTCGCCGAGATCTCCGACGCGATCCGGTCCCAGCTCGACACCGGCGTGCTGCACAGCTCCACGCTCTACCTGATCCGCTCGCAGGTCGAGCTGGCCGAGAAGATCGCCGAGCTGTCCGGCATCCCGGACGCGAAGGTGTTCTTCACCAACTCCGGCACCGAGGCCAACGAGACGGCGCTCATGCTGGCCACCCGCTACCGCCGCAGCGACCAGGTCCTGGCGCTGCGCAACTCCTACCACGGTCGCGCGTTCGCCACGGTCGCCATCACCGGCAACCGCGGCTGGTCGGCGACCTCGCTGAGCCCGGTGAAGGTCGCCTGGGTGCACGGCGGCTACAAGTTCCGCAGCCCGTTCAAGGACCTGTCCGACACCGACTACATCAAGGCGTGCGTGGCGGATTTGCGCGAGGTGATCGAGACGGCGACCGCGGGCGACGTGGCGTGCCTGATCGCCGAGCCGATCCAGGGCGTCGGCGGCTTCACCTCGCCGCCGGACGGGCTGTTCGGCGCGTTCAAGGAAGTGCTGGACAAGTACGGCATCCTGTTCGTCTCCGACGAGGTGCAGACCGGCTGGGGGCGCACCGGGGAGCACTTCTGGGGCATCCAGGCGCACGGCGTGACGCCCGACGTGATGACGTTCGCCAAGGGGCTGGGCAACGGCCTGGCGATCGGCGGGGTCGTGGCGCGCGGCGACGTGATGGACTGCCTCACGGCCAACTCGCTGTCCACGTTCGGCGGCAACCCGATCGCCACGGCCGGAGCGCTCGCCACGGTGAACTACCTGCTCGACCACGACCTCCAGGCCAACGCCGCCAAGCTCGGCGAACGGCTGCTGGACGGGTTGCGCGACATCGCGGCCGACCGGCCCGCGGTCGGCGACGTGCGCGGCAAGGGCTTGATGATCGGCATCGAGCTGGTCGGCCCGGACGGCGCGCCGGACCCGGCGAAGGCGGTCGCGGTGCTGGAGGGCACGCGGGAGCGGGGGCTGCTGGTCGGCAAGGGCGGCCTGTACGGCAACGTCATCCGCCTCGCGCCGCCGATGACGTTGACCGAGGACGAGGTCGAGGAAGCACTCGGGATCCTGGAGGACGTGCTGTGACTGCTTCGCCCAAGACGATCACGCACTGGATCGGCGGCAAGCCGTGGCAGGGCGACAGCGCGCGTTCGGGTGATGTGTACGACCCGGCGACCGGTGAGGTGGCGGGCCGGGTCGACTTCGCCGACGAGTCCACCGTGGACCAGGCGGTCGCGGTGGCGCGCGAGGCGTTCGGGTCGTGGCGCACCGCGTCGCTGGCGCAGCGGTCGAACGTGATGTTCGCGTTCCGGGAGCTGCTGAACGCGCGCAAGGGCGACCTGGCCGCGATCGTGACCGCCGAGCACGGCAAGGTGCTGTCCGACGCGGCGGGGGAGGTGCAGCGCGCGTTGGAGGCCGTGGAGTTCGCGTGCGGCATCCCGCACCTGCTCAAGGGCGGGTTCAGCGAGAACGCGTCCACGCGGGTCGACGTGTACTCGATCCAGCAGCCGCTGGGCGTGGTCGGGGTGATCTCCCCGTTCAACTTCCCGGCGATGGTGCCGCTGTGGTTCGTGCCCAACGCGATCGCGTGCGGCAACGCGGTCGTGCTCAAGCCGTCGGAGAAGGACCCGTCGGCGGCGAACTTCATCGCGGAGCTGTTCGCCGAGGCCGGGTTGCCCGACGGTGTGCTGAACGTGGTGCACGGCGACAAGGTCGCGGTCGACCGGATCCTGGAGCACCCGGACGTGAAAGCGGTGTCGTTCGTGGGGTCGACACCGATCGCGCGGTACGTCTACGAGACCGGCACGCGGCACGGCAAGCGGGTGCAGGCGTTGGGCGGCGCGAAGAACCACATGGTCGTGCTGCCGGACGCGGACCTCGACCTGGCGGCGGACGCGGCGGTGTCGGCCGGGTTCGGCTCGGCGGGCGAGCGGTGCATGGCGATCTCGGTCGTGGTCGCCGTCGACCCGGTGGGCGACGAGCTGGTGTCGAAGATCGTGGACCGGATGCGGGAACTCCACGTGGGTGACGGTCGTCGTCCCGGGTGCGAGATGGGGCCGCTGGTCACGGGCGCGCACCGGGATCGCGTGTTGTCCTACGTGGACAACGGGCGGAACGAGGGCGCGTCGTTGGTCGTGGACGGTCGGCTGCACGCGATCGACGGTGCCGCGGAGGGGTTCTGGCTGGGACCGACGCTGTTCGACCACGTCGGCCGGGAGATGGCGCTCTACCGGGACGAGATCTTCGGGCCGGTGCTGTCGGTGCTGCGGGTGGCGACGTACGACGACGCGCTGGAGGTCGTCAACGCCAACCCGTACGGCAACGGCACGGCGATCTTCACCAACGACGGTGGGGCGGCGCGGCGGTTCCAGAACGAGGTGGAGGTCGGGATGGTGGGCGTGAACGTGCCGATCCCGGTGCCGGTGGCGTACTACTCGTTCGGCGGGTGGAAGGACTCGTTGTTCGGTGATTCGCACGCGTACGGTCCGGAGGGGGTGCACTTCTTCACCCGGACGAAGGTGGTGACGGGTCGGTGGCTGGACCCGTCGCACGGTGGCGTGAACCTGGGCTTCCCCGAAAACACCTGACCACCGCGCGTGTCCTACGTTCAGAACGCGAGAGTCCTACGTTCAGGTCGCGTGAGTCCTACGTTCGGGACCCCCGAGTTCAACGTTCAGGTGCGGTTCCGGGTTGAGTTCGGGCGGCTCGGTGGTTGAGTCCGGCTCGATTTGACATGGGGCCCGTACGGGCACTCCAGGCAGGCCAAAGCCGGCAGGCCCGGCGGGGAAAAGCGTCCCGCCAGGCCTGCCGGCTTCGACCAGCCTAAAGCACCCGAACCCATGTCAAATCGGGCCTCGGTGGGCTGGTTCCGGGTCCGTTGTGGATGGTGGGTCGGGTGGGTGTGGGTGGTTGTTGGTGTGGGGTTAGTGGTGGGTGGTCAGGGCTTGGGGGAGGGGGTCGTAGCGGGTGAAGTGGCGGGTGTAGGTGCCGGTGCCCGAGGTCAGGGAGCGCAGTTCCACGGCGTAGCGCAGCAGTTCGGTGGCGGGGACTTCGGCGTGGATGATCGTGTAGCCCTGGCTGTCCGCTTCGGTTCCCAGGACGCGGCCTCGGCGGCTGGAGAGGTCGCCCAGGACGGTGCCCAGGTGCTCGTCGGGGAGGCGCACGGTCACTTCGTCCACTGGTTCGAGCAGACACGTTCCGCCGTTGGTGGCGGCGTCCTTCAGGGCCAGGGCGCCGGCGGTTTGGAAGGCGGCGTCCGATGAGTCGACCGAGTGGGCCTTGCCGTCGACCAGTGTCACGCGGACGTCCACGACGGGATGGCCGCCTTGCAGGCCGCGTTCGAGTTGGGCGCGCACGCCCTTCTCGACGCTGGGGATGAACTGGTTCGGGATCGCGCCACCCACGATCTTGTCCACGAACTCGAAGCCGGAGCCGCGCGGTAGCGGGTCGACGACGATGTCGCACACGGCGTACTGGCCGTGGCCGCCGGACTGCTTCACGTGCCGGCCGTGGCCCTTGGCCTGGGCCGCGAAGGTTTCCCGCAAGGCGACGCGTACCGGCTCGGTGTCGACTTCGGCGCCACCGGCGCGCAGGCGGGCCAGCACGACGTCCGCGTGGGCCTCGCCCATGCACCACAGCACGAGCTGGTGGGTCTCGGCGTTGCGCTCCAGCCGCAGGGTCGGGTCGCCGGCCACCAGTTTGGCCAGGTTGCGCGCCAGGTTGTCCTCGTCGCTGCGGCTGCGCGGGACGACGGCCACCGGCAGCAGCGGTTCCGGCATGTCCCAGGGGGCGACCAGCAGCGGCTTCTCCGGGGCGGACACCGTGTCGCCCGTTTCAGCGGAGCCGAGCTTGGTCAGCGCGCACAGGTCGCCCGCCACGCAGTACGGCACCTCGCGCAGGTTCGCACCCAACGGCGAGTAGACGTGCGCGACCCGTTCGTCCACGTCGTGGTCCTCGTGACCGCGGTCGGCCATGCCGTGACCCGACACGTGCACCGGCCGTTCCGGGCGCAGCGTCCCGGAGAACACGCGCACCAGGGACACGCGGCCGACGTACGAGTCGACCGCCGTGCGCACGACCTCGGCCACCAGGGGGCCGTTCGGGTCGGCTTCCAGGCGGGGCTGGGGGATGCCGTCGACGCCCGTCACCTCGGGCAGCGGGTGTTCCAGGGGTGAGGGGAACGCGCGGGCGATGCCGTCGAGCAGTTCCGGCAGGCCGAGGCCGGTCAACGCGCACACCGGCATCACGGGGTGGAACGAGCCGCGGGCGACGGCGGTCTCCAGGTCCGCGACGAGCGTCGCCTGGTCGATCTCCTCGCCGCCGAGGTAGCGGTCCATCAGGGTCTCGTCCTCGCTCTCCGCGATGATGCCCTCGATGAGCGCGTTGCGCTGCTCCTCGAAGCGGGGGTCGTCGGTGGTGAGCAGGTTGACCAGGCCGTCGCCGTCGGGCAGGTAGAGGGGGACCACGCCGGCGCCGAACGCCTCCTGGCACGAGGCGATCCCACCGGGCACGTCCGCGCGCTGGTGGTCGGTGCGGGCGACCACGACGGCGCGCGGCATGCCCACCACCGCGCACTCCTCCCACAGCGCGACCGTGGCCGGGTCGACGCCTTCCGCCGCGCCGACCACGAACAGCGCCGCGTCCGCCGCGCGCAGGCCGGCCCGCAGCTCACCGACGAAGTCCGCGTAGCCGGGCGTGTCGATGAGGTTGATCTTGATGTCGCCGTGCTGGATCGGGGCGACGGCGAGACCGACCGACCGCTGCTGGCGCACCGCGGCGGGGTCGTGGTCGCACACCGTGTTGCCCTCGGTGACCGAACCCGGTCGGGTCAGCACGCCGGTGCTGGCGAGCAGGGCCTCGGCGAGCGTCGTCTTGCCGGAGCCGGACGGGCCGACCAGCACGACGTTGCGGACCTTGGCCGGGTCGTCCACAGCGACCGCGCCTGCCGAGTGGCCGTTGTCGGAGTGTTTGCTGCCCATCGGGACCACCCTCCACAAGTATTTAGTGTCCGATCTCACACCCGTCGGCCGTGGTGGACAACCCCAACCGGCCACACCCAACCCGGCAGGAGGAATCCGGGCGAACGTCGTGACCGGTTGCCGTGCCACCGGCGGCCGCCCGGCTGTTCCAACGGGTGGCGTACGCCACTACCTGCGGAGGGAGGGAAAGTGGCCTGCCGAGATCGGGCTGGATTGGCATGCTTCGGCGGTCCACGTCGGCCGTACCATGAGCGGTGTTCGCCCCCTACTTCGAGAAAGGCTGGTCGTGACCACTTCACCCGACGCCGGCACCCAGGTCACCGGCACTTCCCGCGTCAAGCGGGGCATGGCGGAGATGCTCAAGGGCGGCGTGATCATGGACGTGGTCAACGCCGAGCAGGCCAAGATCGCCGAGGACGCGGGCGCCGTGGCCGTCATGGCGCTGGAGCGGGTGCCCGCCGACATCCGCGCGCAGGGCGGCGTGTCCCGGATGAGCGACCCGGACATGATCGACGGCATCATCGACGCGGTGTCGATCCCGGTGATGGCCAAGGCCCGCATCGGCCACTTCGTCGAGGCGCAGGTGCTGCAGTCCCTCGGCGTGGACTACATCGACGAGTCCGAGGTGCTGACCCCGGCCGACTACGCCAACCACATCGACAAGTGGCAGTTCACCGTGCCGTTCGTGTGCGGTGCGACGAACCTGGGCGAGGCGCTGCGCCGCATCACCGAGGGCGCGGCGATGATCCGCTCCAAGGGTGAGGCCGGCACGGGTGACGTCTCCAACGCCACCACGCACATGCGCAAGATCCGCGCGGAGATCCTGAGGTTGCAGAACCTGCCCGCCGACGAGCTCTACGTCGCGGCCAAGGAGCTCCAGGCCCCGTACGAGCTGGTCCGCGAGGTGGCGGAGGCGGGCAAGCTGCCGGTCGTGCTGTTCACCGCGGGCGGCATCGCCACGCCGGCCGACGCGGCGATGATGATGCAGCTCGGCGCGGAGGGCGTGTTCGTCGGCTCGGGCATCTTCAAGTCCGGCAACCCGGCGCAGCGCGCGGAGGCGATCGTGAAGGCGACGACCTTCTACGACGACCCGGACGTGATCGCGAAGGTGTCGCGCGGCCTCGGTGAGGCCATGGTCGGCATCAACGTCGACGAGATCCCGGAGCCGCACCGCCTGGCCGAGCGCGGCTGGTAAGGCCCATCCGACCGCGGCCCACCGGGGACTCCCGGCGGGCCGCGGTCGTGGCGTTCACGGGGTCGGGGGCGTCGACGGCTGGTCCGCCACCCGGACGAGCAGGTCGCGCAGGTAGCCGGCCAGCGGCATGTCCTGCTCCTTCGCGCGCCGGCGCAGGACCTCGATGTGCATCGGTCGAACCGGCGCCTGGCTGGATCGCTCGAACGCGTGGGTCAGACGTGCTCCGAGACCAGCAGGGCGGACGTGCCCGGTTCGAGTGCCTGGGCGGTGTGCGGGATGTCGCCGGGGTAGAGCAGGTAGTCGCCGGGGCCCAGTTCGACCGGTTCGGCCCGCGGTCCGGCCAGCATGCGGCCGCTGCTGACGATCACGTGCTCCACGGTGCCCGGCATGTGCGGTTCGGAGTCGCGCGGTGGGCCCGGTTCCAGGTTGAGCAGGTAGATGTCCCGGCGCGCGCCCGGTGGGCACGAGGCCAGCAGGGTCGCCGTGTAGTGGGCTCGTTCGGAGTAGATCGCCGGGCCTTCGCCCGCGCGGATCACCCGGACGCGGGGCGTGGGCGGGTCGACCAGGCGCGAGAACGGCACGCCCAGCGCCACGCCGAGCGCCCAGAGGGTCTCCACGCTGGGGTTGCCGCTGCCCGACTCCAGCTGCGACAACGTGGACTTCGCGATGCCCGCGCGCTTGGCCAGCTCGCTCAACGACAGCCCGACGCGTTCCCGCTCGCGGCGCAGCGACGCGGCGATGACGTCGAGCGGCGCGCCTGTGTTCGACATGACAGTCCAATCGTTCGGCTTGACGAACACTCTCCCTGGTGTTCATCGTAAGAGACGATGCGTTCGACATGGCGAACCCTTGATGCCGAGCTGCTGCGTGACGTCGCCGCGGTGGCCGCCGGCGCCGCGGTCAGCGGCGCCTCGTTCGGCGCGATCTCGACCGGCGCGGGCCTGCCCTGGTGGTTGCCCGTGGTGATGTCGCTGCTGGTCTTCGCGGGTGGCTCGCAGTTCATGGCGGTCGGCGTGGTCGCCGCGGGCGGCAGTCCCGCGGCGGCGGTGCTGGCGGGGCTGCTGCTCAACGTCCGGCACCTGCCGTTCGGCCTGGCGGTCGGCGACGTGCTCGGCAAGGGCCTCGTGCAGCGGCTCGTCGGCAGCCACCTGCTGATCGACGAGACGACCGCGTTCGCGCTGGCCCAGAGCGACCCGCGCAAGGCCAAGGCCGCCTACTGGTCGTGCGGCGTCGCGCTGTTCCTCGCCTGGAACGTCGCCGTGGTCGCGGGCGCGCTGGTCGGCCGGAACATCGGCGACCCGGCCGCCTTCGGGCTGGACGCGGCGTTCCCGGCGGCACTGCTCGCGCTGCTGCTGCCCGCGCTCAAGGACAGGGCCACCCGGCACGCCGCGCTGCTCGGCGCGGCCATCGCGCTGGCCACCACGCCGTTGCTGCCCGCGGGCGTCCCGGTGCTGGTCGCGCTGGGCGGCCTGCTGGTCACCGCACGACAGGGGGAGAAGGCGTGACGCTGGCCGCCGTCCTGGTGCTCGCCGCGGGCACGTACGCGTTCCGCCTGGCCGGGCCGCTGCTGCGCGACCGCCTGACGCTGTCCGAGCGGGTGAAGCTGCTGATGTCGACCTCGGCGACCGTGCTGCTGTTCGCCCTGGTGGCGACGTCGTCGCTGACCAAGGGTCAGGGGTTCGCGGGCCTGGCGCTGCCCCTCGGGGTGCTGGTCGGCGGGGTGGCCGCGTGGCGCAAGGCGCCGTTCGTGGTGGTGGTCGTGCTGGCCGCGGCGACCACGGCCGGCCTGCGGTTCGTCGGCGTGCCGTAACGGCCTACAAGTACTCCCTCAGCCGGGCGGCGAGCTCATGGCGGTCCTGCCTCGCGTCGGGGTCCGGCTCGGGGCCGCCGGGCTTGCCCGCCAGCACGTCGCGCACGAACCGCGCCACCTCACCCGGCGGCGGCACGAGCGGCGGGCCGAAGTGCGCCAGCGTGATCGGCTTCTCCGCCGGGTCCGTCTCCACCGCGATCGACCAGCCTCGCCGCTCGTTCCACAGCAGCATCAGGTCCGGCCCCGGGCCCTCCAGCCCGAGGTAGGCGGTGGCGGTGTCGCTGACCTCGAACTCGGTGCCCTCCGGTGGCACGCCGACCTCCTCGGCCACCGCCCGGACGTACCGGGCCAGCCCGAGGCTGATCACCGCGCTGTCGTCGCTCTCCGCCATTCCCCGACCTCTCCCTGGGCTCATCCGGCGATCGGGGCGGTGAGCCACGTCTCCGGGATGCCGAACGCGTCCACCAACGTGCGCGCGTGCGGGCGCAGCCTGCCGCACAGCTCGTTGACCGCCTGCGACACCGCCTTGGACCGCTGCGGCGACAGCCGGCCGTGCTCCAGGAACCACGCCCGGTCCGCCTCGATCGTGCTCAACGCGTACAGGTCGCACACCTGGTCCAGCAGCGCCGTCGCCTCCGGGTCCGCGCACCGGTCCACCGCCGCCACGAACGCCTCCAGCACGACCCGGTCCACGTGGACGCGCGCGGCGTGCAGCACGTGGTCCTGCGCGGCGTTGAACACGTCGAACGCGTCGTCCCGCGAGGCGCGCCGCAACCGCCGCGCCAACCCCTCCAGCACGTGCTTCTCGCGGTCCTCGAACTGCCGCACCTGCCAGCCCCGGTCCAGCAACGCGTCCGAGCTGCCCGACACCAGCCGGTCGATGATCGCCCGCGCCGCCGTCCGCTCGATCACCACGCCCACCGCCTGATCGGCCACGAACCGGATCATGCCCCACTGGTCGAGGTCGCCGACGTGGTCGCGGTAGCTGGTCAACAGCCCCTTCGCGACCAGTTGGAGCAGCACGGTGTTGTCGCCCTCGAACGTGGTGAACACGTCCGTGTCCGCCTTCAACCCGGCGATCAGGTTCTCCGACAGGTACCCGGCCCCGCCGCACGCCTCGCGGCACGTCTGGATGGTCCGCGTGGCGTGCCAGGTGGCCACCGCCTTGAGCCCGGCCGCCCGCGACTCCAGCTCCCGCTGCTGCCGGTCGTCGGCCACGTCGTGCA
The DNA here is from genome assembly GCF_021390395.1 of Saccharothrix sp. S26. Taxonomy (GTDB): domain Bacteria; phylum Actinomycetota; class Actinomycetes; order Mycobacteriales; family Pseudonocardiaceae; genus Actinosynnema. Next base: position 68,307 of record NZ_JAJUWT010000020.1, read on the forward strand.
GCGCCGAGACCATCTCCTCCTGCGCGAAGTGCAGCGCGTACGTGGTCGCCAGCGCGGGCAGCAGTCGCCGCTGGTGCGCCAGGTAGTCCAGCACCACGACCTCCTCACCGGTGTCGGGTCGGGTGAACTGCCGCCGCGCGTCGCCGTAGCGGATGGCCAGCGCCAACGCCTTCTTCGTCGCGCTGCCCGCGCCGCCCGCCACGCTGATCCGGCCGCGCACCAACGTGCCGAGCATGGTGAAGAAGCGGCGGCCGTCGCCCTCGACCGGGCTGGAGTACGTGCCGTCCGCCGCCACGTCGCCGTACCGGTTGAGCAGGTTCGCCCTGGGCACGCGCACGTGGTCGAACCACAGCCGCCCGTTGTCCACGCCGTTCAGCCCGGCCTTCGGCCCGCAGTCCTCGATCCGCACGCCGGGCATCGGCGCGCCCGTGTCGTCCCGGATCGGCACCAGCAACGCGTGCACGCCGTGCGTGACGCCACCGGTCACCAACTGCGCGAACACCACCGCCATCCGCCCGTCACGCGCGGCGTTGCCGATGTAGTCCTTGCGGGCGGACGGGTCCGGCGTGTCGACCACGAACTCCTCGGTGTCCGGGTCGTAGGTCGCCGTCGTCCGCAGGTGCTGCACGTCGGAGCCGTGCCCGGTCTCGGTCATCGCGAAGCAGCCGGGCAGCTCCAGGCTCATGATCGCGGGCAGGTAGCGGTCGTGGTGCTCGGCCGTGCCCAGCGCCTGCACCGCGCCGCCGAACAGGCCCCACTGCACGCCCGCCTTGACCATGAGCGACAGGTCGCCGAACCCCAGCACCTCGAACGCGACCACCGAGCCGCCCACGTCGTCGTGCCCGCCGTACCGGGCGGGGAACCCGGTCAACGGGTGGCCGCCGGCGGCCAACGCCCGCAGCTGCTCCAGCACCCAGGCCCGGTACTCCTCGCGCTCGAGGTCGGGCGCGGGCTTCAGCTCGCCGAGCAGGTCCATGGAGCGGCGGCGCAACGACGCCCACCGGCCGTCGAGCAGCTCACGCAACGCTTCGGTCCCCATGGTCATTGTTAACACAGCCTCACGTCACCGGCTCGACGGCCACCCCCTCACGGCCCACTTCGCGCCGATGACGTCCATGGCCGGCTCGACCGGGCAGTGGTACCGCGTCCTGCGCACGTTCATGCACCACGAAGCACGTACTGGTCGGCTCCGACCGCGGGTGTTCGACTGACCGCGTGATCATCGAGTGCACGGGTCGCCGGGTGCCCGCCGACCGCGTCGGGGCGTTCGAGGCCGCGTTCCGCCGCGCCCGAGTGCCACGACTTCGAGCTGACCCGTGCCGTCGCGGGACTGGGGCACCGTGCGGCGGTGGCGGGGCCGACGGCCCGCGTCACGCACGGCGGTCGGTGTCGGTGGGGGGCACGGTGTGCTTGCGGACGTGCTGGAACAGCAGGTTGGTCTGCACCTCGCTGACCTCGCGGCGGGTGGTGAAGCGGTCCAGCACCAGGCGTTGCAGGTGGGCCGTGTCGGCGACGGCGACGTGCACCAGGAAGTCTTCCGGGCCGGCCACGTGCGACAGCGCCAGCACCTCCGGCAGGGTCAGCACGTAGTCCATGAACGGCTCCACGATCGCCCTCGTGTGCGGGCGGACCCGGACCGCGATGATCGCCTGCACCGGCCGTCCCATCGCGGCCAGGTCGACCTCCGCGTGGTAGCCGGTGATCACGCCCCGCTCGCGCAGCGACCGGTGCCGGACCACGCACGTGGAGGCGGCCACGTTGACGCGGTCGGCCAGCTCCTTGTTGGGCAGCCGAGCGTCCTTCTGCAACTCCTGCACGATCGCCGCGTCCACCGAATCCAACACGCCGAACCCCTCTCGCGGCCGAAGAACCTGCGGAAGTTTCCCGCAGACGCCGACGATACGTCCAAGATTCGCCCATGAAGCGGTTGCGAACGACGGCGGTGCACGGTGGGCGCGACGATCTCGCCGACCTGGGCGTGCACGCCCCGCCGATCGACCTGTCCACCACCTACCCGATCCCGGACCAGCCCGAGGGCGGCCACGCGCTGCAACACCTCGCCGAGGGCGCGGCGCACGCCGCCTCGCCGGTCTACTCCCGGCTGCACAACCCCACCGTGGCCCGGTTCGAGCAGGCCCTGGCCGCGCTGGAGGGCACGTCGGCCGCCGTGGCGTTCGGCAGCGGCATGGCCGCGGTGACCGCCGTCGTGCAAGCGGCGTGCGTGGTGACCGGCAAGCCGCACGTGGTCGCGGTGCGCCCCCTCTACGGCGGCACCGACCACCTGCTGTCGTCCGGCCTGCTCGGCGTGCGCACCACCTACGCGACGGCGGACCGGGTCGCCGACGCGGTCACCCCGCAGACCGGCCTGGTCGTGGTCGAGACACCGGCCAACCCCAACCTGGACCTGCTCGACATCGCCGCCGTGGTCGCCCAGGCGGGCGACGTGCCGGTGATGGTGGACAACACCTTCGCCACGCCCGTGCTGCAGAACCCGGCGGCGTTCGGCGCGACCTACGTGCTGCACTCGGGCACCAAGTACCTCGGCGGGCACGGCGACGTGCTCGGCGGCGTGGTGGCGTGCGCCGAGGAGCACGCCGGGCCGTTGCGCCAGGTCCGGATCATCACCGGGGCGGTGCTGCACCCGCTGGGCGGCTACCTCATGCACCGCGGCCTGGCCACGCTGCCGCTGCGCGTCGAGGCGGCCCAGCGCACCGCCGTCGACCTGGCCGCCCGGCTCGACGCCCACCCCGGCACGGGCCTGGTGCGGCACCCCTCGCTGCCCGGCGCCGACCCGGCGGGCCTGGTCGGCACGCAGCAACGCGGACCGGGCGCGATGCTCGCGTTCACCACCCGCGAAGACCCGGCCGCGGTCGTGCGCAGGCTCCGGCTGGTCACCCCGGCGGTCAGCCTCGGCTCGGTCGACACGCTGATCGAGCACCCGGCCGCGCTGACCCACCGGCTGGTGCCCGACACCGCGCGCGAGGAGTCCGGCGTGCCCGCCAACCTGCTGCGGCTGAGCGTGGGCCTGGAGGACGTCGAGGACCTTTGGGACGACCTCGACCAGGCCCTTTCCGGGCATTGTGAAGAGGATTACATCAAGTCTTCCTCAAGCGATTTCCGGGAGCCCGCCGCGAGCCACTAACGTTCGGCCACCATGACGGAGCAGACGGTCGCGGAGCCCGACGCCGACGGCTACACCAAAGCGCTGTCCAAGCGCCAGGTGCAGATGATCGCCATCGGTGGCGCCATCGGCGTCGGCTTGTTCCTCGGCGCCGGCGGCAAACTCGCGCAGGCCGGCCCGTCACTGGTGTTCTCCTACGCGCTGTGCGGCCTGGCCGCGTTCTTCGTGATGCGCGCGCTCGGCGAATTGGTGCTGCACCGGCCCACCGCGGGCAGTTTCGTGGAATACGCCCGCGAGTTCATCGGACCGTGGGCCGGTTTCACCTCCGGCTGGATGTACTGGGTGAACTGGGCGATGACCGGCATCGCCGAGATCACCGCGGTGGCGATCTACGTGCACCGGTGGCTGCCGGACCTGCCGCAATGGGTCACCGCGCTGATCGCGCTCGGGTTCCTCGTCGTGGTCAACCTGCTGTCGGTGAAGCTGTTCGGCGAACTGGAGTTCTGGTTCAGCGTCATCAAGGTGACCGCGATCGTGGTGTTCCTGTTCACCGGTGTCGCGCTCGTCATCGGTGGCGCGGACGTCGGCGGCAGCGAGGCGGGCGTGCACAACCTGGTCGCGCACGGCGGCATGTTCCCGGCGGGCATCGGCATCGCGTTGATGACGCTGCAAGCGGTCATCTTCGCCTATTCCGCGATCGAACTCGTCGGCATCGCGGCGGGGGAGACCGCCAATCCGCGCCAAGTGCTGCCGAAGGCCATCAACGGCGTGGTGTACCGGATCGGCGTCTTCTACGTCGGCTCGGTGCTGCTGCTCGCGATGCTGCTGCCGTGGAACCTCTACAGCGGCGCGGAAAGCCCGTTCGTGACGGTGTTCTCCGCGCTCGGCGTGGCCGGGGTGGGCGACGTGATGAACGCGGTCGTGCTCACCGCCGCGCTCTCGTCGTGCAATTCCGGCCTCTACTCCACCGGCCGCATCCTGCGCTCGCTCGCGCAGCAGGGCGAGGCGCCCGCGTTCACCGGGAAGATGAACCGCAGGCACGTCCCCTACGGCGGCATCCTGTTCACCTCGGTCGCCTACCTGTTCGGCGTGGTCCTCAACTACCTCGTGCCGAAAGAGGCGTTCGACATCGCCATCGCGGTGGCCTCGCTGGGCGTGGTCGCCACCTGGGCCACGCTGATCTTCTGCCAGTTGCGGCTGCGCCAGGCCGCGTTGCGCGGCGAGGTCGAGCGGCCCTCCTACCGGATGCCCGGCGCGCCCTACACCGGCTGGGCGACGCTGGCCTTCCTCGCGCTCGTCATCGTGCTGATGGCGTTCGCCGGACCCGCCGAGCGCATCGCGTTCTGGTCCATCCCCGTGCTCGCCGTGCTGCTGTTCGTCGGCTGGCGAGCCGTCCGAGCCCGTCGTTCGACCGCCCACCAGGCGGCCGAGCGGGTCGCGGAGCGCGACTAGCGCGTCCGCGGGAAGACCGAACGGCCGGGCGGGTGCCACGAGCACCCGTCCGGCCCGGTCACCTAGGCTGGTGGCAGTTCACCTAGGAGGAAACCCAGCCGTGTCCGTCGTCGGTGTCCTCGCCCTTCAGGGCGACGTCCGTGAGCACCTCGTCGCGTTGGCCGAGTCCGACGTGCTCGCCCGCCCGATCCGCAGGCCGGAGGAGTTGGCCGAGGTCGACGGCGTGGTGCTGCCCGGTGGCGAGTCGACCGCGATCAGCCGGCTGCTGGCCACGTTCGACCTGCTGGAGCCGCTGCGCGCGCGGATCAAGGAGGGCATGCCCGCCTACGGGTCGTGCGCCGGGATGATCCTGCTGGCCGACCGCGTGCTGGACGGGCGGCCCGACCAGCACCAGCTCGGCGGCCTGGACATCGTGGTGCGCCGCAACGCGTTCGGCAGGCAGGTCGACTCCTTCGAGGCCGAACTCGACTTCACCGACGTGGGCCAGGTGCACGCGGTGTTCATCCGCGCCCCGTGGGTGGAATCGGCGGGGTCGGACGTGGAAGTGCTCGCCCGGGTGCCCGAAACGGCCGACGCCGGACAGGCCGCCGGTAGGATCGTCGCGGTTCGGCAGGGGCACGTGCTCGCCACCTCGTTCCACCCGGAACTGACCGGTGACGGGCGGGTGCACCGCCTTTTCGTGGACATGGTCCGTGCCGCGGGCTGAGTATTCGACGGAGGAGAAATGAGCGGCCACTCAAAGTGGGCGACCACCAAGCACAAGAAGGCCGCAATCGACGCCAAGCGCGGCAAGCTCTTCGCGCGTCTGATCAAGAACATCGAGGTGGCGGCCCGCACCGGCGGTAGCGACCCGGACGGCAACCCGACCCTGTACGACGCCATCCAGAAGGCCCGGAAGAACTCCGTGCCGCTGGACAACATCGAGCGCGCCCGCAAGCGCGGCGGTGGCGAGGAGGCGGGTGGCGCCGACTGGCAGACCATCATGTACGAGGGCTACGGCCCCAACGGCGTGGCGGTGCTGGTCGAGTGCCTGACCGACAACCGCAACCGGGCCGCGTCCGAGGTCCGCACCGCGATGACCCGCAACGGCGGCTCGATGGCCGACCCCGGCTCGGTGGCCTACATGTTCACCCGCAAGGGTGTGGTGATCGTGCCCAAGGGCGACGGGCTGAGCGAGGACGACGTGCTCATGGCCGTCCTCGACGCGGGCGCGGAGGAGGTCAACGACCTGGGTGAGAGCTACGAGGTCGTGTCCGAGGCGGGCGACCTGGTCGCGGTGCGCAAGGCCCTCCAGGAAGCGGGCTACGACTACGAGTCGGCGGAGGCGAACTTCCTGCCGTCGGTGACCGTGCAGCTGGAGGCCGAGGGCGCGCGCAAGATCTTCAAGCTCATCGACGCGCTCGAGGACTGCGACGACGTGCAGAACGTCTTCGCGAACTTCGACGTGTCCGACGAGGTGATGGCCGAAGTCGGCTGACCCCCGCCTCCCAGCCCCGCGTCGGCCCGCCGGCGCGGGGCTGTTGTGTGTTCACGCTCCCCGGCTCATGCGGTGTTGACGCGGGCAACGGGCACAATGGCCGGGTGTCGAACCCTTCCGGCCCCTCCGTCCAGGACATCAACCTGCGCAACTGGCTGCTGACCCAGGCCGAGCAGCACGGCCACGCCGTGGTCACCGTGCCCGAGGACGAGGAAGGCGCGGGCTACTCGTTCTCCGTCGGCGCGTGGCGGCGGTTCGGCGTGGCCGAGGCGGTGGTGCTCGGCCTGCCCCCCGAGCACGCCCAGGTGCTCATCCGCGCCTACGTCGACCGCGCCCGGCGGGGTGAGCGGTTCGTGCCCGGACGGCTCTACCACGACTTCTTCGAGGGCGTGCCGGTGACGTTCGAGCGCGTCTTCAAGGGCTTCTACCCGGAGTTCTTCGGCAGCGCGTTCCTGCTCTACGGCAAGGGCGACTTCGCCGCCGTGCAGATCATCCTGCCGACCGCGGACGGCCGGTTCCCGTGGCACCACGACGCGCCGATGGGCTTCGGCGACTGGCAGTTGCTGCTCACCGAGAGCGGTCGGCCGGAGAGCTGGGAGCCGGGCGTCACCGGCCCCTGACCGGCCGTCCACGACCCCTCGGGCCCCGCCGCGCCACGCGGCGGGGCCCGACGCCGTTGTCCGGGAAATGTTGTCAGGAACCGGTTCACCGACCGTGGACAACGCGTGAGGGCTATCACTGTCGGTGTGCGGGTGAGGTCGGGGACCCCGCACGGTGCGAGGGGGAGGTGCGCTCCGCCCCGCGCGGTGGGGGAGCCGCGCGGGGCGGAGCGCACGACAGGCTTGGCCGCGGGGGCCCCGCCCGTGCCAAGGAATGGGCCGTGGGGAGAGCTTCCGATGAGCTCTCCCCGCGGTGGACCGGCCGCTACGGCGTCCGGCCCAGCAGGGCGATCAGCCTGGTCTGGGCGTCCGCGTCGGCGGGCACCGGCACCGGCGGGTCGAACAGCCCGCTCGCCGCCCACCCCTCGGCGTTCGGTTCCACGTAGTCCAGCACCGCCTGGGCGAGGTCCGGGTCGATCCGCTCGTCCACCCCGAGGCCACGGGCCAGGTCCCAGGCGTGCACCGCGAGGTCGGAGGTCATCTGCCAGCCGTACTCCACCGCCGTGGCCTTGCCGTAGCTCAGGTGCACCGGCTTGAGCAGCGCCTTCGGCGCGATCCACGCCTCACGCGCCGCGGCCGCCGCCAGCACCCACGAGTGCAGGGGGTCGTCGCCGAGCTGGTCGCCGTCGAACCGGTCGCCCACCTGCTCGACCGTGCAGCCGGCCAGCAGCTCCGGTGCCCACAGCTGCTCGTGGACCAGGTGGTTGACCAGATCCCGGACCGACCACTCCTTGCAAGGTGTGCCCCAGTCCCACTGCTCGGGGCGCACCCGGCGCACCCGCGAGTCGAACTCCGTCATCGCGCGTCCGTGAGCCTCGATCAGATCCACCCCACGAGTGCACCAAACGTTGAACCGGAGCGCACCCCGAGGCTGTGGAGTAGGCCACTCGGCCGTATCGCGATTTCATCCGGTACACCCGTCCGGCGTAACGTGACCCGGTACGCCGACGGTGACATCGTTGACACCAGGAGGACCACGTGAGCGCCACGAGCGCCGTCTCCACCCCGCAGCGGGGCTTCTTCGGTCACCCCCGAGGACTGTCGACGCTGTTCTTCACCGAGCTGTGGGAGCGCTTCTCCTACTACGGGATGAAGGCGATCCTCGCCTACTACCTGTACCGCTCGGCCGACGAAGGCGCGCTCGGGCTCGACAAGAGCTTCGCGTTGTCGCTGGTCGCCATCTACGGCGCGTCGGTGTACATGTCCGGCGTCGGGGGTGGCTGGCTGGCCGACCGCGTGCTGGGCGCGCAGCGCGCCGTGTTCTACGGCGGCGTGCTGATCATGTTCGGGCACGTCGCGCTGGCGCTGCCGATCGGGCTCGCGGGCGTCTACACCGGCCTGGTCCTGATCGTGCTGGGCACCGGCCTGCTCAAGCCGAACATCTCCACCCTGGTCGGCGGCCTGTACCGCCAGGACGACCCGCGCCGCGACTCCGGTTTCACGATCTTCTACATGGGGATCAACCTGGGCAGCTTCCTCGCGCCGCTGGTGTGCGGGTTCCTCGGTGAGACCTACGACTGGCACCTCGGCTTCGGCGCGGCGGCGGTCGGCATGGCGCTGGGCCTGGTCGTGTACCTGGTCGGGCGGCGCGGCCTGGGCGACTGGGCCTCCGTGCCGCCCAACCCGCTGCCCGCCGAGGAGCGCGGCCGGGTGATCGGCCGGATCGCCGCCGTGGCGCTGGGCGCGGTGGCCGTGGTGGCGCTGCTGGTCGTGCTCGGCGTGCTGGGCGCCGAGGGCGTGATCAACCTGATCAGCCTGGTGTCGGTGCTGCTGCCGATCGGCTACTTCACCGTGATGATCCGCAGCAAGCGCACCACGGAGGTCGAGCGGTCGCGGGTGATCGCCTACGTCCCGCTGTTCATCGCGGCGGCGATGTTCTGGCTGCTGTTCGAGCAGAGCGCCACGGTGATCGCCGCGTTCGCCGACACCAGGGTGGACAACTCGTTCCTCGGCCTGAGCTTCCCGCCGTCGTTCATCCAGTCGATCAACCCCGTGATGATCATCGCGGTGGCGCCGCTGTTCGCGCTGCTGTGGGTGAAGCTGGGCAGGCGCCAGCCCGCGACGCCGCGCAAGTTCGCCTACGCGCTGCTGCTGGTGGGCTTGTCGTTCCTGCTCATGATGGTCGCGAGCCAGGGCGACCCGGCGGTGCGGGTGAGCTTCCTGTGGCTGGTGCTGATGTACCTGGTCATGACGTGCGGCGAGCTGCTGCTGTCGCCGGTGGGCCTGTCGGTGACGACGAAGCTCGCGCCGCGCGCGTTCGCCTCGCAGACCATGGGCCTGTGGTTCCTGGCCACGGCGGCGGGCTCCGGCGTGGGCGCGATCGTGGTCCGGTTCTACAGCGACGAGAACGCGGTGGCGTACTTCGGCGTGCTGGGCGCGGTGGCGATCGGCCTGGGTGTCGCGCTGGTCGTCGGGACCAAGGCCATCCACCGGCTGATGCGGGGCGTCGACTGACGTGAGGCGGTCCGGTGAGGGGCGCGGCGCACGCCCCTCACCGGACCCTCACTCGAACGCCGCCGCGTTGCGCGCGGCCCAGTCGGCGAAGGAGCCCGCGGGGCGGCCCAGCACCCGTTCGACGTCCGGGCTCACCCGCTGCTCCTCGGCCGTCGGCTCGCCGAGGATGTCGAGGGTCGCGTCCGCGATCACCTCGGGCATGAACCCGGTCATCGCGGCCCTGGCCTCGGCCCGGCTCAGCTCCACGAACCGCACCGGCTCGCCCAGCGCGTCCCCGATCGCGGCGACCTGCTGTCGCGGCGTGACCGCCGCCGGTCCGGTCAGCGCGTAGGTCCGACCGCCGTGCCCCGCCTCGCGCAACGCGGCGGCGGCCACCTCGGCGATGTCGTCGGGGTCGATGACGGGCAGCGCCACGTCGGCGAACGGCGCGGCGGCCAGCCGCTGCTCCCGGATCGTGGCGGCCCACGCGTAGCTGTTCGAGGCGAAGCCGCCCGGCCGCAGCACGGTCCACTCCAGGTCCGCGCCCGTGACGGCCTCTTCGAGGTCCGGCTTGTGCCGCCCCGTGCCGACGCCCTGCGACGACAGCAGCACGACCCGGCCGACGCCGCCGGCGCGGGCGAGGTCGAGCACGTCGCGCAGCACGGTGGCGCTGCCGCCGCCGGCCGTGAAGTCGCCCGACGTCAGCAGGAACAACGCGGAGGCGCCGTCGAACGCCGGCTTGAGGCTTTCGGGTCGCGCCAGGTCCGCCCGCACGTGCCGCACGCCTTCGGGCACGTCCGGCCCGGCGATCCGGCGTGACACGGCGGTCACCCGTTCGCCCGCCTCGGCCAGCGTCCGCACCAGGGTGCGGCCGACGTTCCCGGTGGCCCCGGTCACCACGATCATGGTCTCTCCCCGTCTTCGCCGTGTGCTCGGTACGACGGGGGACGCTACTATCCTGGTGATAGTAGGTACCTAGGGGAAAGTAATGGCGGAAGGGGTCGAGTGTGACCAGCGGCACCACGGCCGACCCGGAGTCGGCCTGTCCCATCGCGCCGGTGGTGGACCTCGTGTTCAGCCGCTGGACGACCCCGATCCTGTGGACGCTCAACGAGTTCGGCCGGCAGCGGTTCGGCGAGCTGTCGCGCCGCATCACCACCATCACGCCCAAGGTGCTGACCCAGCGGCTGCGGCAACTGGAGCGCGACGGGCTCGTGGTGCGCACCTACCACGCCGAAGTGCCGCCGCGGGTGGAGTACGAGATCAGCGAGCTCGGGCGCAGCCTCGCGCCGTTGTTCGCGCACCTGGCCGAGTGGTCCGCGCGGAACCTGGCCACTGTGGAGCGGGCGCGGCGGGAGCACGACACCGCGGCACGGACCGGTGGACGCGTAAATCCGCAGTGATGCGGAGAAGGCGCAACGACCCGCCGCGGCGGCGGTGCGGCGGGTCGACGCGCGGTACCAGCATGCACCACATCGCTGTGGCTCAGCTGAGGGTTTCCACGATCGGGTGGTGTTTTTTCACCTCGGTGGCGACGGGGAGCCGGACCGGACCGCGGATGACCCGCGACGGGCGGCGGTGCACCCGGCCCGCCGCCTTCAGGTCGGGGAACCGCCGGAACAGGCCGCGCAACGCCGCCGCGCCCTCCATCCGGGCCAGTCCCGCGCCCAGGCAGTAGTGGATCCCGGACGAGAACGCCAGGTGCTCGCGCACGTCCGCGCGGTCCGGGTCGAACCGGTGCGGGTCGGCGAACACCGCCGGGTCGCGGTTGGCCGCGCCCAGCATGAGCATGATCGGCGTGCCCTTGGGCATCCGAGTGCCCGCGACCTCGGTCGCCTCGAACGGCACCCGCACGGTGTACTGCACGGGCGGGTCGTGGCGCAGCGTCTCCTCCACGACGGCGTCGGCGTAGCCGGGGTCGGCGAGCAGGCGCTCGCGCACCGCGGGGTGGCCGAGCACCTCCAGCACCGAGTTGCCGATCAGGTTCACCGTGGTTTCGAAGCCGGCCACGAGCAGCAGTTCCGTGGTGGCGATGAGGTCCGCCCGCGACAGGTCCTCGTGCGCCGCCAGGACGGACACGATGTCGTCACCGCCGGGGTGCCGCCGCCGGCGCGCGATCAGGTCGTCCACGAACGACTCGAACTCCCGCAACGCCGTCTGCAACGCCCGCATCCCGCGCAGGTCCCGCACGCCGTCGAGCGCGTTGACCAACGCGCTGCCCCACCGGGCGAACGTCGCGTGGTCCGCACCGGGCACGCCGAGCAGGTCGGCGATCACCCGGATCGGCACCTTGGCCGCGAAGTCGCCGACGAGGTCGAACACCCGCCGGTCGGCCACCTCGTCGAGGTACTGCTCGACCACCCGTTCCACGGTGTCGGCCTGCGCCCGCAGCCCGCGCGGGGTGAACCAGGGCGCGACCAACCGCCGCAGGCGGGTGTGGTCGGGCGGGTTGAGCACGAGGAACGACTCCTCGACCGGGTTGATCAACCGCCGTCCGCCGGGCAGGGCCGAGGTGTCCACCGGCGACAACGCGCCCGCCGACAGGGGGCCGAAGCCGGGGTCGCGCAGCAGCCGCGAGGACAGCTCGTGCGAGGCGGTGAGGTACAGCCCCATCCTGGTCGGCACCAGCACGCCCTGCCGGCGCACCGACTCGTACACCGGGTAGGGGTCGCTGGTCGGGCTGAGCCCGAGCAGCCGGGCGGCGGGGTCGCCGAGCAGGGCCTGGGCCCGGACGACGGCGCGCCCCAGGAACAGCACCGTCGCGTTCTTCACCGTGGACGACATGGCACCACGGTGGCGCGAACGCGAGAAGCGTTCAAGCTCCGCTGGTCCGGCGCGCGAAAACCGATCGCCGCGCCGGACCGGGGGCGGCTACCCTCCCGCCCGATGACCACCGTCCTGTGGCTCCTCGGCCCGTCCGGCGTCGGCAAGTCGACGGTCGGCTGGCACGTTTACCGCTCCCTCGACCGCGGATCGTACGTCGACACCGACCAACTCGGCCTGTGCTTCCCGCCGAACGACGGCGACCCGGAGAACCACTTGGTCAAGTCGAGCGCGCTGGGCGCGTTGTGGCCCGAGTACAAGGGTTCCCCGCTCGTCGTGTCGGGCTTCCTCAACACCGCCGAGGAGGCCCGCCTCTACACCGATCGGCTGTCCGGCGCCGACGTCACGCTGTGCCGGTTGCGGGTCGCGCGCGCCGAGCTGCGCGCCCGGTTCCTGGGTCGCGGCTGGCTGCTCGACCTGGTCGACCAGGCGCTCGACGACGCCGACGCGTTGGAGCGCGCGGACTTCGCCGACCTCACCGTGGACACCGACGGCCGCACGCCCGCCGACATCGCGGCGGAGATCCGGGGGAGGTGGACCGCGTGACGGTGCTGTGGATCGCCGGACCGCGTGCGGCGGGCAAGTCGACGGTGGGCTGGTCGCTCTTCAGCCGGCTGACCGCGCGCGCCAAGGCCGGGTACGTCGACCTGGCCCAGGTCACGTTCGCCACGCCGCCGCTGGACGCGGCGGGCCGGGCGCGGCGGCTCGACGCGGTGCGGCGGGTCCACCGGCAAGCCGGGGCGCGGCACCTGGTCGTCACCGGCGACCACGCGGACCTCGTGCCGGGTGCGAAGCTGGCCTGGCTGCACGCGAGCCGCGACCAGCTCGTGGCCCGCCTGCTGCTGCGCGGCGCGGGGCAGGGGCCGCCCATCCCCGGTGACGACCTGCGCGGGCTGGCCGAGGAGGAGTTGCGCCGCCTGGCCGTCCCCACGCCCGCGCCGGCCGCGGCGGACCTCGTCGTGGACACCGACGGCCGGACGGCCACCGCGATCGCGGACGAGCTCCTGGACCGGTTCTTCAGCGGTTGACGACCAGCGACGCCAGCCGCCACGTGCCGCCGTCCGGCGTCCGCCGCGGCGTCTCGGCCGGCGCGAGGTCGGGGAACCGCCGCAGCACGGCGGACAGCGCCACCTGGGTCTGCACCCGCGCGAACGCGGCGCCGAGGCAGAAGTGCGCGCCGTGCGAGTAGCCGAGGTGGCCGACCGACGGCGTGCGCGTGACGTCCAGTTCGTCGGGCGCGTCGTACACGCGCGGGTCGCGGTTGGCCGACACGATCGCGGTCATCACCGGTTCGCCCTTGCCGATCACCACGTCCCCGAAGGTCACGTCCTCGCGCGGGAACCGCGGCACGGTGAGCAACTGCGGGCCGACCCACCGGGTCAGCTCCTCGACCGCGCGGGGCATCAGGCCGGGGTCGGCCCGCAGCGCCGACAGCTGCTCCGGGTGGGCGAGCAGCGCTTCCAGCCCGTTGACGATGAGGTTGGTCGGCGTCTGCCCGGCGATCACGAGCTGCCAGACCAGGGTGACCAGCTCGGCGTCGGTGAAGCGGTCGCCGTCGTCGTCCCGCACGCGCAGCAGTTGGGAGATCAGGTCGTCGCCCGGTGACGTCCGGCGCAGCTCGACGGCCGCGATCGCGCCCTCGATGATCCCCGGGATCGCCGCGACGAACCCCGGCCCGTAGCCGCTCACCACGGCCCTGCCGTACTCGCGCCACCGCGGCCGGTCCCGCGCCGGGATGCCGACCAGCTCGCAGATCACGTCCATCGGCAGCGGGCGGGCGAAGTGCTCCAGGAGGTCCACGGTCGGCCCCTCCGGCAGGGCGTCGAGCAACCCGTCCACGACCTCCTCGATCCGCCGGCGGAACTCCTCCGCCCGGCGCGCGGTGAACGCGGGCGCGGCCAGCCGGCGCAACCGCACGTGCTCGCGGCCGTTCAGCTCGGACATCGTGCGCAGGTACGGCTTGCAGTGCTCCGGGACGCCGGGCAGGCCCAGGAAGCTGTTCGGGCTCAGCTCGAAGCGCGGGTCGGCGAGCATCGCCTTGGCGTCCTCGTGCCGGGTGAGCACCCACGTGTCGCCCATGCCGGGCAACGGCATCCGCGCCACCGGGCAGCGCTCGCGAGCCTCGCCGTACGCGGTGAACGGGTCGAGCAGCACCTCGGGCTGGGTGGGGTCGATCTCGGGGACGGTCAACGCGAACCTCCGGATGTTCGGATCAGATGTTCTCATCATCTGAATGGTGACGGTATCTTGGCCGCACGACGTCTGGCAAACGGGGAGCGTGATGGTGCGGCTGAGCAGGGCGCAGGCGCAGGAGCGCAACCGGGCGCGGGTGCTGGAAGCCGCGCGCGCCGAGTTCACCGACCGCGGCTTCCGCGATGCCAAGGTCGACGCGATCGCGCAGCGCGCCGAGCTGACCCGGGGCGCGGTGTACTCGAACTTCCCCGGCAAGCGCGCGCTCTACTTCGCCGTGCTGGCCGACCTGGCCGAACGCGCCGAGACGCCGTCGAACCCGCAGCGCGGCACCGACCGGCGCGAGGCGCTGGGCGCGCTGGCCCGGGCCTGGGTCACCTCGACCGGCCACGACCCGCTGGCCCGCGACCTCCTGGCCGAGGTGGCCGCCGAGGAGGTGACGCGGCGGCCGTTCGCGCAGCTGCTGAAGCTGGACGCGCTGCTGCTGAGCCTCGCGCTGGAAGCCCTCGACCCGGCCGTGCCGCCGCTCGGCTCGCCGCCCGCCCGGCTGGTCCGGCTGGCCGAGGTCGTGCTGGCCGCCCTGCACGGCGCGAGCGGGCTGGCCACCGCCGCGCCCGGGTTCCTGGAGCCGTTCGACGTGGTCAGCGCGTGCGAGCAGCTCGCCGGGTTGGAGCTCAACGACTGGTGGGCACCGCCTCCCGGCGCGGTGGTGGTGGGGCAGGACCGGCCGTGGACGCCGCCGTCGGCGGTCGACCTGGTGCGCGGGAGCGAGGTGACGCCGGACGAGGACGGCGTGGTGGTCGTGCTGGGGCTCAACCGGCTGGCCGCCGCGGAGGAGGCGGTGCGCAACCACGTGCCGACGACGCTCGTGATGGTGACCGGCACGCCGGGCGAGCTGGCCCCGCTGGCGCGGCTGGTGCTGGCGCGGTTGTGCGTGAGCCTGCGGCAGGCGTTCCCGCCGCGGGCGTGGCCCCGGCTGCGGGTGGTCTGCGACGAGAGCGGTGCGGTGGCGGGCGCGGCGGGCGTGCCGTCGGTGAGCGACGAGACCGAGACCGCGATCCGCGTCGAGGCCGGTCGGGTGGTGGCGCGGGCCGAGGGGTCAGGCGCGGCGCACGCGGTCAGCTCCGGGGCGCGGGTGCGGACCTAGTCACCGGTCGGGCGGGCGCCGGTCGGCGTTCGAGGAGCTTGCGGAAGTCGGCGGGGATCGGGGTGCTGCGCAGCTCCGGCGTGCCGAAGGAGACGTACCGGTTCCAGCCGGTGGCCACCGGCGTGCCGTCGACGTCCGCGTCGAAGCCCATGGTCAGCGTGGTGGTGCCGAGCGTCCGCACCCGCACCGCGATGCGCAGCAGGTCGTCGAACCTGGCCGGGGCGAGGTACCGGATGGAGGTCTCGGCCATCACGAAGTCCACGCCGTGCTTCTCCAACTCCTTGTAGGAGCCCAGCACCGAGCGCAGCGTCTCCACCATGGCGGCCTCGAAGAAGACCGCGTAGCGCGAGGCGTGCACGATCCCCTGGCGGTCGCAGTCGACCGGGCGCACCCGAACCCGGTGCACGTGGGCAGGTCGCGGGTCAGCCATGCCGCCGATCCTATGGGGTCGAGTGGGCGGTGCGCGTCGGCCTGGCGGCGGCTGCTCCGAGTGACGCGCCCACCAGTTGCCCCGCCGCGACCAGCAAGATCACCGCCGCGCTCGACCACGTCGTCAGCAACGCCCCGCCGGCCGCCGCGCCGATCGCGAACGCGCCGAGCTTCAGGCTCGCACCCGTGGTGGAGACCTGCCCGAGCAGCGGGCCGGGCGTGTACCGCTGCCGCGCGGTGATCGTGGCGGCCAGCGTCGGACCCTGCGCCACGCCGCTGACCAGCGCCAGGCCGAGCAGCACGGGGAAGTGGTGGGTGAGCGGCCACGTCGCGAGCGCCACCCCGTACAGCGCGACGGCCGTGAACACGACCCGTTCCGGGCGCCACCCGGGCAGCCTGCGGCGCACCGCCAGGACGCTGATCACGCACCCGACCTCGAACGCGGCCCACACCAGCCCGGTGCGGTCCTCGCCCACGCCCAACGCGCCCAGGTGCGCGGGCAACGCCGTGGCGAGCATGCCCACCGACCCGTACCCGACCGAGGACGCGATGGTCGCCCCGCGCAGCGGTGCGGTCGTGGCCAGGTGCCGCAGGCCGCGCTTCATCTCCGCGACCAGCGACGGGTGCTCGGCGGGAGGGCGCGGCGGCACGCGCAACGTCGTCGTGCACAGCGCACCCGCCAACGACAGCACCGCGACCGCGGCCACCGCCACCGCGGGCGACACCGCCGTGCCGAGCACGCCGGCCAGCGCGGGTCCGCCGATCGCCGCCGCGTTGAACAGCAACGCGTCCCGCGCCGTCGCCCGGGGCAGGTCGGCGGCCAGGCGCGGCACCAGGCTGGTGAACCCGCCGCTGGTCATCGGCAACGTGATGCCCGCCAGGAACGCCGCCGGCACGAGCCAGGGCGCGGGCGCGACCACCATCACCGCCGCCATCGCGGCCAGCACGAACTGGTTGGCCGCCAACGCCGCCACGGGCCGCCGGGTCCGGTCCAGCCACGCGCCGAGCAGCGGCCCGGACAGGATCGACGGCACGGTGTACGCCGCGATCACCGCGCCGGACAGCACGGTGGAGCCGCTGCGCGACAAGGCCAGCACCACCACCGCCACGGCGACCATCTCGTCGGCCAGCCGGGCCAGGCCCGCGGCCCACAAGTACCGGACCATCAGCCCTTGCGGCGGTGCCGCCGCACGCTCTCCTCGACCAGGTCCAGCACCGGTTCGAGGTCGTCCGCGGGCAGGCCCATGGCCAGGTGCGACACGAGCCCTTCCAGCACCAGCTCCAGGAACGACGTCAGCACGTCCACGTCCACGTCGTCGCGCAGGTTCCCGGCCTCGCGCTGGCGCTCCAGCCGCTGCCGCGTCGCGTCGGTCAGCTGCCGCGACCGCTCCGCCCACCGCGCCCGGAACTCCGGGTCGGTGCGCAGCCGGCGCGACACCTCCAGCCGCGTGCCGAGCCAGTCCGCGGGGTGCTCGACGTCGTCGGGGTCCGGCGGGTGCAGCAGGTCGCGCATCACCTGCACCAGGCCCTGCTCGGCGACGACCTCGGCCATCCGCAGCGCGTCGTCCTCGGCGAGGGCGAGGAACAGCGACTCCTTGTCCCGGAAGTGGTGGAAGATCGCGCCCCTGGACAGGCCGGTAGCCTCTTCCAGGCGGCGCACGGTCGCGCCTTCGTAGCCGAAGCGCGCGAAACACGCACGAGCGCCGTCGAGGATCTGACGGCGACGGGCGTCGAGGTGGTCCTGGCTCACCCTGGGCACCTGTCGATGTTGCCAGGGCCGCCTGACGAAATCCAATCAGTACGTACGGCTTGCCTCGTCCACTTTGGGGTGTACTTCGGCGTCCTGGCTCGAAACCCCAGGTCAGGGTCACTACGGTGGCGCACCGTGACCGCAGGTGAGGACATCCGGCCGCCGTTGCGGCTCGTGCCGGGATTGGGCTGGTCGAACCGACCGTCCACGGTGGACCGCAGTCGGCACGGCCCGGACTTGATCGATCTGATCAGGCTGGTCGGCCGTCGGCCCAACGACGTCGCGGACGGCCCGGCCGGGTGCGCCGTCGTGGTGTTCGAGCCGCTGTGCGTGCCCGAACCGCTGCGCACGCCCGCCTACGCCCTGGCCCTCGGCGAGGACGGCGGCCTGGGCGTCGACCGGCTGCCGCTGGTCGGCGCGCGGTTCTTCGTGCACGAGGCCGCCCTGCACGTCCGGGTCGGCGACGACGCGGTCATGGCCGAGCAGTGGGACGCGCTCGCGGACCGGACCGACGTGCCGGTCCGCCTGGTGCCGTTCTCGGCGGGCCACGTGGGCGTGCTGCGGTCGTCGTTCGCCGTGCCGGACGGGCGGCGGCCGGTCGAGGTGCTGGAGCGGATCGCGCTGGACGTGCCGTCGTCACGGGCCCGGTTCCGCCACCGGGCCGCGGACTACCGGAACCGGTAGGCGGGGAGGAGACCCATGGGACACAACGCGACCCGGTCGCGTCCGACGCGGCGCGCCGGACGTCGACGGCTGTCGGCCGCCACCGTCGCGGTGGCGACGGCGCTGTCGCTGCTCACCGCCTCCGGGGCGGCGCACGGCCTGACCGACCACCAGGCCGAGGCCGCCGACGTCTCGGGCGGCGCGGTGGCGTCCGAGCACACCGGGTTCACCGGCTCCGGGTACGTCGACTACGGCGACGCGGCCGGCGGCTACGTCGAGTACGCCGTGACCGCGGCACGGGCCGGCAGGCACGCGCTGGTCTTCCGCTACGCCAACGGGACCGACGCCGACCTGCCGCTGAGCCTGACCGTGGACGGCGGGCGGGCGGGCACCGCCTCCTTCCCCGCCACGGGCTCGTGGACGACGTGGCGCGAGGTCACGACGACCGTGGGGCTGCGCGAAGGCGTGAACCGGGTCCGCGCCACGGCCGCCACCGCGCGCGGCGGCCCGAACGCCGACCGCCTGGTGGTGGACGACACCGACACCGAGCCGCCCACCCCGCCGACCCGACTGCGCGCCACCGGCAAGTCGGCCACCAGCGTCTCGCTGGCGTGGGACGCCTCCACCGACGACGTCGGCGTGGTCGGCTACGACGTCTACCAGCACGGCCAGCTCATGACGAGCGTGCCGGGCACGACCCTGGCGGCCACCGTCACGGGCCTGCGCCCGGACACCGCCTACGACTGGACGGTCGTCGCCCGTGACGCCGCGCCGAACGTCTCCCAGGCCGGCGACAACGTCGTCGTGCGGACCGACGCGGCACCCCCGGGCGACCAGCCGGCGGGCAGCCCCTCGCCGTCGGGCGACGCGGTCGCCACGCCCGGCGTGACGTCGGCCAGGGGCGAGCCCAGGCCCGGCGCGGTGACCACGCTGCTCGACGGCGCCGACGTGCCGTGGGGTGTGGCGTTCCTGCCCGACGGCACGGCGCTGGTGTCCGAACGGGAGCGGTTCGGGATCTTCCGCCTCACCCGGGAGGGCAAGCGGACCGACCTCGGCCGGGTGCCCGGCGCGCAGGCCACCGAGGGGGAGGGTGGGGTGCTGGGCGTGGCGGTCTCGCCGACGTTCACCTTCGACCACTTCGTGTTCGTCTACCACACCGCGGCCGCCGGCAACCAGGTCGTGCGGGCCCAGCTGGTCGGTGACATGCTCGCCAACTGGACCACGATCCTGGGCGGCATGCCCAAGAACCGCTACCACAACGGCGGCGGGCTGCGGTTCAGCCCGGACGGGCGGTACCTGTTCGTCTCCACCGGGGACGCGCAGAACGGCAGCTACGGGCAGAACCTGGAGACCAACGCGGGCAAGATCCTGCGCCTCAACCCGGACGGCTCGATCCCGCCGGACAACCCGTTCCCGGGCAAGGCGATCTGGAGCTACGGTCACCGCAACGTGCAGGGCCTGGCGTTCGACTCGCGGGGCAGGCTGTGGGCGACCGAGTTCGGCAACAACTCGCAGGACGAGCTGAACCTGATCGAGCGCGGCGGCAACTACGGCTGGCCCGGCTGCGAGGGCACGGCGGGGTACTGCGAGGACAGCATCGCGCCGAAGATGACCTGGCCCACGTCGGCGGGTGGCCCCAGCGGGTTGGCGATCATCGACGACCACCTGTTCATCGGCACCACGGTCGGCAAGCGCGTGTACCGGCTGCGCATCGACGGCTCGGACGCGGTCGACCAGCAGGTGTACTTCCACGGCGAGTACGGCCGGTTGCGGACCGTGGTGGTCGATCCCGAGGGCGACCTCTGGCTGACCACGACGTGGGATCTGGACGAGGAAGTCGGCAACGACCGCGTGCTGCACGTGGACATCGAGCACCCTGGGTCGTGAGGTCACCCGGATGCCACGAGTTGTTCACCTCGTGACCGGATTGTCCGAGTGGCCGCCGGGAAGCGACCACTCGGAGCAGCTCGGGGGCCCCCGGTCCGGCGTCCACCGCCACCCGACCGGCCGTCACCGAGGTGGCCGCCACCCGGCATGTCTTTGATCCGCAAGGGTTTCGGGTGGCTGCGAGTGTCGGTACCCCGGTGTAGCGTCGAACGGACGAGATTTGATCACCGGGAGTGCGACAAGTGACTGCTGTCCGTAATGCCCCGGCTCCGGGGCCCACCCCGGCGGTGTTCCGGGATCGAGCGGAGGCCGAGGCCTACGTCGCCTCGGTCTGCTTCAAGCACGGACCTCCGAGGTTGCTCGGAGTCGAACTGGAATGGACCGTCCACCACGTCGAAGATCCCACCCGACCGCTCGACGCGAAGACCCTCGCGGCCGCGCTCGGCGATCACGCGCCACCGACCCTCGCCCCCGACAGCCCTCAGCGGCCGTTGCCCTCCGGCACCCCGCTGACCGTGGAACCGGGTGGCCAGGTCGAGATCTCCACCCCGCCGCGCGAGTCGTTGACCGAGCTGCTCAAGACCGTCGCGGCCGACATCGACCACCTCCAGAACCTGCTCGGGCCGGCCGGTCTGCGGCTCGGCCAGCACGGCGCCGACCCGTTCCGCCCGCCGCGCCGGATGCTCCAGGTCCCGCGCTACGCGGCCATGGAACACGCCTTCGCCCCGCTCGGGCCCGAGGGCATCACGATGATGTGCAGCACCGCGGGCCTCCAGGTCTGCCTGGACTTCGGCCTGGCCGACGACCTGCCCAAGCGGTGGGCCGCGGTGCACGCGCTCGGACCCGTGGTCAGCGCCCTGTTCGCCAACTCCCCGGGCGTCAACGGCCGCCGCACCGACTGGGCCAGCGCCCGGATGCGCTCCCTCTACGCCACCGACCCGGTGCGCACCCGCCCGGCGGCGGTGTGCGCGAGACCGGCCGAAGCGTGGGCCAAGCGCGTGCTCGACACACCGGTCATCGCGGTGCGCAGACCGGGGCCGAACTGGCTGCCGCCGCACCCGTTGACGTTCGCCGACTGGATCGACGGCGCGCTCGACCGGCCGGCGACCTCCGACGACCTCGACTACCACCTGACCCTGCAGTTCCCGCCGGTGCGGCCGCGCGGGTACGTGGAGGTCCGCTACCTCGACACCCCGCCGCACGGGCGGTGGCTGCCGCCGGTCGTGCTGATGGCGGCGCTGTTCAGCACGCCGAAGGCGGTGGACGAGGCGCTCGCCGCGACCGAGACCGCCGCCAACCGCTGGCTCGCCGCCGCGCGCTACGGCCTGGCCGACCCCGTGCTCGCCCGCGCGGCGCGCGACGTGGTCGAACTGGGCTGCGCGTCGCTGTCCGACACCGACCTGTCGGTCGACCAGGCCGACGCGATCGCCGAAGAACTGCACCGCACGCTCGCTGAGAAGACCGGAGGGGGCCGTTCATGACCAGCACCGAGAACCTGCGCGACCGGGTCGCCGCCCAGCTCACCAGGGCCCGCGACCGCAGCAGGCTGCTCACCGACGCGGTGGACGACCACGACCTCGTCCGCCAGCACTCCAAGCTGATGTCACCGCTGGTGTGGGACCTCGCGCACATCGGCAACCAGGAAGAGCTGTGGCTGGTCCGCGACGTGGGCGGCCGTGAGCCGATCCGGGCCGACATCGACGAGCTGTACGACGCGTTCAAGCACGCCCGCTCGGCCCGGCCGGAACTGCCGCTGCTGGGGCCCGCCGAGGCGCGCCGGTACGTCGGCGAGGTCCGGGAGAAGGTCTTCGACGTGCTGGAGCGCACCCCGCTGGAAGGTCACCGGCTCGTTGACGGCGGGTTCGCGTTCGGCATGATCGTGCAGCACGAGCAGCAGCACGACGAGACCATGCTGGCCACCCACCAGCTGCGGGTGGGCGAGCCGGTGCTGGACGCGCCACCGCCGCCGCGCGGCGGCCCCGTCGGACCGGCCGAGGTGCTGGTGCCCGGCGGGCCGTTCACCATGGGCACGTCGACCGAGGCGTGGGCGCTGGACAACGAGCGGCCCGCGCACCAGGTCGTCACCGAGCCGTTCTTCATCGACACCACGCCGGTGACCAACGGCGCGTACGCGGAGTTCATCGCCGACGGCGGCTACCGCGACCCGCGCTGGTGGAGCGAGGCCGGCTGGGCGCACGTGCGCAAGGCGTCGCTGGTCGCGCCGCGGTTCTGGGAGCGAGTCGGCGACCGGTGGTACCGCACCGCGTTCGGCCGCACCGAGCCGGTCGTGGCGGACCAGCCGGTGGTGCACGTCTGCTACTACGAGGCCGAGGCGTACGCGAAGTGGGCGGGCAAGAGGCTGCCCACCGAGGTGGAGTGGGAGAAGGCGGCCCGGTTCGACCCGGTGACCGGGCGCTCCCGCCGCTACCCGTGGGGCGACGAGGAGCCCACCGAGGCGCACGCGAACCTGAACCAGCGGCACCTGACGCCCGCGCCGGTCGGGGCGTACCCGGCGGGCGCGTCGGCGTTGGGCGTGCACCAGCTCATCGGCGACGTGTGGGAGTGGACCAGCTCGGACTTCCACGGCTACGCCGGGTTCGAGGTGTTCCCGTACGCGGAGTACTCGCAGGTGTTCTTCGGCCCCGACTACAAGGTGCTGCGGGGCGGGTCGTTCGGCAGCGACCAGGCCGCGGTGCGCTCGACGTTCCGGAACTGGGACTACCCGATCCGGCGGCAGATCTTCGCCGGCTTCCGGTGCGCGCGGGACGCGTCACGGGACGAACTGGCCTGACCGTGTGCCGCCACCTGGGTTACCTGGGCCCCGCCGTGCCCGTCGCCGCGTTGGTGCACGACCCGCCGCACTCGTTGGTGCGGCAGTCGTACGCGCCGCGGGACATGCGCGGCGGCGGCACGGTCAACGTGGACGGCTACGGCGTGGGCTGGTACCCCGCGCCGGGCGGCCCGGCGGTGCGCTACCGCCGTGCGGGCACGATCTGGTCGGACGAGAACCTGCTCGCGCTCAGCCGCGTCACGGTGTCCGGCGCGGTGCTGGCCGCGGTGCGGTCGGCCACGGTCGGCATGCCCGTGGCGGACACGGCCTGCGCGCCGTTCACCGACGGGCGGTGGCTGTTCAGCCACAACGGGCGGGTGGCGGACTGGCCGGAGTCCGTGGTGGACGTCGCCAAGACGCTGCCCGTGGCCGCGCTGCTGACGCTGGACGCACCGACCGACGCCGCCCTGCTGTGGGCGCTCGTGCGGTCACGCCTGGCGGCGGGCGCGGCACCCGGTGCCGCGCTGGCCGACGTGGTGTCCGAAGTGGCCGCCGCCGCGCCCGGTTCGCGGCTGAACCTGCTGCTCACCGACGGGACCGTGCTCGCCGGCACGACGTGGACCCACTCGCTGTGGGTCCGCTCCGGTGACGGCGCGGTGACGTTGGCCTCCGAGCCGTTGGACGACGACCCGCGCTGGCGGGAGGTGCCCGACGGGCACGTCGTCACGGCAGATGTGTCTACTGTGGACGTTCAACGGATTGGACGAGGATGACCGAGCCTGTGCTGGACGTGCACCTGACCCCCGAGGACGCGGCGATCGCGCTGCGCGCCGAGGCGAGGGCGGGGCTGACCGCGCGGCCGAAGTGGGTGTCGCCGAAGTGGTTCTACGACGCGGTCGGCAGCGACCTGTTCGAGGAGATCACCCGGCTGCCCGAGTACTACCCGACCCGCGCGGAGCGCGAGATCCTGGTGGCCCGGGCGGCGGAGATCGCGGCGCTGACGGGCGCGCGTTCGTTGGTGGAGCTGGGTTCCGGCTCCTCGGAGAAGACCCGGCTGCTCCTGGACGCCCTCCGGGAGCACGGCACCTTGCGGGAGTTCGTGCCGCTGGACGTGTCGCCGACGGCGTTGACCGACGCGGCCCGGGCGATCCTGGCCGCGTACCCCGGGCTGCGGGTGCACGGCGTGGTCGGCGACTTCACCGAGCACCTGGGCCTGCTGCCCGGCGTGCCGCCGCGGGTGGTGGCGTTCCTGGGCGGCACGATCGGCAACCTGATCCCGGAGGAGCGCGACAAGTTCTTCGCGTCGGTGCGCGAGGTGCTGGACGCGGGGGAGTGGCTGCTGCTCGGTACCGACCTGGTCAAAGACCCCGACACCCTGGTGCGCGCCTACGACGACGCGCGGGGCGTGACGGCGGAGTTCAACCGCAACGTGCTGCGGGTGGTGAACCGCGAGCTCGACGCGGACTTCGACCCGTCGGACTTCGAGCACGTGGCGCTGTGGAACGCCGAGGAGGAGTGGATCGAGATGCGCCTGCGGGCCGTGCGCCCGGTGAAGAGCCACGTGGCGGCGCTCGGCTTGGAGGTCGAGTTCGCCGAGGGTGAGGAGCTGCGCACCGAGGTGTCGGCGAAGTTCCGTCGGGAGGGCGTGGAACGGGAGCTGACCGCCGCCGGTTTCGAGCTGCACCGGTGGTGGACCGACTCCGAGGGGCGCTTCGCCCTGTCGCTCTCTCGGGCGGTCGGGTAGCCGTGACGTGCAGGACGGACCCGGTCATGAAGCGGTTGCGCTGCACGGCGGTGAACGCCTCGGCGAGGTCGTCGGGCGTGCCGACCCGGCCGGTCGGGAGGCGGTCCGCCATCGCGGCGAGCCGTTCGGCCTTGGCGGGGCCGTCGAGGACGTCCCACACGGGGGTGTCGACCCAGCCCGGCGAGACGGCGTTGACCCGGACCGGCGCGAGCTCCAGGGCCAGCGCGCGGGCGAGCGCTTCCAGCGCGCCGTTGGCGGCGGCGAGCACGGACGCGCCCGGGCCCGGGCGGTGCGCGGCGACGCCGGAGGTGAAGGTGATCGAGCCGCCGGGCACGACGTGCGGTCCCACGTGCTTGGCCACCAGCCACGGCCCGAGCAGCTTGGTGTCCAGCGCGGCGCGGGCGTGGTCGAGGGCGAAGTCGGCGATCGGGAAGTAGGCGTCGCGCGCGTCCACGGCGGTGACGACGACGTGGTCGAGCGGGCCGGTGCGCCCGGCCAGGCGTCGCACCTCGTCCTCGCTGGTGATGTCCACCTGGTCGGTGCGCAGCCGGTCGGTCCCGTTCGGGGCGAGGGCGCGTGAGGCGTCGGCGAGGCGTTCGGCGGACCGGCCGGCGATCGTGACGACGGTGTCCTGGGTCAGCAGGTGTCGGGCCAGCGCCAGACCCATGCCGGAGCTGCCGCCGATGACGAGTACGTGTGTCATGCCGACCAGCGTCGTCGTGGGCGGCGGGTGCGGGGAGACCGGCGCGGGCCTGGTCCTCGCGGGGCCACCCGCGGTCGGTGCGACACTCGCCGGTGTGGGTGAGCTGGGTGAGTTCCTGCGGAGCAGGCGTGGACGCGTGCGGCCGGCGGACGTGGGTCTGCCGGAGGGGGTCGGTCGGCGGCAGACACCGGGGCTGCGTCGTGAGGAGCTGGCGACGCTGGCGGGCGTGAGCGTGGACTACTACACGCGGCTGGAACAGGGCCGTGACACGAACCCGGGCGCGGAGGTGCTGCACGCGTTGGCGTCGGCGTTGCGGCTGGGTGACGACGAACGGGCGCACCTGCACGCGTTGGCGGGCCAGGTGCCCGGTCCGGCACCGCTGGGGTCGGGTGCGCCGCGTCCCGGCCTGCTGCACCTGCTGGAGGCCGTGCGGCCGACGGCGGCGTACGTGCTGGACCAGGTCAGCACCGTGCTGGCGGTGAACCCGGAGGGCGCGCGGCTGATGCCGGGCCTGTCGGAGCGGGACAACCTGGTCCGTTACGTGTTCACCGACCCCCGTGCCCGCGAGGTGTTCGTGGCGTGGGGCGACATGGCCCGCGACTGCGTGGCCCACCTGCGCACGGTCGCCGCCGTCGACCCGACCCGGCCCGCCCTGACGGCGCTGGTGGCGGAGCTGTCGGCGGCCTGCGCCGAGTTCGCCGACCTGTGGCGGCACTACGACGTGAAGGTCAAGACGGGCTCGCGCCGCACGTTCCGCGACGACACCGGCCACACCTTCGACCTGACCTCCGAGATCCTCACCGCCCCCGACGGCCAACGCCTCGCCGTCTTCCGCCCCACCCCCTGACCCTCGCGTGTCCTACCTCCAAACCGCGCGTGTCCTACCTCCAGAACGCGTGTGTCCTACCTCCAGACCGCGAGAGTCCTACGTTCGCGACCCCCGAGTTGAACGCTCAGGACGGCCGGGGCTGTTCTGAGCGTTCAACTCGGGTGTTCCGAACGTAGGACACACGCGACGTGAACGTAGGACTCACGCGTGGGGCAGGGGGAGGGCGGCGATCGCCGGGTCGGTGATCGCGGCACGCAGGGCGGAAGCGAAGCGGTCCGCCCGCAGGACGCGGAACGGGCGGGAGTGGTACGGGCGGGTGGTCGGGTCCACCGGGTCGGCCAGGCCCAGCGCGTTGCACTCGGCGGCGACCCGCTCGTACGCCACGGCCAGGTGGTCCTCCCGCGCACGCCAGTCGGTCGCCGCCAGCACGGCGCGCAGCACCGGCACCAGGTCGGCGTACCGGGCGAACGCGCTGCCCAGCCACTTGCCGTACGGCGGGTAACGGCGGTCCAGCAGCAGGCGCAGCCGCATCAGGTCGTGGGTCAACCGGGCCGCCACGATGGCCGACCCCAGCTCGTCACCGACCTCGCCGCACCGCCCGACGAACGCCTCCTCCCGCGCGATCCGCGTCCACTGGCACGCCAGCACGTACCGCCACACGTCGTCCGGGTACCACCGCAACGCCTCACGCGCCGCCGTCAGCACCCGGAGCCCGTCGTGGAACACCGCGCCGGCCGTCGTCTCCGCCAGCCGCTGCGTCGGCGTGCCCAACCAGTCCCGCACGGTGACGCCGCCCCGCGGGTCGAACCCGAGCCGCTCGCGGAACCACGTCCCCGCGTCGGTCACCTCCACCCGGTGGCACACCGGCCCGTCCGTGCGCGCCATCCGCCCGACACCCTCGTCCGACGTCGGCTCGAAGTGCGTGGGGAACCCGAGGAACTCCTTCGGCAGGTGCTGCGACAACGCCTCCCGGATGTCGTCGGCACGCGTGTCGTCCGGGTCGAGGAACAGTTGCAGGCGCGGCCCCCACTCGTGGTCGACCGAGCGTTCGGTGTCGAAGCCGAGCACCTCCGAGCCGGGGCCGATCCGGGCCGCGCTGTGCGGCACCTCGCCGAAGTGGGCCCTGACCAGCGGTTCGACGCCATCCCAGTAGAACCGTTCGGCCAACACCAGGCCCGGCAAGAACCGTCCGTAGGGCACGAATCCTCCGTTCTGCGGGTAGTGCCGGACACGATCGAGTGAAAGCCTCGCGCGATGGCGTCGCGGTGTCACTGAGGGGCGACGTCGAGTGAACCGAGGGAGCGCTATCACATGCAACTCCGCAGAGCACTGGTTCTCGCGCTGGCCATGGGCACCGCCGTGTCCGGCCTCGCGGGAACCGGCACCGCCGCCGCCCAGGAAGCACAGGGCGCCACCCCGATCCAGTGGACCACCTGCGCCGAGGACGTCCTCGCCGAGATCCCCGCCGCCCAACGCGACAAGGTCAGCTGCGCCAACCACCCCGTGCCGCTGGACCACCGCAAGCCCCGCGGCCCCAAGATCACCGTCGCGCTGATGAAGCGCCCCGCCGACGACCAGGCCAACAAGGTCGGCTCGCTGTTCATCAACCCCGGCGGCCCCGGTGGCGCCGGCCTGATCTACTCCGCCTACGGCAGCTCGTTCTTCCAGCCCGAGGTCATGAAGCGGTTCGACCTGATCGGGTTCGACCCGCGCGGCGTCGGCCGCAGCTCGCCGTTGCGCTGCTTCAAGACCCTCGAAGAGGCCAACGAGGTCTTCGGCCGCATGTCCGCCATCCCGGTCACCCGCACCGAGATCCGCGACACCATGGACGCGACCGAGGACTACACCGACGCGTGCGCGCGCAACGCCGGCCCGTTGCTCGACCACATGTCCACCGAGGACGTGGCCCGCGACCTGGACCTGCTGCGCCAGGGCGTCGGCGACCGGCAGTTGACGTTCGCCGGCTTCTCCTACGGCACGCTCCTCGGCGCCACCTACGCCAACATCTTCCCCTCGAAGTCCCGCGCCCTGGTGCTGGACGGCAACGTCGACCCGGCGCTGCGCACCTCCAACGGCGCGGAGTACGACCGGCAGCGCGCGCAGGGCTTCGAGATCGCGCTCGACGCGTTCCTCAAGCGATGCGACGCCGAAGGCGACAAGTGCGCCTACAGCGACGGCGACCCGAGGGCCAAATTCGACGAGGTGCGCGACCACCTGCGCACGCGGTCGATCACCCTGCCGAACAACGAGGTCGTGACCTACGCCGGCTACATCGGCCGCGTCACGAGCGACCTGTACGCGCCGACCCGGTTCAAGGCGCTGGCCGCGTGGTTGCAGGGCGTCTACGCGGTGCTGCACCCGGGCGCCGCCACGTTCTCCGCGCAGGAGCAGGCCCCGCTGCTGCCGCCGCTGGCGAACAAGCACGGCCTGGCCGACGTCCGCGCGGGGCTCACGGGTGACACGGAGTACCTGTACGACGACTCGTACTACGGCGTGAACTGCACGGACAAGCCGTTCCTGCGCGTGCCGCAGCTGTTCCCCGCGCTGGCCGCGAAGTGGGAGCGGGAGTCGCCGACGTTCGGCCGCCAGCAGGCCGCGTCCGACCTGCTCACGTGCGCGACCTGGCCGGTGCCCCGCCCGGACCGCTGGGCCGGGCCCTGGAACAAGCGCACGCCGAACCCGATCGTCGTGGTGGGCAACTACTACGACCCGGCCACCCAGTACGAGTTCAGCAAGCGCATGGCCCGCCAGTTGGGCAACGCGCGGCTGCTGACCGTGGACTCGTTCGGCCACTGCATCCTCGGCGACAGCGCCGGGGTGGACACCCTGGTGACCGACTACCTGATCAACCTCAAGGCCCCGGCCAACGGCCAGGTGTTCCAGCCCAACGCCCAACCGTTTTAGTGGCACCGGGTGCGGTCGTCGCCCACGCGACGGCCGCACCCGCCAGGACGACCAGGGCCGCTTCCTCCGGCAGGGTGAGCGACCAGGCGACACCCGCGTAGGCGACGGCGGTGAGCAGCACGGTCGGGCTCTTGCGCCGCCAGGACCACACGGCGAGGCCCGCCGCGACGGCGAACGCCAGGAACAGCTCGTCGTGGTCCACGTGGGCGACCGCGACGGCGGTCACGTCGGCGTAGTAGCCGTCGGCCGCCGTCGCCGGGTCGACGCGGGTGGACCGCGGCCCGGCCAGCCGTTCGACCACCGGCCACACCGCGAGGCCGGCGCCGACCACCAGCAACGGGTACCAGGCTCCCGGACGGCGCGCGTTCAGCTCGTACCCGGCGATCACCACCGCCGCCACGACCAGCGCGAGCGCGCCGTAGTGCACCAACGAGCCGAGCAGCCCGGCGATCGCCGCCACGTGCCACACCCGCACCCGGTCGACCCGGGTGTGCGCCAGCACGGCTCCGGCGACCACGACCAGCTCCGGGTACGGCGGGAAGTCGAACGGCACGACCGGCACGACCGGGGCCCCGGTGATCACCACCGGGGTGTAGGCGAACCAGCCGAAGTCCTCGACCGGCTGCCGCGAGTGCCAGACCGCGGCCAGGTACGCCAGGGCCGTGACCGCGACGACGGGGCTGCGCACCCGCCAGGCCCACGCGCCCAGCCCGACGGCGACCGCCAAGCCGACCAGGTCGCGGGCCAGGTCGAACGCGACGGGGTCGACCATGAGGTCCCACCAGCCCGCAGACCCGTCGGTCGCCGCCACCCCGAACAGGACCGACCCGGTGACCAGCAACGGGAACCAGGCGCCCGGCCGTTCGGCGTGCGCCTGCCGTGCCCGCAGCAGCAGCCCGGCGATCACGAGCGACAACGACGCCTCGACCGGCGGCCCGCCCTCCCCCAGCGGAAGGACGAGCCCGAGCAAGACCGGTAACGCCCACACGACGGCCCCCACAAGGGCGCAACCCTAGCGGCCTCGAACCCCGCATGCGGCGGGATCGCTCCCGCCGCAGGGGTGTGAGGGGCGTCCCCGGGTGTGGACGCCCCTCACGGTCACAACGCTACTTCGGCGGCGGCGGGACCAGGCAGCTCACCGGAGCCGACTGGTTGCCCGACGCGTCCACGCCGTAGACGAGGGCGTCGCCCTTGAGCGTGATGCGCCAGTCGATGTCACCGACGCCGGGCTTCTGGTTCGGCGTCGCGCCCGGCGCCTGCACCAGCTTGATCTTCGTGCCGCTGCCGAACCCGCCGAAGACCGCGGGGCTCGCCGAGTCGGAGACGAAGACCTGCGGGTTCGGGTCGACCGCGTCGGTCGCGGTCAGGACGAAGAACCCGTCCTCGTTGTCGGCCGGCGGCACGGTGCCGCCACCGGGGTTGTTGGTGGGCTTGCAGGTCACGACCGGGGGAGTGGTGTCGACCCAGTCCTTGAGCACGTCGTCGCACACCTGGTGGCCGGCGGCGTGGGTGAAGCAGCCGCGGATCGAGTCCGTGCCCAGGCCCGCGAGGCCCTGGGTGCCCGGGTAGGTGAAGTCGACCGCGCCGGCCGCGGAGGTGTTGCCGTTGCCCGCCGCGCCCGCGTTCGGCCCGCTGAGCACGGAGAAGTCGACCGGGGTGTTCGGCACGGGGTCACCGAAGTCGTCGGTGACGGTCGCGGTCACGGTGTGCGTCTGGCCGGGCGTGCCCAGCTCGTTCACCGCGTGCTCGGGCTCCACGTCGATGAACGCCGCGCAGCCGCGCACGTTCACCGTCGGGTTGTCGAACGCCACGACGTGACCCTCGGCGTCGCTGTAGGCGACGGTCGGGTTGACCGCCAGCGCGCCGCCGCCGGCGGCCGGCAGGTGCGTCGCGGTGAACGTCAGCGTCACCGTCTCGGTGCTCAGCTCGTCGATGGTCCAGGTGAGCTGGTTGCCGTTCTGGGCGACGCCGCCCTTGGACACCGCCGCGCCGCTGACCGAGAACTGCGGCGCCACCGTGTCGACCACGGTCACGCCGGTCGCGGCGGGCACCACGATGGCCGCGCCGATCGCCTCGAAGACCTCCTGCAACTGGGCGGGGGTCGGGGCCTGGTAGTAGTGCGTGCCGTCGGGGTCGGTGGTCCAGTCGCGGATCTCGTCGGCGTCGACCGTGCCCAGGCCGATGCCGAAGATCTCGGTGCCGGCGTTGCGCGCCGCCAGGGCGTCGGGGCTCGCGTCGGGACCCACGGTCGTCTGGCCGTCGGTCATGATGATCATGATCTTCTTGTTCGCGGGCACCGACCCGGCGAGCTGCGCCTGGCCGGTCGAGATGGCCGCGGAGTGGTTCGTGCCGCCGGACGCGACCAGCGCGTCGATGGCGGACTTGGCGGCGTTGGCGTCGGACGAGAGCGGGGTGTCGACGGTGGCGCCGTCGGCGAAGCTGACGACGCCGATGCGGCTGCCGTTGGCGACCACGCCGTCCAGCGAGCCGTCGGTGGCCTCGTCGATGATGTCCACGAAGGACTTGGCGGCGTTCTTCAGGTCGCCGATGGCGCCCTGCATGCTGCCGGACCGGTCGAGCACCAGCTCGATGTCCACGGGGTTGCCCGCGATGCCGGTCTGGGCGTCGAGCGTCACGGTGACGGGTACGGACCCGCCGCAGGCGATGTCCGTCGCCCCCAGGGTCTTGGTCCCGGTGACCGTGCCGCCCGCGGCCACCGCGCCGGTGGTGGTGGCGAGCGGGGCCGCGAGCGCGGCCAGCAGGATCGCGGTCACGCCGCAAGCCCGTCTTCGGGTGTTCTGCTTCATTCGGTATCGCACCTCCCTGTGCGCGCCGACGAGACGTCAATTCCCCTCTGGAATCACGTCCGCGCATTCCGGTGAAGCCGGGTAAGTCAGTCCCCGAACAGGTGCGGACCAGTGAAGATCGCACCGAATGACACTTGCCGTGCGACTCGGATGCGTCGGCATGAAGAGGTTAAACACGAATTCTCACGAAGAGCAATCGGTTCACCCGATCGGGTCAATCGGAATTCTGCGTCGTTTTCGATCTGTCAATCGTTACGCGCGAAACTGCGATTGTGACGCCATCGCGGCGGTGACGCGTCCTGGCACGGGAAAGGGCCGCCCACCCGGAGGTGGACGGCCCTGCTCACCCGGGACGACTAGCTGCGCACCATCTTGCGCAGCACGTACTGCATGATGCCGCCGTTGCGGTAGTAGTCGGCCTCACCCGGCGTGTCGATGCGGACCACCGCGTCGAACTCCACCTTGGCGCCGTCCGCCTTCGTCGCCACCACGTGCACCGTGCGCGGCGTCTCGCCGTCGTTCAGCGCGGTGATGCCGGTGAAGTCGTAGGTCTCCGTGCCGTCCAGGCCGAGCGACGCCGCCGACTCGCCCGCGGGGAACTGCAGCGGCAGCACGCCCATGCCGATCAGGTTCGACCGGTGGATGCGCTCGAACGACTCCGCGATCACGGCGCGCACGCCCAGCAGCGAGGTGCCCTTCGCGGCCCAGTCGCGCGACGAGCCGGAGCCGTACTCCTTGCCCGCCAGCACCACCAGCGGCACGCCCGCCTCGGCGTAGGCCACCGACGCGTCGTAGATCGTGGTCTGCGGCGCGCCCTCGGCCAGGAAGTTGCGGGTGAAGCCGCCCTGCACGCCCTGCCCGTTGTTCTCGTCGGCGAGCAGCAGGTTGCGCAGCCGGATGTTGGCGAACGTGCCGCGGATCATCACCTCGTGGTTGCCCCGGCGGGAACCGTAGGAGTTGAAGTCCTTGCGCTCGACGCCGTGCTCGGTCAGGTACTTGCCCGCGGGCGAGTCCGCCTTGATCGCGCCGGCCGGCGAGATGTGGTCGGTGGTGACCGAGTCGCCCAGCAGCGCCAGCACCCGCGCGCCGCCGATCTCCGTCACCGGGGCGGGCTCCATCTGCATGCCCTCGAAGTACGGGGGCTTGCGCACGTAGGTCGACTGCGCGTCCCACTCGAAGGTCTTGCCGGTCGGCGTGGGCAGCGACTGCCAGCGCTCGTCGCCCGCGAACACGTCGGCGTAGCCCTTGGTGAAGCCCTCCGGCGAGATCGCCGACGCGACGACCTCCGAGATCTCCTGCGGCGACGGCCAGATGTCGGCCAGGTACACCGGCTTGCCCTCGGCGTCGGTGCCCAGCGGCTCGGTGGTGATGTCCTTGTCCATCGAGCCGGCCAGCGCGTACGCCACCACCAGCGGCGGGGACGCGAGGTAGTTCATCTTGATGTCCGGGTTGATCCGGCCCTCGAAGTTCCGGTTGCCCGACAGCACCGACACGGCGGCCAGGTCGCCGGAGTTGATGCCGGCCGAGATCTCGTCCTGCAACGGGCCGGAGTTGCCGATGCACGTGGTGCAGCCGTAGCCGACCAGGTGGAAGCCCAGCTTCTCCAGGTACGGCAGCAGCCCGGCGCGCTCGTAGTAGTCCATGACGACCTTGGAGCCCGGCGCGAGGGTCGTCTTGACCCACGGCTTGCGCTCCAGGCCCTTCTCCACGGCCTTCTTCGCCAGCAGCGCCGCGCCGATCATCACCGACGGGTTGGACGTGTTGGTGCACGAGGTGATGGCCGCGATCGCCACCGCGCCGTGGTCCAGCTCGAACTCCGCGCCGTCCAGGGAGACCTTGACCGGGTTGGACGGACGGCCCTCCGCGCCCTCGGCGGCGGACTGGAACACGTGCGGCTTGCCGCCCGCGTCACCGTCGGACACCGCGATCGGGTCGCTGGCCGGGAACGACTCCTCGGACGCCTCGTCGACCGGCGAGTTCTCCACGCCGTCGGTGTGCGCGACGTACGCGCCCAGCGCCTGCCGGAACGCCTCCTTGGCGTTGGTCAGCTCGATGCGGTCCTGCGGGCGCTTCGGGCCGGCGATCGACGGCACGATCGTCGACAGGTCCAGCTCCAGCGTCTCGGAGTACACCGGCTCGGCGGCCGGGTCGTGCCACAGGCCCTGCTCCTTGGCGTAGGCCTCGACCAGCGCGAGCTGCTCGGCGGAACGGCCGGTCAGCTTCAGGTAGTCGATGGTCTCGCCGTCGATCGGGAAGATCGCGCAGGTGGAGCCGAACTCGGGGCTCATGTTGCCGATCGTGGCGCGGTTGGCCAGCGGCACCGCGCCGACGCCCGAGCCGTAGAACTCGACGAACTTGCCGACCACGCCGTGCTTGCGCAGCATCTCGGTGATCGTGAGCACCAGGTCGGTCGCGGTCGCGCCGGCGGGCAGCTCGCCGTGCAGCTTGAAGCCGACCACGCGCGGGATCAGCATCGACACCGGCTGGCCGAGCATCGCGGCCTCGGCCTCGATGCCGCCCACGCCCCAGCCGAGCACGCCGATGCCGTTGACCATGGTGGTGTGGCTGTCGGTGCCGACCAGCGTGTCCGGGTAGGCCTGGCCGCCGCGCACCATGACCACGCGCGCCAGGTGCTCGATGTTCACCTGGTGCACGATGCCGGTGCCGGGCGGGACGACCTTGAACTCGTCGAACGCGGTCTGGCCCCAGCGCAGGAACTGGTAGCGCTCCCTGTTGCGCTCGTACTCCAGGTCGACGTTCAGCTCGAACGCGTCCGGCCGGCCGAAGATGTCGGCGATCACCGAGTGGTCGATGACCAGCTCGGCCGGCGCCAGCGGGTTGACCTTGGTCGGGTCGCCGCCCAGCTGGGTCACCGCCTCGCGCATCGTGGCCAGGTCCACCACGCACGGCACGCCGGTGAAGTCCTGCATCACCACGCGGGCCGGCGTGAACTGGATCTCGGTGTCCGGCTCGGCCGACGGATCCCAGCTGCCCAGCGCGCGCACGTGGTCGGCGGTGATGTTCGCGCCGTCCTCGGTCCGCAGCAGGTTCTCCAGCAGGATCTTCAAGCTGTACGGCAGGCGCTCGGCGCCCTCGACCGCGCTCAGCCGGAACACCTCGTACGAGGCGTCGCCGACGGTGAGCGTGCCGCGGGCGCCGAAGCTGTCCTTGCTCGCTGGTGCAGTCACGTGAAACTCCATCTGGTGACGCGCAAAGTCGGTTGGGGAACTACTGCTGAGTCTTCCGCACCCTCCGGTGCGGCGCCCTCTCACCCCAAACAGTACGCGTGTCCTGTATTCCGCTTCAACCCGGCCCTACCTTGGTCGGGGCATCATCACACCCGTGGTGCGTCTTGATCGAATCGGCATGCGTTACGGCCGCGGCCCGTGGGTGCTGCGCGACGTCTCGCTCGCCGTGGAGCCCGGCGAGGTGGTCGTGCTGCGCGGCGGCAACGGCGCGGGCAAGTCGACCCTCCTGCGGATCGCGGCGGGCGTCACCGCGCCGACCACCGGCCGGGTGAGCCGCGGCGCGTCGGTCGGCTACGCGCCGGAGCGGTTCCCGACGGGGGTGAAGCTGTCCGCCCGCGACTACCTGCGCCACCTCGCCGCCGTGCGCGGGACGCCGGTGCGGTGGGAGCTGGTCGAGGCGCTGGGCTTCGTCGGCGACCCGGACGCGCCGATGGCCACCCTGTCCAAGGGCAACACGCAGAAGGTCGCGCTCGCGCAGGCGTTGCACGCCACCGACCTGCTGGTGCTGGACGAGCCGTGGTCCGGGCTGGACGCCGCCGCGAGCGCCGTGCTCGGCGAACTGGTGACGTCGTCGGAGGCCGCCGTCGTGCTGACCGACCACCACGGGCACGACCTGCCGGGCGCGCGCGAGGTGGCGCTCGGCGCGGCCCGACCGGGTGGCGTGGTGATCGAGCTCGACCGCGTGGGGGAGGCGTTCGCGCTGATCAGCTCGTTGGAGGGGGTGTTCGCGGCGCACGAGGTCGGCGGCGGCGCGCGGGTCGAGGTGCGGGCCGGGTTCAGCGACGGCGTGCTGGCCGAGGCGCTGCGGCTGGGCTGCTCGGTGCGGAGCGTGCGGTCGTGACGGCGCTGGTGCGGTACCTGCTGGCGGACGTGCTGCGCACGCAGCGCTGGCTGCCGCCGTTGCTGCTGCACGCGGCCGTGCTCGGGATGCTCTACGCCTCCGACGCCGGCCCACCGCTGCCCGCGTACGCCGGGACGTGCGTGCTGGTCTACCCGGTGTCGGCGTGGCTGACGGTGGTCATCGCCACCGCCGAGGACCCGGTGCGCCGGACGGTCACCGCGGTGACCGCGGGCGGCTGGGCGCGTGCCCAGGCGGCCGTGACCGCGCTGTCCGCGCTGTCCGCGCTGGGCCTGGCCCTGGTCGCCGCGCTGGTCCCGGTGCTGACCCAACCCCGCCCCTACCCGCCCGCCGCGGTGGCGCAGGGCTTCGCGGCGCTGGCGGTGTGCGCGCTGGTCGGCGTGGGCGTCGGTGTGCTGTGCAGCCGTCCGGTGGTCACGCAGACCGGCTGGTCCGTGCTGGCCGCGACGGCGCTGGTGGTGGTGGTGTTCCTGTTCGGCCGGACGCCGCCGGTGGGCAACGTGCTGTGGGCGCTGTCCCACCACGACGGCGTCACGGCGGCGTTGGCGCTCTCGGGCGCGGTCGCGGTGCTGTTCGTGGCGGGCGCGACCTGGCTGGGCGCGGTGGTGGGCCCCCGCCGCGGCTAGCGGCGCGACCGGCCGTTCACCACTGCCGGCGGACCGCGGCCTTGGCGCCGGTCACCAGGGTCGACGGCGGCACGTCCTCGGCCACGACCGCGCCCGCCGCGATCACGGCGTCCCGGCCGATGGTGACGCCGGGCAGGATCGTGGCGCCCGCGCCGATCCACACGTTCTCCGCCACGTCGATGGGCCCGCCGCTCAGCCACCCCCGCCGCTCCTCGGGGTCGACCGGGTGGCCGACGGTGATGAACGTGGCCCTGGGCCCGACCATCGTGCGCTCGCCGAGCCGGATGCCCGCGTAGTCCAGGAACGTGCAGTTCTGGTTGATGAACACGCGTTCGGCCAGGTCCAGGCGCAGGCCGTGGTCGGTGTAGAAGGGCGGGTAGATCGTGACCCGGTCCGGCAACGGCCGGCCCAGGATCCGCTCGAACAGCGCCGCCTTGCCCGCCTCGTCCTCGAACGGCAGCACGTTGAGCCGGGAGGTGAGTTCGGTGACCCGCAGCACCCGCTCGGACATGGCCCGGAACTCGTCGCTGTGAATCCGCAGGAGGCGGTTGTCGGGCACGGCTTCGGTCACCTCGCGGTCAGGGCGGACGTCCGCCTGGCGGAACGAGAGCAGGGGCCCCCGGGCGGGGACCCCTGCGTCGCGCGCTCGACCCTACTTGATCGCCTTGATCAGCTCGTCGATGTCCTTCGGCTCCAGACCGCGCATCAGCGTCAGGAACAGCTCGCTGTAGGTGCGGAACGGGCTGACGTACCACTTGCCGTCGACCTCGGTGGCGACCACGCCGACGCCGTCCTTGAGCACCTGGGCGCCGATGCGGGCGATCACGTCGACCGCGGCCGCCGGGATGTCTCCGCCGCCCTGCTGCTCGACCAGCTGCGTGATCTCGTCCGCGCACAGCCGCTGCGACTGGCCCTGGACCGTGGCGCTGTAGCAGTCGCCGTCCCGGCTGATCTCGACCGTCTCGCCCTCGGCCTCGACGACCAGCTTGCGGATGGTGAGCTGCGTGCCGCCCTTGACGTCCTTCGAGTCGGTCTCCAGCTCGACCAGCTTCGCGCCGGTGGCGGGCGTCTTGCCGACCTGGTCGAGGATGACCGGGCCGACGTCGTGCAGCACGCCCATCTCGTCGGGCGGCAGCAGCGCGATGACACCCTCGATGTCGCCCTCGAACGCCTTCTCGACCAACTGCTTCGCGGCGTCGTCCGCCGAGGCCGCGCCCGCCGGCGCGATGCCCTGGGCGGGCCACTTCAGGTCCTCTTCCTCCAGCGCGGCGTGCGCGATGGTGTAGAAGAGGCTCGGGTACCACTCGTCGCCGACCTTGATGGTGGCGATGCCGATCGGCTTGCCGCCGCGGTCGGCCTTCTCCTTGGCGAAGTCCAGCGTCTCGGTCTCGGTGCCGGCCTTCTGCAGGTCCGCGCCGAGCGCGTCGACCAGCTTGTCGGTCAACGGGATCTGCTTGACGTCCGAGGTGATCGTGATCTTGCCCTCGACCACCTTGTTGATCGTCAGGTGGTCGTTGACCTTCTCCGCGGCGGCGTCGTCGAACTTGATGCCCTCGCTCTTGATCTGCACGCCGGTGAGCTTGTTCGGGTCGGCGTCGGGCTTGAGGATCTCCAGCCGCTTGGCCTCGCTGACCGTGGCCTCGGTGTAGTCCTTGCTCAGCTTGGCCTCGGCGGGGGCCAGGCCGTTCATGATGCCCAGGACGTCACCGCTGCCCAGCGCGCTGAGCAGGTTGTTCGCCGCGGTGGACGGGCTCTCGGAGCCCGCGGCCACGTCGTCGGAGCTGCGCAGCGCCCACACCGTGGCGACCGTGCCCGCGGCCAGCGCCAGGACGGCGACGACCGCGGTGACGATCAGGCCGGTGCGCTTCTTCTTCGGCGGCTCACCACCCGCGAAGCCGTACGGCGCCTGGCCGTAGGGCTGCTGGCCGTAGGGCTGCCCGTAACCGGGTTGGGGCTGCGGCTGCGCGAAGCCCTGCGGCCCGGTCTGCGGGTAACCCTGTTGCGGCTGCGGTCCGGTCTGCGGGTAGCCGCCCTGCTGCTGCGGGTAACCCCCCGGCTGCTGACCCTGCTGCGGGTATCCCCCCTGCGGCTGGCCGTACGGGTTGTTCTGCGGTGGCCATTCGCCTCCGCCGCCACCTGGGTACGTCACGGTGCTCCTCCTGGAGTGCTGATCGCTGTGCGGGATTTCGCGGTGAGCACGGTGATCGCCCCGGCGATCCCCAGCACAGCACCACCGAGGGTCGCCACCGGTCCGGTCAGGCTGATCCCGACCAGTGCCGCCTCGTTGCCCCCTTGGACGGCGGCAAGTGCCGCCACCGTTCCCGCAATCGTGCCAAACACCAGTGCGAGCCATGCCGCGATTCGGGGAAAACCTGCCGCCCAAAGCACCACGCAGCACACCGCCAACGGGGTGAGTGCCACCCACGCGCCCCGCACGACCTCGCCCGGCACACCGTCCAACCCGGCGAAACCACGCAGAGCGAGCACCTCGTAACTGTTCCTCGCGACCGTCCCGGAGCGCAGCCAGGGCAGGAAGAAACCCGCCACGGCTGTGACCAAACCGATAACTCCCAGCACCGCACCCGCACGTCGTCTGATGGTCGGCCCCGCCGACGGTGTCCCGCGCACGCGCCCATGCTCGCAGGCGTGTGGGACGGTGGTGGCATGAGTGCACGGGACGTGATGGCCCTCGCCCGGCGGATCACCGCGCTCACCGGCGCGGGGGTGTCGCTGGAGTCGGGCGTGGTGCGGTTCCGGTTCGACGCGGAGTCGTTCCTGGCCTCGGCGCGCGTGCGGCGCGAGGTGTGGCGGTCCTGGCTGGACGATCCCTTGTGGACGGCCGAGCCGAACGCCGCGCACCGGGCGTTGGCCCGGTTGCAGCGGGCCGGGCGGGTGCGGTCGCTGCTGACGCAGAACGTCGACGGGCTGCACCAGCGGGCCGGCTCGACGGTGCTGGAGCTGCACGGGTCGATGACGCGTGTGGTGTGCGTCTCTTGTGGCGTCACCGGCCCGATGAGCGACGCGCTGGCCCGGGCGCGCGCCGGCGAGGTGCCACCGGACTGCGCGGTGTGCGGCGGGGTGCTGCGGCCCGCGGCGGTCGCGTTCGGCGAGCCGTTGTCCGACGACGTGGTGCGCGCCGCGCGGATGGCCGTGCTGGACTGCGACGTGATGCTGGTGGTCGGCACGTCGCTCACGGTCGAGCCCGCCGCCGGGCTGGTGCCGCTGGCGGCGAAGGCGGGCGCGGCCGTGGTGATCTGCGCCCTGGACCCGACGCCGTACGACTCGCTGGCGGCGGCCGTGGTGCGCGAGCCCGCGTCGTCGGCGTTGCCGGAGCTGGCCGCCGTGCCCGTGGTGGCGACCGGCCCCATCCGCACGTGGGGCGACCCCAGCACCTGGTGACCACCTGATCGTGCTGCGCAACCACCCGTGCGTGGACCGGGAGGGGTGGAAGGGTGTGACGGCATGGGGAGTCAGCAGTCACCGATCAACCTCCGTGACGCGGTGGTCGTGCCGGGGTTGGTCGACGAGTTGGCCGTGCGCTGGCGGGCCGACCAGTTCAGCGCCCAGGACGAGGGCCACGGCTGGCGGTTCCGGCCCAGGGGCGAGCACCTGGTGTGCCTGGGCGGGCAGGAGTTCCGGCTGGACAACCTCCACTTCCACCGGCCGAGCGAGCACTGGGTGGGCGGCCGGGCGCGTGGCGCGGAGATGCACGCGGTCCACCTCAGGGCGGAGGACGGGCTGCGGGCGTGCGTCGTGGCGGTGTTCGTGGACCTGGGCGAGCCGGGCCCGTCGGAGGCCAAGCCGCCCAGCGGCATCGACCTGCCGGCGCTGTTCCCGGGCGGCGGCTTCCACCGCTACGAGGGCTCGCTGACCACGGGCGAGTTCGACGAGATCGTGAGCTGGGTGGTGATGAACGACCCGGTCCAGGTCGACGACCCGGCCCTGCGCGCCTTCGTCCGCACCCACGCCGACCACCCCCGCCCCGTGCAACCGATCAACCGCAGGTTCGTGCTGACGACCGGATGAGGTGCGGGGTGGGCGTCCGCTACGCCGGCGCGGCCCTCCACCACTCACTGGCGTGTACGCAGACCCGCAGCCAGTCGAGCTCCGGTTGGTTCACGATCATCTCGCCGCCGACGACGGGGATCATGTCCAGGAGCGGACCCAGGTCCATGTCACCGAGCTCCGCGACGACCTGCCGCAGCTCGGGGCGGTCGTAGTGCTCGGCCAGGTGGCTCGCCTTGGTGAATCCGGCGGCGACGAACTGGGCTCCCCAGGTCAACGCGTCCGGTGTGATGGTCAAGGGCTTCCAGCCGTAGCCGCTGTGCAGCAGGGTCGCGGTGGACTCGCCGCGGCGCTGCCGGAACACCAGTTCTTCGCCGTAGGTGTTCATGAAGTACGACACGTAGTCGGTGGTGTCGAGCCGGTGGCCGCTCCTGCTGCTGAGCGCGTGCCGGATCTCCCCGCGCTCCGCGATGTACCTGCGCATTCGCGTCACGAACCCGTCGACGGTGTCGACGTTGAGCACCTCGTTCGAGGACACCTTCACCGACCGGACCTCCTCGCCGGCGATCTTCGCGGTCCGAAGCTGCTCCGAGGCGTTCGCCCAGTGGAGTTCGTCCGTCTCGGGGTCGTGAACCACGCAGGCCACCGGGACGTTGGTGTTGAGCCACGACCGCTCGTGCTGCCTGACTCGCACTCGGTACCCGCTCGCGGCGCGATACGAAGCCCCACCCTTTACTTGC
Organism: Saccharothrix sp. S26; assembly: GCF_021390395.1. Taxonomy (GTDB): domain Bacteria; phylum Actinomycetota; class Actinomycetes; order Mycobacteriales; family Pseudonocardiaceae; genus Actinosynnema. The sequence continues at coordinate 109,573 of NZ_JAJUWT010000020.1, forward strand.
ACGGCGATCGTGTCGCCGGTGATCTTCGAGTCCGCGACGAAGGTGACGTACAGGTCTTCGCCGAAGTCGTTGCGTCCGTCGATCCTGTGCACCACGTGGCCCAGTTCCTGGAGCAGGGCGGTCACTCGGTTCAGCGCTCGATCCTCGATGACGCGGTTGGGGTGGACCGTGCTCACTCGGCACTCCTGGCGGTCTCCCCCGGCGTCCGGGGTTCGGCGTTGGCGCGTGCAACGGTAGCCCGGCGAGGTGGTGGTCAATAAGGTCACCTCGTATGCGCGTACCCCTGACTGTCGCCGATTTCCTCTACCGGGCGGAGCAGGTCTTCGCCGACACCACGGCCTGCGTGGACGAGCCCGGGCAGCCCGCAGAGGCCGTGCCGACCACCACCTACGGGCAGTTCGCGACCCGCGTCCGGGCCTGGCAGGCCGGGTTCGACGCGCTCGGCCTCGGCGAGGGCGACCGGGTCGCCGTGGTCAGCCACAACTCGGCCCGGCTGCTCGAACTGCTGCACGCGGTGCCCGCCACCGGGCGCATCGCGGTCCCGGTCAACTTCCGGCTGCGGCCCGACGAGGTGTCCTACATCGTCGAGCACAGCGGCGCGTCCGTGCTGCTCGTGGACCCCGAGCTGGAGCTGGACGGCGTCACGGCGCGGCACCGGTTCGTGCTCGGCGAGCAGACCGAGGCCGAGCTGATGCGCTTCGACACCGAGCCCCGGCCGTGGCGCGAGCCCGACGAGGACGCCACCGCCACGATCAACTACACCTCCGGCACGACCGCCCGGCCCAAGGGCGTCCAGATGACCCACCGCAACATCTGGATCAACGCGGTCACCTTCGCCATGCACGCCCGCGCCTGGGAGCGCGACGTCTACATGCACGTGCTGCCGATGTTCCACTGCAACGGCTGGGGCATGCCCTACGGTTTGGCCGGCCTCGGCGTCCCGCAGGTCGTGCTGCGCAAGGTCGACGGCACGGAGATCCTCGAGCGGGTCCGCGACCACGGCGTCACGCTGATGTGCGGTGCGCCCGCCGTGTGGAACGCCGTGCTCGACGCCGCCCAGGAGTGGGACGGCGAGATCCCCGGCCGCGACCGGGTCCGCATCGTCTGCGCGGGCGCGCCGCCGCCCAGCCGCACGATCGCCCGCGTGGGCGAGGAGCTGGGTTGGGAGTTCCTGCAGCTCTACGGCCTGACCGAGACCTCGCCGCTGTTGACGTTCAACCGCACCCGCCCGGCCGACAACGCGCTGCCCGCCGAGGAGCGGGCGCGCAAGCTGTCCCGCGCGGGCGCGCCGGGGCTGGGCGTGCGGTTGCGGGTGTCCGAGAGCGGCGAGGTGCTGGCCCGCGGCAACGTCGTCATGGCCGGCTACTGGGACAACCCCGAGGCCAGCGCCGAGGCGTTGGAGGGCGGCTGGTTCCACACCGGCGACGGCGGCGAGCTGGACGACGAGGGCCACCTGACGATCTCCGACCGCAAGAAGGACGTGATCATCACCGGCGGCGAGAACGTGTCGTCCATCGAGGTCGAGGACGCCCTGTTCAGCCACCCGGCGGTGGCCGAGGCGGCGGTCATCGGCGTGCCGCACGACAAGTGGGGCGAGACGATCAAGGCGCTGGTCGTGCGGGCCGAGGGCGCGCAGGTCACCGAGGCGGAGCTGATCGCGCACTGCAAGGCCCGGCTCGCCGGCTACAAGGCGCCGACCTCGGTCGAGTTCCGCGACGCCATCCCGCGCACCGCCACCGGCAAGGTGCAGAAGTTCAAGCTGCGCGAGCCGTACTGGGCCGACCTCGACCGCAAGGTCAACTGACGGTGGCGACCCTCACCCGAGCGGGGGCTTTTCCCCGCGTCGGGTGTGGCCCATGTGGCTGATGTTCATGCCGGGTCAATTGGAAACGGTGAGGCACGAGTGGCAGAGTCAGCCCGGGTAGCGCCGTTCGGTGTAACGCCGTGCGGCCGAGTGCGCGGGGAGGGCGGCAGTCGTGACTCGTTGGATCATCCCGGTCGTGATCGCGTTGACCACCGCGATGGGCCCGGCCGCGCACGCCGTGCCGCCACCGCCGCCCAACCCCAGCGACGCCGAGATCAGCGCGGGCCGGCAGGAGGCCGACGCCAAGGCCGCCCGCGTCGGTGAGCTGACCGGCCGGCTCACCGACGCCGAGGCCCGGCTGCGCGAGCTGACCGACGACGTCGCGTTCAAGCTCGAACTGGCCAACAAGGCGCGCGTCGACCTGGACACCGCCCGCACCGAGGCCGACCGGGCGCGCCAGGACGCGGACGCCGCGCGGGTGGAGGCCGAGGCCGCCGGCCGGGCCGTCGAGGACGCGCGGGTCCGGCTGGACGAGTTCGCGGGCGCGAGCTTCGAGCAGGGCAGCGTCGTCGGTTCCGTCTCGGCGTACTTCGGCGCGACCAGCCCGGAGGACCTGCTCGCCCGCGCACAGCTGTTGCAGGCCGTCAGCGAGTCGAGCCTCGACGCGCTGGACGACGTTGAGCGCAGCCGTGCCGAGCAGGCGAACAAGGACTCCGCCGCCCGCGCCGCGCTCGACCTGGCCGACCGCAAGCAGGCCGCCGCCGACCAGGCCAAGAGGGACGCGGACGCGGCGCAGTCCGCGGCCGTGCAGGCCCAGCGGGGCCAGGCGGCCGCCGCGCAGGGCCTCCAGGACGAGAAGTCGCGCGTCGAAGGCGAGCTGGACCAGGCGTTGCACGCGGTCGAAGGGCTGGAGGGCCAACGCGCCCAGTACGACCGGTGGCTGGACGACAAGCGCCGTGAGGACGAGGAAGCCGCACGTCAGGCCGCGCTCGCCGCCGCCGCGCCGAAACCGCAGGCGCCCCGTCCCCAACCGGTGGTCGCGCCCGTCGGCGGCAGCGTCGAGACCGTCGTCTCCCGCGCCCTGAGCCAGCTCGGCGTGCGGTACTCGTGGGGCGGCGGCAACTACGACGGCCCCACGGTCGGCATCCGCGACGGCGGCGCGGGCGACGCGCACGGCGACTACTACAGCGTCGGCTTCGACTGCTCCGGGCTGATGATGTACGCGTTCGCGGGCGCCGGCGTCTACCTGCCGCACTACAGCGGCTACCAGTACAACGCGGGCCGCAAGGTGCCGCTGACGCAGGCGCAGCGCGGCGACATGCTGTTCTGGGGACCGGGCGGCGGCACGCACGTCGCGCTCTACCTCGGCGGCGGGATGATGGTCGAGGCGCCGTACTCCGGCTCGCACGTCCGCATCGCCCCGGTCCGCTACGCCGGGATCATGCCGTACGCCACGCGGGTGCTGTAGCCGTCACCCCCGGTCGCCCACCGGCTCCAGGCGCAGGGCCCGGACCTCCTCGCGCAACGCCCGGATCTCCTCGGCCAGCCGGTCGTCCGCGTCACCGCGCACCGGGGCGGACTCGGACTCCATCGCGCTGCACACGACGGCGATGAACAGGTTCAGCATGGTGAACGTGCCGACCAGCAGGTAGACCAGGAAGAAGATCCAGGCGAACGGCTGCGTGGCCATCAGGTCGCGCATCACGTCCGACCACCCGTCGCCGGTGGTGATCTGGAACAACGTCAGCACGGTCGCGCCGAGGTCGCCGAACCGGGGGTCGCCACTGGCGCGGAACAGGTTGATGGCGACCACGCTGCCGACGTAGAGCATCAGCAGGAGCAGGCCGGACAGCGACAGCAGGCCCGGGATCGACCTCACCAGCGCGGTGACCACGCGGCGCATGCTCGGCACCATCGCGACCAGCCGCAGCGCCCGCAGGACGCGCAGCGCCCGGACCACGGACAGCGGACCGGCCGCGGGCAGCAGGGCGACGCCGACGACGACGAAGTCGAAGCAGTTCCACGGGTCGCGGAAGAACCGCGGCCCGTGCGCGTACAGCCGCGCGGCCAGTTCGAGGACGAAGAGCCCCAGGGCGGCGCCGTCCAGCGCGTCGAACACCTCGCCGTAGGACGAGGCGAGGGTCGTGGAGGTCTCGCAGCCGAGGGTGATCGCGTTGACCACGATCACCGCGATGACCATCCGCTGGAAGCGCCTGCCGTCCACGACGTCGCGGACGCGGTCGCGCAGAGCCATGCCGAACTCCTCCTGCACGGGTGGGGATCTCGCTCGATCGAGCACCGCCCCATCGGCGTGCGGATCGTACGGCTTGAGCGAATTCACCTGGTCGAGCGGAAGAATGTCGATTTTGCCCGGGTGTAGTCGTCGTAGTCGTCGTCTCCGGCGTGCGTTTCCGCCGCACGCAGTTTCGCCGTCTCGTACGCCTCGCGCACGATCGGATAGGCGCGCAGCCGGTCCCGGAAGCGGATGGTCTCCCGCTGCCACGGGTTGCCGAACAGCCGCACGTGCACGATCGCGGGCTCCGCCGGGTCCGGTCGGAAGTAGAGCCGCTTGCGGTACAGCTCCGCCGGCACGTCCGGGTCGCTGCGCCAGTCATGGGTCACGCCCGGGAGTCGGGCCGCGCCCCCTTGGCGACGCGGAACCCCAGTGCCGCCAACACGGGGTCGAGGTCGGCGTGCTCGGGCAGCGCGGTCACGCCGAGCTGGAGGTCCACGAACCGCTTGGCGCGCAAGCCGGGCACGGCGGTCGAGCCGATGTGCTCGTAGCTCCACGAGGGTTCGGCGAGGTGCGTGCGCAGCCGGTCCAGCAGCCGGCGGGCGGCGAACGGCAGCCGCGGGTCGTGCTCCTCCAGCACCGGTGGTGTGCGGGGTGGCGGCTCGATGCCGGCGAACCGGCGTGCGAACGGCGCGACCCGGTCCGCCCAGAGCGCGTCCGCGTGGTCCGGGTCGTCCACCACGACGTCCGCGCGCCCGTCCTCGACGCCGCTGACCACGAGCGCGGCGGGTCCGGGCCGGTCGAGCACGGTCACCAGCCCGGTCGTGTCCAGCGCGCGCAACCGGTCCGCGACGGCTGGTGCGGACACCACCTCGACGCGCAGCCGTGGTCCACCCATGGGTCCATGATGGCGCGGGCCCCGCCGGGTGGACGGGACCCGCGCCCCGCGTCAGCGGTCCATCAGGGCGAACACGCCCCAGCCCACGTACTCGCGCTCGTAGCGCGCGTAGCGGACCGGCGCGCTGGTGAGCTCGGCCCGCATCACGGGCACCAGCTCGTCGTCGGGGTTCTCGTCCAGCCAACGGCGGGTGTTGAGCCACTGCGCCGCGACGTAGCGGTCCCAGCTGTCCTGGTCGGCCAGCACCATCTCGACCACGTCGCAGCCCAGCTCCCCGAACTGCGCCAGGAGTTCGGGCAGCGGCAGGTAGTCGTCCCGGTCCGGGACGCCGCTGCCCTCCACGGCGGCCTGGTCGGGCGGGTGCTGCCGCCAGAACGGGTGCCCGATCAGCAGCAGGCCGCCGGGGCGCAGGCTGCGCCGCAACAGCTCCACCGTGCCGGGCACGCCGTCGCCGATCCAGGTGGCGCCGACGCACGCGGCGACGTCCACCGGCTCGTCCGCGACGTGGCCCGACGCGTCGCCGTGCACGAACTCCACCCGGTCGGCCACGCCCAGCTCGGCCGCGCGTGCCCGCGCCGAGGCCAGGAACGTCGCGCTGAGGTCGACGCCCGTGCCGGTCGTCCCGTGGTCACGGGCCCAGGTGCACAGCAGCTCGCCCGAGCCGCACGCCAGGTCGAGCACGTGCCACCCGGGATCGGGCCGCAACGCCCGCCCGAGGACGGCCAGCTTGGCGTCGTCGAGCGGGTTGTGGATGCGGTGGGTGCTTTCGCGGATGGTGAAACTACGGGGTATGTCCACTTCCGGTGGTCCTCACGTCCAGGGGAATGGTCGGCGTGATCGGCCGCTCGGCGGCCGGGACCCGGACGGGCATGCACTGCACCTCTTCGCACCGGTGAGGACGGACGGCGGTGAGGCTAGGCACGGTCGCGGGTGGCTGTCCATCGGATTTCAGGACGTCTCAACTGGTCTCTCCGCAGAAGGCCGAGGGGTGGATATGAACCCCTATTCGGCACGATCTCGGAATGCGCACCCCAGAAATGCGGAGAAATGCTTCCGATCACCCGAATGCGCGGCGCGGATTCGGTAGCGTCGGTGTTCACAGGGAGGAAGTCAAGTCCAGGGGGGACCATGACGGCCGGCCGCTTGATTCTCGCCGACGGCGAATTGACCTATGACAGACGGGGCGAGGGGCCTCCGCTGGTGCTGCTGCACGGAGGCGGCCTCAGCGGCGTCACGTGGGACCGCCAGTTCTCGTCGCTCGCCCGCGACCACGAGGTGGTGCGGTACGACGCGCGCGGCCACGGCGGGTCGTCGCCGGTCACCGGCCCCTTCTCGCACCACCGCGACCTGGCCGGCCTGCTGGACGGGCTGGGCCTGGACCGGCCCACGCTGGTGGGCGTGTCGCTGGGCGCGCGCACCGCGGTCGACTTCGCGCTCGCCCACCCCGACCGGGTGGCGGGCCTGGTGCTGGTCGGGCCGGGTGTCAGCGGCATGAAGTTCGAGGACCCGTTCATCGTCGGGCTGAACGCCCGGCTGTGGGCGTCGACCACCGTGGACGAGGCCGCGGAGCACGTGGTGCGGATGTGGGTGGACGGCCCCCACCGGTCACCGGACGACGTGGACCCGGCGGTGCGGGAGCTGTGCCGCGGCCTGACCGCCCACGCCGTCGCGCTCGGCGCGTTCGGCACGCCGCCCGACGAGCTGCACGCCGTGGACCGACTGCACGAGCTGCGCGCGCGGACGCTGGTGGTCGTGGGCGACCTCGACTCGTCCGACATCCACGCCGTGGCCGACGCGGTGCTGCGGGACGCGCCCCGCGCGGAGAAGGTCGTGGTGCGGGGCGCGGGCCACCTGGTCGACCTCGACCGGCCCGACGAGTTCGACCGGGCCCTGCTCCGGTTCCTGCGCGCGCGATGACCGGCGGCTTCCACCAGGCGGTGCTGGAACGGGCCGACGCCGCCGTGCTCGTGGTCGACCCGACCGACCTGGGCGTGCGGTGGGCGTCCCCGGCGGCCCGGCGGTTGTTCGGCGGCGCGTCCGGCCAGTTGCCGGACCTCGTGGCGAACGGTGACGCGGCCGCGGTCGGTACGTTCCTGCAGGCGGCGGGCCGCGCGGGGGCGTCGCGGCTGACGTGCGCGGTGCCGGTGGAGGGTTCCGCGCACCGGCGCGTGGACCTCGTCGCGCGCGACCTGAGTGCCGACCCGGACGTGCGCGGCCTGGTCGTGGTGGCGCTCGACGTCACGGGCTGGGCCGAGACGGCCGACGAGCTCGGCAGCAGGCTCAACACCGACGCGTTGACCGGCCTGGCGAGCCGCACGGGGTTCGTGCCGCGGCTGGAGCAGGCCGTGCGCGGCGCGCCGGGGCCGGTGCTGGTGTTCCTCGACCTCGACCAGTTCAAGGACGTCAACGACCGCCACGGGCACGCCGCGGGCGACCACGTGCTGCGGCTGGTGGCGTCCCGGCTGGCCGCGGTGGTGGCCGGTCGCGGCACGGCGGCCCGGCTCGGCGGCGACGAGTTCGCCGTGCTGCTCGACGAGCTGGACGAGCAGCGGGCGATCGCCGCGGCCCAGGAGATCCTGGCCGTGATCGGCACGCCGGTGACGCTGGACGAGGGCGTGGTCCGGGTGTCGGTCTCGGCGGGCATCACGTTCGTCCGGCCCGGTCACAGCGCCGAGGACCTGCTGCACCAGGCCGACCTCGCGATGTACCGGGCGAAGACGATCGGACCGGTGGGCGTGGCCGTCTACGACGAGGACCTGGAGGACTGGGCGCTGGCCCGCAAGCACCAGGTCGACCGGCTCGCCGAGCGGCTGGAGGAGCTGCACGCCGAGAACCGGGCGCTGGCCGAGGCGGCGACCATCGACCAGCGGACGGGCCTGCCGAACCCGGCCACGTTCGACGTCGACCACGCCCGCCGCAACCGCGTCGGCGAGCCGTACAGCCTGCTGCTGGTCGACATCGACCGGTTCCACAGCTACAACACGCTGTACCGGTACCTGGCCGGGCACGAGACGTTGCGCAAGGTCGGTGAGGCCATCGACCGGACCACCCGGGCGGGTGACCGCGCGTACCGGTACGGGGGCGAGGAGTTCACCGTGCTGCTGCCCGGCACGCGGTTGGACGGCGCGCTGGCGTCGGGGGAGCGGATCAGGCAGGCGGTGGAACGGCTCGGCCTGGAGCACCGGGGCAACCCCGGCGGTGTGGTGACGGTGTCGATCGGCGCGGTGGAGGTCGTGCCGGGCGCGTCGGTGACCGACGCGGTGGAGGAGGCCAGCGTGGCGGTGCTGGAGGCCAAGGACGCGGGCCGCAACCGGGTGGTCGGCCGCGTCGCCGGCCTCACGCCGTGAGCGCGTCCAGCGGCGCGTCCTCGATCGCGTCGGCCGACGACCGCCGTCCGGCCAGGACGTCGGTGATGGCGGGCAACCCCGAGCCGGGTGCGCGCAGGTCGCGGATCGGCCTGGCGACCCGGCGGCTGTCGCCGGACGGCCCGGAGGTGACCGGTCTCCGGCGCCCGCGCCCTGCTCGACCACCGGCTCACCCGCACGGCGCTCCGAGTCGTCCGTTTAGCCTAGCTAATGACTACTCACGGTAGAAATATGGGCAAGATGCATTGCGAATCAATGAATTCACCTGGGCTGTTCTGGTGAAGGCGGTCACGGCCAGTTAGTAATGGGCGTGCCCCACGACTCGATGCAGCACTTCTCCGACGGCCTCTCCACCCTCGTGCTCGCCTACGTCGTCTCCGTCATCGGCTCGCTGATCGGCCTCGCCTGCATGGCCCGCGCCCAAGCCGAGCCCGACCGCGCCGTCAAGGCGCGCTGGACCGTGCTCGGCGCGTTCGCCATCGGCGGCGTCGCCATCTGGCTCATGCACTTCATCGCCATGCTCGGCTTCGACATCCCCGGCACCACGATCAAGTACTCCGTGCCGCTGACCGCGTTGTCCGCCGTGGCGGCGATCGGTGTGGTCGGGATCGGGCTGTCGCTGGTCACGCTCATCCGGTTCACCAAGATGCGGCTGCTGCTCGCGGGCCTGCTGGCCGGGCTCGGCGTGGCGGGCATGCACTACCTCGGCATGTCCGCGATCCGGTTCCGCGGCGAGATCTCCTACGACAGCGCGCTCGTCGCGCTGTCGTGCGTGATCGCGGTGGTGGCGGCGACCGCGGCGTTCTGGTTCACGCTCGTCGTCAAGACGGCGTTGGCCCGCACCGCGGCCGGGTTGATCATGGGTGTGGCGGTCACCGGCATGCACTACACCGGCATGGCCGCGGTGCGGGTCACCACCGACCCGACGATCGCCGCGCCGCAGGGCGCCGCCGTGTTCGACCTGGTGTTCCCGGTGTTCGTGCTGAGCGCGTTGGTGGTGGCGGGGCTGCTGTGGCTGCTCTTCACCGCGGACGACGACGCGCTGGGCGAGCCCGTCTAGCCGCTACCGTGGGCGCGTGTCCTGGACGGCGGTGGTCCTCGCGGGTGGTCGGGGCAGCAGGCTGGGCGGCGTCGACAAGGCGTCGGTCGTGGTCGGCGGCCGCACGCTGCTCGACCACGTGCTGGACGCGGTCTCGCACGCCCGGCGGACCGTGGTCGTCGGCCCGCGCAAGGACGACGTGCCCGGCGTGACGTGGACGCGGGAGGACCCGCCCGGCGGCGGACCCGTCGCGGGGGTGGCGGCCGGTCTCGCGCACGTGGGAACCGACCTGGTCGTGGTGCTCGCGGTGGACCAGCCGGGCGTCACCCGGTCCACGGTGGACCGCCTGCTCGCCGCCGTCGGCGACACCGGCGCGGTCCTCGTGGACGACGAAGGGCGCTCGCAGTGGCTCATCGGCGCGTGGCGCACCGAGGCGTTGCGCCGGGCACTGCCCCCCGACCCGCGGGACGTCTCGATGAGGTCGGTCCTCGGGCCTCTCGCCCCCGCGTCGGTGGTCGCCCGACCGGGTGAAGCGCGGGATGTCGACACCCCGCGCGACCTGATGCCGTGACGCGCGACCAAGATCGGGTGCGCGGGGCGTGAGCTGCGTCGCGGCCCGATTCCGGGGCCGACCCCCTTCACAAGAGCCATACCGACGGCAGGGGAGACTGGGCCACAGTCGTACAACCCTGTCGAGGAGGACCTTTGTCCGAGCCCGCCGCCGAGGCGCCCAACACGCCGGCTCGTGACGCCCAGTTGCTCGAACGCACCGTGTTCGAGGTCAAGCGGGTGATCGTCGGTCAGGACCGGCTGGTCGAGCGGATGCTCGTCGGCCTGCTGGCCAAGGGCCACCTGCTGCTGGAGGGCGTGCCCGGCGTGGCGAAGACGCTGGCCGTGGAGACGTTCGCAGCCGTCGTCGGCGGCTCGTTCTCCCGCGTGCAGTTCACCCCCGACCTGGTGCCCGCCGACATCCTCGGCACCCGCATCTACCGCCAGGGCAGCGAGAGCTTCGACGTCGAGCTCGGCCCCGTGGTGGCGAACTTCGTGCTCGCCGACGAGATCAACCGCGCGCCCGCCAAGGTGCAGTCGGCGATGCTGGAGGTCATGGCCGAGCGGCACGTGTCCATCGGCGGCAAGACGTTCCCGATGCCCACCCCGTTCCTGGTCCTGGCCACCCAGAACCCGATCGAGAACGAGGGCGTCTACCCCCTGCCCGAGGCGCAGCGCGACCGGTTCCTGTTCAAGATCCAGGTCGAGTACCCCACGGCCGAGGAGGAGCGGGAGATCGTCTACCGGATGGGCGTCGAGCCGCCGGTGCCCAACCAGGTGCTCGGCCCGGACGAGCTGGTGCGCCTGCAGGGCGTCGCCTCCCGGGTCTTCGTGCACCACGCGCTGGTCGACTACGTGGTGCGGCTGGTCATCGCGACCCGCGCGCCCAAGGAGCACCAGCTCACCGACGTGGCCGGGTGGGTCGCCTACGGCGCCTCGCCGCGCGCCAGCCTCGGCATCATCGCCGCCGCCCGTGCCCTGGCGCTGGTGCGCGGGCGCGACTACGTGCTGCCGCAGGACATCGTGGACGTGGTGCCGGACGTGCTGCGCCACCGCCTCGTGCTGTCCTACGACGCCCTGGCCGACGGCGTGCCGCTGGACCACATCATCACCCGCGTGCTCCAGACCGTGCCGCTGCCCCAGGTCTCGGCGCGTCCGCAGACGCCGCAGCCCGCGGGCAGGCCGTGACCGAGCCGAAACCGGGTGACGACCGGCCGAGCTGGGCACCGCCCGTGCTGCACGGCGGCCGGATGGAAGCGGCGCTGCGCACGCTCGAACTGGAGGTCCGCCGCCGGCTCGACGGGCTGCTCCAGGGCAACCACCTGGGCCTGGTGCCGGGACCGGGCTCCGAACCCGGCGAGGCGCGGCCCTACCAGCCCGGCGACGACGTGCGGCGGATGGACTGGGCGGTCACCGCACGCACCACCGTGCCGCACATCCGCGAGACCGTCGCCGACCGCGAGCTGGAGACGTGGCTCGCCATCGACCTGTCGCCCAGCCTCGACTTCGGCACGGCGGTCTGCGAGAAGCGCGACCTGGTGGTCGCCGCGACGGCCGCGGTCGCGCACCTGACCCGCGGCGGCGGCAACCGGATCGGCGCGCTGGTGTCCACCGGCGCGGAGCTGGTCCGCGTGCCCGCACGAGGTGGCCTGGCGCACTCGCGCGGCCTGATCCGCAAGGTCGCCGAGACGCCGCGCGCCCCCGAGGGCACCCGCGGCTCGCTGGCCGACGTGGTCGAGCAGCTGCGCCGCCCGCCGCGACGACGTGGCCTGGTCGTGGTGATCTCGGACTTCCTCGGCGGCACGGAGTGGCAGCGCCCGCTGCGCGCGTTGTCCGCCCGGCACGACCTGGTGGCCATCGAGGTGGTCGACCCGCGTGACATCGACCTGCCCGAGGTCGGCACGGTCGTGCTGGCCGACCCCGAGTCGGGCCGGCAGCGCGAGGTCGTCGCGTCACCGCTGCTGCGCCGCGAGTTCGCCGCCGCGGCGGCCGAGCACCGCGCCGAGGTGGCCGCGGGCCTGCGCCGCGCCAACGCCGGGCACCTGGTCCTGCGCACCGACTCGGATTGGATCGCCGACACCGTCAGGTTCGTCGTCGCGCGCAAGCGCCGCTGGTCGGGAGGGGTGGCCTGATGAGCCTGTCGGGTTTCACCGCGCCGTGGTGGTTCCTGCTGCTGGTGGGCGTGGCCGCGCTGGCCGCGTTCTACGTGGTGCTGCAACGCGTGCTGCGCAAGCGGACGTTGCGGTTCGCGAACCTGCCGATGCTGGAGAAGGTCGCGCCCAAGCGGCAGGGCTGGTACCGGCACGTGCCGGTGGCGGTGCTGATGGTCGCGTTCATCGCGCTGACCGTGGCGCTGGCCGGGCCGACCGCCGAGCAGAAGGTGCCGCGCAACCGGGCCACCGTGATGCTGGTGATCGACACGTCGCTGTCGATGAAGGCCACCGACGTGCAGCCGTCCCGGTTGGAGGCCGCGCAGGTGGCGGCCAAGTCGTTCGCCGACGGGCTCACGCCGGGCATCAACCTGGGGCTGATCTCGTTCGCGGGCTCGGCCACCGTGCTGGTCGCGCCGACCACCGACCGTGCCGCGGTCACGCAGAGCATCGACGGGCTCAAGCTCGCCCAGTCCACCGCGACCGGTGACGCGATCGTGGCCGCGCTGGCGGCGATCGACTCGTTCGGCAAGGTCGTCGGCGGCGCGGACGGTCCGCCGCCCGCGCGGGTCGTGCTCATGACCGACGGCAAGGAGACCGTCGGCACGCGTGACGCGTTCGACGCGGCCGAGGACGCGAAGAAGGCGGGCGTGCCGATCTCCACGATCTCGTTCGGCACCGAGGAGGGCGTGGTCGAGATCGAGGGCCGGCGGCAGGAGGTGCCGGTGGACGACGACTCGATGAAGGAGATCGCGAAGCTGTCCGGCGGCGAGTTCTTCAAGGCCGCGAGCGCCGAGGAGTTGCGCCGGGTGTACGACACGCTGGGCGAGCAGATCGGGTACGAGAAGAAGCAGGCCGACGCGTCGCGGCCGTGGGTGGCGCTGGGCACCGTGCTGGGGATGATCGCCGTGGCGGGCGCGCTGCTCTTCGGGCAACGTCTGCCGTGAGGCGGCAGTATGTCGCCCGTGGTGGTGGCGGAGAACTGGCGGGAGATGGTCGACTGGTCCGTGGCGCTGCTGCGCCGCGGTACCGGCGAGGGCGTGCCGGAGTGGAACCGGCGGGTTCTGTCGTCCGGCCTCGACAACGAGCGTGACCTGCGCGTTTGGCTGCGCGAGCAGGGCGTGACCGGGTACCCGCAGATGCTGCTGGTGATGGAGCGGTTCGGGTACCCGGACCTGCTGCGGGGGTCGTCGGACGAGGTGGTGGACGCCCAGTACGCCGACCGGCCCGAGCTGCGGCCGATCCTCGACCGGCTGCTGGCCGAGGCGGCGTTGCTGGGGCCGATGCACGTCCAGGCGCGCAAGACCTACGTGGCGCTCGTGACGCCGCGCCGGACGTTCGCGATCGTGAAGGCCAGCACCCGGACCAGGGTGGACCTGGGCCTGCGTCTGGCGGGCCACCCGCCGACGGGCCGACTGGAGCCCGCCGGCTGCCTGGGCAACGACACCATCACCCTGCGGATCGGCATCGGCAGTGCCGACGACGTCGACGACGACACCCTGACCAACCTCCGCCACGCCTACACCGCCAACTCCTGACCGCGCGAGTCCTACGTTCGGAACGCGCGTGTCCTACGTTCGGAACACCCGAGTTGAACGCTCAGAACAGCCCCGGCCGTCCTGAGCGTTGAATTCGGGGGTCGCGAACGTAGGACTCTCGCGTTCCGAACGTAGGACTCTCGCGTTCTGGACGTAGGACACACGCGTTCTGGAGGTAGGACACGCGCGGGTCAGCCGTGGTGGTGGCGGTAGGTGGTGGCGGCGCCGGGGTGCAGGGGCAGGCCGGCGGTGCCGATCAGGCTGCGCACGTCGAGGAACTGGGTGCCCAAGGTCTGCCGGGGCACGAGGGCGGCGGCGCGGGAGATCAGGGTGCGGGTGACGGCGGCGGCCACGTCGTCCGGCAGCGACGCCCGGCAGACCAGGAGGTTGGCCACGCCGATGGTGGGGACCTCGCGGGTCGCGCCGTACACGCCCACCGGCACGGGCACCTGGTCGTAGACCGAGCCGTGCGCCGCACGCAGCCGCGGCACCAGGTCGGCCAGCGGCAGCAGCCGGATGCCGGGCAGCTCGTCCAACGCGGGCGTCGGCACGCCACCCGACCACAGCAGCGCGTCGATCCGCCGCCGCGCCAACGCCTCCGCCGCGTCACCGAGCCGCAGGTGCTCCACCCGAACGGAGTCGCGCAGGCCCAGCGCGACCAGCATCCGCTCACCAGACAGCGACGCGCCCGAGCCCTCCGCGCCCAGCGAGACGGTCCGCCCGGCCAGGTCGGCGGGCACCCGCGCCGGGTCGTCCACCCGCACGACCAGTTGCAGGTAGTTCTCGTACACCCGGCCCAACGCCCGCAGCTCCAGCCCCGGGTCGGCGACGCGGGCCGAGTCGGCCAGGGTCAGCGCCACCTGGACCTCACCCGACGCCAGCAGCGCCAGGTTCGCCAGGCTCCCCTCGGTCTCCAGCACGCGCCCGCGCACGTCGACGAGCTGCTCGGCGAGCAGCGTCGCGAAGTCGAAGTACATGCCGCCGCGCTCACCCGCCGCGATGACCACCTCACCCGACGGCGCGCCGGTCCCGCACCCGGCGGCCAGCAACCCGAGCAGGAACACCCGCCGGTTCACAGCGCGGGCTCCAGCGGCAGCGTCACGCGGGCGGTGAACCCGTCGACCGACGACAGCTCCAGCACGCCGTGCCGCGCCCGGACCAACTGGTCGGCGATCGCGAGCCCCAGGCCCGTGCCCGGCTGCCCGGTCCGCCCCCGCCAGAACCTCGCCGTGGCCAACGACAACTCCTCCTCGCCCAGCCCGGGCCCGTCGTCGTGCACCTCGACCCAGCCGACGCCCGCCGCGCGGTCCGCGCCCAGCGAGACCCGCACCGCGCCGCCGTACTTGACCGCGTTGTCCAGCAGCACGTCCAGCACCTGCGCCAGGTCCGACTCCGGGCAGCGCACGAGCACCGCCAACGCGGGGGTCTCCGGCAACGGCACCTGCCAGAACCCGGCCCGCTCCACCGCGACCGCGCCGACGTCGGCCAGCTCCGGTTCACGCCCGCCCGCCGCGACCTCGGTGGCCGCGCTCTCCGCCGACGCGAGCGCCAGCAGCCCGTCCAGCAGTGACTCCAGCCGTTCGATCTCGGCCACGCCCGCCGCGTACGCCCGCACGCCCTCCGGCTTGACCTGCCCGTTCAACGTGTCCATCCGCAGCCGCAACGCCGCCATCGGGTTGCGCAGCTGGTGCGAGGCGTCCGCGATGAGCCGCCGTTGCTGGTCGGCCGCCTCCGTGACCGCGTCGGACATCCGGTTGAACGACTCCGACAGCTCCCGCACCTCCGGCGGCCCGCTGCTGCCCGGCACGTGCGCCCGCCGCTCGCCCGCCGCCACCGCGCGCACGCCGACCGCGAGCTCCGCCAACGGCTTGAGCAGCCACCGCGCGACGGCCAGCACCAGCAGCACCGAGACGACGGCCGCCGCCAGCGCGCCACCGAGGACCAGCAGCCACCGCCGCGTCACGTCCGCCGCCGCACGGTCCACCGACGCCCGCAGCACCACCGCACCGGCCACCCGCGTCCCCGTGCCGACCGGCCGGGCGAACACCACGTGCCCCGACGACCACGGTGCCAGCGTCGGGACCGTCGACGCGGGCTGGTTGCGCAGCGCCGCGTCCAGCACGCCGGCCAACGCCGGGTCGGCCGCGGTCAGACCGGCCTGGGCGACCGGCTGGCGGCGCGCGTCGACCACGACCACCGGATCGCCGTACAGCTGCACGTACGCGGCCACCTCGTCCTCCAGGGCGGCCTTGTCACCGGTCGTCTCCGCCTGCTGGGCGAGCGCGGCGAACCGGTCCAGGTCGCCGGTGCGGGTCAGCACGAACCGCTGCGTGCGCTCGGCCGCCGTGGAGGACAACAGCGGCACGGCGAACGCCGTCACGGCCGCCCCGGAGAACAGCAGCAGCACCAGCAGCAGGCGGCGGCGCATTCACTTCCCCGTCCGCTCTTCGGCCCCGCCGGGGGCGAGCCGGTAGCCGAAGCCGCGGATGGTGGTCAGCAGGCCGGGACGGCCCAGCTTGGCCCGCAGGCCGGCCAGGTGCACGTCCAGCGACCGCGACACGGCCAGGTACGCGTCGCCCCACACCTCGTCCATGAGCTGCTGGCGGCTCACCGCCGTGCCCGCGCGGCTGGCCAGCGCCGCGAGCACGTCGAACTCCTTGGTGGTCAACGCGATCTCCGCGTCGCCCACCACCACGCGCCTGCCCTCCAGGTCGATCTCCACGTCGCCGACCCGCACCGTGCGGTCCTTCGGCCCGGTGGCCGCCGCGCTGCGCCGCGCGACCGCGTCCATCCGGGCCAGCAACTCACCGAGGCGGACAGGTTTCACCAGGTAGTCGTCCGCGCCGAGACGAAGGCCACGCACGATCGAGCGCTCGTCGCCGCGGGCGGTGAGCACCAGCACGGGCACCGGGGACACCTTGCGGATCTTGCGCAGCACCTCCAACCCGTCGGTGTCGGGCAGGCCCAGGTCGAGGAGCAGCAGGTCGTGGTCGCGGTGCACCAGGAGCGCGTCCGCGCCGCGGGCCACCCGGGTCGGCCGGTGGTCGTTGGCCTCCAGCGCCTCGACCAAGGCGTCGGCGACCCCGTCGTCGTCTTCGACGAGCAGCACGCGCACCCGTCCACCCCCTTTGGTTGGGGCGATTATGGCGTTCGGGGTGTAGACAGTGGCTGTGAGCATTGACGAGCACGTGCCCGCGGTCATGCTGGACGAGGCCAGCGAGGCGTTGGAAGAGCTCGCGGGCGTGCTGGCGGACGGCCAGACCCTGCGGGACGCGCTCCAGCAGTTGGCGGAGTCCGCCTGCCGGGTGATCCCGGACGCGGAGAACGTCAGCGTGACCGCCGTCGACCCCGACGGGGCGTCCACGGTGGCGGCGACCGACGACAAGGTCCTCGCCATCGACGCCGACCAGTACGCGGCGGGCGACGGGCCGTGCCTGGAGGCGGCCACGACCCAGCGGCCGGTGCGGGCCACCGTGACCGACGGCCGGGAGAAGTGGCCGGAGTTCGCGGCCGCCGCCGAGCGCGCGGGCGTGGTGGCCTACCTGTCCGCGCCGATCGTGGTCGAGGACGAGCTGCTCGGCTCGCTGAACCTGTACAGCTCGCACGAGCGGGCGTTCGACCCGTTCGACGAGGCGTTGTTGCGGCTGTTCGTCACCGCCGCGTCCACCGCGATCACCGGGTTCCGCCGCTACGAGCGGTCCCGGCGGCTGATCGAGCACCTGCACCGCGCGTTGGAGTCGCGGGCCGAGATCGACCAGGCCAAGGGCGTGCTCATGGCCGCGCACGGCGTCGACGCCGAGGAGGCGTTCAGCCGGTTGGTGACCGAGTCGCAGGAGCGCAACACCAAGCTGCGCGAGGTCGCCCGCAACCTGCTCGCGTCGGTGCGAAGACGGTCGTGATTGTCACGCGACTGACAAAACCCGAATTCGGATTTTGGTTTCCGCAACAGGCGTGAATTGTTCGTCGCGGGTGCTCCGACCCGCGGTTAGAGTGCGGGGTGAAAGCTCATTTCCCCATTCTGGCCCGAGGAGGAGCATGCGTTCCAACCGTGTCGCCGCGGCGGGGTTCGCCGCCGTGGCCGCCGTGGCGCTTTCCGCGTGCGCCGACGACCCGTCGTCGACGATGAGGACGTTCGACACGCCGCAGGCGCTGGCCGAGGCGAACCGGGTGGCCGCCGAGGGCCAGGGGTCGGTCACGGTCGACGTCGACCTCGCCGCGAACGGCAAGGGCAGCTGCGGGGTCCGCACCGGCGACTTCGCCGCGTCGTGCCGGATCTCGATCGCCGACGCCGAGGAGGTCGCGTACGTGATGGTGCCGGACGGCATCTTCGTGCGGATACCGCGGGGCCAGGCCCCGGAGCCGGCCAAGCCGTGGCTGCGCGTCGACCCCGACGACCCGGACAACGCGCTGGCGCGGGCCATGGCGGAGGTCGCCGTGCACATCCGCGACACCGCCGACATCCGCAAGGCGCTGCCCGAGGGCGCGTCGATCGTGGAGAAGGCCGAGGAGTCGGTGTCGGGTAAGCGGACCGTCCGCTACACCGCGAACGTCACGTCGGCCGGGCGGGCGTCGGTGCTCAAGCTGTGGGTGGACGACCAGGACCTGCCGGTGAAGACCGAGGTGCGCACGCCGGTCGAGGGCGGTGAGTCGGTGCAGGTGGTCGCGAACTACCGCGACTGGGGCAAGCCGGTCGACATCACCCCGCCCGCGCCGGACCAGCTCAGCGAGCTGCCGGCGCTGCCGGGCTGAGCTCGTGACGCGATCGGCCCCCTCCGGGAACTCCTCCGGAGGGGGCCGAACTGGTTGGTGGGCAAGGGATGCGTCAGGTGCGGCGGCGGGTGCGGCGCAGGGCGAGGAGCACGCCCGCGCCCACGGCGAGGAGCGCGCCGCCCAGGACGAGCGGTCCCTTGACGGAGGAGCCGGTGTAGGCCAGTTTGCCGTTGCCGTCCGGGTGGTTCACGACCGGGACGACGGCCGGTGTCGTCGTCGTTGTGGTGCTGCTGCTCGTGGTGGGCGACGTCGTGGTGCTGGTGGCGGCGCTCGTGGTGGTGGACGTCGGAACCGTTGTGGTCGACCTCGTTGTGGTGGTTGTCGTGGTGGTCGGCTGGGTGGTGGTTGTGGTGGTTGTCGTGGTGGTCGGCCGAGTGGTCGTCGTGGTGGTTGTGGTGGTGGTTGTGGTGGTGGTTGCCGTAGGACTTGTCGTGGTCGTCGTGGTGGGATCGGTGGTGGTGGTGGTCGGCGACGTCGTAGTGGTGGTCGGCTCCGTGGTTGTGGTTGTGGAGTCGGTGGTGGTGGTCGGCTCCGTGGTGGTGGTCGTTGTCGTGGGCTCGGTCGTTGTGGTGGTCGTCGTGGTCGTGGTGGTGCCCTCAGGCTGCACCGTGAACTCGTACAGGCGGGTCGACTGGCCCGGCTTGAGCGTGCACGGTGAGGTGAACGTGCCCAGCCCCGTCTCCGAACCGTCGGCGGTGCGCGGGGTCAGGGTGGTCACGAAATCGCCGACGTCGATGGTCGTGGTGCCCGCGAAGGGGAAGCTCAACGACGGCGTGGTGCCCGTGGCCACCGTGTCGAACGCGCCCGACTCCGGGACCGCGGTCTTGGCCACGGTCAGGTCGGGCACGATGTCGAGCACCAACCCCGCGTTGTCGATCACGGTCTGCGCCGTCGCGGTGCCTTCCACGGTCTCCGCGCCGACGAGTCGCAGGCCCTGCGTCGCCAGTTCCGGCACGGTGGCGGTCGCCGTCACGCGCGCCTCGGGGACGGGTTCGCCGACCACCGCGGTGTCCGGGAGGTCCTCGACCACGATCTCGACGCTCATGTCCTGCGCGCCGATCAACGGGAACGGGCAGTTGTAGACCAGGGTCAGCCTCGCCGTCGCCGCGATGCCGACGCCCGCGCCCCACAGGGCCGATGCGCCGACCACCACCGCGGTGACACCCAGCGCGGCCACCCGGTGCCGCAGTCTCATGTCAGATCCCTCCTGGCGGAAACGTCGGGGCGGGCCGGCGACGTCGCCGGCCCGCCCGCGGTCGGATCACTGCCCGGTGCCGTCGACGACGGTCAGGCCGCCGACACGGTGAAGGTGTGGAGCAGCGTGTTCTGGTTCGGCTTGAGCGTGCAGGGTGCGGTGAAGGTGCCGAGGCCGGTCAAGCTGCCGTCGGCCCGGCGCGGCGTCAACGTGGTGCTGAAGGCGCCGACCCGGACGGTGGTCGTGCCCGCCCTGGTGAAGGTGACCGGTGCCGTGCCGCCCGTGGCGATGGTGTTGAACGAGCCGGAGGCGGGGATGTTCGTCTTGGCCACCACGAGGTTGGCCACGACGTCCTGCACCGCGCCCGCGTTGTCCACCGCGGTGCTCGCGACGGCGGTGCCCTCCACGGTCGTCGCGCCGACCAGCCTGAGCCCGAGGGTCGCGCTCGACGGCACGGTGGCGATGGCGGTCACCCTCGTCGGCGGGACCGGCTGGCCGACCACCGCGGAGTCGGCCAGGTCGGCCACGGTGATGCGGACCGTCATGTCCTGCGTGCCGATCAACGGGAACGGGCAGCTGTACGCCAGGGTCAGGCTCTTGGTGGCGGCCATGCCGGTGCCCGCGCCGGCGAACGCCACCGATCCGACGACGGCGGTCGCGACCGCGAGTGCGCCGATGACCGTGCGACCAGTGAGTTTCAGCATGTGCGTCTCCTCGTCGAGAGCAGTGCGGAAAGCAGGGTGTTCGGTGTGCGGCGGAAGGCTACTCGTCAGTAAAGTAGCTTTGTCGCGCGGTCCGGGCAAGTATTTCTTTCACGTTTTCCCCGACTGTGTCAGAGGTGCGACAAAAGCGTCGGAAAGAGTTGTCACCCGCATGACAAATCGCCGTCCGGCGCTTGTCCGCCTTGGGTCGGGAAAGTAGTTTCGAAGAATGAGCGGAGGTGGGCGGTGAGGATCGCGGCGGTGCTCGCCGCCGTCGCCGCGCTGCTGGGCGCGGCGCTGACGCCGACGTGGGTGGTGCGCCACGCCGAGGTCCGCGCGCCGGTGCGGACGGCCGGTATCAAGGTCCACTACCAGGTCGACGGGGTCAGCCGGATCCACAAGCTCCAGTCCGACCTCGTCATCGGTCCGGGCACGCTCGAAGCCGAGATCGACCTCGTCAGCGGCACCATCACGGGCGACCTGTGGCTGCCGCCCAGCCACGGCTACTTCATCGTGTTCGGCTTCATGCCCACCACCGCGCGCACCGACCTCGTCCCGGTGGCCAAGGTGACCGGGACGATCAAGGACGGCCAGGTCCGGACCAACGCCCGGCTCGACATCGGGCTCGGCGAGGTCGCGGTCAACGAGCAGCCGTTGGACGTCGGCCCGGCGTGCCGGACCGTCGAACCGGCCTCGATCGACCTCGAAGGGCCGTTCGAGCTGGCCAAGATGCGGATGACGGGCGTCTACCCGATCCCGCCGTTCGGCGGCTGCCAGGGCCGGGAACGGTTGGACCCGCTGCTGACCGGACTGATCTCCGGGCCCGGCAACGCGATCGACCTCACGCTGACCTTGCTCCCGGGGATCCCGTGAACCCCGGTGGGTTCGCCGGCCCGAGCCGCCCGGTCCGCTCGGCCGAACCGTTGAGCAGCCGCAACGCCCGCAGCGCGATGCCCATGTCGAACAACGCGTCCGGGTCGTGCAGCTTGGCCCCGAACAGCTCCTCCAACTGCCGCAACCGGTAGCGGACCGTCTGCGGGTGCACGGCCAGGCTCGACGCGACCTCCGGTGCGCTGCCCCGCGTCTCCACCCACGCCGTCATCGTCTCCCGCATCCGCTGCTGCTGCTTCGGCGTCAGCCCCTCCAACGGGGCCAGCGTCCGCTTCACCAGCTCGCGCAGCAGGTCTTCGTCACCCAGCAGCAGCAACGTCGACAGGTGCTCGGTGGTGTCCACCATCGGCCGGTCCGCGATCACGCCCGACTGGATCAGCGTGATGGTGCGGCGCGCCCAGCGCAGCGACTGCCGCGCCGAGGCCAGCGGCACGACCGGGCCCACGGCCGCGCGCCACCCGCCGAGCTTGTGCTCCAGTGCGACGAGCTGCCGTTCGGGGTCGGTGAGCAGCAGGCACGGCTCGCTGCCCTCCAGGTCCATCAGGATGTCCTCGTGCAGGGCCGGTATCGGTAGCTGGTGCTGGTCGGTGCGCCGTTCCAGCGCCACCACCAGCACCTTCTCCGGCAACGGCCAGTGCGCGGCCTCGGCCAGCTCCGCGAGCGTGTTGGGGTGGTAGCCCGGCTCGCCCAGCAGCAGCTCCAGCAGCCGCTTGCGCCGCCGCTGCACCGCGCCCGCGTGCCGGGCCTGCGCCTCGGCGTAGCCCTCCATGGACCGCAGCGACAGCTCGTCGATGTAGGCGAAGATCGCCTCGGCGATCAGGCACATGGTGGCCAGCGGCACGCGTTCGGTCTGCCCGAACTCGGAGATCCGCCGCCACGCCACCCGCGCGCCGATCCGGTAGGCGGTCTGCAGCAGGTCCAGGCTGCGCCCCGCGCTGACCTCCAGCTTGCCCAGCAGCCGGAACAGCTTGGCCCGGTCCTCGCGCTGCGCGGTCGGGTCGACCATCCGGTCGATGAACTGGTGGATCGCCTGTTCCACCCCCTCGACCACCACTTGGCCGAACATCCCCTCCAGCTTCTGCGAATACTCGGAGATCTGGTTCTGGATTTCCCGGACCATGTCCACGGCGACGTCGCCGGCCCGGGCGCGGAACTTCGGCGCGAGGTCGGCGGGCAGTTGCTCCCACAGGTCCGCGTTCCCGATGAGCGGTAACTCGGAGGCGCGGAGTTCTCCGGTTCTGTTCATACTGTTCGCCCACCACCAAACGGTCGGGTGTGATTCCGAACACTGTATTTTTGATCAAGAAAAGTTGTCAACCCGCGCGCACTCGCATGACAAAGTCGCCAGTGTTGTTGTGCGCCGGGTGACAAAAACGGTGTCGGCGGGGCCGCCCGCGCGGCGAGTCGGCCCTCGCGGGGCGCGGGGTGCGTCCGTCGACGGCGGGCCGCGGGCTGCCGACGGGCATCCGGTCCACCGCGCCGGGTTCGGGAATCCGGCGGTGGGAGTGCACCGGGGTCGCCTTCCCGGCGCAACGCCCGATCGGACCGGTGTGCTTGGGCCGTTCCGGCGCGGAGAAGCGCCCGGACGCAGTGCGTCGAACGTGCCACGCGTGCACCCCCCGAAGCTCGGCAACGCCAATCATTGGTAGCCGCAACGCGTGCGGCGCGCCAGGCTCCGATCGGGTTCCTGTAGGAGCGTGAGTGTTCCGCGGACAGGTTTTGTCACGTGGTTGACAAGCCTTTTGGATGCCTTGTGCGGTGTGCCGCGCGTTAGTAACGTACTCGTCGGTAACGTCATTTCGGTTTATTCACACCACCCTTCCGGAGAATACCCGTGGCATTGCGCCGTCGCCTGCTGGGGCTGCTGTTCGCCGCCCTCCTGGTCGCGCTGTGCGGTTTGTCCGTCGCGGCGTACCAGAAGGTGTTCACCTCCCGCGTGACCGTGCTGCTGCGCACCGACCACGTCGGCAACCAGCTCCAGGCCGAGTCGGACGTGAAGCTGCTCGGGGTGCTGGTCGGCGAGGTGCGGGCCATCCGGTCGCGCGGTGACGGGGCCGAGGTGGAGCTGGGACTGCGCCCGGACCAGGTGGACCGCATCCCGGCGAACGTCTCGGCCCGGCTGCTGCCCAAGACGCTGTTCGGCGAGCGGTTCGTCAGCCTCGAACTGCCCGACGACCCGGTCGGCGCGCTCGACGAGGGCGCGGTGATCGAGCAGGACCGCACGTCCGGCGCGGTCGAGCTGGAACGGGTGCTCGCCGACCTGCTGCCCACGTTGCAGGCCGTGCGGCCGGACAAGCTGTCCTCCGCGCTCACGTCGGTGGCGCGGGCGCTGGACGGGCGCGGCGCGACCCTGGGGCGGACCATCGTGGAGCTGGACGCCTACCTGCGCGAGCTGAACCCGCAGCTGCCGGTGCTCCGGGAGGACATCAGCAGGTTCGCCGACGTCACCGGCGTGTACGCCGACGCGGGACCGGACCTGGTGCGGGCGCTGGCGGACGCCACCTCGGTCAGCCGCACGATCGCCGAGCAGCGCGCGGACCTCGACGCGGTGTACTCCAGCCTCACCACCGCGTCCGCCGACCTGACGGGGTTCCTCCGGGACAACGGCGAGACGGTCGTGGCGCTGGCGGACCGGTCGCGGCCGACGTTCGAGCTGTTCGCCACCTACTCGCCCGAGTTCGGGTGCGTGCTGAGCGCGGTCAACGCGATCCGGCCGCGGATGGACCGGGTGCTGGGCGAGGGCACCGACCAGCCGGGCGTGCACGCCGAGGTCACCGTCGTGCCGCCGGGGCAGGCGTACGTGCCCGGTCGGGACGACCCGGCGCACCGCCGGGGCGGTGGGCCGCACTGCCCGGCGGCCCCGGCCAACGCCGTCGCGCCCGACCGGGTGCCCGACTGGGCCGGCCTGCTGATGGGAGTCCGATGAACAACGTCGCCGCGCCGTTGACCAAGTTCCTGGTGTTCGTCGTCGTCACGGTCGCCGCCACCGGGTTCCTCGCCGCGACCATCGCGGGCGGCCAGGCCGGCGGCACGGCCGCCTACACCGCCCGGTTCACCGACGTCACGGCGCTGGCCGAGGGCGACGACGTGCGCATGTCCGGGGTGAAGGTCGGCGAGGTCGAGTCGTTGGAGCTGGTGGACGACGAGCTGGTGGACGTCGGCTTCTCCCTCGTCGACGGTCGGTCGCTGTCGGCCGACGTCACCGCGACCATCAAGTACCGCAACCTGGTCGGCCAGCGGTACCTCGCGCTGGAGCAACCCGCCGGGCGGATGGCCGAGAAGCTGCCGCACGGCGGGCTCATCCCGGTGGAGCGGACCACCCCGGCGCTGGACCTGACCACGTTGTTCAACGGGTTCAAGCCGCTGTTCCAGGCGCTGGACCCGGAGGACGTCAACAAGCTGTCGCACGAGATCGTGCAGGTGCTGCAAGGCGAGGGCGGGACCGTGGAGAGCCTGCTCGCGCACACCGCCTCGCTCACCTCGGCGCTGGCCGCCAAGGACGACGTGATCGGCAAGGTCGTGACGAACCTGAACGCGGTGCTGGAGACGGTGAACTCGCGCGACGACCGGTTCGGCGAGCTGCTGACCTCGATGCGTCGGCTGGTGTCCGGGTTCGCCGCCGACCGGCAGCCGATCGGCAACGCCATCACGGGCCTGGCCGCGTTGAGCGACAGCACGGCGTCGTTGCTGGAACAGGGGCGCCAACCGCTCAAGGACGACATCGCCGCGCTCGGGTTGCTCGCGGGCAACCTGGGCAACGCACCGGAGCTGGAACCGTTCATCCGCACCCTGCCGGTGAAGTTCGAGGCCATCGGCCGCACCGCGTCCTACGGCTCCTGGCTCAACTTCTACCTGTGCTTCGCCTCCTCGCAGGCGCCGCCCGCGCCCGGCGGACCACCCGTCGGCATCCCCGTCACCGAATCGAGGTGCCACCGATGACGACCGGACGGGTGCCGCGCGGACCGGTGCTGCTGGGGGCCGTCGGCCTCCTGGTCATCGCGGTCACCGCCGTGCTCACCTTCTTCCTGGAGGACCTGCCGTTCTTCGGCGGCGGCGTCACGCACACCGCCGACTTCACCGAGGCCGCCGGCCTGCGCGTGGACGACGAGGTCCGCGTCTCGGGCCTGAAGGTCGGCGCGGTGACCGACGTCGGGCTGCACGAGGGCCGGGTGCGGGTGACGTTCCGGGTCGACGGCGTCGAGCTGGGCGACCGCACCCGCGCCGAGATCCGGATCAAGACCCTGCTCGGGCAGAAGTACCTGGCGCTGGACGACGAGGGCCGCGACCCGCTCACCGACACCATCCCGGTCGAGCGGACCACGTCGCCCTACGACGTGGTCGAGGCGTTCAACGGGCTGTCGACCACGGTCGGCGCGATCGACACCGACCAGTTGGCGCACAGCTTCGAGGTGCTGTCGGACACCTTCCGCGACTCGCCCCAGCACGTGAAGCAGGCGTTGGACGGGCTGTCGTCGCTGTCGAAGACGATCTCCTCGCGCGACGACCAGCTCGCGTCGCTGATCAAGGGCGCGAACCAGGTCAGCGGGGCGCTGGCCGAGCGGAACAAGGACTTCGCCGCGCTCATCACCGACGGCAACCTGCTGCTGGAGGAGATCGGGCACCGCCGTGACGCGATCGCCCGGCTGCTCGACGGCACGCGTGAGCTGTCCCGGCAGCTCTCGGGCCTGGTCGCGGACAACGACGAGCAGCTGAGGCCCGCCTTGGAACAGCTCGAACGCGTCACCGACGTGCTGCGCGCCAACCAGGACGCGCTCAACCGCGGCCTCGCGCTGGCCGGGCCGTACTACCGGGTGCTCAACAACGCCCTGGGCAACGGCCAGTGGGTGGACACCTACCTGTGCGGGCTCGTGGTCGACCCCGGCGCGCGGCGCGACTGCCCGACGGGAGGCCGCTGATGTTCGTCCGGACGCACGGCCGCCGCCGGCTGGTGGTGGCGCTCGCCCAGGTGTTCGTGCTGGTCTTGGTCGCCACCGCGGCGGTGTGGTGGATCTTCCTGCGGCCCTCGCCGACGCGGGTCGCCGCCTACTTCACCGCCGCCGTCGGCGTGTACGAGGGCTCAGACGTGCGCGTGCTCGGGGTGAAGGTCGGCCGGGTGGTCGGCGTGCTGCCCGAGGGCGGTGCGGTGCGGGTGGACCTGGAGCTCGACCACGGCGTGGACGTGCCCGCGGACGCCCGCGCGGTGGTCGTGTCGCCCAACATCGTGGCCGACCGGTACGTGCAGCTCACGCCCGTGTACACCGGAGGGGACAGGATCGCGCCCGGCGCGGTGATCACCAGCGCCCGCACGGCGGGCACGGTCGAGCTGGACGAGCTGTACGCCAGCCTCGACTCGCTGCTGACCGCGCTCGGCCCGAACGGCGCGAACCGCGAGGGCGCGTTGTCGGACCTGCTGGACACCGGCGCGGCGAACCTCGACGGGTCCGGCACGGCGTTGGGCGAGTCGATCCGGCAGCTCGCGGACGCGGCGAGGACGTTGGCCGGGTCGCGCGACGACCTGTTCGGCACCGTGGACAACCTCCAGTCGTTCACGTCGATGCTCGCCGCGAACGACGAGCAGGTGGGGCGGTTGGCGGACCAGTTGGCCGACGTGTCCGGGTTCTTCGCCGCCGAGCGCGACGACCTCGGCGCGGCGCTGGGCGAGCTGGCCACCGCGCTGGAACAGGTGCGGGGGTTCGTGCACGACAACCGGGACCGGGTGAAGTCCAGTGTGGAGGATCTCGCGGTGCTGACGGGAACTCTGGTGCAGCAACAGGCTTCGTTGACCGAGATGCTGGAGGTCGCGCCGGTCGCCCTGCACAACGTGGTCGACGCCTACGACCCCGCGACCGGGACGTTGACCGCGCGGGCCAACCTGAACGAGTTCGTGACCGACCTGCTCAGCGTGCCCGGCGGTGTGCGGTGAAGCGGCCGGCGGCGGTCGGGCTGGTGCTGGTGCTGACCGGGTGCTCGGCGATGCCGAGCGCGTACGACCTGCCGCTGCCCGGTGGCGCGGACCTCGGCGACCGGCCGTACCGGGTGACCGTCGAGTTCGACGACGTGCTCGACCTCGTGCCGCACGCCGGGGTGAAGGTGGACGACGTGGCGGTGGGCAAGGTCGAGGACATCGCGTTGTCCGAGGACGGCTCGACGGCGTTGGTGCGGGTCGCGGTGCGCGGTGACGTGCTGCTGCCGTCCAACGCCCTGGCCCGGCTGCGGCAGTCGAGCCTGCTGGGGGAGAAGTACGTGGAGCTGGCCGTGCCCGAGGAGCGGTCGGCGTCGCCGTTGGCGGACGGCGCGGTGATCCCCGTGACGCGGACCAACCGCAACCCCGAGGTGGAGGAGGTGTTCGGCGCGATGTCGATGCTGCTCAACGGCGGCGGCATCGCGCAGATCCAGGACATCTCGCGGGAGCTGAGCGCGGCGCTGTCCGGCAACGAGGCCGCGGTGAAGTCCCTGCTGTCCACTGTGGACTCGTTCGTGGGCGCGCTGGACTCCCACAAGGGTGAGATCACGCGTGCTCTGGACGGGCTGGACAAGCTCGCGTCGTCGTTGGAGGCCCGCAGGGGCGACATCGGCGAGGTGCTGGACGGGCTGGAACCGGGGCTGCGGGTGCTGCACGAGCAGCGCGGGCAACTGGTCGGGCTGCTCGACGGGCTGCGCGCGCTGTCCGACGTCGCGGTGAGCACGGTGGACCGCGGCCGGGACGACCTGGTGGCCGACCTGCGGGCGTTGGAGCCGACGTTGCGGCGGCTCGCGGAGTCCGGGCAGAACCTGCCGCAGTCGTTGGAGATGCTGCTGACCTTCCCGTTCACCGACGCCGTCCTGGACGGCATCAAGGGCGACTACCTCAACACGTACCTGACCCTGAAGCCCGGAGCGCGGTGATGATCACTCGGCGGATCAAGGCGCAGATCGCGCTGTTCGCGGTCGTCGCGCTGCTCGGCGTCACCTACGTCAGCGCGAAGTACGCGGGGCTCGTCGTGGTGGACGACGGGTACGCGGTCCGGCTGGAGCTGGCCCGCACGGGCGGGCTGTTCACCGGCGGTGAGGTGACCTACCGGGGCGTGCCGGTGGGGCGGGTCGGGCCGATCCGGCTGGGTGACGGCCAGGTCGAGGTCGAGCTGCGCATCGCGGCGGGCGCGCCGCCGATCCCGGCGGACCTGGAGGCGGTGGTGGCCAACCGCTCGGCGGTCGGTGAGCAGTACGTCGACCTGCGGCCGCGCGGCGGCAGCGGGCCGTACCTCGGTGACGGCTCGGTGATCCCGCGGGCGCGGACGACGCTGCCGTTGCCGGTGGAGAAGGTGCTGACCAGCCTGGACGACCTGGCGCGCTCGGTGCCGGTGGAGTCGCTGCGGATCGTGGTGGACGAGCTGGACCAGGCGTTGCGGGGCACCGGGCCCGACCTGCAGGTGCTGCTGGACGCCACGGCGCAGTTCATCGGGACGGCCGGCGCGCACCTGCCGCAGACCACGCGGCTGCTGAACGAGTCCGTGACCGTGCTGCGGACGCAGCTGGACCACTCGGCGGCGATCAACTCGTTCGCCGACAGCGCCGTGCTGGTGGCGTCGCGGCTGCGCGAGTCCGACGGCGACCTGCGGCGGCTGATCGGGGCCGCGCCGGGCGCGTCGGCGGAGGTCAGCGCCCTGCTGCGGGAGTCCGGGCCCAACCTCGGCATCGTCCTGGCCAACCTGCTGACGACGGCGGACGTGCTGGTCACCCGGCAGGGCGCGCTGGAGGAAGTGCTCGTGACGGCCCCGGACGCGGTGTCGGTGGCCGCCTCGACCATCGGGTCCGGGCAGGCGCGGTTCGGCCTGGCCCTGACGTTCTTCGAACCGCCGCCGTGCACCGCGGGCTACGAGGGCACACCGCGCAAGAGCGGCCTCGACCCCACCGACGGCCCGTTCAACACCGCCGCCGGCTGCACCCTCCCACGCGGCTCCGCCACCGGCGTCCGGGGCTCCCAGAACGTCCCGCGCTAGTCGGGAACGTCGTCCAGGATGAGGACCACTTCGTCCGGGATCGTGAACCCCTCGCCGGGAACAGGTGTCAGCGCCTGTTCGACACCCCGCGCGACGACACCGCGGGCCTGCAACATGCGGGTGATGCGCACGATCGGGTTCAGGAACCCGCCCGGCGGAGTGCGGTCGTCGAGCCCGCCGATCCGGTAGGCCGCCTCGTTGTCGATGAACCCGCCCCGTCGGGCCGCCTCACGGATGACCTCCGCGTGCGGCCGCTCCTCGAAGTCGAGGTGCCGGAGCAGCTCCGCCACACCCTCGGTCGACCAGGTCGGGGTCTCCTGGCTCTCGCTCACCCGGGCCACGTCGTCCACCGATTCGGTGCGCACCTCGACTTCCAGGGCGGACGCGCGCCGGAGCACGTCGACGGGCCGCATCATGTAGAGCTGCTTGCCGGCCGTGGTGGCGAACTCCTCCACCAGCTCGACCCGCGGGCCGAGGAAGTCCGACCGGTAGCGCCACCACCAGTCCTCCTTCTCATCGCCGGTCACGAAGAGCAGGTCGGTCTCGCGCCGCGCCGCCTCGCCGACCGCCTGGGCCCAGACCAGGTAGTCGCCCGCCGCGCCCTCGGGCAGCGCCGAGTCGTCCTTGCCCGCGTCCAGGTAGCCGGGCGGCTCCTTGGCCGCGGCACGCCGCTTGCCCTCCTTGACCAGCGCGT
Organism: Saccharothrix sp. S26; assembly: GCF_021390395.1. Lineage (GTDB taxonomy): Bacteria > Actinomycetota > Actinomycetes > Mycobacteriales > Pseudonocardiaceae > Actinosynnema. Next base: position 139,379 of record NZ_JAJUWT010000020.1, read on the forward strand.
TCCACCGGTCCGGGGCGGGCCTCGCGCCCACCTTGCCGCGCAGGAGCGCTTCGAGCTGGTCGAGCACCGGCTCACGGCCCGGCGCACCCGGCGAGTCGGGTGACGGCGGGGTGTGCGACCCGATGGCGTGCACCAGGTCGCGGTGCAGCGCGGCGACCCTGCGCACGAGGTCGTCGCGGACCTCGTCGGGCACGGCCGTGGTCTTCGCCCACTGGTGCAGCGCGTCGTCGGCGGCCCGCTGCTGCTTGGCCAGCGCGGCGAGCACCTGGTCGGTCGCCGCCGCACGCCCGGCCAGGACCGTCAGCCGGTTGCGCCAGAACTCCCGCATGACCTGGTGCGGCACCCACAGCCGCTCGCCCACCCGGCGCAGCAGGCCGAGCAGGTCGTCCCGCGTCGACTCGTTGTACCGGTAGAGGTTGAGCAGCACGTTGGCGTCCACCACGACCAACGCGGACCGGAGCGCGTCCGCCAGCTCCTCCTCGGAGGGACGCCGGTAACCGGGGAAGGCGTCGTAGATCCCCAAGTCGCCGTCTGCGTGCTCGACCATGTCGGGTAGATCGTCGGGCGGACGGCCCGCGTTTCAGGCGGGGGAGACGTAGAACCAGACGCCGTCCTCGCGCACGAAGCGGCTGTTCTCGTGCAGCACGTCACGCTCACCCCGCCAGCGGAAGTGCGCGCGGAACTCGACCGTGCCCGTCGTCTGGAACGGGGTGCCGCCGGTGTGCGCGAGGACTTCCAGGTGGGTCCAGCGCTGGTCCGGGTCGAGGTCCAGCGAGGTCGGGCGGGTGCTGGGGTGCCAGGTGGCCAGCAGGTAGTCCTCGTCGCCCACCGCGAACGCGCTGTACCGGGAGCGCATGAGCGCCTCGGCGGTCGGCGCCTTGCGCCGCCCCTCGTGCAACGGCCCGCAGCACTCGTCGTACGGCTCACCCCGGCCGCACGGGCACCGGCCGTTCGCGCCCATCCCGGGGACGCTCATTCCGGCCGGTCGCAGGCGGTGCGGCCGGAACGGTCGTAGCGCACCCACGCCAGCGCGTTCTCCGCTTCACGGTCACCGGCCGCGGCCTGCGCCGACAGCGACGCGTGCACCTGGTAGCGCAGCTCGGCGGGCACGGCCGGGTTGGCGAGCAGGTTCGCGCGGACCACCGGGCTCGGGTCGTCGGCCAGCGCCGCCAACGCCTCGGCGGGCGCGGACGGGTCGGTCGACAGCGCCTCGCGCACGGCCGCGGTCATCGGTTCGGTCACGGAACCAGGATATAAGGGAAGCGGCCCCCCTCCCGTTGACTGCCAGTCGGGGAGGGGGGCCGCTTCGGGGCCGGAACTACGGCGTCAGCCGCACGCCACACCGTTCAGAGTGGGAGAAGTGAACGGTGGGGTACCGCCGCTGAAGCTCGCGTTGTAACCGATGGTCGCGGTACCACCGGTCGCGAGTCCGCCGTTCCAGGCCGCGTTACCGACGCGGACGATGTCGCCGCTGTCGGTCCACGTGCCGTTCCAGCCCTGGGAAACGGTCACACCGGGCGCGGAGAACGTCAGGGTCCAGCCGTTGAGCGCAGCGCCCCGGTTCTCGATGACGATCTCGCCGGTGTAACCGCCCGACCACTGGCTCACCACGCGGTGCGTCACCCGGCAGCCCCCTGGAGGCGACGAGGTGGTCGTGGTGGTCGTGGTCGTGGAAGTAGTAGTGGTGGTGGAAGTGGTGGTCGACGTCGTAGTAGTGGTGGTGGTCGAGGTCGGTCCGGCCGCGATGGCCAGGTCGTACGCGCGCTGCGGTACGAACTGCCCGGCCTGCGCGATGCAGCCGTCGGCCTCGCCCGGCAGCTTGACCCACAGGAACGCGGCGATCCGGGAGTCGCCCGTGTTGGTGGTGCTGGGCGTGCCGATCGCGCGCCCGGCCGGGTCGCACCACTCCGTGCCCAGCGGACCGTTGCCGTTGCGGCTGGTGTCGATCACGGCGGTGAGCCTGCCGTCGCCCAGCGCGTTGAGGATGTTCTTGGTGTAGGCGACCTCGTCGGGCGTGCTGCGGTAGTTCGACACGTTCGACGCGATGCCGTCGGCGCTGTTGAAGATGTCGGCGGCGCGCAGCCGGTTGGCCGCCTCCGACGGGCTCAGCCACGCGGAGTTGCCGATGTCGAAGTACACCTTGGCCTGCGCGGAGCCGGACTTGAGCTTCTTGCCCGCGTACGCCATCGACGCCCGGGTCTCCTCCTGCTGGCTCGCGCTCTGGCAGTTGCTCATGATCGGCAGCACGTCCGGTTCCAGCACGATCGTCGCCGGACGACCGGCCAGCCCGGCCGCGACCTCGTCCACCCAGGCCCGGTAGGCCGAGTGCGAGGGCGCGCCGCCGCCGCTGGCACCGCCGCAGTCGCGGTTGGGGATGTTGTAGACCACCAGGATCGGGATCTTCCCGGCCGACGCCGCCGCGCCGACGAAGGAGTTGATCTCCGAGCGGACCGTCGAGGTGTTGGTGGTGGTGAACCACCGAGCCTGCGGCACCGAGACGATCCGATCGCGGATCACCGCCGCCCGCGAGTCGCCGGGGTTGGCGGCCACCCACCTCGCGGCCGAGGTGTTCGGGTCGACGTAGAACGCCGAGTCGGCCGCCTGCGCGGTCGTGGCGCCGCCGCCGAGGACCAGGGCCACCGCACTGGCCACCAACGCGCTGGACAGCGCGCCGGCCGTGGCCAGCCTGGCCCGGTGCCGGGGACGCGGGACGTCGTGGCCGGTGTCGCGGGTGTTGTGTGCTCGCATCGGAAGGTCCTCGCAGCGTCGGTGCTGAACGGGGGCTGGCTCCACCTGGGAGCGCTCCCAGGTGGCAGGACTGTAGCCACTGGGAAACGGTGAAGAAAAGAGGCCGTGATCGGCCGGTGACCCGCACCGCTTTATACGGTCCGTGAAGAAAACGCCGGACGAACCGCACCTGACACCCGTCGCCTGCCGATGAACAGGGTGTTTGCCACCGTCAGTCATCTTTTTGACCCGGCACTGGCCCGATCGGGTGAGTGAGATCCGCGTCACGGCGCGCTCGAAGTTGATGTCGAAAAAGTTGTCGAATTACGCCGTGCGGCGGTGCGGGCAGTGGTCCGAAAAGCTCAAGTCTGGTGCTTTAAACCGGACATTCCTAGTCTGGGAACGCTCCCAGCCGTGACTTCACCCCCTGCTCCCGTCCCCGGAGGCAACGCAATGACGCGCACTCCCTCCCGCCCGGTCGCGGTGGCCGCGACGACGGCGCTGCTGGCCGCCGTCGCCCTCGCGGCCACCGTGCTGGTGCCCCACCTGCGCCCGGTCGCGACCGCCCAGGTGGCGGCCCAGGCCGACCCGAGGGTCGAGCAGTTGCTCGCCCGGATGTCGCTGGACGACAAGGTCGGCCAGATGACCCAGGTCGACCGCGGCGCGCTCAAGTCGACCTCGGACCTGGCCACCTACCGGATCGGCTCGCTGCTGTCGGGCGGCGGCTCCGCGCCGAGCCCGAACACGCCCCAGTCCTGGGCCGACATGTACGACAACTTCCAGCGCACGGCCCTGTCCACGCCCCTGGGCATCCCGCTGATCTACGGCGTCGACGCGGTGCACGGGCACAACAACGTGCGCGGCGCGACGATCTTCCCGCACAACATCGGCCTGGGCGCGACGCGTGACCCGGCCCTGGTCAAGCGCATCGGCGAGGCCACCGCGAAGGAGGTCGCGGGCACCGGCATCGACTGGAACTTCGCGCCGTGCCTGTGCGTGGCGCGCGACGACCGGTGGGGCCGCACCTACGAGTCGTTCGGCGAGGTGCCGGAGATCCCCACCGCGATGACCACCTACATCGACGGCCTCCAGGGCACGACCCTCGGCGGCACGCCCAGCTCCGTGCTCGCCACCGCCAAGCACTTCATCGGCGACGGCGGCACCGCGGGCGGCGTCGACCAGGGCGACGCGCGGATCACCGAGCAGGAGCTGCGCTCGGTGCACCTGCCGCCGTTCAAAGCCGCCGTGGACCGGGGCGTCGGCTCGGTGATGATCTCCTACAGCAGCTGGAACGGCGTGAAGGCGCACGGCCACCGCTACCTGATCACCGACCTGCTCAAGACCGAGCTGGGCTTCACCGGGTTCGTGGTCTCGGACTGGGCGGGCATCGACCAGATCGACGGCGCGACCGGGTTCACCGGCGCGGAGGTCGCCGCCGCCGTCAACGCGGGCATCGACATGGTCATGGTGCCGACCGACTACCAGCGGTTCACCAGCCTGCTCAAGGCCGAGGTGCAGGCCGGGCGGGTGAGCACGGCCCGCATCGACGACGCCAACCGCCGCATCCTGACCAAGAAGTTCGAGCTGGGCCTGTTCGAGCGCCCGCTCACCGACCGGTCGCTGACCTCGACGGTCGGCTCGGCCGCGCACCGCGACCTGGCCCGCCAGGCGGTGCGGCAGTCCCAGGTGCTGCTGCGCAACGACGGCGTGCTGCCGCTGGCCAAGTCCGGCAGGTACTTCGTGGCGGGCAAGTCGGCCGACGACATCGGCAACCAGAGCGGCGGCTGGACGATCTCCTGGCAGGGCGGCAGCGGCAACGTCACCCCCGGCACCACGATCCTGCAGGGCATCCGCGACCTGGTCGGCTCGGGCGCGACGATCACCCACGACCGGTACGGCGCGGGGGTGGACGGCTCGTACACCGCGGCGATCGCGGTGGTGGGGGAGACCCCGTACGCCGAGGGCCAGGGCGACCGGCCGTACGGCCTGGGGCTGGACCGCGAGGACCTGGAGACGATCAACCGGCTGCGGTCGGCGGGCATCCCGGTGGTCGTGGTGCTGGTGTCGGGCCGGCCGCTGGACATCGCGGGCCAGGTCGACGACTGGGACGCGCTGCTGGCCTCCTGGCTGCCCGGCACGGAGGGGCGCGGCGTGGCCGACGTGCTGTTCGGCGACTACAACCCGACCGGCAAGCTGCCCGTGACCTGGATGACCAGCGGCTCGCAACAGCCGATCAACGCCGGTGACGGCAAGGCGGCCCTCTACCCGCTCGGGCACGGCCTGAGCTACCTCCCCATCACCACCAGCACGACGGCAACCACCAGCACCACAACGACGACCAGCACCACAACCACGAGCACCACCACGACGACCAGCACCACAACGACCGCGCCGCCGCCGGGCGGCTGCACGGCCACCGCCCGCTTCGCGAGCACCTGGCAGGGCGGCTTCCAGGCCGAGGTCACCGTCACCAACACCGGCTCCGCCCGGCTGAACGGCTGGACGGTCACCTGGACGCGGCCGGGCGACCAGACGATCAACTCCCTGTGGAACGGCAAGCTCACCCAGACCGGCACCTCGGTGTCCGTGGACGACGTCGGCTGGAACGGCACGCTCGCACCGGGGGCTTCGGGATCCTTCGGGTACACCGCGAGCGGCCAGGCGGTCCTGCCCCAGCCGACCTGCCGGGCGAGGTAGCGCCGCACCGTGGTCACGTTCTGGGAGCGCTCCCCCACGCTGGGTCATTCGGCTCATCGCGCGCCGACGTTCGGCCCAGAGGGCAGGGGCTGCCGAGCCGAACTTGTCAAGGCTTTGTGGCTGAACCCTCTTTTCACGGTGTTTCGATGCCGTTACAGTCCCCGACTGGGAGCGCTCCCAGAAACCTCCACCGCCCTGCCCCTCGGAGGCACCGCATGCGACGACGCATGTCCGGAGCACTGGCCGGCACGCTCGCTGTGCTGGTCAGCGCCTTGACGCTGACGCCGTTCCAACCGTCCGCCACGGCCGCGCCCGCGTTCAACTACGGCGAAGCCCTGCAGAAGTCGATCTGGTTCTACGACGCCCAGCGGTCGGGCGACCTGCCCGCGGACAACCGGGTGAACTGGCGCGGCGACTCGGCGCTGCGCGACGGCAGCGACGTGGGGCTGGACCTGTCGGGCGGCTTCTACGACGCGGGCGACCACGTCAAGTTCGGCCTCCCGTTCGGCGCCACGATGACCATGCTGGCGTGGGGCGCGGTGGAGAACCGCGACGCCTACGAGGCATCGGGCCAGCTGCGCCACCTGATGGCCAACCTCAAGTGGGGCACCGACTGGATCATCAAGGCGCACCCGTCCCCGAACGTGGTGTACGGGCAGGTCGGCAAGGGCGACGACGACCACAAGTGGTGGGGCGCGGCCGAGGTCATGCAGATGGCGCGGCCGGCGTACAAAGTGGACGCCTCCTGCCCCGGCTCCGACCTCGCGGGCGAGTACGCCGCGGCGATGGCGTCGGCCTCGATGGTGTTCAAGCAGACCGACCCGACCTACGCGGCGACCCTGCTGACCCACGCCAAGCAGCTCTACAGCTTCGCCGACACCTACCGCGGCAAGTACAGCTCCTGCATCACCGACGCGGCGAACTTCTACAACTCCTGGAGCGGCTACCAGGACGAGCTCGTCTGGGGCGCGATCTGGCTGTACCGCGCCACCGGTGACGCGAGCTACCTGGCCAAGGCCAAGGCGGAGTACCCGAAGCTGTCCACCGAGCCGCAGACCACGACCCGCTCCTACCGCTGGACGATCGCGTGGGACGACAAGTCCTACGGCTCCTACGCGCTGCTGGCCAAGCTGACCGGCGAGGCCGAGTACGTCGCCGACGCCAACCGGTGGCTGGACTACTGGACCACCGGCTACAACGGAAACCGGGTGCGGTACTCGCCGGGCGGCCAGGCGCACCTGGACACCTGGGGCTCCCTGCGCTACGCGGCCAACACCGCGTTCGTCGCGCTGGTCTACAGCGACTGGCTGCGCGAGCGCGACGCCGCGAAGGCCGCCACCTACCACGACTTCGGCGTGCGGCAGATCAACTACGCGCTGGGCGACAACCCGCGCAACGCCAGCTACGTCGTCGGCTTCGGCGCCAACCCGCCGCGCAACCCGCACCACCGCACCGCGCACGGCGCGTGGGCCGACACCATGCAGGACCCGGTGACCAGCAGGCACGTCCTGTACGGCGCGCTGGTCGGCGGCCCCGGCACGAACAACGACGCGTACAAGGACGACCGCACCGACTTCGTCGCCAACGAGGTCGCGCTGGACTACAACGCCGCGTTCACCGGCGCGCTCGCCCGGCTGTACAAGGAGTACGGCGGCACGCCGCTGGCGAACTTCCCGGTCGCCGAGGCCACCGACGGCCCCGAGCTGACCGTGCAGGCCTCGGTCAACCAGAGCGCGGCCGGCTTCACCGAGATCAAGGCGTTCGTCCTGAACAAGACCGCGTGGCCCGCCCGGATGTTCAACGGCTCGCTGCGCTACTACTTCACCCTCGACGGTTCCACCACGCCGAACCAGGTCACCGTCACCACGAACTACAACCAGTGCGGCACGCCCAGCGCACCCAAGCAGCACAGCGGCTCGGTGTACTACGTGGACGTGCCGTGCCCCGGCGTGTACCCCGGCGGCCAGTCCGCGCACAAGCACGAGGTGCAGTTCCGCATCACCAGCTCCGGCTCCTGGGACCCGTCCAACGACTGGTCGTACGAGGGCCTGGGCACGGGCAACACGGTCGCGCTGACCGACCGCCTGGTGCTGGTGCAGGACGGCCAGGTGCAGTGGGGCAAGGAACCCGGCCCGGCCGTGGTGGACCGCGAGGCCCCCACCGTCCCGACCGGACTGCGCGCGTCCAACGTCGGCGCCACGAGCGCGACGCTGACCTGGACCGCGTCCACCGACAACGTCGGGGTGACCGGCTACGACGTGCTGCGGGCGGACGGCACGGTCGCAGGTGCCCCGGTCACCCCGACGTTCCAGCTCACCGGTCTGGCCCCGGCCACCAGCCACACGTTCACCGTGCGGGCCAGGGACGCCGCGGGCAACCGGTCCGCCGCGAGCGACGCGATCACCGTGGTCACCACCGACACCAACGGCGACCGGGAGTCGCCGACCGTCCCGGGTGGACTGTCGGTGTCCGCGATCACGAGCACCGGCGCGACGCTCACCTGGACCGCCTCCACGGACAACGAGGCCGTGGCGGGCTACGAGGTCCTGCGCCCGGACGGCACGGTCGCGGCCACCACGACCGGGCTGAGCCACCAGCTGACCGGTCTGGCCGCGGACACCGCGTACACCTTCTCCGTGCGGGCCAAGGACACCTCCGGCAACATCTCCTCGCCCAGCACGGCGGTCACGTTCCGCACCGCGCCGGCCGGCGCGACCGGACCGGTCGCCGTGCAGCAGCGCGGGAGCAGCGCGGCCACGGCCAACCAGATCGGCACGACGCTCACGGTGGTCAACCGCGGCACGACGGCGGTCGACCGGTCCACCGTCACGCTCCGGTACTGGTTCACCGGTGACACGGCCAACGCCAACTACCAGGTGTTCTGCGACTGGGCGGTGGTCGGCTGCGCCAACGTGCGCGCCACCGTGGTGAAGCTGCCCAACGCCCGACCGGGCGCGGACGCCTACCTCCAGGTGACGTTCACCGCGGGCACGCTGGCCGCGGGCGCGAGCACCGGCGACATCCAGCTGCGGGTGGCCAAGTCCGACTGGTCGACCTTCAACCAGGCCGACGACCACAGCTACCGGGTCAGCGCGTCGCTGACCGACTTCGACCGGGTGACCGCCTACACCGGCGGAACCCTCGCCTGGGGCATCGAGCCCTGAGCGACCCAGACTCGGCACGGGGCGTTCTGCGCGCCCAGGCGCCCCGTGCCGACTCCACTCTCCGCCACGCCGCTTCGAAGCTCGCGGGTCAATGGCTGATCCGTGCAGGAGGAGGACGCATGAGGTACCGCACCAGAGCGGGACGGTTGCGCACCGGACCGCTCGCGCTGATAGCCGCGGCGGCGACCGCCGCGGGTGTTATGCCGTTCGTCGCGCCGGTGGCGAACGCGGCCGTCGCGTGTACGGTCAACTACCAGGTCACCAACCAGTGGCAGGGTGGCTTCGGCGCCAACGTGTCCATTCGCAACGAGGGCGACCCGGTCAACAACTGGCGCCTCACGTGGACCTTCCCGGACGGCCAGCGCGTGCAGCAGGGCTGGAACGGCACGTTCACGCAGAGCGGCTCCGCGGTGACCGTCGCCGCGCCGAGCTGGTCGCCCAACCTCGGCACCGGGGCCACCGTGACGCCGGGCTTCAACGGCTCGTGGACCGGCCAGAACCGGCCGCCGACGGACTTCGCCCTCAACGGCACCCGCTGCACCGGCCCGAACGTCAACGTCGACCCGACGGTGACGCTGACGTCGCCGACGACCGCGCAGACGTTCCAGTCCGGCCAGGCGATCCCGCTGGCGGCCACCGCGGCCGACAGCGACGGCACCGTGTCCAAGGTCGAGTTCCTGGCCGACGGCGTCGTCGTCGCGACCGACACCTCGTCCCCGTACACGGGTTCGTGGACCGGCGCGGCCGTGGGCGAGCACGCGATCGTGGCCCGTGCCACCGATGACAAGGGCGGCATCGGCAACTCCAGCATCGCCAGCATCCGCGTCATCGCGGGCCAGGCGGTCCAGGCCAGCCCGGCGTCGCTGACCGTGCGGCAGGGCGCCACCGGCACCTTCGGCGTCTCGCTGGCCACCGCGCCGACCTCGAACGTCACGGTCACCGTGGCCCGGTCGGCCGGCAGCACCGACCTCACCGCCGCCCCGACGACGCTGACGTTCACGCCGACCAACTGGTCGACCAAGCAGAACGTCACGGTCACCTCGGCGGCCAACGGCGGCACGCTCGCCACGGCCACGTTCACCGCGAGCGCCACCGGCGCGAGCGCGGCGACGGTCGAGGTCCGCGAGACCAGCGCCGACACCTCGCCGTTCGAGCAGGCGTTCCTCGACCAGTACGCCAAGATCAACGACCCGGCGAGCGGCTACTTCCGCACCTTCTCCGACGGGCTGAAGGTGCCGTACCACTCGATCGAGACGCTGATGGTCGAGGCGCCGGACCACGGTCACCAGACCACGTCCGAGGCGTTCAGCTACTACCTGTGGCTCGAGGCCAGCTACGGCAAGATCGTGGGCGACTGGGCGCCGTTCAAGAAGGCCTGGGCGTCGATGGAGAAGTACATCATCCCGGCCAAGGCGGACCAGCCGACCAACGACAAGTACGACGCGTCCAAGCCCGCGACGTACGCGCCCGAGCACCCGCGGATGGACCAGTACCCGTCCGTGCTGGACTCCGGCGTGCCGGTGGGTCGCGACCCGATCGCGGCCGAGCTGAAGTCGGCGTACGGCACCAGCGACATCTACGGCATGCACTGGCTGCTCGACGTCGACAACACCTACGGCTTCGGCCGGTGCGGTGACGGCTCCAGCGCGGCGCCCGCGTACATCAACACCTACCAGCGCGGCTCGTCGGAGTCGGTGTGGGAGACCATCCCGCAGCCGTCCTGCGACACGTTCAAGCACGGTGGCCCCAACGGCTTCCTCGACCTGTTCACCAAGGACGCCAGCTACGCCAAGCAGTGGAAGTACACCAACGCCCCGGACGCCGACGCGCGTGCGGTGCAGGTGGCCATGCTGGCCAACGAGTGGGCGACCGAGCAGGGCAAGGCGAGCGAGATCGCGTCCGAGCTGGAGAAGGCCGCCAAGATGGGCGACTACCTCCGCTACGCCATGTTCGACAAGTACTTCAAGAAGATCGGCAACTGCACCAGCCCCAGCTGCGCGGCCGGCTCCGGCAAGGACAGCGCGCACTACCTGATGTCCTGGTACTACGCGTGGGGTGGCGCGACGGACACGTCGGCCGGTTGGGCGTGGCGCATCGGTGACGGCGCGTCGCACCAGGGTTACCAGAACCCGCTCGCGGCCTACGCGCTGGCGAACGTGCCGGCCCTGAAGCCGAAGTCGGCGACCGGCCAGCAGGACTGGGCCACGTCGATGACCCGCCAGCTGGAGCTGCTCCAGTGGCTCCAGTCGGCCGACGGCGCCATCGCCGGTGGTGTCACGAACAGCTGGGAGGGTTCCTACAGCGCGCCGCCCGCCGGCACGCCGACCTTCTACGGCATGTTCTACGACGCCCACCCGGTGTGGCGCGACCCGCCGTCGAACCGCTGGTTCGGCTTCCAGGCGTGGCAGATGGAGCGCACCGCCGCCCTGTACGAGAAGACGGGCAACGCGGCGGCCAAGAAGATCCTCGACAAGTGGGTCCCCTGGGCCATCGCGAACACCACCGTCGGCACCGGCGGCCAGTTCCAGATCCCGAACGACCTCGAGTGGACGGGCGCTCCGGACAACTGGAACGCCACCAACCCGGGCTCGAACGCGAACCTGCGGGTCAAGGTGCTCAACCACAGCCAGGACGTCGGCATCGCCGCGTCCTACGCCAAGACGCTGCTCAACTACGCGGCCGAGTCGGGCAACGCCCAGGCGAAGACCGTCGGTGAGGGCCTCTTGACGGCGCTGCTGGCGCACAAGGACGACAAGGGCATCTCGGTGCCGGAGGAGCGCAAGGACTACAACCGCTTCGACGACGTCTACAACTCGACGACGCGTGAGGGTCCGTACGTTCCGTCGGGCTGGTCGGGCACCATGCCCAACGGCGACCAGATCAAGCCGGGCGTGTCCTTCGTGGACATCCGCTCGATGTTCAAGCAGGACAAGGACTGGCCGAAGGTCCAGGCGTACCTGGACGGCGGCCCCGCGCCGACCTTCACCTACCACCGGTTCTGGGCGCAAGCTGAGATCGCCACGGCGTTCCAGCTGCACGTGGAGCTGTTCGGGTAGACCTGAGAAGGTCGCCGGCACCCCCCTCACGACGTGGTGAGGGGGGTGTTCGGCGTGTCCCGCACCGTCTCAAATGTCGAATGCGTTCGACGCGAACATCGCGGATGAAACAACCTTGAAACTTCGGTGTTGACTCCGGTGAGAGAGCTGTGCCACATTTCTGGCACCCCGCCCCGCTGACTCCGGTCGGCGACGTTGTCGCAGCGATCGAAACGATTCGATTCAGTGAGCTGCACTTTCGAACAATTCGACGAGCGCGAGAGGTGTGCCGTGGACCCGCTGCCGTTCCGCGATCCGGGTCTGCCGGTCGAGGACAGGGTGACCGACCTGCTCGGCCGGCTGACCGACGAGGAGAAGGTGGCGCTGCTGCACCAGCACCAGCCCGCCGTGCCGCGCCTGGGCCTGGCCGGGTTCCACACCGGCATGGAGGTCCTGCACGGGGTCGCGTGGCTGGGCCCGGCCACCGTGTTCCCGCAAGCCGTGGGGCTGGCGTCCTCGTGGGACCTCGACCTCGTGCGGCGGGTCGGAGAGGCCGTCGGCGTGGAGGCGCGGGGATTCCACCACCGCGACCCGGTCGCGCACGGGCTGAACGTGTGGGCCCCGGTGGTCAACCCGTTGCGCGACCCGAGGTGGGGCCGCAACGAGGAGGGCTATTCCGAGGACCCGACGCTCACCGCGGCGATGGGCACGGCGTACGCGACGGGGTTGCGCGGCGACCACCCGCGTTACCTGCGGACCGCGCCGACGTTGAAGCACTTCCTGGGCTACAACAACGAGGACGACCGCTGCGTCACGTCGTCCGACCTGCGGCCGCGGGTGTTGCACGAGTACGAGCTGCCGTGCTTCCGCGGTCCGGTCGAGGCGGGCGCGGCGGTGGCCGTGATGCCGTCGTACAACCTGGTCAACGGCCGGCCCGCGCACCTGAGCCCGTTGATCGAACAGGAGCTGCGGACGTGGGCGCCGGACGGGCTCGCGATCGTCAGCGACGCCTACGCGCCGTCGAACGTGGCCGGGCTCCAGGCCTACCTGCCGACGCAGGCCGAGGGGCACGCGGCGCTGCTCAACGCGGGCCTGGACAGCTTCACCGACCAGGACGCCGACCCGACGCTGATGATCGAGAGCGTCACCACCGCGATCAAGGACGGCCTGCTGGACTGGTCGGTGGTGGACCGCGCGGTCGGCAACGTGCTGGCGCTGCGGATCCGGCTCGGCGAGTTCGACCCCGCCGACGACAACCCGTACGCCTCGATCACGTCCGACGTGATCGGCACGCACGGCGAGCTGGCGCTGGAGGCGGCGCGGCAGGCGGTCGTGGTGCTGCGCAACGACTCCGTGCTGCCGTTGCGGCGCGGCGCGAAGCTCGCCGTGATCGGCACGCACGCCGACGCGCTGTTCGAGGACTGGTACAGCGGCACCCTGCCCTACCAGGTGACCGTCCGGAGGGGACTGGAGGAGTTCACGTCCTCCGTGGACTGGGCCGAGGGCGCCGACCGGATCGCGCTGCGCGCGGCGGACGGCCGCTACCTCGGCGTGCGCGGCGGCGTGGTGGGACTGGGGGAGCGGGCGCTGTTCGACCGCTTCGACTGGGGCGACGGCGTGTGGACGTTGCGCGACGTGGGCTCCCGCCGCTACCTCGGCGTGGCGGAGGACGGCTCGCTGGTCGCCACCGCGGCCGCGCCCGGCGGCTGGGACGTGCGCGAGCTGTTCGAACCCCGGCTCACCGACGGCGGTGTCGTGCTGCGCAACAAGGTGCAGGGCACCGACACCGAGCCCTTCGAGATGGAACGCGTGGTGGACGGGATCGCGGCCGCCGCCGAGGTGGCGAAGCGGGCCGAGACCGTCGTGCTGGTGCTGGGCAACGACCCCCACATCAACGGCCGCGAGACCCAGGACCGCACGACGCTGCGACTGCCGTCGCTGGACCTGGTGCGGGCGGTGCGCGAGGCCAACCCGAACACGGTGCTGGTGCTGGTGAGCAGCTACCCGTACGCGTTGGACGGCGAGGAGGAGCACCTCCCGGCCGTCGTGTGGACCGCGCACGGCGGGCAGGAGCAGGGCCGGGCGGTCGCCGAGGCGTTGTTCGGCGCGTTCTGCCCGTCGGGCAAGCTCACCCAGACCTGGTACCGCTCCGACGACGACCTGCCCGACATCTTCGACTACGACATCATCCGCGCGGGCGGCACGTACCTGTACTTCACCGGCGAGCCGCTGTTCCCGTTCGGCCACGGCCTGAGCTACACCACGTTCGAGTACTCCGAGCTGACGTGGGCCGACGGCGTGGCCGAGGTGTCGGTGACCAACACCGGCGACGTGGCGGGCGCGGAGGTCGTGCAGCTGTACTCGTCGGCGCTGGACTCGCGGGTGCGCCAGCCGGTGCGCAAGCTCCAGTCGTTCCAGCGGGTGCGCCTCGCGCCGGGCGAGACGGCCGTGGCGCGGCTGCGGACCGACCAGTTGTGGCACTGGGACGTGACCACCGGTCGCCGGGTCGTGGAGGCCGGGCGCTACGAGCTGTGCGCGGGCTCGTCGTCGCGCGACATCCGGTCCCGGCTGGTGGTGGACGTGCCGGGGGAGACGATCGCGCCCCGCGTGGGCGCGCTGCCCGCGCCGGACTTCGACGACTGCGACGGCGTGCGGCTGGTGGACGACGAGGTCGTGTTCACCCGCGAGGGCGCGTGGATCTCCTTCCACGACGTGACACCGGGGTCGTGGTCCGCGCCACCGGGCACCCGGGTCGAGGTCGACGGCACGACGCTCGTGCTGACCGCCGAGACCGCCGGCGTGCGCGTGCGGGAGGTGCGCTGACGTGGTCACCATCGCCGACGTCGCCCGGCACGCCGGGGTCGCGCCCAGCACCGTGTCGTACGTGCTCACCGGCCGCCGCTCGATCTCCTCGGCCACCAAGGCCAGGGTCGAGGCGAGCGTGCGCGCCCTGGGCTACCACCCGCACGCGGGGGCCAGGTCGCTGGCCAGCAACCGCGCCAACGTGCTGGCGCTCGTGCTGCCGATGCGCGAGGGCATGCACATGCCGGTGCTGATGCAGTTCGTCGTCGCGGTCGCCAACGCCGCCCGCCGGCACGACCACGACGTGCTCCTGGTGACCGCCGACCAGGGCGCGGCGGGCCTGCGCCGGGTGGCGGGCAGCGCCCAGGTCGACGGGCTGCTGGTGATGGACGTGGAGATGCACGACGAGCGCGTGCCCGTGCTGCGCGAGCTGGACCGCCCGTCGGTGCTCATCGGGTTCCCCGCCGACGCGGCCGGCCTGACCTGCGTCGACCTCGACTTCGCCGAGGCGGGCTCGCGGTGCGTGGACCACCTGGCCGACCTCGGGCACACCTACGTGGCGCTGGTCGGCGCGCCGCGCGCGGTCTACCAGCGCGACACCGGTTTCGCGCACCGCACCATGGCCGGGTTCAGCGCGGCGGCGATGCGGCGCGGCGTCTCGTCGACCACCCTGCCGACCGAGCCCGACCACGAGTCGGTCCGGGTCGCGATCACCGGCCTGCTGGAACGGCACCCGGCCGTCACGGGCCTGGTGGTGCACAACGAGGCCGCGCTGCCGTCCGTGGTCGAGGTGCTGCGGTCGTTGGGCCGCAAGGTGCCCGACGACGTCGCGGTGATCGCGATCTGCCCGGACGACCAGGCCGAACGGCTGATGCCGCCGCTGACCTCGGTGGCGGTGCCGGCCGAGCAGTTGGGCCACCACGCCGTGGCGCTGCTGATGGCCAAGCTCGACCGCACCCCCACCCCTCCGCTGACGCTGTTGCCGCCCCGGCTCACCGAACGGGCCAGCACGACCCGCTGACCACCCACCGCCCCCGTCCGGAGCGCGTTCGCGCCCGGATTCGAAGCGCTTCGACATGTCAGAGAGGACACCGATGGGTGCGCGTGGGTTCGCCGACGGCTTCCACTGGCGCGACGGCCACCAGGTGGCGCGCGCCGGGGCGTGGGGGCCGGACGCGAACCGGGTGCACGCGGCTCCGACCGGTGTCGGCGATGACGTGTTCGACGTGCCCGACGAGCGACCCGGCACCGGCCTGCCGGCCACGCGCCCGTCGCTCGCGGACTTCCGAGACGACCTGCTCGCCTGGCAGGTGGACGACCAGTTCCAGCTCGGCCCGGACCTCCTCGTCGCCCCGGCCCACCGGCTCGGCCGGCGATCCCGCGAGGTCCACCTGCCGACGGTCGCGCGGTGGACCGACCGCGCGACCGGCGTGCTCCACGAGGGCGGCCCGACGCTCGTGGTCGACGCACCGCTCGACCGCATCCCCCTCTTCGTGCGCCAAGGCGCGCAACTTCCCTGATCCGACACAAAGGGGCGTTCTTCCGATGATTCTCAACCGCAGGGGCTTCCTGACCTTCACGGCGGCGGCCGGCGGCACGCTGCTGGTGGGTTGCGGCGGTCCCGCCACGCAGCACACCGGCACCGCGCTGGGCGAGGACGCGCTGGCCAAGGTGCTGCCGTCCTACGTGCCGGTGGACTTCGCCAAGCCCGACCTGCCCGGGGTGAACGGCTCGACGGCCGGCTACCTGAAGTTCCCCACCGACCTCGTCGACGCGGTCAAGGACAAGGTCCTCAACGGCGGCGAGGTCACCGCGATGACGCCCGCGTTCTGGCCCCTGCCGCCGGGCCTGGGCGAGAACTCCTACTGGGACGCGGTGAACCAGCGCATCGGCGGCGTGGTCAAGTTCGAGCAGGTGCAGGGCCAGGACTACCAGGCCAAGCTGGGCGCGATGGTGGCGGCCAGGCAGGTGCCCGAGATCACCGTCATGCCGACGTTCACCATCCCGCCGCGGTTCAGCGAGGGCGTGGGCCAGGTGTTCGCCGACCTCACCGACTTCCTCAGCGGCGACAAGGTCAAGGACTACCCGCTGCTGGCCAACATCCCGAGCGAGACGTGGCACGCGTGCGTCTACGGCGGCAAGCTCTACGGCGTGCCGTTCCGCGGCGAGCTGTTCCCCGAGACGATCATGTGGCGCAAGGACATCGTCGAGCCGCTCGGCGGGGCCGCGCCGAAGAACGTCGACGAGTTCTTCGCGCTGTGCAAGAAGATCAACGACCCGGGCGCGAACCGGTGGGCGGTCGGCGACGTGTTCCGGTCCATGGTCCGGGTCTTCGGCGACCCCGGCGACTGGAGCCGCGACTCGTCCGGCAAGCTCGTCAACAAGATCGAGACCGACGCCTACAAGGAAGCCGTCAAGTTCACCCGCTCGCTGTTCGAGGCCGGGTTCGTGCACCCGACCATCGTGGCCGGCAACAACACCGGCATCAACGAGCTGTTCGAGGGCGGCCAGATGCTGATCCACCTGGCCGGCATGGGCTACTGGGGCGAGGCGATGCGGCGGCAGCGGCCGAGCAACCCGGCGTTCGGCCTGGAGGCCATGCCCCTGTTCGCACATGACGGCGGCAAGCCCCGCTACGTCGTCACGGCCCCGACGGCCATGGTCACGCTGTTCCGCAAGGATCTCTCGCCCGACCGGATCAAGGAGCTGCTGCGGCTGATGAACTTCGTCGCCGCGCCCGTCGGCACCACCGAGCACTACCTGATCAACTACGGCGTGGAGGGCAAGCACAGCACCCGTGACGCCAACGGCGCACCGGGCCTGAACGACCTGGGCCGCAAGGAGGTCACGCTGACCTACGGGTTCATGTCGGCCCCGCCGGAGACGATCATCGACGCGCAGTACCCCGACTTCGTCAAGGCCAAGCACGCCTGGCTGGCCGACGCCTACGAGCACCAGGTGCGCCCGCCGACGTTCGGCCTGCGCATCGAGGAGCCCGCCGAGTACACGAAGCTGCCCAAGGAGTTCGAGGACCGCACGGCCGACATCCTGCGCGGCCGCAAGCCGGTGTCCGAGGTGGACCAGCTCGCGGCGGACTGGCGCAAGGCCGGCGGCGACAAGCTGCGCGAGTTCTACGACAAGGCCCTCTCCGATGCCGGGCGCTGACCTGTTGGACCGACCGACGGTCGGGACCCGCACGCCGGCAGCCGCCGGCCGGCGTGCGGGGTGGCGGCGCAGGCTGCGACGCGACTGGGTGCTGCTGGTCATGGTGGCGCCCGCCATCGGGCTGCTCACCGTGTTCCACTACGTGCCGCTGCTGGGCAACGTCGTGGCGTTCCAGGACTACTCGCCGTTCGTGGGCATGGCCTACAGCCCGTGGGTGGGCTTCTCGAACTTCGTCCGCATCATGGAGGACCCGGAGTTCTGGTCCGCCACGGTCAACACCCTGGTGATCACCGCGTTCCAGCTGGTGTTCTACTTCCCGATCCCGATCGGCCTGGCGCTGCTGGTGCACAGCCTGCTCAGCCCGCGGCTGCGGATGTTCGTGCAGAGCGTGGTCTACCTGCCGCACTTCTTCTCGTGGGTGCTGGTGATCACGCTGTTCCAGCAGATGCTCGGCGGCGCGGGCGTGCTCAACCAGGTGCTGAGGGCCAACGGCGCGGCGACGTTCGACATCATGACCGACCCGGACCTGTTCATCGCGCTGGTCACGGCCCAGGGCGTGTGGAAGGACGCGGGCTGGGGCGCGATCGTGTTCCTGGCGGCCCTGGCCACCGTCGACACGAGCCTGTACGAGGCCGCGGCGGTGGACGGCGCGGGCCGGTGGCGGCGCATGTGGCACGTGACGCTGCCCGCGTTGATCCCGGTGATCGTGCTGCTGCTGATCCTGCGCCTGGGCGAGGCGCTGACCGTCGGCTTCGAGCAGTTCCTGCTGCAACGCGACGCGGTCGGCCAGGAAGCGGCGGAGGTGCTGGACACCTACGTCTACTTCACCGGCGTGGTGAACGCCGACTTCTCCTACGCGGCCGCGGCGGGCCTGATCAAGGGCGTGATCGGGCTGCTGCTGGTGCTGGCGGCGAACAAGGTGGCGCACATGGTGGGCGAGCAGGGGGTGTACTCGCGATGACGACGACCGCTCCGGCGCGGCGCACGGGGGCCGCGCGCAACCGCCCGGCTTGGGACGAGCCGCCCACTCGGATCGGCCAGACCGCCAAGGGCGTGCTGGTCGGGCTGGTGCTGCTGGCGGTGCTGTTCCCGCTGTGGGTGGTGGTGGTCACCAGCGTGTCGCCCGCGTCGGCCATCACCGAGGCGGGCGGCCTGGTGATCGTGCCGGACGGGTTCAGCCTCGGCGCGTACGCCGAACTGCTCTCCGGCGGCGTGGTGACCAGGTCGGTGCTGGTCAGCACCGGCGTGACGATCATCGGCACGCTGTTCAGCACGGTGGTGACGCTGCTGGCCGCCTACGGGCTGTCGCGGCCCGGGTCGTTCGCGCACCGGCCGCTGCTGTTCCTGGTGCTGCTGACGTTCCTGTTCGGGCCGGGCCTGATCCCGACCTACCTGCTGGTGAACTCGCTGGGCCTGCTCGACACCTACGCGGCGCTGGTGCTGCCGGGCGCGGTGGCGGCGTTCAACCTGGTGGTGCTGCGGTCGTTCTTCATGAACCTGCCGCAGGAGGTCATCGACAGCGCCCGCATCGACGGGGCGAGCGAGTTCGGCGTGCTGACCCGGATCGTGCTGCCGCTGTCCAAGGGCGTCACGGCGGTCATCGCGCTGTTCTACGGCGTGGGCTACTGGAACGCGTTCTTCAACGCCTTCCTGTACCTCAACTCCAACGAGAAGTGGCCGTTGCAGATGGTGCTGCGCACGTACGTGTTGCAGGGCCAGTCGATCCCGGGGGCGAGCGCGGTCGACTCCACCCTGGACCACACGGGCGGGCCCGTCGCCTCGCTCGCGATCAAGATGGCGGTGATCGTGCTCGCGCTGGTGCCCGTGCTGGTGGTCTACCCGTTCGTGCAGAAGCACTTCACCAAGGGAGTGATCGTGGGGGCGATCAAGGGATGACGGGCCTGCGCTACGGCGGCGACTACAACCCGGAGCAGTGGCCGGAGGAGGTGTGGGCCGAGGACGTCGAGCTGATGCGCCGGGCCGGGGTGAACACCGCCACCGTCGGCGTGTTCTCGTGGGCGCGCCTCGAGCCGCGACCGGGTGAGCGCGACTTCGGCTGGCTGGACCGGGTGCTCGACCTGCTGCACGACGGCGGGATCGACGTCTTCCTGGCCACGCCGACCGCGTCGCCGCCGCCGTGGCTCGGGCGCCGCCACCCCGAGACGCTGCCGGTGGACTTCGACGGCCACCGGCTGGCCTACGGCTCGCGCAACCAGTTCTGCCCCTCGTCCCCGGTGTACCGGGAGCACGCGTTGTCGCTGGTGTCCGACCTGGCCCAGCGGTACGCCGACCACCCGGCGGTGGTGATGTGGCACGTGGGCAACGAGCTGGGCCAGGTGTGCCACTGCGACGTGACCGCCGAGCACTTCCGGTCCTGGCTGCGCGAGCGCTACGGCTCGCTGGAGGAGCTGAACGCGGCCTGGCACACCGCGTTCTGGAGCCAGCGCTACGGCGAGTGGGACGAGGTGATCCCGCCGCGCCGGGCGCCGTACCTGATCAACCCGGGCCAGCGGCTGGACTTCGCCCGGTTCTGCTCCGACGCGTTGCTGGAGTGCTTCCTCGCCGAACGGGACGTGCTGCGGCGGTTCACCCCGGACGTGCCGGTGACCACGAACTTCATGGGCCTGCAACAGCCGATGGACTACTGGGAGCTGGCCCGGCACGAGGACGTCGTGTCGCACGACTGGTACCCCGACCCGTTCGACCCGACGGGGCACGTGATGAGCGCGTTGAGCTACGACCTGATGCGGTCGCTGGCGGGCGGGCCGTGGGTGCTGATGGAGCAGGCGGCGAGCGCCGTGAACTGGCGGCGCGTCAACCCGCCCAAGCCCGCCGGTCAGCTGCGCGCGCAGTCCGTGCAGGCGGTGGCGCGCGGCGCGGACGCGGTGTGCTTCTTCCAGTGGCGCGCCTCGCGCGGCGGCGCGGAGAAGTACCACTCGGGGATGGTGCCGCACGCCGGACCCGACAGCCGGGTGTTCCGCGAGGTGGTGTCCCTCGGCGCGGACCTGCGGGCGCTGGCCCCGGTGACGGGCGCGTCGGTGACCGCCTCGGTGGCCGTGGTGCTGGACTGGGAGAGCTGGTGGGCCGCGCAGCTCGACGCGCACCCGTCGGGCGACTTCGACCTGCTCTCCCGGCTGCGCGACTTCTACGAGCCGCTGTTCGACCTCGGCGTGACGGTGGACTTCGCGCACCCGTCGGCGGACCTCTCGGCGTACCGGCTGGTGGTCGTGCCGAACCTGTACCTGGTGCGCGACCCGGAACCGCTGGTGTCCTACGTGGCAGGCGGCGGCACGGTGGTGATGGGCTTCTTCTCCGGCGTGGTCGACGAGCACGACCGCGTGCTGCTGGGCGGGTACCCGGCGCCGTTCCGGCGGATGCTCGGGCTGCGGGTCGAGGAGATGGTGCCGCTCGGCCCGGACGAGGTGCTGACGTGCACGTCGGCGTCTCTGGGTGAGTTCACCGCCGACTTCTGGTACGACGACCTGCGGGCCGAGGGCGCGGAGGTCGTCGCGTCGCTGGCCGACGGTGTGCCCGTGGTGCTGCGCAACGCGTTCGGCGCGGGCACGGCCTGGTACGTGGGCACCCGGCCGTCCGCCGACGCGATGGGGCGCCTGCTGTCCCGCGTGGTCGCGGAGGCGGGCGTCGAACCGGTGCTCCGCCCGCCGCGCGGGGTGGAGGCGGTGCGCCGGGGCGACGTGCTGTTCCTGGTCAACCACGGCGTCGCCGACGTGCGGCTGGACGTGCCGGGCGCGCACGTCGACCTGCTGACCGGCGCGACCGTGACCGACTCCGTCGTGCTGGGGAGGTTCGGCGTCGCGGCCCTCGCCCCGGCGGTCGGTCAGGCTCCCGGCGAGCGGTA
The DNA here is from genome assembly GCF_021390395.1 of Saccharothrix sp. S26. GTDB lineage: Bacteria > Actinomycetota > Actinomycetes > Mycobacteriales > Pseudonocardiaceae > Actinosynnema. The sequence continues at coordinate 160,828 of NZ_JAJUWT010000020.1, forward strand.
GGCGTCGACCCTCGATCCGCTCGACGGTCCGCGAACCGCCGACCGGCCGCGCACCCGCGGGCGGCGCTACGCTCCGGTGGATGAGCGACAACCACGTCGTGGTCATCACCACCACCGACAGCGAGGACGCGGCCGCGGCACTGGCGAAGGCCATCGTGGAGGCGCGGCTGGCGGCCTGCGTGCAGATCGGCGGCCCGGTCCGCAGCGTCTACCGCTGGGACGGCGAGGTGCACGACGACCGCGAGTGGCAGCTGTGGGTCAAGACCGCCTACGACCGGGTGGACGAGCTGACCGAGTTCGTCAAGGCGCGCCACGGCTACGACGTGCCCGAGGTGCTCGCCCTGCCGGTCCTCGGCGGCAACCCCGACTACCTGGCCTGGGTCACCGACGAGACCCGCCGCTGAGGAACGCCGTGATCAGCGCGGCACCCGTGGCGGCCGGCCAGGCGGGTGGCCCGCGCGAGCGGCGACGTGCGGGACGACGTGCCCACCGTGGACCTGCCCACCCTCGCGAACGCCGTCTCGCCGGCCGCCGAAGCCGACCGCCTCCTCACCCTGGCGCTGACCGGCCTGCACCCCCGTGAGCGTTGAACTCGGGGGTCGCGAGCGTAGGACTCACGCGGCGTGGGCGTAGGACTCTCGCGGGTCAGAGGGCCAGGCGGCGGCGGAGCAGGGTGGCGGTGTGGATCGGGTCGGCCGACGAGCCGTGGCGGACCTGGGTGCGGCAGCTGAAGCCGTCCGCCACGATCGCCGTGCCCTCGTCGGCCGACCGCACCGCCGGGAACAACGCCTGCTCACCCACCGCCATCGACACGTCGTAGTGCCCGCGCTCGAACCCGAAGTTGCCCGCCAGGCCGCAGCAGCCCTCCAGCACCGACGCCCGCACCCCGGCCTTGGCCAGCAGCTCGCGGTCGGCGTCCAGGCCCAGCTCCGCGTACTGGTGGCAGTGCGGCTGCACGACCGCCCGCCCGTCCCCCGCGACCGGCTCCACCAGCGGCGACACGTGCTCGGCGAACGTGCGCACCGACTCCGCCAGCCGCACCACGTCCGGGTCGTCGCCCGCCACCTCCAGCGCGTCGGACTTCAGGAACGCCGTGCAGCTCGGCTCCAACCCCACCACCGGCACCCCGTCGCGCGTCCACGGCCGCAGCACGCGAGCCGTCCGCCGCACCACCCGCCGCGCCACGCCCAGCTGACCGGTCGAGAACCACGTCAACCCGCAGCACACCGCGCCCCGCGGCACCTCGACCGCCTGCCCCACGTGACCGAGCACCGCCGCCGCGTCGAACCCGATCCCCGGCTCGAAGTAGTTGGTGAACGTGTCGGGGAACAACAGCACCCGCTCGCCCGCGCCGACCGGCGTGAACCGCGACTGGAACGACCGCACGGGCTTGGGCAGCGGCCGTTGCGGCGCCACGCCGGCGAACCGCCCCCACCGCGCCGTCACCCGGTTGACCAGGCGCAACCGCAGCCACAGCGGCAGCCACCCCATCGAGTAGTGCGCCGCAGGCCGCACCCGCCGCCGGTAGTGGTGGTGCAGGAACTCGGCCTTGTAGGTGGCCATGTCCACGTCCACCGGGCAGTCCCGCTTGCACCCCTTGCAGCCCAGGCACAGGTCCAGCGCGTCCCGGACCTCCTCCGACCGCCATCCGCCGCGCACCACCTGACCGCCCAGCATCTCGAACAGCAGCCGCGCCCGGCCCCGCGTCGAGTGCTTCTCCTCCCTCGTCACCCGGTAGCTCGGGCACATCACCCCGCCCGAGGTGTTCAGGCACTTGCCCACGCCCACGCACCGCCGCGTCGCCGCCGCCAGGTCGCCGCCGTCGGCGCGCAGCGCGAGCGCCGCCCGGGTCGGGATCACCGGCGGCGCGACCAGCACGCGCAGGTCTTCGTCCAGCTTCGCGGGCGCGACGATCCGGCCCGGGTTCATCCGGTTGCCCGGGTCGAACGCCGCCTTGAACCGCCCGAACGCCTCGATCGCGGCCGGCGGGTACATCCGCGGCAGCAGCTCCGACCGCGCCTGCCCGTCGCCGTGCTCGCCGGACAGCGACCCGCCGTGCGCCACCACCAGGTCCGCCGCGTCCTGAAGGAACGACCGGTGCCCGCGCCGGAAGTCGAAGTCGATCCGCACGTGCAGGCAGCCCTCGCCGTAGTGGCCGTAGGTGATGCCGCGCCGCCCGTGCCCGGCCAGCAGCGCGTCGAACTCCCGCAGGTAGGCGCCCAGCCGCTCGGGCGGCACGGCCGCGTCCTCCCACCCCGACCACGCCTCGCCGCCGTCGGGCATCCGGGTCGCCAGCCCCGCGCCGTCCTCCCTCACGCGCCACAGCGCGCGCTGCCGTGCCGGATCGGTCACCACCACCGAGTGCGGTGCGAGCGCGGCGGCCCGGTGCGCCACCGAGTCCTCCGCCGCCTCCACGAACAGCCAGCTCTCGCCGCGGGGCAGCAGCCGCCGCGACTCACCGGCCGCCCGCGCCAGCTCGGCGTTGAGGCCCTCGATCGTGAGCACGTCCAGCTCCCGCAGCTGGGGGGCCAGGTCGGCGGCGTCGTACGGGCCGTCGAAGCCGAGCACCGCCAGCACCCGGCGCGGCGGAGCCTCCACCAGCGCCACGGTCGCCCCGAGCACGGTCACGCACGTGCCCTCCGAGCCGACCAGGGCCCGGGTCAGGTCCGGCAGCGCGTCCAGCCGGTAGCCCGACACCCGCCGGTCCAACGCGGGGAACCACGACAGGTCCACCTCCGGCAGGTCCAGCGGCGGGGGAGTGCGGGTGTCGAACCGGCGCCCGTCGGCCAGCAGCACGTCGAGCGCGCGCACGTTGTCGCTGGTCTTGCCCCAGGCGACGGAGTGCGCGCCGCACGCGTCGTTGCCGATCATGCCGCCGAGCGTGCAGCGGGAGTGGGTGGACGGGTCGGGCCCGAACAGCAGCCCGTGCGGCCGGGCGGCGTCGTTGAGCCGGTCGAGCACCACCCCCGGCTGCACCACCGCGACCCGCTCCACCGGGTCCACCGAGATCACCCGGTCGAGGTACCGGGAGAAGTCGATCACCAGCCCGGAGCCCGCCGAGTTGCCCGCGATCGAGGTGCCCGCGCCGCGGTTGGTGATCGGCACGCCGTGCGCGACGGCCACCCCGACCGCGGCCACCACCCCGTCCACCGACCTCGGCCGCACCACGACCGCGGGCACGTGGCGGTAGTTGGACGCGTCGACGGAGTACAGCGCGCGGTCGCCGGGGTCGGCGAGCACGTCACCGTCCACCTCGGCGCGGAGTTGTTCGACGAAACCGGTCACGGCCCGATTCTGATCCACCCGGCGGCCGATGGTGGCGCGCTCGGGGGTACGGGATAGCCTCGCCCGCATCAACCAGCAGCGATGGGAGCTAGCGTGTCGAGGTCGGTTCTGGTCACCGGCGGCAACCGGGGCATCGGTCTGGCGATCGCGCGGGCGTTCGCCGCGCAGGGCGACAAGGTCGCCGTGACGCACCGCGGGTCCGGCGCGCCCGAGGGCCTGCTCGGCGTCAAGTGCGACGTGACCAGCTCTGCCGAGGTCGACGCGGCGTTCGCCGAGGTCGAGGCGGCGCACGGGCCGGTCGAGGTGGTCGTGGCCAACGCGGGCATCACCGACGACACCCTGCTGCTGAGGATGACCGACGAGCAGTTCAGCCGCGTCCTCGACGCCAACCTGACCGGCGCGTTCCGGGTGGCGCAGCGCGCGTCCAGGGGCATGCTGCGCAAGCGCTACGGCCGGATCGTGTTCATCTCCTCCGTGGTCGGCCTCACCGGCGGCGCGGGCCAGGTCAACTACGCGGCCAGCAAGGCGGGCCTGGTGGGCGTGGCCCGCTCGATCGCCCGCGAGCTGGGCACGCGCAACATCACCGCGAACGTCGTCGCGCCCGGCTTCATCACCACCGACATGACCGACGCGCTGCCCGAGGAGCGTCGCCGGCAGATCCTCGCCCAGGTGCCGTCGGGCCGGTACGGCACGACCGAGGAGATCGCCGCCGCCGTCACGTTCCTGGCCTCCGACGCCGCCGCCTACATCACCGGGGCCGTGCTGCCGGTCGACGGCGGCCTCGGCATGGGCCACTGAGCCACCATCAAGCACAACACCTCGGAGGACGGGTTTCAGTGACGGGACTGCTCGAAGGCAAGCGGCTGCTCGTGACCGGCGTGATCACGGACGCGTCGATCGCCTTCCACGTGGCCAGGGTCGCGCAGGAGCAGGGCGCGCAGGTCGTGCTCACCGGCTTCGGCCGGCTGAGCCTCGTGGAGCGGATCGCCAAGCGCCTGCCGCAGGCCGCGCCGGTGGTCGAGCTCGACGTGCAGAACCAGGAGCACCTGGACACGCTGGCCGACCGCGTGCGCGAACACGTCGACGGCCTCGACGGCGTGGTGCACGCGATCGGCTACGCCCCGCCGTCGTGCCTGGGCGCGCCGTTCATGGACGCGCCCTGGGAGGACGTCGCCACGGCCGTGCACATCTCGGCCTACTCCTACAAGGCGCTGGTCCAGGCCACCCTGCCGCTGATGGGCCGCGGCGCGTCGGTCGTCGGCCTGGACTTCGACGCCCGCCAGGCGTGGCCCGCCTACAACTGGATGGGCCCGGCGAAGGCCGCGTTCGAGGCGATCAACCGCTACCTGGCCCGCGACCTGGGCCCGGAGGGCATCCGGGTCAACCTGGTCTCGGCCGGCCCCGTGCGCACCATGGCCGCCAAGTCGATCCCCGGCTTCGCGCAGCTGGAGGCCATGTGGGGCGAGAAGGCCCCGCTGGGCTGGAACGTGGACGACCCGGAGCCGGTCGCCAAGTCGGTGTGCGGGCTGCTGTCCGACTGGTTCCCCGCCACCACCGGCTCCATGGTGTTCGTGGACGGCGGCGTGCACTTCCTGGGCCTGTAGGCGACTGCTGCGCCCGGGGGCAGGCGGCTGCTCGCGTCGGGGTCGGGAGGCGGCTGCTCGCGCCTGGTAGCCGGTTCGCGCCGATTTGACATGGGTTCGGGTGCTTTGGCCTGCCTGGAGTGCCCGTAAGGGCCCCATGTCAAATCGACGCGAGCCGGCGTGCGCTCCGGGTGTGGCACGACCGGGTCGGCGTGGGTCCGATCACGCCGACCCGGTTGTGCGGCCGGTGCGCGGCGGCGCGAGGATGTCCGGGTGAGTTACGACGCGCTGCTCTGGCTGTCCTTCGGCGGACCGGAAGGACCCGACGACGTCCGCCCCTTCCTGGAGAACGTGACCCGGGGTCGGGGTGTCCCGCCCGAGCGGTTGGACGAGGTCGAGCGCCACTACCAGCACTTCGGTGGCGTGTCGCCGATCAACGCGCTCAACCGGGCCGCGATCGAGGCCGTGCGCGGCCTGGTGGACCTGCCGATCTACTTCGGCAACCGCAACTGGCACCCGATGGTCGAGGACGCGGTGGCGCGGATGAAGGCCGACGGGGTCGAGCGCGCCCTCGTCTTCCCGACCAGCGCCTACGGCGGCTACTCGGCGTGCCGGCAGTACGACGAGGACATCCTCCGCGCCCGCGCGGCGGTGCCGGACGCGCCGGAGCTGGTCAAGCTGCGGCAGTTCTTCGACCACCCGCTGTTCGTGGAGTCGTTCGCGGACGCCGTGCGCGCCGCGGCGGCCGGGTTGCCCGGCGAGGACCGCCGGGTGGTGTTCACCGCGCACTCGGTGCCGGTGTCGGCGGACAAGGCGGCCGGGCCGCCCGACGACGGCGGCCACCTCTACTCGCGCCAGGTCGCGGAGGCGTCCCGCCTGGTCGCCGAGGCCGCGGGCGTGGCCGAGTACGACGTGGTGTGGCAGTCGCGGTCCGGGCCGCCGCAGATCCCGTGGCTCGAGCCGGACATCGTGGACCACCTCGACACCCTCTACGACAAGGGTGTGCGCAACGTGGTCGTCTGCCCGATCGGGTTCGTCAGCGATCACCTGGAAGTGGTGTGGGATCTTGACACCGAGGCCCGCGAACGCGCCCAGGAGCTGGGCATGGGCTACGCCCGCGCGGCCACGCCCAACGACGACCCGCGGTTCGCCCGGCTCGTCGCGGAACTGGTCGCCGAGCACGTGTCCGACGCGCCGGCGCGCAAGCTGTCCGACTTCCCGGCCCTGGGCTGCACGGTCGACGGCGCGTTCTGCGCCACGCGGTGCTGCGAGCCGGCGAAACGCCCGGGAGCGGGCCGGTGAGCGTGGACTTCAGCTGGTCGCCCCGGCCCGCTGACTGGCGTGACGCGCTGCGCACCGCCGTGCCGTTGTACCGGTGGGCGCCGTGGTTCGCCGCGGTGCTCGGCGTGCTGGGCGTCGTCGTGCTGGTGATGGGCATGACGTGGGCGGGCGTGTTCGGGCTCGTGCTGGCTGTGATCATCATCGCACTCGTGCCGGTGGGCACCGCGGTGAACTTCCACAACCACCCCCTCGCCGCGAAGACGGTGACCGGCACGGCGGACGCGCACTCGCTGCGGATGTCCGTCGGCGAGGCCGCCCGCAGCGAGCTGAGCTGGGGCGAGCTGCCCGGCTGGGTGGAGACGGCGCGCGGTTTCGTGCTGAAGACCGGCACGACCGCCGTGTACGCCGTGCCGCACCGCGCGTTCGCCGACGACGAGGCGGTCGGGAAGTTCCGCTCCCTGCTGGTGGAACACGTCGGCCCGGCGGCCTGAACCGCCGCAGGGCCCCCGTACCCTCGGCAGTCGTGTCCTGTGCGAGTGCGACGCTGGTCGTCTGGACGTCAGCCTGGCTGCATGGTGCGGCCGCGGCCGACGACGTCCTCGACGCCCTGGGGTTCTGGGCCGAGCTGCACGAGGTGGTGGCCGACGACGACGGCACCGCGACGGCGCTCGACCTGCCCGGCCCCGACGAAGCCCCGGTGGGCCCCGCGCTGCTGCTGGCGTCGCTGCGCCGCGCGTCCGCCACGACGGCCCGGTTGGTCATCCCCGTGCCCGGTGACGTGCGCGGCCTGGGCGCCAACGGTCCGCTGGGCAAGTCCGCGTTGCGCGCGGGCCAGGCCGCCGTGCTGCCCGACGTGGGCGTGGGGCTGGTGCCGAAGCTCGTCGCCGACGGCGTGATGCGGTGGACGGTGTTCGACCTGCCCGGCGCGCCGGCCGGCGAGCACGTGCCCATCGGCGAGGCCGAGCACGGCCTGGCGTCGGCGATGCGGGAGGCGGCCACCGCGCTGGTGACGCTGGACGTGGCGCGGCACCGGCCGAACGTGCGGGCCGAGATCGCCGCCCTGTCCGCGGAGCACGCCGCGCTGGAGTGGCCCGCCGGGATGCCGTCCCGGGCGCTGCGCGTGCTCCAGCGTGCCGCCGAGGTCGCCGCGATCCTCACCGTGGCGGCGTCCGACGCGCCCGGCGGAGCCGTCTCGGCGACCGCGACGAGGGCGCGGGACGAGGCGTTGCGGCCGTTGTCCGAGGCGGTGCGGCGGGCTCGGCTCGCGGCCGTGGACGAAGCCGTGCGCGTCCTTTCGGACCAGGGGGCCGGCCGCCATTAGGCGGTGACTGCCGTCGAATATTCGACAGGCATTCGGTGATCTTCGAAATGGCCGCTGATCGGGTTGCGCAAATCGCAGTCGAATATTCGACGGCGAGGTTGCTCCGAGGCTGTGCCGGCTTTCGGCTGAACAGGTGATCCGAGCGGACACCGTTCGCGCTCCGAATCGATTCGGTCTGAAGCCGCGCCAGCAATCCCATCGGTGGCTGAAGTACTGTTGCCGCAGGTCAACGGGCCTCGAGCAGGGTACGTGCACGGGTATAGCGACGGATTATGTCCAGGTCAACCCCTCGTCAACACGAGGTGTCGTGCGTTACGGTACGTCTGGGAGCGCTCCCAGTCAGCCGTTTCGGTCTCGCGTCGAACCCGGTCCGGCGAATTCGCTGGGAGCGCTCCCAGATGGCGGGTTGCTCGCAAGGAGGCGATGCATGAGTCTGCGCACGTTCGTACGTTCCCGGAAAATGACCGGGGCATTGGCGGTGACCTCGGTGGCGGCCCTGTCCGTCGCCGGGGTGGTGGCTTCGACCGCCACCGCCAACGCCGCCGCCGGTTGTCGGGTCTCGTACCAGATCAGTAGCCAGTGGCAAGGCGGATTCGGCGCCAATGTCACGGTCACCAACCTCGGTGACGCCATTTCCGGCGGATGGACGCTGGAGTGGGACTTCGCCGCCGGCCAGACGGTCCAGCAGGGTTGGAACGGCACGTTCTCCCAGTCCGGGAGCCGCGTGACGGTCCGCAACCCCTCCTGGAGCCCGAGCCTCGGCACCGGCGCGACGGTCACGCCCGGCTTCAACGGCTCGTGGAACGGGTCCAACCCCGCGCCCACGACGTTCCGCCTGAACGGCACGGTGTGCACGGGTAACGTCAGCAGCACCACGACGACCACCACGACCACCACCACGACGAGCACCACCACGTCGACGACCACCACGACCACCACCGGCAACAACCCGGGTGGCCCGAAGGTCGACAACCCGTACGTGGGCGCGGGCGTGTACGTCAACCCGCAGTGGTCGGCTCGCGCCGCCGCCGAGCCGGGTGGCTCGCGGATCGCGAACCAGCCGACCGGTGTGTGGCTGGACCGGATCAGCGCGATCGCCGGCAACGGCTCGCCGACCACCGGCTTCATGGGCCTGGCGGACCACCTGAACGAGGCCGAGAAGCAGCGCGCGGCCCGTGCGGACGGTCAGTTGGTGTTCCAGTTCGTCGTCTACAACCTGCCCGGCCGCGACTGCGCCGCGCTGGCCTCGAACGGTGAGCTGGGCCCGACAGAGATCGGTCGCTACAAGACCGAGTACATCGACAAGATCGTGAGCATCGTCAGCGACCCGAAGTACGCGAAGCTGCGCATCGTCCCGGTCATCGAGATCGACTCGCTGCCGAACCTGGTGACCAACGTGTCGCCGCGTCCGACCGCCGTGCCGAACTGCGACGTGATGAAGGCGAACGGCAACTACGTCGAGGGCGTGTCCTACGCGGTCGGCAAGCTCGGTGCCATCTCCAACGTCTACAACTACATCGACTCCGGCCACCACGGCTGGATCGGGTGGGGTGACACGGTTCCCGAGTACGACAACTTCTACGCCGCCGCCAAGCAGTTCGCGGCCATCCTGGGCAAGAACGGCGCCACCAAGGACAAGGTCCACGGCTTCATCACCAACACGGCGAACTACTCCGCGCTGAGGGAGCCGTACTGGACGGTCGACGACGTCGTCAACGGCCGCCCGGTGAAGGAGCAGGCGAAGTGGGTCGACTGGAACGACTTCAACGGTGAGCTGGGCTTCGCCACGGCGATGCGCGCCGAGCTCATCAAGCAGGGCTTCGACAGCGGCATCGGCATGCTGATCGACACCTCGCGCAACGGCTGGGGCGGCCCGAACCGGCCCACCGCCAAGTCGACCTCCACGAACCCCGACACCTACGTGAACGAGTCGCGCATCGACCGCCGCTACCAGAAGGGCAACTGGTGCAACCAGGCCGGTGCCGGTCTGGGCGAGCGCCCGAAGGCCGCTCCGGAGCCGGGTATCGACGCCTACGTGTGGATCAAGCCGCCGGGTGAGTCCGACGGTGCCAGCAAGGCGATCCCGAACGACGAGGGCAAGGGCTTCGACCAGATGTGCGACCCGACCTACGGCGGCAACGTCCGCAACGGCAACAACCCGTCGGGTGCCCTTCCCGACGCGCCGCTGTCGGGCCACTGGTTCTCGGCCCAGTTCCAGGAGCTCATGCGCAACGCCTACCCGGCGCTGTGACATCGGGTGACTGACAACTGAACAGCACTGCACACCCGTAGGCGGCGTCCACCCCGGACGCCGCCTACGGGCGTTCATCCGGCCGCCCCTACCGTGACACCGGTGGACATCGGCGAGATCACCGCGCGGTTGACCAGGCGGTTCGGCCCTTCGGTCGCCGAGTGGTGCGCGCGGGTGCCGCAACAGGCGGCCGGGGCCGCCGCCCGCTGGGACCTCGTGTTGGGCGACGTGATGCCGCCGGGCGCGTCGTCGGTCGTGGTGGCGTGCGCACGCGGCGGCGTGCCGTTGGCCCTGAAGCTGAGCCCGGACCCGGTGTTCCTGGCCGAGCAGGCGTCCGCGCTGCGGCACTTCGCCCCGTCCGGTCGCGTGCCCGCGGTCGTGGCCGAAGCCGACGGCGCCCTGCTGATGGAAGCCGTCCAGCCCGGCACCCCGGCGGACGAACTGCCGACCCCGCCGTCACCGCGGCAGTGGGCGGACCTCGTCAGGACCCTGCACGCCGCCCCGGCCCCGGACCACCCCTGGCGCTCCCTGCGCGCCCGCTGCGAGGAGGCCTACGCCCGAATCGGCCGCCGCCTTCCGGAGCCCTCGGTGGCCGACCACATCTCCACCGAAACCTGGACCCGCGCCCAGCACCGCTGCCGCGCCCTGCTCGACACCCAACCGCAAGTCCTGCTGCACGGCGACCTCCACCTGGGCAACGTCCTGGACGGCGGCCGCACGCTGGTGGCCATCGACCCCAGGCCGTGCGTGGGCGACCCGTGCTTCGACGTCGTGGACTACGCCCTGGCCGCCGCGGGCCACGAGGGCGTACCCGCCCGCGCCACCGCCGTCGCCCGAGCCGCGTCCCTGGACCCCGACCGCCTGCACGAGTGGTGCCGGGCCCTGGCCCCGATGATCGCCATCGCCCACCTGGACCACGACGCCGCCCGGACCGAACTCCTCACCCTGGCCCGCTGACACCCCGGTCTGCCGGAGCCCTGCCCGCCGACCGCAGCCCGCGTACTGCTCGACATCGGCGATGCCACTGGGTTCAAGTCCCCAGGGACACCCCAGGGGACCCCTGTTCTCATTCTCCCAGAGAGGTCCGACAATTCCGGGTCCGTTGGGGAGTTCCGGTGGAAAACGCGAGGTGGAGTGGCTCCACGTCGACCGAAGGCCCGTCAGTGCGTAACTTCGGTGGGGTGACCTCTGACCTTCCCACCACCGCAGGCGCCCTCCGCGCGGCCGGTTACCTGCCGCGCGGGGTCAAGGCCGAGATCCGGGAGAACCTCCTGGCCGCCCTCCGCGACGGGCGCGACCCGTGGCCCGGCATCGTCGGCTTCGACCGGACCGTCCTGCCGCAGTTGGAGCGGGCCCTGCTCGCGGGCCACGACGTGGTGCTCCTCGGCGAGCGCGGGCAGGGCAAGACGCGGCTGCTGCGCACGATCGTCGGCCTGCTGGACGAGTGGACGCCGGTGATCGAGGGCGCCGAGCTGAACGAGCACCCGCTCGACCCCATCACGCCCGAGTCGAAGCGCCGCGCGAAGGAACTCGGCGACGACCTGCCCGTCACGTGGAAGCACCGCGACGAGCGGTTCGCCGAGAAGCTCGCCACGCCCGACACCAGCGTCGGCGACCTGGTCGGCGACGTCGACCCGGTCAAGGTCGCCCAGGGCCGCAGCCTCGGCGACCCGGAGACCATCCACTACGGCCTGCTGCCCCGCTCCCACCGCGGCGTCATCGCCGTCAACGAGCTGCCCGACCTGGCCGAACGCATCCAGGTGGCGCTGCTGAACGTGATGGAGGAGCGCGACATCCAGATCCGCGGCTACACGCTGCGGCTCCCGCTGGACGTCCTGCTCGTCGCCACCGCCAACCCCGAGGACTACACCAACCGCGGCCGGATCATCACGCCGCTCAAGGACCGCTTCGGCGCGGAGATCCGCACCCACTACCCGCTGGAGATCGGCGCGGAGATCGACCTGGTCCGCCAGGAGGCCCACCTGGTCGCCGAGGTCGGCGACCACCTGCTGGAGGTCATCGCCCGGTTCGTGCGGCACCTGCGCGAGTCGTCCTCGATCGACCAGCGCTCCGGCGTGTCGGCCCGCTTCGCGGTCGCGGCGGCGGAGACGGTGGCCGCGAGCGCCCTGCGCCGCAGCGCGCTGATCGGCGAGAACCCGCCCGTCGCCCGGCCGGTCGACCTGGAGTCGGTGCCCGAGGTGCTGCGCGGCAAGCTGGAGTTCGAGGCCGGGGAGGAGGGCCGCGAGCAGGAGGTGCTGGTCCACCTGCTGCGCCGGGCCGTCGCCGACACGGCGCGCTCCACGTTCGCGGGCATCGACCTGCGGCCGCTGGCCGAGCTGGTGTCCGACGGCCACCCGGTCGCCACCGGTGAACGGGTGCACGCGGGCGACCTGCTGGCCGCGCTGCCCGAACTGCCCGTGCTGCACGACGTGGCGCAACGGGTCGGTGCCGGGCCGAAGGACTCGGTGGGCCGCATCGCGTCGGCGGTCGAGCTGGCGCTGGAATCGCTCTACCTCACCCGTCAGCTGGCCAAGGACAGCGACGACGACCGAACGGTGTACGGATGAGCGGCTACCGGTACGGCCGGTACGTCGACGGGCCCGACCCGCTCGCCCCGCCGACCGACCTGCGCGCGGCCATGGACGAGCTCGGCCGCGAGGTGATGGAGGGCGCCTCACCCGCCTCGGCGCTGCGCGAGCTGCTGCGCCGCGGCCTGCCCGGCACGCGCGGCCTGGACGACCTGACCGCGCGGCTGTGGCAGAAGCGCGCCGCCCTCACCCGGCGGCACCGGCTGGACGGCACGTTGCAGGAGATCCAGCGGCTGCTGGAGGAGGCGTTGCGGGCCGAACGGGCGGCGCTGTTCCCCGACCCGGACGACGAGGCGCGGTTCCGCGAGGCCCAGCTCGACGCGTTGCCGCAGTCGACCGCCGCGGCCGTGACCGAGCTGGCCGAGTACGACTGGCGCTCGCCGCAAGCCCGCGAGTCCTACGAGAAGATCCGCACCCTGCTCGGCCGCGAGCTGATGGACCAGCGGTTCCAGGGCATGAAGCAGGCCATGGAGAACGTCCGGCCCGAGGACGTGCGGCGCATCCAGGCCATGCTCGACGACCTCAACGGCCTGCTCGCCGCCCACGCCGCCGGCGAGGACACGGCCGAGCGGTTCGAGCGGTTCATGCGCGAGCACGGCGAGTTCTTCCCGGAGAACCCGAAGTCGGTGGACGAGCTGATCGACGCGCTGGCCGCCCGGTCCGCCGCCGCGCAGCGCATGATGAACTCGATGTCGGAGCAGCAGCGCCAGGAGCTGTCGGCGCTGTCGCAGCAGGCTTTCGGCGACTCCGGCGTCGGCGCGCAGTTGTCGCAGCTGGACGCCTTGTTGCAGGGGCTGCGGCCGGGCGAGGACTGGAACGGCTCGGCGCGGTTCCGCGGCAACAACCCGCTGGGGCTGGGCGAGGGCGCGCAGGCGATGGCGGACCTGGCCGAGCTCGACGCGCTGGCCGAGCAGCTCGCGCAGTCCTACCCCGGCGCGCGGCTGGAGGACATCGACCTGGAGGCGCTGGTCCGCCAGCTCGGCGCCGAGGCGGGGGTGGACGCGCGCCGGCTGGCCGAGCTGGAACGCGAGCTGCGGGCGCAGAACCTGCTGGAACGCGCGCCGGACGGCTCGCTGCGGCTGACGCCGAAGGCGTTGCGGCGGTTGGGCGAGACGGCGTTGCGCGGCGTGCTCGACCGGGCCCGTGAGCAGGGTCAACGGGACAACTCGTCCGCCGGCGCGGCCGGTGAGCTGACCGGGTCGACCCGGCCGTGGCGGTTCGGCGACACCGAGCCGTGGAACGTGCCACGGACCGTCACCAACGCGGTGCTGCGCTCCGCGGGCGGCCCCGTCCGGCTCGACGTGGTGGACGTCGAGGTCAGCGAGACCGAGCAGCGGTCACGCGCGGCGGTCGCGTTGTGCGTGGACACGTCCTGGTCGATGGTGCAGGACGGCCGGTGGGTGCCGATGAAGCGCACCGCGCTGGCGCTGCACCACCTCGTGCGCACCCGGTTCCGCACCGACGCGCTGGAGCTGATCACGTTCGGCCGGCACGCCGAGACCGTCGACATCGGCCGCCTCACCGCCCTGGAAGGGGTGTGGGAGCAGGGCACGAACCTGCACCACGCGCTGCTGCTGGCCGGTCGGCACGTGCGCAAGCACCCCGACGCGCAGCCCGTGGTGCTGGTGGTGACCGACGGCGAGCCGACCGCCCACCTGGAGGCGACCGGCGAGGCGGAGTTCCACTACCCGCCGTTGCCGCGGACCATCGGCAAGACCCTGGTCGAGGTGGACGCGCTGGCCAGGCTGGGCGCGTCGATCACGGTGTTCCGGCTGGGCGACGACCCGAGGCTGACCAGGTTCGTGGACGCGGTGGCCAGGCGCTCCGGCGGCCGGGTCGTCGCGCCGGACGAGGACGGCCTGGGCGCGGCCGTGGTCAGCGACTACCTCAGGGCCCGCAGGCGCCGCTGACCGCCGAGGTGGCGCGTCCCCGACCGGGAACGCGCCACCTCAGCGCGCGTGGGAACGGCCGCTCAGTCGCGCCGGTCGTCCTTGACGTCGTCCTTGGTCTCACGCTCCCGCTCGGTCGGGGCCAGTGCCTTCTCCGTGACCGAGTCGGGCTCCACGCGGTGCTTGCCCGGCTTCAGGGAGAAGTGCGACTCGTCGCGCATCCTCTCCACCATGTGCGGGTAGTGCAGCTCGAACGCGGGCCGCTCGGACCGGATCCGGGGCAGCTCGGTGAAGTTGTGCCGCGGCGGCGGGCACGTCGTCGCCCATTCGAGGGAGTTGCCGAAGCCCCACGGGTCGTCGCGCTCCGCCGGGTCGCCGAACCGGTAGCTGCGCAGCACGTTCCACACGAACGGCAGCACGGACGCGCCCAGCACGAATGCCCCGATCGTGGAGATGGTGTTCATCAGGGTGAAGTTGTCGCTCTGGAGGTAGTCGGCGTACCGGCGGGGCATGCCCTGGTTGCCCAGCCAGTGCTGGATCAGGAACGTGCCGTGGAAGCCGAGGAACGTGGTCCAGAAGTGCAGCTTGCCCAGCGGCTCGTTCAGCATCCGCCCGGTCATCTTGGGGAACCAGAAGTAGATGCCCGCGTAGGTGGCGAACACGATCGTGCCGAACAGCACGTAGTGGAAGTGCGCCACCACGAAGTACGTGTCGGTGACGTGGAAGTCCAGCGGCGGGGACGCCAGGATGATGCCGGTCAGGCCGCCGAGCAGGAACGTCGCCATGAACCCGACACTGAACAGCATCGGCGTCTCGAACGTGACCTGCCCCTTCCACATCGTGCCGATCCAGTTGAAGAACTTGATGCCCGTCGGCACCGCGATGAGGAACGTCATCAGCGAGAAGAACGGCAGCAGCACCGCGCCCGTGGCGAACATGTGGTGCGCCCACACCGCCGTCGACAGCGCGGCGATGGCGAACGTGGCGAAGACCAGTCCCTTGTAGCCGAACAGCGGTTTGCGGCTGAACACCGGGAAGATCTCGCTGACGATCCCGAAGAACGGCAGCGCCACGATGTAGACCTCGGGGTGGCCGAAGAACCAGAACAGGTGCTGCCACAGGATCACGCCGCCGTTGGCCGGGTCGAACACGTGCGCGCCCAGGTGCCGGTCGGCGGCCAGGCCCATCAGGGCGGCGGTGAGGATCGGGAACGCCAGCAGGATCAGGATGCTGGTGACGAAGATGTTCCAGGTGAAGATCGGCATCCGGAACATGGTCATGCCGGGCGCGCGCAGGCAGCACACCGTGGTCACCATGTTGACGCCGCCCAGGATCGTGCCCAGGCCCGACACCGCCAGGCCCATGATCCACAGGTCGGGTCCGACGCCCGGCGCGTGCGTCGCGCCGCTCAGCGGCGTGTAGGCGGTCCAGCCGAAGTCCGCCGCACCGCCGGGGGTGAGGAACCCGGCCATCACGGTCAGCCCGCCGAACAGGAACAGCCAGTACGAGAACGCGTTGAGCCGGGGGAACGCCACGTCCGGCGCGCCGATCTGCAACGGCAGGATGTAGTTGGCGAAACCGAACAGGATCGGCGTCGCGTACAGCAGCAGCATGATCGTGCCGTGCATGGTGAACAGCTGGTTGTACTGCTCGTTGGACAGGAACTGCAGCCCCGGCCGGGCCAGCTCGGCCCGGATGAGCAGCGCCATCACGCCGCCGACCATGAAGAACACGAACGACGTGGACAGGTAGAGCAACCCGATCTGCTTGGGGTCGGTCGTGCGGAGCAGCCCCAGCAGCACGGCGCCCTTCGACCGCCGTCGGGCCGCACCCGGGTGGGTGATCACGGGTTCCGGCTTGAGCGCGGTCATGCCGCCTCCCTCGTCCCGACGACGTGAGCCAGCCCACATCGTCCCCCCGTCCGGGAGGCGGGGCAAACGCTCAGCCCTGCTCGGGCACCCTGATCGACCGGTCTTCCGGGGCGGTGACCTGCTGTTCCAGCGAGCCTGTCGCCCGTTCGAGGAAGCGCAGCAGCTCGACCGGGAACGGCAGCACCAGGGTCGAGTTCTTCTCCGCCGCCACCTCCACGATGGTCTGCAACAGCCGCAGTTGCAGCGCGGCGGGCGTGGCGGCCATCGCCGCGGCGGCCTCGGACAGCTTCTTCGACGCCTGCAGCTCGCCGTCGGCGGTGATGATGCGCGCCCGCCGTTCCCGCTCGGCCTCGGCCTGCCGCGACATGGACCGCTTCATGCTCTCCGGCAGTGCCACGTCCTTGATCTCGACCCGGTCGATCTCGATGCCCCAGGACACCGCCGGGTTGTCGATCATCAGCTCCAGGCCCTGGTTGAGGCGCTCCCGGTTGGACAGCAGGTCGTCGAGCTCGCTCTTGCCGATGATCGAGCGCAACGACGTCTGCGCGACCTGGAGCATGGCGAACCGGTAGTCCTCGACCGTCACCACGGCCCGCACCGCGTCGACCACCTTGAAGTAGACGACGGCGTCCACGCGTACGGTGACGTTGTCGCGGGTGATGCCGTCCTGCGCCGGGATCGGCTGGGTGACGATCTGGAGGTTCACCTTCCGCAGCCGGTCGATGCCCGGGACGACCATCGTCAGCCCCGGTCCGCGCAGCGCGGGCCGCACCTTGCCGAAGCGGAACACCAGGCCCTGCTCGTACTGCTTGACGATGCGGGCGCTGCCCGCGAGCCCGAGCGCGAGCACGCCCAGCGCGCCGATGACGATGTCGAGGATCATCGCGACCATCTCCCACGTCCCCTGTGCCGAGCGTACGCCCGCCTTCCCGGAGAGCGGACGTTTCGTCGGCGGTCCGGCGCGCGAGTTAGGGTCGTTGACATGCAGACCTGGTCATCAACTCCTGTCCCGCGGGTAGCGGGGGAGCCGCGTCCGTTGCGGCTGTTCGACACCGCCGCCGGTGAGGTCCGCCCGACCGCCCCCGGCGCCACCGCCAGGCTGTACGTCTGCGGCATCACCCCGTACGACGCCACGCACCTGGGCCACGCGGCCACCTACCTGGCGTTCGACCTGGTCCACCGGGTGTGGTTGGACAACGGCCACGACGTGCACTACGTGCAGAACGTGACCGACATCGACGACCCGCTGCTGGAACGGGCCGAGCGGGACCAGGACGACTGGGTCGTCCTCGGCATGCGGGAGACCGCACTGTTCCGCGAAGACATGGTGGCGCTGCGGGTGCTGCCGCCGCGCGACTACGTGGGCGCGGTCGACGCGATCCCCGAGGTGGTCGAGGTCATCGCGAAGCTGCTGGCGGGCGGCGCGGCGTACCGGGTCGACGACCCCGAGTACCCGGACGTGTACTTCGACCACACGGCGACCGGCCGGTTCGGCTACGAGTCGAACTACGACCTCGAGACCATGGGCCGGTTCTTCGCCGAGCGCGGCGGCGACCCGGACCGGGCGGGCAAGCGCCACCCGCTGGACGCGCTGCTGTGGCGTGCCGCCCGGCCGGGCGAGCCGTCGTGGCCGTCGGAGCTGGGCGAGGGCAGGCCGGGCTGGCACATCGAGTGCAGCGCCATCGCGCTCAACCGCCTCGGCACGTCGTTCGACGTGCAGGGCGGCGGGTCGGACCTGATCTTCCCGCACCACGAGTTCTCCGCCGCGCACGCCGAGGCGGTGACCGGCCAGCACCCGTTCGCCCGGCACTACGTGCACGCGGGCATGATCGGGCTGGACGGCGAGAAGATGTCCAAGTCGCGCGGCAACCTGGTGTTCGTGTCCAAGCTGCGGGCGCAGAAGGTCGACCCGAACGCGGTGCGGCTGGCGTTGTTCGCGGGCCACTACCGCGCCGACCGGCCGTGGAGCGACGAGCTGCTGGCCGAGGCGGAGGCGAGGCTGGACCGGTGGCGGCAGGCGGCGGCCCTGCCGTCGGGGCCGAGCGCGGTCGCCACCGTGGCCCGGCTGCGCGACCACCTCGGCGACGACCTCGACACGCCCCGGGCGTTGGCGGCGCTGGACGCGTGGGCGGCCGAGGCGCTGTCGACCGGCGGTTCGGACCACACCGGCCCGACCCTGTTCCGCGCGGCGGCCGACTCGCTGCTGGGCGTCGAGCTCTGATTACCGCTTCCGCGCGCTCGTAGGCGCGTGGTGCGGCGGGAGCGGGGCCGCCCCGGGAGGGACGGCCCCGCTGGGCACGCCTCAGACGTCGAGCGTCCAGCCGGCGAGGTAGCCGGTGTCGAGGAGCGCCTCGTCGCGCACGCGCAGTTGCCACGTGCCCGCGGAGACCTCGGCGGAGGCGTTCACGGTGTACGTGCGGTTGATGTTGTCGGTGTTGCCGCCGCCGCGGTTGTGCAGGTTGTAGACCGTGCCGTCGGGCGCGACCAGGTCCACGATCAGGTCACCGATGTAGGTGTGCACGATGTCGACCTGCACGGTGGTGGTGGTCGAGGCGCTGCCCGCGCAGGTCAGCGGGATCGGGCTGGAGACGTCGGAGTTGTCGCCGATCGTCACCTCGGTCCCGTTGGTGACCGGGTCGCAGGTGCCGGCGGTCGCCGTGACCGCCCACGAGAACGTGGTGCTGCCGGTGCGCGAGGTCGAGTCGGTCACCGTCGCCGTCACCGAGTACGTGCCCACGGTCGTCGGCGTGCCGCTGATGAGGCCCGACGAGCTGATCGACAGCCCCGGGGGCAGGCCGGTGGCCGAGAAGCGGTAGGGCGCGGTGCCGCCGGTGGCGGTCAGTTGCAGGCCGGTCGCCGTGCGGACGACGGTGGAGCGGTTGCCCGGGCTGGTCACGCTCGGGCCGGACGCGCCGGTGGACAGCAGCTTGTTCGGCGAGCCGGTGCCCGGGTTGGTGATCTTGTCGGCGGTGGCGGCGGCCACGATCGCCGCGTTCACCGTCGGCGGGGTCGCTGTCGGGTTGGCCGCCAGGTACAGCGCGGCGGCACCCGCGACGTGCGGCGACGCCATCGACGTCCCGCTGATGGTGTTGGTGGCGCTGTCGTTGGTCAGCCACGCCGAGCTGATGTTCTGGCCGGGCGCGAACAGGTCGGTGCACGTGCCGTGGTTGGAGAAGGAGGCGCGCGCGTCGGCACTGGTGGACGCGTTCACGCTCAGCGCCTCGGCGACCCGTGCCGGCGAGTAGTCGCACGCGTTGGCGTTGGAGTTGCCCGACGCCACCGCGTAGGTGATGCCCGCGGCGATGGAGTTGCGCACCGCGGTGTCCAGGGCGGTGTCGGCACCGCCGCCGAGGGACATGTTCGCGACGGCCGGCTTGACCGCGTTCTGGGTGACCCAGTTGACGCCGCTCACCACACTCGCCGTGGTGCCGGAGCCGGAGCAGCTGAGCACCTTGACCGCGATCAGCCGCACGCCCTTGGCGACGCCGTGCGTCGTGCCGCCGACCGTGCCGGCGACGTGGGTGCCGTGGCCGTTGCAGTCGGTGTTGTTGTTGTCGACGGTGTTGGTGCCCCAGGTGGCGCGGCCGCCGAAGTCCGAGTGGGTGGTCCGGATCCCGGTGTCGATGATGTACGCCCGCACGTTGCTCGCGGTCGCGGCGTAGTCGTAGGCGCCGTCCAGCGGCAGGCTGCGCTGGTCGAGGCGGTCCAGGCCCCACGACGGCGGGTTCTGCTGGACCGCGCCCGCCGAGATCGGCAGGTCGGCCTGCACGAACGCCACCCGCGGGTCGGCGGCCAGGCGCCGGGCCTGCGCCGCGGACAGGGTGGCGTGGAAGCCGTTGAGCGCGTGCTGCCAGGTCTCGCGGACCTGGCCGCCGTACTTGCCGACCAGCGAGGACGCGGTGGACGCGGACGCCGCTCTCGGCGACGCCGCGTCGCTGAGGGCCACGATGTAGGAGCCGGGGACGGCGTCGGCGCGCTCCGCGCCGAGCACGGTGCCCTCGGCCGCCGCCACGCCGACGTTCGAGAGGGCCAGCGCGGCGGCCGACACGGCGGCCAGGCCGAGCGCGGCCAGCCTCCTGGTGGTTGGGGCGTCTCCCATGATCAGGGTTCTCCCTTGTGGGCAGGGCTGCGCGACCGCGCCGGGCGGGTGCACCGGTCGGTCGTGCTTGCAGGGGATCGGGACGTCCGCGCGAACTCTGTGTAGCGACCTGGTCACTTGAATCGTCGTGACAAAGTTGATCGCCCGTTAGCGCCGAAGGTCGTAATCGGACGAACTCGGGACCGATCGGTACGGGGTTCAGGGCCGGTCGGTGGAATCCCGTTCGCCCAGACGCTCGTCCCGGTACGTCCGCCAGTGCTTGAGCATGTTCGGCAGCTCGGCGTGGAAGAACTCGAAGAACATCAGCGTCTCGGCGATCCGCCTGCCCGCGGGCGTGTCCGGGCCCAGCGCGCTGACGCCTTCCTTGAGCGGGGCGGTCATGCGGCGCAGCATCTCGTCGCGGCGGAACAGCGCCTCGTACCAGAGGTCGTCGAGCACGCGGTAGAGGTCGCGGCGCGTGCCCGTCTCGCGCTCGCGGCTGACCAGGCCGATCTGGGTGAGGTAGCGGATGGCCCCGGAGATGGCCGCGGGGGAGACGCGCAGCAGCTCGGCCAGGTCGGCGGCGGTCATCTCGCCGTCGTCGGTGGACAGCAGGGCCACGAACACCCGGGCGGGCATCCTCGGCATGCCCGACTCGGCGAACACCGAGGAGAAGCGCTCGATGAAGCGCAGCACCGCCTGACCGTCCCGCTCGTCCACCTGTGTCACCGCCGGATCATCCCCTCGTGCCCCCTCGACCGGAGGGTAGTTTATACGCTTCCTTAACTTCACGAGTTTGTGAAATGACTGTAGCTTACCGCTCATGACTGCTGCGATATCCGTGTCGGGCCTGGTCAAGACCTTCGGTCCGACGCGAGCACTGGACGGGCTGGACCTGACCGTCCGCGAGGGGGAGGTGCACGGCTTCCTCGGCCCCAACGGGTCGGGCAAGTCAACCACCATCCGGGTCCTGTTGGGTCTGCTGCGCGCCGACGCGGGCTCCGCGTCGCTGCTGGGCGGCGACCCGTGGCGCGACACCGCCGAGCTGCACCGCAGGCTCGCCTACGTGCCCGGTGACGTGAGCCTGTGGCCGAACCTGACCGGCGGCGAGGTGATCGACCTGCTGGGCAGGCTGCGCGGCGGGCTGAACGAGAAGCGCCGCGCCGAGCTGCTGGAGCGCTTCGAGCTCGACCCGCGCAAGAAGGGCCGCACGTACTCCAAGGGCAACCGGCAGAAGGTGGCGCTGGTCGCGGCCCTGGCCTCGGACGTGGAGCTGCTCATCCTGGACGAGCCGACCTCCGGGCTGGACCCGCTGATGGAGGCCGTGTTCCAGGACGCGGTCAACGAGCTGCGCGGGCAGCGCACCGTGCTGCTGTCCAGCCATATCCTGGCCGAGGTCGAGGCGCTGTGCGACCGGGTCAGCATCATCCGCAACGGCCGCGCGGTCGAGACGGGCACGCTGGCCGACCTGCGCCACCTGACCCGCACCAGCGTCTCCGCCGAGCTGGTCGGCGCGCCCGACGGGCTGGCCGGCCTGCCCGGCGTGCACGACCTGCTGGTGGAGGGGAAACGGGTGCGGTTCGAGGTAGACACCGACCACCTCGACGCGGCGCTGCGGGCGCTGGTCGGCAGCGGTGTCCGCACGCTGACCAGCCAGCCGCCCACGCTGGAGGAGCTGTTCCTGCGCCACTACGAGGACGAGCTGCCCACCGCGCGGGCCAAGGGGGCGATGTCGTCGTGACCGGACTGGGTGCGCTGGTGCGCCTGGCGTTGCGCCGTGACCGGCTGCTGCTGGCCGCGTGGGTCATCGGCATGGTCGGCATCACGGTGTCCACCGCGTCGACCGTGGGCGAGCTGTACGGCACGGTCGAGTCGCGGCAGCAGTTGGGCGCGACGGCGGGCGGCAACCCGGCGTTCCTGGCGATGCTCGGCCCGCTCTACGACCCGTCCACGACGGGGGGCGTGCTGGCCTGGCGGTGGGGCGTGTTCGGCGCGCTGCTGGTCGGGCTCATGGCGATGTTCCTGGTCACCCGGCACACCAGGGCGGAGGAGGAGTCGGGTCGGCTGGAGCTGATCGGCTCGGCCGTGGTCGCCCGGCACGCACCGCTGGCCGCCGCCGTGGTGGTCGCCCTGCTCGCGAGCACGGTGATCGGCCTGCTGGTCGCGCTCGGCCTGACCGGGCTGGGCGAGTCGGCGTCCGGGTCGTTCGCGCTGGGCCTCGCGTTCGCGTCCGTCGGGTGGGTCTTCACCGGGGTCGGCGCGGTCAGCGCGCAGGTGTCGGAGAGCGCCCGCGCGGCCAACTCGATCTCCGGCGCGGTGCTCGGCGCGGCCTACCTGCTGCGCGCCGTGGGTGACGCGGCGGGCGACGAGGGCCCGACGTGGCTGACCTGGCTGTCGCCGTTGGGGTGGCTGGAGCGGACCCGGGCGTTCGCGGGCGACCGGTACTGGGTGCTGCTGCTGCCGGTGGCGTTGTTCGCGGTGCTGCTCGCGGCGGCCTCGGTCCTGGTGACCAAGCGGGATCTCGGCGGCGGCCTGGTGCCGACCCGGCTCGGCCCGGCCCGCGCGCCCCGGTCGCTGGGCAGCGCGTTCGGCCTGGCCTGGCGGTTGCAGCGGGGCACGCTGATCGGTTGGACGCTGAGCCTGTTCGTGCTCGGCGCGGTCTACGGGGCCGTCGCGCGGGGTGTCGAGCAGATGCTGGAGGCCAACCCGGCGCTGGAGAAGATCATCTCGCAGATGGGTGGCGCCGGCGCGATCGTGGACGTCTACCTGGCCTCGATCCTCGGCATCATCGCCTTGTTCAGCGCCATCTACGTGGTGCAGTCGACGTTGCGGCTGCGTGCCGAGGAGACCGAGTCCCGGGCCGAGCCGGTGCTGGCCACGCCGGTCAGCCGGTTCGCGTGGGTCGGCAGCCACGTGCTGTTCGCCACCGTCGGCACGGCCGTCGTGCTGGCCGCCGCGGGCCTGGGCGCGGGCCTGGTGCACGGCGCGCGCGTCGGCGACGTCGGCGGTCAGGTCGTGCGGCTGGTCGGTGCGTCGGTGGCGCACGTGCCGGCGGTCTGGGTGGTCGCCGGACTGGCGCTGGCGCTGTTCGCCCTGGTGCCGAAGCTGTCGTCGGCGAGCTGGGCGGTGATCGTGGTGTTCCTGGTGCTGGGCCAGCTCGGGCCGCTGTTGCAGCTCGACCAGTGGGCGATGGACCTCTCGCCGTTCACGCACATCCCCAAGGTGCCGGGCGCGGAGGTGACCGCGGGCCCGCTGCTGTGGCTGACGCTGGTCGCGGCGGCTCTGGTGGCGGTCGGTTTCGCGGGGTTCCGGCGGCGGGACGTCGGCTGAGAATCTGAAAGCACTCTTTCGAAAGAGGTCTTTCGGGTCTACCGTCGGGGCCATGGACCTCCCACGGCCCCGACGGGTCACCGATGTCGACGCGCTGAAGGCGCTGGCGCACCCGCTGCGGGTGTCGTTGCTGAACCACCTGCTCGCGGTCGGCCCGCGCACGGCCAGCGAGTGCGCCGAGGCGGTCGGGTCGACCGCCTCCAACTGCAGTTGGCACCTGCGGCAACTGGCGAAGTCCGGTTTCGTGGAGCGGGTCGAGGCCGGAGACGGTCGGGAGCGGCCGTGGCGGGCCACCTCCGTCGGCTACGACGTCGGGGCGTTCGCCGACGACCCGGAGGTCCGCACCCAGCAGGACGCGCTGATCGCGTTGGGCCTCAACGAGGACAACCGGCTCGCGCAGCGGTTCCTGGACCGGCGGCACGAGGTGCCGCGCGAGTGGCGGGAAGCCTCCGCGCTGCACGGCTACACGGTCACCGTGACGGCGGAGGAGCTGACCGGGCTGCTCGGCAAGATCGACGACATCCTGCGCCCGTACCTGACGCCGGTGCGCCGGGACGTGCCCGAGGGCGCGCTGCCCGCGCACGTCGGCATCCGCGCGTTCCCGCGATGACCGGCCCGCTGGGCGTCCCGGCGTTCCGCCGGCTGTGGATCGCCGGGTTCGTCTCCGAGATCGGCGACTGGGTGCTGCTGGTCGCGTTGCCGGTGTACGTGTACCAGCGCACCGGGTCGGCGGCGGCGACCGCGACGACGTTCGTGGTGGCGTTGCTGCCGAGCCTGGCGCTGTCGCCGCTGGCCGGGGTGCTGGCCGACCGCTGGGACCGGCGCAGGCTGATGCTCGTGGTCAGCTTCGCCCAGGCGGTCACCCTGCTGCCGCTGCTGACCGGCGACCTGGTGCTGGTCAACGTGGTGACGGCGGTGCAGGCCGGGCTGGCGGCGTTGTTCGAACCCGCCAAGAACGCGTTGCTGCCGACGCTGGTGCCGCGCGAGCAGGTGCCCGCGGCCAACGGGCTGGTGGGGCTGAACGCCAACCTGGCCCGGCTGGTCGGCGCGTCGCTGGGCGGGCTGCTCCTCGCCCGCACCGGGCTGCCGGGCGTCGTGCTGGCGGACGTGGCGTCGTTCCTGCTCGCGGCGGCGCTGCTGGCGACGCTCGGCACCCGGGATCCGGCGCGCGGGTCGGGCACGCCCGCGTGGCGGGCCTGGGTGGACGGCCTGCGCGAGATCCGCGGCCCGTTGCGGCCGATGGTCGGCGTGGTCGCGCTGATGGCGACGGGCCAGGGACTGTTCGTGGTGCTGTTCGTGGTGTTCGTGACCGAACGGCTCGGCGGGGGCGCGGGCGAGGTGGGCGTGCTGCGGGGCGTCCAGGCGGTCGGTGGCCTGCTCGGCGGTCTGCTGGTCGGCGTGCTGGCGCGCCGGCTCGCGCCCGGACGGGTGCTGGGGTGGTCGCTGGTCGGCTTCGCCGTGGTCGCGGCGGTGGGCTGGAACGGGCCGCGGGTGACCACGGCGCTGGTGTTCTACCTGGCCGCGTTCGTCGTGGTGGGCGTGCCGGGGGTGATCGCGGGCGCGGGGATGGTGTCGGTGCTGCAACTGCACTCGTCCGACGAGGTGCGCGGCCGGGTGATGGCGACGTTCGTCAGCCTGTTCGACGGCGGTCAGGCGCTGGGCATGGTGCTCGCGGGCGTCCTCACGCCCGTGCTCGGGCTGTCCGCGCTGCTCAACGCCCAGGCCGGGCTCTACCTGGCGGCGGGCGTGCTGGCGCTGGCGGTCCTCGACGTGCCGGCTCGCGCGCGCACCGGCTGACTCAGCGGCGTGCCGCCCGCCCGAGCAGCACCAGCGGCGGCACGCCCAGCACCAGCCCGGCGGGCACGAGGAACGCGCTCACCGGGTCGTGGTGGTACAGCGGCACGAACGCCACCGGCGACGCCGCCCCGCCCAGGAACCGCAACGACTGCACCACCGCGACCGACCCGCCCCGGTTGGCGTCCGCCGAGGACAGCACCAGCGCGTTCAGCCCGACGACCACCGCCTGGCTGAACGCGCCCGCCACCGCCCACGACACCCCGACCGCGACCACCGACGGCAGCACCCCGACGCCCACCAGCAGCACCCCGCCGACCGCCGCGCCCGCCACCGCGCACCGCCGCGCCCCGAACCGGTCGACCGACCAGCCGGTCAGCCGCGCGGTGACGATCCCGACCAGCCCGAACCCGGTCAGCACCAGCCCCCGCTGCCCCGCGCCCAACCCGAACGCGTCGCCGAGCCGCAGGGCCACCAGGAACGACACCCCGCCCAGGCACCCCCAGGCCACGAACCCGACCGCCGCCAACCGCAGCGTCCGCGGCCGCCAGGCGCTGCGCAACCGCGGCCGTGCCGCGTCACGAGGCGGGTCGGCGGGCAGCCCGACCACCGCCAACGCGCCCGCCACCACCGCCGCGCCGACGAACGCCCACCGCCACGACGCCTCGGCCGCCAGCCCGCCCAACAACGGCGCGGACGTCTGCCCGGCCGCCTGCATGGACGCGAACACGCCCAGCGCCCGCCCCAACCGGGCCTTCGGCGTCACCGCCGCGATCGCCGCCAACAACAGGGGAGTGGTGAACGCGTTCGCCGCCCCCTGCACCGCCCGTCCACCCATCAACACCGGGAACGACCAGGCCACCGCGCACAACACCGAAGCCAGCACGTAGACGGCGTACGCGAGGCGCACCGTCCGCCGAGCGCCCCAGCGTTCACCCAACGTGCCGGAGACCAGCATGAGCAGCGCGAACGGCACCAGGTACCCGGTCAACGTCGCCGCCGCCGACCCGGCCGAGACCCCGAAGTCCCCACCGACCTCGGGCAGCACGGACGCCGTCATGGCACCGCCGAAGGGCCCCAGGAACCCACCGGCGTACAACGCCGCCACCCGGACGCGACCACCGAGGCCCACCGCGGGGACCGACCCGACCACCGGGGTCACCGCCGGCGAGGACCGGGGTGGAGGCCCGGGAGCGGGGATCCCCCGCACGGGTCGGGCGGGGTGGGGCGCGCCCCGGTCACATGCCCGTGGGGCCGCGACCCGGGCCTCGACCGCGACGGCGCAGGTACCGCTCGAACTCGGCCGCGATGGCGTCGCCGCTCGCCTCGGTGATCTGGATCTCCGCGTCGCCGCGCTCCTCCAGCGCCCGCACGTAGTTGCGCACGTCCTCGTCCTCGTCGGCCATCTCGCTGACCGTGCGCTCCCACTCCTCGGCCTGCTCGGGCAGCGCGCCGAGCGGCACCTCGACGTCCAGGACCTCCTCCACCCGGTGCAGCAGCGCGAGCGTCGCCTTCGGCGAGGGCGGCTGGGAGACGTAGTGCGGCACGGCCGCCCAGAACGAGATCGCGGGCACGCCCGCCTGCACGCACAGGTCCTGGAACACGCCGACGATCCCGGTCGGCCCCTCGTACCGGGACCGCTCCAGCCCGTACTTCGCCGCCGCGGCCTCGTCGTACGCCGTCCCCGTCACGGGCACCGGCCGCGTGTGCGGGGTGTCCATCAGCAGCGCGCCCAGCGTGACCACGGTGGTCACGCCCAGGTCCTCGATGTGCCCCAGCAGCTCGGAGGCGAACTTCCGCCACCGCATGTTCGGCTCGATCCCGTGCACGAGCACCACGTCGGTGGACGACCCCGGCGGCCGGCACACCGACAGGCGGGTCGTCGGGAATTCCACCCTTCGGGTGACGCCGTCCACGAGTCGGACTGTGGGGCGCGTCACCTGGAAGTCGTAGTAGTCGTCCGGATCGATCTCCGCCAACGGGGTCGCGTCCCACGTGAGCTGCAGGTGCTCGATCGCCGTGCTGGCGGCGTCTCCTGCGTCGTTCCAACCTTCGAACGCGCACACCATGATCGGGTTGGTGAGCGGTTTGCCGGTGTCGAAGGGGGTCTGGGCGGCCTGGTCCGGATCGGTCACGCGGCCAGACTACGACCACCGCCGCGGACCCGACGCCGTAGGCTTGGCGCATGTCGGATCGTGTCACGCCGCCTTTGCTCGGCGCGCTCGCCGACCGCGTCCTCGTCGCGGACGGCGCCATGGGCACCATGCTGCAAGCCGCCGACCTCACCTTGGATGATTTCGCAGGTCACGAGGGGTGCAACGAGATCCTCAACGTGACCAGGCCGGACGTCGTGCGCCAGGTGCACCGCGCCTACCTGGACGCCGGCGCGGACGCCGTGGAGACCAACACGTTCGGGGCCAACCTCGCCAACCTGGCCGAGTACGGCATCACGGAGAAGATCTTCGAGCTGTCCCTCCGGGGCGCCGAACTGGCACGTGAGGCCGCGGACGAGGTCGGCGGCAGGTTCGTGCTCGGCTCGGTCGGACCGGGCACCAAGCTCCCCACCCTCGGCCACGCACCGTACGCGACGCTGCGCGACGCTTACGTCGAGCAGGTGAAGGGCCTGCTCGAAGGCGGCGTCGACGCGGTGATCGTGGAGACCTCCCAGGACCTGCTCCAGACCAAGGCCGCGGTCATCGGCGCCCAGCGCGCCATGTCGGCCGTGGGCCGCCCCGTCCCGATCATCGCCCAGGTCACCGTCGAGACCACCGGCACCATGCTGCTCGGCTCCGAGATCGGCGCGGCGCTGACCGCCCTAGAACCCCTCGGCATCGACCTGATCGGCCTCAACTGCGCCACCGGCCCGGCCGAGATGAGCGAGCACCTGCGCCACCTCGCCAAGCACGCCCGCGTGCCGCTGTCGGTCATGCCGAACGCGGGCCTGCCCGAGCTCGGCCCGAACGGCGCGGTCTACCCGCTGAGCCCCGAGGAGCTGGCCCGGTCGCTGTCCGGGTTCGTCACCGAGTTCGGCGTCCGACTGGTCGGCGGCTGCTGCGGCACGACCCCCGAGCACGTGCGCCAGGTCGTCGAAGCCGTCCGCGACCTCGCGCCCGCGCCGCGCCGACCGCGCCCCGAGCCCGGCGTGTCGTCGCTCTACCAGGCCGTCCCGTTCCGCCAGGACGCCTCGGTGCTGATGATCGGCGAACGCACCAACGCCAACGGCTCGAAGGCGTTCCGCGAGGCCCTGCTGGCCGGCCGCTACGAGGACTGCGTCGAGATCGCCCGCGACCAGACCCGCGACGGGGCCCACCTGCTCGACCTCAACGTCGACTACGTCGGCCGCGACGGCGTCGCCGACATGCGGGAGCTCGCGTCCCGCCTGGCCACCGCGTCCACGTTGCCGATCATGCTCGACTCCACCGAGCCGGACGTCCTGCGCGCGGGCCTGGAGTCCCTGGGCGGGCGCTGCGCGGTCAACTCGGTGAACTACGAGGACGGCGACGGCCCGGACTCCCGGTTCCAGCGGATCATGCGGCTGGTCCGCGAGCACGGCGCGGCGGTCGTCGGCCTGTGCATCGACGAGGAGGGCCAGGCCCGCACCGCCGAGTGGAAGGTCCGCGTCGCCACCCGCCTGATCGAGGACCTCACCGGGAACTGGGGCGTGCGGCCCGGCGACATCATCATCGACACGCTCACGTTCCCCATCTCCACCGGCCAGGAGGAGGTGCGCCGCGACGCCGTCGAGACCATCGAGGCGATCCGCGAGCTCAAGCGCCGCTACCCGCAGGTGCAGACCACCCTGGGCATCTCGAACGTCTCGTTCGGCCTCAACCCGGCCGCCCGGCAGGTGCTCAACTCCGTGTTCCTGCACGAGTGCGTGCAGGCGGGCCTGGACACCGCGATCGTGCACGCCTCCAAAATCGTGCCGATGGCGCGCATCCCCGACGAGCAGCGGGCCGTGGCGCTGGACCTCGTGCACGACCGCCGCCGCCCCGGCTACGACCCGCTGCAACGGCTCATGGAGCTGTTCGAGGGCGTCAGCACGGCGGCGGGCAAGGCCTCCCGCGCCCAGGAGCTGGCCGCGTTACCCCTGTTCGCGCGCCTGGAACGGCGGATCGTGGACGGTGAGCGCAACGGCCTGGAAGCCGACCTCGACGAGGCGCTGCGCGAACGCCCGGCGTTGCAGATCATCAACGACACGCTGCTGGCGGGCATGAAGACCGTCGGCGAGCTGTTCGGCTCGGGCCAGATGCAGCTGCCGTTCGTGCTCCAGTCGGCCGAGGTGATGAAGGCCGCCGTCGCGCACCTGGAACCGCACATCGAGCGGTCCGACGAGGACGGCAAGGGCCGGATCGTGCTGGCCACGGTCAAGGGCGACGTGCACGACATCGGCAAGAACCTGGTGGACATCATCCTGTCCAACAACGGCTACGACGTCGTCAACCTGGGCATCAAGCAGCCGGTCACCGCCATCCTCGACGCCGCCGAGGAGCACCGCGCCGACGCCATCGGCATGTCGGGCCTGCTGGTCAAGTCCACGGTGGTGATGAAGGAGAACCTGGAGGAGATGAACTCGCGCGGTGTCGCCGCGCGGTGGCCGGTCCTGCTCGGCGGCGCGGCGCTGACCCGCGCCTACGTGGAGAACGACCTCAGCGAGCTGTACCAGGGCGAGGTGCGCTACGCCCGGGACGCGTTCGAGGGCCTGCGGCTGATGGACGCGATCATGGCGGCCAAGCGCGGCGAGGCGCCGGCGGTGGACCCCGAGGCCGAGCGCAAGGCCGCCGAGCGCAAGGCGCGCCGCGAGCGGTCGTTGCGGATCGCCGCCGAACGCCAGGCCGCCCGCGACGAGGAACCCGCACCGACCGGCCGCTCGGACGTGGCGGTGGACGTGCCGATCCCGACACCGCCGTTCTGGGGCACGCGCGTGGTGAAGGGCGTCCCGGTGGCCGAGTACTCGGCGCTGCTGGACGAACGGGCCACGTTCATGGGCCAGTGGGGCCTGAAGGGCGCGCGCGGCGGCAGTGGACCCACCTACGAGGAGCTGGTGGAAACCGAGGGCAGGCCCCGGCTGCGGTACTGGCTGGACCGGCTGGCCACCGAGGGCGTGCTGGCGCACGCGGCCGTCGTCTACGGCTACTTCCCGTGCGTCTCCGAGGGCGACGACCTCGTCATCCTGACCGAACCCCGGCCCGACGCGCCGGAACGCACCCGGTTCACCTTCCCCCGGCAGAAGCGCGACCGGCGGCTGTGCCTGGCCGACTTCTGGCGGCCCCGCGCGGCGGGCGAGGTGGACGTCATCGCGTTCCACCTGGTCACGATGGGCGAACCGATCGCGGACTACGCCAACGAGCTGTTCGCCAAGGACTCCTACCGCGACTACCTGGAGGTGCACGGCCTGGGCGTGCAGCTCACCGAGGCGCTGGCCGAGTACTGGCACCGGCGCGTGCGCGAGGAGCTACGCTGGCCCGACGGCGGGTCGGTGGCGGCGGAGGACCCGGACGACGTCGAGGAGTTCTTCAAGCTCGGCTACCGCGGCGCCCGCTACTCGCTGGGCTACGGCGCGTGCCCCGACCTGCGGGACCGGACCAAGATCGTGGAGCTGCTCGAGCCGGGCCGGATCGGGGTGGAGCTGTCGGAGGAGCTGCAACTGCACCCCGAGCAGTCGACGGACGCGTTCGTGGCGCACCACCCGGAAGCGAAGTACTTCAACGCGTGATCGACGAAAGGCGCACATGACGGTCGAGGCTGTGCTGTGGGACATGGACGGCACGCTGCTGGACTCCGAGAAGCTGTGGGACATCCCCCTCTACGAGTTCGTGGAGAAGCTCGGCGGCACGCTGTCCCTGGCGACCAGGCAGGCGATGGTCGGCTCCAGCGTGCCCCGCACGATGTCGATGCTGTTCGCGGAGGTGGGCATCGACCGGCCGTCGCCGGAGGACGTCGCCGACGGCGCGGCGTGGATCATGCGCCGCACCGAGGAGGTGTTCCGCGCCGGGCTGCCGTGGCGGCCCGGCGCGCGTGAGGCGTTGCGCGCGGTCCGCGACTCGGGTGTGCCGATGGCGTTGGTGACCTCGACCGAGCGGCAGTTGACCGAGGTCGCGCTGGACACCATCGGCCGCGACCTGTTCGACGTCACGGTGTGCGGCGACGAGGTGGACCGCCGCAACAAGCCGCTGCCCGACCCGTACCTGAAGGCCGCACGGCTGCTCGGCGTCGACCCGACCCGGTGCGTCGCGATCGAGGACTCGCCGACCGGGGTGGCCTCCGCCGTGGCGGCCGGCTGCACGGTGCTGGTCGTGCCCTGCGACGTGCCGGTGGAGCAGGGCGAGCGCCGCGTGTTCCGCGACTCCCTGGTGGGGGTGCGGTTGGAGGCGCTCGCTCCGCTGCTAGCCGGCTGACACCCGCGCCCGGCGCGTCGCCGGGTCGACCAGCAGGCCGAACACCACGCCGAGACCGAGCCACAACGTGGCCGTCTCGGCGAGTGAGGCCAGCCGGAACTCCCACAGCACGGCGCCGGGCAGGTCGGGCGGCACCGCGTCCGGCGTCGCCGGGAACACGACCAGCAGCACGACGACCGCCGCCACCGCGGCCACCGCGACCGCCGTCGCGCGGACCGGCGGCGACAGGCGCCCCAACCGCGAGGCCAGGTGGCCCGCCCCGAGCGCGACCAGCAACCCGGCCGCGATCAACCCCAGGTAGAGCACCGTGCGGTACTCCACCGTGCCCGGGTCACCCACCGCGGGCGGGTTGGCCGGGTACTTCACCGCGGGCAGCAACGCCGCCGCGCCGAACGCCGCCGCCGACAGCGCCACCGCCCGGACGAACGGCGGCTTGGTCGGCAACCAGCGCCGCGACCCCGCGTACGCGGTGGCGAACAACGCGCCGACGGCGACGCCCACCACCACCGCGGCGAGCACACCGCCGACCACCTGCGTGCCGCGGCTGAACAGCTCCTCGTGCCCGTGACCGGCACCGGGCTCGACCGGCCGCGCCCGTTCGACGGCCAGCGCCGCCCGGATCGGCGGCTCGACCACCAGCACGCCGACCAGGCCCGCGAGCAGCCCGGCCACCGCGCCCGCGCCCGCACCGCGCGCCAGCAGGCCCTTGTACGTGGGCATGACCGCCGCGCCTAGTGGCACGGGACGCCGAGCGCGTGGCGGCCGTCGTGGAAGAACTCGTGCACGGTCTCGGCGGCGTGGCCGAGCGCGATGCCGTTCTCCTGCAGAACCAGCCAGACCACGGTCAACGCGACCAGGGCGACGGCGTAGGCCCACTTGGGAATGGGGACGGACAGGGGGTGCGCGGGGCTCGTCATGACGGCCTCCTCCATACCTCGTGGAAGGTCAACAACAACTCGTGCCGCAGCCGGTCTCCTGACTCCCGGATCGACGCCGTCCCCGCGTCTTCCCAGCCGCAACGCGCGGCCAGTGACGTTCTCGGCGGGTTGGCTCCCCGGTCACAGTGGCGAGGACCGCGCCGGATTCACACCGGCTTCCCGTCCACTGCGGCGCTGCGAACCGTAGATGTCGATCGCGGGCTGGCACAACCGACCAGACGAGTTGTCGTGCGCCTCACCCCGTCAGCGCCGCGGCAACGGGCAGTCGCCGCACGTGCCGCCGCCGTCGAGCCGGTAGTACAGGCAGCAACTGCGCCGCCGGAACACCACCTCGCCGGGGAACGGGATGAACTCGCCGGTGTCTTCGAGCGGCGGGTCGGCGAACAGCTCGTCGGCCAACGCCGCGCAGTCGATGCCGCTGCGGCTGATCGTGCGCAACGCGCCCGCCGCGGACGACCCCGCGTTGCCCCAGAGCAGCCCGCGCGCCACCGGCGCGACCGCCCGCACCGCCTCCACCACCGGCTCCAGCGCCTCGCCGATGCCGCCGCCGGTCACCGGGTCCTTGAGGCGGACCTGGAGCCCGTCCGGGCGGTAGCGCCACCACACGTTGGCGGGTCGGATGTCGGGCACCGCCCCGCCGACCGCGCGGGCGGCGACGACCGGGCTCAGCAGCCGCGCGGTGTAGCCGAGGAAGAACAGCGACGCGGCGACCCGCCGTTCCCCGGTGCGGTAGCGGGCCGCGATCCGGTCGAGGGCGTCGGGCAGGGCGGGACCGTGCGACAGGGCCTCGCCGTCGTGCCAGCTCTCGTCGGGCCGGCTCTCGTCGGGCCGGCTTTCCGGTGGCCTGCCCTCGGGCGGCCGACCGACGTCGAGCGCGAAGAACGGGCTGAGGCCGCGGATCTGCCGCAGGGTGGCCAGGACTCGGGCGAACTCGGACACGTGACCTAGTCTGCCGCCGTGGACGCACTGGGGTTGGGACTGACCCTCGGCTTGGCCGCGAGCATCAGCCCCGGCCCGCTGTTGGTGCTGGTGGTGACGTCGTCGTTGCGCTCCGGCCTGCGGTCCGGCGTCCTGACCGCCTGCGCGCCGCTGCTGTCGGACGCCGTCGTGGTCACCGCGACCCTGCTGCTGCTCGACCGCCTGCCCGCGCGGACGCTGGGCGTGCTCGGCGTCGTGGGCGCGGTGTTCGTGGTGTACAGCGGCGTGCAGACCATCCGGGAGGCGCGCTCGGCCTCCCTGACCACCCCGCCCCCGCCCACCGACGCCCACGCTTCGCCCGGCCTCGCTGCGCCCGGACTCGCTTCGCCGGACCACGCTTCGCAGGGGTCGCCGCCCAGGGGAACCCTGGACTCGATTCTACCGGCGGGGTCCGACAATTCCGACCCGTCGGCGATCGAGGACGAGCCCGGTCCGCCGACGCGGGCCGCCCGGTCGGGCTCGTTCGCGTTGCGCCGAGCGGTCCTGGTGAACCTGGTCAGCCCGCACCCGTGGGTCGCGTGGGCGACCGCGCTCGGCCCCCTCGCCATCACCGCCTGGCGCACCTCACCGCCCACGGGCGTGGCGTTCCTGATCGGGTTCTACCTCACCCTCGTCGGCGGCAAGGTCGTCATCGCCCTCCTGGTCGCGCGGGGCCGCCGTCGCCTCCGTGACACCGGCTACCGCCGCGCCCTCACCGCCGCCGGCGTGCTGCTCGTGCTCGCGGGCGTCGCCATGGGCGTCGAGTTCGCCACCTACGGCACGTAGAACGTCATCAGGTCACCGCGCACCGGCGGGAACAGCGTGTGCATCAGCTCGGCGTTCGGACCCGGGTACACGTCCGCGAAACGGGCGGTCAGGCCGCGCAGGCCGTGCGGGCCGAACAGCAGCGACGCCAGCATGTCCGGCGCGACACCCGCGCCACCGGCGGCACCGGGGGCCTGCATCCGCCCACCCGCCACGACCGGGCCGACCTCCCCCGCCCGCAACGGCAGCCGCATGTGCGACCGGTAGAACGAGACGACCGCCTCGCCCTCCCGGTCGGCGAAACCGCTCGCCGCCAACCGCCGCCCGAACACCGGCCGCAGGTGCTCCAGCAACGCCACCGGGTCACCGATCCGCACGTAGTAGGAGTTGGCCTCCATCGCCGCCGGCCCGAGGAACGGTGCCAGCGCCTCACCCGCCACCGAACCCGGCCGTTCGGTCACCTCGGTGGCACCGGTCGACGCGAGCAGCGCGTGCGCCGCCTCCTCGTCCACGGCGGCCACCTCGCACAGCCGCACGCCCTCCTCCGGCAGCGTGGTGCGACCGGTGGCGACCGGCACGCCGTCCCGCTCCACCAGCCACTGCGTGCTGCCGTCCCGTGCCACGAGCCACCGCCACAGGGCGGGGGAGTGCGGCATCCGCAGGTCGGCCCGAGCCTGCTCCGCGTCCTGCAACCGGGCCATCGCCGGGATGTCTTCCACCCCTGCCTCGCGCAACGCGTGCCCGCCGACCTCGGGACGGCTCGTGACCGGCCGGGTGGCCGAGATCGGGATCGCGTACGTGTAGCCGAACTGCCGGTAGAAGTACGGGATGCCCAGCATCACGTTGACGAGTTGGCCCCGTGCGGCGGACCGCTCGTGCGCCCAGCCCATGAGCGCGCGCACCAGCCCGCGGCCCTCGTAGGCGCGGTCGGTGGCGACCAGCTCCACCTGACCCGCCGGGATCCCGACCCCGTCGAGGACCAGCGTCTCGTCCAGCAGGGTCGCGGTGGACACGACCCTGTCGCCGTCCACGACGACCGCGCACGCCTCCCAGCCGGCGTCGGGATCCTCGACCACCAGGCGGTGGTCGACCGCGTCCGCCGGTTCGCCGCGGTCGACCAGCAGCGCGCCGATCTGGTCGAGGTCTTGCGGGCGCGCGGTCCGCAGCACCAGCCCATCGGTCATCGGAGCAGTGTGTTGGGTGTGTCCGAGATCGCGCTATCGGATTTTCGGTGGCGGCGATGTGCCCTGCCACGCAGAATCCGCGCCATGCCCTGGCTCCCCGCTGACTTCGCCCACCCGACCCGCGTAACGCTGGACGGCGAGCACCACCTGCGCCCGATCCGCGAGTCCGATGTGGACGTCGACTACCCCGCCGTGATGGGGTCGCGGCAGCGGCTGTGGTCGTTGTACGGGCAGAAGTGGGGCTGGCCGCCCGCCGACATGACCCACGAGCAGGACCGCGTCGACCTCGCCCGCCACGAACGCGAGCAGGACGCGCACGAGTCGTTCAACTACGCCCTGTTCAACTCCGACGAGACCGAGCTGTACGGGTGCGTCTACATCGACCCCGTCGGCGATGCCGAGCACGCCTACGACGCGCGGATCTCGTGGTGGGTGGTGGACGAGCGCGTGGGCACCGATCTGGAGCGCGCGCTGGACGAGTTCGTGCCGAGGTGGATCGCCGAGGTGTGGCCCTTCACGAGCCCGCACTACGGGATCTAGTGTTCGCCCGGTGACACCGTTGGCCAAGTGGACCATCGTCTCGGTGAGCCTCACCGTGCTGGCCGTGCTCGTGCCGTGGGCCACCTATGGCGACCACGACATCGAGCTGTCCCGCCTGCCGCTGTGGTGGACCTACCTGGGTGCGGCGGCCGTGATGCACGCGTGCGCCCGGGTCGCCCCGCCGGTGTCCGCGGGGTTCGTCGTGGTCGCGGTCGCGTCGGCGGTGCTCGTGGCGACCGGCTACGACGAGGCGTCCCGCATTTTCGGCCACGTCGTGCCGCTGGTCGTGCCGCGTCCCGGGTTGGGCGTGGTGTTCGCGGTCGCGTCGGCGGCGGCCCAGGCGGCGGGCCTGCGCGGCCGGGCTCGTGCCGCGCGGCCCCTTCCGGCCTGACCTGGGTTCCTGCGGCCGTTCGGGGGATGGGAGGATCAGACCCTGTGAAGACCTTCGACGAGCTGTTCGCCGAGCTGAGCGAACGCGCACGCACCCGCCCTGAGGGCTCCGCCACCGCCGCGGCTCTGGAGGCCGGGGTGCATGCGCAGGGCAAGAAGGTGCTGGAGGAGGCGGGCGAGGTCTGGATCGCCGCGGAGCACGAGTCCGACGAGCGCCTGGCCGAAGAGGTCTCCCAGCTGCTGTACCGGGTGCAGGTGCTGATGCTCGGCCGCGGCCTCACCCTCGAAGACGTCTACAAGCACCTGTGATCCTGGAAGTCGCGACGCTCGACGTCCGCCCCGGCCTGGAGGCGGACTTCGAGCGGGCGTTCGCCGAGGCGCGCGAGGTCGTCGCGCGGTCGCCCGGGTTCGTCTCGCTCGAGCTCCGGCGCTCGGTCGAGCAGCCGTCCCGGTACCTGTTGCTGGTGCGGTGGGAACGGCTGGAGGACCACACGGTCGGTTTCCGGCAAGGGCCGCTGTACCCGCGGTGGAAGGCGCTGCTGCACCACTTCTACGACCCGTTCCCGACCGTCGAGCACTACCGCGAGGTCTGACGGCGCAGCAGGTCGACCACCTGGTCGTCGGTGGTCTGGTCGAAGTGGGCGTAGAACCGGCCGACGGCCCGGAAGTCCGTGCGCGGGTGCGGGCAGACCACCAGGTCGGCGTCGGCTTCGAGGGCGCGCACCGAGTCCGCCGCGCCCACCGGTACCGCGAGCACCAGGCGGCGCGGGCGCCCGCCCCGGGCTTCGCGCAACGCGGCGCGGGCCGTGACGCCGGTGGCCAGGCCGTCGTCCACGACCAGCACGTCCCGCCCTTCGAGCCGCACCGGGCCGTCGCGGTACAGCTCCAGCCGCCGCCGGGCCTCCTGCCGTTCGGCGGCGCACCTCTCGGCCAGGTCCCCGGTGGTCAGGCCCAGCACGCGCAGCGCGTCTTCGTCGAAGATCGGCTCACCGTCCGCGGTGACCGCGCCGATGCCGTACTCGGGCCGGCCGGGCGCGCCGATCTTGCGCGCCACCGCCACGCCCAACTCCCCGTCCAACGCCGAGGCGACCTCGAACGCCACCGGCACCCCACCTCGCGCCAGTCCCAGCACCAGCGGATCGGTCCAGGTCCGGTCGGCCAGCGCCCGGGCGAGCACCCGGCCGGCGTCGGAGCGGTCGGCGAACCTCACCCCTCCATGGTGCGCGCGTCCCGCGTCGCCGTCGACCGCGACGCTCAGCGCTCCCGCACGAACAGCGACTGCGCGGTGCGCCCCACGGGGCCCTGCTCGTCGTGCAGCACGCTGCTCGCCACGCCGACGCCCGACGGTCCGATCACGGTCCGGGCGTCCAGGGCGAACCACTCGCCGACCGGCTCGCGGTGCAGGTGCACGGTCAGGTCGGTGTTGATCGTGTACCAGGTGCGGATGTCCAGCCGGCTGGACACGCCGCTCGCCGAGTCGGCCACGGTGAACAGGCGTTGCGCCGCGCTCGGCTCCTCGCCGGCCACCACGCTCACCCGCGCCCGCGCCCACACCACCGCGTCACCGGGGGAGAAGACGCCGCCGGTGACCGAACGCCACCGCATCGCGGCCAGGTAGCCGCCTCGCCAGTGCTCGGGGATCGCCATCGGCGCGCACTCCGAGGGCGCGACGAGCCGTTCGCCCGCGTCGGACGCCACCGCCGCCGTGTCGGCCGCCACGATCCGCCACGCGTTCGCCCGCAGCACCGGACGGCCCTCGTGCGCCAGTTCCGCCGACAGCAGCTCCACCGACCGCCCCGGCCGCAGCACCGACGCGGTCACGGTCAGCTCGGCCACCGGCACCGGGCCCAGCACCTCGAACGCCACCCGGGACAACACGGCCTCCGGCCGGGGCGCGCACCGCTCCAGCGCCCGCACCAGCAGCGCCGACGGCGGACCCAGGTGCTGGCTGTCGTTGCCCCACGGCCCGGTGGTGTGCCCGGTGGCGGCGAACCGCCCCTCGTCCAGCCGCTCGTAGAACGCGTCCATCGGCGCCACCCCCGTCAGTCGGCCCGGTCCAGCGCGGTCTCCACCCCGGCGTCCGGCTCCGGCCAGCCCGGGTACGGCGGCGGCGTGCCGTCGAACGCCGGGCACAGCGCCTTGTGGTCGCAGTAGTCGCACAGCCTGCTCGGGTTCGGCCGGAAGTCGCCCGACTTGGCCGCGCGCAGGATCGCGTCCCAGATCGCCTCCAGCGTGCGCTCGAACCGGGCCAGCTCGGCCTCGTCCGGCTGGTAGGCCAGCGCCTGCCGGTCGGCCAGGTACATCAGCCGCAGCTGGCGCGGCACGACGCCGCGCAGCCGCCACAGCACCAGCGCGTAGAACTTCATCTGGAACAACGCCTTGGCCTCGCCGATCTCGCGGGGCGCGGCGCCGGTCTTGTAGTCGACCACCCGGATCTCGCCGGTCGGCGCCACGTCCACGCGGTCGATGTACCCGCGAAGCAGCACCCCGGAGGGCAGCTCCCACTCCACCAGCAGCTCACGGGCGTCGGGGTCGAACCGGCGCGGGTCCTCCAGCCCGAAGTAGCCCTCCAGCAGCTCCTCCGCCGACGCGAGCCACTCCTCCTGCTCGGGGTCGCCCTCGGCGAACAGCTCGGCGAACTCCGGCCGTTCGGCCCGCACCCGCTCCCACGCCGGGCCGACCAGCGCCCGCGCGGTCTCCGGCAGCCGTTCGGCGGCGGGCAGCCCGAACAGGTCCTCCAGCACCGCGTGCACCACCGTGCCGCGCACCTGCGCCCTGGTCGGCTTCTCGGGGAGCCGGTCGACGGCGCGGAAGCGGTAGAGCAGCGGGCACTGCTTGAAGTCGCCCGCTCGCGAGGGCGACAGCGCTGGCCTGCGCACGGGGCGCTCGGTGATCGTCGGCACTGCCATGGGACGCAACCCTAGGCCAACCCCCCGACAAGATCGGGTTCCGCTACGCGGCGGCGCGGGCGTAGTCCGGCAAGTCGATCTTGCTGGTGATGTCCTTGCCCGCCTTCAGCATCAGGGCGAGCAGGAACCGGTTGCCCAGCAGGCCGTTGCGGGCGCGCAGGCCGAACGTGCTCGCGGGGGCCAGGAACCTGCCCGTCCGGTCACCGCCCTTCTGGCACCGCCGCGCGTAGTCGCGCATCCGGTCCTCGTAACGCCGGAACGCCGCCGTGTGGTCGCCGTCCGCCGCGGCCAGCTCGCCCGCGAGCACGTACGCGCCGACCATCGCGGTGCCCGTGCCCATCCCGCCGATGGTCGCGCCGCACGCGGCGTCGCCGACCAGTGCGACGCGGCCCCGTGACCAGGGGCTGACGTCGACCCGGCTGATCGAGTCGAAGTACAGCTCCGTCGTGTGCTCCAAGGTCGCGAGCAGGCGGGGCGTCTCCCACCCCATGTCGCCGAACGCCTCGACCAGCAGCCGCCGCTGGGCCGCCACGTCACGCCGGTCGTAGGCCAGGACGGGCGACTTGAAGACGACGAACGCGCCCCGGTCGCCGAAGGACACGAGCCTGCCCGGCGCGTTGTGGCTCACCGGCGGGCGGTCGAACTCCGCGGGCAGCTCCCAGCTCGCGACGTAGTAGCCGAGGTGGCTGACGAACCGCTCCTCCGGCCCGAAGACCAGGGCCCGGACCTTCGAGTGGATGCCGTCCGCCCCGATGACCAGGTCGAACGTGTCCTGCGCCCCCGAGGCGAACGTGACGTCGACGCCGTCGGGCGTCTCCGTCAACGCGGCGATGGAGTCGCCGAAGACGTAGTCCACCTCGTCCTTCCCGTGCTCGTAGAGCACCCGTGCGAGGTCTCCGCGCAACACCTCGATGTCCCCGCCCGCGAAGTCCGCCGGCAGGTGCAGCAGGGTCCGGCCGTCCTCGTCGACGAACGTCATCGGGCTGCCGCCGGTCCGCAGCTCGCGCACCTGCTCCAGCACGCCCGTCCGCTCCAGCACGGTGAGGTGGGTCCGGCCGCGGAAGTCCACCGCCGCGCCGCCGCCGCGCAGGGCCGGCGCGATCTCGACCACGGTCGGCTCGAAGCCGTGCCGCGCCAGCCAGTAGGCCAGCGCGGGTCCCGCCACGCTCGCGCCGGAGACCAGCACCCGTTCGCCCGTCATATCCGCCCCAAACTGTGTCCGCCAGAAGCAATTTTATTTGTGTATGTTAGACACAGTTTTTCCGCGACCGCAACGACGGAGGTGGCGATGGACCTGACGGGCAGCCTCGCCCTGCTGTGGGGCGACCGTCCCGGCCCGCGTCGCGGCCCCAAGCCCGCGCTCACGCACGACCTCATCGCCCGCGCCGGCATCGCGATCGCCGACGCCGAGGGGCTCGCGGCCGTCTCGATGCACCGGGTCGCCGCGGACCTCGGCTTCACCAAGATGTCCCTGTACCGCTACGTGCCCGGCAAGGCCGAGCTGGTCGCCCTCATGGCCGACCTGGCGATGGGCGCGCCGCCCGCCGACCTGGGCGGCGGCGACCGGTGCGCACGCCTGCGCGCGTGGGCGCTGGCGCTGCTGCCGGGCTTCCTGCGGCACCCGTGGGTGCTGGAGGCCACCACGGGCCCGCGCGTGGTCGGCCCCAACGAGCTGGCCTGGATGGAAGCCGCGCTGGCCCAGCTCGACGGCACCGACCTGGGCGGCGCGGCGCGAATGGACGTGCTGGCCGTGCTCGCCGGGCACGTCCGCGGCATCGCCCAACAGGCCGCGACGACACCGGGCGGTGACGCCGGCACGCAGCTCGGCGCGATCCTGGCCGAGGTCGTGCGCGAGCGCGGTGACCGCTACCCGGCGGTCAAGGCCGCGTTGGCCGAGGCGGCCGAGGGTGGCGAGGACGAGGCGCTCGGCTTCGGCCTGGACCTCATCCTCGACGGCCTGCGCGCCCGCCTCGGCGAACCCGCCGGTGCTGATCCAACACAGTCCTGATACACCCGGCCGCCTAGGCTCGGCCCGTGGCGACGACGGGGAGTTGGCGGCGACAGGTGGGCCGGGACGGCGGGCTGCCGCTGTTCCGCGCGGCCGGGATACCGGTGCTGCTCGCGCCCTCGTGGTGGCTGGGCTCGGCGGCCATCGTGGTGCTGTACGCCCCGCTCGTCAGCCGCATCGCACCCGGTACGGGTGGCCTCACCGGCGTGCTCCTGGCCGCCACGTTCGCGATCTTCCTCGGCCTCTCGGTGCTCGCGCACGAGCTAGGCCACAGCCTGGTCGCGCTGCGCCTGGGCCTGCCGGTGCGGCGGCTGCGCCTGTTCCTGCTCGGCGGCGTGTCCGAGGTGATGCGCACCCCGACCCGTCCCGCCCACGAGGGCGCGATCGCCGCCGCGGGCCCGATCGTCTCCATCATCCTGGCGGGCGCGTTCGCGCTGGCCGCCGCCGCCATCCCGCACCCCGACGCGGTCTGGCTGCTGATCGCCCAGACCGCGTTCGCCAACGCCGCCGTCGCCGTGTTCAACCTGCTCCCGGGCCTGCCGCTGGACGGCGGGCGGATCCTGCGCGCGGGCGTCTGGGCCGTCACGGGCCGCCGTGCGGCGGGCACGAAGGCCGCCGTGGTCGGCGGCGGCGTGGTGGCCGCGCTCCTCGTCGTCTGGGCCGTCTGGGGCGTGCTCGACGGCGCGGAGGACCGCTGGCTGCGCTTCGGCGTGTGCTTGCTGACCGCCTGGTTCGTGGTGGCGGGCGCGCGCGGCGAGTTCACCGCCGAGCGCCGCAGCACCTGGCCGGACGGCCTCACGCTGGGCGAGCTGGTCCGACCCGTGCTCCAGCTGCCCGCCGAGAGCCCCGTGTCGGGCGCGCTCACCGCGTCCGCCGGCCGGGGCGTGGTGCTGGTCCGCGCGGACGGCGTGGCCGCCGGCCTGCTCGACCGCGAGATGGCCCGCCGCCTGGCCACCACCTCCCCGCACGCGCCCGCCGAGCAGGCCGCCGTGCCGATCCGGCCGGAGACCGTGCTGCTGGAGAACGAGACCGGCGCGGAGGTGGTCGAACGCGTGCACGGCACCGCCGCCTGGGAGTACCTGGTCGTCGACCTCGAAGGGCGGCCGGCGGGCGTGCTGCGGCGCGAGGACCTCAAGGCCGCGCTGGACCGCCGCTGACCTGGTCGTCGCCGTCGAGCAGGCCCGCCTCCTGCGCCAGGATCGCCGCCTGCACCCGCGACCGCAGGTCCAGCTTCGTCAGCACCCGCGACACGTGCGTCTTCACCGTCGTCTCACCGATGTGCAGCTTTCGCCCGATCTGGTGATTCGACAGCCCTTCACCGAGGCAGCGCAACACCTCGACCTCACGCTCGGTCAGCGCGTCCAACGCGGCCGGGCGAGAGCGGGGCGCGGTCGAGGCGAACTCCCGCATCACCCGCCGCGTCACGCTCGGCGCCAGCACCCCGTCACCGGCCGCGACCTGCCGCACCGCCTCCACCAGCGCGGACGACTCCACCGACTTCAGCAGGAACCCCGCCGCGCCGGCCCGCAACGCGCCCCGCACGTACTCGTCCAGGTCGAACGTGGTCAGCACCAGCACCTCGCACACGCCGCTGAGCTGCCTGGTCGCCTCGATGCCGTCCACGCCCGGCATCCGGATGTCCATCAGCACCACGTCCGGCTCCAGCCGCTTGGCCAGCCGCACCGCCTCCGCGCCGTCCGCGGCCTCGCCGACCACCTCGACGCCGTCCGCGTCGCCGAGGATCATCACCAGCCCAGCCCGGATCGCCGCGTGGTCGTCGGCCACCACCACCCGGATCACAGCGGGAACTCCGCCCGCACGACCCACTCGCCGTCGCCGTCACGGCCCGCGGAGAACACCCCGCCGACCAGGTGGGCGCGTTCGGCCATGCTCACCAACCCCGTTCCCGTCCCGGAGCCGCGCGCGCCGTCGACCACGTCGTTGCGCACGACCACCACCAACCGCCTGACCTGCCGTTCCAGCACCACCGACGTGCGCGCGCCCGGCGCGTGCTTCACCGCGTTGGTCAGCGCCTCCTGCACGACCCGGTAGGCCGCGACGTCCACGCCCACCGGCAGCTCGCCCACGTCCGCGCCGCGCAGCCCGACCCGCAGCCCCGCCGCGGCGGCCGACTCGACCAGCCTGCCCACGTCCGCCAACCGCACCGCCACCGGCTCGTCCACCGGCTCGTCGGCCCGCAGCACGTCGATCATGGTCCGCATCTCGGCCAACGCCCGCACGCTGTTCTCGCGCACGGACTTGAGCACCGTGCGCGCGGTCTCCGGGTCTCCCGAGCGCAGCGACAGCACCGCCTCGGACTGGATCGCGATCGCGGACATGTGCCCGGCCACCACGTCGTGCAGGTCACGGGCCATCCGGTTGCGCTCGGCGTGCACCGCCGCCCGCCGGTCCAGCTCGGCGATGCGGGCGACCTGCTCGGCGCCCTCCCGGTGCCGGCGCACGTTCGTCGCCCACCACACGGGCACCACGAGCAGCGAGAACACCTGCAACCCCGCGTAGAACGACTGCCGCCAGTCGCCCAGCGCCGCCGCGGTCGCCGTGATGCCGACCGTCACCACCGCCACCGCGCCCACGAGCACCTGGTGCAGCCTGCGGGGACCGTGCAGGGTGGCCACGAACAGCACGTCGATGCCCACCACCATCATCGGTGCGCTCAAGCCGAAGTAGAGGTCCGCCGCGGTGGCCGCGCCGACCACGCCCACCGCCACCGCGGGCGCCCGGTGCCGCCACGCCTGGCCGGCGCAGGCCACCGCGAGCAGCGCCACCCGCGTGCCCAGCGGTGTGTGCCCGTCCCGGTCGCCCATCATCTGGTCCAGGCCCAGTCGGTGGACCAGCAGCCCCGCGGTGAAGAAGGCCACCGCGACCAGCGCGTCTCGGGGTTTGGGGCGCAGCTCCACCCGGTCATCACAGCACAGCGCCGGGGCCGGGGCGTCCTACGAACTGATGACCCGGGGTCGGTCGGCCGCCCGACGCCGTGCGGGCCCGGTCACGGGGAGCATGGTGATCGTGGTTGAGCCGTTGGTCGTCCTCATCGTGGCATGTGAGATCGGGTTCTGGGTCGTGCTGGGCGCGGGGCTGCTGGCCCGGTACGTGCTGCGCAAGCCCCGGCTGGGCGCGGTGCTGCTGGTCTGCACCCCGGTGGTGGACGTGGTGCTGCTCGTCGCGACCGTGTTCGACCTGAGGTCCGGTGGCGAGGCGACGAGCGTGCACGGCCTGGCCGCCATCTACCTGGGGGTGAGCGTGGCGTTCGGGCACGGCATGCTGCGGTGGGCCGACCAGCGGGTCGCGCACCGGTTCGCCGGCGGGCCGCCGCCCGTGAAGCCGCCGAAGCACGGGATGGCCAAGGTCCGCTACGAGTGGCGCGAGTGGGGCAAGTTCGCCGTCGCGTGGGCGATCGCGTGCTCGGTGATGCTGCTGCTGATGTACGTCGTGGGCACCCCGGAGCGCACGCAGGCGCTGTGGGGGCAGATGGCGACCATGACGCTCGTCGGCGGGATCTGGCTGGTGGGCTGGCCGGTGTACCACACCGTCGCGGAACTGGCGAAGGGCGGCCGGACCAGGGAGAAGGTCGGCGACCGCGGTGAGTGAGCGCGGGTGGGCCGCTACGGGCCGTA
This sequence comes from Saccharothrix sp. S26, assembly GCF_021390395.1. Lineage (GTDB taxonomy): Bacteria > Actinomycetota > Actinomycetes > Mycobacteriales > Pseudonocardiaceae > Actinosynnema. The sequence goes on from NZ_JAJUWT010000020.1 coordinate 205,823, forward strand.
TGCGGGCTCCGTGGGACCATCGTGCGCTGTCGACACGCGTTTAAGCAGGAGGTTCGCCGCGGTGAGCACCGCCAGTGGTCCGTTCCAGCCCGGAGACCGGGTGCAGTTGACCGACCCGAAGGGACGGCACTACACGATCGTGCTCGAACCGGGCAAGGAGTACCACACCCACCGCGGCGCGCTGCCGCACGACAAGCTGATCGGGCAGCCCGAGGGGTCCGTGGTCGTCTCCGTGGGCGGCACGTCGTTCCTGGCGCTGCGGCCCCTGCTGTCGGACTACGTGCTGTCGATGCCGCGCGGCGCCCAGGTGATCTACCCCAAGGACGCCGCCCAGATCGTCATGTACGGCGACGTGTTCCCCGGCGCGCGGGTGCTGGAGGCGGGCGCCGGTTCCGGCGCGCTGACCTGCTCGTTGCTGCGCGCGGTCGGCGAGAAGGGCAGCGTGACGTCGTACGAGGTCCGCCAGGACCACGCCGACCACGCCATCCGCAACGTCGAGCAGTTCTTCGGCGAGCGGCCGGGCAACTGGTCGCTGACCGTGGGCGACGTGGCCGGGCACGAGGGCGAGGTCGACCGGGTCGTGCTGGACATGCTCGCGCCGTGGGACGTGCTGCCCGCGGTGTCGCGCAGCCTCATCCCCGGCGGGGTGCTGGTGGTGTACGTGGCGACCACGACGCAGCTGTCGAAGGTCACCGAGGCGATCCGGGAGCAGCAGCACTGGACCGAGCCGCACGCGTGGGAGACCCTCGTGCGGCCGTGGCACGTGGTGGGCCTGGCCGTGCGGCCGGAGCACCGGATGATCGGGCACACGGCCTTCCTGCTGACCACCCGCAGGCTCGCCGACGGCGTCACCCCGCCCCGGCCCCAGCGACGCCCGTCCAAGGGCTGACCAGCGAGAACGGCCCCGCACACGAGGTGCGGGGCCGTGTCGGCGCGATGGTCGATCAGGCGTTCGGGCAGGCCACCCAGCCGTCGTCGGTCTTCTTGAACGGCAGCGTGTCGGTGTCGTCCTTGACGTACTCCTTCATGCTGTCGGGCACGCCGCTGAACTTCACCGAGACGGTGGCCGTGGCCTCCGTGTCGCTCTTCTCCTCGACCTTGTCGACGGTCAGGTTGACCTTGATGTTCTTGGCCGCCTCCTGGGCCTCCTCGACCTGCTTCTTGAACTCCGGCGGCAGGTCCTCGAGCTGCTTCTCCAGCTCGGCGGCGAAGGCCCCCGGATCGGTCGCCTTCTTGATGTCGTCGATCGTGCCGTGCTTCTCGCTGCAGGTCAGCGTCTTGAGCTTGTCGAAGTCGCGGGCGTTGACCGCGGCGACGTAGCTGTCGGCGGCGTCCTTGGCGGTGCCGTTGGCGCCACTGTTCAGGTTGAGCACGAGCACGACCACGACGGCGATCACGGCCAGGGCGCCGACGCCACCCAGGATCCAGGGCAGGGGGCTCTTCTTCGGGGGCCGGCCGTAGGGGTCGCCGAAACCACCCGGTTGGCCGTAACCGGGCTGGTTGAACTGGCCGGGCTGGCCGTAGGGCTGCTGGCCGGGGCCGGGCTGCTGCGGCTGCCCGTAGCCACCGGGTGGCGTGCCGTAGCCGGGCTGCTGCCCACCCTGTGGGAAACCCTGAGGTGGCGGCGGGTACCCGCCGGGCTGCTGGCCGTATCCCGGCTGCTGGCCGAATTGGCCTGGTTGCTGGCCAAATTGACCCGGCTGCTGACCGTAGGGACCCGGCTGCTGCGGCGGGACGGACATCACGTTCTCCTAGAACTTTCCGCTGGTGGCAGTGGACACTGCCCGGACTGCGCGCGTGGGACTCGTTATGGGACGCACGGTAGCGGGTAGGAGGTTCCGGCAGACACCGGTATGGAGCAGTTGATCCGGCCGAGCGGGCGGTTTGTGTCATCACACGACGCCCGGGAACCCGCTGGGTGGCGGCTTTTGTCGGTGATCGCCGGTACCGTTGTCGTACGAACACGGGAGGAGGGTGCCGACATGCAGCACGGTCATCCCGGCAGCCAGCCCGATGAGGGTGGCGAGCTGAACAAGGGCAACAACTCTGGTGAGCTGACAGCGCAGATCAGGTTCCTGGAGGACGAGATCGCGTTGCTGCGCCGCAAGTTGACGGAATCCCCACGACACGTCCGCCTGCTGGAGCAGCGGTTGGCGGAGGCGACGGAGCGCGTCAGCCAACTGACCGAGCGCAACACGAAGCTCATCGACACCCTTCGAGAAGCGCGGAGCCAGCTGCTCGCGCTGCGCGAGGAAGTGGACCGCCTCGCCCAGCCGCCCAGCGGTTACGGCGTGTTCCTGGCCAGGTTCGACGACGGCACGGTGGACGTGTTCACCTCCGGCCGCCGGATGCGGGTCTCGGTTTCGCCGGCGGTGGAGACGTCGTCGCTGGTCCTGGGCCAGTCGGTGCGCCTGAACGAGGCGTTGACCGTGGTCGAGGGCGGCGACTTCGAGCGCACCGGCGAGGTCTGCACGCTGCGTGAGGTGCTGGCCTCGGAGACCGCCGACAGCTCGATCGGCCGTGCCCTGGTCGTGGGGCACGCCGACGAGGAGCGGGTCGTCTGGCTGGCGCAGCCGCTGATGGACGCGCCGCTGAAGGCGGGCGACTCCCTGCTGGTCGACTCGAAGGCGGGCTTCGCCTACGAGCGCGTGCCGAAGGCCGAGGTCGAGGACCTGGTGCTGGAGGAGGTGCCCGACGTCCGGTACGAGGACATCGGCGGCCTCTACCGCCAGATCGAGCAGATCCGCGACGCCGTGGAGCTGCCGTTCCTGCACGCCGACCTGTTCCGCGAGTACAAGCTGCGCCCGCCCAAGGGCGTGCTGCTGTACGGCCCTCCCGGCTGCGGGAAGACGCTCATCGCGAAAGCGGTGGCGAACTCCCTGGCCAAGCAGGTCCACGCCGCCCGCGGCGAGGACCACCGCGAGGCCAAGAGCTACTTCCTCAACATCAAGGGCCCCGAGCTGCTCAACAAGTTCGTGGGCGAGACCGAGCGGCACATCCGGCTGATCTTCCAGCGGGCCCGTGAGAAGGCCTCCGAGGGCACCCCGGTGATCGTGTTCTTCGACGAGATGGACTCGATCTTCCGCACCCGCGGCAGCGGCGTGTCGTCCGACGTCGAGACCACGATCGTGCCCCAGCTCCTCAGCGAGATCGACGGCGTCGAGGGCCTGGAGAACGTGATCGTGATCGGCGCCTCCAACCGCGAGGACATGATCGACCCGGCGATCCTGCGGCCCGGCCGGCTCGACGTGAAGATCAAGATCGAGCGCCCGGACGCCGAGGGCGCGAAGGACATCTTCAACAAGTACCTGACGCCCGACCTGCCGATCCACGCCGACGACCTGGCCGAGTTCGGCGGCGACCCGGTGGCCTGCATCGACGGCATGGTGCAGCACACCGTCGAGCGGATGTACGAGGAGTCCGAGGAGAACCGCTTCCTGGAGGTCACCTACGCCAACGGTGACAAGGAGGTCCTGTACTTCCGGGACTTCAACTCCGGCGCGATGATCCAGAACATCGTCGACCGCGCGAAGAAGGCGGCCATCAAGAGCCTGCTGGACACCAAGCAGCCGGGCTTGTCGGTGCGCCACCTGCTGGACGCGATCGTGGACGAGTTCGCCGAGAACGAGGACCTGCCCAACACGACCAACCCGGACGACTGGGCCAGGATCTCGGGCAAGAAGGGCGAGCGGATCGTGTACATCCGCACGCTCGTGACCGGCAAGAACCAGGAGTCGGGTCGGGCGATCGACACGGCCACGAACACCGGTCAGTACCTGTAGGACCGCACTGCCCTCCGTCAACCCGCCTGGACAGCCCGC
>NZ_JAJUWT010000021.1 GCF_021390395.1 Saccharothrix sp. S26
TGATCTGCCTGGCGCGGCGCCGCTGCGACGTGCTATTCGCCATGCTCCGCGACAAGACCTACTACCGGCACCCCGAACCCACTCCCGCCCCGGCTGCGGCTTGACAACCACATAGGGACACCCCCCGCCTCGACCAACCGGCCGGCCGGACGGATCCCTCAACCTGGCCAGCCCCAACCGGCTGCCGCTCAACCTGACCGGCTGGCCGAGCCAGCCGACCGACAGAGCCTCCGGCCACCGAATCTGCCCAGTGACCGACCGCCTGACCTGACGGCCTCAACTCCGGCCGGTTGCCGATCTCCGATCACCTGGTCAGGCCGGCTGGCGAGGGGCCCGCCCAGCATTGACGTTCGACAAACGCTCACCGACACGACCGCGACCGACAGCCGGTCCCGCACCGACCGACCCATTCACCGATGCCCGACGACCGATGTCGCGCTCGTGCCCGCCAACCGTTCGTGCAGGTCGGCAGTGCATCCAACCCACAACTGGGAGGGATCTGCCGACGGGCCGAACTCGCGGCGACTCCCACGATCGGTTGATCGGTCCCGCGACCGGCAGGCTGCGGTGTGGAGTTCTGGTTGACCTGGTCCCGTTCGGCGGCGTGGTGGGCGACTGGGGTCGGCCCAGTCCGAGCGCGAGTCGACCCCGGAGCCCTGGCAGTGGTCCGCATGGGCCCGTGCGTGGTCATGACCGAGCGAGCTTGTGGCCGTGGTCGCGGGCGGTGCGGCATGACACGAGGTGTTGTGACCGAGGAACAGTCGTGCGTGGCTGGTGGCGGGAGAGGGCTGGGGCGAAAGTCTTGCCTCCAGCGGCCGGCGGTCGTGTGGAGGTGGTCGTTCGGCGGGGTGGTGGGGGTGGCGGTTACGGTGGCGGGCGTGCCCGAATTTGCGCTCGGTTTGGCCGCGCTCGGTCGTCCTGCCTACATCAACCTCGGGCGGGAGGACGCGTTGCCCGGCCGGCGGGACGTGGAGGCGATGCGCGCGCACTGCCACGCCGTGCTGGACGCGGCCTACGCGGCGGGGGTACGGAGGGTGGATGCGGCTCGCTCCTACGGGCGGGCCGAGGAGTTCCTGGGGCAGTGGCTGGCCGCACGAGGTCACCAGGACGTCCAGGTGTCGAGCAAGTGGGGTTACGCCTACGTCGCCGACTGGCGGCGGGACGCGGACACGCACGAGGTCAAGGAGCACTCGGTCGAGCGATTCACCCGGCAGTGGCGGGAGACCGAGGAACTGCTCGGGGCGCACGTCGGTCTCTACAACGTGCACTCGCTGACCGTCGACAGCCCGCTGTTCGGCGACCCGGACCTGCTCCTCGCCCTGGGCGGGCTGCGCGACTCGGGCGTCCGTCTCGGCTTCTCCACCTCGGGCCCGCGCCAGGACGAGACGATCCGGCGCGCGTGGGAGCTGACGGTCGAGGGGCGGCGGCTGTTCGACAGCGTCCAGTCCACCTGGAACGTCCTGGAGACTTCGGTGGGGCCTGCGCTGGCGTTCGTCAAGGAGTCCGGCGGGGAGGTGTTCGTCAAGGAGGGCCTGGCCAACGGCAGGCTGGCCGTCGACCCGCCGCCGCGGGTGCGCGAGCTGGCCGAGAAGCACGACGTCGGGCCGGACGCCATCGCGTTGGCCGCCGTGCGCGCCCAACCGTGGGCGGACGTGGTGCTCTCCGGGGCCGCGAGCCCGGACCAGCTGCACGCCAACCTGAAGGCCCGTGACGTCGACCTCCAGCCGGACGACCTCGACGCCTGCGCCGAGCCGCCCGAGCGGTACTGGGCCACGCGGGCGTCGCTGGCCTGGGAGTGAGCCCGCTAGTCCGCTGCGCCGGGGAGGCGCCGGGCGAGTCGGACGTTGCCCGAGTCGAGGTCGACCGGTCCGCGTGGCGGGGCGGCGGACTCCTCGTCCTCGCCCAGCATCAACGTCACCTGCCGCTGTTGCAGCTCGATGTGCTTGCCGCCCTGGAAGACGGTGGTGAACTCCTCGAACGCGGTCGCCGACACGACCGGGTGACCCTTGCGCCGGCGCACCCAGCGCAGCAGCCGCTCGCCGGCCGCCAGGCCGAGCAGCAGCACCGCCAGGCCGGGGATCGACATCGCGAACATCATGCCCACCGCAACCACTCCCGGATCAGGGCCCGACCGTCCGGCACGACCGGCCACCCGGGGTCTTCCGCCAACACCCGCACCTCGTCCACGCCCATCCAGCCGCCCCACGCCACTTCCTCCGGCTGATGGGTGAACGGCCCGTCGCTGCGCACCTCGTAAACGTGGGCGACGTACCGGATGGTTCCGTCCACGAACGGGGTGCTGAACCGGAACTCCGGGGCCGCCACGACCCCCAGCTCCTCGGCCAGCTCCCGCACCGCGCACTCGTCGGGCGTCTCACCCACCGCGACCACCCCGCCGCACGTCGGGTCGTACAGTCCGGGGTAGACGTCCTTCGTGTCGGTGCGCCGGTGCACGTACAGGCGCGTCCCGTCCAGGGACCGCACGACGATGACCGCGCAGAGGTGCCACAGGCCCTCCGCGCGCATCCGGGCGCGCGTCGCCGTGCCGATGGGTGTGCCGTCCGGGCTGACCACCACTACGTGTTCCACGTGAAGATCCTCCCCAGGTAGTACCGGCCCGTGCTACCCCGGGCCGACGCCCGCCGATGCCGCCGCTTCCTACCGTCGTGCCGTTCGCGTCACGAGGAGGAGTTGTGCCCACATCCCTGCGGCTCGCGGTCGCCGAGTTCCGCAACCGGCCCGGCCGCGCCGTGCTGCCCGGTGTCGCCCTGGTCGTCGGCGTCGCCTGCCTGCTGGCCGCCCTGATGCTCAGCGACGCGATGGTCCGCGCCACGGACGAAGGCGCGCCCTCCGCGCCCGCCGGCGTCGACCTCGTCATCCGCCCACCGCTGCGCGGCGACGGCGAAGCCCTCGACCAGGCGACCGCCGATCGGGTGGCGCAGGTCGCCGGGGTGAGGGTGGCGCAGCCGATCCGCGAGGTCCGCGCCGACCTGCTGCTCGACGGCGGACGGGCGGGCGACCGCCGCGCCACCGCCGACATCGAGCCAGACCGCCCCGAGCTGCACCGCGTGCCGATCCTGGAAGGCCGTTCGCCGGGCCACGACGGCGAGATCGCGATCGACCGCGTCACGGCCTACGAGCACGGCCTCAAGCCGGGCTCCACGGTCGAGGTGGCCGACGCCGCGGGCAAGCCGCTGGACGTCGTCGTCCGCGGCATCACCAAGCGCGGCTCGCTGGCCGAGGAGCCGGTGGTCGTGATCGGCGAGGGCTTGGCCGCCAAGCTCGGCGGCGAGCCGCGGACCGAGGCGATCTACGTGGTCGGCGGTGACCGGGACGCCGTCGCACGGGCCGCGGGCGACGGCGTCCGCGTGGACACCAGGGCGGCGATCGCCGCGGAGCCCGCCAACAACGACCTCGCGGCCGTGCTGCTGCCGTTCAGCATCCTGGCGCTGGCCACGTCCGTCTTCGTCGCCTCGGCCACCTACCGGGCCGTCTACGCGCAACGGCAGCGGCACACCGCGCTGCTGCGCTGCCTCGGCGCGCACCGCGGCCCGCTGGTCTGGGCGAACCTCCTCGAAGCGCTGCTCACCGGCGTGGTCGCGGGCGCGGTCGGCGCGGTGCTCGGCGGGTCGGTGGCGTGGCTGCTGGCCAGGCTGTTCGACGCCACGGGCCTGTCCTCGCTGCTCGGCGCGGTGGAGCTGAGCCCGTCGCTGCTGCCCACGGTCGGCCAGTCGCTGATCGGCGTCGTCACGGCGGCCGCGCTCAGCGCGTTCGCCGCGGTCCGGCCCGCGCTGGCCGCCGCGCGCATCTCGCCGCTCGCGGCACTGCGGACGTCCGAAGGTCAGACGCCCGACCGGGACGTGGTGCGCCGCCGTCGGGTCTTCGGCATCGGGCTCGTGGTCGTCGCCGGCCTGATGGGCGCGCTGGCGGTGCTCGCCCAGGGCTCGCTGATCGCGATCTTCCTGGTCCTGTTCTCCGGCATCATCGCCGTGTTCGGCCTGTTCGGCGTCCTGGGACCGGTGGTCGTGCCCGCGCTGGGCCGGGTCTTCGGCTCGGTCGCGAGCCGCTTCGGCGGTGCGCAGTGGAAGCTGGCCGCGGCCGAGGTGCGGCGCGTGCCGCAGCGGTCGGCGTCGGTGGCGATGCCGCTGCTCCTGGCCGCCGCCATGGTCACGTTCTTCGCCGTCACGGTCGGCTCGGCGCAGCGCATGGAGGACGAGTTCAGCAACGAGCCGCGGCCCGACGCCGTGGTGGCGGACTCGGGCGGACGCCCCCTGGCCGACGGTGTCGGCGTGGCGGCCGAACGGCCCGAAGCGGCGGCCGCGGTCGTGGTGCACGGCGTCACCGCCGACCAGAAGGACGACGAGGGCTACGCGTTCCCGACGCAGGTCCTCGGTGCCGACCCCGGCGCCATGCGCGACTGGCTGACCAGGCAGGACGTCGATGCGAAGGACTTCGCGCCCGGCACCGTCATGCTCGCCGACTGGTTCGCCGAGCGGTTCGGCGCGCAGCCGGGCCGGCCGTTCACGGTCGAGGGACTGCCCGGCGGCCCGCGCACGGCCACGTTCGTGGGCACGTTCACCGGATCGGTGCTCGACGACGCCGACGTGCTGCTGGCCGACCCGGGCCTGGCCCCCGCGTCGAAGGTGCTGGTCGCGTTCGCGCCGGGCGCCGACCCGGCCGCCTACCAGGCGGGTGTGCGTGCCGCGCTGGCCGACGCGCCCACCGTTCTGGTGAAGACGAAGGCGGAGACGAGCGCGCAGAACCAGCGCTACCTCGACCTGGGGATCGTGATGCTGATGGTGCTGCTGGGGCTGTCCGTGGCGGTCGCCGTGACCGGTATCGGGACCGCGTTGACGATCTCCGTCCAGGAGCGCCGCAAGGAGCTGGCGCTGCGGCGCGCGCTGGGCGTCACGAAGGGCGGCCTGCAAGGGGGCGTGGTGGCCGAAGCGGTGCTGTTGGCGCTGGTGGGCGTGCTGGGCGGGGGCGTGTTCGGCCTCGTCTACGCCGAGCTGACGCTGGCCGCGATCGGCGTGTTCGCCTGGCCCACGGCGGCGGTCGCGCCGCTGCTGGTGGGCGGCGCCGGGGTGGTGGTCCTGGCCGTGCTCGCGGCGTTCGGCCCGGCCCGCGGCGCGTCCCGGATCAGGCCCGCCGCGGGGCTCGCGGCCGGCTGAAACGTGACCCGGGTTCCGGCGGTGTGCCGGTGGAAGGTCGTAGTCTGCGTACATGCGGCGGATCATGGGAACCGAAGTCGAGTACGGCATCTCGGTGCCGGGTGACGCGACGGCGAACCCGGTGCTCACCTCGACACAGGTCGTGCTGGCCTACGCGGCGGCCGCCGACATACCGCGAGCGCGCCGGGCCCGCTGGGACTACGAGGTCGAATCGCCGCTGCGCGACGCGCGCGGCTTCGACCTCGGCACCCCCGGCGGCCACCCCGGCGACAGCGATGTCGAGGACCTGGGCGCGGCCAACGTCATCCTCACCAACGGCGCGCGCCTCTACGTCGACCACGCGCACCCCGAGTACTCCGCGCCCGAGGTCACCAACGCCCGCGACGCGGTGATCTGGGACAAGGCGGGGGAGCGGGTGATGGAGGAGGCCGCGATGCGCGCGGCCACCGTCCCCGGTCAGCCCCGGCTGCAGCTGTACAAGAACAACGTCGACGGCAAGGGCGCCAGCTACGGCACCCACGAGAACTACCTGATGCAGCGCAGCACGCCGTTCACCGCGGTGATCGCCGGGCTGACGCCGTTCTTCGTGTCGCGCCAGGTCGTCGTCGGCTCCGGCCGCGTCGGCATCGGCGCGGCGGGCGAGGAGGCCGGCTACCAGCTGTCCCAGCGCTCGGACTACATCGAGGTCGAGGTCGGCCTGGAGACCACGCTCAAGCGCGGCATCATCAACACCCGCGACGAGCCGCACGCCGACGCGGACAAGTACCGCAGGCTGCACGTCATCATCGGCGACGCCAACCTGGCCGAGTACTCGACCTACATCAAGTGCGGCTCCACCTCGCTCGTGCTCGACATGATCGAGGCCGGCCGCCGGTTCGACGACCTGCGCCTGCAGGAGCCGGTGCGGGCGGTGCACCAGATCAGCCACGACCCCACGCTCAAGACGAAGGTCGAGCTGACCAACGGCCGCAAGTTCACCGGGTTGGACCTGCAGTTCGCCTACTACGAGCGCGCCGCCGCGTTCGTGGAGCAGGAGGGCTACGGCGACCGGGACGTGCTGCGCGTGTGGGGCGAGGTGCTCGACGCGCTGGCCCGCGACCCGCAGGAGTGCGCCGACCGGCTCGACTGGGTGGCGAAGCTGCGGTTGCTCGAAGGGTATCGCGCCCGCGACGGCCTGGCCTGGGGCTCGCCCCGGCTGTCGCTGGTCGACCTGCAGTACTCCGACGTGCGGCTGGACAAGGGCCTGTACAACCGGCTGGTGGCCCGCGGCTCGATGAAGCGCCTGGTCAGCGAGGAGGAGGTGCGCGCGGCCATCCTCGCCCCACCGGAGGACACCCGCGCCTACTTCCGCGGCCGCTGCCTGGAGCGCTACCCCACCTCGGTGGCCGCCGCCTCGTGGGATTCGGTGATCTTCGACCTCGGTCGGGAATCACTCGTGCGCATCCCCACCCTCGAACCACTGCGCGGTACGAAAGCGCACGTCGGAGCCCTGCTGGAAGCCTCGGACACGGCCGAGCAACTGGTGGAGGCCCTGACCCGGGGCTGATCAACAGACCCGAGTGGCAGGCGCAGGATGTCGTACCTGGTGGGTAGTGTTTAACTCGCAGGACCCGAGGACCGGGAGGTCGACATGGCCCAGGAACAGGTTCAGCGCCAAGGCGGCGGTGACGGCGACGAGAGCGGCGACGGCGCGGCCGGCGCCGGCCAGGAACGCCGGGAGAAGCTCGGCGAGGACGTCGACGCCATCCTCGACGAGATCGACGACGTGCTCGAGGAGAACGCCGAGGACTTCGTCCGCGCGTACGTGCAAAAGGGCGGCGAGTAAGAAGCCGCCGGCGGGACAGGAGAAGAACGCACACATGGACCACAGCTCGACCGGGCACTTCCCGGCCGCGTCGTTGCCCCCGGCCTACCTCAGGCCGGGGTCGTCGTCGTTCACCGATTTCCTCCGCGCGCAGGCTCCCGAACTGCTGCCGTCGAGCCGCCCGCTGCCGGAGGGCAGCGCGGTGCAGGCCCCGCACGGCACGACCATCGTCGCCCTCACGTTCAAGGGCGGCGTGGTGATCGCGGGCGACCGGCGCGCCACGATGGGCAACGTGATCGCCCAGCGCGACATGAAGAAGGTGTTCATCACCGACGACTACTCGGCGGTGGGCATCGCGGGCACGGCGGGCATCGCGGTCGAGATCGTCCGGCTCTACGCGGTCGAGCTCCGGCACTACGAGAAGATCGAGGGCGTCTCGCTGTCGCTGGACGGCAAGGCGAACCGGCTCTCCGCGATGATCAAGGGCAACCTGGACGCGGCGCTCGCGGGCCTCGCGGTCGTGCCGCTGTTCGCGGGCTTCGACACCGACGCGCCCGACCCGGACCGGGCGGGCCGCATCATCTCCTACGACGTGACCGGCGGCCGGTACGAGGAGTCGCAGGGCTACCAGGCCGTGGGCTCGGGCTCGCTGTTCGCGAAGTCGGCGATGAAGAAGCTCTACGACCCCGACGCCGACGCCGAGGCCGCCGCGAGGACCGCGATCGAGGCGCTGTACGACGCGGCGGACGACGACTCGGGCACCGGCGGCCCGGACGTGATCCGCAAGATCTACCCGGTCGTCGTGACGATCACCGCCGAGGGCGCGGTCCACCTGCCCGACGCGGACACCGCCACGTTGGCCGAGGCGGTCGTCGAGGGCCGCAAGTCCAAGCCGGCGGGCTGAGCCGTGCCGACCCCGATCCCCACCCGCATCCGCCGAGCCCGGGAGCCGCAGCAGTGACGATGCCGTTGTACGCCTCACCCGAGCAGATCCTCCGCGACCGCGCGGAGTACGCCCGGAAGGGCATCGCCCGAGGCCGGAGCGTCGTGGTGCTCCGCTACGCCGACGGCGTGCTGTTCGTCGCGGAGAACCCGTCCGCGACCCTGCACAAGGTGTCCGAGATCTACGACCGCATCGCGTTCGCCGCGGTCGGCCGCTACAGCGAGTTCGAGAACCTGCGCCAAGCGGGCATCCGGTTCGCCGACATCCGCGGCTACCAGAACGACCCGCGCGACGTCACGGGCCGTTCGCTGGCGAACGTCTACGCCCAGACCCTGGGCTCGATCTTCGCCGAGCAGATCAAGCCCCTCGAGGTGGAGATCTGCGTGGCCGAGGTCGGCGTCGACCCGGAGCAGGACACCCTCTACCGCCTGACCTACGACGGCTCGATCGTGGAAGAGCCGCAGTACGTCGTGATGGGTGGCCAGGCCGAGGCCACGGGCACCGCCCTCAAGGACGCCTACAGCGAGGGCCAACCGCTGGCCGACGCCGTCCGCACCGCGGTCAAGGCCCTCAGCGCCGGCAGCACCACCACCGGCAACGGCAAACCGGACCTCCTCGACCGCGGCAAGCTGGAAGTGGCGGTCCTGGAACGCGCCCGTCCCCGCCGAGCCTTCCGCCGCATCGCGGGTGCCGCCCTGGCCGCACTGCTGCCCGGCGACGACCCTGCCCCGACCGAGGCCGAGCCCGCGTCGGAGGAGCCGCCCGCCAAGGGCGGCAAGAAGAAGCCGGTGACGGACGTGAACCTCCCGCCGAACGACGACAAGCCGTAGGTTCCGCACCACGGCGAAGGCCCCCGGCACGGTCGCCGGGGGCCTTCGCCGTGGTGGGGACGTCGTCGCGGACCAGTGGCGCGGCTCCACCACGATCGGGCCCACGAGGTGGGCGGCGACCCGGTCACCGGCGGGCCCCAGGACCTACGCGGCCGCCTTCGCCAGCAATCGCCCGGTCCGCTCGCGCACCGCCGGCGTGTCCAACCCGCGCACCACCACGGTGGTCCGCCGCCGCAGCACGTCGTCCACCTCCGTCGCCCACTCGTACCGCTGCGCGTGCGCGACCTGCGCCCAGATGTCGGGTCCGTCCGGGTGCACCCGGTCCAACAACGACGGATCGTCCAACGCCAACGACAGCACCTCGTGGCTGACCGTCCCGTAGTGCGTGGCCAAGTGGCGCAACACGTCGTCGGGCACCGACGGCAGCTCCCGTCCCAACTGCGCCCACACCCGTTCGGGCACCGCCGCTCCCGGCAACGCCGCCGGCACCCCGTCGAACGCCCGCGACAGGTCCCGCCCCAGCGCCTCGCCGACCCGCGCCAGCACCGACGCCCCGATCCGCCGGAACGTGGTCCACTTGCCGCCCGCCACGCTGATCATCCCGCCACGCCCGCGCGTGATCACGGTCTCGCGCTTGGCGTGGCTGGTGTCGCCGGACCCGCCGGGCAGCACCCGCAGCCCGGCGAACGTGTACGCCAACCGCGACCGGTCCAGCGCCTCGGCGGAGATGCCGACCGACGCCTCACCGAGGATCTGGTCGATGTCGGCCGGTGAGCACCGGACCTCCGCCGGGTCGCCCTCGTACACCTCGTCCGTCGTGCCGAGCAGCAGCTGCCCCTCCCACGGGATGGCGAACGACACCCGCACGTCGTCCACCGGGATGGTCATCGCCGCGCGCCACGGCACGTCGGTCCGCAGCACCAAGTGCGCGCCCTTGGACAACCGGATGCTGGGCGCGGCCGACGGGTCCTCCATCCGCCGCACCGAGTCCAGCCACGGCCCGGTCGCGTTGACCACCACCGACGCGTCCAACCCGAACCCGGACCCGTCGACCTTGTCCCGCAGCTCGACCCCGGTCACCACCGACCCGCGCTTGCGCAGCCCCACCACCTCGACGTGGTTCAGCAGCACCGCACCCGCCTCGGCCGCCGCACGCGCCGCCGTGATGGCCACCCGGGCGTCGTTCATCTGGTGGTCGTAGTACAGCGCCGCACCGCGCAGGCCCTCGGTCCGCAGGTGCGGCACGTACTGCGCGGCCCGCCGCGCCGACAGCACCTTGCCCACGCCGTCGCCGAACCCGGACAGCGCCGAGTACAGCACCACGCCCGCGCCGAGCACGGGCCGCGAGTGCGGCCCGCCCCGGTACACCGGCACCAGGAACGGCAGCGGCCGGACCAGGTGCGGGGCCAGGTGGTCGCCCAGCGCGCGCCGCTCGGCGTGGTTCTCCCGCACCATCGGCACCGCGCTCGGCCCCATCGCCAGGTACCGCAGGCCGCCGTGCACCAGCTTGGACGACGCGCTGGACGTGGCTCCCGCGAAGTCGCCCGCCTCGACCAGCGCCACCCGCAGGCCGGACCGGGCCGCCGCCCACGTGGTGGCGATGCCCAGCGCGCCGCCGCCGATCACGACCAGGTCGAAGGCTCCGTGTCCCAGCGCCTCGCGCGCCCTGGCCCGTTGCTCGCTCATCGTTGTCGTCCCCGCTGTTCACTCATCGTTGTCGTCCTCGTCGATCCAGCCGACGGTCCGCTCGACCGCCTTCTTCCACTTGCGGTAGCCCTTGTCCCTGGTCCGCGCGTCCATCGTCGGCAGCCACTCGGCGGCTTTGTGCCAGTTCTCGCGCAGGGTCTCGGTGTCCGACCAGTAGCCCACCGCGAGCCCGGCCGCGTAAGCCGCGCCCAGGCACGTGGTCTCGGCGACGATCGGCCGCACCACCGGCACGTCGAGCACGTCGGACAGGAAGCCCATGAGCAGGTTGTTGGCGGTCATGCCGCCGTCGACCTTCAGCGTGGTCAGCTCCACGCCCGAGTCGGCGTTCATCGCGTCCACGACCTCGCGGGTCTGCCACGCGGTCGCCTCCAGCACCGCGCGCGCGATGTGGCCCTTGTCGATGTAGCCGGTCAGGCCCGCGATGACGCCGCGCGCGTCGGACCGCCAGTGCGGCGCGAACAGGCCGGAGAACGCGGGCACGAAGTACGCGCCGCCGTTGTCCTCGACCGACCGGGCCAGCGTCTCGATCTCCGGGGCGCTGCCGATGAGCCCCATCTTGTCGCGGAACCACTGCACCAGCGCGCCGGTGACCGCGATCGCGCCTTCCAGCGCGTACGCGGCCGGCTGGTCGCCGATCTTGTAGCCGACCGTGGTGAGCAGGCCGTTCTCCGAGACCACCGGCTTGTCACCGGTGTTGACCAGCAGGAAGCTGCCGGTGCCGTAGGTGCACTTGCCCTCGCCGGGGGAGTAGCAGGTCTGGCCGAACAGCGCGGCCTGCTGGTCGCCGAGCGCGGAGGCCACCGGGACGCCTTCCAGCGTGCCGGTCGCGGTGCCGTAGACCTCGGCGGACGAGCGGATCTCCGGCAGCATCGCCCGGGGCACGCCGATCGCGTCGACCAGCTCGTCGTCCCAGTCCAGCGTCTCCAGGTTCATCAGCATGGTACGGCTGGCGTTGGTGACGTCGGTGACGTGGCGGCCGGTGAGCTTCCAGATCAGCCAGGTGTCCATGGTGCCGAACAGCACCTCGCCCCGCTCGCCGCGGTCGCGCAGCCCGTCGACGTGGTCGAGCAGCCAGCGGACCTTCGGCCCGGAGAAGTAGGTGGCCAGCGGCAGGCCGCACTTGTCCCGGAACCGGTTCTGCTCGCCCAGCTCCTTCACCAGCTGGTCGGTGCGCGTGTCCTGCCAGACGATCGCGTTGTGCACGGGCCTGCCGGTGGCCTTGTCCCACACCAGCGTGGTCTCGCGCTGGTTGGTGATGCCGACGGCGGCCAGGTCGTGCACGGTCAGCGACGCCTTCTGCAGCGCGCCGTGCACGACGTCGAGCACGTTGGCCCAGATCTCCTCGGCGTCGTGCTCGACCCAGCCCGGCTTGGGGAAGATCTGCCGGTGCTCCTTCTGCGCCACGGACACGATCGCGCCACCGTGGTCGAAGACGATGCACCGCGACGACGTCGTGCCCTGGTCGATGGCTGCGATGTAGGTGCTCACGGGACGCTCCTCAGTAGACGGCGATGTCGACGAGCCCGGCCAATGCTCCGCCGATCAGGGGACCGACGACGGGGATCCAGGCGTATCCCCAGTCCGATCCACCCTTTCCGGGGATCGGCAGGACGGCGTGCGCGAGCCGCGGGCCGAGGTCGCGCGCGGGGTTGATGGCGTAGCCGGTGGGCCCGCCCAGGGACATGCCGATGCCGACGACGAGCAGGGCGACGATCAGCACGCCGGTCCCGGAGGTCTCCAGGCCCTTGGTCTGGCCGGTCGCCAGGATGACGAACACCAGCACGAACGTGGCGATGACCTCGGTGACGAGGTTCTGCGCGCGGTGGCGCACCTCCGGGCCGGTGGCGAAGATGCCGAGCACCTCACCGGTGTTGGCGCGGAACTGGCCGAGGTAGGTCAGGTAGCACAGCACCGCGCCGGTGAACGCGCCGAGGAACTGGGCCAGCAGGTAGAGCGGGACGGTGCTCCAGTCGCCGTTGTGGATGGCCAGGCCGAGCGTCACGGCCGGGTTGAGGTGCGCGCCGGACAGCGGCGCGACGGCGTAGGCGCCGGCCAGCACGGCGAAGCCCCAGCCGAACGTGATCACCACCCAGCCCGCGCCGTGGGACTTCGACTTCGCCAACACCACGCCCGCCACGACGCCGTTGCCGAGCAGCAACAGCAGTGCGGTGCCCAGGAACTCACCGATGAAGATCGACTGGTTGGTCATCCACGCGCCCTCTCTGGCCTGAATGCCGTTCGACAATGTCGTACGGTGCGCGTGAATCCTGTGCCGACGCTCACAACTTGTCAACCCTCCTGGAACGCCCGCGTCACCAGGGGATGGCGCCGAGCTCGCGCGAGATCGACCGCGCGGCCTCCCGGACGTAGGACACGAGGTCGGTGCGCGGCTGCTTGTGCTCGTCGCACAACCGCTCGACCGGTCCGGAGATCCCGACCGCGCCCACGGTCACCGCCCGCCGGTCCCGGATGGGCGCGGCCAGCGACACCTCGCCCTCGACCAGCTCCTCCACGTCCGACGCCCAACCACGTTGCCTGACCTGCTCCAACGCGTCACCGAGCCGGTCGAGGTCGGTGATCGTGGCGGCGGTGTAGGCCTTGAGCGGCTCGTCGTCGGCCAGGCCCAGGCCGACCGGGTCGTCGGCGAGCAGCACCTTGCCCAGGGCGCTGGCGTGCGCGGGCAGCAGAGCGCCGACCTCGAGCACCTGCCGGGAGTTGTCCGGGCGGAACACGTGGTGCACGACCAGGACCTGGTTCTCGTGCAGGGTGCCGATGCGGACGCTCTCCATGCTGCGCGAGGCCAGCGAGTCCGACCAGTTCAACGCGCGGGTGCGCAGCTCGTTGCCGTCGAGGTAGCTGCTGCCGATGTGGAACAGCGCCGCGCCGAGCTGGTACTTGCCCGAGTCCGGCGACTGCTCGACGAACCCGACGAGCTGCAACGTCCGCAGGATGCCGTGCACGGTCGGTTTGGGCAGCTCCAGGGCTCGGGCGAGCTCCGCGACCCCCATCCGCCGCGCGCCGCTGGCCAGCAGCCGCAACACGGCGGCCGCCCGTTCGATGGACTGGATGGGTCCGGGCACGCGATCACTCTAGCGCTTCACCGTTCGACCATGTCGAACTACGCCGATCGTAATCACGCGCAGCCGGAGCCCGCCCGGTCCCGGCACAGCCCACGGGGCTCGGGCGCCAACCCGAGCAGGCGGCGGCACTGGGGCGGCATGTCCACCCCGTCGGCGATCCGCTCGATCGTGTCCAGCGTCGGCAGCCTCCGCCGGCGCATGTACTCGCTGATCCGCCCCTGCGCGATGCCCGTGACGCCCGCGAGGTCGTTCTGGCTGTACCCGGCGTGCCGCCGGAGCAGGACCAGCAGGCTCGCGATGTCGCGGTCCTCCAGCGCGGCGACGACGTCGGGCCGCGACCACAGCCTGTCCGGCACGCGCGCGACCCATCCGGCTCTACGTTCCATGACAAGTCCCCCCGACTGGGAATCGCCCACCGTCAGCGCGGTGTTACGGACCGGAACCGCGCAATCACACGGTGATATCTCACGCTGTGCTGCCGAACCCGCCGCGCGCCCTGGGACGGTGACTGGTCCGTAGACCTAGGGGGGATCCCATGCGTCACCTGACCAAGTTGTTCGCGGTGTTCGGACTGCTGCTCGCCGCGCTGATCGTCGTGCCGACCGGGGCGACCGGAGCAACCGGGGCGATTGCGGCGGCGCCGTCCGCCCGGACCGCGAACACCCCGATCCAGAGCCGGCACGACTGGCGGTGCCTGGACTCGGACGTCTCGTCGCCGACCCACAACGGCACCAAGGTGCAGATCTGGGACTGCAACGGCTGGAACAACCAGAAGTGGACCTACTACGACGACTACACCATCCGCAGCACCCATGACGGCCGATGCCTGGACGCCGACGTCTCGTCGCCGACGCACGACGGCACCAAGGTGCAGGTCTGGGACTGCAACGGGTGGGACAACCAGAAGTGGACCATGTACACCAACGGCCAGGTCGTGAGCTGGCACGACGGCCGGTGCCTCGACCTGGACGTGTCGTCGCCGACGCACAACGGCAGCAAGGTCCAGGTCTGGACGTGCAACGGCTGGGACAACCAGTCCTGGTACAAGCCGTGACACCGCCGCGCCGGTGAGCACGCCCGGTCGTCCCGGCCCCACGCGGGGTCGGGACGACCGGTGCGCCTCACAGGTCCAGCGACCAGGTCTGCGCCTGCACGTCACGCCCGAACAGCCGCTCCGGCGTGCTCGTGTCGATCCGGAAGCCGGCCTTCTCGTAGATGTGGCGTGACGCCGCCAGCCCGGCCACGGTCCACAGCACCACCCGCTCGTACCCGGCCCGGCGGGCGAAGCGGAGGCACTCGTCCACCAGCCGCGCGCCGATGCCCAGGCCGCGCGCGGCCGGCTCGACCAGCAGCAGGCGCAGCTTGGCCGTGCGGTCGTCCACCCGCACGCAGAACACCGACCCGACCGGCTCCCCGTCGACCTCGGCGATCCACGCCGCCTCGCGGTCGGGGGAGTGCTCCTGCCCGTACTCGCCGACGACCCGCGCCACCAGGGCCTCGAAGGTCTGGTCGAAGCCGCACTCCTCCGCGTAGCGCACCCCGTGCCGCTGCACCACCCACCCGAGGTCGCCCGGCCGCAACGGCCGCAGCAGGTAGGAGCGGGGCGTGCCGGTGAGCAGGCGTTCGATCCGCCGCATCGACGCCACCAGCTCGGCGCGCTCCGCCGCCGGCAAGGGCTCCAGCAGCGCGCCGATCTCGGCGTCGGACCGGGCGTTCAGCTCGGCGAACACCGACTCGCCGCGCGGGGTGAGGGTGACGACGTGACGGCGCGAGTCGCGCTCGGACGGCGTCCGGGTGACCAGCCCGTCACGGTCGAAGCGGCCGAGGATGCGGCTGAGGTAGCCGGCGTCCAACGACAGCGCGGCCCGCAGGTCCGGCACCTCGCACGGGCCAGCGGCCAGTTCGAACAGCACGCGCACCTCGGTCACCGAGTACGGCGAGGACAGGTAGCCGCGGTCGAGCACGCCGATCACGCCGGTGTAGAAGCGGTTGAACGCGCGCACGTCCGCGACCGTCATCGTTGACTCCCTCAACAGAACCGTTGACGGAGTCAACCTTAGTCACGGGGTCGGTAGATGGCCAACGCCGCCGGCCGGGACCGGAACTCGAACGTGGACCCGGTGGGGCCGACCTCGCCGTCCGTCGCGATCGCCACCGCCGCGTCGAGCAGCCGCACGTCCAGCCAGCGCGTCTCCAGGTGCCGGTAGGTGCGGCTGCGGTGCAGCGAGCCCAGCAGCGCGCCGAGGAAGAAGCGCGCCCGCGAGAACCGGGTGTCGGCGCGGATGTAGCGGACGTCCATCAGGCCCGCGTCGAGGGAGGGCCGCATGGTCGGCGCGAAGCCCTTGGGCCGGTACGGGCCGTTGCCGACGAACAGCATCCACACCAGGTGCGGCTCGCCGTTGAGCTCGACCCGCAACGGGCGTGACGTGCGCAGCACGTTGGCCAGGGCGATCGCGGCCGCGGGCCACTTGCCCCACCGGTCCTGCAACTGCTCGCGCAGCCGCACCATGTCGGGGTAGCCGCCCAGGCTCGCGGTGTTGACGAACCAGCGCGGCCCCTCGCCGTCCACCGACACCGCCGCCAGGTCCACCAGCACGCCGTCGCCCTCCGCGACCGCCCGCGCCGTGTCGTCCAGCCCCCGCACGCCCACGTCCCGCGCGAAGTGGTTCAACGTCCCGGCGGGCACGAGCACCAGCGGCAGCCGGTGCGCCGCCGCCAGTGCGGCCACCGCCGCGACCGACCCGTCCCCGCCCGCCACGCCCAGTGCGTGCGGAGCGTGATCGGCGATCACCGTGTCGAGATCCTCGATTCCCACGATCGTGGCCTTCGGCCACTCCTGGAGGATCTCGGTGGTCGGATCTGCGCCGCCCAGGCCCGCGCTCGGGTTCACCACGACCACCAGGCCCTCGCCGTCGACCAGCGGCTCCAGCTCCCGGTGCTCGCGCGCCGACGCGGGCTCGGTGCGCCCCACGGGCCACCAACGCCTGGTCAGCAGGCCCGCGCCGACCCCGATCGCGGCGCCCGCCGCCACGTCGGACGGCCAGTGCACGCCCGTGTGGATCCGCGAGTAGGCCACCGCGGCGGCCACCGGCGCGACCGCCGCCGCCAACGCGGGCGACTCCATCGCCAACGCCGTGGTGAACGCCGCCGCCGACGCCGCGTGCCCGGACGGGAACGACGACGACGTGGGGCGCTTGGTCAGCCGCCTGGGCACCAGCAGCAGGTCGGCGGCGGGCCGGCGGCGCGGGAACAGGCGCTTCGCGACCAGGCTCGCGCTGAAGCTCGCCCCGCCGATCGCCGCCACCCCGCGCAGCGCCGCACGCCGCGTCACCCCTTTGCGCATCGCCAGCACACCCCCCACCACCAGCCACAACGCGCTGTGGTTGGCGGCGCGGGACAACCTCTTCATCCCCTCGTCCACGGGGGAGGCGCGCAGCGCGCCGGAACGCCTCATCACGGCCAGGTCCAGGCGGTTCACTCGTCGGAGCACACGAGAACGTTATCCGCGAAATCGGTGCGACGCCCGATTGGATCACTGAGGAAAGCGCCGAATGCGCCTACTGTTGAGGGATGCAGCGGCGGATCTTCGGCATTGAGACTGAGTTCGGGGTGACCTGCACCTTCCACGGGCAGCGCAGGCTGTCCCCGGATGAGGTCGCGCGTTATCTGTTCCGCCGGGTCGTCTCGTGGGGACGCTCGTCGAACGTCTTCCTGCGCAACGGCTCTCGGCTCTACCTGGACGTGGGCTCGCACCCCGAGTACGCCACGGCGGAATGCGACGACCTCGCCCAGCTCGTCACGCATGACAAGGCTGGTGAGCGGATCCTCGAAGACCTGCTCGTCGACGCCGAGCGCAGGCTCGCCGACGAGGGCATCGGGGGCGACATCTTCCTGTTCAAGAACAACACCGACTCCGCGGGCAACTCCTACGGTTGCCACGAGAACTACCTGGTCGCGCGGGCGGGCGAGTTCTCCCGCATCGCCGACGTCCTGCTGCCGTTCCTGGTGACCCGGCAGCTCATCTGCGGCGCGGGCAAGGTGCTCCAGACGCCGCGCGGAGCGGTCTACTGCCTGTCGCAGCGGGCCGAGCACATCTGGGAGGGCGTGTCCAGCGCCACCACCCGGTCCCGCCCGATCATCAACACCCGCGACGAGCCGCACGCCGACGCCGAGCGCTACCGCAGGCTCCACGTCATCGTCGGCGACTCGAACATGTCCGAGGTGACCACGCTGCTCAAGGTGGGCAGCGCCAACCTCGTGCTGGAGATGATCGAGCAGGGCGTGCAGTTCCGCGACTTCAGCCTGGACAACCCGATCCGCGCGATCCGCGAGATCAGCCACGATCTGACCGGCAGGCGCACCGTGCGGCTGGCGGGCGGCAAGGAGGCCTCGGCGCTGGACATCCAGCGCGAGTACTACGAGCGCGCGGTGGAGCACGTGGCCAAGCGCGCGCCCGACCCGATGGCGGAACGGGTGCTCGAGCTGTGGGGCCGCACGCTGGACGCGGTCGAGGCCGAGGACCTGTCCAAGATCGACCGCGAGATCGACTGGGCCATCAAGTACCGGCTGATGGAGCGCTACCAGGCCAAGCACGGCATGGACCTGTCCAACCCGCGCATCGCCCAGCTCGACCTCGCCTACCACGACATCCGGCGCGGCCGGGGCATCTTCGACCTGCTCCAGCGGAAGGACCAGGTGGAACGGGTGACCGACGACGGCGAGATCGAGGCCGCCAAGGACACCCCGCCGCAGACCACGCGGGCCAAGCTGCGCGGCGACTTCATCGCCGCCGCGCAGGCCGCGGGCCGCGACTTCACCGTCGACTGGGTGCACCTCAAGCTCAACGACCAGGCGCAGCGCACCGTGCTGTGCAAGGACCCGTTCCGCGCGGTGGACGAACGCGTGGAGCGGCTGATCTCGTCTCTCTAGCGGTATGCCCGGCGGGGGATCTTCGTGAGGCTCACACCTCATGAAGATCCTTCTCCTGGCGACGGCCACCGCGGCGTCGCTGTTGGCCGCACCACCCGCCCAGGCGCACGGCGCGACCTGGGACGAGCGCCCCACCGGTGTCGACGTGCGGTTGCGCTCGGTGTCCGCGGTGAACGCGCACGTCGCGTGGACCAGCGGCAAGGGCACGGTGCTGCGCACCACCGACGGCGGCGCGTCCTGGCAGGCCGTGACGCCGCCCGACGCGGCCACGCTCGACTTCCGCGACGTCGAGGCGTTCGACGCCTGGCACGCGGTCGCGCTGACCGCGGGCCCGGCGGACACCTCGCGCGTCTACCGCACCTCCGACGGCGGCCGGACCTGGGCGTTGGCGTTCCGCAACGACGACCCGGCCGCGTTCTACGACTGCCTGGCGTTCTTCGACCGGTTCCGCGGCCTGGCGATGAGCGACCCGGTGGACGGGAAGTTCCGGGTCCTGTCCACCCACGACGGCGGCCGGTCGTGGCAGCGCGTGCCGGAGGAGAACTTCCCGCCCGCGCTGCCGGGCGAGTTCGGCTTCGCGGCCAGCGGCCAGTGCGTGACCACGGCGGGGCCGCGTGACGCGTGGATCGCCACCGGCGGCGGTGCGACCGCCCGCGTCCTGCACTCCTCCGACGGCGGCCGGCACTGGTCGGTGGCCGACACGCCGCTGTCCAGCTCGGCGTCCACGGGCGTGTTCTCGGTGGCGTTCCGGACGCCGCGGCAGGGCGTGGTCGTGGGCGGCGACTACAAGAACCCGGCGGCGCGGGTCGCCGGCCTGGCCTGGAGCCGGGACGGTGGCGCGACGTGGGAGGGGCCCGCGCAGGCGCCGTTCGGCTACCGGTCGGGCGCGGACTGGTGGGGCGACGCGGTGGTCGCGGTCGGCCCGACCGGCAGCGACCTCAGCCGTGACGGCGGCCGGACGTGGCGGTCGCTGGGCACCGGCAGCTTCGACACCATCGACTGCGTCGCGGTGTGCTGGGCGGCGGGCGAGCACGGTCGTGCGGGCGTCCTGAGCAGGGGATGAGCGGAAGAGTCGGCCCCGGACCGGGTGGTCCGGGGCCTTCTGCGGCTCTATTGACAAAACTGTTTTTTACGTACAAGGTTGTTTTTGCGATGAGAGACGTCCTGTACCTGGAGCAGATCGAGCAGGCCGAGGCACTGCTCAAGCCGCAGCGCATCGAGGTGCTGCGGCAACTGGCCGAGCCGCGGTCGTGCACCGAGGTGGCCGCCGCGCTCGACCAGACCCCGCAGCGGGTCTACTACCACGTGAAACGCCTGGTCGAAGCCGGTCTCGCCACGCAGGTGACCGAGCGGCGCGTGCGCGGCATCAACGAGGGCTTGTACCAGGCGAGCGCCCGCTCGTACTGGCTGTCGCCGGGGCTGGTCGGCCGGCTCGGGCTGCGCCGCGCCCAGGACGAGCTGAGCCTGGGCTACCTGCTGGACCTCGTGGAACGGGTCCAAGCCGACATCGCGGGCCTGGACCGCACCCGGCCCGAGCTGCCGTCGCTGGGCGTGTCGGGCGAGATCCGGGTGCGGCCCGAGCAGCGGCAGCGGTTCTTCGACGACCTGAAGACGACCTTGCAGGACTTGTTCGCCCGCTACGGCGGCGCGGAGGGCGACGCCTTCCGGCTGGCCGTGGCGTGCTACCCGAAGGAGGAGACCGATGAGTGAGACCGTGGTCCTGCGCGCCCGCACGACCGCGCCCGTCGACCGGGTGCGCCGCGCCGTCACGGACGCCGCCGAGCTGCGCGCGTGGCTGGCCGAGCACGCGGAGGTCGAGCTGCCCGGGCGGTTCGGGTTCTGGGGCCGCTTCACGCCCGAGGGCGACGCCCCGCACCAGGCGTTGCGGCACGTGGACGAGCACTCGCTGCGGTTCGACTGGAGGGTCGGCGGCGAGGACACCACCGTCGAGATCGGCTGGGCCGCCGAGGGCGACGACACGGTCGTCACGCTGTCCCAGAGCCACTTCCCCGGCTGGGGCGTGGCCGTCGCGGAGACCTCCGTGCTCGGCTACCTCTACACCTACTGGTGCCTGTCGCTGGCCAACCTGGTCGACCACGTCGAAGGCCGCCCGCTGACGCCGAAGGTCGACTTCACCTCAGCCGAGATGCGCGGCGAGGTGCTGATCGGTGCCCCGGTCGACGCGGTGGCCCACTCGCTGGTCGACGCCGAGCAGTACTCGCGCTGGTTCGGCGCGAAGATCGACATCGAGGCGTGGGAGGGCGGCCGGGTCGCGATGGGCGGCTTCGAGCTGAACCCGGAGCCGGCGAAGGTCGTCGACTTCGAGCCCGGCAGGCGGATGGGCGTCGACTGGGGCGGCATGGTGTCGACCTGGGAGCTGGACTCCTCGGCGGGCGGCACCCGGCTGACGTTCGTGCAGAGCGGGTTCGACACCGGTCAGCCGCCCTACGGCGCGTGGGCGGGCTGGCTGTCGGGCGTGGCGGAGCTGCGCCGGTTCCACGAGCTTCCCGACTGGCGGCCCATCTGGCTGCGACCGGACGTGCCCGGCCTGCCCGAGGGGATGCTCACCGAGGGCTGAGGCGGATGAGCTTCAGCTCGACGGCGGTCCGCACGGCCGCGGTCCTGGTGTCCACGCCGAGCTTGTCGAAGATCCGCACCAGGTGCGTCTTCACCGTCGCCTCGCTGATGAACAGCGCCTTGGCGATCTCCCGGTTCGACAGGCCGCGGGCGAGGTGGTCGAGGATCTGCACCTCGCGCTTGGTCACCGCGGGGGCGGGGGTGCGGCGCAGCAGGCGCCGGGCGATGTCGGGGGACAGCACCGTGCGCCCGGTGGACGCCTGCCGGACCGCGGCGGCCAGCTCGTCGGGAGGGCAGTCCTTGAGCAGGTAGCCCGTCGCACCCGCCTCCACCGCGCGCACCACGTCCGCGTCCGAGTCGTACGTGGTCAGCACCACCACCTGCGGCGGCTCGGGCAGGGCCCGGATGCGCCGGGTGGCCTCCACCCCGTCGATGCCCGCGCCCAGTTGCAGGTCCATCAGCACCACGTCCACCTGCCTGGTGGCGGCGAGGCGGACCGCGTCCTCGCCCGTGGCGGCCTCGGCGACCACCTCGAAGTCGCGGGCCAGCAGCCCGGCCAGGCCGAACCGCACCACCGGGTGGTCGTCCACCACCAGCACCCGCAACGGCCCCGTCACGGCGTCGGCACGCTCACGGCCAGCGCCGTGCCCTCGCCCGGCGTGCTCTCCACCGTCACCGTGCCGCCCAGCTCGGCCACGCGGTCGCGGATCGCCGCCAACCCGTAGCCCCGACCCGGCTCCGGGCGCACCGCGGCGGGGTCGAAGCCGCGGCCGTCGTCGCACACGTCCAACGTCACCGCGTCACCCAGGTAGGTGAGCGTGATGACGGCGGTGGTGGCGTCGGCGTGCTCGCGGACGTTGGCCAGCGCGCCCTGCGCGACCCGCAGCAACGCCACCTCCACCGGCACCGGCAGCGGGTACGGCTCGCCCTCCACCTCGAGCCGGTCGCACAGGGCGCGCAGCGCGTCGGTCAGCGTGCGGCCCTGCAAGGGGGACAGGTCGCGCACGAACCGGCGCGCCTCGGCCAGGTTGTCCTTGGCCACCTCGCGGGCGCGGTCGGTGTCGCCGAGCTCCAGCAGCAACGTGATGCTGGACAGGCCCTGGGCCAGCGTGTCGTGGATCTCCCGGGCCAGCCGCTGCCGCTCCTCCAGCACGCCCGCCTGGTGCAGCAGCCGGCGGCGGTCGAAGAACACCGCGGCGGTGATCACCGCGACGCCGACCGGGCCCAGCACCAGGCTCGGCTCGACCGCGTCGGCCAGCCGCACCTGCGCCAGCACCACGGCGGCGGTGAGCACGGCGGCCAGCGGCACGGCCACGCGCGGCCGCAGCTGCCGCAGGCACTGGAAGAACAGCGGGATCGCGCACCAGCCGAAGCTCGGCGCGAGCCACACCAGCGCCAGCCACAGCGCCAGCACCCCCGGCAGGGCGGCCGTCCACCGCACGCCGAACGGGTAGGCCGCGCCCAGCACGGCGGCGAGGACCAGCACGGCGGGCGCGACGCCGTGGTACGCGACGTACCGCGCCGCCGACGCCGTCAACAGCACGTAGAAGCCCGCGTGCATCGCCCGGTGCAGCCACACGGGGCCGACCCTAGGCCAGGTCCCGGCCGCCGGGGTCAACCGATGGGTTGAACCGGGGTCGACCGGAACCACGACGTCGCGGCGGCCCGGCCGGGAGAGGCTCGAACCCGGCAGGAACCCCGGAGTTCGGACGAGGAGGGTATGGCGATGCGCAAGACCACGATCGCGGTGCTGGTGGCGTTGTCGGTGGCGGGCGCCGGCGGTTACGCGGTGGCCGACCAGCAGCACGGGCGCAGCGGTGTCGCGGTGCGGACGACCACGACGATCACGGTCGACGCGGCCGTGCGGGCGGCCCAGGCGGCGCTGGACGTGGCCGAGAAGGAGGGGCAGCGGGTCACCGTCGCCGTGGTGGACCGCAGCGGGGACGTGGTCGTGCTGCTGCACGGCGACGGCGCGGGCCCGCAGACGGAGGAGTCGGCGCGGCGCAAGGCGTTCACCTCGGTGTCGTTCAACGCGCCGACGTCGGCGCTGGCGGGCCGCGTGACCGGGGCGGGCGCGACGTTGCGCGACATCCCGGGCACGTTGTTCCTGGCAGGCGGGGTGCCGGTGGTGTCGGACGGCGCGCCGGTCGCGGGCATCGGCGTGGGCGGCGCGCCCAGCGGCGACCTGGACGAGCGCTTCGCCCGCGCGGGCCTGACCGCGATCGGCGGCTGACCACCCCGCGTGTCCTACCTCCAGAACGCGCGTGTCCTACCTCCAGAACGCGTGAGTCGTACGTTCGCGACCCGTGAGTCCTACGTTCGCGACCCCCGAGTTCTGCGTTCACGACCGGTGGTCGGGCAGGTCGTGCCCGGCCACCGGTCGCCGTCCGAGTGGGGCTGTCCGGCCTGGCAATCGGACTGAAAGGACCATTCACCCGCCTTCAGGGCGGGGATGGCGTCATCGGGTGTTCGTCCGGGGTTAGGGTTCCGGTGTGGCCATCGCACGTGCCGAACGGCTCGTCAACCTGGTGCTGTGCCTGCTGTCGACCCGGCAGTACCTGACCGCCGAGCGCATCCGCGCCATCGTCCCCGGCTATGCCGACGCCGCGACGGACGAGGCGTTCTTCCGCATGTTCGAACGCGACAAGACGGAGCTGCGCGACCTCGGCGTGCCGCTGGAGACCGGCCGCGGCGCGGGTTTCGACGCGGTCGACGGGTACCGCATCGCCCGTCGGGACTACGAGCTCGGCGACATCGACCTCGAACCGGACGAGGCGGCCGCCGTGGCGCTGGCCGCCCGGCTGTGGGACTCGCCCCAGTTCACCGGCGCCGCGCACGGTGCCCTGATCAAGCTCCGCGCCGCGGGCGTGGACGTCGACCAGGACGTGCACGTGCCGGTCGAGCCGAAGGTCCGCACCAGCGAACCGGCGTTCCCGCCGCTGCTCGCGGCCGTGCAGGAGGGTCGGGTGGTCGAGTTCGACTACCGCCGCCCGGTGCCGGTCGAGGTGCGCACCCGCACCGTCGAGCCGTGGGGCGTGGTCGCCTGGCGCGGCCGGTGGTACCTCGTCGGGCACGACCGCGACCGCGACGCGCCCCGCTGCTTCCGGCTGTCCCGGATCGTCGGCGACGTGCGCGCGGTCGGCAAGGCGGGCGCCGTGCAACGGCCCGGGGAGTTCGACCTGCTGTCGTTCGTGGTGCGCAACCAGCCCGCCGCCGACCAGCCGCCCGCCACCGCCAAGCTGTGGGTGGCCGCCGGCCGCGCCCAGGGCGTGCGACGGCGTGCCAAGGTCATCGGCTCCCGCGACTTCGACGGCGAGCCCGGCGACGTGCTGGAGATCGAGCTGAGGTTCCCCGACTCCGCCGCCGGGTGGATCGCGGGCTTCGGCCCCGACGTGGTGGTGCTGGAGCCGGAAGTGCTGGCCAAGACGGTGCGCGAGAAGCTGCTCGGCGCGCTGCGCGGTGCGGGGGTGCGCGCGTGAACGCCTCCTCCGACCGGCTGCCCCGGCTGCTCGCCCTCGTGCCCTACCTGCTGGCCCGGCCCGGCATCCCGATCGACGAGGTCGCCGCCGACTTCGAGGTCACGCCCAAGCAGATCCGCAAGGACCTCGAGCTGCTGTGGATGTGCGGCCTGCCCGGCTACGGCCCCGGCGACCTGATCGACCTGTCGTTCGAGGGCGAGACGGTGACCGTCACCTTCGACGCGGGCATGAGCAGGCCGCTGCGGCTGACCGCGGCCGAGGCGACGTCGCTGCTGGTGGCGCTGCGCGCGTTGGCGGAGACGCCCGGCGTGGCCGACCAGGACGCGGTGCAGCGCGCGGTGGCCAAGATCGAGGCCGCGGTCGGCCAGGCGCAGCCCGCCGGGGTCGCCGTCGGCCTGGCCCTGCGGGAAGCGCCGGAGACCTCGCGAGTACGGGATACCGTATCGGACGGTGTGCTGCGCAAGCGCGCCCTGCACCTGCGCTACTACACACCGTCACGGGACGAGATCACCGAACGGGTCGTGGACCCCATGCGGATGCTGCTCGTGGAGGGCCGCGGCTACCTGGAGGCGTGGTGCCGGGCGGCGGACGGCGTGCGGCTGTTCCGGCTCGACCGGATCGACGCCGTCGACGTGCTGGACGAGCCCGCGTCCCCTCCGCCCCACGCCACCCCCACCGACACCTCGGAGGGGTTGTTCCAGCCGGACCCGTCCCAGCGCACGGCCGTGCTGGTGCTCGAACCGGACGCCCGCTGGGTGGCCGAGTACTACCCGACCGACGGCCTGGTCGAGCTCGGCGACGGGCGCGCCAGGGTGCTCATGCGCTACGCCGACACCGCCTGGATGGTCCGGCTGCTGCTCGGGTTGGGCGGCGAAGCGCACGTGGAGCAACCGCCCGAGCTGGTGTCCGAGGTCGCCCGGCAGGCCGAGGCGGCGTTGCGCCGGGCGGATCACCTCCCGGCAACCTAGGCCCAGTACGGTGGTGCCGTGCCGTACTTGCCGATCCTGGCGCCGATCGTCCTCGGAGTGGTCGTGCTCGTCCTGACCGTGCTCCGGGTCGTCCGATCCTTGCGTCGCTTCCGCGCCGCAAGCACTCTGGTGGGTGACAGGGTCGGCGATCGCGTCGGTCTGCTGCGCGCGCGGTCCGCCGCGCTCGCGGTGGCCGTGGCCGCACGGCGTCCGGATCACGCCCGCAAGGGCAAGCCCCGCGTACCATCGGTGGACCGGGGGAGACAGGAGGACAACGGTGCCTAACCTCGGACCAACCGAGCTGATCATCATCGCCGTGGTGATCATTCTGCTGTTCGGTGCGAAGAAGCTGCCCGACATGGCCCGCTCGATCGGCCGCTCGGCGAAGATCCTCAAGGCCGAGACCAAGGGCCTGCGCAGCGAGGACGACCCGCAGCAGCAGCCGGGCACGACGGCCCAGCAGGTGCCCGCGCCGCAGCAGCTGCCGCCCGCGCAGCCGCAGGTGGTCCAGCAGCCGGTCGCGCAGCCGCAGCAGGTCGTGCAGCCGGTGGCGCAGCCGCAGCCCGTGCAGCCGCAGGTGGCGCAGCCCATCGAGCAGTCCGCGCAGAACCTGCAGAACAAGCAGAACACCAACTAGAACCGCGTCAACGAGAGCCTAAGGACGGTCCGCACGGTGGGGGCAAGTCCGGTCCGGTGGTGGGCCCAGCGCCGGGAGCGCCGCAAGATCACGAGTCGCCGGGGCAACCCCGACGGCACCATGTCGTTGAAGGACCACCTCTACGACCTCCGGCACCGGCTGGGGTTGGCGCTGCTGTTCATCGTGGGCGGCGCGATCTTCGGCTTCATCTGGTGGGAAGTGCGCTTCTTCGGGCTGCCGGACCTGGGGGACATCGTCGTCGAGCCCTACTGCGGCATCCCGGAGACGCAGCGGCTCACCCAGGCGGGCCAGGGCTGCCAGCTGCTGCAGACCAAGCCCTTCGAGGTCTTCATGATCCGGCTGAAGGTCGGTGCGGGCGCGGGCATGGCGCTGACCGCGCCGCTGTGGCTCTACCAGGTGTGGCGGTTCATCTCCCCGGGCCTGTACGCCAAGGAGCGGCGCTTCGCCATCGTGTTCGTGGCGTGCGCGTCGGTGCTGTTCGTCGCGGGCGCCACGCTGGCGTTCTACGTGGTGCCGCAGGGCCTGGCGGTGCTGGTCGGCTTCGGTGACGA
Source organism: Saccharothrix sp. S26 (assembly GCF_021390395.1). Lineage (GTDB taxonomy): Bacteria > Actinomycetota > Actinomycetes > Mycobacteriales > Pseudonocardiaceae > Actinosynnema. Next base: position 26,698 of record NZ_JAJUWT010000021.1, read on the forward strand.
CCAGTTCATCACCGCGTTGACGGCCGGCGAGTACGTCAGCTTCGTGATGGCGTTGCTGCTGATCTTCGGCGTGAGCTTCGAGCTGCCGCTCATCGTGGTGATGCTCAACCAGGTCGGCGTGGTCAGCTACGAGAAGCTGAACAAGTGGCGGCGCGGCCTGGTGTTCGGCCTGTTCGTCTTCGCCGCGATCGCCACGCCCGGCACCGACCCGATCTCCATGGTCGCGCTGGCCGTGGCGCTGGTGCTGCTGTTCGAGCTGGCCATCCAGATCGCCCGCGTGCACGACAAGCGGGTGGCCCGCCGGCGCAAGGCCGAGGGCCTGGACGACCTGCCGGACGACGTGGCCGCGCCGTTCGACTACACGCCGTCGGCGGTCGAGGAACCGTCACCCGAACCGGTGCCCACGCCCGACCCGGCGCCGGAGCACCCCGGTCGGGTGCGCTACGACGACGTGACCTGAGCGAGATCACTCGATCCGGTGAAGCCTTTGTAGGCTTCCCGACCATGTCGACGTCAACGCGGGCGGCCCTGCTGGTGTGCCCCGCTTCGGGCAAGGGCAGGGCCGCGCGCATGGCGGGCACCGTCGCGCACCGGCTGCGCGCCGTGGTCGACCGGCTCGACCTGCACGTCGCACCCACCGCCGAGGGCACGGCCGAAGCCGCGCGCCGGGCCGTCGCCGACGGCGTCGACGTGCTCGTGGTCCTCGGCGGCGACGGTGGAGCGCACCTGGCCGTGCAGGCGTGCGCGCAGTCGGCCACGGCGCTGGCCGTGGTGCCCGCGGGCACCGGCAACGACCTGGCCGCCGCCCTGGGCACCACCTCGGTGGACGACGTGGTGGCCGCGTTGCGCGACGGCACGCGCGCTCGCTTCGACCTCGGCCGCGTGGACGGCGGCCCCTGGTTCGCCACCGTGCTGTGCGCGGGCTTCGACTCCGCGGTCAACGAGCGCGCGAACGCCCTGCGCTGGCCCGCCGGGCCGCGCCGCTACGACCTCGCGATCCTGGCCGAGCTCGCCGCCCTGCGGCCCCGGCGGCTGGTCGTCGAGACCGACGACGACGTGCTCGAACTGGACGCGCTGCTGGTCGCGGTCGGCAACACGACCAGCTACGGCGGCGGCATCCCGGTCTGCCCGGACGCCTCGGCGACCGACGGCCTGTTCGACCTCACCGTGGTGCGCGCCGCGCCGCGGCGGACCCTGCTGCGGATGCTGCCCACGCTGCGCACCGGGCGGCACGTGGACCACCCGGCCGTGCGCACCCTGCGGGCCCGCTCCGCGCGGCTGTCCGGACCGCCCTGGGTGGCCTACGCCGACGGCGAACGGCTGAGCGAGGTGCCGTTGACGACCAGGTGCGTGCCCGGCGCCCTCACCGCCGTCACCGGTGCCGGCTGAGCACGTCGCGCCTGCGCCAGGCGTCGTGCGGCTCGGCCGTGCCGCGGTCGAACAGCCACCCGGCGACGCTCAGCACCCCGTTGGCCGCGTCCAGCGGTGTGTCGTGCGCCGACTCGACGGTCTCGATCTCGTGCCTGCCGCAGTCGCGGATCGCGTCGCAGCGGACCGAGATCTCGCCCTCCACCTGCCACGGCGGTGGCGGCCGCAGCACGTTGCGGTGCGGGTCGCGGGGCAGCGAGACGTGCACGTGGAAGGCCACTCCGTCCAGCTCGGCCAGCGCGGACAGCCCGGCGTAGGGCGCGCCGGGCAGGTGGTCGAACACCAGGCCCGAGCCCGGTCTGCCCAGGTGGCCCGCCAGCCGCTCGACCCGCGCGGCGGCCCGGCGCAGCACCGCGAGCACCGGGTCCGCCTCGACCAGGTCGGGGAACACCCACCTGAGGTCGCCCTCGACCAACGGGATCGTTGCCACGTCTGACGAGTGTGCCGCATGAGCCGCCCCAATGGTCCCTATGACTTCAGTGTCGACCAAAAGAGTTGTTCCGGGTTCCGGTGCGGATCTGAAGCGATTTTGTCGGTCCTGTGTGACAGCCTGGACAGGTGTCAAGCACTTCGCGGTCTCCGGCCGACTCGTACGCGGACTTCCGCCGCCGCTCCTCCCGGCCCAAGCTGGCCGACTTCCTGGGGGTCATCTCGTTCGAACTCGACCCGTTCCAGCAACGCGCCTGCGAGGCGCTCGAGGACGGGCACGGCGTGCTGGTCTGCGCGCCCACCGGCGCCGGCAAGACCGTCGTCGGCGAGTTCGCCGTGCACCTGGCCCTGTCCGAGGGCAGCAAGTGCTTCTACACCACCCCGATCAAGGCGCTGTCGAACCAGAAGTACGCCGACCTCGTCGCCCGCTACGGCGCGCGGCAGGTCGGCCTGCTCACCGGCGACACCTCGGTCAACGGCGACGCGCCGATCGTCGTGATGACCACCGAGGTGCTGCGCAACATGCTGTACGCGGGCTCCTCGACGCTGAACACCCTCGCCTACGTGGTGATGGACGAGATCCACTACCTCGCCGACCGGTTCCGCGGCCCGGTGTGGGAGGAAGTGATCCTGCACCTGCCCGAGTCCGTGCGGCTGGTCGGCCTGTCCGCGACCGTCAGCAACGCCGAGGAGTTCGGCGAGTGGCTGGTCGAGGTGCGCGGCGACACGACCGTCGTGGTGGACGAGCACCGGCCCGTGCCGCTGTGGCAGCACATGCTGGCCGGCGGCCGGATGATGGACCTGTTCGCCGGCGACGGCCCCGACGGGCACGCCCGCATCAACCCGCAGCTGCTGCGGCACACCGACGACCTGTCCCGCTTCCACGTGCCGTGGAGCCGCAACCGCAACAACAAGGATCAGCGGGGCCGCCCGCCGCGCGGGTCCGGTTTCCGGCCGCCGTCCCGGGTCGACATCGTGCAGCGGCTCGACGGCGCGGCCCTGCTGCCCGCCATCGACTTCGTGTTCAGCCGCGCGGGCTGTGACGCGGCCGTCACGCAGTGCGTCCGCGCGGGCCTGCGGCTCAACTCCGCCGACGAGGTGGAGCAGATCCGCGAGGTCATCGAGGAGAAGACCAAGGACCTGCCGCAAGGCGACCTGATGGTGCTGGGCTACTGGGAGTGGCGCGAGGCCCTGGAGCGCGGCATCGCCAGCCACCACGCCGGCCTGCTGCCCGCGTTCAAGGAGACCGTGGAGGAGCTGTTCGTCCGCGGCCTGGTGAAGGTCGTGTTCGCCACCGAGACGCTGGCGCTGGGCATCAACATGCCCGCCCGCACCGTCGTGCTGGAGAAGCTGGTCAAGTACAACGGCGAGGCGCACGTCGACCTCACCCCCGGCGAGTACACGCAGCTCACCGGGCGCGCGGGCCGGCGCGGCATCGACGTCGAGGGCCACGCGGTGGTGGTGTGGCAGCCCGGCGTCGACCCCAAGGCGGTCGGCGGCCTCGCGTCCACCCGAACCTACCCGCTGCGGTCGTCGTTCCGGCCCGGCTACAACATGGCCGTCAACCTGGTCAACCAGCTGGGCGCGGCGGCCGCCCGGGAGATCCTGGAGCAGTCGTTCGCCCAGTTCCAGGCCGACCGGTCGGTCGTGGGGCTGGCCCGGCGGATCGAGCGCAACCGCGAGGCCCTGGGCGGCTACGCCGAGGCGATGACCTGCCACCTCGGCGACTTCACCGAGTACGCGTCGCTGCGCCGCCGGGTCGCCGACCGGGAGAAGGCGCTGGCGCGGCAGAACACCTCCGCGAAGCGGGCCGAGGCCGCGCAGTCGCTGGAGCGGCTGCGCAAGGGCGACGTGATCGCCGTGCCGTCCGGGCGCAGGTCCGGGCTCGCCGTGGTGATCGACCCGGGGCTCGAGCCGCTGGGCGAGGCGCGGCCGTTCGTGGTGACCGAGGACCGGTGGGCGGGCCGGCTGTCGTCGGCGGACTTCCCCCTGCCGGTCGAGGTGCTGGGCAAGATGAGGCTGCCCAAGCAGGTCGACACGCGCTCGCCGAAGTCCCGGCGCGACCTGGCGGCGTCGTTGCGCGCCACCGGGATCGTCGCGCCCGCGATGCGCAAGCGCCGTTCGACCGCCGACGACGACGCCGAACTGGCCACGTTGCGCCGGGCGTTGCGCGCGCACCCGTGCCACGGCTGCGAGAAGCGCGAGGAACACGCCCGCTGGGGTGAGCGCTACCACCGGCTGCTGGCCGAGACCGAGCAGTTGGAGCGCAAGGTCGCCGCCACCACGCACTCGTTGGCGCGCGAGTTCGACCGCATCCGCGGCCTGCTGCGGGAACGCGGCTACCTGCACGCCGAGGAGAACGGGCCCGGCGAGGAGGTCACCGAGCACGGCAAGCGGCTGACCAGGCTCTACAGCGAGTCCGACCTGCTGGCCGCCGAGTGCTTGCGGCACGGCGTGTGGCGCGACCTCGACCCGGCCGAACTGGCGGCGGTCGTGTCGGCGCTGGTGTACGAGGCCCGCCGCGACGGTCCGCTGGAGGCGCGGCTGCCACCGGGCCGGGTGTCGGACGCGTTGACCGCGACCGCGCGGCTGTGGGCCGAGCTGGAGGACGACGAGCGCCGGCACCGGCTCGACCGCACCCGCCAACCCGACCCGGGCTTCGCGTGGGCGGTGTACCGGTGGGCGCGCGGCGAGTCGCTGGAGAAGGTGCTGTCCGCGGCGGAGGAGAACGGCGCCGAGCTCGGCGCGGGCGACTTCGTGCGGTGGTGCCGGCAGGTGATCGACTTCCTGGACCAGATCCGCGACGTCGTCGGCGGCGGTGACCCGGTCGGCGCGGCCGCCCGGAAGGCGGTGGACGCGCTGCGCCGCGGGGTGGTGGCGATGGCCACCGTTTGACAAAGCTTTGCGGGGTGGCTGGGTACCGCGCGGGTGGCTGTGGTTTGATCGCGCCCGCAAGGCTTGAACAGCTCGTCGAGATCGTCCAAGACCGTTGCAGACCTATTCCAGACCGACCGTCGGAGGCCGAGCATGACCAGTCCGTACGGACCGTCCGGAGGGAACGACCCGCAGCCGCAGTGGGGCCAGCAGCAACAGCCCTACGGTGGTGGGTACCCCGGCACGCCGTCGGGTGGTTTCCCCGCTCAGCAGCCCAACCCCTACGGGCAGCCGGATCCGTCGCAGCAGCAGTGGGGCCAGCAGCAGCAACAGCAGCCCTACCCGCAGCAGTACCCCGCCGGGTACGACCCGAACAACCCCCAGTCCAACCCGTACGGGCAGCCGCAGCAGGGCCAGTACGGTCAGCCCGGGCAGTACGGCCAGCCTGGTCAGCCCGGCCAGTACGGGCAGCAGCCAGGCCAGTACGGGCAGCCGGGTCAGTACGGCCAGCAGCCGCCGCCGAAGAAGTCCAGCGCCGTGCTCTGGGTCGTGGTGGCGCTCGTCGTGCTCGTGGTCGCGGCCGTCGGCATCACCGGCTTCGTCGCGCCGGGGTTCTTCAACACCAAGGTGTTCGACCAGACCGCCGTGCAGAACGGTGTCGTCGGCGTGCTGAAGGACGACTACAAGATCTCCGACGTCGAGGGCGCGACCTGCCCCGCCGAGCAGGAGGTCAAGCCGAACACGACCTTCGAGTGCACGGTGAAGGTCGGCGGCAAGGACAAGAAGGTCAAGATCACGGTGAAGACCGAGGACGGTGAGTACGAGGTCGGCCAGCCCGCCGGCTGATCGCTCCCGTCGTGCCCGAGGCCACTCCCGCGCTGGTTGCGGGGGTGGCCTCGTGGCATGTGGCCGGAAACTCGTTAGCGAAGCGAGCGATCTGTGCGGCACGATGCGGGGGTGACCGACCACGACGTCCGCGTGCTGGACGACTCCCAGTACCGAACCGCCCACACCCTGTTCCGCGGCACGCTGCACCACCCGCCCGCACCGGACGACCAGTGGAAGTTCGCGCAGGAGTCGTACGTGCCCGGCTGCACGTGGGGCGCGTTCGCCGACGGGGAGATGATCGGCACGGTCCAGTCGTTCCCGTCGAGCCTGGCCGTGCCCGGCGGCGCGGTGGTGCCGCACGCGGCCGTGAGCCGGGTGGGCGTGCGGGCGGACTGGACGCGGCGCGGTGTGCTGAGCGCGTTGCAGCGGGCGCAGTTGCGGGAGTTGCGGTCGCGAGGTGACGTGGCCGCGTCGCTGCGCGCGTCCGAGACGGCGATCTACGGCCGTTACGGCTACGGCATCGCCACCCGGTACCGGTTCCTGCGCATCGACCGCCGTGAGGCCGCGCCCCGCACCCGCCCGGTCGGCCGGGTGCGGTTCGTCGAGGGCGAGGCGGGGGAGCGGATCGCGCGCGGGCTGTTCGAGGAGCTGTCGCCCCAGCGCGCGGGCACGATCTCCCGGTGGCCCGCGTGGTGGGGGTTGAGCATCCGGCGCGTGGCGGCCGAGGAGAACCTGAGGATCGCGGTCCGGTCGGGCGGGTCGGGCGACGACGGTTACGTGGTGTTCAAGGTCGTGCCCGGCGACCACGGCTCCGCCGACGGGCCGCCGACCAGGCTGTCCGTGATGGACTTGTGGGCGCGTGACGCCGAGGCGTGGGCCGACCTGTGGCTGTTCGTGCTGGGCATCGACCTGGTGGACGAGGTGGTGACGCTCGGCCGGCCGTTGGACGAGCCGTTGGAGTGGCTGCTGGGCGACCGGCGCGCGTGCCGGGTCGTCGATCACGCCGACGAGGCGTGGCTGCGCCTGCTCGACGTGCCGGCGGCCCTGTCCGCGCGCACGTACCGCTCGTCCGAGCCCGTGGTGCTCGGGGTGCGTGACGCCTACCTGCCGGAGAACGCGGGTTCGTACCGGGTGACGGCGGACGGCGTGACGCGGGTGGACGACGCGCCGGAACTGGTGCTGGACGTCGACGTGCTCGCCTCGGCCTACCTGGGCGACGTGTCGTTCTCCACCCTCGCCGCCACGCGCCGCCTGGACGTCGTCGACCCGGCCGCCCTGGCCCGCGCCGACGCCCTGTTCGCGGTGTCCGAAGTCCCCTGGTGCGGCACCTATTTCTGACCTGTCCCGCTCCGGTTCGTGACCGCTCCCGGCCCGGCCGTTCCGCGTACTCGCACCCCACCTGCCCGTGCGGCCGGGATGCGGGTCCACGTCAGCCGGTCGGGCTGAGCCGCCGCACCTTGGACGGGTCGCCGCGCACCAGGTCGTCGTGCGCGAGGACGAAGTCGCCGTTGGGCAGGGGCTCGTACTCGAACCGCGCGCCGATCACCCGGTCCGACAGGAACTCCCGCAGCTTGTGCCGCATCGTGCCGCCGTGGTCGACGGGGTGCCCCCACTCCTCGCCCGCCTCGTCGGTGCCGAAGATCAGCCAGTGGTCCGGTCGCACCCGGGCGTCCAGGTCGGGCACCTCGCCGGTGTGGCTGTCCAGCGCGGGCAGCACCAGGCGGTCGGGGTCGGTCGGGCGGTACCAGAGCAGCAACGGCTTGGCCCAGCGCGCCTCGGCGTTGTCGAAACAGCACAACACGATCGTGTGACCGGAAAAGACGTCGGCGTAGAACTGGAACAACTCGTCCCTCAACCGCGGCCGCCGGTGCGGCGGCACCTGCTCCAACGCCCGCGGGATGCGCGTCGGATCCGCCGCCACCACGACCGTGTAGATGTCGTGCGCGAACACCTCCACCTCGCCGCCGGTCCAGTCCATCGCGACGGGCCCATCACCCGACACCGCGTGCGGCCGCACCGCCTCCACCATCCTGGTGAGCACCGCACCATCCCGCCCCACCGGCAAGAAATTCTCCCGCCCAACCCCCACCGCGGGCACGTGCAGCACCATCGCGTTGGGCCCGGCGGCCAGGTTCACCACCTGGTTCTGGTACCCGAGCACTTCGACGCGCCCGTGCACGGGATGCCCACACCGGCCCGCGTAGAGGATCGTGCCCGCGAACTCGGCCTCGTCGGTGGAGACGCACATGCCGCGCACCGTACAGCGGCCCCACCCCCGAGCGACCTCATCACGCCGACCTCATCACGCCGACGCCACCCGCCACGACCGCCCGCCGCCGATACCGGTCATGGTCGCGCTCGCCTGTCGCGGTGATCCATCGCCGTCGCGGCTGCCGGTCGCGCCCGCCGCGCCTGTCGCCCTCGCTCGTCCGCGCGGGTGTCCGTTGCGGACGTCTGGTGCGGGCCGCGTGTCGCGGTCGTCGCCGTCGCAGGCCGCGATTGTCCGTCGTCTCCGCCACGTCACGGACGCGCGTTGCGGTCTCCGTCCGGCCGACATGGATCACCGGCCCCGCGCCTGCCATCCGCACGCCACATCCGCCGGCTTGTCGTCGGCGGCCGGTCGTTGGCAGCGGCCCCAGCGGGTGGGGTGTGGCTGGACGGAGGTCGCGTTGGTGGGTCAGCGGCGTTCCAGGGCGGACAGCAGGCGCGGCAGCGAGCTGCCCAGGCCCCAGCGCCGGGTCAGTTCGGCGACGCGGTCCGGGTCGGCGGGGGCGGCGGGGACCGGGTCGGGGCGGTCCATGACGATGTCGGCGTCAGTGGCGACGTTGACCACGGTCGGGGCGACGGCGAGGTAGTCCTGGGCGTTGAGCAGGGCGGTGCGGGCGCGGGTGGTGAGTTTGCGGTCGCGGCCGTCGTGGACGGCGTCGAGGACGGCTTGCAGGGAGCCGAACTCGGTGATCAGCTTGGCCGCCGTCTTCTCGCCGATGCCGGCGACGCCGGGCAGGCCGTCCGACGGGTCGCCGCGCAGCACGGCCATCCCGGCGTACGCGCGCCCGGCGTCCTGCACCGGCAGCGCGTACTTGGCGGCCAGCTCGCGCGGCCCGATCAGCTCGGCCTTCGCCCAGCCGCGGCCGAGGTAGAGGACGCGCACCGGGGTCGGCTCGTCGCGCACGACCTGGAACAGGTCGCGGTCGCCGGTGATCACCTCGACCGGGTCGGTGGTCTCGCGGGCGGCGAGGGTGCCGATGACGTCGTCGGCCTCGTAGCCGGCGGCCTCGGCGGTCGCGATGCCCACCGCGTCCAGCACGTCGAGGATGATCGGCACCTGCGGGGTGAGGGTGTCGGGCACTTCCTCCTCGCCGTCGGCGGCGCCCTCGGCGACGCGGTGCGCCTTGTAGGACGGGAGGGCGGCGACGCGGAACTCCGGCCGCCAGTCGGCGTCCAGGCACGCCACCAGGCGGCTCGCCTTCCGGTCGGTGATGACCTTCGCGATCGTGTCGACGAAGCCGCGCACCGCGTTGACCGGTGTGCCGTCCGGGGCGGTCATCGACTCGGGCAGCGCGTAGAACGCCCGGAAGTACAGGCTGGCGGCGTCCATCAGGACCAGCGGATTGCTCACCTGGGACAGCTTGCCAGAGACCACCGACATCGCCGATCGCTGCGGTTAGGGCTGTGGATAACTCCCCGGTGCTGCGGTGCTGCGGTGCTGCGGTGCTGCGGTGCTGCGGTGCTGCGGTGCTGCGGTGCTGCGGTGCTCGCTGGCTGTGGCTGTGGCTGTGGTTGGTGCGTTGGTGCTGTGGCAGGGCCGGGTGGAGGCGGGGTGGGAGAGGGGCGGGGTGGGAGAGGGGCGGGATGGGAGAGGGGCGGGATGGGGGTTGGGCACGGGAGGTGGTTGAGGGCGGCCTCGTTGTTTCAACCGACGTTTCAGGGATTCGGAAACGGTGTTATTGGGGAGTGGGTTGTTGAGATTCACCCATTGGTGGAGGGCGGTGGTGGATAAGGGCTGGTCGGAGGTGGTGGCTGGTCGATCGGGGGTCGGGGCTGGTGGTGTGGTGACTTGTGGCGTGGGACGGGGTGGGCACGACTAGGCTTCACTCCCATGTCGACCCAAGTTGGGCCCGTCGACGTGGACGCACTGCGCGCGCGCCTCGACCGGGCTACCGCTGCCGCCTCCATCGCGGGCGTTGACGCGTTGCTCATCGCGCCCGGATCGGACTTGCGGTACCTCCTGGGCGCGGGTGGGGCGTCGTTCGAGCGGTTGACCTGCTTGGTGGTGCCGGTCGGCGGGACGCCGGTGTTGGTGGTGCCCAAGCTGGAGCACCCCGGTTACGCGGCCGTCCCCACCGACGAGCTCGGGGTCGAGGTGGCCACCTGGGTGGACGGCGAGGACCCGTACGCGCTGGTCAAGAGGGCGCTGAAGGGCAGCCGGACGGCGGTGTCGGACATGATGCCCGCGCTGCACACGTTGCGGTTGCGCGATGTGGTCGGCGCGGACCAGGTGCTCGCCGGGCCGATCCTGCGCGAGCTGCGGATGCGCAAGGACGCCGCCGAGGTGGCCGCGTTGCGCAAGGCGGGCGCGGCGATCGACCGGGTGCACGCGCGCATGGCCGAGTGGTTGCGCCCCGGCCGCACGGAGGCCGAGGTGGGCGCGGACATCGCCGCCGCGATCGTCGCCGAGGGCCACGCGCTGGCCGAGTTCGTGATCGTCGGCTCCGGCCCGAACGGCGCGTCGCCCCACCACGAGCTGTCCGACCGGGTGATCGAGGCGGGCGACGTGGTCGTGGTCGACATCGGCGGGCCGGTGGCCGAGGGCTACAACTCCGACTCCACCCGCAACTACGTGCTCGGCGAGCCGCGTGACGCCGACGTGTGGGAGACCTACGCGGTGTTGCAGGCGGCGCAGCGGGCGGCCGTCGAGGCGGTGCGGCCCGGCGTCACGTGCGAAGCGGTCGACGCCGCCGCGCGCGACATCATCGCCGACGCCGGCTTCGGCGAGTACTTCGTGCACCGCACCGGCCACGGCATCGGGCTCGACGTGCACGAGGATCCCTACATCGTGGCCGGCAACGACCTGACGCTGGAGCCGGGCATGGCGTTCAGCGTCGAACCCGGCATCTACCTGCCGGGGCGGTGGGGCGCGCGGATCGAGGACATCGTGATCACGACCGCCGACGGCGTGGAGAGCGTCAACAACCGACCGCACGAGCTGGTGGTGTTGCCCGCGTGACGAACCTGGAGCCGACAGACCGGGCGATCCTGCGCGAACTGGCCGCCGACGGCCGGTGCAGCTTCACCGACCTCGCCGAACGGGTCGGGTTGAGCGTGTCGGCCGTGCACCAGCGGGTGCGGCGGCTGGAGCAGCGCGGCGTGGTCCGCGGTTACGCGGCACGGCTGGACGGCGACGAGATCGGCCTGCCGCTGACCGCGTTCATCTCGTTGACCCCGATCGACCCGGCGGCTCCGGACGACTACCCGAAACGGCTGGAGCACCTGCCGCAGATCGAGGCGTGCTACTCCGTGGCCGGCGACGCGTCCTACGTGCTGCGGGTGCGGGTGGCGTCACCGCACGCGTTGGAGGAGCTGCTCCGCCAGATCCGCGAGGTGGCGAACGTGTCCACCCGCACGACCGTGGTGCTGTCCACCCCGTACGAGGACCGGCCGCCGGCGGTCTGACCGGAACGGCCACGCCGGACCTACCCGATCGGGTCGGCGGGCACCTCGTCGTAGGCGGCTCGGACGCGCGCGAGCACCGCGTCGTCCACGGCGTACTCGACGTCGTCGACCCGGGACACGCCGCAGACGCCGATCGAGTTGGTCAGGAACGCGCCGCGGTAGCGACCGACGTCGGCCAACCGCACCACCTCGCGGCGTCCCGGCAGCCGCTGCTCGACCAGCTGCATGGTGATGCCGTGCAGCCAGTCCGCCTCCGGCCACACCACGCCGCCGTCGTGGTCGAAGAAGCCGATGTTGGCGATCGCGCCCTCCACCACCACGCCGTCGTCGACCAGCAGCGCGTCGTCGAACCCGGCCTGCTCGGCGCGCTTGCCGTGGTGCAGCTGGCCGAACCCGCCGAGGTGCTTCACGTGCGGCAACGGCCGCGCGTAGGCCACCGACATCAGGCTCTGCGGCGTCGGCGGGGGAGCGGTCGGCGGGCGGACGACGACCATCACGGTCGGCTCGTCGAAGCCGAACACGACGACCCGCACGGCCGCGTCACGCACGTCGCCCAGCGCGTGGGCGACCAGGCCGCGCACGTGCTCGCCGTCCAGCGGCTCGCCGTACAGCTCGCGGTTGGCCCGGTCCAGGCGGCGCAGGTGCAGGTCGAGGCCCTTGACCCGGCGGTCGCGCACCTGCATGGCGGTGAAGTGCCCGTAGTTGGCCAGCAGGCCGGGCACGAAGTGGTCGACGGTCGGCGGCCCGCCGTCGATCTCGATCCTCAACACGGACCGAACCGTAACGTGGCCGGAATCGAGGGTCGCCGGTCGTTGCCGCCGTGCCCGGTGGCGGAGAGGGTGGACGGTGTGGAGCGGGAGGTCTTGGTGATCGGGTACGGCGGTGCGGCGCTGACCGACATCGCCGGCCCGGCGGACGTGTTCGCCGGCGCGAACCGGGCGCTGGTGGCGGCCGGTTCGCGGGACGGCTACCGGGTGCGGCTGGCCGGGCTCGGCGGCGGGTTCGAGGTGACCGGAGGGCTGCGGATGGAGGCCGAGGACCTGCGGGAGGTGTCCGGCGGGGTGGACACGGTCCTGGTCGTCGGCGGCTTCACGTTCGCCGACGCGGCCCGGGACGCCGAGCTGCGCCACCACCTGCGGCGGGTCGCGTCCGGCGCGCGGCGGGTGACGAGCGTGTGCACGGGCGCGTTCGTGCTGGCGGCGGCCGGGCTGCTGGACGGCGCACGCGCCACGACGCACTGGGCGTACTGCGACCGGCTCGCGGCCGACCACCCGTCGGTGCAGGTCGTGCCGGACGCGATCCACGTGCGGGACGGGCGGCTGGTCACGTCCGCCGGCGTCACCGCGGGCATCGACCTCGCGCTGGCGCTGGTCGAACGCGACCACGACGCCGCCCTGGCCCGGTTCGTCGCCCGCTGGATGGTGGTGTTCCTGCAACGCCCCGGCGGCCAGTCGCAGTTCAGCGTGCGGTCACGCGTGCCGCCGGTGCGCGAGCCGGGCCTGCGGGCCGTGCTGGACGCGGTCGTCGACGACCCGGCGGCCGCGTGGACGGTCGAGGAGATGGCGCGCCGAGCGGCGATGAGCACCCGGCACTTCTCCCGCGTGTTCCCGCGCCGGGTCGGCGTCTCGCCCGCCCGGTACGTCGAGCGGGTCCGGGTGGAGGCCGCGGCGACCGCGCTGGAGGCGGGCGACGAAGGGCTCGACGTGGTGGCCAGGCGCACGGGTTTCGGTTCGGCGGAGACGTTGCGCCGGGCTTTCCTGCGGGTGCTCGGCGTGACGCCGGGCGGGTACCGCGACAGGTTCCGCACCACCGGTGCGGCATAGGAGGGGGACGACTGTGGACGTGGCTTTCGTGCTCTACCCGGGGCTGACCGCGCTGGACCTGGTGGGGCCCTACGACGTGCTGGGCCACCAGCCGGAGGTGACCTCGCACTTCGTGGCCGCCACGCTGGACCCCGTGGTCTCCGACGCGGGGTTGGCGCTCGTGCCGACGACGACGTTCGCCGAGCTGGACCGCGCCGACCTGGTCCTGGTGCCCGGCTCGGGCCGCTGGGCGGACGCGTTGGCGGACGGCGTGGTCGCGGCGTGGCTGGCCGACGTGCACCCGACCGCCACCTGGACCACGTCGGTGTGCTCCGGGTCGACGTTGTTGGCGCAGGCGGGCATCCTGGCCGGCCGTCCCGCCACCACGCACTGGGCGGTGCGCGACGAGCTGGCCGCCCTCGGCGGGGTGGTGAGCACCGACCGCGTGGTGGTCGACGGGTCCGTGGCCACCGCCGCCGGGGTGTCCGCCGGGATCGACCTGGCGCTCACGCTCGTCGGCCGGATCTGGGGCGACGAGCGGGCCCGGTTCACGCAACTGCTCATCGAGTACGACCCGCAGCCGCCCTACCAGGTGGAGATCCCCGAGGAGCCGCCCGCCGAGCTCGTCGCCTTCGCCCGCGGCGCGTTCGCCGGGCGGTGACCGGCCGGACGGCGGAGCTCAGCACGTCTCGGGCAGGCCGAACAGCGGGAACCGGTCCGACGGGAACGTGATGATCTCCGCGATCTCGTCGCCCTCGATGCGCAGCACGTCCAGGGACACCGGCTTGAAGTGCTCCTCGCCGGGCTTGCGGGCGTAGGCGGCGAAGGCCGGCTGCCGGTTCGCCCGCGTCTCGATCACCTTCCACTCGCCGAACGCCTCCGGGCCCACCATCACCGGCGACCAGATGGCGATCACGGCGTCCCGGCCGCGGTGCCACTCGGGGTCCGGCGGCATCGTCCACGTGACGTCCTCGCGCAACGCCGAGGCCATCAGCCGCACGTCGCAGCGCTCGGTGGCCTCCACGAACTTGCGGATCACCGCCTTCTCCCGCGGGTTCGGCCCGCCCGACCAGTCGGCACGCCGTTGCGGCAGGTGCTTGCGCATGGTCACGCGGGCGCGTTGCAGCGCGCTGTTCACCGCGGGCACGGTGTCCTCCAGCAACGCCGCCGTCTCGTTCGCCGGCCAGCCCAGCACGTCCCGCAGCACCAGCACCGCCCGCTGCTTGGCGGGCAGGTGCTGCACCGCGGCCAGGAACGCCAGCTCGATCGTCTCGCGCGCGACCACCTCCGCGTCCGGCTCGGCGTCGAGCAGGGCGTCCGGGAAGGGCTGCAACCACGGCACGTCCGCCGCCGGCATCGCGTCGGTGGTGGCGTGCGCGGGACGGCGGTCGATCACGTCCAGGCACGCGTTCGTGGCGATCCGGTACAGCCAGGCGCGGAACGACGAACGACCCTCGAAGCTGTCCCGGGCGCGCCACGCCTTGAGGAACGTCTCCTGCACCAGGTCCTCCGCCTCGTCGAACGAGCCCAGCAGCCGGTAGCAGTGCACCCGCAGCTCGTGCCGGTGCCGTTCGGCCTCCCGCGTGAAGTCGACGGTCATCTGCGCAACCTCGCTCATGGTCACCCTCCGGGCTTGTACGGTGACGTGCCGGTCGCACGCCGCACAACATGTGACCCGGCGGGCCCGGGAAACTCATCGGTCGCGCACGGATCGGGGGAGCAGGTGGTCGGGGGCACGGGGTTGCGCGCGGTGTTCGCGGTGCCGGAGTTCCGGGTGCTGTGGTCGGCGGCGGTGCTGTCGACCGTCGGCGACCAATTGGCCCGGGTGGCGCTGTCCGTGCTGGTGTTCCAGCGCACGGGGTCGGCCGCGTGGACGGCGTCGACCTACGCGTTGACGATGCTGCCCGCGCTGGTGTCGGGGGTGCTGCTGACGGGCCTGGCCGACCGGTACCCGCGGCGGACCGTGATGGTGGTGGCCGACGCGGTGCGGGCGGTGCTGCTGGCCGTGATGGCGGTGCCGGGCGTGCCGCTGCCCCTGGTGGCCGCGTTGCTGGTGGTCGCGCAGTTGGCCGAGCCGCCGTTCGCCGCGGCCCAGGGCGCGCTGCTGCCGTCCGTGCTGGGGGACAAGTACGAGGCCGGGCAGTCGGTGCACCTGATCACCCACCAGGCCGGGCTGCTGCTGGGGTTCGTCGGCGGCGGGCTGGTGGTGGCGTGGCTCGGCACGTCCGGCGCGCTGCTCGCCGACGGGGTCACGTTCGCGTTGTCGGCGTTGCTGCTGAGGTTCGGCCTGCGGCAACGCCCGGCTCCGGCGTCCGTGCCGGCCGCGCACGTCCGGATCAGGGCGGGCGCGGCGCTGGTGTGGCGGGACCGGCGGCTGCGGTTGCTGGTGGGCCTGGGGTGGCTGGCGCTGTTCACCGTGGTGCCGGAAGGGCTGGCCGCGCCGTTCTCGGCGGAGGTCGGCGCGGGCGCGGCGGGGGTCGGGCTGCTGCTGGCCGCCGACCCGGCCGGGATGGTGCTGGGCACCGTGCTGCTGCGGTTCCTGCCGACGTCGACGCGCGTGCGGCTGCTCGGGCTGCTGGCCGTGGCGACGGCGTTGCCGCTGGTCGGGTACCTGTTCGCGCCGAACCTGGTGGGTGCGGTGGCGTTGCTCGCGGTCAGCGGCGCGTTCAGCGCCTACCAGGTGACGGCGGGCGCGACGTTCGTCCGCCTGGTGCCCGACGAGCAGCGCGGCCAGGCGTTGGGCTTCGCCCGCAGCGGCCTGGTCGCGGCGCAGGGCATCGGCGTTGCGGCGGGCGGGCTGCTGGCCTCCGCGACGGGCTCGGCGACGACCGCGATCGCCGTGGCGGGCATCGCGGGCACCGTCCTCGCGCTCGCCGCCACCACCGCGTGGACCCGCGTCGCGCCCGCGGCGGTGCCCTGACGGTGCTCCGGCGCAACCGGTCGTTCCTGTTGTTGTGGGCGGGTCAGGCCGTGTCGCTCGTCGGGTCGCAGGTGACGGTGGTCGCGGTGCCCTTGGTGGCGGCGTTGCAGTTGGGGGCCGGAGCGGTCGAGGTCGGGGTGGTGGCGGCTTGTGGGCGGTTGCCGTACCTCGTGTTCGGGTTGCCGGCCGGGGTGTGGGTGGACCGGTTGCCGCGGCGGGTGGTGGCCGGGGTGTGCGCGGTCGGGCAGGCGGTGAGCCTGGCGGTCGTGCCGGTGGCGGCGGGCTTGGGGGCGCTGTCGGTGGGGTTGTTGGCCGCGGTGGCGGCGGTGGCGGGGGTGTTCGCCGTGTTCGGTGACATCGCCGGGCTGGCGCTGGTGCCCATGGTGGTGCCCGCCGGGCAGTTGACGCGGGCTCAGGGGGTCGTGGAGGTGGGGCAGGCCACCGCGCAGGTCGCCGGGCCCGCGTTGGGCGGGTGGCTGGTCGGGGCGGTCACGGCCGCGGGCGCGGTGGCGGCCGACGCGGTCAGCTTCCTCGTCGCGGCGCTGACCCTGCTGGGGGTGCGGGTGGTCGAACGACCGCGGGCCGGCGCGGGGGTGTGGACCGGGGTGCGGGCCGTCTTCGGTCACCAGGGGTTGCGGCGGGTCACGCTCTGCACGGCCACGCACGTGTTCTGGTTCAACGCCTTCACCGTCGTGGTGCTGCTGCACCTGGTGTCGGTGGTGGGGCTGTCGGCCGCACGCGCCGGCGTGACGCTGTCCGTCGGTGCGGTCGGCGGGCTGGTCGGCGCGCTCGTCGCGGCCCGGCTGGGCGAGCGGTGGGGCCGCCGGCGCACGATGGTCGCCGCCGTGCTGACCACCGGGGCGGCCCAGGCCCTGGTCGCGGTGGACGGCCTCGTGATCGGCGCGGTGGCGGTGATGTGGTTCGCGCTCCAGGTCTACAACGTGCACCAGGTGCCGGTGCGCTACGAGGCGACGCCCGCCGCGCTGCACGGTCGGGTCAACGCGACCATCCGCACGGCCGTCTGGGGCACCGCGCCCGCCGGCGCGCTGGTGGGCGGCCTGCTCGGCGACGTCGTCGGCACGCGGACCACGCTCGTGCTCAGCGGCCTCGGCGCGGCGGCGGCGTGCCTGTGGCTGGTCCGGGCGCGCGTCGGCTGACCGCGCCGGCCGCGGGAGTGGCAGTGCTCACCGCGGCCCGCACGTGCTCCAGGGCGTCGGTCGGGGCTCCCCGTCTTCACCAGATCTTGTCGCGCATGGCGGCGCACCTCCCCTCGACGTGGCTGTCGGCGGTCCGGGCACAGGCGGGCATCGGGGGGTCACCAGATCTTGTCGCGCACAACCACACCTCCGTCCTGTCTCGACACGGCTGCCACCTGCGGTTTCACCAGATCTTGTCGCGCACCGCGCTCACCTCCAGTGGGTTGCGTCACCCCGGTAGCGGCTGACATCGATACAGGTCACCATTACTGTGACCCTCCGTCCGGACGCCATGACAGTCCGGGGCAGACAGTCGTGAGGAACCATGGGCAGAGCGCGTTCGACGTCGTCGGGCGATCGACGCTGGTCACTATGGTCCCTGCCGCGGCAGGCCCTGGTGTACGTGCTGTCGGTGGACCTGCTCGCGGTGCTCGCGATCGCCGCCGCCACCACCTGGCCCGTGCCCGCCGGGTCGTGGACCACGTTCGCCGTCCTGCTCGGCTGCGCCGCGCTGCACCTGCACTCGTCCCGCTGGATCGAGCGCATCCGCCGCGACCACAGCCACCTGCCGCACGTCGACCTGTGCAGCATCTGGATCCTGGCCGGCGCGCTCGTGCTGCCACCCGTGCTCGCCGTCGCCCTGGTCGTGCTGATGTACGCGCACCGCTGGTGGGTCGTCGGCCGTTGGGACGCCTCACGCCCACCGCACCGCAACGTGTTCACCACGGCGATGATGGTGCTGGCCACGCTCGCCGCGGGGACCGTGGCGGGCCTCACCGGCCTGCGCGACCACCTGCGCGACGGGCAGCCCGCCGGCCCGCTCGACCTCGTCGGCCTGGTCGGCGCGGGCGCGGCGCAGTGGCTGGTCAACACCGCCCTGGTGGCCGCGGTGATCCTGCTGACCGTGCGGCCCCGCTCGGTGCGCGACGCCCTCGGCAGCGGCGCGGACAACCTGCTCGAAGCGGGCCAGCTCGCGCTGGGCGGGTTCGTCGCGCTCGCGGTCGCGTGGTGGCCCGGCTTCGCGCTGCCGATGGTGGTGGCGGCCGTCGCCCTGCACCGCACCGTGCTCATCCACCAGCTCGAGCTGGCCGCCCGCACCGACGCCAAGACCGGCCTGCTCAACGCCGAGGCCTGGCACCTGCAGGCGACGCTGGAGCTGCAACGCACCCGCCAGCAGCCGCCCGGCTCGCGGGTCGGCCTGTTCATGATCGACGTCGACCACTTCAAGGACATCAACGACACCCACGGCCACCAGACCGGCGACCTGGTGCTGCGGCGCATCGCGGCGGCGTTGGAGAGCGCGGTGCGGCGCGGTGACGCGGTCGGTCGCTTCGGCGGCGAGGAGTTCGCCGTGCTGCTGCCCGGTGTCGACCACGAGGAAGCCGTGGCCATCGCCGAGCGGATGCGCACCGAGGTCCACCGGGTGCTCGTGGACGACGGCGACGGCGGCACGGTCGCCGGGCTCACCGTCAGCATCGGCATCGCCGTGTGGCCCGAGGTCGCCGAGGACACCGTGTCCGGGCTGCTCGCCGCGGCCGACGCGGCGCTGTACGAGGCCAAGCGGCTCGGCCGCGACCAGGTGCAGGCGGCGGGCCGTCACCGCCGGGCACCGTGGACGCCCGCGGCCCGCGCCGAGCGCCCCGGGGTGTAACAACCGCGACTACCCGCGGGATCCGCTACTGGTCGGGCCCTCCGGTGGCGTAGTTTCTGCCCGCCACCCCCGACACGGTGGACCCTCCTCGCTTGCAAGGGTCGTGAGCCAGTGGACCTCGGTGCTCCGCACGGAATCCGCTTCCGCTTCGAAGCGGGGCTGCTGCGTGCCGTCCTGCTCGACGTGCACCGCAAGGCGCCCGTCGACGCCCGCGAGGAGCTGACCGCCGAGTCCGGCGCGCGTGACCTGCTGGTCGAGCAGACCCGCGACGGGCACGTGCGCGCGGTGCTGCGGCACCGGTTCGACCTGCCCGCGCCCGCCGACTGGCGGCTCGCCGTGGCCGCGCCCGCCACCGCCACCGACGACGGGGTGACGTTCGCCCTGCCCGACGCGGTGACGCTGCGCGTGTCCGGCTCCGCGCCGTGCCGCGTCGAGGACGGCGGCGTGTGCGTGCGGCTGCCCGCGGGCCGGTCCGACCTGGACGTCACGGTGGTCAGCGAGCCGGTGTTCGAGGTCGGCGACACGGTCGTGGTGTGCCGCCCGGACCAGGTGCGCGAGGCCGCGGTCGTGGTGTCGTGCCTGCCCGCCGACCGCGTCACGCCCGTCGTCGCGCTGCGGCCCGCGGACGCCTCGTCGCACCGGCACGACCGGCTGCTGGCCCAGCTGCTCGACGCCACCGGCGTGCGGCGCGTGGTGTTCCTCGCCGAGCCGGACATCGACGTCGAGGTGCTGCCCGACCTGCCCGAGCGCCTGCACCTGCCGGGGGAGGACCCCGCCGGGCTGACCGCCAAGGCGTGGGAGCTGCTGCGCGGCGGCGAGCCCGAGCGCACCCTCGACGTGGCGCCCGACGCGGACTTCGTCGCCGCCCTGTTCACCGCCCTGCGCACCGGCGCGGTGCTGCGCGTGGCCGACGACGCGCCACCCGTGCCGTTCGCCGCGCACAACCCGGACGACGGTGACGAGGCCGTGCTGGTCGAGCACACCGGAGAGGTCGACGACCTGGTCGCCGCCTGCTACGCCCACCACCGCGGCGCGCGGCTCGTGATCACGCCGAAGCCGGACCTGGCCGAGGTGGGCGCGGTGGTGGCCGAGGAGCAGGAGCGGGTCACCGCGGCGGCCGGCGCGATCGGTGACGCGGTGAAGGGCATCGGGTTCGTCGAGGCGCTGTGGCGGTACCTGTCCACCGGTGGGCACGACCCGTTCGCGGCGGTCGAGGCGGTGGTCACCGCGCAGGTGCCCGCCGAGGCGATCGCGGAGGTGGGCGACCGGCGGCTGACGGCGTTCACCACCGGCCTGCCGTACTCCTTCGTGCACACCGAGTCCGTCAACTGGGCGCGCAAGCCGATCGGGCACGTGGTCGCCGACCCGGCGCTGGTCGTGCTCACCGAGCTGCACCGGGCGGGCGTGGCGCGCGAGCCCGGCGCGTTCAGCCTGGTGGTCGACTCCGGGGCGTTCCGCGCCGCGGCGGACGACCGGACGGCCGCGCCGCCGGGCCACCACACCCACCCCATCGTGCTGCCCGAGCAGGACGCCTCACCCGACGTGCTGCGTGACCTGGTCGCGGACCTGCCGGTCGAGCTGCTGTTCTTCAACTGCCACGACGCCGACGACGCGATCGTGCTGGGCGGCGACACGCTGCCCGACGACGACATCCCCGTGACGCTGCCGCACCGGCCGATCGTGTTCAACAACTCGTGCCGGTCGTGGACGCGGCTGGGCCGCGAGTTCGTCCGCGCTGGTGCGCGCGGCTACATCGGCACCCTGTGGACGATCCCGCCGAACCTCGCCGCCGGGTTCGCCCGCACGGTCGTGCGGCGGCTCACCGTCGAGGAGACGCCTGCCGCGCGTGCGATCGTCAACACCGGCACGCCCGGCGGCATCGAGCGGTCCTACCTGTACGTCGGCACGGTCAACGGCCGGTTGGACGAGTGGCGCGACCGGTCCACCACGGCCGCGGAGGCCGCGCTGGCCGGGTGCGAGCTGCTGGCCGCCGCCGCCCGCGACTGCGCCGGGCCGGTGTCGCCGGTGCTGCACCGGGAGCTCTGCGCGCTGCGCGAGGTCGCCGAGGCGGGCGAGGCGACCGACACCCCGTCGTACGCGGCCGTGCTCTTGGCCGAGCTGAAGCTGGAGGACGACGACGAGCGGGCCGCCGTCCTGGTGGAGCGGATCGACGCCCTGCTCGGCGGGCTCGACCTGCCCGAGGACGAGCTGGAAGCGCTCTGGGCGACCAGGTTCGAGCTCACCGGCGCCCGGCACGAGCGGCGCGGGGAATACGGGGCCGCGCTCGCGGACTTCGAACGGTGTGTGGGCTTGGGCGACGCGTGCCCCGATCGCGCGGACGTCCTGCTGCGGATGGCGAGGCTGCTGATGCGCGAAGGCAGAACCGACGAAGCCGGACAGGCGGCGCGGCTGGCGTACGACGAGCACCGCGCGAGCGGCGACGGACCCGGGCAGCTGGAGTCGGTCACCGTGCTCGATGGCCTCGGTGACGCCGACCCCGCGACCGCGCTGCGCTACGCCGTCGAGGGCCACGACCTGGCCGAGGAGCTCGGCGACCGGGCCCGGCAGGCGGCGTTCAAGCTGGCCGAGTGCGACCGCCGCCGTGACGCGGGTGACCTGGCCGAGGCGATCGAGGCCGGGTCGCGTGCCGTGGAGCTGTTCCGCGCCCTGGGCGACGACCGGCAGGAGCTGGCCGCGCTGCGCCGGCTCGGCGCGTGCCACCGGGACCGGGGCGACCTGGAGACCGCGCAGCACTACGCCCTCGTGGGGCTGGCCCGCGCCGAGCAGGTCGGCGCGGCGGCCGAGGTGGCGTCGTTCCACGACGACCTGGGCGAGGTGCTCACCGCGCGCGGCGAGCACGGCGCGGCGCTGGGCCACTACCGGCACGCGGTGTCCAAGCTCGTCGCCACCGGCGCGTGGGAGCGCGGCGCGGAACTGCTGCCGCACCTGGCCGTGGGCGCGGTGCGGGCGGGCGACCCGGAGGCTCTGTGGACCGCCGCCCTGTCCGGCGGCCTGATCTGCGAGGTCGCGCCGCGCGAGGTGTGGGCGTCGGTCCTGCCGCTGGTGGTGGACTCGATGAAGCGGGCGATCGAGACCGGGCCGCTGGAGCTGACCGAACGCGGCATGACCGACTTCGCCAGCGCGGTGACCGCGGGCCGGCGCGAGGACATGCCGTTCCAGGTGGGCCTGCTCGCGGACGTGGTGGTCGTGCTGCTGGCGTGGCTGATGGACCGCGCCGACGCGCACATCCTCGCGTTCGCCCGCGAGCTGGACCGCACCAGCGGCGGCGTGCTCGACCTGGTCGGCTACGTGTCCGTGCCCTACGCCGACCGCGCCCGCAACCCCGGGACGGGCCGGTCGCGGCCTACCAGTGGCGGCCCGCGCTGAGCTCGTCCAGCCCGGGGCGCGACAGGTGCAGCACCTGGAAGCGGACCTCGGCGTCCGGCGCGGTGCTCCACAGGCTGAAGTGCACCAGCTCCCAGTGCCGGGGGTCGATCGCCAGCGCGGTGCAGTGCAGCGCCGGGTCGTCCTTGAGCGACTTCAGCTCGTCGAGTGCCTGGTCGATCGCCTCGGTCGGGTCGGCGAACGCGGGCAGCCGCCACGTGCGCTTGGTCGCGGCGGTGGGCGCGTCGGCCGTGCCGCGCTCGAACGCCAGACCCGCCCAGTGCTGCACGGTCGGCCGGCCGAAGTCGGCGCTCAGCCCCCGGAAACCGGGACCCCACAGGAAGCTGTTCATGCCCTCGACGGTGCGCCACAGGTAGAACGGGGCGTACTGGTTGACCGGCGACCCGTCGACACCGCGTTCCCGCACGCAGTAGGCCTTCAGGCCCAGGCCGGGGAAGGCGTCCAGCGCGGAGCCCTTGGTGGCGACGCGCGTGCGGATGACGTCCATGTCGTAGTCGGCGGGCAGGGTGATCTCGTAGTGCATCGCGTGCATGGTCAGTTCCCCCGGTACGTGGCGGCGGTGCGTGGGTAGAGCTCTCGGTAGGCCGCGAGGTGACCCCACGGCGTGGTGACGGAATGGGCCCGGAGCAGGCCGTGGACGAGCGCCCGGGCGAACACCGCGCGTGCGGCGGCGAGCACCTGGTCGACGTCCTCGGCGTCGTGCGTGCCGGTGGAGGTGGCGAACACCGTGTCGCCGTCGGTGAGGCCGTGGGCCGGGCGGACGGCGGTCGCGAGACCGTCCTGCGCCGCGTTGGCCAGGGCGAACAGGTGCGGCAGGCGGGCGTTCGTGGCGATCGCGCCGATGACGGTGTTGAACGGCTGCGCGTGCCCCTGCACGCGGGCCGCCCGCAGGTCGTCACCCTGGTAGGTGGGGAACTCGCCGGGCAGGCCGAGGTGGGCGGCGAACGGCAGGCCGGTGTCCACGTCGACGGACGGGCCGACCGCGTTGAGCGCGGCGACCGCGCCGACGACGACGCCACCGGGCAGCTCGGCGCTCGCCGTGCCCAGACCGCCCTTCAGCGTGGCGTTGAGCGCGCCCGTGCCGGCGCCGACGTTGCCCTGCGCCACCTCGACCCCGGCGTTGCGCACCGCCTCCGCGCCCTCCTCGGCCCCGGGCCGTGCGTGGAAGTCGCCACCGCGCCCCAGGTCGAACAACGCCGCGGCGGGCACGAACGCCCCGAGCTCCCGCGACGCCCCGTCAGCCGCCGCCAACCCGTACGCGCTCCCACCGGTGAGCACGACACCGCGCACCTCCCGACCGCCGTAGCGGGCGTCGAGCGCGGCCGTGTCCCGGGTCGCGGGCGCACCACCTCGGACATCCACAGTGGACCGCGAACCGGCCGGGAACAACACGGCCGTGACACCGGTCAACGCACCACCACCGATCCGCGTGGCGTGCCCGACCAGCACACCGGGCACATCGGTGATCGCGTTCCGCACACCGTCGATGCTACGACCGACCCACTTCGTCGGCTCCCGCGGTGTGGGCGTTCGGGTTCGCGGGTCGGGAACCGGGCCACCGAGTGCGTCGAGGTCCACGAGAACCGAAGCCCGGAGCCGGCCCGGCGTGAGCCGGCGGTCAGTCGGTCGTGAGCAGGGTGCGGCCCAGTTCGCGGACGACGGAGGCCAGCAGGTCGACGTCCTCCTCGGTGGTGCGCCAGTTCACGATCGCGGGACGCAGGGCGACCATGCCGCGGTAGACGGTGGTGCCCGCGTAGACGCGGCCGTCGTCGATCAGGGCCTCGCCCAGGCGGCGGTTCAGGTCGTCCAGGGCGGATTCCGGGACGCCCGGTGGGCGGTAGCGGAAGCAGACGATGAAGAGGGTGATCGGGGCCAGCAGTTCGAGGTCGGGTGCCTCTTCGATGCGGCGGCCCAGGCGCAGGGCCAGGTCTTGGTGGCGTTCGACCATGGCGCGGTGGCCGTCGCGGCCGTAGGCGCGCAGGGTGGCCCACAGCGGGAAGGCGCGGGCGCGGCGGGAGGACTCCGGGCCGCGCGTGTTGTAGTTGACGAACTCGTCGTCCGGGTCGGGCAGGTAGGCGGTGTGCCAGCCGCCGAAGGTCCGCTCCAGGGCGGCCGGGTCGCGCACGAACGCCATGCCGCTGTCGTACGGCACGTTGAGCCACTTGTGGCCGTCGGCGGCCACCGAGTCGGCCCGCTCCACGCCGCGCACCAGCCCGGCCGTGCGCGGCGACACGGCGGCGAACAGGCCGAACGCGCCGTCCACGTGCAGCCACGCCCCGTGCCGCTGCGCCAGGTCGGCCATCGCGTCGAGCGGGTCGTAGTCGCCGCCGTTGACCTCACCCGCGTTGCCGATCAGCACCGCCGGCCCCGACGACGCCAGCTCCCGGTCGAGGGCGTCGACGTCGAGCCTGCCCGCGTCGTCACGGGCCAGCACCCGCACCGCGTCGCGCCCCAACCCCAGCAGTTGCAACGCCTTGCGGCTGCTCGGGTGCACGTACCCGCTGGAGAACACCGGCAGCCGCGGCAGCCCGACCAGGCCGTCCGCGGCGACGTCCACCCCGTGCCGCCGCGCCCACCAGTCCCGCGCGCACGCCAACCCGGTCAGGTTCGCGGCCGTCGCGCTCGGCGTGAGCACCCCGCCGTGCGACTCGGGCAGCCCCAACAGCTCTTTCAACCACCGCAGCACCACCGTCTCGGCGCGCGCGGCCAGCGGCGAGGTCAGCCACAGCCCGGTGGCCTGGTCCAGCAGCGACGTCACCCAGTCCGCCGCCTGCGCGGCCGGGGTCGCGCCACCGACCACGAAGTGGAAGAACCGGGGCCCGGACGAGTGCGTGGCGGCCCGCGTCCCGATCCGCAGCAGGTCCGCGACGGCGGCGATCGTGCCGTCGCCCGCCTGCGGCAGCGGCCCGTCCAGGTCGTCGACCAGGTGGGCGTGCGTGGCGTCGCGCACCGGCAGGTGCGGCAACGCGTCGAGGTACGGCCCGGCGGCCCGCGCCACCATCCCCAACGCCTCGGCGGCGTCCTCTCGAGCGTTCAGCGGATCACCCATCTTCGCAGGGTAGGCGCTGGTGGGCGATGTGGGCACCCGGCTCGACGCGCGGGCCGCGGCCACGGCAGAGTGCGCGCCGATGACACGACGTGGGCGGTTCAGGGGCCGGGCGGTCGACGCGGAGGTGGACGCCTTCCTCGGCATCCGGTACGCCGAGCCGCCGTTCGGCGCGCGCCGGTTCGCCGCGCCCGTGCCGGTCGACGACGCGGGCGACCGCCGGGAGTTCGGCCCGATCGCGCCGCAGTCCGCGCGGCTGCCCGGCGCACCGGTGTGGCGGCCGGGCGACGAGGACGTGCTGACCCTCAACGTGTGGACGCCGTCCACTTCGGACGGACCGTGGCCGGTGCTGCTGTACCTCCACGGCGGTGCTTACACGTTCGGGTCGTCGGCCCAGCCGGACTACGACGGCACGGCGTTGGCACGGGCCGGGCTGGTCGTCGTCACGTGCAACTACCGGCTCGGGTTCGAGGGCTTCGGGCACGTGGACGGCCACCCGGACAACCGGGGGCTGCTCGACCAGCGGGCCGCGCTGCGGTGGGTGCGGGAGCACATCGCGGTCTTCGGCGGCGACCCGGACGACGTCACGGTCGGCGGCCAGTCGGCAGGCGCCGGGTCGGCGTTGTTCCTGGCGGCGTCGGAGCCGGTGCGGCGGGTCATCGCGCACAGCGTGCCGAACCGGGTCTGCACGCCGGGGTTCGCGCGGCGGGTCGCGGAGTGGATCGACAGCACGACGCCGGAGTCGGCGGTGGCGTCGGCCGACGCGCTCGTCGCCGCGCAGCGCACCGGGCCGTTGAGCTACGACCCGGTGCTGTTCGGGCCGGTCGCCGACGCGCTGCCCGCCTTGGCGGTGGACGCCCTGCTGTGCCACACGGACGTCGAGTACGCGCTGTTCGACGCGGTGGGCACGTTCCGGCCGCCCGCCGACCTGCGGGTGTTCGGCCGCGACTGGGGCATCCCCGACCACGTCATCGCCGCGTACGAGCACTTCGAGGACGCGCACGTGCGGCTCGCGGGCGACTTCGTCTTCGCCGAGCCCACCGCCAGGCTCGCCGAGGCGCACGGCCGGGCGTTCCTGGCCCGGTTCACCCGGCCTCCCGCGTGGCACACCGCCGACGTGCCGTTCTCGTTCGGCAACCTGGCCGGGAACGAGTTCCTGATCGGCGGCCCGGCCGGTGACGACGAGCGCGCGCTGTCCCGTCGGATGCTCCGCGCGTGGGTCGACTTCTGCACCACCGGCGATCCCGGGTGGACGGGTGTGCACCACTGGGGCGAGGAGGTCGAGTCGCGGCGCGAGGCGTGGCGGGGTGTGGACCTCCCCGCACCCGTCGACCACCCCGTCGAGCCGGTCACCTGACCGCTTCGCGCACCGCGGGCACGATCTCGTTCGCCCACGTCCCGAGCGCGACGTCGGTCAGCGGCTCGCGGACCGGGAAGTACACGAACCCGGCCGCGTCGTGCTCCAGCACCGCGCCGGTCAGCTCCTCGACCCACTGGTCGACCGAACCGCCGACCCACCGGCCGTCCGCGTCACGGGTCGCGGCGAGCGGGGTGGGCGAGATCGTCCCCGGCAGGTTGTAGATCGTGGCCACCTCGCGCGGATCCCGGCCGGCGGCCGCCGCCGCCTCGTCGATCACGGGCCGGGACGTGCGGTAGCGCTCGCTGAGCCAGTCCGCCGCGTGGCCGGGGATCCACCCGTCGGCGAGCTTGCCGGTGACCGCGAGCGACTTCGGCCCCACCGAGCCCGTCCACACCGGTGGTGCGGGCGTCGGGGCCGGGTGCAGCGCGGAGACCCGGTAGAACTCGCCGTCGAACGTCACCGGCTCGCCGCCACCGGACAACGCCCGGACCAGCGTGATGGCCTCCTCCATCGCGCGGACGGCCGCACCGGGCGTCAGCCGCGCGAAGCCCATCCTGGCGATGTCGTCCCACAACCCGCCCGCGCCGATGCCCAGCACGATCCGGCCCGATGTCAGCTCCGACAGCGACGTCACCGCGCGGGCGAGCACGGGCGCGGGCCGGCTCGGCAGGTTGGTCACGCTGACCAGGCCGGTGATGCCGGTCGTGGCGCCCAGCGCGACGCTCACCAGCGCGTAGGCGTCCAGTCGGTCGCCGAAGTAGGGGTGGTCGGAGGCGCTGAACAGGTCCAGGCCCGCGCGGTCGGCCTCGACGGCCTGCCGCAGGCCGTCCCCGGCCCGGCTGACGGCCGTGCTGATCCCGACCCCGAACAACGGCTCGCGCGTCGACATGGCGTGAAGTCCTTCCCGATGGATGGTTCGCGGTACGAACGAGTATCGTGGCCACCATGGCCGAAGCGGTGGGTGAGCGGATGGGTGTGGTCACCGCCCTGGTCCGCTCCGCTTTCCTGGTGGACGCGGTGTACGCCGACTCGGCCCGGGAGTACGGCCTGACCCAGCAGCAGGGGCAGTTGCTGTGCGTGCTAATGCCCCGGTCCTACGGCATGGGCGAGTTGGGCGAGGTGCTGGGCCTGGCGAAGTCGAGCCTGAGCGGCCTGGTCGACCGGACCGCGAAGCGCGGGCTGGTCCGCCGCGAGACGGACCCGTCGGACAGCCGCGCGGTCCGGGTCGGGCTGACCGAGGAGGGCGGCCGGCTCGCCGGCGAGTTCTACGCCGAGACGTGCCGCCGCATCGAGCGGCTGCCCTCCGGCCTGGGCGACGACGAGCGCCAGGCCCTCGCGGACCTGCTCGCCCGCGTGGTGCGGGACAACGAGGTGCCGCCGGTATTCATGGTGCTCGACGAGGATCAGGGCTGACGGTCCACCCCGAACAGCTCGACGAACCGCCCGGTGAACAGGTCCGCGCCCTTGTACCGGGCGACCGCCTCCGGCGGCAGGATCGTCGTGCCGTCCGGGGTGGGGAACTGGCCGACCCCGGCCTCCGGACCCAGCGGCAGCAGGATGGACGGCACCGGTGACGGGTGGTAGGTGGCCGTGGGTCGCTCGCCGCGCACCCGCGCGAGGATGTTCTTCGCCACCACGTCGGCGTGCTGCATCGCGTACCCGGCCATCTTCGCCTCGGCCAGGTCGGTGATGTCGCCGACCGCGTGGACGTGCTCGAAGCCCTCGACGGTGAGCGACTCGGTGACGCGCACCCGGCCCTGCGGCGTCACGGCGGCGGACAGCGCGTCGTCCAGGAACCCGCCGTTGACGCGCACCCCGTGGCAGCGGAACCAGATGTCGGCGGTGATCGGGCCACCGGTCGTCCCGACGGTGAACGTCCCGGCCCGCGCGGGCTCGGTCGGCGGCTGCTCGGTCAGCGCCGTGCCCAGCCGCACCCGCACGCCCAGCTCGTCGAGCTGTCGGTGCAGCGCCTCGCGCAGGTCGGGCTCGAATCCGGGCACCAGCCGTTCGGCCGGGTCGACCACCGTCACCCGCTTGTCCGGCCACACCGCCTTGATCTCACCGGACAGCTCCAGCCCGACCGGACCCGCGCCGACGATCAGCACGCGTGGCGCGTCGGCGAGCTCCTTGTGGGTGGCGCGCAGCCGCTCCAACGCCTCGGCGGCCGAGTCGGTGTCCGTCTTCGCCGGGTACGGGTAGCCGGAACCGGTGGCCAGCACGACGTGGTCGGCGGCGATGCGTTCGCCGGACGGCAGCGTGACGCCGTCCGGGCCGACCGAGGCAGCCCGGTCGCGGACGACCCGGCCGCGGGTGAGCAGCCGGTCGTACGGGAAGAAGATGTTCTCCGCCCAGTCCGGCCGCACCAAAGCCCGCAACGACCCGGCGGCGTGCACGAACGCTTCCTTCGGCTCCACCAGGACCACGTCGGTGTGCTCGTCCAGCGCCTTGGCCACCGCGGACCCGCCGTACCCGCCGCCCACCACGACAACACGACTCATCGGAACACGCTCCCCAGCGATCAGTAGTTCGTCCTACGAACCACAGTAGTTCGTAGGACGAACTGAATCAAATCGCGTGGGGTTCGCGTCCCGCACGGTGGTCAGCGCGGGTCGTCGCGCTCCCGCCGCACGGTGACCTTGCGGCCCTTGATGGTCGCGCCCCGCAGGGACGCGATCACCTGCTGCGCCGCCGAGTCCGGCACCTCCACCAGCGAGAACCGGTCGGCGATCTCGATCGCGCCGATGTCGCGGCCGTTGAGGCGCGCCTCGCCCGCGATCGCGCCCACCAGGTCCTGCGGCCGGATGCCCGAGCTGCGGCCCGCGCCGACGAACAGCCTCGTCATGCCCGCGGACGGGCGGCGAGGACGACGCGGCTCGCGGCGGTCGCCACCGCCGTCGCGGCCGCGGCGCTCGTTGGGGCCCGACCGCGGCACATACTCCGGGATCTCCTCCTCGTCCGCCGCCGCGCCGGTGGCCTCGTGCGCGAGCTTGACCGCCGCCAGCGCCACCTCCATGACGTCGAACTCGTCGGTGAGCGTCTCCACCACGACCCGGAAGCTCTCCAGGTCGTCCTCCAGCAGGCTCTCGTGCAGCGCGGCGCGGGTCAGCTCCAGCCGGCGCGCCCGCAGGTCCGCGATCGTGGGGACCTTCTCCACGTGGATGCGCTGCTTGGTGACGCGCTCGATCGTCTTGAGCATGCCGTGCTCGCGCGGCTCGGCCAGGGTGATCGCCACGCCCTCGCGGCCCGCGCGCCCGATCCGGCCGATGCGGTGCACGTAGGACTCCGGCGCGGACGGCACGTTGTAGTTGACCACGTGCGTCAGCTGCTCGATGTCCAGGCCGCGGGCCGCCACGTCGGTGGCCACCAGCAGGTCGGCCGTGCCGTTGCGCAGCCGCGCCATCACGCGGTCGCGCTGCTCCTGGCTGATGCCGCCGTGCAGCGACTCCGCCCGGTAGCCGCGCCCGTTCAACGTCTCGGTGAGCTGGTCGACCTCGTCGCGGGTCCGGCAGAACACGATCGCCGCAGTCGGCGCCTCGACGTCCAGCACCCGGCCCAGCGCGGCAGGCTTGTGCGCCCGCGGCACGACGTACGCGCTCTGCCGCACGCGCGGCGCCTCGCCCGGCTCCGCCTGCTCGCGGCCGATGGTGATGCGCACCGGGTCGGACAGGTGCCGGCGGGCCAGCCGGTCGATGCGGCCGGGCATGGTCGCGGAGAACAGCACGGTCTGCCGCTCGGCGGGCGTCTCGGCCAGGATCGTGTCCAGGTCCTCGGCGAAGCCCATGTCCAGCATCTCGTCGGCCTCGTCGAGCACGACGACTTCCAGGTGCTCCAGCTTCAGCGTGCCCCGGTTGAGGTGGTCGACCGCGCGGCCCGGCGTGGCCACGACGACGTCCACGCCCTGCTCCAGCACGCGCAGCTGCCGCCCGATGGGCTGGCCGCCGTAGATCGGCAGCACCCGCGCGCCCAGCTCCCGGCCGTACCGGTGCACGGCTTCGGAGACCTGGACCGCCAGCTCCCGCGTCGGCACCAGGACGAGCGCGAACGGGGCCCGCTCCCCGCGCTCGCCGCTCGCCATGCGCTCCAGCACGGGCAGCGCGAACGCCGCGGTCTTGCCGGTGCCGGTGGCGGCCTGTCCCAGCAGGTCACGGCCCGCGGTCAGCGGCGGGATGGCTTCACGTTGGATGGGGGTGGGCTCCTCGTAGCCGAGGCCGGACAGCGCCCGGAGCAGTTCGGGGCGCAACCCGAGGTCGGCGAAGCTGGTCCGGTCGTCGGGCTCGTCGTTCATGCCGTCAAGTCTCGCTGATCGCCCCTGAACCGCTCGGTGAGGGGGGTCGGCCGAGGAGGTGGTCGTGCAGTTCGGCGTGTCGGAACTGGTAGACGGGGCCCACCGCGCGCAGCAGCCCCAACCGGTGTACGTCGTCCAGGAAAGCGAGCAGGTCGCGCGGCAGCACGCGGGCGCGGGCGAGCTTGACCGTGGCGACGAGGTAGGCCGGCCAGGCGTGGTGGTTGCCGAAGCCCAGCGCCATCCCCAGGACCATGATCGCGGCCGGCACGGTCACCGCGGTGAGCCGCGACCCGACCAGGCCGGGCAGCAGGGTCAGCGCGGTCGCGACCAGGGCCATGCCGAACGTGCGCACGAACGTGAGCGTGCGATCGGCGCGGAGGGTGCTGAGCGCGGTGGCGGCACGATCGGCGACGGCGGCGCGCTCGACCCGGGACACCCCGGCGAACACCGACGCGATCAACCCGACCGTCGCCCCCGCCGTGAGCCCGGACAGCACCTCGCCCCACGGGATGAACGGCAGCAGCGCCAAGCCCGTCACCAGGCAGGCCGCCACGGTCAGGAGCCCGAGCCGGACCGCCGCATCGCGCCGTCGCGAGACCATCCGCACATCTTGGGGGCCGCGACGGGTCGAGGTCGACCATCGACCCGCCGGATTGTGGTGAATCGATGGCGAACCGCCGATCTCGGGGCAGCGTCGGAAGTAGCGGACAAATCGGAAACCAACCCGCGAAGGTGATGGTGGATAATGTCAGCGCGTTTCGCGATCGGCGTCCCCGTCGTGGTCGACTTCCCGGTGGCGTGCCTCGAAATCGACACCGAGCATGAGTGTCCGACCCCGGGGCGAGTGGTGTGCGTTACTTGGGTGCGCGGAAGGTCCGGTATGCGCGCGACCTGCGGTGAACCGGTTAAGGTGTTGGGGTGCGACCGTTGCGTTGGGGTGTCCTCGGGGCCACGGCCCACATCGCAGGCCGGGTGCTGCCCGCGATCCACCGCACGGCGGGCAACGCGGTGGTGGCCGTGGCGAGCCGGGAAGGCAGGCGAGCGGCGGCCGAGGAGGTGGCGCGGCCGTTCGGGGCGCGGGTGCACGACGGGTACGACGCGGTGCTCGCGGACCTCGACGTGGACGCGGTGTACATCGCGCTGCCCAACACGCAGCACGTGCCGTGGACGTTGCGCGCGCTGGACGCCGGCAAGCACGTGCTGGTGGAGAAGCCGATGGCACTGTCCGAAGAGGACTGCGTGCGCGTCGAGCGCGCCGCCGCCGACCTGGTGGTCATGGAGGCGTACATGTACCGCTTCCACCCCCAGCAGAGGCGTGCCGCCGAAATACTGGACTCCGGCGAGATCGGCGAGCTGCGGGTGGTGCGGTCGGCGTTCGCGTACCCCACCGCCGTCGAGGGCAACATCCGGTTCGACCCGGCGCTGGGCGGCGGTGCGACCTGGGACGTCGGCTGCTACGCGTTCGACGTGCCGCTGTGGGCGTTCGACGCCGAGCCGCGGGCCGTGCGGGCGCGGTTCCACTCGCGCGAGGTCGACGTGAGCGCGGTGGCCACCCTCGACTTCGGTGACGGCCGCTGGGCCGTGCTGGACTACAGCCTCGAGTACGGACCGCGCGCCGCCTACGACTTGCAGGGCACGCGCGGCTCCATCTCGGTGCGCAACGCGTGGACCCGCCCGGACGAGCAGGGCCTGATCACGGTCGCCACGCTGGACGGCGTGCGCGACGAGGTCGTGCCCGCCTCCGACGCCTACGAGCACCAGGCCGCCGCGTTCGCCGAGGCCGTGTGGGAGAAGGTCACGCCGCTGGTGTCGCTCGCCCACTCCGCGCGCACGGCCCGGGTGGGCGAGGCGCTGGTGCGGTCCGCCGCGACCGGCGGCGAGGTGCACCTCCGCCGCCGGCCGTGACGCGTCAGTCCAGCGCCGCCGCGGCTTCCACCGGGGCGTGCGCAGCACGTACGCCGTGGACAGCACGGTCGGCAGCAGCGTCAGCCCGGTCGCCGACCCGCTGAACCAGCGGTTGTGGAGGCTGGCCGCCGTCAACGACTCGGTCGGCCGCGTCACCGCCGCGCCGCGTCCCGCGACGAACGCCGCGATCAGGGCGCTGAGCAACGAGATGCCGACACCGGCGACCACGGGGATTTCCGGCGGCTCGGGCTCGCGTTGGACCGGGATCCGGAGCTCATCCCATCGCGGGCAACCGGTTCTACGGGACGTTGGCCCTCGAGCGGGCGATCACCATGGAGGAGTTGTCCTGCGCCGACGTCGGCATGCTGGTCGCCTCGGCCGGACCCCTGCCGGCCGGGTCCTGGTCGACCTGCTCGCCGACCACGAGCAGAAGGAGTGGTTCTACGGCCGGATGCTCGCCGAGCCACTGTGGACGTTCTTCGCCCTCACCGAACCCGACCGCGGCTCAGGGTCGTCTTCGCCCGCGCCGGCTCCGGCCCGCTCGACACCACGCGCGCGGCCTGCGAGTTCTTCGGCGTCGGAGCCCGCTTCGACCACCTGCGGCTGGACAAGCTGGTCCGCGACGCGCGCGGGCTGGAGTTCATCGAGGGCATGTCGAACATGCAGAAGGTGAACCTGTTCCAGGGCCTGTTCACCGGGAAGCTGGACCCGGACGACCCGTTCCGGGTGGGCGTCGGCTCACCGCGCTGAACCCGGCCAGCCACCGCGCCACCGCGGCGGCCGACCGCAACCGCACCCACGGCACCCCGGCCGCCGCCAGTCGGCCGGGGTACTCGGCCAGGTGCCTGCGCCGGGCCTTCACCGCCCACACCAGCACCGAGTTCCGGCTGAAGAGGAACGCGGGCGTCTCCCGGTTGCCGTTCCACAGCTCGGTCCGGCGCGCGATCCGGGACGCGGTGCGCCGCGCCAACCGCGGCAGGACCACCCGCAGCGGCAGGTCCAGCCACACGATCAGGTCGGCCCGGTGCCACAGCACGTCCGCGGTCAACCTGGCGAGGTTGCCGTCGGCCACCCACGCGGGCCCTTCGGTCGCCGCCGCCAGCCGGGCCCGGAACTCGTCGTCCGGTGGCGTGGTCCAGTCCGGGCCGTGCTGGATCGCGTCCAGCTCCACGTGCGGGCCGTCGACCAGCCGGGCGAGCTCACGCGCCAACGTCGACTTGCCCGCGCCGCTGGCACCGAGGACGACGATCCGCCGTGGGGTCACCACGCAGGGATACCAGACGGTCGCGTTCCCGGGCCACCGCATTGCCCGGCGCACGGCGACGAGCCCACCGGGCCGGGGGACCGGTGGGCTCGTCTTTTCCCGGGCGGAGGTAAACCTATTTGCCGTGCAGCTGCTTGAGGTACCCGTAGGTGCTCGGCAGCGTGGTCAGCAGTTCCTTCTGCGTCGGCTTGATCTGCGCGAACACCGGTTCCGCCGAGTCCAGCACGTCCTGGCGCGCGGCGAGCGCGGGCAGGCTGTGGTCGGGCGGGTGGTCCAGCCCGGCGAAGATGCAGTAGTAGTTGCTCCAGAATTCGCGGAACTCGGCGTCGAAGTTCGCGTAGCAGGTCGACTTGGCGGTGATCGGCATGTTCACCGCGAGACCGGCTTTGTACATGCGAACCTTCTCCTGGAAGTCGTCCGCCGGCCGTAGCTCCTTGCACGCCTGCCAGAACGCGGTGTCGTTGCGCGGGCCCGCCATCCTCGGCGAGGTCGGCGGCGGCTACCTCGGCGGTCGGCTGGCGCGCCAGGACCGGCGCACGTCGCTGACGGTCGGCGTGCTGGTCAACACCCGCGGCCTGACCGAGATCGTCGTGCTCCAGGCCGGGTACAGCGGCGGGCTGCTGCTCGACGGCGGCGACGGCGTGCGCGTCGAACCCGGCGGCATCGACCTGTTCGCGTGGCGCACCTGGCTGGACGCGCCGCACGGCGCGCCCGTCGACCTCGGCCACCCGCCCGCACCCTCGGTCGAGGACGTGATCCGCGTGTGGGTGGGCGACCGGCGCGACGGGCCGCACGTCGACGTCCGCCGCGGCGCGTCGCCCGCGACGCCGCGCGCCGCGCAGCGCGACCTGGTCGACTTCCTGGGCCCCTCGCGCGGCTGGGCCGGCGTCCACTCGCCGGGCCAGGAGGAACTCCTGGTGGCGAGCGTGGACGCCGGCCCGCAGATCACCGAGCCGTTGCCGCTGTAGCGGGTTCACGCAGCAGCTAGTTCACGCAGTCGCGCTCGGACGGCTGCCTGCCGGGCTCCTCGGTCTCCGTGGCCGGCAGCGGGATCGAGTGGCCGCCCGTGGGCGTGCCGGTCGCGCCCTCGGCGAAGAACTCCGCCGCGAACGCCCGGACCGCCGCCGGGTCGACCGCCCGGCCCTGCTCCAGGCCGACCGCGACCTCCTCGCCGAGCGGGATGATCGCGGTCCGCACGGCCGGGGTGAGCCGCCGGGCGAACTCCGGCAGGTCCCAGCCCGGGTCGGTGCGCACGGCGGACCGGGCCGCCTCGACCACGCGGGCGAGCCGGGCCGGGTCGCCACCGCCGACCACCTTCGCCCCCAGGGCGCGCAGGAACAGCTGCTGGCGCACGATCCGGTCCAGGTCGCCGTTGCGCAGGCCGTTGCGCTGCCGCAGGAACGCCAGCGCCTGCGCCCCGTTCAGCGACACCGGCCCGTTGGGCAGGTCGACGCCGGAGAGCGGGTCGCGCACCGGCCGCCGCAGGCAGACGTCCACGCCGCCCACCGCGTCCGCCAGCGTGACGAGGCCGGCCATGTCCAGCGTCACGTGGTGGTCGACCTCCACGCCGGTCAACGACTCGACCGCGCCGGTCAACGCCTCCGCGCCCGCCCGGTCGCCCTCGGGCCCCCCGACCCGCTGCACGGCGCGCCCGTAGGCCGAGCTCAGCCTGGCCGGGCCCACGCCGGGCAGGTCGACCACCGCGTCACGGGGCAGCCAGGCGGCACTGGTCGTGCCGTCGTCACCGACCCGCGCGAGGACGATCGAATCGGTGTTGCCCGCGCCGTCGGTGCCGATCAACAGCACCGTGCGCGCGGTCGGCGTGACCTGGCCCGCGGGCGGCGCGGACGCGGTCCGGTCCACGCTCAGCGGCACGATCACCGCGACGGCGGCCGCGGCGGCGGTCAGCCCGGCGGCGGCGAACAACGCGATCGGCCGCCGTCGCGAGCGCTTGCCGTGCAGGTTCGCCAGCACGGACCGGTGGTCGACGGCCTGGTCGGCCTCGGCCGCGATCGCCTCGCGGATGAGCGCTTCCTGTCGGGTGTCGGTCATCGCAGCACCTCCGACGGCGTGTTCTCGTTGACCCGCAACGTGTGCAGCGCGCGGGAGATGTGGCTGCGCACGGTGCCTTCCGTGCAACCGAGGATCTTGGCGATCTCGGCGTCGGTGCTGTCCTCGTAGTAGCGCAGCACGAGGGCGGCGCGCTGCTTGCGCGGCAGCACGGCGATCCGGGCGCGCATCGCGTCCCGCTCGGCGTGGCGGTCGGCCGGGTCGGCGACGGCGGGGGCCAGCTCGTCCAGCGAGACGTGCGTCGCGGAGACGTCCCGGGCCGCCCGGCGCCGCCGCCACGACAGGTACTCGTTGGTCACCATCCGCTTGACGTAGAGGTAGGGCGCGTCGACCGCCCCGATCCGCGCCCACTTCTGCCGCGCGCGCAGCAGCACGTCCTGGACGATGTCCTGGGCGAGGTGCTTGTCGCACGTCAGCGCCGTGGCGTAGCGCAATAGTCGGTCGAGACGTTCGGTGACGAACTGGTCGTAGTCGGCCGGCACGTCGCCCCCTTCTGCCTGCTGTCGGTTTCGCGTGGCGGTCGGGAAACCCTTCGGGAGACGCGCGACGTTGAACCAGTCGGGTGTGACGTGCGCCACCCGTTGTTTCTAACCCCTTGTAGGGGT
The DNA here is from genome assembly GCF_021390395.1 of Saccharothrix sp. S26. Lineage (GTDB taxonomy): Bacteria > Actinomycetota > Actinomycetes > Mycobacteriales > Pseudonocardiaceae > Actinosynnema. The sequence continues at coordinate 63,439 of NZ_JAJUWT010000021.1, forward strand.
ATAGATGGGGTTAGGAACAAAGCCGAGGGGTGGCGTCATGCCGAAGATCAACGTGTACCTGCCGGACGAGCTGGCTGAGCAGGTCAAGGAGACGGGTGTGCCGGTGTCGGCCGTGTGCCAGCGCGCGTTGGAGCAGGCCGTGCGGCGGATCGGCACGATCAGGGCGATCAGGTTCGACGACCCGGCGTCCGAGGAGGTGGCGGCGCGCCAGTCGCGGTTCACCGACCGGGTGCGCGCGGTGTTGCGCCTGGCGGCCGACCGGGCCCGCGCGGACGGTTCGGCGACCGTGGACACCGAGCACCTGCTGGCCGGCGTGCTCGCCGAGGGCGGGAACCTCGCCTTGCGGGTCCTGCAGGCGATGGACGTCGACCCGGAGCGCATCAGCCTGCCCGCGCGCTCCGGCTCCGACACGCCGGCCGCGTACGGCCCGCAGGCGGCCGTCGCCCTGGAGCTGGCCGTCACCGAGGCGCTCACGCTGGGGCACAACTACGTCGGCTGCGAGCACCTGCTGATCGGCCTGGTCGCCGAACCGGACGGCACGGCGGGCGAGGTGCTGCGCGGCCTCGGCGTCGAGCCGCGCGCCACGCGCCAGACCGTGGTGGCGGCGTTGAGCGGGTTCGCGCACCTGCAGGCGGCCACGGCCGCGCAGCCCGACCCGACCGCGATGATCGCCGCCGTGGTCCGACGGGAGCTCCAGCCGGTCATCGAGCGGATCGAGCGCCTGGAGAACGACTGAGCCGAACGCGCGGTCCGCGGGCGCACCGGGAGGTCGACCGCGGACCGCGTTCTCTTCCGCGACGGCCAGGGCGCATCGGGAGGGCGGTGTGGAAAGGGGTGGCGGTGAACGGCTCGCGGAGACGGCGCGGAGACCACCCCGAGATCATCGCAGCGGGGACGAAGCCCCATAATTCGCCCATGACCGCTTCGTCATTCGACCCGCACGACCTGCTTGCGGACAGCCGCATCGGCGTGCTCGCCACGATCAAGAAGAACGGCTTACCCCAGCTGACGCCCGTGATGCCGTTCTACGACCGGGACGCGGGGGTGGTCTACGTGTCGACGAGCGAGGGGACGGCCAAGACCGCGAACCTGCGCCGCGACCCGCGCGCCGCGCTGGAGGTCGGCAGCCCCGACGGCTGGTCGTGGGCGACCGCCGAGGGCACCGTCACCCTGACCGGCCCGGGAACCGACCCCAACGGGCCCGAGGTCCAGGCGCTGGTCGACTACTACCGCACGGCCGCGGGCGAGCACCCGGACTGGGAGGAGTACCGGACGGCCATGGTCGCCCAACGCCGGGTGCTGATCACGCTCAAGGTCGACCACGTCTACGGCAGCAAGGTCAACTGAGCGGGGTGCGGGCCGCGGGAAGAAGACCGCGTCCGTCGCCGACGACCACGGTCTTCTTCCGGTTGCCGGGCAGGCCGAAGCCACGGCTCAGCCGAGCAGGGCCTTGCCGTCACCGGCCTGGATCAGGCCGATCAGCCCGCGCAGGCCGGCTTCCGTCCGGGCGATCTCCTCGTCGGTGATGTGGATCGACGGCTCGAAGCGCAGGGTGCTGGTGGCACTGGCGGTGGGGAAGACCCGCATGTTGTGCTCGCGCAGCAGGTAGCCGGAGAACATGTAGCCGATCAGGCCGCCCTTCGCCTGCTCGGCGAGGATGTCGTCCTCGGAGTCGGACAGGTCGTGGAACTCCAGGCCGGTCATCAGCCCCTTGCCGCGCACGTCCTTGACGACGTCGCCGAACTCCTCGCGCAGCGAGTTCAGCATGGCGAGCAGCTTGTCGCCCCGCTCGGCCGCCTTCCGGTACGCCGCGCCGCCGTCGGCCTCCAGCATGTCCACGGCCTTCGAGGCGATGAGCGTGGAGAAGCTGTCCTTGGCGTACGTGGACGTGTGCAGCAGTTCGAAGTCGGTGCGGTAGATCGACGACCGGATCATCGTGACCGCCGCCTTGGCGACACCGCCGCCCAGGCTCTTGGCCAGGGTGATGTAGTCCCCGCGCAGGCCCAGGTGCGAGGCGGCGAAGAACGCGCCCGAACGGCCCATGCCGCTCTGCACCTCGTCCACGATGACCCGGATGCCGGCGGCGTCGAGCACCTCGCGCACGCGGGCCAGGGCGTCGGCGTCCAGGACGCGGATGCCCGCCTCACCCTGGATCGGCTCCAGGATGAACGCGCTGACCACCGGCAGCGGGCGCTCGACCACCCGGATCACGCCGCCGTCCACGGCGAGGTCGAACAGGGTGCGGTTCTCGGCGGCGATCGCCTCGGCCACGGCGTCGGGCTCCAGCGGCAGGAAGCGGCACTGCGCGGCCATGGCGCTGAACGGCGTGCGGTAGCTGACGTTGTGCGTGAGCTGGATGCTGCCCGCGAGCTTGCCGTGGAAGGAGCCGTTGGGTGCGAGGTAGACCGGCGACGTGGCGGCGCGCTCGGTGTTGGCGGCACGCAGGGCGGCGACGACCTCGTCGATGGTCGACCCGGACAGGGGTGACGCGTCCACCGTCGCGCCGGCGGCCGCCGCCGCCACCGCGGCCTCGATGTGGGCCTCGACCTCGGCGAGCGCCTCGCCGATCTTGAGCACCCGGTCCATCTCGGCGTGCTTGATGGCGACCTCGTTGGCCTCCGCGCCGCTGTTGGCGAAGATCACCTGGTAGTTCTCGTCGGTGCCGAGCTCGCGGCGCAGGATGGTGTTCAGCGTCCACGCGAGGTCGTTCGCGTAGGGGTGCCGGGAGAACTGCGCGTGGATCGGGCTGTCGCTGTCCAGCAGTGATTTCGTGAACTCGATGATCTCGGGGTTGTTGTGCCCGTGAATGGTCGACCCGTAGCCGCCGACCAGGTCGAGCACCTCGACCTCGGCGCCACTGGCGTCGCGGCGGAACAGGGAGTCCTTCTTCGACCTGGTGTATTCGACCCCGAGGCCCAGGGAGTCCAGCCAGCCGAACATGTACGGCTCGGCCAGTTCGGGCTTGTCGACCACTGGGTTCATCTTCAATCCCCAATCCACGTCCGGTTCTCGGGGCCGACCGTACCAACGTCCGGGAAAACGCCGTCTACATCTGGTCTAGTGCTGGTAACGACTCGTGTGACGACAGGTGTGGGGATTTTTCCCGATAATTTACCGGGCCGTTCCGGGATACGTCCGGACAAAATCCGGTAACCGGTCGGCCAAACCTTCGGTTTTACCGGTCGGAGACCGCTTGTGGATCGCCCGCCGGGACGTCGTGCCTAGTGTCGTAAGGGTTTGGGTCGGGGGAAACCCATCGGGTTTCGGCAAGCGGAGGGCAGACATCCCATGGCGAGTGGTCAGCATTTCCACGGCACTCAGGAAGAGGACGCGATCGCGATCATCGGGATGTCCTGCCTGCTGCCAGGGGCACCTGACGTGGCCGCGTTCTGGGAGTTGCTGCGGTCCGGGCGCGACGCGCTGACCGACATGCCCGCGCACCGCTGGGAACCGATCTCCGCCGATCCGGGCGACCCGGTGCGCCGAGGCGGTTTCCTGGACTCGATAGCCGATTTCGACGCGGCCTTCTTCGGCATCTCGCCGCGCGAGGCGAGGGTCATGGACCCGCAGCAGCGCCTGCTGCTGGAGCTGGCCTGGTCGGCGCTGGAGGACGCGGGGATCGTCGCCGCCGACCTGGAGGGGAGCCCGACCTCGGTCTACGTGGGCACCGCGCGCGAGGACTACGCGGGTCTGGTCTACCGGCAGGGCTCGCCGGTGATCACCCAGCACACCAACGCGGGCGTGCACCGCGGCGTCATCGCCAACCGCGTCTCCTACGCCCTGGGCCTGCGCGGCGCGAGCCTGACCGTCGACACCAGCCAGTCGTCGTCGCTGGTCGCGGTGCACCTGGCCGCCGAGGCGCTGCGCTCCGGTGACTCCGCGCTGGCGCTGGCCGCGGGCGTGAACCTCAACATCCTGGCCGAGACCGTGCTCGGCGCGGAGCGGTTCGGCGGGCTCTCACCCGACGGCCGTTGCCACACCTTCGACGCCAGGGCCAACGGCTACGCGCGCGGCGAGGGTGCCGCCGTGGTCGTGCTCAAGCCGCTGCGGGCGGCCCTCGCCGACGGCGACCGGGTGCACGGCGTGCTGCTGGGCAGCGCGGTGAACAACGACGGCGCGACCTCCGGGCTGACCGTGCCGAGCGCGCTCGCGCAGGAACAGGTGGTGCGGACGGCGCACCGCCGGGCGGGCGTGTCGCCGGACGAGGTGCAGTACGTGGAGCTGCACGGGACCGGCACCCCGGTGGGCGACCCGATCGAGGCCGCGGCGCTGGGCGCGTCGATCGGCAAGCTCAAGCGGTCCGGCGACCCGCTGGTGGTCGGCTCGGTGAAGACCAACATCGGCCACCTGGAGGCCGCGGCGGGCATCACCGGCCTGGTGAAGACGGTGCTGGCGATCAGCAACCGCGAACTGCCCCCGAGCCTGAACTTCGAGACGCCGAACCCGGCCATCCCGTTCGACGAGCTGAACATCTCCGTGGTCACCGACCGCTCGCCGTGGCCCCACCCGGACCGCAGGCTGGTCGCGGGCGTCAGCTCCTTCGGCATGGGCGGCACCAACTGCCACGTCGTCGTCGCCGAACCACCGACCGCCGGGTCCGTCGAGTCCGCCAGTGCTGATGGGGCGGCCGGGTCCGCCGGTTCCGCGGGGTCCGCCGACCTCGCCGGGTCCGGCGAGCACACCGGATCGACCGGGCCCACCGGACCCACCGGGCCGACCGGGTCCGCTGGGACCGGGCGGTCCGAGTCCCCGTTGCCGTTGCCGGTCGTCGTCTCCGGTCGGAGTGCGGAGGCGTTGCGCGCACAGGCCGAGCGGCTCTCGATCGCCGTCGAGGCCGGTGACGCCGACGTCGCCTCCATCGGTTGGTCCGCCCTGACCACGCGCACCCGGTTCCCCCACCGCGCCGCCGTCGTCGCCGCGGACCGCGACGAGCTGGTCGCCGGTCTGCGCGCACTGGCGGCGGACGCACCCGCCGCCGGGCTCGTCACCGGCGCGACCGCGACGGGCGCGACCGCGGGCGTGTTCACCGGCCAGGGCGCGCAGCGGGTCGGCATGGGCCTAGCGCTGCACGCCGCGTTCCCGGTCTACGCGCGGTCTTTCGACGAGGTCGTGGCGTTGCTGGACCCGTACCTGGACCGGCCGCTGCGCGAGGTGATCGAGAGCGGCGAGGACCTGGACCAGACCGGGTACACCCAGCCCGCGCTGTTCGCCGTCGAGGTGGCGCTGTTCCGGCTGTTCGAGTCCTGGGGCCTGCGCCCGGACTTCGTGCTGGGCCACTCCATCGGCGAGATCGCCGCCGCCCACGTCGCGGGCGTGCTGTCCCTGCCCGACGCCGTCGCGCTCGTCGCCGCACGCGGACGCCTCATGCAGGCGCTGCCCGAGGGCGGCGCGATGGTGGCCGTCGGCGCGACGGAGGACCAGGTCGCCGAGCACCTGTCCGACACCGTCGCGATCGCCGCCGTCAACGGCCCGCAAGCGGTCGTGCTCTCCGGTGACGAGGACGCCGTGCTCCAGGCCGCCGCGCGGCTGCGCGAGGCCGGGCACAAGACCAAGCGGCTCTCGGTGAGCCACGCGTTCCACTCCCACCGCATGGACGGGATGCTCGACGCCTTCCACGAGGTCGTGTCCGGCCTGGAGTTCCACCCGCCGCGGATCACGCTGGTCTCCACGGTGACCGGCCAGGTCGCCACCGCCGAGCTGCTGGCGTCCCCGGAGTACTGGGTGCGGCAGGTCCGCGCGACCGTCCGCTTCGCCGACGCCGCGCGCGTCCTGGAGGCGCAGGGCGTGCGCACGGTCGTCGAGTTCGGCCCGGACGGCGTGTGCTCGGCCATGGTCGCCGAGAGCGTCGTCGACCGGTCGGCGGTGCGGGCGGAGTCCGTGCTGCGCAAGGACCGGCCGGAGGCCCGCACCGCCATGACCGCGGTGGCCAGGCTCGTCGTGTCCGGCGTCGAGCTGGACTGGGCCGCGGTGTTCGCCGGCACGGGGGCACGTCGGGTCGACCTGCCCACCTACGCCTTCCAGCGGGAGCGCTACTGGGTCACCGAAGGCCCGGTCGACAACGCGCCCGCCCCCACGCGCGTCAGCCCCGCGCCCGCGGCGCCCCGTCCGGTCGCCGGCCGGTCCGCCCGCGCCGCCGACCTGGTGACCGCGCACGTCGCCGCCGTCCTGGGCTTGGCGCCCGGCAAGGCCGTCGAGGTCGACCTGCCGTTCCGCGACCTGGGCTTCACCTCGCTGATGACCGTGGAACTCGGTGACGCCCTCGCGGAGGCCACCGGGCTGAGCCTGCCGTCGAGCGCCCTGTACGACCACCCCACGCCGGCCGCGCTGGCCGCCTACCTCGACACCCGGCTCGGTGGCGGTGACGACGAGGTGGACGAGGTCGCCGCCGCCGGGTCGGACGACGAGCCGATCGCGATCGTCGGGATGGCGTGCCGCTACCCCGGCGGCATCTCCTCGCCCGAGGACCTGTGGAACCTGGTCGTCGGCAACGGCGACGCGATCTCCGGTTTCCCCACCGACCGAGGCTGGCCCGACGACCTGGTCGACCCCGACCCCGACGCGTCCGGCAAGAGCTCGGTGCGCGAGGGCGGCTTCCTGCACGACGCCGGCCGCTTCGACGCCGGGTTCTTCGGCATCTCGCCGCGCGAGGCGCAGGCGATGGACCCGCAGCAGCGGCTGCTGCTGGAGACCACGTGGGAGGCGCTGGAGCGGGCCGGCCTGGTCCCGCGCGACCTGCGCGGCTCCCGCACCGGCGTGTTCATCGGCGCCACCACGTTCGACTACGGCCCCCGGATGCACGACGCGCCCGCCAACGTCGAGGGGCACCTGCTCACCGGCGGCACCCCCAGCGTCATGTCCGGCCGCATCGCCTACCAGCTCGGCCTGCTCGGCCCCGCCATCACGGTGGACACCGCGTGCTCGTCGTCGCTGGTGGCGCTGCACCTGGCCGTGCAGTCGCTGCGCCGGGGCGAGACGTCGCTGGCGATCGCGGGCGGTGTGGCGGTGATGTCGACGCCGGGCATGTTCCTGGAGTTCTCCCGGCAGCAGGGCCTGGCGCCCGACGGCCGCTGCAAGTCCTTCGCCGCCGGCGCCGACGGCACCGCGTGGGCCGAGGGCGTGGGCCTGCTCGTGGTCGAGCGGCTGTCCGACGCCCGCCGCAACGGCCACCAGGTGCTGGCCGTGGTGCGCGGTTCGGCGGTCAACTCCGACGGCGCGTCCAACGGCCTGACCGCGCCGAGCGGCCTGGCGCAGCGGAGGGTGATCCGCCAGGCCCTCGCCGACGCCGGCCTCACGAGCGCCGACGTCGACGTGGTCGAGGCGCACGGCACCGGCACGAGCCTGGGCGACCCGATCGAGGCGGCGGCGCTGCTGGCGACCTACGGCGCGGACCGGGGCGACCGGGAGCCCGCGCTGCTCGGGTCGCTCAAGTCCAACATCGGCCACGCCCAGGCCGCGGCCGGCGTCGGCGGCGTGATCAAGATGATCCAGGCGATGCGCCACGGCCTCGTCCCGGCCACCCTGCACGTGGACGAGCCGACCCCGCACGTGGACTGGGCGTCGGGCGCGGTGTCGCTGGTGACCGCGAACCGGGACTGGCCGCGGACCGGGCAGCCGCGGCGCGCGGCGGTGTCGTCGTTCGGGATCAGCGGCACCAACGCCCACACCATCATCGAGGTGGAGCCGCAACCGCAACCACAAGTGAACCGGCCCGGCGGCGGTGACGCGACGCGCGCGCCCTGGGTGCTGTCCGCGCCGACCGGCGACGGCCTGCGGGCCCAGGCCGCGCGGCTGCGCGAGTTCGTGCTCGCCCGCCCGGACGCGCACCCGGCCGACGTCGGCCTCGCGCTGGCGACGACCCGCACCCCGTTCGCCCACCGCGCGGTGGTGCTCGGCTCGACCGCGCAGGACCGGCTGGACGGCCTGGCCGCCCTCGCCGCGGGTGACGCCTGGCCCACCGTGGTGCGCGGCACGGCGTCGAGCGGCAAGACCCTGCTGATGTTCACCGGGCAGGGCGCGCAGCGGCTCGGCATGGGCCAGGAGCTGCGTGCCGCGTTCCCGGTGTTCGCCGAGTCGTTCGACGAGATCGCCGCACACCTCGACCCGCACCTGGACCGACCCCTGCGCGAGGTCGTCGAGAGCGGCGACGAGCTGGACCAGACCCGCTACACCCAGCCCGCGCTGTTCGCGATCGAGGTGGCGCTGAGCCGGCTGGCCGCGCGTTACGGCGTGACGCCGGACCTCGTGGCCGGGCACTCGATCGGCGAGCTGGCCGCGGCGCACGTGGCCGGCGTGCTGTCCGCCGAGGACGCCGCGACGCTGGTCGCCGCCCGGGGCAGGCTGATGCAGGCCGCCCGGTCCGACGGCGCGATGATCGCCATCGAGGCCGAGCCCGACGCCGTCGCCGCCTCCATCGCCGAGCACGCCGGGCTGGTGGACATCGCCGCGGTGAACGGCCCGCGGGCGGTGGTGATCGCGGGTGACGCGGAGGTCGCGCACCGCGTCGCCCAGCAGTGGAAGGACAACGGCCACCGGGTGCGCGCGCTGCGGGTGAGCCACGCGTTCCACTCGCCGCACATGGACGGGATCCTCGACGAGTTCCGCGCGGTCGCCGAGGGCCTGACCTTCCACGCGCCCACCATCCCGGTCATCTCGACGGTCACCGGCGCGGTCGTCGCCCCGGAGCGGATCACGACCGCCGAATACTGGGTCGACCAGATCCGCTCGGCGGTGCGGTTCCACGACGCCGTGCTGACCGCGACCGGCCTGGGCGCGACCGTGCTGGTCGAGATCGGCCCGGACGCGGTGCTGACCGCGCAGGCGCGGGAGACCGTCGAGGCGGCCGACGTCACCGCGACCGCCGTGCCGCTGGCCCGCGCGGGCAAGCCGGAGGTCGACACCTTCGTCGCGGGCCTCGCGGGCGTGCACGCGGCCGGTCCCGAAGTCGACCTCACCCCGTTCTTCCCGGACGCCGTCCCCGCCGACCTGCCGACCTACGCGTTCCAGCGCGAGCACTTCTGGCTGGCCGCGGGCTCGCGCCCCGACGCGCGCGGCCTCGGCCTCGAACCGGCCGGGCACCCGCTGCTCGGCGGCGTGGTCGACGTGGCCGAGGACGGCAGCGCGGTGCTGACCGGCGTGCTGTCCACCAGGACGCACCCGTGGCTGGCCGACCACGTCATCGAGGGCGTGGCCCTGCTGCCCGCGACCGCCTTCCTGGAGCTGGCGTTCGCCGCCTGCGAGCACACCGGCGCCGAGCGGGTCGCGGAGCTGACGCTGGAGGCACCGCTGCCGCTGCCCGAGGGCGAGCCGGTGCGGGTGCAGGTCAGGGTGGCCGCCGCGGACGACACCGGCGCGCGCCGGTTCACCGTCCACTCGCGACCGATCGGCGACGACCCGGCCGCCGGCTGGACCGAGCACACCGCGGGCCTGCTGGGTTCCGCCGGGGAACGCCCCGCCGCGGCGGTGAAGCCGTGGCCGCCCGCGGGCGCGGTGGCCGAGCCGGTGGACGACGCCTACTCGGCGCTGGCCGGGCTCGGCTACGACTACGGCCCGGTGTTCCAGGGCCTGCGGTCGGTGTGGCGGGCCGGATCGGACCTGCTGGCCGAGGTCGCGCTGCCGGGCGCCGACCACGACGACCGGTTCGGGCTGCACCCCGCGCTGTTCGACGCGGCGCTGCACCCGCTGCTGCCCGACGCGGCACGCGGCCGCGACGAGATCCGGCTCCCGTTCGCCTGGGAGGGCGTCACCCTGCACACCCGCGGTGCCGCCGCCGCCCGGGTGCGGATCTCGCCGGTCGGGCGGGACGCGGTCCGGCTGGAGCTGACCGACACCACCGGCGCACCCGTCGTCACCGTCGAGTCGCTGACCCTGCGCGCGGTCTCCCGCGCCGTCATCGGCAAGGCGGGCAGGGGCAGCTCGCTGTTCGGCGTCACGTGGCCCGCGATCGCCACCCCCGGCGCCGGGTCGCTGACCCGGGCCGACCTGGCCGCCACCCTGGCCGACACCGAACGCGCCGACGTCGTGGTCGCCGCGCTGACCGCCGGCGGCGACTCGCCCGCCGACGCGCACGAGGCCACCGCGTCGGCCCTCGCGCTGGTGCAGGAGTGGCTGACCGACCAGCGGTTCGCCGACGCCACGCTGGTCCTGGTGACCGGCGGCGCGGTCGCCGCCCTGCCCGGCGACCGGGTCGACGACCTGGCGCACGCACCCCTGTGGGGCCTGGTCCGCGCGGCGCAGGCCGAGCACCCCGGCCGCCTGGTGCTGGTCGACACGGACGGCTCGGACGACGCCCTCGTCCTGGCCGCCGCGGCGAGCGGGGAACCGCAGGTCGCCATCCGCGCGGGCAGGCTGCACGCCGCCCGCCTGGCCCGTGCCGCGGGCGAGTCCGCGGCACGGTCGATCGACCCCGACGGCACCGTCGTGATCACCGGTGGCACCGGCGGCCTGGGCGCCCTGGTGGCCCGGCACCTGGTCGCCGAGCACGGCGTGCGGCACCTGCTGCTGGTCAGCCGGCGCGGCGAGGACAGCCCCGGCTGCGCCGAGCTGGTCGACGACCTGACCGCGTCGGGCGCGCGGGTCCGGGTCGCCGCGGCCGACGTCGCCGACCTGGACTCGCTGGCCGCCGCGCTGGCCCTGGTCCCGGCCGAGCACCCGCTCACCGCCGCGGTGCACACCGCGGGCGTCCTGGACGACGCGACGATCACGGCGCTGACCGCCGAGCAGGTCGCGACCGTGCTGCGGCCCAAGGTCGACGGCGCGTGGAACCTGCACACCCTGACCGCCGAGGACGACCTGGCCGCGTTCGTGCTGTTCTCGTCGGTCTCCGGGATCGTGGGCATGGCCGGGCAGGGCAACTACGCCGCCGCGAACACCTACCTCGACGCGCTGGCCGCGCACCGGGCCGCCGCCGGGCTGGCCGCGACCTCGCTGGCCTGGGGCCTGTGGGGCGCCGAGGCCGAGGGCATGGGCGCGACCCTGTCCGACGCGGACGTCCAGCGCTGGGTCCGCTCCGGCGTGCTGCCGCTGACGCCCGCGCAGGGTCTGGCGATGTTCGACGAGGCACTCCGCTCGGCCGACCCGCTGCTCGTGCCCGCCGCGCTGGACCTGGCGGCGGGCGGCGAGCGCCCGCGCCTGTGGCACGGCCTGGTCCGGCCCAAGCGGGTGGAACGCCGGGCGACCCCGGACGGCTGGGCCGCGCGGATCGCCGCGCTGCCCGAGGCCGAGCGGGCGCCCGCCGTGCTGGAGCTGGTGCGGAACACGGCCGCGTTGGCGCTGGGCCACACCTCGGGCGCGGCGGTCGAGCCGTCCCGGGCGTTCAAGGACCAGGGCTTCGACTCGCTGACCTCCGTGGAGCTGCGCAACCAGCTCAGCGCCGCGACGGGGGTGCGGCTGCCGTCCACCGTCGTGTTCGACCACCCGAGCCCGCAGGCGCTGAGCACGTACCTGCTGGGCCAGTTGGGCGGCGCGGACGCGGCCGCCGCGGAGGTCAGGGCCACCGTCGCCAGCGACGAGCCGATCGCGATCATCGGCATGGCCTGCCACTACCCGGGCGGTGTCCGCTCGCCGGAGGACCTGTGGCGGCTGGTCACCGAGGGCTCCGACGCCATCAGCGGGTTCCCGACCAACCGGGGCTGGGACCTCGAGCGGCTCTACGACCCGGACCCGGAGACGATCGGCACCTCCTACATCAAGGAGGGCGGCTTCCTGCACGACGCCGACCTGTTCGACCGGGACTTCTTCGGCATCTCCCCGCGCGAGGCCACCGCGACCGACCCCCAGCAGCGGTTGCTGCTGGAGACGGCCTGGAACGCCTTCGAGAGCGCCGCGATCGACCCGGCGACCCTGCGCGGCAGCAACACCGGCGTGTTCGTCGGCGCGATGTACGACGACTACGCCGCGCACCTGTCGTCCGTGCCACCGGAGTTCGAGGGATTCCTGTTGGTGGGCAACACCTCCAGCGTGATCTCCGGTCGCCTGGCCTACACCTACGGGCTCGAAGGTCCCGCGGTCACCGTCGACACGGCGTGCTCGTCCTCGCTGGTGGCCCTGCACCTGGCCGGGCAGGCGCTGCGGTCGGGCGAGTCGGACCTGGTGCTGGCGGGCGGTGTCACGGTGATGGCCGGGCCCGGCTCGTTCATCGAGTTCAGCAGGCAGCGCGGGCTGTCGCCGTCGGGCCGGTGCAAGTCGTTCTCCGCCGACGCCGACGGCACGGTGTGGAGCGAGGGCGTGGGCCTGCTGCTGCTGGAGCGGTTGTCCGACGCCGAGCGCAACGGGCACCGGGTGCTCGCGGTGCTGCGCGGTTCGGCGATCAACCAGGACGGCGCGTCCAACGGCCTCACCGCGCCCAACGGGCCGTCGCAGGAGCGCGTGATCCGGCAGGCGCTGGCGAACGCGGGCCTGAGCCCCGCCGACGTCGACGTCGTCGAGGCGCACGGCACCGGAACCCCGCTGGGCGACCCGATCGAGGCGCAGGCGCTGCTGGCCACCTACGGCGCCGCGCACGACCCGGACCGGCCGCTGTGGCTGGGCTCGCTGAAGTCCAACATCGGCCACTCGCAGGCGGCGGCCGGGGTCGGCGGCGTGATCAAGATGGTCGAGGCCATCCGGCACGCCACGCTGCCGCGCACGCTGCACGTCGACACGCCGTCCCCGCACGTGGACTGGTCGTCGGGCGCGTTGGCGCTGCTGACCGAGCAGCGCGAGTGGGACCGGGGCGGCGAGCCGCGCCGCGCGGCGGTGTCGTCGTTCGGCATCAGCGGCACCAACGCGCACGTGATCATCGAGCAGGCGCCACCGGCGCCGGCCGAGACCAGGCCGCCCGCCACCATCGAGCCGCCGGTGCTGCCGTGGCTGCTCTCGGGCAGCTCGGTCGCGGGCCTGCGGGCCCACGCGGCCCGGATCGGCGAGCTGCTGGCCGAGGGTGACGTCGAGCCGCTCGACGTCGCCCTGTCCCTGGCCACCACGCGGTCCGCGCTCGCGCACCGCGGCGTGGTCGTGGCCGCCGACCGCGACGAGCTGCTGCGCGGCCTGTCCGAGCTGGCCGCCGACGGCCCCGAAGCCGTGCGCGGGGTCCGCGCCGAGGGCCTGACCGCGTTCATGTTCACCGGCGGCGGCGCGCAGCGCGTGGGCATGGCCAAGCAGCTGTGCGACGTGTTCCCGGTGTTCCGGGACACCTTCCACGAGGTGTGCGACGAGCTGGACAAGGGCCTGCGCCGTCCGCTGCGCGAGGTCATCGACACCGGCGACGAGCTGGACAAGATCGACTACCTGCTGCCGGCGCTGTTCGCCGTGGGCGTCGCGCTGTTCCGCCAGCTCGCGGCGTGGGGCGTGCACCCGGACTACCTGATCGGCCACTCCACCGGCGAGCTGATCGCCGCGCACGTCGCCGGGGTGCTGTCCCTGCCGGATGCGGCCACGCTGGTCACCGCCCGCGGTCGCCTCATGCGCGACCTGCCCGAGGGCGGCGCGATGATCGCGATCCAGGCGACGGAGGAGGAGGTCGCCGAGACGCTGCCGGCGTCCGGCCGGGTGGTCATCGGCACGATCAACGGCCCGCAGTCGGTCGTCGTCTCCGGCGACACCGACGCCGCGGAGGAGGTCGCCGCGCTCTGGCAGGAACGCGGCCGCAAGACCCGGCGGCTGGCCGTCAGCGTGGCGTCGCACTCGCCCCGGATGGAGCCGATGCTCGAAGAGTTCCGGGCGGTCGCCGAGCAGTTGACGTTCCACCGCCCGACCATCCGGATCGTGTCGACGGTGACCGGCGAGGTCGAGACCGGCGACCGGTGGACCACCGCGGACTACTGGGTCGACCACGTGCGCCTGCCCGTGCGGTTCGTCGACGGCGTGCGCAAGCTGGAGGCCGAGGGCGTCAGCACCCTGCTGGAGCTGGGGCCCGACGGCGTGCTGGCCGCGATGGCGGCGGCCTGCGTGGAGCGCGCGGTGCCGATCCCGGCCATGCGCAACGGCCACGACGAGCCGCGGACCCTGGTCGGGGCGCTGGGCCTGCTGCACACCAGGGGCGTGCGGGTGGACTGGGAGGCGTTCTTCGCCGGCACCGGGGCGAAGGTGGTCGACCTGCCCACGTACCCGTTCCAGCGGGAGCGGTACTGGCTGGAGTCGCCCGGCCTGCCGGTGGCGTTCGGCCCGAAGCCGGGCGACCACCCGCTGCTGGGCGGAGCCGTGCGGTTGGCCGACACCGACGAGGTGTTGTTCGCCGGTGAGGTGTCGGTGGCCACGCACCCGTGGTTGGCCGAGCACACCGTGTCCGACGCCGTGGTGCTGCCCGCGTCGGCGCTCGTGGAGGCGGCTGCCTGGGCGGGCCGCGAGGTCGGCTGCCCGGTCGTGGCCGAGCTGACGGTCTCGGCCGTGCCCGCCGTGCCGGAGTCGGGCTTCGCGTCGGTGCAGGCCCGCGTCGGCGAGGCGGACGACAGCGGCAGGCGCGCGGTGTCCGTGCACGCCAAGGTGACCGAGGACGAGTGGGTCCGGGTGGCCACCGGTGTGCTCGCGGACGAGACCGCGGCGGGCGCCGCCCGACGCGGTGACGCCGCGACCGGGGTCGAGGTGCGGCTCGCCGACGAGCGAGCCCGGGACGCGAGCGGGTTCGGCCTGCACCCGACGTTGTTGCAGGAGGCCTTGGCGCTCGCGGGCGTCACCCGCGGCCACCTGGCCACGGCGTGGCAGGGGGTGCGGCTGCGCGCCACCGGCGTCGCGGTCGTGCGGGCGCACGTCACGTCGACGGGCGAGAACAGCGCGTCGGTGCTGCTGACCGACGCCGACGGCAACCCGGTCGCCGAGGTGGACTCGGTGACCTGGCGCGACCGGACGCCCGCCGACCTGGTCGGCGGCCCCGGCCCGACGCGGTCCCTGCACCGCCTGGAGTGGACCGCACTGGCGCTGACACCGGGCACGCCGCCGGTCACGTGGGCCGCCGTCGGCGGCGCTCGGACCGACCTGCCGGTGTTCGACGACATCGCCGCCGTCGCCGAGTCCGGGGTGCCGGCCGACGTGCTGCTGCTGAGCGTCGCCGCCGAGGGCGACGACCTCGCGGCGCGGACCCACGCCGTCACGTCGGACGTGCTGGCGTCGCTGCGCACGTGGCTGGCCGACGAGCGGTTGGCCCAGACCCGCCTGGTGGTGCTCACCAGGGACGCGGTGGTCGCCGCCGAGGCCGACGCCTGCGACCCGGCCACCGCCGCGCTGTGGGGCCTGGTCCGCTCGGCGCAGCAGGAGAACCCGGGTCGGATCGTCCTGGTGGACGCCGACACCGACACCGTCGACCTGGCGCTGGTGGCCGCGCTGCTCGACGGCGACGAGCCCGCCGTCGCCGTGCGCGGCGGCGAGGTGCTGGCGCCGCGCCTGGGCCGGGTCGGCGGACCCGCCGCGGACGGCGGCCAGGGCGGTTGGCCCACCTCGGGCACGGTCCTGATCACCGGCGGCACCGGGGCGTTGGGCGCGCAGGTCGCCCGTCACCTCGTGACCGAGCACGGCGTGCGGCGCCTGCTGCTGGTCAGCCGGTCCGGCGCGGACGCCGCGGGCGCGGAGGAGCTGCGGGAGGCGCTGACCGAACACGGCGCGTCCGTGGAGATCGCCGCGTGCGACGTCGCCGACCGGGACGCGCTGGCCGCGCTGCTGGCCGGCATCCCGGCCGAGCACCCGCTGAGCGCCGTGGTGCACGCGGCCGGGGTGCTCGACGGCAACCCGGTGACCGAGCTGGAGCCGGCGCAGCTGGCCCGCGTGCTGCGGTCCAAAGTGGACGGCGCGTGGCACCTGCACGAGCTCACCGAGGGCGTGGAGCTGTCGGCGTTCGTGCTCTTCTCCGCGCTGCTCGGCGTGTTCGGCGGTCCCGGGCAGGCCAACTACGCCGCGGCCAACGCGTTCCTGGACGGCCTGGCCCGGCACCGGGCGTCGCGCGGCCTGCGGGCGACCGCGCTGGGCTGGGGCCTGTGGCAGGCCGAGGGCGGCATCAGCTCCGGCGTGACCGAGGCCGACCTGACCCGGTTGCGCCGCGACGGGTTCGCCCCGGTCGAGGTGGCCCACGGGCTGGCCGTGCTCGACGCCGCGCTCGGGCTGCCCGACGCCGCGCTGACCGCGACCCCGCTCGACCTCGACGCCCTGCGTGCCGGCGGCGACGTCAACCCGCTGCTGCGCGGCCTGGCGCCGCTCACCGGGCGGACCGCGCGGGCGGGGGAGGACGACGGGGTGCCGCTGGTCGAACGGCTGGCCGAGCTGCCCGCCGACCAGCACGAGCCGACCGTCCTGCACCTGGTCCGCACCCAGGTGGCGGTGGTGCTCGGCCTGCGCGAAGCGGACGCCGTCGACCCCGAGCGGCCGTTCCAGGAGCTGGGCTTCGACTCGCTGACCGCGGTCGAGCTGCGCAACCGGCTCAGCGCGGCGGTGGGCGTGCGGCTGACCGCCACGATCGTGTTCGACTACCCGACGCCCGCCGCGCTGACCGCGTTCCTGCTCGGCGAGATCGCCCCGGACGGCGCGGCCCCGATCGCGTCGCCGGTGCTCGCGGAGCTGGACAAGCTCGAGGACGTGCTGTCCGCCATCGGCGAGGACGACGACAGCCGGGACACGATCACCGTCCGCCTGCAGACGATCCTCTCCCGCTGGATGGAGACCTGGAACAGCTCGGGCGTCGCCGACGCGACGGACCCGGCCATCGAGGAGGCCTCCACCGCGGAGCTGCTGGCGTTCATCGACAACCAACTCGGCCGAGCCGACAACTGAGACGTCCTGACGGGAGTCTGAGAGAAGACCATGGCGGATGAGAAGAAGCTCGCCGAGTACCTGAAATGGGTCACGGCCGACTTGCACAAGGCGCGCCAGCGCATCACCGAGCTGGAGTCGGGGCGGCAGGAGCCGGTGGCGATCGTGGGCATGGCCTGCCGCTACCCCGGCGGGGTCGCCTCGGCCGACGACCTGTGGCAGCTCGTGCTCGACGGCCAGGACGCGATCCGGGACTTCCCGACCGACCGGGGCTGGGACCTGGAGCGGTTGTTCGACGAGGACCCCGAGACCCCGGGCACGACCTACACCCGCGGGGGCGGGTTCCTCGACGGCGCCACCGAGTTCGACGCGGAGTTCTTCGGCATCTCCCCGCGCGAGGCGGTGTCGATGGACCCGCAGCAGCGGGTCGTGCTGGAGACCGCGTGGGAGACCTTCGAGGCCGCGGGCATCGACCCGACCGCGCTCAAGGGCGTCGACATCGGCGTGTTCGTCGGCGCGGGCGAGCAGACCTACCTGGGCCTGCACGGGCCGAGCGAGTTCGAGGGCTACCTGCTCACCGGCAAGCTCACCAGCGTGGTGTCCGGCCGGGTCGCCTACTCGTTCGGGTTCGAGGGCCCGGCGGTCACCGTCGACACCGCGTGCTCGTCGTCGCTGGTCGCGCTGCACATCGCCGCGCAGTCCGTGCGCTCCGGCGAGTCGAGCCTGGCGCTGGCGGGCGGCGTGACGATCAACGCGACCCCCGGCGGGTTCGTGGACTTCTCCCGCCAGCGGGGCCTCGCCGCCGACGGCCGGTGCAAGTCCTTCGCCGCGGCGGCCGACGGCACCATCTGGTCCGAGGGCGTCGGCCTGGTCCTGCTGGAACGGCTGTCCGACGCCCAGCGCAACGGGCACCGCGTGCTGGCGGTGCTGCGCGGCTCCGCGGTCAACCAGGACGGCGCGTCCAACGGCCTCGCCGCCCCCAACGGGCCGTCGCAGGAGCGGGTCATCCGCCGGGCGCTGGCGCAGGCGCGGCTGAACCCGGCCGACGTCGACGCCGTGGAGGCGCACGGCACCGGGACCAGGCTGGGCGACCCGATCGAGGCGCAGGCGCTGCTGGCCACCTACGGCGCCGCGCACGACGCGGAACGGCCGCTGTGGCTGGGTTCGCTGAAGTCCAACATCGGCCACGCGGTGGCGGCGTCCGGCATCGGCGGCGTCATCAAGATGGTGCAGGCGATCCGGCACGGCGTGCTGCCCAGGACGTTGCACGTGGACCAGCCCACCCCGCTGGTCGACTGGGACCGCGGCGGCGTCGAGCTGCTCACCGAGCAGCGGCCGTGGCCGGAGACGGGCCGGCCGCGCCGGGCGGGTGTGTCGTCCTTCGGCGTCAGCGGCACCAACGCGCACGTGATCCTGGAACAGGCGCCGGACGGCGGTGCGGAGGCCGCGCCGGAGACGCCGCTGCCGGTGGTGGCGTGGCCGCTGTCGGCGAAGACGCCGAGCGCCACCAGGGCCCAGGCGGGACGGCTGCTGTCGTTCGCCGAGCGGAACCCGGAGCTGTCGGCCGAGCGGATCGCCCAGTCGCTGGCCACGACCCGGGCCGCGCTGGACCACCGCGCGGTCGTGGTGGGCGCCGACCGGGAAGCACTGCTGACCGGCCTGCGCGCGCTGGCCGAGGACGACGGCGCGGTGCCGGTCCTGGCCGCCGGCCGGGGCGGGCTCGGCCTGCTGTTCACCGGCCAGGGTTCGCAGCGCGTCGGCATGGGCCTGCGGCTGCGGGAGGCGTTCCCGGTGTTCGCCGAGGCGTTCGACGCGGTGTGCGCCGCCGTCGACCCGCACCTGGACCGCCCGCTGCGGCAGGTGATCGCCGACGGCGACCGGCTCGACGAGACCGGGTACGCCCAGCCGGCGCTGTTCGCCTTCGAGGTCGCCACCGCGCGGCTCGTGCGGTCGTGGGGGGTGCGGCCGGACGTGCTGGTCGGCCACTCGGTCGGCGAGCTGGCCGCCGCGCACCTGGCCGGGGTGCTGTCGCTGGACGACGCCGCCGCCGTGGTCGCCGCGCGGGGCCGGTTGATGCAGCGGTTGCCGTCCGGCGGCGCCATGGTGGCGCTGCGGGCCACCCCGGAGGAGGTCGCGCCGCTGCTGGCGGGTCACGAGAGCAGCGCCGACCTCGCCGCGGTCAACGGGCCGTCGGCCGTGGTGGTCTCCGGTGACGAGGACGTGGTCACCGCGATCGCGGCCACCGTGGCGTCCTGGGGCCGCTCGACCAAGCGGCTCGTCGTCAGCCACGCCTTCCACTCCCCGCGGATGGAGCCGATGCTGGCCGAGTTCGGCGAGGTCGTCCGCGCGGTCACCTTCGCCGCGCCGACCGTGCCGATCATCTCCACGGTCACCGGCGAGATCGCGGGCGCGGACGTGCTGTGCACCCCCGAGTACTGGATCGACCAGGTGCGCCGGCCGGTGCGCTTCCTCGACGCCGTGCACCGCCTGGCCGACCAGGGCGTCACCGCGACGCTGGAGGTCGGCCCCGGTGCCGTGCTGACCGCGTTGGTCGGCGACGGCCTCGACGGCCGGGCCGCGGTCACGGCGGTCGCGGGCGTCCGGACCGGCGACGCCGAGCCCGTGGAGCTCCTCGACGCGGTGGGCCGGCTGTGGGCGGCGGGGGCCGAGGTCGACTGGGCCGGCTACCTGGCGCCGTCCGGCGCGACGGCGGGCCCGCTGCCGAGCTACGCCTTCCAGCGCAGGCGCTACTGGCTGGAACCGGCCGCGATGCGCGGCGACGGCCAGGGCGGACCGGTGTCGGACCACCCGCTGCTGGAGGCCCCGGTCGAGGTCGCCGGTCGCGACGAGGTGCTGCTCTCCGGCGCGCTGTCGACGTCCGTCGCGCCGTGGCTGGGCGAGCACCGCCTGTTCGGCGGCCGCGTCGTGCCGTCCTCGGTGCTGCTGGAGATGGCGGTGCGGGCCGGCGACGAGGTCGGCTGCCCGCACGTCGACGAGCTGGTGGTCGGCGAGCAGGTGGTGCTGCCGGAGCGGGCCAGGCTGCGCGTGCAGCTCACCGTGGAGGCGCCGGACGACGCCGGCAGACGCCGGATCAGCGTGCACACCGGCGCGGACGAGGACCGTCCCGTGTGGACACTGGCGGCCCGGGGCGTGCTCAGCCCCCGCTTGACCGCCGCCGAGGACCTGATCGAGTGGCCGCCGTCCGGCGCCGAGCCGCTGGACGTGGACCTGTTGCTGCGCCACCGCGCCGACGCCGGGTTCGCGCTCGGCCCGACGTTCTCCGGCCTGGTGGCCGCGTGGCGGCGGGACGGCGAGCTGTTCGCGGAGGTGCGGCTGCCCGTCGACGCCAAGGCGGACGGGTTCGGCGTGCACCCCGCGCTGCTCGACGCCGCGCTGCACCCCGCCGCGCTGCTCACCGGGCACCCCGGCCTCGTCGTGGAGTGGCGCGGGGTGACCGTGCACGCGGTGGGCGCCACCGCCGCCCGGGTCCGGATCACCCCGGCCGAGGACGGCGCGGTGTCGGTGCTGCTGGCCGACGCGTCGGGCGCACCGCTGGCACACGCGGCGGGCGTGGTCACCCGGCCCGCGAGCGAGGACGAGGTCGGCACCGCGCTGGCCCGCCCGGGCGACGCGCTGTTCCGCGTGGCGTGGACGCCGGTCATCCCGGCGGGGCTGCCCGGCCCGGCCGGCCTGGCCGTGGTGGACGCCGGCGGCGGCACCCTGCCGTGGCCGCAGCGGTTCTCCGGGCTGGACGAGGCGCTGTCGGCCGCCGGGACGTTCACCGGCCTGGTCGCGCCGATGCTGTCGGCCGCGTCGGACGACGCGGAGGGCACGGTCGCCGACCGGGCGCAGGCCGCCGTCGTGCGGGCGTTGGACCTGGTGCGCGCCTGGAACGACGACGAGCGCTCCGCGGACGTGCCGCTGGTGCTGCTGACCCGGCAGGCCGTCGACGCCGACGACGCGCCGACCGACCTGGCCGCGGCCGGGGTCTGGGGCCTGCTGCGCTCGGCCCAGTCGGAGATGCCCGGCCGGTTCCGGCTGATCGACATCGACGACGACCCGGCGTCGCTGTCCGCGTTGCCCGCCGCGATCGCCACGGGGGAGGCGCAACTGGCCGTGCGCGCCGGCTCGGTGGCCGTGCCGAGGCTGGCCCGCCTCGCACCGGGACGTGCCGCGTCACCGTGGCGACCGGGCGGCACGGTCCTGATCACCGGTGGCACCGGCGCGCTGGGCGCGTTGTTCGCCCGGCACCTCGTCCGCGCGCACGGCGTCACCGACCTGCTGCTGATCAGCCGCAGCGGCCCGGCCGCACCGGGCGCGAGCGAGCTGGCCGACGAGCTGGCCACGCTCGGCGCGCGGGTGACGATCACCGCCTGCGACGCCGCCGACCGCGAGTCGCTCGCCTCCGTGCTGGCCGCCGTGCCCGCCGAGCACCCGCTCACCGGTGTCGTGCACACGGCGGGCGTCCTCGACGACGGCATGATCTCCTCCCTGGACGCCGACCACGTCGCCAGGGTGTTGCGGCCCAAGGTGCACGCCGCGTGGAACCTGCACGAGCTGACCCGGGACGCGGACCTGTCGGCCTTCGTGCTGTTCTCCTCGGTCGCCGGCGTCATCGGCGGTTCGGGCCAGGGCGCCTACGCCGCCGCCAACACCTTCCTCGACGCGCTGGCCGCGCACCGGGCGGGCGCCGGGCTCGCGGCGACCTCGCTGGTGTGGGGCCTGTGGTCGCACTCGGGCGGCATGGGCGGCAACCTCACCGAGGCCGACCTCAAGCGCATCGCCCGCACCGGGCTGCTGCCGATCAACGCCGACGACGGCCTCACCCTGTTCGACGCCGCACTGCGGGCCGGGCGCCCGGCGCCGGTGGTGACGCCGCTGGACGTGCGGGCGATGGCCGCCCGACCCACCGCGGTGCCGCTGCTGTTCACCGCGCTGGCCAGGGTCACGTCCCGACGGGCCACGCGGGGCGCGGCCGAGGCCGAGCCGCTGTCCCGGCGGCTGGCCGGGCAGTCCGAGCAGCGGCAGCGGGAGCTCGTGGGCGAGCTGGTCCGCGCCGAGGTCGCCTCGGTCCTGGGCCACGCCGACGCCTCGGCGATCGGCGACGACCAGCTCTTCGCCGACCTCGGCTTCGACTCGCTGATCTCGGTGGAGCTGCGCAACAGGCTGGCCGCGCACGTCGGCGTGCGGCTGCCCGCGTCGTTGGTCTTCGAGCACCCGACGCCCGCCGCGCTCACCGAGTTCCTGCGCACCACCGCGGGCGCGACGGTCGGCGGTGACGACGCCGGCACGGGGGTGGACTTCGAGCGGGAGGTGGTGCTCGACGACGACGTGGTCGCCGCCGACACCGTGGTCGCCGTCGCCACCGATCCCCGGGAGGTCCTGCTGACCGGCGCCACCGGGTTCCTCGGGGCGTTCCTGCTGCGCGACCTCGTCCGCCGCACCGACGCGGTCGTGCACTGCCTCGTGCGCGGGGCCGACCAGGCCGACGCGGAGCGCAGGCTGCGGGAGAACCTGGAGTGGTACGAGCTGGCGGGCGAGATCGACCCCGCCCGGGTGGTCGTGCACGTCGGCGACCTCACCTCCCACCGGCTCGGCCTGGGGGAGGGGGTGTTCGACGACCTCGCCCGCCGGGTCGACGCCGTCTTCCACGCCGGGGCCACGGTGAGCTGGGTGCGCCCGTACACCGACCTCAAGCGCTCGAACGTGACCGGCACCGTCGAGGTGCTGCGGCTGGCCGCGCGCCACCGCACGGTCCCGGTGCACTACGTGTCGACCACGGGCGTGTTCGCCGCTTCGCCGGACGACGAGCCGGTGGGCGTCACCGACCCGACCGGACCCGCGCACCTGCTGCGCAACGGCTACCTGCAGAGCAAGTGGGTGGCGGAGGGCATCCTCGGGATCGCCCGCGACCGCGGCGTCCCGGTGTCGGTGTACCGGGTCGACGTGGTCAGCGGTGACCGCGAGAGCGGCGCGTGCCAGACCAAGGACTTCGTCTGGCTCAGCCTCAAGGGCCTGTTGCAGGCCGGGTCGGTCCCGGACCGGTTGACCGGGCGCACCCACCTCGTCCCGGTGGACTACGTCAGCGGGGCCATCACCGCGCTGGCCGTGCGCGAGTCCTCGGTCAACGGCACGTTCCACCTCTTCAACGAGCAGTCCATGTCGTTCGGCGACCTCGTCGAGCACTTGCGGGCGTTCGGGTACGACCTGCCCGAAACCGACTGGGACGCCTGGCGGGCGAGGATCGCCGCCGACCGCGACAACGCGGTCACCCCGTTGTTCGACTCCTTCGAGGAGCTCAACTCCGAGGGCGCGCGGCCGACCTATCCGCCGATGGACGTCTCGGACACGGAGAAGGCGTTGGCGGGCAGCGGGATCACCTGCCCGCCGATCGACCGGGCATTGTTCAACAGGTACGTGGACTTCTTCGTCCGCAAGGGCTACTTCCCCGCTCCGGGGAAGTGATCACAGGCACGGCCGCACCGCGAGCCGAATCTCGGCTTGGTGTCAAACGGGTAATCGCCGCAGCTCCCCGCGGGGTTCGGCGGCGATTACCCGACTGCGGCCGACCGGTGTCCGACCGCCGGTAGCGTCCAACTCGGCGTTGCCCGACACCGCGCCGAGGACATCCGACAAAGAGAACGGGAGTGGGCTGACCATGGCCTCCGACAAAAACCGCCTGGCCACTGACGTCGACACGCACCAGGAAATGTTCAACATCGCGTTCAACGCGGGCGACGTGGATGCGGTCAACGCCCTGTACGTCGATCACGCGATCGGCATGTGGGAGCCCGGCAAGCCGGTCCAGGGCCAGGCGCGCCGCGACTACGTCGAGCACTTCATCAAGACCCGCAACGCGACCGTCGAGGCGACCGTGCTCAACCAGATGGTCAACGGCGACATCGCCATGGTGGTGGTGGAGTGGGAGATGGACACCACCCGCGACGGCAAGCCGGAGAAGCTCAGCGGCCTCGCGGTCGACGTGCTCCAGCGCAGTGAGGACGGCGGCTGGCGTTACGTGATCGACAACGCCTATGCCGGCAACGGCCCTTGGCCGGCGGAGAGCTCGTTCCCCACGCCCCCGAAGCCCTGACGCGGCGCGGGCGCCGACCATCGCGTCAGCGGGTCGGCGCCCCGCTCGGTCGCCTTGCGGGCGCGGGCTCCCGTGCCCAGCGAGTGCCGGTAGTCGGTGGGCGTGACGCCGACGTGCGCGGTGAAGTGCCTGCGGAGGTTGGTCGCCGTGCCGAGACCGCTGGCCTCGCTGACCCGTTCGATCGGCAGGTCGGTGGTCTCCAGCAGGCTCTGGGCGCGGGACAGGCGCTGGTTGAGCAACCACTTCAACGGGGTGAGCCCGGTGGTCGCCTGGAACTTGCGGAAGAACGTGCGGGGGCTCATGCCCGCCCGCTTGGCCATCGCGTCCACGGTGAGCGGCTGGTCGAGGTTGCCCGCGGCCCAGTCCATCGCCATCGCCAACGTGTCGTCGTCGTCCTCGGGCATGGTCAGGTCGACGAACTGCGCCTGCCCGCCGGGGCGGTGGCCGGCCACGACCATCCGGCGGGCCAACTGGCCCGCCACGTACGCGCCGAGGTCGCGGCGCACCAGGTGCAGGCACAGGTCCAGGCCCGCGGTCATGCCCGCGCTGGTGAGGACGTCACCGTCGTCGACGTAGAGCACCGCGTCCTCGACCTGCACCCGCGGGTAGCGCTTGGCGAGGTCGGAGGTGTGCATCCAGTGCGTGGTGGCCCTGCGGCCGTCGAGCAGGCCCGCCTCGGCGAGGGCGAACGCCCCGCTGCACAACGACACCATGCGCGCGCCGGCCGCGGCCGCCTCGCGCAGCGCCTCCACGAACTCCGGGGCCACCGGGGCGTCGCCCCGCAGCACCTCGTCCGGGACCGACGGGACGATGACGGTGTCGGCGACGACCAAGTCGTCGAGCCCGTGGGTGCCGCGCACCGAGAAACCGCGCGCCACGGGCTCCTGCTCGGTGACCGTGCAAAGTTTCAATTCATACCAGGGATCGGCGAGATCGGGTTGCGGATCACCGAAGACCGCGTTCGCGATGGCGGCCTCGTAGACCTCGCAGACCTGCATGTCGGTGCCGTTGATCACAGCGATGGCCACCACACCCGGACCCATGGTCGCGAGTGTACGGCAGGAATCGTTCGAAGAAGGTCAGGTTCGCCGCTGGTCGGTTGCCCGGGCCGATGAAAACGTTGCAGGACGCCGACAACAAGCCGCGTCGTGTGAACCGACGCGGACTGAACAGGAGTGAATGTGATGTCCAACCCCAATGCCGCTCAGGCGCCGGTCACCGTGATCGGCCTGGGCCTGATGGGTCAGGCATTGGCCGCCGCGTTCCTCGGGAACGGGCACCCGACCACCGTGTGGAACCGGTCGGCGCACAAGGCCGACGAACTCGTCGGCAAGGGCGCGGTCCTGGCGCCGTCGGTCAAGGACGCGATCGAGGCCAGCCCGCTGGTCGTCATCTGCGTCTCGGACTACGACTCGGTGCACGAGCTGCTGGACCCGGTGGAGGGCTCGCTCGCGGGCCGCACGCTGGTCAACATGACCAGCGCCAGCTCCTCGCAGGCCCGCGGCATGGCGAAGTGGGCGGAAGGCAAGGTCGGCGCGTACATCGACAGCGCGATCATGGCCATCCCGCCGGGCATCGCCACCGACGAGGCCATCATGCTGTACTGCGGCCCGAAGTCGGCGTTCGACCAGCACGCGGAGACCCTGAAGGTGCTCGCCCCCGCGGGGACCACCTACCTCGGTGAGGACCACGGTCTCGCCTCGCTGCACGACGTCTCGCTGCTCACCATGATGTGGGGCGTCGAGAACAGCTTCCTGCACGGTGTCGCGCTGCTGGGCACCGCGGGCGTGAAGGCGACCGAGTACCTGCCGCTGGCCAAGGCGCTCGCCGTGATGACGCTGGGCTTCATCGAGGCCTACGCCGAGCAGATCGACTCGGGCGACTGGCCCGCCGAGGACTCCACCATCGACACGCACGTCGACGCGATGGACCACCTGCTCGACGAGAGCCGGGAGCTCGGCGTCAACACCGAGTGGCCCGCGCTCATCACCGCGTTGGGCAAGCGCGCGATCGCCGAGGGCCACGGCCCCGCCAGCTACGCCGCGATGGTCGAGGTGTTCCGCAAGCCCTCCGCCTGACCCCTCCCCGCCGCGGCGCGCACCGCACCGTGCGCGCCGCGGCGGTGTGCTCCACCCGAGCGGTCGACCCGTAATCGCCTCCGAAAAGGACGGCGCCGGGTCGACCGCTATTCGGCGTTGATCCGAAAAGTCCCGCCCGCGCCCAACGCCGAACGTCGCTCACAAAACGATTCGCGACGGTTCCTCGCGTGCACCCATCGGTGTTCGAAGTAACCCGAATGGGTTAGGTAACGGTTCGATCACGGCCGAGTCGAGCCGGTCGCCGAATGCGCTCCGTGCGCTAGCCTGGCCGCAGTCACTCGAATGCAGGACGGCTGAACGGGGTCACCACCCCTTGTCGTCACACAAAGTAACGACGTTGCCGATGGTCGCTCAGCTATCGCCACGCGCCCATCGCAAAAAAGCGTCGGCACATAGCTCGACACATCAGCGAGGTCGTGGTCGCATAACGCGCCGTGTCCGATCGATTACGCCTAACTATCGCACGCGTGGCAGCACTGCGTCCATAGTCCGGCGACCGATCACCCGCTATTTCCGCAACGAGTTCCCGGAAGGAAACAAGGGACAGTGAGCAACGACGTGGAACCCACTCCACCCCCGAATCGGGAGCTGCCGCGGCGCAGCGTGCTCAAGGCCGGTGTCGCGGGTGGTCTCGCGATCACCGGTGCGGCGGCCGCGGCGTCGGCGACGACGGCGGTCGCCGTCGCCGACGAGGCCCAGGCCCCGGAGCTGCGGCGGCACTTCGACGTCATCGTCGTGGGCGCCGGGATGGCCGGCGTCACGGCCACGCGTGAGCTGCGCGCGAAGGGCAAGCGGGTCCTGCTGCTGGAGGCGCGCAACCGGGTCGGCGGTCGCACGTGGACCGACACCTGGCAGGGCCACCAGATCGAGCGCGGCGGCACGTGGGTCGACCGCTTACAGCCCCACGTCTGGCGCGAGCTCAACCGCTACCGGCTGCCGATCATGGCCGACGCGGGGCCGACCAGGGCGTTCATGCCCACCATCGGCGGGTTCGGCGAGTACGACCCGGCCGTGGCGTACGTCCGGCAGAAGGAGCTGTTCACCAGGTTCTTCGACCGGGCGACCGAGATCTTCCCGGAGCCGTTCAAGCCGCTGACCCGTCCGGACCTGGTCGCCCAGTTCGACGTGTTCTCGCTGCGGGACCGGCTCGACCAGATGGCCCTGCCGCTGGAGGACGAGATCCTGCTGACCAGCTGGACCTCGCTGTACGGCGGGACCAGCGAGCGCGGTTCGCTGACCCTGATCCAGCAGTGGTGGGCGTTGTCCGGCGGCACGTTCGAGGGCTTCCACGGCGTCAACACCTACCGCCCGACCCTGGGCACGGTGTCGATCCTCAACGCCATGCTCGCCGAGGCCAAGCCGGTCCTCAAGCTCAACACCCCGGTCAAGGCGATCACGCAGACCACCCGCGAGGTCAAGGTCACCACGCAGGCGGGCGAGGTCTTCACCGCGCCCGAGGTGATCGTGGCCGTGCCGGTCAACGTCTGGCGCACGATCTCGTTCAGCCCGGCGCTGCCCGCCGCGCACCGCGAGGCGACGACGACCGGTGTCGGCGTGCCGCACGAGAAGAAGCTGTGGATCGACCTGTCCACCCCGACGGACCGGTTCGTCGCCGAGGCGCCGGAGGGCATGGGCTACCCGCTGTGCTTCATGGGCCGCTTCAACGACGGCCAGCCGGTGGTCGCCTTCAGCGTCGACAGCACGTTCGACACCACTGACGGCGCCGCGGTGGAGCGGGCCGTGCAGAAGGTGATCCCGGGCGCCAAGATGCGCGACTACATCGCGACCAACTGGCACGTGGACCCGTTCTCGCTGGGTGCGGGCGCGTACCGGCAGCCGAACCAGCTGCTGCGGCTGCACGAGAAGCTCCAGGCGCCGCACGGCCGGGTCAAGTTCGCGGGCGCCGACATCGCCAACGGCTGGAACGGCTACATCGACGGCGCGATCGAGGACGGCCTGCGGGTCGCGGGCTCGCCGACGCTGTCCGGCCCGGCGGCCGCGGCGGCCAGCGCCGAGGAGCGGATCGTCGTGCCGAAGGTGAACCGCGCGCTGTACCGCGGTCTCGGCATCCGCTGACGCCGCACGTGCCGGGACCGCCCGTTCTCGGAACGGTCTCGGCACGGTCTACGCGAGGTCTTCGGAAATAGCGGTGGCCGGGATTCCGGTCACCGCTCTCCTCGTTTCCACACCGACAAATCAGACACCGGAAAGGCTCGGCCCCGGTCGGGTCGCGCGGATCGTGCCCGGCGGGCACCGTCAATCGACTGTCCGAATATCTCATCGGAGGTCCGAAGTGCAATTCGACGGGGGTAACGGTTCGGTCACGGCCGCTTTGGGTCGGTCGTCGACTGCGCTTCGTCCGCTACTGTGGGCCGCAATCACTCGAATGCGTGCCGGTATCACCCGTACCGCCACGCCATAGGTCGCCGAGGGTCACGACACCCGCCAACGGCGGACGCGCATGGCATGCGCACATCGCAGTTCGGTGTGGGCGAGGACGCTGCACGCCGAACGAGGTCGTGATCACCTCACGCGCTGTGTCCGAAATCGTGAGTCCACCGTCCGGCGACGGATCGTCCGATATTTCCGGTACCAGGTGCAGGAAAGGAAACGAGGAACAGTGACCCACGAGAACGAATCCGGCCGACCCGAGGGCCGGGGCCTGCCGCGGCGCAGCGTGCTCAAGGCCGGTGTCGCGGGTGGTCTCGCGATCACCGGTGCGGCGGTGGCGACGTCGGCCACGACCGCCGTGGCCGTCGCCGAGGACGCCAAGGACCCGAACCTGCGGCGGCACTTCGACGTGATCGTCGTGGGCGCCGGCGTGGCCGGGGTCACGGCCACGCGTGAGCTGCGGGCCAAGGGCAAGCGGGTCCTGTTGCTGGAGGCGCGCAACCGGGTCGGCGGCCGGACCTGGACCGACACCTGGCGCGGCCACATGATCGAGCGCGGCGGCACGTGGGTCGACCGGTTACAGCCCCACGTCTGGCGCGAGCTCAACCGCTACCAGCTGCCGATCATGGCCGACGCCGGCGTGGTCAAGTCGTTCATGCCCACCCTCACCGGCTTCGAGGAGCTCGACCCCTCGGTGGCCTACATCCGGCAGGGCGAGCTGTTCACCAAGTTCTTCGAGGACTCCACCAGGATCTACCCGAAGCCCTTCAGCCCGCTGCACCGCCGCGACCTGGTCGCCCAGTACGACGGGTTCTCGCTGCGGGACCGGCTGAACCAGATGAAGCTGACGCCGGCCGACGAGATCCTGCTGACCAGCTGGACCTCGCTGTACGGCGGCACGAGCGAGCGCGGCGCGCTGACCCACATCCAGCAGTGGTGGGCCCTGTCCGGCGGCACGTTCGAGGCCTTCCACGGCGTCAACACCTACCGCCCCAAGCTGGGCACGGTGTCGATCGTGAACGCGATGCTCGCCGAGGCCAAGCCCGTCCTCAAGCTCAACTCGCCGGTCAAGTCGGTGGTGCAGAACCCCGGCAAGGTCACCGTCACCACCCGCGCGGGCGAGGTCTTCACCGCGCCCGAGGTGATCATGGCCGTGCCGGTGAACGTCTGGCGCAACATCACGTTCAGCCCGGCGCTGCCCGCCGCCCACCGCGAGGCGACGACGGCCGGCATGGGCGTGACGGAGGAGCGCAAGCTCTGGATCGACCTGGCCAAGCCCTCGTACCGGTTCGTGGCCGAGTCGCCCGAGGGCCGGGGCGACCCGTTCTGCTACATCGGCCGGTTCAACGACGGCGACCCGGTGGTCGCCTTCACCGTCGACACCACCTTCAACGAGAACGACGGCGACGCGGTGGAGCGGGCCATCCGGAGGATCATCCCGGAGGCCAAGGTGCGCGACTACGTCGTGACCAACTTCGCCAAGGACGAGTTCGCCCTGGGCACCGGCGGGTACCGCCAGCCCTACCAGCTGATCCGGTTGCACGAGAAGCTCCAGCAGCCGCACGGCCGGGTCAAGTTCGCGGGCAGCGACATCGCCAACGGCTGGAACGGCTACATCGACGGCGCGATCGAGGACGGCCTGCGGGTCGCGGGCTCGCCGACGTTGTCCGGTCCGGCGGCCGTGGCGGCCAGCGCCGAGGAGCGGATCTTCGTGCCGAAGGTGAACCGCCAGTCCTACCGCGGGCTCAGCGTGCGCTGACCGCGCGCGTGCCGGGGCCACCCCGCTCTCGGGGTGGTCTCGGCACGGTCTACGCGAGGTCTGCGGAAATAGCGGTGGTCGGAATTCCGGTCACCGCTATTCCACGTTTCCCCCTCGATTACCCCAGGCCGGAAAAACATAGGCCCGGACCAGGGCCGTCACGGTTAGGATCCTGTTCATGAGCGCGCCCATCGGCACAACCATGGAACCGGTCGAGTCGTTGTTCTCGTGGTTCCGCGAAATGCTTGAGTCACAGCCGGTCCGCCACGGCGGCGACCACGGGGTGGAGGTATTCGGTTATGCGGACATCGCCCGGATCCTCGCCGACACCAAGACGTTCTCCTCGGAGACGGCGCGGAAGTTCAACGAGCCGCACTTCGAGCTCGACCGCTTCGACGAGGGCAACCTGGTCACCACGGACCCGCCCCGGCACCGCAAGCTGCGCAAGGTCATCAGCCAGGTCTTCACCCCGCGTGCCGTCGCGAACCTGTCCGAGCGCATCGAGCTGATCACCGCCATGCTGCTGGACAAGGTCGCCGACCAGGACTCGTTCGACCTCGTCGAGGCGCTCGCCTTCCCGCTGCCGATCACGGTGATCGCCGACGTGCTCGGCCTGCCGATCGAGGACGAGCCGATGTTCCGCGTGTGGGGCGACGCGATCGGCGCGCTCGACGCCGCCACCGTGCCGCCCGACCTGCTCGAGCACGAGGTCGGCCCCGCGCTGAACGAGATGGGCGAGTACTTCCTGCGGCACATGCGCGACCGCCGGGAGAACCCGCGCGACGACGTGATGAGCAGGCTCGCCAACGCGACCATCGACGGCGAGCCGCTGACCGACGGCGAGATGATCGGCGTCACCGGCCTGACCATGTTCGCCGGGCACGCCACCACGATGTCGTTGATCTGCACCACGGTCATCCTCCTGGACCAGCACCCGGAGGCCATGGCCGAGATCCGCGAGAACCGCGAGCTGGTGCCCAACGCGCTGGAGGAGGTGCTGCGCATGTACCCGCCGTTCCCGCGGCTGGTGCGGGTCACCACCACCGAGACCGAGATCGGCGGGCAGCGCGTGCCCGCCGACCAGCTCGTGACGCCGTGGATCGGCGCGGCCAACCGCGACAGCGCCAAGTTCCCCGACCCCGACCGCTTCGACATCCACCGCAACACCGGCGGGCACCTGGTGTTCGGCCAGGGCATCCACTTCTGCCTCGGCGCGCCGCTGGCGCGGCTGGAGGGCCGGATCGCGCTGAACATGCTGCTCGACCGCTACGCCAAGCTCAGCGTCGACCCGGCGGGCGGCGTGGAGTGGGAGAACCCCCACCAGATCATCTGCCCACGCCGCTTGCCGGTGCGGGCATCTCGGTGATCTCGCAGTACACCACGCGGGCGGCGGTGGCCTGATCGCAGGCGTCGCCGCCCGCGTGCCGTTCCCGGCGCAGGAACGACGACCCGGAGGCCAGCACCCGCCGCACGTGCCTGCGCCGCGCGTCCGAGTCCTCGCTGCGCTCGGCGAGCAGGCTCCCGGCCGGGCCCCGCACCCCGCTGTCCC
Source organism: Saccharothrix sp. S26 (assembly GCF_021390395.1). Taxonomy (GTDB): domain Bacteria; phylum Actinomycetota; class Actinomycetes; order Mycobacteriales; family Pseudonocardiaceae; genus Actinosynnema. Next base: position 95,037 of record NZ_JAJUWT010000021.1, read on the forward strand.
GAGTGGAGCGCAGGAACTCCAGCAACCGGTCGATCGCGGTGTCGGAGATGGGCTCCAGGTTCATCATCATCGCGTGCCGCAGCCGCGAACCCCACATCGGGCGGCGCGTGAGCAGGTCCGGTCGCGCGGTGACGACCACCAGCACCGGCAGGCCGGGCAGCGACCTCGGCAGCTCCTCGACGAAGTCGACCAGGTGGTCGTCGGCGACGTGCAGGTCCTCGACGACCACGATGACCGGGCCGCACAGGGCGATCTGGCCGAGGAGGTGCCGCCACGCGCGCAGCACCTCGGCGACCGACACCTCCTGGGGCTCCCGTTCCTGGTCGGGCAGGCCGCCGAGGCAGGTCAGCAACCTGCGCCGCTCGTCCTCCGACTGGACCAGCCGCTCCACCGCGCCGACGAGCTCGGCCCGCACCGACTCGGCCGGGCCCTGCGGGTCGACGCCGCAGTACGAGCACAGCAGGTCGTTGAGCACGTCGGTGACGGTGTCCTCGACGAACCGCCGCGCGCGGCCGACCAGGACCCGCACCGGCTCGACAGCGGCGGCGACCCTGCGCTCGAACTCCAGCACGAACCGGGTCTTGCCGACGCCGGGCTCGCCGAGCACGGTCACCAGGTGCGGCGCGTCGAGGTGCCTGGTGCGGTGCAGGAGGCCGCGCAGCACCTCCAGGTCGTGCTCGCGGTCGACCACCGGCATGTCCTGCAACGCCAGGTACTCCTGCCGCAGCCCGCCGACCTGCCAGCCGAACGACGATTCGGCTTGGAGGTACGTGAAGGCGCGTTCGGTGGCGCGCCGGGTGTTCTCGCACACCCGGATCTCTCCGACCGGGGTCTGCGAGAGCAGCCCGTGGCACTCGTCGAGCAGGACGCCGCTCACCGACGGCGCGCTGTCGTTGTCCGGGTGGTAGCGCACCAGCACCTCGCCGGTGGCGACGGCGACGTGGACGGCGATGGGCGGCTCGTCGCACGAGATGTCCGGCAGGCCGAGGCGGTCGCGGATGGTCAACGCGGCGAGGACGGCGCGTTCGGCGTCGTCGTCGGCGGTGCCGGGCACGCCGAACAACGCCAGCCAGATCGAGCCGATGGAGGCGGCGAGCGTGCCTCCCAGCGACTCGACCTCGTCGCGGATCGCGGCCGTGGCCTCCTCCAGCGCCGTGTTGCCCATGCCCTGGCAGCGCACGATGAGCGCGCTGACGTTCCGGCGCTCCGCCACGATGCTGCGCAGCTGCTGCACGGACGGTGCGGTGGGTGCGGGGGGCGTGGCCACGATCCCGGCGTCCTCGCGCCCGTCCGGTTCCGGCCCGGGGTGCGGTCTGCGCTGCGCCGGCGGCGACGGGGGGACGGGTGCGGGCTTGGGTTGTTCGTCGGCCTGCTCGCGGGGCAGGCCGGTCATCCGCAGGTCGATCTGCTGCTGCATCCCGGCCGGGATGAGCCCCGGGTCGTGGGTGAGGATCGCCTGTTGCAGCGAGCGCAGCGCCGGGCTCGGCTCGAGGCCGACCTTCTCGACCAGCGTGGTGCGCACGGTGTAGTAGGCGTTGAGCGCGTCGGTCTGCCTGCCGCTGCGGTACAGCGCCAGCATCAGCTGCCCGCACAGGCGCTCGCGCAGCGGCTCGGTGGCGACCGTGCGCTGGAGGTCGGCCAGGATCTGTTGGTGGTGACCCCGGCAGAGCTCGACCTCGAAGTAGTCCTCCAGGGCGTCGAGCCTCGCGTTCTGCACCGGGGTCAGCTCGGGCCAGTGGATGCCGGACTCGACCAGGTCGGCCAGCGCCGGCCCGCGCCAGAGCTCCAGCGCTTGCCTGAGCAGCTCGGAGGCGGCCGCCAGGTCGCCCTCGGCGAACTTGGCGCGCCCCGCCTCGACCTTGTGGTGGAAGTCCTGCACGTCGGTCTGCCCGGGCCCGACGCGCAGCATGTAGCCGGGCGGTTGGCTGAGCAGCACGGCGGAGTCGCTGCCGTTGGTCGACAGCGCCCGGCGCAACCGCCAGACCGAGTTCTGCACGATCTTGCGGGCCGACAGCGGCACCTTGTCGCGTGGCCACAAGGAGTCCACCATCTGGCTGCTCGCCACGACGCGGTTGCGGTTGAGCAGCAGGAGTCCGAGGGCGGCCCGCTGCCGGGTGCCGCCGAGGTCGACCAATTCGTCGCCGCGCACGACCTCTAAAGGTCCCAGGATCTTGAAGTAGGTCACGACTGGTCTACGCCACTAGACCGCTCACCGCCGTGCGCCCGGCCCGTGGCCGACGCAGGCGGAATGACAACCTTCTCGCTCACAGCTTCCCCCAGATGGCGACATCGCCAAGCTAACTCGCCTCGCCGGGCTCGCCGCCCATGCTCAGAGGCAATCGGACAAGTGGCCTAATGTTCCGAGGCGTTGCCGGTATGCGGTGGTGTGCTTCCCCAGGTCCTTCAAGCTGGTTGCGGACGTACCCCCGTCACCCGCGCGCCGCTGAGACCCACTCTTGCTGGCGATGAGACCGGTCGACACCACCGAACGGGCGATAGCGGGTCGCGGCACCCACGTTACTGCGGAAAACCGTCATCCGTGCAGGTCAGGCAGGCCCTTGGGGATTCGCACAAGTGTACGCGCCGGGCCGCCGAGGAATGCGGAACAGGTGTGACCGCTATTCATTCCGCGCATGAGTGTGACCTAGCTAACGAGCTATCGCCGCCATTATGCGGATCCGGTTGGAATAATCCGTGCCAGGTTCGGGGAACGGAAAGCGCGGGCCTGGCGAACGGGTGGCGCGTCGCGTCGCCGGTCGATGACGCCGACCGCCGGCGCGGTCGTCGGCGACCCGGATGCCCGGACGCTCACCGGTGCGGATGTCCCGCCGTCGGGCGCCCCGCCCCTTCTTGATCGTGACGACCAGGCCACATCGCGTGGCTGGACCGCGCCGCGACGAGGTAGCTTCGGCGTCGTCCGCGCACCAGCCACGGGGAGCACATGCGATTCCTCTTCCGCCCACCCGCCACCGAGGCCGGTGGGCTGCTCGCCCTGCCGTGGTCCCAGCCCCTGGAGGAGTGGGACGAGAAGCTGCTGCTGACCGTGCCGCAGCGGGGCATCTCGCGGCACGTCGTGCGGTTCGTGGCCAGCGAGGGCCGGGTCTACGCGCTCAAGGAGATCGCCGAGTCGCTGGCCCGGCACGAGTACGCCGTGCTCGGTGAGCTGGAGCGCGAGGGCATGCCCTCGGTGTCGGTGCTGGGCCTGTGCGTCGACCGGCCCGACGACCAGCAGGCCATCCTGGTCACGCGCTACCTCGAGCACTCGATGTCCTACCGCTACCTGTTCTCCAGCCCGCGCGGCGAGCACTCGGCCGACCGCCTGGTGGACACGCTGGTCGAGCTGCTGGTCCGGCTGCACCTGTCCGGCACGTTCTGGGGCGACTGCTCGCTGTCGAACACGCTGTTCCGGCTCGACGCGGGCAGCCTGGCCGCCTACCTGGTCGACGCCGAGACCGTCGAGCGCCACCCGCAGCTGTCCGACGGCCAGCGCACCTACGACGTGGACCTGGCGCGGGAGCGCATCGGCGGCGAGCTGATGGACCTGGAGGCGGGCGGCCTGCTGCCGCCCGACATCGACCCGGTCGAGGTGGCCGACAGCGTGCCCCGCCGGTACGCGGCGCTGTGGGACGAGGTGACGCGGGAGGAGTTCTTCCGGCTCGACGAGCAGCGCTACCGCGTGGCCGAGCGGCTGCGCCGGCTCAACGACCTGGGCTTCGACGTCGGTGAGGTCGAGCTGGTCACCTCCGAGAGCGGCGCGCGGCTGCGGGTGGACATCCGGGTCGCCGAGATCGGCCAGAGCCGCCGCGAGCTGTTCAAGCTCACCGGCCTGGAGGTGCAGGAGGGCCAGGCCAGGCGGCTGCTCAACGACCTGCGCTCGTTCCGCGCCTACCTGGAGCAGCGCGACGGCGCGCCGGTCCCCGAGACGACCGCCGGCCACCTGTGGCGCAACGAGGTCTACGACCCCGTCGTCGCCGCCGTGCCGCCCGACCTGCTGGGCGTGCTCGCGCCGGCGGAGCTGTTCCACGAGGTGCTGGTGCACCGCTGGTTCCTGTCCGAGAACGCGGGCCGCGACGTCGGCACCACCGCGGCGCTGCGCTCCTACCTCGCCACCGTGCTGCCCGACCGGGAGGCCGAGGAGCGCGAGGCGGAGGAGCGGGCGTCGTCGGACTGGGACGGCGAGCTCGCGGACGACGACTTCCGGTGACCTCCGCCCGTCTACATTGGTCCACATGATCTTCGGGATCGCGGCGCTCGTGCCCGCCCTGTTCTTCGTGGTCGGCGTGATCCGGGACCGGCGGCGGCTCGGCAACGCGGTGTGGCTCGGCGTGACGCTGGTGTTCGTGGTGCTGTGGCTGGTGTTCCGGGCCTCGGCCAACGGCGGGTGGTCCGCCGCCGTCGTCGGCTGGGCGTTCGTGGTGCTGCTGCTGGGGTTGGGTTTCGTGCTGCCGACCGCGTTGGTCGCCAACGGCGTGCTGATGCTGCGCCGCGAGGGCTTCGGCCTGGCGAACCTGCTCTCGCTGCTCGCCGGGCTCGCGATCTTCGGCCTCGTGCTGGCGTTCGGCTTCGCCACCGCGCACACCGGGCCGGTGGGTGACGCGGTGATCGGCGCGCTGCTGATCGTCGCCGCCTACGTCGCGTTCCTGTTCGTGAGCCTGCTGCTGTACTCGATCGTCTACGGCAGCATCGGCCGCCGCACGGGCTTCGACGCCGTCGTGGTGCTCGGTGCGGGCCTGATCGGCGACCGCGTCCCGCCGCTGCTGGCCGCCCGGCTGGACCGCGCCCTGCACCTGTACCGCCGCGAGGTGGCCGCGGGCCGCACGCCGCTGCTCGTCGTCTCGGGTGGGCAGGGGCCGGGCGAGGTGGTGTCCGAGGCGGCGGCGATGCGCGACTACCTGCTGCGCCGCGACGTGCCCGCCGACCGGGTCGTCCTGGAGGACCGGGCCACCACGACCGAGGAGAACCTGCGGTACAGCGCCCGGCTGCTCGCCGAGCGCGGCTGGACCGGCCGCGCGGTCGCGGTGACGAACAACTTCCACGTCTTCCGCGCCGCCGTGCTGGCCCGCCGGCTGCGGTTGCGCATGCAGATCATCGGCGCGCCCACGGCGTGGTACTTCCTGCCCAGCGCGTTCCTGCGCGAGTTCGCCGCGCTGCTCACCCACAACCCCGTGGTGCACACCGCGACCTGCGGCGTGCTGGTCGGACTGCACCTGTGGCTGACCCTCACGCCGTGACGGCGGCCGTCACAGCAGCAGGTTCAGCAGCACGGTGAGCAGGACCGACAGCGCCACCGAGACCACCAGCATCGTCAGGCACCCGGCGCGGCCGCCGAGGAACTCGACCCGGGTGCCGCCCCAGCGCACGGTCGCTCACCCGCCGCGGTTCACAGCCCCGTGGTGCGGTGCTCGGTGACCTGGTGCTTCTTGCGGCCCGCCAGACCGGCCAGCCCCAGCAGGCCCAACAGGCCCAGCAGGCCCCAGTTGCCGGTGCTGCCGCCGTCGTCGTTGTCGCTGTGGTCGGTCTGGGCCGTCTGGGCGCTCACCGCGCCGCCGTCGCGCGGCACGGCCTCGTCGGCGACCGCGGAGGCGGCCGGCGCACCGGCCAGGGCCGCACCGAGGACGAGGGCGCTCAGGGCTCGCTTCGTGACGTCCATGGGTCAACTCCGATCGTCGGGCATCCAAGACGCCACGGGTACCGCTCGGCGGACCGTCCATGCGGCCGCCCGCGAAACCCACACGTCCGTGTGACGCCCCGCCGGAACCGCTGGGCCGGCCGGGGCGAACGCGTCCCGGCCGGCGGAGCCCGCCGCGCGGCCGGTTCTCCCGCGCGGGATCACGGCGGCCGGTGGCCGTGGTGTCGCTCGGGCGCGCGGCCGGCGAGACGAGCCCCGCGCCGCGGGGCGAGGCGAGGAGCCGGTCGTGGCCGCCACCACCCCGGTTCCGTGCCCGGTCGCGCGGTCAGCTCCCCGGCGACAGGTGCTCGGCGAACCAGGACACGATCAGGTCGACCGTCTCGGCGAGGCCGGCCCGGTCGATGCCGTGCCCGACGCCGGGGTGCAGCACCAGCCGCGCCGGTTTGCCCAGCTCGCGCAGCCGGCGGTACATCCGCTCGGACTCCGCCGGGTCGACGTTGGCGTCGTTCTCGCCGTGCATCAGCAGCACCGGGGCGGTGAGGCGGTGCGCGTTGCCCAGCGGGCTGCGCTCGGTCAGCACGGCCACGTCGGCCGGGTCGTCGGGGTCGCCGATCCAGTCGACGGCCCGCTTGCGCCAGGTCGGCGGGAACCCCCGGATGTCGCTGAGCAGGTCCGACGGCCCGCACTCGCTCACACCGGCCCGCCACAGGTGCGGCAGCCTGGTCAGGCACGCCAGCGCGGCGAACCCGCCGTACGACGCGCCGTGCACGCCCAGCCGGGTCGTGTCGGCCCACGGCACGTCGTCGAGCAGCCGGACCGACGCCTCCAGGTCGGCGAGGTCGCCGCCGCCCCAGTCGCGGTAGATCAGCCGCTGGTAGCGCATGCCGTAGCCGGACGAGCCGCGGATGTTGGGCGCGAGCACGCCGATCCCGCGGTCCAGGAGCGCCTGCACGGTGGGGAAGAACACCGGCAGCGACTGCGCCTCCGGTCCACCGTGGACGGTCACCACGACCGGCACCGGGTGGTCCTCGCTCGCCGACGGCGGCCGGTAGAGCAGGCACGGCACCGTCTCGCCGTCGGCGCTGGTCGCGTGCACGACGGTCGGCGGCACGACCGGACCCGGCAGCCGCGCCCCGCAGTCGGTGAGCCGGCGCGCCCGGTCGGCGGGCAGGTCCACCAGGAACAGGTCGGTCGCCGCGTCCGGCCGGCCGAGCTGCACCAGGAGCTCGCCGGACGCGGTGAACCGCAGCGCGTGGCCGTCGAAGCCGAACTCGGTCACCGCGACACCGCGGGGCAGCGCGGTGACCTCGCGCGCGACGCCACCCACCTCCGCCCACCGCAAGGTGGTGCAGCCGCCCACGTTGACACCCCACGCCAACCGCGTGCCGTCGGGGGAGAGCGCGGCTCCTTCCACGTCGGACTCCGGGGTGTCGATCCAGGTCAGCTCGCCGTCCAGGGACAGCGACGCCAGGCCCAGGAAGTCGCGACCCCGGGTGGTGCACAGGTACACGCCGGACGAGTCGGGCAGCCACGCCACGAAGTGGTTCTTCTCCGGCGCGGTCGCGGCGGTGAGCGGCCGCGTGACGCCGGTGGCCAGGTCGCACGCGAACAGGTCCTGCTCGGTCTGCTGGTGCAGCCGCAGCACGAGCAGCAACCGCGAGTCGGGGGAGAAGCCCATCGGCAGGTAGCGGTCGTCGCCGTGCAGCACGATCCGCTCGGCCCCGGTGCGCAGGTCGCGCACCAGCACGTCGAACACCTCCGGGTCGCGGGCGTTGGAGGCGTAGGCGAGCATCGTCGCGTCCGGGCTGTACGGCCGGCCCGTCGAGCCGTGCGGCGGGCCGACCTCGCACCGCACGCCCTCCTCGGCGACCAGCCACCACACCTCGCCCGTGTCCGGGTCGACCTCGGCGAGCCGGTGCTCCTCGCGGCCGTCGAGGTCGGTGAGCACCAGCAGCCGCGTGCCGTCCGGCCGCCACGCGCACCGGCGGACCGCCCCGGCCACCTCGACGTGCCGCGCGGTCCCGTCCAGCGGCATCACGAACGGCTGCGGGCGGCCGGGTGCGTCGCTGACGTAGGCCACGCTCGTGCCGTCGGGGCTCGGCTCGGCCCCGGACACCCAGTCGAAATCGGTCCAGCCCACGCGTGCCGCCCTCCGCAGTGATTTCAGATAGTGCAATCGATATCAGTGTGGTAAATCGCTGTCAAGCGCGGTGCGTGGGCTAGCCTCTGCGGCGTGCCGGCCCCGCCCGATCACCCTGCCCGCGACGCCACGGTCGAGGAGCTCAAGGCGCTCGCCCACCCGTTGCGCTGGCGCATCCTGCGGCTGTGCTGGGACCGGGCGTTGACCAACAAGGAGCTGTCGGACCGGCTCGGCGTCGCCCCCGCGACCGTGCTGCGCCACGTGCGGGCGTTGGTGCAGCACGACTTCCTGGCCGCCGAACCGGTGCGCAGCGGCACGCGCGGTGCGTTGGAACGGCCCTACCGCACGACCGGCCGGACCTGGCGGCTGGGGCTCGTCGACGCCGAGGGCGGGGGCCTGGGCCAGCGGGTGGAGCTGGCGATGCTGGCCGCGCACCGGGCCGAGGTGGTGGAGGCCGGTCCGGACGCCAACCGGGAGACCGCCCGGGGAGTGCTGCGCCTGGGCGCGGCCTCGCAGGCCGAGCTGAACGCCCGGCTGCTCGCGCTGATCACCGAGTTCATCGAGCGCGACGAGCCGGACGGCGAACCGCTGAGCTACCTGTGGTCGCTGGTCGCGCGACCGCGCGGGTGACCCGACGCCCACCGCTCGTCCCGTCGACGAAGGCGGGCCGCCGGCGCCGGCGTGGTAGCGCCGGACCGCGTCCGACCGACACAGTGGCTGTGACGGTCGGACGCGGGTGAGGGGGAACGCCGGTGCAGTGGGACTTCTTCCTGGCGCACGCCGGCGCGGACAGCCCCACCGCCGAACGGCTGCGGTCGCTGCTGGCACCGCGCGCCACCGTGTTCGAGGACTCGATGCTGCGCGCCGGCGAGGAGTGGGACGTCGTGCTCGACCGGCACCTGCGCGCGTCGATGATCACCGTCGTGCTGGTGTCACGGCGCACCGAGCACGCCGTCTACCTGCGTGAGGAGATCGCCCGGGCGATCTCGCTGGCCCGCGCGGACGGCCGGCGGCGGGTCGTGCCGCTGGTGCTGGAGCACGTGGACGCCCTGCCGTACGGGCTGGAGCTGCGCACGCCGTTGCGGCTGGGCAACGGGCTCGACCTGGCCGGCGCGGCGGACGCGCTGGTGGAGACGCTGCACGACGCGCGCCGGCCACGCAGCGAAGGGCCGCACGTGGTCGCCGCGCAGCTCGGACCGCTGCTGCGGCAGCTCGACCTGGACGCGTTGGGCGGCGTCGAGTCGGACCTGCTGGCGGCGGCGGTGGCCGAGGTGGGCGGGTCGGACGCGCTGTGGCTGCACCTGGCCCGGCGCGGCCTCGACGCGCGGGTGCTCCTGCCGTCCCTGCCCGGTCACGACGAGGCGGCGGCCCGCTGGGCGCTCGGCGCCGACGCCGTGCCCGGCGCACGCGACCTGCCGGCCGCGGTGCGCCGGCAACTGGTGCGCCGACTGGCCGACGAACGCGTCGACCTCGACGAGACCTCCGTGCGGCTGCGGCGCGCGGTGCTGTCCGGCCGCGCGGACGCCCCGGACGCGCGCCGCCTCGCCTCCGCCCTCGACGCCGCGCTGCCGCCGCCCCGGTCGACCGCCACCGAAGCGGTGCTGGTGCCGCGGGGCGGGTCGGTGGGCCTGCCCGTCGCGCCCTCGCCGTTGCACCGCACCGCGTTGGGCATGACCGCCCTGCCGCCGCGCGAGCCGGCGCTGGTGGGCCGGGCCGGTCTGGTGGCCGACCTCGCCGAACGCGTCACCGCCCGCCTGGCCCGCCACGGCCGCGCCACGGTGCTGCTCACCGGTCAGCTCGGCGCGGGTGTCTCGGCGGTGGCGGTCGAGGCGGCGCACGTGCTGGCCGACTGGTTCCCCGGCGGCGTCCGGTACGTCGACCTGCTCGGGCTCGACGCCAAGCGGGAGGCGGCGGACGTGGCGAAGCTGGTGTGCCACAGCGTCGGCGTGACGCCCGAGCCGGGCGCGGAGGCCGCGCACCTGCGGACCGCGCTCGACGGCCGCGGCCTGCTGCTGGTGCTGGACAACGCGTTGGACGCCAAGCACGTCGCACCGCTGGTCCCCGCGCCGCCCGGCTGCGCGGTCGTCGTCACCTCGCGCAACCGCACCCAGTCCTACGCCGACGTGGTCGCGCACGTGCCGCCGCTGGAGCGCGCCGCGTCGGTGGAGCTGCTGGCCGACGTGCGGCCCGGCGCGCCCGCCGAGGCGTTGGACCGCATCGCGGCGGCGTGCGCCGACCTGCCGATGGCGTTGCGGCTCATCGCGGCCTGGATGACCAACCACCCCGAGACCGGCGTCGAGGGCGTGGCCCGCTTGGTGTCGCGCGAGCGGACCAGGCTCGCGTTCCTGGACGACGACGTGCTGCCGATGCGCCTGGCCATCGAGCTGAGCTACCGGCACCTCGACGACGACGGCCGCACGGCGTTCCGGTTCCTGCCCGCCGCGCCGGGTTCGGCCGCGACCGCCGAAGCGCTCGGCCACGGGCTGGACCGCGACCCGGACCTGACCAGGCTCACCCTCTACCGCCTGGTGGACCGCGGCGTGGCAGGCCACGAGGAGGCCGCCGACCCGCCCGAACCGGTGTTCCGGCTGTTCGAGCTGGTGCGCCTGTACGCGCGGGAGCGGTTGGCCGAGGAGGATCCGCCCGAGGTGGTGGCCCGCTTCCGGCGGCGGCTGCTGACCAGGCTGCGCGACGACCTGCGCGCGGGCGCGGAGCCCGACCTCGCGCTGCGGCTGGACCCCAGCCCGCTGGTCGCCGCGCGCGACCTGGCCGAGCGCGAGGAGTGGTTCGACCTGGCGGGCGACCTGACCGACGGGCTGCGCACCGTGCACGAGGCGGAGTCCGACGCCGAGGCCGTCCGGCGCGACCGCGAGCACGCGGCCCGCCTCCGCCACCGCGGCGGTGACGCCGAGACCGCCGCGCGCGGCTACCTGGAGCTGGCGCGCACCCTCGACGGCCGGGCCGCGGAGAACGCGTTCGCGTCGGCCGAGCGCGTCGCCGCCGACGCCGGGCTCTGGGAGCTGGTCGGCCGGATCACGCACGAGCTGGCCGTGCACCGGGAGGCCGGCGCGGACCTGGCCGGCGCGCTGGAGGCGGGGGACAGGTCCGTCACCGCGCTGCGTTCCGCCCTCAAGAACGCCACCGCGCTGCCGGTGGCGATCAACAACGCCAGGCTCGCGATCCGCCTGGACGACCTCGCGACCGCCCGGCGCTGGGCCGCGGTGGCCCACGAGCTGATCGACGCCCGGACGCCGAAGCGCCTGCGTGCCGACGCGGCGTACGAGCAGGCCCGTGCGACGACCGGCCCCGGTGTGCCCGCGCTGTGGCGGGAGGCGTCGGAGCTGTACGAGCAGGACGGGAAGTTCGGCAGCGCCGGGCTGGCCGCGTTCTTCGGCGGGCGTGCGGCCCGCGGCCTCGGCGCCGGCGCGGAAGCCGCGGAGCTGTTCCAGGCCGCCGCCCACCTGCACCGCAGGGCGGGCGACCACGACCGGTCGGTGTGGGCGACGGTCGAACTGGCCGCCGCGTGCGCGGAGATCGGCCACCACGCCCGCGCCCGTGACCTGTTGACCGCGCTGGACGACCAGCCGACCGGGACGTGGCGGCCGGGCGTGCTCGCCGAGGTCGAGCTGCGCATCGCCGTGCTGGCCTACCTGGCCGACGGCCTGCGCACCGCGCCGGAGCGCCTGCCCGCCGTCCCGGACGACGACGACCGGGCCCGACGACTGAGCCCGGTCGTGGCCGCGCTGCGCGCACCGGAGCGCCACACGATGGCCCTGCGCCGGTTCGCCGAGTCGCGGATGGTCTTCGAACCACCGCCCTACCGGCCCTGGCTGCACGGCCTGGGCGAGGAACCACCGGACCGCCGCGAGCTGCCCACCGGCTGAAGCCCACGGGTGCGGGGGGACTCCGAGGACACCACGCTGCCCGGCCCGGTCCTGGCGGACCCGCGAGGGCGGGACCAGGGGGTTCGACGGACAGGAGTGACGTGGTGGCGGCGGGCCGCGGTGGTTGGCGGTCGGGCCGTCCTGGCTGCGCTTGGCCACGCCCGCCGCACAGGTCCGGCGAGGCTACCCCGCCGCGGCGACGGCCCGCGTCGCCCGCGCTTCGAGCAACCGGTAGCCGGCGCGGGTGGCCAGGTCGGCGGCACGGTCGCCGTGGGCCCGGGCGGCGTCGTGGTCGTCCAGTGCGAGTGCGGCGTCGGCCAAGCCGGCCAGCGCGGCGGTCTCGCACCAGGTGAAGCTGGTGTCGCGGGCGATGTCCAGGGCGGACCGGAAGTGGTCGGCCGCCTCGGCGGGCGAGCCGGAGGCCAGGCACACCTCGCCCAGCGAGACCAGCGCCCACGCCTCGGTGCCGCGGTCGCCGATGAGGCGGGTCAGGCGCACCGCCTCCAGCGCGTCCGCGCGCGCCGAGTCGCCCCGTCCCGCGCCCGCGGCGAGCAGGGCGCGGCCGGACAGGGCCGCGGCTTCGCCGTACTGGTAGCCCAACGCCCGGTTCGCGGCCAGCGCCCGCTCGTAGAACTCCGCCGCCGTGACCAGGTCCTGCCGGTCGCGGTGGACGTTGCCCAGGTCGCCCAGCAGCACCGCCACGCTGAACCGCGCACCACCCCGTTCGGCCAGGTCCAGCGCACGGGTGAAGTGGGCCAGCGCCTCGTCCAGCTCCCCGATCTGCTCGTAGGCGAACCCGAGGTTGGCCAACGCCATCGAGATCGCGCCCAGCGGGGTGGGGTGGTGCTCGGTGAGCCGCAGCGACTCCAGCCCCCGGTCGATCGCCCGCCGCGGCTCGCCGAGCCGCTGGTGGACCGCGCTGAGGTTGTTGAGCACCGCGATCCGGCCCTCGGGCCACCCGTCGGCCAGCCCGTCGCGCAGCACGGTGGTGAGGTGGTCGCGCGCCTCGTCGTACCGGCCGCTGTTCACGCAGGCCAGGGCGATGCTCAGGTGCATCGCCGTCTGCGGTTGGCGCGCGCCGTCCGCCTGCGCCGCGGCCAGCGCCGTGGACGCCACGTGGAGCCACTCGGTGCGGTGACCGCGGTGGTGGAAGAACGCGCGCAACGCGTCCGCGATGTGCCAGGCGTACTCACGGGGCCCGTGCGCGGCGGCGTGCTCCACGGCCGCGGTGACGTTCGGCCATTCCGCGTCCAGCCAGGTCAGGGCCTCTTCCACGCTGCCGGACGGCTCGGTGGCCGGCCGGGGCAGCCGCAGGAAGTGCGGGATCAGCAGCCGCCCGGTGGAGTCCGCGCCCGCGAGGTAGTCCTCGAACAGCCGCCGCCGCGCGCCCTCCCGCTCGGCGGGCCCCTCGTCGGCGACGGCCTGGCGCGCCGCGTACAGCCGCAGCAGGTCGTGGAAGCGGTAGCGGCCCGGCTGGTAGCGCTCGATCAGGTTCGCCGCGGCCAGCGCCTTGAGCAGCCGGCCTGCCTGCCCGACCTCGACGTCGGCGAGCACGGCGGCCTGCCGCGCGGTGAACGTCTGGCCGGGCACCAGCGACAGCCGCCGGAACAGCAGCCGGTGCTCGACCCCGACCGCGCGGTAGGAGAGCGCGAACGCGGTCGTCACGGCGCTCTCCTCGGCCCCGTCCACGCTCAGCCCGGTCAGCGGGTCGCCGTCGGCCAGCTCCCTGGTCAGCTCGGCGATGCCGGGCACGTCGCCGTCACCGAGGTTGGCCGCCGCCAGGCGCAGCGCGAGCGGCAGGTGGCCGCACAGCCGGGCCAGCTCGGCGGCCTCCGCCGCGGGCACCGGACCGTCGAGCACGGCTTCGAGCAGCCGACGGGAGTCCTCCTCCGGCAGCGGGCCGACCGGCAGCGCCCGCGCGCCGGAGCGCGCGATCACCTCGCCCAGCCGGGACCGGCTGGTCACCAGGACCGTGCCGGACGGCGGCAGCAGCGGGATCACCTGGTCGGCGGTGCGGGCGTTGTCGAGCAGGAGCAACGGGTGCCGGTCGGCCAGCAACGACCGCCACAGGGCGAACCGCCCGTCCGGGTCGGGCGGGATCGTCCGCGGGTCCGCGCCCGCCGCCCGCAGCAGCTGCGTGACCGCGACCGCGGGGGTGAGCGGGTCGTGGTCGGCGTCGAACCCGCGCAGGTCGAGGTAGAGCTGGCCGTCGGGGAAGCGGTCGCGGACGCGGTGCGCCCACCGCACGGCCAGCGCCGTCTTGCCCACCCCGGCGATGCCGGTGAGCACCCAGATCCCGGCTCCCGGTCCGGCCGCGGCCTCGTCCAGCCGAGCCAGCTCGGCGTCACGGCCGGTGAACCCGTGCACGTCGCGGGGCAGCTGGGCCGGGCGGACCGGCTCGGGCGGCTGCTCGGCCGGGTCGGCCAGCGCCGGGTCCTCGGCCAGGATCGCCGCTTCCAGCCGTTGCAGCTCGGGGGAGGGGTTCAGGCCGACGTCCTCGGCGAGCCGGACGCGCAAGGCGCGGTAGGCGTCGAGCGCGTCGTCGGTGCGCCCGTCGCGGTGCAGGGTGAGCATGAGCTGGCCGACGAACCGCTGCCGCAGCGGGTGCGCGGCGACGAGCGCGGACAGCTCGGCCAGCACCTCCCGGCCGCGGCCCAGCCGGAGCTGGGCGTCGATGCGGTCCTCCAGCGCCGTCCACCGCGCCTCGTGGACGCCCGCCAGCAGCCGTCGCGCCACCTCGGGCGAGGCCACGTCGGACAGCGGGTCGCCGCGCCACAGCGCCAGCGCCTCGTCCAGCAGTGCCACGGCCCGCTCGTCGTCGGACTCCTGGGCCTGCGCGGTGAGCCGGGCGAACCGGTGCACGTCCACGTCGTCGGGGTCGACCCGCAGCACGTACCCCGAGCCCTCGGTCAGCAGTTCCGGCCCACCGGACCGGAACACCGCGCGCAGCCTCGACACCAGCGCCTGGACCGTGTTGCGCGCGCTCACCGGCGGGTCGTCCGGCCAGAGCAGGTCCACGATCCGGTCCCGCGACACCGGACGACCGGCTTCGAGCAGGAGCAGGGCCAGCACCAGGCGCTGCTTGCGGGACCCGAGGTCGACCCGCGTCCCGTCCGCCCAGGCCTCCACAGCGCCCAAGACGCGGAACCGCACCCGGTACCTCCACACCGTCCTGCCCGGTCCTTGCAAGCCTACTGCAAGCCCGGTGCATGACCGCCCGCCGACCATCTGCGCACGTCGGCCCCGCCGACCTGTGCCCGAACCCGACCGACCCGGAGGACGACGGCGGTGCCGACCAGCGCCGGCGTCCTCGCCCGACCGAGAGCCGCGTGCCCCGTGCCCGTTCCACCGCCCCGCCCCCGCGCGCCCCGCCCGGCGCACTCGCCCCGCTCCGGAGCCCGCGCGATCCGCCGTTCGCGGTGAGCCCGGCCGGTCGCCGACCAGGACGTGAACCGCGGTCGCCGTTCGTTCCCGGTTGGACCGTCCACCGGGGACGGGAAGGACCTCGGTCGTGAACCCCGACCCGGGACGTCGGTGGGCACAGGTCGTGCTCGCCGCGGCCCAGTTCAGGTCATCATGGACACCTCGAGCATCGCCGTGGCGCTGCCAACGCTGACGCCGTCGCGCCCGGCGGGCTGCTCCCTCTCGGCGGGCGGCTGTCGGACCTGTGGGACGTGCGACGGGTCTTCGCCGCCGGCTGGACCACCCTGGTCGCGGGTTCCGTGATCGCCGCCGCCGACGGCGCGGGCGTCGAGATCGGCCGGTTCGGCACCAAGCGGCTGATCGTGGTCGGCCTGGCCGTGCTCGCGGGCGGTCTCGGGGTGCCGGCCACGGTGGATGCGGACGGCAGCTTCGTCGCCGACGTGCTGCCCGGCTCGCTGGGCACGGCTCTGGTGTTCATCCCCGCCACGCTCAGCGCCGTCGGCGGGTCGCGCCGGTAGGGAGGCGGGCTCGCCTCGGGCATCGTCAACACCACCTACCAGGTCGGCTCGGCGCTCGGGTTCGTCGCCACCTCGCGGGGCGGGGACCGGCTCGGTGACGCGGTCGCGTTGACCGAGGGCTGCTCGGCGGCGTTCGTCGGTGCCGCGGTGGTGGCGCCGGCCGGTGCGGTCCTGGTCGCCGTCACCCGGCGCACGGCCGACGACAAGGTGGCCGTCGAGAGCCGACCCGACGCTTCATCGTGACCGCACATCGCTGGACGGGTGCGAGGGGTGCGGCGGCGCGTTTCCTATGATGCCCGGCAGGCGTTCGGACGGGAGCGGGCTTGGCTGACCACGTGCGGGCCGGGGTGCTCCGGCTCGTCTTGCTCGGGCTCGTGGTGGTGGCGCTCGCCGTGGGCGTGCTCACCGGGGTCACGCCGGACGTCGCCGAGCTGCGCGGCTGGGTGGAGGGCGCGGGCGCGGCGGCACCGTTCGCGTTCGTGGCCGTGTCCGCCGTCGGGTCGGTCGCCCTGGTGCCCAAGCCGTTGCTGAGCGTGGCCGGTGGGGTGGTGTTCGGTCCGGTCCTCGGCACCTGCGTGGTCGTGGCCGGGGTGACGATCGGGGCGGTGGCGAGCTTCGCCGTGACACGGCGGCTGGGCCGGGACGTCGTGCGACCCCGGTCCGCGACGGGTCGGGTCGCGCGGGTCGACCGGATGCTCGAACGCCGCGGCTTCCCGGCGGTCGTCGCCCTGCGGTTGCTGCCCGTCGTGCCGTTCGGGTTGGTCAACTACGTCGCCGGGCTCAGCGGTCTGCGGGTCGGCGCGTTCGTGCTGGGCACCGCCGTGGGCGTGCTGCCCGCGACGGTGGTCTACACGGTGACCGGTTCCTCGCTGACCACGATGACCGTCGCCCAGTGGCTGCTGGCCGGTGCGGCGGTCGGTGTCCCCGCGCTGGTCGGCTTCCTGCTGGCCCGGCGAACGGTGTAGCGGAGGGCGGTCGGTGGCCGCCCGTGTCGACTGGTCGTCGGTTCCTCGCGGCGGAATCGTCATACCCCCAGGGGTATGTTACGGTTCGCGGCATACCCCTGATGGGTATACGAACGGAGGGATGTCCCGAATGTGCAACACGTGTGAGACGCCTGCCGTCCAGGCCGGCACCGCCCCGTCGACCGGCGATCTCGACTTCGTCGTCGAGGGCATGACGTGCGGTGGCTGCGCGTCCAAGGTGACCGCCGCGGTCCAGGGCGTGTCCGGGGTGGATGACGTGCGGGTCGACCTCGGTGAGGGCAGGCTCAGCGTCACCGGCTCGGCGGACGCGTCGGCGATCACGGCCGCGGTCGAGAGCGCCGGTTACGCGGTCACGCGCGCTTGAACCGCCTCGGACGCCGCCCCGGTCCAGGTGCTCGGGGCGGCGTCCGGCCGTGATCGCGATCGGCGGCCGGTGCGGTGGGTCCGGCACCTATGGATGTCCCGACCACATCGCGCGCGAACGTGCTAGTCTTCTCGCGGTTACCCCCTGGGGGTATATAAAGCGATCGGGAGTCCACATGCAACACGAGCAGCACCATGGCCACGGCGGCGGTCACGAGGGTCACCAGGCGCACGGCGGGGGCGTCGGCTGGGGCATGGCGGCCTCGGCGACCCTGCACTGCCTGACCGGCTGCGCCATCGGCGAGGTGCTGGGCATGGTGATCGGCACGGCGTTCGGCTGGGGAAACCTCGCCACCATCGTGCTGGCCATCGCGCTGGCCTTCGTCTTCGGCTACGCCTTGACCATGCGCGGCGTGCTCAAGGCCGGTGTCGGGTTCCGCGAGGCGCTGAAGGTCGCGCTGGCCGCGGACACCGTGTCCATCATCGTCATGGAGATCATCGACAACGGCGTGATGCTGGTGGTGCCCGGCGCGATGGACGCGGGCCTGGGCAGCGCGCTGTTCTGGGGCGCGCTCGCGTTCGCGTTCGCGGTGGCCTTCGTGGTCACGGTGCCGGTGAACAGGTGGCTCATCGGCCGGGGTCGCGGTCACGCGGTCGTCCACGCCTACCACCACTGACGGCACCGCGTCGCGGTCGGTCGCGAGTGGACCGCGCGGGATCACCCGGTGGGCATGCCCCACCCCTGGTTCGGCCCGCCCACGCAGTCCCACACCTGCAACCGGCGGCCGTTGGTCGCGTCACCGCCCGCGAGGTCCAGACAGCGCTGGGACCACGAGGTCCGGTACTGGTTCGCGCCGACGCGGATCCACCGCTGGTTGTCGCCGCCCCAGCACGGGTAGGTCTTCAGCACCGCACCGTTGCCGACGGTCTCGCCCGGCTGGTCCAGGCACTCGTCGCCGATCCGGATCTTCCCGGCGGCGGTGAACGTCCAGCGCTGGTTGGTCCCGTTCCAGCAGTCCCAGATGTTCACCGTGGCGGTGGCGGCGCCACGGTCGACGCACTTACCCGTGCCGTTCCACTTGATCATGCCGACGCCCTGGTCCGGCCCGCTGGGCGCGCTCGTCCACGCCTTGCCCAGCCGCCGGAACGTCAGCGACTCGACGCGGACCGTGCCGTTGTCGGCGTACGCCCGGATGCCGAGGCTGCCGCTGGAGGAGTGGAGCAGGATCGGCGCGTCGGGCCCGGTCTTGAGGCCGGTGACGTTGTTGTGGTCGCCCCAGCCGCCGCCGGAGAACAGCGTGGCGTCGTGCGTGCCCGGTTCCCAGGTGCCGTTGTGGTACAGCGGCGCGTTCACGTCGTTCATCCAGCCGCCCTGCGAGCTGAAGCGGAACGGCTCGTCGTAGTCGGTGGCGTCGTTGGGGTACTCGGGGTAGGGGGCCGCCTGCGCCGGTGGCGCGGCGACGGCGAGGACCGCCGCGGTCGTCAGTGCGGTGGCACGGCGTCGGAGCGATCGCGTGAAGGCAACGCTGCACATACCGATCTCGCTTCTCGTGCGGGGGAATCGCTTGGGAGGTGGTGCGTTCCTCCGCGCACCGGGCGATCGGTCAGAGCGCCGGGTGCGCTTCGGTGGTGAGCAGCTCGTCGAACCATGGCGGGTCGGCGCCGGGACGGGTGCAGGTGATGGCCGCGATGCGTTGGGCGTAGTCGAGGATGTCGGTCAGCTCGGCCCGGGTCAGCGCCGCCAGACCGGCGCGGGTGAGCAGGTCGTCGCGGTCGAGCGCCGCCAGGAGACCGGCCATGAAGGCGTCTCCCGCGCCCACGGTGTCGGCGATGTCGACGGGGGTGGCGGGGAGGTCGACCGGACCGGCCGGGCCGGAGGCGTGCACGCCGTCCGCGCCCCGGGTGACGACGACGAGCGCCGGCCCCATGCCGTGCCACTGCGCCACGACGTCGGCGAGCGGTCGGTCCGGGGCGATCCACCGCAGGTCGTCGGCGCTGACCTTGAGCACGTCCACCATGCCGAGCCAGCGCCGCAGCCGGGCGCGCACGGCGTCGTCGTCACCGATCAGGGCGGGACGGATGTTGGGGTCGAAGGTGACGACGCGATGCGGGTGCTCGCGTGACTCGCGAGGCCGAGGTCGACGTTGGAGGTCTCCAGGTGGGCGCGCAGGAGCCCGCCCAGTCGATCTGGTGCCGGCCGGGCCGGCAGCGCGGTCTGCGTGCCGAGCCGGCCGATGCCGACGGCGGTGTTGGCCGGACTGCCGCCGGGCAGCGGCCGGTAGCCATCGGCGTGGTCGGGCACCAGGTCGATGAGGGCTTCGCCACCCGCGATGATCATGTCGTCTTCTTGGTCGGGATTCCAGAGGAAGATCGCGTACGTTCGCTGCCAGTGGGCAGCGGAACGGAAGTACGGTCCTTCGTCAAGTCATCGTTGACGCTGACCGCGTGGTCCGCGTCACGACAAGCCGCCGTTGTCCGAGCGTTACCGACGCGACGGCGCACTCCTCGCCGCGTCGGCACCGGCCGGCGCGAACGCCGGTCTTGATGTCAACCGATCGCGTGGGTCCACTCGGCGACCGCGCGGTGGTAGCCCGGTGCGTTCGGGGAGAAGTTGAGCGAGTGCCCGTAACCGGGGACGACGTAGGTGCTCAGCCGGGCCTGCGGCGCGTAGAACCGGCCCTCGGACGCGCGCAACGCCTCGCTGGACGAGCAGTCCGCGCCGAGCGGAGGACCGCAGAAGTTCCCGTCACCGCCACCCATGACCAGCATGACCGGCACCGTGATCCGCCGCGACAGCGGGACGAGCTGGCTGATCAGCACGGTGCTCACCGTCTCCGTCGGCGTCACGACGTCCTTGGTGGCCTCGTCGAAGTCCAGCGCGCCCGGCTCGATCGGGCCGGGCGCGTGGAAGGACGAGTGGCGCGAGCCGGTGGTCGTGGTCAGGTAGCCGGGGTCGAGGCCGTTGCGGGCCGTCAGGGGGTCGAGCGCGGCCGGGACGAGGGTGGTGAACACCGGCACCGCGCCGGGGAGGTTGATCTGGTGGCTCAGCCCGGTGATCACCACGCCGTCCACGTCGCCGTACGTGACGGCCTCGGTCGTGGCCACCGCGGAGCCGACCGAGTGGCCGACCACGACAACCCGCTCGAACCGGGGCCGCAGCGACTCGACCACCGCGTGCACGGCCTTGGCCTGGGTGGACAGGGTGAGCAGGACGCTCAACGGCCTGGTGCTACGCCCGCTGCCGAGCCGGTC
This sequence comes from Saccharothrix sp. S26, assembly GCF_021390395.1. Taxonomy (GTDB): domain Bacteria; phylum Actinomycetota; class Actinomycetes; order Mycobacteriales; family Pseudonocardiaceae; genus Actinosynnema. The sequence continues at coordinate 115,232 of NZ_JAJUWT010000021.1, forward strand.
GAGGGCCACGGTGGCGATGCCCGCCCTGTTCATGGCCTGCCGGTAGGACCGGGTCTCGGGCTGGTAGCCGATGTCCCAGTAGGCGCTGTTGTAGGTGCCACCGGGCACCAGCACCTGCACCGTCGTCGCGCCCTGCGGCACGCACAGTCGCCCGTACACCTGGTGCACGGTCAGCGCGACCCGCACCGGCGCCGTCACGTCCTCGCACGTGGTCCGCGCGCCGGCCGTGCCGGGCACGAGACAGAACCCGGCGGCCAGCAGCACGACGGCGCCGATGCGGCGCAAACGCGACCAACCCACGGAGAACGACCTCCAACTTCAGTTTCGGGGTACCGCCGTCATCAGCATTCCGCTGGGGTAGGCGGCGGACGTGAACTTGACGCGCACGGGCTCGCCCGGCACGGGGACCAGTCGCCACCGCGCCGCGACGGTGGCGACGGCGATGGCGATCTCGGTCTGGGCGAACAGGTTCCCGACGCACTGGCGCGCGCCCGCGCCGAACGGGACGAACGCGCCCTTGGGTATCCGCGCGGCGCGTTCGGGCGACCACCGGTCGGGGTCGAAGCGGTGGGGGTCGTCGAACGACGCCGGGTCGTGGTGCAGGGCGTGCGGGCTGAAGATCACCTCAGCGCCCTCGGGCAACACCGCGTCGCCCAGCTCGACCGGCTCCAGCGTGCGCCGCATCAGGAACCACACCGGGTACATCCGCAGCACCTCGTTGACGACCTGCCTGAGGTAGACCAGGTCGCCGATGTCGGCGAAGGTCGGCGTGCGCCCCGCCAGCACCTCGTCGACCTCGGCGTGGACGCGGCGCTCGACCTCGGGGTTGCGGGCCAGCTCGTGCAACGCCCAGGCCAGCGCCAGCGCGGTCGTCTCGACTCCGCCGACGAGCAGCGTCATGACCTCGTCGTAGACCTGGTCGTCGGACATGCCGGCGCCGGTGTCCGGGTCGCGGGCGGTCATCAGCACCGACAGCAGGTCGCCGCGGTCCACGCCGTCCTCCCGCCACCCGCGCACGACCTCCAGCACGATCGCGCGCATCCGGGCGATGGCGTCGTCGAACGCGCGGTTGGCCGGCAGGGGCAGCTTCTCCACGAACGACGGCGACACCGCCCGGACGATGCCCTGCTTGAGCACGGTGAACAGGGACCGGCGGATCTCCTCGACCGCGCGCTTGCCCAGTTCGGTGGAGAACAGCGCCTCGCCCACGACGGTGACGGCCAGCGCCTGGGCGTCCTCCTCGACCACGCGCACCTGCCCGGGGCGCCAGTCGGCGGTCCACTCGGCCGCGACGCGCGCCATGGTGTCGGCGTAGCGGCTGACGCGGAGCCGGTGGAAGGCGGGCTGCACCATCCGGCGCTGGCGTCGGTGGAACTCGCCGTCGGAGGTGGCCAGCCCGTTGCCGAAGATCGGCCGGAACCTGTCGAACAACGCGCCCTTCCTGACTGACGACCCCTTGCCGACGAGCAGTTCGTGGACCAATAGAGGATTCGTCACAAAGTAGGTGGGCATCGTGCCGAGGTCAATTCGGACCACATCGCCGTGTTTCCGCAATAATGCGGTGAACAACTGTCGTCGGCGCAGCATCGACACGGTGTGGCCGAGCAGGGGAAGGCGGCCCGGTGCGACCGGGACGGACATGTCCGCTCCTCGCCTGGTTGAAGGGAACGGCCCACGATAGAACCCGTTCGGGTGACGTCGACAGTGCCCGTTCGGGTGACTATGCACGCTCCGGTGGCCCAAAGACGCCGGGGAACCGGGTGGTTAGGATGATGCCCTCCATCGAAGGGGTGTTCGCAGTGGTGCAGACGGAGTGGATTCCCCCGAGCGTCGACATTTCGGTGCCGAGCATGGCTCGCACCTACGATTTCCTGCTCGGCGGCGCGCACAATTTCGCGGTCGACCGCGCGCTGGCCGAACAGGTCGAGCGCGTCATGCCCGACGCCCGCTCCGCGGCCCGCGTGAACCGCGCCTTCCTCGGCCGGGTCGTCCGGCACATGATCGGGCAGGGCGTCACCCAGTTCCTCGACATCGGCTCCGGCATCCCCACCGTGGCCAACGTGCACGAGGTGGCTCAGGCCGTGGACCCGCGGTGCCGGGTCGTGTACGTCGACAAGGACCCGATCGCGGTGGCGCACAGCGAGCTGATGCTCGCCGACAACGACCACGCGGCCATCGTGCACGCCGACATGCGCGACCCCGCGGCGATCCTCGGCCACCCGGAGACCCGCCGCCTGATCGACTTCGACCAGCCGGTCGGCTTGCTGGTGCTGATGATGCTGCACTGGGTGCCCGACGAGGCCGACCCGTGGGGGCTGATGGCCACCTACCGCGACGCGCTCGCGCCCGGCAGCCACCTGGCGATCACCCACGTCACCGCCGACCAGCAGGACGAGCGCCTGACCGACGTGACGGACCTGATCAAGGACAGCCGCAGCGCCGACCAGCTCACCGAGCGCTCGCACGACCAGGTGCTGGCGCTGTTCGGCGACTTCGAGCTGGTCGAGCCGGGCCTGGTCGGGTGTGCGGCGTGGCGGCCCGGCGGACCCGGTGACATCTCCGACACCCCGGAGATGAACATGGTGATCTACGGCGGTGTCGCCCGGAAGCCGTGACCCCACCGTCGGCGCACGGGGTCGTGCGACCGACCGACGCGCTCACGGCCGGCCCCCGGCCGGCGGGCTGCCGCGCAACTCCAGCGAACGCAGGACCGAACCGATGTCGCAGCCCGCACCCGCGCCCGAGCCCCGACCGGCCACCCCGGACGGCGCACGCGCGCGTGACCTCCTCGCCCGCAAGTGGACCTACCTGCTCAGCGGCGTCGCGCCGACCGCCCTGACCAAGGACGAGCTGGAAAGCGCACTGCGCGCCCAGCTCGACGCGTTGTGCTCGGCCCTGACCGCCGACCGGTTCGACGCCGCGGCGGTCGAGCGGATCGGCGAGCACGTCGTCGCGACCGGGTACGTCGGCGAGGACGGGCTGCGCCGCACCGTGGACGTCCTCGGGCGCGGGTTGCCGGCGCTGCCGGAGTTCCGGTCGGGCCACGCGCACCGGGTGGCGCTCGGGATCGGTGCGCTCGCCACCGGTTTCCTCACCGCGAACCGGCGGGCGGTGTTCGAGCAGCAGGAGCGGTTGCAGCTGTCGCTGCTCAAGTCCGTGCGGGACGCCAAGTGGCACCTCAAGGAGAGCGAAGCCCGGTTCGACGAGGTCGTCACGTCCTCGGCGAGCGGCGTGGCGATCGCCGACCTGGACGGGCGCCTCGTGCGGACCAACGACGCGATCGGCGACATCCTGGGCCGCACGGCCGAGGAGCTGACCGGGGCGAGCCTGTTCGACTTCGTGCACCCCTACACGGTCGGGATGCTGCGCGAGGCGATGCGGGCCGTGGTCGAGGGGCGGCAGGACCGCGTCCGGCAGTCGCAGCGGTTGCTGCGCGCCGACGGCGACGTCGCCCGGATCTCGCTCACCGCGTCGCTGGTGGGTGACGCCGGCGCGTCCAGCCACTTCGTCGTGGTCGTCGAGGACGGCACCGAGCTGATGCTGCTGCAGAACGAGCTGAACCGGCAGGCGCTGCACGACGTGCTCACCGGCCTGCCCAACCGGCAGTTCTTCGGCACCCACCTGGAGAGCGCGGTGCGGCGCGCCGACCCCGTGCACGGCCTGGTGCTGCTGCACCTCGACCTCGACGCGTTCGGCCTGCTGTGCGACAGCCTCGGCCGCCGCGCGGGCGAACGGCTGCTGGTGCACGTCGCGCGACGGCTGAAGTCCGTGGTGGCGCGCGAGAAGGCGATGGTGGCCCGGTTCGACGGCGACGAGTTCGGCGTCCTCGTGGAGAGCACGGCCGGCACGCCCGACATCGCCACGATCGTGGCCGCGGTCAACCAGGAGCTGGCCGAACCCCTGTACGTCGACGGGCGCGGTGTGGCGCCGTCCGCGTCGATCGGCGTCGTGCGGGGCGGGCGCGACGACGACCCGGTCGAGCTGCTGCGGGCGGCCGACCAGGCGTTGCGGCGGGCCAGGACGCGGCGGCGCGGGCAGTGGGAGGTGTTCGACCCGGTCCACGACCTCGCGGAGCGGTCGCGGCAGGAGTTGGCGATCGGCATGCCGGGCGCGTGGGAGCGGGGCGAGATCACCGCCCGCTACCGGCCGGTGGTGCGGCTCGCGGACGGCGGCGCGGGTGGCGTGGAAGCGGTGCTGCGCTGGGACCGGCCGGACGGTCCGGTCGGGCACGAGCGGTGCGTGCGGCTGGCCGAGAAGACCGGCTTCGTGCTGCCGCTGGGCGAGTGGCTGCTCGGCGTGGCGGGCGGCCAGGTCGCCTGGTGGCGGCGCAACGGCTTCACCTCCCCGTTGACCGCGGCGCTGACCGCGCACCAGGCGTGCGACGCCGACCTCGTGCCGCGGGTGGTGCGCGCCCTGGACGGCTGCGGCCTCGCGGCGGACGAGCTGGTGCTCGGTTTCCCGGCGCGGGTCGTGACCACGTCGGAGGCGGTGGACAACCTCGGCGTGCTGGCCGAGATGGGCGTGCGGATCGCGGTGGAGGACTTCGCCCTGGGCCCGGACGACTTCGCCGCCGCACGGGACGTCGGCGCGCACGCGATCCGGGTGGCCGCGCGCTGGGCCGACCTGGGTACCGGTGTGGACGCGGGCTACGCGGCCGCCCTGACCGCGGCGCTGCGCGACACGGGCGCGACCGTGTCGGTCTCCGGCGTCACGACCGCGGCTCAGGCGCAGTGGTGGCGGCGGGCCGGCGCGCACCTGGCCACCGGTCCGTTCTTCGGAGCCGACGCGCCCGCCGGGGATTTCCGCGCCACCCCGGGGGAGTAGCGACCCGCTCCGGTACCAGAGCCGGCCGCGGTTGTCAGCGCCTCCCACACTGCGGCACACCGCGCGGTGCGGTGGTCGTCGGCGGCATCCTGGCCGGGCGTCCCGTCGACCGAACCAGGAGACACGCCATGACCGTCGAAGTGCAGCACCCGTTGAACGACGTCGACACCCAGTCGATCGGCACCCTCGTCGCCGCCATCCAGGAGGATCCGGGCAAGGCGGCGACCACCTGGGCCGCGCGCGTGGCGTGGCAGGGCGGGTTCCGGTCGCAGGCGCGGGTGCGCGGGTTCGACCCGACGCCGTCGGACGAGCCGTCGGCGCTGGGCGGCACGGACACCGCGCCGAACCCCGTCGAGCAGCTGTTGAGCGCGCTGGGCAACTGCCTCGCCGTGGGGTACGCGGCGAACGCCACCCTCGCCGGCATCGAGATCGACGAGCTGAGCATCGAGCTGAAGGGCGACATCGACCTGCGGGTGTTCCTGGGGCTGGCCGAGGGGCACGCGGGCTTCGACACCATCACCGCCGCGGTCAGGATCGCCTCCGCCGCCCCGCGCGAGGACATCGAGGCGCTGCACGCGAAGGTCGTCGCCTCCTCCCCGGTGGGCCACACGCTCGGCCGCGCCGTCCCGGTGGCGATCGACCTCGCGTGACCGGCGTCCGTTCTCCCGGATCCCCGCGACCTTCGGCGGGTGTTGTCCCCCGTGCGAGCTACACGCAGGTGTCCACCGCGCGGTGACGTTTTCCGGCGGCCGACTCCCTAGCGTTTCGGGCAACCGCGGCGCATCGGGTCGCGGAGATCCCACGGAGGACGGGTCATGCGGTTGTTGGTGCAGTTCGGGGCGGTCGCGCTGGTCGCGTTCGGCGGCAGCGCGATCACCGGCGCGGCGGGGTGGAACGTGCCCCTCACCCTGGTGTCCGGCTTCGCGACGGCGGTGCTGTCGCTGCTCGTGTACGCCTGGGCGGTGCGGCGGACCGAGCACCGGGCACCGGTCGAGGTGGACGTGGCGGGCGCGGCACCGGCGTTCGGGCGGGGGCTGGTGATCGGCCTCGGCATGTTCGCCGCCGTCATCGCCAACATCGCGTTCCTCGGCGGCTACCGGATCCTGGGCTGGGGTTCGCCCGCCGGTGCGGTGGCGTTGTTCGGGTTCACGGCCGCGGCCGTCGTGGTGGAGGAGCTGCTCTTCCGCGGCATCCTGTTCCGCATCGCCGAACAACGCCTCGGCACGTGGGCGTCGCTCGTGCTCACCGGGTTGCTGTTCGGCGCGGCGCACCTGTTCAACGCCAACGCCACGCTGTGGAGCGGGATCGCCATCGCCGTCGAGGCGGGCTTCATGCTGGCCGCCGCGTACGCCGCCACGCGCAACCTCTGGGTGCCCATCGGCGTGCACTTCGGCTGGAACTTCGCCCAGGGCGGCATCTTCAGCACCAGCGTCTCCGGCACGGACGCGCCGCAGGGACTGCTGGACGGCGTCACGTCCGGCCCGTTCCTGCTCAGCGGCGGCGAGTTCGGTCCGGAGGCGAGCGCGTACTCGGTGCTGGCGGGCGTGGTCGTGACGGTCGCGTTCCTGTGGCTGGCCAAGCGGCGCGGCAACCTGGTGCCACCGCGTCGCCGTCGCGCCACCGCGGCTACGCTCGCCGGGTGATCGGCCACCGGCAGCTCCCGGACCTGTGGCGCCGCTTCGACGTCACGGTCCGGGACGTCCCGCTCGCGCTGGCGCTGGCGCTCGCCTCGCTGGTGCCCGCCCTGCACAGCCGCGGCACGCAGCTCGGCGACCTGCCGACCCGGCCGATGGACGCGCTGGCCGCGGTCGTGGTCGCGCTGGAGTGCCTGCCGCTGGTGGTGCGCCGGCGGTGGCCGTTCGCCTGCCTGGTCCTGGTGTGCACCGGGTTCGCGGCCGACCAGCTGCTCGGCTACCACACGGTCGCGGGCACCGCGCTGCCCATCGCGCTGCTGAGCACGGGCCTGCACCTGGACCGCCACCGGCACGTCGCCGCCGTGCTGGCCTCCGCGGCGTACGTGCCGCTGGCCGTCGCGCTCGACCGGCACGGGTCCACCGAGGGCGTGGCCGGGTTCGTGACGTTCTACCTGGCGCTGGCCGCCGCGTGGGCGATCGGGTCGTGGCTGCGGCTGTCCCGCGAGGGGGAGGCGCAGCGCCGCCGGCACGTGGCCGAGGCGACCCGGCACGCGGAGCGCACCCGCATCGCCCGCGAGCTGCACGACGTGGTGACCCACCACGTGACGGCGATGGTCGTGCAGGCCGAGGCGGCGCGGTACCTCACGGCGGCACCCGAGCGGCTGGACCAGGCGTTGACCGCGATCACCGACACCGGCCGCAAGTCCATCTCGGACCTGCGGCACCTGCTCGACCTGCTCGACCCCGACCACCACGCCGATCCGCGCACGCCGTCGGTCGGCGACCTGGACGCGCTGGTGGAGCAGGCCCGGCGGGCCGGGCAGCCGGTGGAGTTCACCGAGGAGGGCGTGCCACCGGCGGGGAGCGCGAAGGTGGTGGCGTACCGGGTGGTGCAGGAAGCGTTGACCAACGCCCTCAAGCACGCGCACGGCAGCCGGACGACGGTGCGCGTGCGCCACGGGGAGGACGAGATCGTGGTGGAGGTCGGCACCGAGGGCGGTGGCGCCCGTGCCGCGTCGCCCGGTGGCAGCGGGCGCGGCCTGGCCGGGTTGCGCGAGCGGGTCGGCGTGCTGGGCGGCGAGTTCAGCGCGGGCGGGCGTGACGGCGGTTTCGTCGTGCGCGCCCGCATCCCCGCGGGCAGCCCGTCGTGACCGCGCCGGTGCGGGTGCTGGTGTGCGACGACCAGGCGCTGGTCCGCACGGGGTTCGCGACGATCATCGACGCGCAGCCCGACCTGGAAGTGGTGGGCGAGTGCGGTGACGGGCGCGCCGCGGTCGACCTGGCCGTGCGGCTGCGCCCGGACGTGGTGGTGATGGACGTCCGGATGCCGGTGCTCGACGGGATCGAGGCCACCCGCCTGCTGGCGGGCGCGGGCGTGGCCGACCCGGTGAAGGTGCTCGTGGTGACGACGTTCAACCTGGACGAGTACGTCTACGAGGCGTTGCGCGCGGGGGCCAGCGGGTTCCTGCTCAAGGACGCCCCGCCGGCCCAACTGCTGCACGGCATCCGCACGGTGGCGACGGGGTGGGCGCTGCTGGCCCCCGAGGTGACCCGGCAGCTCGTCGGCCGGTACGCCGAGCGGATCCGACCCGTGCCCGGCGCGCCGGACGACGTGGCGCTGACCTCGCGCGAGCTGGACGTGCTGCGCCTGATCGCGGACGGGTTGTCCAACGGCGAGATCGCCGCGACCCTGGTGCTCAGCCCCGAGACCGTCAAGACCTACGTGTCGCGCATCCTCACCAAGCTCGACCTGCGCGACCGGGTGCAGGCCGTCGTCTACGCCTACCGGCACGGCCTGGTGGCCTGATCAAATCGCGGCCGTCACGGGACGTGGACGACGCGGTCGTCGGTCTCGACGTGCCAGGTCTCGGCGACCCGGGCCAGGGGCACCGGACGTGCCCGCACCTCGATCCCGCCCGTGTGCACGGCGGCGGCGGCTCCGGCAGCTCGGCGAGGAAGTCGCGGGCCGGGACCGAGCCGATGCCGCTGCCGCTGCCGCACAACTGCAACCGGACCGCGCGCAGCAGCGAGGCGTGGACGGGAGCGGTCTGGCCGGCCACGGAGCCGACCCGGACCCAGTCCAGCGGCGCGCCGCGGTCGCGGCGGGCGGTCGCCATCGCGGTCATCGCGCGGCCGGACGGTTCGCCCCACACGTAGTCGATGACGACGTCGACGTCGGCGGCGCGCTCGGCCTGGTCGAACGCCACCACCTCGTCCGCGCCCAGGTCGGTCAGCGCGGCGAGCCGGGTGGCGTCACGCCCGGCCGCGATCACCCGCGCCGCGCCGAACCGCTTGGCGATCTGCACCGCCATGCGCCCGGCGCTGCCGGTGGTACCCACGGCTCGGCACCCGTCGATTCCCCGTGACGGGTAATGCCTGCCGCGCTTGGTGAGTCCCCTCGATTCCCCCGCCCCGTCGACCCGACCCCCGCAGCCATGCCGGCCACAACGTGAGGGATGTGTCAAGGACCGGGGTGGGCGGAAGACCGCCGCCGCGGGGTGGTCGACCGTCCACATGCGACACGATGTCGCCGTGCGTCGTGCCGCCCCGTTCCGGCGCGGGTGGAGCTCGTCGAGTGCAGCGGTTTCAGCGGCTGCGGGCCGTGATGTCACCGTGCGCCGTGGTGGCGTGGATGTGCAGGGCGGCGGTGCCGTCGGCGTTGCGCAGGGCGTTGTGCACGCGGCCGTGGGCGGTGCCGGCGTCGAGGGAGGCGGAGACCCCGGCGGCGGCGTCGACCGACACGTCGCCGGACTGGGTGCGCAGCACGACCGCGCCGCGCACGGCCTCGGCGATCCGGATGTCGCCCAGGCCGGTGCTGATCTCCGCCGGCCCGTCCAGCCGACCCACCGCGACGTCGCCGCTGTGCGTGGTCAGGCGCACGCTCGCGGCCCGCTCGAGCTCGACCGAGCCGTGCGAGCCCTCGAAGGTGACGTCGCCGAGCCGTCCGACGCCCCGGAACTCGGCCGAGGCGGCCTTGGCGTCGACGCGGGAACCGGCGGGCAGCCGGACCGTGACGTCGACCGCGCCGGAGGGCCCGAGGAACTGGTTCTTCGCCGAGGCGGTGATCCGCAGCACGCCGTCGCCGTACTCGACCGCGGTGCTCTCGGCGACCTTCACGTCACGGCCCTTGGCCGCGTCCGCGGGCCGGACGTCGACCGCGGTGTCGGCCCGGTCCTCGGCGACGAACCGGACTCGGCCGGCGGGGATGTCGAGGACGGCGGACACGGGGGCCGGGGTGTCGAACGTGCGCATCTTGCTCTCCTGCGGTCTGCTCCGGGCCTGCCCCGGAGGGCCGGCCGTGATCGCTGTCGTGATCACGGGAACCACACTGACCGGCCGTCCTGACACCGGGCGGCCACCGTCCTGACACGGCCCTGACACGCGCCCACCGGTCGGCGGGGCCGGTCACTCCTCCAGCGCTCGGCGTTGCGCCGGGCTCAGGCGGTCCGGGCGCACGGCGAGGGCGTACGTCCGGGGTCCGGCGGTCCGCAGCACGAGGGGATCGGCGATGGCCGGGTGACGTCGGATCGCGTCCACGGCGGCGGCGGTGCGGTCGCGCGGCCAGTCGAGCGCGGCGGCCAGCGCGCCGAGGGTGAGCGGCCGGCCGGCGTGCACGAGGGCGGCGACCGCGGTCAGCGCGTCGTGCCCGAGCGCCTCGGCCAGGGTGCCGCCGCTCATCTGCTCGGTGAGCCGGGCGAAGAACCGGCCCATCCGGTTGAACCGCGCGCCGGCGGCGGTGCCGGCGCCGAAGATCCCGACGGCCTGCCGCGCGGCGGTGGCCAGCTCGGCGTGCGCACCGGTGTCGGCCTGCCAGGCCTGGAGCCAGACGTCGTCGTCCACGACGTACCGCTCCCGTCGACCACCGGTGTCCGGTCGGCGCGTCACCAACCGAAGCCCTTCCAGCGCGCCGACGGACTTCGACACCGACGCCGGGCTGACCCGCAACCGGCGCACCAGCTCCGCCGCCGTCAGGCCGTCGTCGGCGGTGAGCAGGCAGACGAACACCCGGGCGGTCATCCGGGGCAGCCCGGTCGCGGCCAGCAGGGTCGCGAACCGGTCCACGACACCGCTCCCCGCGCCGGTCGACCGCCCGTCGGCCACCGGCTCGGGAGGGCGCGGCCTGCGTCGGCGGGCACGGTCCGCCGCGGCCCGCTGGGCCCGGTCGGCCACGTAGTCGCCCGGTGTGCCGTTGCGGGTCACCTCACGGCTGATCGTGGACGTCGGCCGGCCGAGCCGGCGGCCGATCTCGGCGTACCCGAGCCCGTCGGCCAGCCAGACCGCGATCCGGCCGCGGTCCTCGCGGGTCAACCTGCCTCCGGGCACCGGCACACCTCCTCACGGTCGCGCATGACCCACCGTACCGCGCAACGTCCGATCAGGACAGTTGCGTTCACTCGCACACCTGTTGCACCGATTTCTTGTGCGACAAGGGTTTTCGGTGGTCGGCACGTTGACGCGATCGGAAACGCAACATAGCTTCCCCGCATCCGCAAAGGGAGGGAACAACGATGCACGTGCTGGTCGTGTCGACGGTCTCCGACGACGCCGCGTTCTGGAGCGGCCTGAAGAAGGCGCACGCCGAGCTGCCCAACGGTGCGCGGTGGAAGCTGGCCGTCGCCAGCGAGGACGGGACCAAGGCGGTCAACGTCATCACCCACGACTCGGTGGAGGGCGTGCGCGAGTTCTTCGAGGCGCACGCGGGCGCTCACGCCACCACCGAGTACTTCGAAGCGGACGCCGCGAACGCGGTCGGCCTCCCGCGATGACCCTCGACGTGGAGCGGCTGCGGACCCGGATCGGCGCGCTGCTGGCGGAGCACGGCATCCCCAGCGCCGCGGTCGGTGTGCTGCGCGGGGGACGGGTCACGGAGTTCGCGGTCGGCGTGAAGAACGTGGAGACGGGCGAACCGGCGACGCCGGACACCGCGTACCAGATCGGCTCCATGACCAAGACGTGGACCGCGTTGGCTTTCCTGCAACTGGTCGACGAGGGCGCGGTCGACCTGGACGAGCCGGTGCGGACGTACCTGCCCGGCTTCACCGTCGCGGACGCCGCGGCGAGCGCCGTGATCACCCCGCGCCACCTGCTCGACCACACCAACGGCATCGAGGAGGCCTACGGCGACCCGGGTGAAGGTGACGACGTCCTCGAGCGCATGGTCGAGAACATCGCCGACGCGCCCCAGGTCTTCCCTCCGGGCCGCACCCACGGGTACAGCGCGGCGCTGGGGTACGCGATCCTCGCGCGGATCCTCGAAGTGCACGACGGCAAGTGCTGGGACGACGTCGTGCGCGACCGCCTCTTCGACCCGCTCGGCCTGACCCGCACGACCAGCCGGCACGACCGGGTGGACCCGACCCGGGCCGCGACCGGGCACCTGATCCGGTCGCCGGAGGAGGGGCCGGTCGTCACGCCGGTGGACCACCTGCCACGGGCGTTCGGCCCCGGCGGCAACGTCACGTCCACGGTCCGGGAGGTGCTGGCGATGGCGCACGTCCTGCTGCACGGGGGCGTCGCGCCGAACGGCAAGCGCGTCCTGTCGGCCGAGGGCGTCCGGGAGATGACGCACTCGCGCGTGCCCGTGCCCGATCCGCACATGTTCGGGCCGGAATGGGCCCTGGGCCTGATCGTGTGCGACTGGCACGGCCGGACCGCCTACGCCTCCGACGGCAGCACGATCGGCCAGAACGCCCGGCTGCGGCTCCTGCCCGACTCCGACACCGCCGTCACCGTGCTGACCAACGGCGGTCCCCGGGAGGGCTTCCAGCGCAAGGCGTTCACCGCGATCCTGGCCGACCTCGGGGAGGTCACCGTCCCGGATTTGCCCGCGCCGGACCCGGCGCCGCACCTCGACCTGTCCCGCTACGAAGGCGTCTACGAGCGCCCCGGCGCGCGGTACGAGGTGGCGGCCGAAGGCGGGGAGCTCACCCTGACCCTGTCGCTGGACCCGGTGCAGGCGGCGTTCCTGGGCAGGCCGGACCGCGTTCGTCACCGGCTGCTCCCGGTGACCGAGACCCACTTCCTGGTGCCGCCGACGCATCCGCTGGAGGACACCCAGACGGCCGCGCTCTACGACTTCACCGACGGCCGCGCCCGTTACCTGCACACCAACAGCCGGGTCCACCCGCGCCGGGGATGACCGGGTCCACGTCACGCCCGGGGGCGGTCGAGGAAGCGCCGCAGGCCGGTGCGGACGCCGTCGGTGGTCGTGGTGGCGGCGAACCACGCGGCCTCGACCGCCAGGCCCTCGTCGATGGGCAGGTTGATGCCCCGGTTCACCGCGCGCAGGCACGCGGTGACGGCGGTGCCGGCGTGCCTGGTGATGCGCCGGGCCAGGTCGTGGGCGGCGTCGAGCAGGTCGTCGGCCGGCACCACGGCGTTGACCAGGCCGATGGCCTCCGCCCGCCGGGCCGGGATGGGGTCGCCGGTCAGGATCAGCTCCAGCCCGCGCTTGCGGCCGACGTGGCGCGGCAACCGCTGCGACCCGCCGAACGGCGGCGGGAACCCCAGGGCGATCTCCGGCTTGGCGAAGGTCGCGTGCCGCGCGGCGACGGCCAGCGCGGCGGCTTCCACCACCTCGCACCCGCCGCCGTAGGCCAGCCCGTTGACCGCGGCGATCACCGGCTTGGGGAACTCCTCGATGCGCCGGGTCAGCCCCTGGCCCCGCCGCACGACCTCGCGCAACGCCCGCTCGGTCCCGCCGGCGATGCTGCCCGCGAGCGCCGGGATGTCCGCGCCCGCGCTGAACGCCCTGGTCCCGGCCCCGGTCAGGATCACGGCCCGGACCTCGGACGTCGTCTCCAGGCGGTCCAGCGCCGCGCCGAGCTCGTCGATCGTGGCGTAGTCCAGCGCGTTCAGCTTCGCCGTGCGGTCGATGGTGACCGTGGCGACGGCGTCGCGCTGGTCGATGTGGACGGTCATGAGCACCTCGTCGTGCGGCCGGGTGGCGTGCGGGGACGCGACGAGGCTAGGCAGCCGTGGTTGGCACAATCCACTGATTGTCCTGGATACAGTGGGCCGTGCGCCCGCCCTCCTACAAACCCGTCGTGGACGAGTTCGCCGCCGCGATCCGCCGCGGCGAGCTGACGCCCGGCACGCGCCTGCCGACCCACCGCGACCTGGCACGCGAACGCCACATCGCCCTGGCGACGGCCACGCGCGTCTACGCCGAACTGGCCGCCCTGGGCCTGGTGGTCGGCGAACGGGGTCGGGGCACGTTCGTCCGCGACCAGTCGGGGTTCGCCGGCCTCACCGCGTCGCGCGACCTGCCCGTGCCCAGGATCGCGGACCTGTCGTTCGCCCAGCCGCCCGCCGACGAGCCGCCCGACCACCTGCGCCGCGCCCTGCGCGACCTGTCCACCTCCGGCGACCTGGCGTCGCTGACCCGCCAGCAACCGCCCGGCGGCCGGCGGCACGAGCGCGCCGCCGTGGCCACGCACCTGCTCGACCGCGGCATCGACACCGCGCCGGCGAACGTCGTGCTGACCTGCGGCGCCCAGCACGCGCTGGACACCGCGCTGCGCGCGACCACCCGGCCCGGCGACGTCCTCGCCGCCGACGCGCTCACCTACCCCGGGCTGAAGCTCCTGGCCGCCGCGCACCACCTCGAGCTCGCCCCGGTCCCGGTGACCGCGACCGGGCCCGACCTCGACGCCCTCGACCGCCTGTGCCGGACCCGCCGCGTCCGCGCCGTCTACACCATCCCGACCCTGCACAACCCGCTCGGCTGGGTGCTCGACCGCGCCACCCGGGAACGCCTCGTCGGCCTCGCGCGCGAGCACGACCTGCTGATCGTGGAGGACGGCACCTACGCCTTCCTCGACCCGGCCGCCCCGTCGCCGGTGCACGCCCTCGCGCCGGAGCGCACCTGCTACGTCTCCAGCCTGTCCAAGAACCTCGCCGGCGGGCTGCGGTTCGGCTTCGCCGTCGTGCCCGACGGCCTCGTGCCGGCGTTCACGACGAGCCTGCGGTCCTCCACGTGGGGCGTCGCGGGCCTGGTCAGCGCCTTGGCCACGCGGTGGCTCGCCGACGGCACGGTGGCCCGACTGGAACAGCGACTGCGGGCCGACGCCCGCGCCCGGCAGGCGATCGCCCGCACCGCCCTCGCCGGGCTGGACACCGCGGCGCACCCGGCGTCCTGCTTCACCTGGCTGCGCCTCGCGCCGCACCTGCGCGCGGACCGGGTCGCCGCGGCCCTGGCCCGCGTCGGCGTCCTGGTCTCCACCGGTGACGCCTTCGCCACCGACCGGCACCCGCCGCAAGCGCTGCGCCTCGCGCTGACCGGCCCGGCGATGGACGACCTCGCGCCCGTCCTGGCGCGGTTGCGCGAGACGCTCGACGCGTTCCCGCCGTGACCGCCGGCCCGACCACGCGGGCGGATCAGCTCACGCAGAGGCAGAAGGGGTGGCCCGCCGGGTCGAGGAAGACCCGGAACGTCGTGCCGGGCTGGTGCGGGTGCTTGGTCGCGCCGAGGTCGAGCACCGCCGCCTCGGCCGCGTCGAGGTCGTCCACGACCACGTCCAGGTGCATCTGCTGGGGCAGCTCCTGACCCGGCCACACCGGGGGCACGTACCCCTGCACCTGCTGGAAGCAGAGGCACTGCCCGTTCTCCGCGCGGACCTCGGCCCAGTCGGGGGAGGCGGTGACCTTCCAGTCGAGCAGCGCGCCGTAGAAGTTCGCGAGCGCGCCGGGGTCGGGGCAGTCGATGACGATGCTGGGGAATCGGGCGATGGCCATGCCGGCGATGGTAGGAGCGGTTGCGGACGATCCGCGTCCGGATCGTCGCGTGGCCGGGAGAAGTCGCGGTCCCGTCCGAGGCGCGATAACCGGGCGCGACCGGGTGCGCGTGGTTGCTAGAGTTCGCCGGCCGGCCGCGGGACTCCGGTGCGACTTCCGGAACCCGCCTTGGAAGCGATGATTCGCTGTTCGCGCCCCCACTCCCCGGCCGGCCCGACAACCCCTCGACCGGAGCGTGGACGCGTGGACGCCCTCACCGCCGACGACGTGCTGATGTTCATCAACGCGGCCACGACGTCCACCGCGCAACGCGAGTTCCACGGCGGTGCCGACGACCAGCGGCTGTCGCTGGACTTCCTGCACGACTACGTGATCGGCAACTACCGCGACCTCTACGCCGCCGCGCTCGCGCTGGACATCAACGACCACAACGCCGCGCTGATCGTCCGCAAGCTGCTGGAGACCGCGGGCGACGCCACCGCCGGGCAGCGGCGGGTCGAAGGCGCCCTGATCGCCCGGCGGCTGCGCGCGCTGCCGCCGCAACGCGTGTACGACCTGTTCGGCGCGTTGCGCCGGGCGAAGGTGAACAACCGTCGCACCCGCGCGATCATCCGGGAGTGGGTCGCCGGTCGGCCGGACCCGGTGTTCGACGCGGTCAAGTACCGCACCGGCCTGAAGCGGGCACTGCGGCACGCGCACGTCGCACCCGGCGGCGAGCTCGGCCCGTTCCTGTTCACCTCCGGCGCCCGCCGCTACGACACCCCGCTGCTGGAGACGTGGCGGCGGGCGCACTACGAGCAGGCGTCGGTCTACGGACTGCCGTACACGGTGGCCGAGGGTTTCGCCGCCGAGCACGGGATCGACCGGGCGACGTTCCTCAAGCGCATCGAGCCCCGGATGACCCGGCTGGAGCGGTTGCGGGCGCAGGAGTCGGCGCGTCGGGAGAAGGCCGAGGTGGTCGTCGACCTCGGGTCGATGCCGCTGACGCGCCTGGCCTCCTACGTCCTGGCCCTGCCCGTGCCCGACCGGGTGGCCCGGCGCGGTGAGCTGACCGGCGCGCTGCGTGCCGCGGCCGTGCGCGCCGCCGGACCGGACGCGGGCACGTGGGGCCGGGTCGCCGCGGTGCTGGACGACAGCTTCTCGGCGTTCGGGTCGACGCGGAAGCGCCGCCGGCCGCTGGCGGTCGCGCTGGCGTGCCACTACCTGCTGGCGGAGCTGGCCGGCGAGTACGTGCCGCTGTGGACGTCCGGCCGCACCGACGCCCTGCTGGCGCGCCCGCACGGGATGACGCCGCTGGGGGAGCGGGTGCTCGACGCGCTGGAGCGGTCGCCCGACCGCCTGCTGATCGTGTCCGACGGCTGGGACAACGCGCCGTACGGGCTGGCGTCGGAGGTGCTGCGGGTGTGGCGGGCCAAGCTCGACCCGGACCGCCGGGTGGTGGCGGTGCACCTCAACCCGGTGTACGACGCGGTCGACTTCGACGTGAAGCGGCTCGCGCCCGCCGTGCCCACGGTCGGCGTGCGTGACGCGGAGGACGTGCCCGCCCTGGTGGAGTTCGCCCGGTTCACCGAGGGCACGACCGGTTTCGCCGAGCTGCGCGCCCGCTTCGACGGCCGGGTGGCGAAGTTCCTGGAGGAGGGGTGATGGCGGCGCCCGAACCGGCCCGACTCGACCTGACCGGGCTGACCACGCGCCCCGCGCAGGTGTGGGGTGGCGTCCGGCTCGTGCCGTTGACCCGGGACGAACCGATCACCGGGCTGCGGCTGCACGCGCGCGCCTACGGTGACGAGCCCGGCGTGGTCGAGCTGGACCGGCGCACGCGCTACACGTCCTACATCCCGCACGGCTTCGTCGCGACGTGGAGCGACGACGACACCCCGGTCGCGGCGTACGGCACGCAGTTGGCGCAGGACGCCGCCGGTGGCCGGCCGCCCGCGCGGACCGTGCGGCTGCGGACGCACCGCCGGATGGCGCGCCGGGTCGAGCGCAACCGGTTGCGTTTCCTGCCCCTGCACCTGGCGGTCGAGGGGTACCTGGCGCTGCACTTCGGCGGGCCGGAGGTGGTGTGGGACGAGTGGTCGCAGCGCGCCGTCCGGCGTGGCCTGTCGCCGCGCGTGGAGGAGGCGTACCTGGGCGCCGAGGTCGCGGGGCTGGCGGACGCGCTGAAGCACTTCGAGATCCACCCCGGCCAGTGCGGTGTGCTCGTCCACGTGGCCGACGCGGTGGCCGCCGCGTTCGTCGTGCCGCACCCCGACGACTACCGGGCGCTGCACGCCACCCTCGTGCAGGACCTGTACGGTGAACTGGTCCACCACTACGCGACCCTGGCGGCACCCGTGCCGCGGTTCGAGGTGCGGCTGCCCGACGACGTGGCCACGGTGGCCGAGCTGCGTGCGGCGGCGACCCGTCAACAGGCGGAGTGGGCGCGCTTCCACGACACCACGATGGCCGACGGTCTGCTGGGCCAGACCTACGCCATGAGCCGCGTGTACCGGATGGGCGACTACACGCTGTCCCGCTTCCTGCCGGCGTTCCGCCTCAAGCAGGAGAACCACATCGGCGAGCTGATCACCGATCGGAACGGCCGCACGGCGTACCTGAAGACCTTCCGCCTCTCGGAGGCGCAGGTCCGCCGCGCCCACCTGCTGACGACCCTGGCGGCCCACCACTGGCACCTGCCCACCACCGCGACCGCCCTGGGGCTCACGGAACCGCAACTGGGCCTGCGCCTAGACTCGGCGGGCTTCGGCGCACTGCTCCGCGAGGACGTCCTGGCCCGCTACCGCGCGGGCTGACGGCCCGGCGGCGGGCATGTGCCGCACCTCGGCAGCGCCCGGGGGTCCTCGCTCGACCGTCCGGGGCGAGGTCCGCGGCGGTGAAGGCGAGCAGGACGTGGTGCGGTGCCGGGTCGAACCGGTTCGACCGAGGTGTCAGCGGTGGCGGGCGCCCGTGCTCGACCGCAGGGCGATGTCCGGGCGCAGCAGGGCGTGGCGGTGTGGCGCGTCGGGGTCGGCGATGCGTTCCACCAGCAGGTCCACCGCGAGCCGGGCCATCTCCTCGGCCGGCACGTCGGCGGCGGTCAGGGGTGGGTGGAAGGACTCGGCCAGGCGGCCGGCGATGACGCCGGTGATCGAGAAGTCGCCCGGGACGTCCAGGCCCGCGTGGCGCAGGGCTCGTTGCAGGCCCGGCAACGCCGCCTCGTTGATCGTCACCGCCGCAGTCACCTCCGGCCACCGGTGGCGGATCTCCTCGAAGCACGCCAGACCCGCGGCGGGTTCGTCGGGGCAGCACACCGTGTGCGCGGTCAGCCCGCGCTGCCCGGCGGCGGTCAGGAAGCCGCTCGACGCGCGCAGGGCGGGCCCGTAACCGGCGGCGACCAGCTCGTCGGACCGGTTGATCAGCACGATGTCGCGGTGGCCGAGGTCGGCGAGGTGGTGCACGCAGCGGGTGATCAGCTCGGCGTAGTCGACGTCGACCCAGGACGACGCGCCGGGGCGTTCGACGTGGCCGATGGTCACGAACGGCAGCGACTCCTGCTCCAGCCGGGCCACGCGCGGGTCGTCCAGCAGGATCTCCATCAGGATCACGCCGTCCACCCGGCGGCCGGTGACCACCCGCTCGAAGGACCGGTCGTGGTCGCCGCCGCTGGGTGAGAGCAGCACGTCGAGGTCGTGCGTGGCCGCCGCCTCCACGACGCTGGCCACGAACCCCAGCTGCACGTCGGTCAGCCGCCTGCTCGCGGGCGGTATGACCAGGCTCAACGTGCGGGTGCGCCCCTCGGCCAGCGCCCGCGCGCTCGCGTTGGGCCGGTAGCCCAGCTCGGCGATCACCTCGTTGATGCGCCGCGCGGTCGCGGCCGACACCGGCCGTTTGCCGCTCAACGCGTAGGACACGGTGCTGCGCGACACGCCCGCCCGTTTGGCGATCTCGCCGATGTTCATGCGCCCTCCGTCCAACCGGTTCGACAGACCTCGAATGGTAGGGCAACGAGGTCTTGCATGGATTCTCGCCTGCCGCTACGTTGACGCAACACCGCGAGGTCGAACCGGTTCGATGACGGTTCGACGGTCGTCAGCGCGAGCCGACTGGAAGGATCCCCATGACGCGCCCCCCGTTCAGCCGCCGCCTGACCCTCGCCCTGGTCGCGGCGGGACTGTGCCTGACCGCGTGCTCCTCGGCCGGTGACGCGGGCGGTGATCCGGCCGGCCCGTTCGCGGTGTGGGACCCGTACCCGCAGTTCGACGGCACCTCGGAGTGGGTGAAGGTGATCGAGAGGTGCGGTGCGGAGGCAGGCGTGCGGGTCGAGCGCCAGGCGTACGACACCTCAGACCTGACCAACAAGGTGCTGCTCGCCGCGCAGCAGGGCGTCGCGCCGAACGTGCTGGTCGTGGACAACCCGGTGGTCTCCACGCTGGCCGAGGGCGGGGTGCTGAAGGCCAACGAGGACGTGGGCCTGGACGCCTCCGCCGCGTCGCCCAACCTGCTGGCCGCCGGTGAGGTGGCCGGCAAGGCGTACGGCGTGCCGATCGGGGCGAACACCCTGGCGCTGTACTACAACAAGGCGGTGCTGGCGCAGGCCGGCGTCGACCCCGCGTCGCTCACGGACTGGGCATCGCTGGACGCGGCGCTGGCCAAGGTCGTGGCCGCGGGCAAGAAGGGCATCACCTTCTCCGCGATCGGCACCGAGGAGGGCTCGTTCCAGTTCCTGCCGTGGTTCTGGGGCGCGGGCGCGGAGCTGACCGACCTGGCCTCACCGCGGGCCGTCGCGGCGGTGGAGCTGTGGAAGTCCTGGCTGGACCGGCGGTACGCGCCGAACTCGGTCATCGGCAACACGCAGACCACGAGCTGGCAGGAGTTCGCCACCGGCGAGTACGCGTTCGCCGAGAACGGCACCTGGCAGCTCGGCAACGCCGGAGAACTGGGATTCGAATACGGCGTGATCCCCATCCCGTCCCGTGACGGGGGCGTCGCGCCGGCACCGACGGGTGGCGAGTTCGTCACCGTGCCGGTGCAGGGCTCGGCGGACCGCGAAGCGACCGCGGCGAAGATCGCCGGCTGCCTGACCGGCGCCGACACCGTGCTGGCCACCGACACGGCGCTGACCTACGTCTCCGCCATCGGCTCGGTGCGGGAGCAGCAGGTCGCCGCCAAGCCGGAGCTGGCGGTGTGGGTCGACGCGGTGCAGGCGGCCAAGGGGCGCACCGGCGACGGCCTCGGCACCCGCTACCCGCGCATCTCGCAGCCTCTGTGGACCGCGGTGCAGGAGGTGCTCACCGGGTCCAAGCCGGCCTCCGGGGCGCTCGCCGACGCCCAGCGCGCCGCGGCGTCGGCCAAGTAGCGCCGTGGCCCGCCGCACCCTCGTCGGCTGGGCGTTCCTCGCCCCGCTCGTCGCGTATCTGCTGCTGTGCTACGGCTACCCGCTGCTGACGACGATCGACCTGAGCGTCCGCGACTACACCGTGCGCACCTTCGTGCACGGGGGCGCGCCGGTCGTCGGCCTGGCCAACTACACGGCCGTGTTCGCCGATCCCGTCTTCCGCACCGCACTGCTCAACACGCTCGTGTTCACCGCGGCCTCCCTGGTGTTCCAGTACACCACCGGCCTGGCCCTGGCGGTGTTCTTCTCCCGCCACTTCCGGCTGTCGGCGACGCTGCGCGCGTTGTTCCTGGTGCCGTGGTTGCTGCCGCTGATCGTGTCCGCGTCCACGTGGGCGTGGATGTTCAACAGCGAGGCCGGTGTGGTGAACGCGGCCCTGGCGTGGTTCGGGCTCGACGCGGTGCACTGGCTGACCTCGCCGGACTGGGCGCTGGTGTCGGTGATCGCGGCCAACGTCTGGATCGGCATCCCGTTCAACCTCGTCGTGCTCTACAGCGGTCTGCGCAACATCCCCGCCGAGGTGCACGAGGCCTCGGCCCTGGACGGCGCGAGCGCGTGGCAGTCGTTCCGGCACGTCACCTTCCCCATGCTGCGGCCCGTCTCCGCGGTCACGCTCCTGCTCGGCCTGGTCTACACGCTGAAGGTGTTCGACCTCGTCTGGATCATGACGCGCGGTGGCCCCGGCGGGGCGTCGACCACCCTGGCCACCTGGTCCTACGAGCTCGGCTTCGGCAGCATGCTGCCCCGCTTCGGCCCCAGCGCCGCGGTGGGCAACGTGCTCATCCTGCTCGCCGTGGTCGCCGGCCTGGTGTACGTGCGCGTCCAGCGGCACCAGGAGGCGTCATGACGCGCTCGTCGTGGCGGACCGCGGTGGGCGTGCTGCTCACCGGCGTGATGCTGTTCCCGGTCTACTGGATGGTCAACGTCTCCCTCACCCCGCCGGGCGAGCTGCGCAAGTCGCCGCCGGACCTCGTGCCGACCAACCCGACGTTCGACGGGTACGCGCGGGTCCTCGACGAGCAACTGCCGTACTTCGGGACGAGCCTGCTCGTCGCACTGGGCACGGTGGCGCTGACGCTCGCACTGGCCGCGCCCGCGGCGTACTCGCTGGCGAAGCTGCGCCCGCGCGGCCGCCGCCCGCTGACGTTCGTGCTGCTGGTCGCGCAGATGATCCCCGGCATCATCATGGCGCTGGGCCTGTACGGCATCTACGTCGAGCTCGGCATCACCAACACCGTGTGGGGACTGGTCTTCGCCGACTCCACGATCGCGGTGCCGTTCGCCGTGCTGATCCTGACCTCGTTCATGTCCTCGGTGCCCGACGAGGTCGTGCAGGCCGCGCGCATCGACGGCGCGGGCGCGTGGCGCACGTTCCGGTCCGTAGTGCTGCCCGCGAGCCGCAACGGGGTCGTCACCGCCGGGCTGTTCGCGTTCCTGTGGGCGTGGTCGGACTTCGTGTTCGCCGCGACGCTCGACAGCGGCGGGTCGATGCAACCGCTGACGCTCGGCATCTACCGCTACATCGGCAACAACAACCAGGAGTGGAACGCGATCATGGCCACCGCCGTGGTCGCCTCCGTGCCTGCCACCGCGCTGCTCGTGCTGGCCCAGCGCTTCGTCGCCGCGGGCATCACGTCCGGCGCGGTCAAGGACTGAAAGGGACCTTCGTGGACGACTTCTCGGTGCGGGAGATCCCGTTCAGCCATGCCGGCGCCTGGTTCGGCGTCTCGCCGGTCGTCGGCCTCGCCGCCTACGCCGAGGACCTGCACCTGGTGTCCCACCGCAACGGCATGCACGCCGTGCTGTCGCTCGTGCCGGTGCTCGCGGGGGCGAGGGTGTCCGCCGAGGTGAACGCGAACCCCGCCGTGCTCACCTGGAGCGCGGGCCGGGCGCGGGTCGCGGCGGCGTTCGAATCACCCTCGGCGCTGAGGGTCTCCGGCGCCGGCCTCGGCCTGCGCATCGCCGCGGCGGACGACACCCTCACCCCGTTCACCGGCACGTTCTTCTTCCACGACCCGGTCACCTCGGCGCACGTCTTCACGTCCTACGAGACCGGGCACCGCTACCGCGTCACGGTGTTGGCCGGGCACGCGGACGTGGCGGGCGCCGGCGCACTCGGCACGGCGCAACGGGCGATCGTCGTCGGCGGGGACGGCGGCGAGTGGGAGCTGGTCGTGGAAGAGCTGACGACCACGCGGGAGCGGTTCTCCACCACCGCGACGTTCCACGAGGTCGTGACGGCGGCACGGCGGTCCTTCGAGCGGTTCGCCGACGACGTCGCGCCCTGGCGCTCCGACCGCACCCCGGCCGCCGAGCTCGCCTGCTACGTGCTGTGGTCGGCCACGGTGAGCCCGGCGGGCTTCCTCGGCCGCCCCGCGGTGCTGATGTCGAAGAACTGGATGGACAAGGTCTGGAGCTGGGACCACTGCTTCAACGCCCTGGCCCTCGCGCCGGGCACGCCCGCCCTGGCGTGGGATCAACTGCGGGTGGTGTTCGACCACCAGACCGCCGAAGGGGCGTTGCCCGACTCGATCACGCACGCCGAGGTGCTGCACAACTTCGTCAAGCCGCCGATCCACGGCTGGGCGGTGGCCCGGTTGCGGTCCAGGCTGCCCGGCGGCCTCCCGGCCGACGAACTGCCGTCGCTGTACCGGGGGCTGGCCGCGTGGACGACGTTCTGGCTCGACCACCGCCGTGCGCCGGGCGAGTCGTTGCCGCACTACGAGCACGGCAACGACAGCGGCTGGGACAACGCCACCGTCTTCGACGGGCGGCGGCTCGTGCAGTCCGCCGACCTGGCGGCGTTCCTGGTGGCGCAGCTGGGTGAACTGGCCCGGTTGGCCCGCGAGCTCGGTGACCCGGCCGCCGCCACGCGGTGGGAACGGGAAGCCGCGACCGTACTGGACGCGATGCTCACGAGGTTGTGGGACGGCACGGCGTTCACCAGCCGTGCCCTCGACGGCACGTCGCGCACCACGGCGAGCCTGCTCGACCTCATGCCCGTGGTGCTGGGCGCGGACCTGCCGCCGGACGTGCACGCGAAGCTCGCCGAGGGCATCGCCCGGCACCTCACCGCCGTGGGCCCGGCCACCGAACGACCCGACTCGCCCCACTACGAGGCGGACGGCTACTGGCGCGGCCCGGTGTGGGCCCCGTCCACCGTGCTCATCGAGGACGGCCTGCGCCGAGGGGGTGCGGTCGAGCTCGCCGACCAGGTCAGCGCCCGGTTCCGCGCGGTGTGCGAGAAGAGCGGGTTCGCCGAGAACTTCGACGCCCTCACCGGCGAGGGCCTGCGCGACCGCGCCTACACCTGGACCGCCGCCGCCTACCTGCTGCTCGCCGCCGACGCCGAGGCCCGACCGGCCCAGGCGGGCGGCAGCCCGGACCACCCCACCCCGGTGGGGTAGGCGACCCGATTCGACCGCCGTCCCCGCCGCGACCACCGGCGAATCGCCGCCTGTGCACGCCCAACACCTCTGACGAAGGAGTCACGCGTGGCCCTCACACCCGCAAGACGGCGAGGCCGCGGCCTCGGCGCGGTGGTCGCCCTCGTCGCGACCGCCCTGACGTGCGTGGTCGCACCCGGCCCGACCGCGTCCGCCGCGGACGAGTCGATCTCCGTCGACTTCGCCGCGGCCGGCGGCGCACCGACCTACCGGGCCTCCGGCTGGATCTACGGCATGACCGAGGACGCGTCCGGTCCCGCGGACCACTTCTTCCGCGACGTGAAGTTCCGGTACATGCGCGCCGGCGGCGCGCAGTTGGACAGCCCCGGCGGCTGGGTGGCGGGCAAGTACGACCGCCGGTGGAACTCCACGCGCGCCCAACTGCTGCGCACCCGGTCGCTGGGCGGCGAGTTCATCCTCCTGCTGCACGACCTCTGGGGCGCCGACGGCTACCCGATCTCCCGCTTCCCCGGCGACAACGGCAACTGGACCGACTACGACAACTTCCTCACCCGCGTGATCGCCGACGTGCGGGCCACCGGCGCGCCCGTCCAGTGGGACCTGTGGAACGAGCCCAACATCACCCTGTTCTGGAACCGGCCGCAGGCGCAGTACTTCGAGCTGTGGCGGCGCACGTACCAGCGGGTGCGGGCCGCGTTCCCGCAGCAGCTCATCGTCGGCCCGAGCTGCGCGTGCGTGCCGACGACGACCGGGGCGTGGTGGAACCAGTACCTCGACTTCGTCCGCTCGTCCAACACCGTGCCCGACATCGTCAGTTGGCACTCGCTGCCCGGTGACCCCGTGGCCAACGTGGCGGCGGCGAACGCCACGCTCGACGCGCGGGGCATCCCGCACCCGCGGCCTTACCAGATCAACGAGTACGGCGCGACCGACGAGCAGAACCCCGGTGACGGCTCCTGGTACATTGCCCGCCTCGAACGGGCCGGGGCCGACGGCCTGCGCGCCAACTGGGCCAGCGCGGGCAACCTGCACAACGACCTCGGCAACCTGCTGGTCCGCAACTCCGCCGGCCGGCACGTGCCGAAGGGCGAGTGGTGGGTCTACCGCTTCTACGGCTCGCAGACCGGTCAGGTCGCCGCCGTCACGCCCAGCGCGTCGTACGACGCGTTCGCCACGAAAGCGACCGGCGTGGCGAAGGTCCTGGTCGGCGGTGGCGGTACCACGGGCAACATCGCCGTCCGGCTCCTGCGGCTCGACGCGACCAGCGGCATCGTGCAGAACAACCAGGTGCGGGTGGTCGCCCAGCGCATCCCGCACAACGGTGGCGGCGCCGTCCAGGGACCGGTCACCGTCCAGAACTCCGTGGTGACGCTGTCGGGCAACAGCGCCACGGTCACCCTGCCGCACACCAACGCCAACGACGCGTTCACCATCACGCTCCTGCCGCCGTCCAGCCGCGGGGTCGCGTCCGTGGCGGTGGCCCAGCACTCGCAGCTGTGCCTGGACAACACCGACCTCGGCGCCGCCGACGGCAACCGGCAGCAGCAGTTCGACTGCGAGGGCGGCGACCAGCAGCTGTGGGACTTCCGCCCGGTCAGCGGCGTCGCCGGCACCTACACCGCGGTCAACCAGCAGACCGGCAAGTGCCTCGACGTCAACGGCGGCTCCACCGCCGACGGGGCCGCCGTGCAGCAGTGGACGTGCCTGGCCGGCGCGCAGAACCAGCAGTTCACGCTGAGGAAGGTGACCTACTCGGGCAACGACCCGCACGACTACCAGCTCGTGGCCCGGCACAGCGGCAAGTGCGTGGACGTCAGCCAGGTCTCCACGGCGGCACGCGCCCAGGTCCACCAGTGGACCTGCAACCCCGTCAACCAGGGCAGCCCGCTGAACCAGACGTGGCGGCTCTGGGGCTTCTAGCCCGACCGGGCGCGGTGGGCGGCCGCACGACGGTCCGCCCACCGCGCCCACCCGGTCAGTCGTGCCTCGAGCCGGACCCCCAGGCCATGAAGTTCGCGAGGAGCGCGCCGAGCACCAGCACGCCCAACAGGACGCCCGCCACCCAGTGCGCCTGGTCGTTGTCGGCCAGGGCGGCGTCGACCACCCGGCCGTCCTCCAGGTCGTAGCGGACGGTCACGCGGTCGCCGGGGTGGCGGGCCGGTCCGTTCTCCGAGAGGGTCGAGACCTGCTTCGCGCCGTCCGGCAACGGGTACTCGACCTCGACCGAGAAGCTCTTGCCCGACCGCAGCCGCTCCCGCACGGTCCCCTCGGCACTGGCCCAGGACCGCTGCTCGACCGCGGACCGGATCACGAGCACCAGCCCGATGACCGCGCCGACCAGCACGACCGCGGCCACGACCCGGCCGACCCCCGACTTCGACGACTTCGCCACGACGCCTCCTTCGCCGACCACATCGCCGCACCGCCGCGGAACGTGACGGTCGGGTGGAATACGCGACAGGAGGTGTCGTGATTCGTTGCGAAGCTCGGTCCGTCGACGCGAGTGCCGTCGACGGACCGAATGGAGCTGAAGTGGCTGTGGAGCGAACGGCGGTCAACCCCTGGACCTGGTCGGTGCGGCTGGGCTACCACCAGGGCGAGGTCGTCTCGGGGCACACCCGGACCCTGTACTGCGCCGGGCAGACCGCGATGAGCGGTGACGGCGAGCCGCGGCACGCGGGCGACATGGCGGCGCAGGTGGCGCTGAGCCTGGACAACGTGGAGGCCGTGCTCGGCGAGGCGGGGATGACGCTGGCGAACCTCGTCCGGCTCAACGTCTACACCACCGACGTCGCCCTGCTCTTCGAGCACTACGGCGTGCTGGCGTCGCGGCTGGCCGCCGCCGGGGTGGCCCCGGCCACCACGATGCTGGGCGTGACCCGCCTGGCGATCCCGACCCTGCTGGTCGAACTGGAGGCGACGGCCGTCGCGTGACCGGGCCGCACCCGCCGCTCGTGCCCGCACGAGCGGCGGGTGGCCGCACAATTGCGTACCGGGAACGCCGGACGGCGGCGAGGCTCTCCGCATCGAAGCGAACGAACCCCCGGCCGGCACCCGGAACCAGGTGACCGGCGACCCGGGTGTGGCGGTGCAGTCCGGTTCGATCAGGAGGCTGTTCGTCGGCGGCACCCACGAGCGGCACGGCGTGTACGCGCTGGCGGGTGTCCTGGTGGTCGGGATCGTGGTCGCCGGGCTCGTCGCCTGGTCGGGCGGTCGTGGGGCGGACGACCCCGCACCACCGGTGCTGCTCGCGGCCGTGGCGGCGGCGGGTCCGAAGGCGGACTGCAAGTCGGGCTGGGTCGTGCCCGGCCCCGTCGACGAACAGGCGCGAGCCTCGGGGCGACCGGCCGGCGGGGTGCTGAGCTCCGGCGGCGTCGTCGTGGTGACCGTCCAAGGGCTGACCGACGCGGCGGTGGTGTTGCAGGAGGCCCGGATCGAGGTGGTGCGGCGGGACGCGCCCAAGCCGGGGGTGTTCCTGCGGTCGGGGTGCGGCAGCGACCAGTTGACGCGGTACTTCGACCTCGACCTGGACGACCCGCAGCCCGTGCTGACCCCTCAGCGGGACAGCACGACGTTCCCGTTCCGCATCTCGGAGAGCGAGCCCGAGAGGTTCTCCATCACGCCCGTGGTGGGCGATCGGCTCGTCGAATGGGTGCTGCGCCTGCGGTGGACCTCCGGCGCGCACGAGGGGGAACTCGTGGTGGACGACAACGGCACGCCGTTCGCGACCACGGGCACCGGCGCGACGGCGTACACCCTTTGCCCCGACAACACCGGCGGGAAGTTGACCCGACAATGCTGAGGCTGCTCCCGCTGGTCCTGCTCCTGGCCGCGTGCACCACGCCCGCCGCCGTCCCCACCGACGCACCGCGACCCGAACCGCCGCGCTGGTCGAAGCTCACCTCGGACCTGCCGGCCGACTTCGACGTCATCGACCTGGCTGGGTGGGACCAGGGGCTCGTCGTCACCGGCAACCCGGTGGACCCGCAGGTCAGGTTCTCCGCCGACGGGCAGCGGTGGACCGAGGCGCGCCTGAACGGGATCACCGGGTTCGCCTACGGCGGTGCGACCGCCGGG
This sequence comes from Saccharothrix sp. S26, assembly GCF_021390395.1. Lineage (GTDB taxonomy): Bacteria > Actinomycetota > Actinomycetes > Mycobacteriales > Pseudonocardiaceae > Actinosynnema. The sequence goes on from NZ_JAJUWT010000021.1 coordinate 143,287, forward strand.
CACGGCGCCGCGGGTTACGTGCTCGGGACCTCCGAGCGGGCCGCGGCGGTCTGGCGGAGCGAGGACGGCGCGAACTGGCAGCGGATCGAGCTGCCCGACGCGGCCCTCGACCAGTACAGGTCCATCGCCGCCGGCCCGCGTGGCGTGGTCGTGGTCGGTCTCGGGGAGGGACGCCGGCGTGAGGGTGGCGTCACCGTCTACAGCGACTTGCAGCTGTGGTTCGCCGAGGACGGGCGCTCGTTCGTGCCCAAGGTCCGGGTGCCGGCGGACGTCAGCACGGGCGCGACACCGCGGGTCACGGCCGTCGCGGACGGGTTCCTCCTGGACGTGGACGGCAGCATCGCCGGCCGGACCCTGCTGTACTTCTCCCCGGACGGACTGGACTGGCAACCGATCGGAGACGGGATGCCGGCCACGATCGAGAAGGTCGTCGGCAGGTCCGGCCCGGTCACCGCGATGCTGGCCCGGACCGCGCGGGGCGACGAGGCGTCCTCCGAGGCGTGGCGACGCGACGAGGACGGGCAGTGGCGCGAGGGCACGCTGGACCCGGGCAAGCTCCCCGACGCCGGTGTCTCGCCGAACGGCCACCAGGTCTTCACCGGCATCCGGCAGTGGGGGAGCGGGTTCCTCGGCTTCGGCTACTCGGCGGGCACCGAAGGCACGGTCGGCGTCGTCTGGACCTCGGCGGACGGGCTCGCCTGGGACCGGATGCCCGTCCGGGACAACGGGTTCGACGCCGTGCGGTCCATCTACGGGTTCGCGACCGTCGGGGACCAGGCGTTCCTGCTCGGCGGTGCACCGCAGTCGACCGACCCGGCCCCGGTGTTCTGGCGAGCGAACGCCGTCCGCACATCCGAGCCCGAGCCGGTGGCTGTTCCCACGACGACACCGGGCGGTCCCGTCACCGAGGTCGTCGACTACGTCCCCTTCCGGAACCCGCCGACATCGTCGGACCGGGGCGAGTGCTTCACGCCGTCGGAGTCCACCACGCGCACCGACGCCTGGAGGTGCCTCGGCGGCGACCCGTGCTTCTCCGCCGCCGACCACCCCGGCCAGGTCGAGTGCCCGCGGTCGACGGGGGAGTCGGTGCTGCTCCAGCTCACCGGGCCGCTGCCGGAACGGCACCCGTCCCCGCCCGGGCCGGACGTCGCGTGGCGGCTCCGGCTGGCCGGCGGGGCCGTGTGCGACCCGTTCCACGGCGCGGGCCCCGAACCGCTGGAAGGGCTCGCCCTCGCCATGGTGTGCGGGGACGGCACGATGGTCTGGGGCAACCCCGACACGTCCACCGGCACGTGGACCGTGCGCACCTCCGCCGACGAGTACGGCCCACTGACGACCTCACCGGTGGTGACCGCCTACCGCTGACGGGCCAGGCGAATCAGCGCTCCTCGAAGAGGCCGTCCCAGGACAGCGCGAGCAGGTCGAGACGGCCTTCGTCGGTGATCTGCCGGACCATCGCCTTCTTCGCCGCCTTGACCGCGACCTGCCGGCGCTGCCGCCAGTGCTCGACCTCCGCCTGGTCGCCGCGCCGGCGGGCCGCCTTCAGCACGTGGTCCAGCGCGGCGAGGTGCCCGGCTTCGGCGGCGGCGCGGTAGCGCTCCTCGGCGGCGGCGTGGTCGCCGCGCTGCTTCGCGAGGTCGGCGTGGTTGTACAGCGCCTGGACGCTGCCGGCCTCGCCCGCGCGGGCGCACCACATCTCGGCGGCGTCCCAGTCCTTGCGCAGGTAGGCGAGCTTGCCGAGCTCGAGCATCGCCCCGGGCTCGCCGTGCTCGGCGGCCTCGGTCCACCAGCGCTGCGCGTCGGCGAGCCGGCCTCGCGCGGAGTGCAGCACGCCCACCTCCGTCATCGCCGGCGCGAACCCGGCGCGTGCGGCGGCCCGCCACCAGCGCTCGGCGTCCTCGCGGTGGCCGAGGAGGGAGTGGGTGAGGCCGAGGTTGTGCATGGCGTACCGGTCGCCGTTCTCCGCCGCCGTGGTCCACATCCCGACGGCCTGGTCGAGCAGCCGGCCGTCGCCGGTCACGCGGCCGGCCACGAAGGACGCATAACCGGCGGCGACCAGTGCGGCCGGGTTCCCGCTCCGGATGGCCCGCCGGATCACGTCGACGGCCTCGCGGCGGCCCTCGCGCAGGGCCCTCAGCGCCACCTCGAACACCCACGGATCGGTCTCCTCGCCGTCGAGCAGGACCTGCCACGTGGTGTCCGGGATCGGGGCGCTGCCCGGGTCGGCCTGGGTCCGGTCCACCAGGTAGTCGAACACGGCGAAGCGGCCGTCCGCCTCGGGCAGCAGGCAGGAGCTCGCCCCGCGGACCGGGGCCGTCGCCCAGTCGAACGCCTCGTCGAGGTCCGGCCGGCGCAGGCGGTTGCGCGTCCGCGGGTCGAGGTAGGCCGGGTACAGCGCCTCCAGCCACCCGCGTGGCACGGGGTCGAAGTAGCCCGCGCGGCGGCAGTCGACCGCCGCCGAGATCAGCGCCGCTCCCACCTCCTGCATCCCGTCGCGGCCGGCGTGCCAGCGGACGAGCGCCTCGGGCGCGGCGGCCAGGTGCTCGGCCAGCCCCGCGCCGGTGCGGTCGGCCAGGGCGGCGGCGATCCGCGGGTCCGCCTGGTGTCGGCGGGCCGACCGGCGCTCGTCGGGGTCGAGGTCACGGGCCAGCCGGACGGTCCGCGCCGTGGCCAGCAGGTGGTCCGCCGACCGGCTCACCTGCGGGTACCGGCCGTCGTCCCCGAGCTGACGGCGGGTCTGCGAGCGCAGGGTCGCCACCAGCAGGACGTCGGTGCGGCCCGGCGGGCACACAGCGGCCACCATCGCCGGGTCGAGCCCGTCCGGGGTGAGGTACCGCTCGAGGTCGTCCAGCCACACCACGACGTCCCGCAACGGCTCGCCCGACTCGACCACCAGCCGCAGCGCCGCGCCGTCCCTCGGCACCAGCACCGACCGCCAGCCGTGCGACGGCGCGTTGCGGCGCACGGCCTCCCAGGCGCTGCGGGTCTTGCCCGCGGCCGAGTTGCCCTCCACCACGACCAACCCGCCGCCCGCCACCGCCCGGTCGAGGTCGGCATCGGCCGTGCGCGGGATGTAGGGCGGCAACAGGGGGAGGTCCGCGACCTGCGTCGGCCGGTGCACGCCCAGGTCGCGAACGGGGTCGCAGTCGCCGATCGGCCGGTCCAGCAGCGCACCCGTGCGGCGCAACCGCTCGACCGCCGGGTCCGACGGCCGACCCTGCTCGTACAGCGCGTGCAGCACCGCCGTCTCCAACCCGTCCGGCGACGACACCACCGCGGTGGTCACGCCGCTGTCGCGCAGCCGGCGGCGGAACTCCTCCTGCCGCGGGTCCCGGTCGCGCAGCGCCTCGTCGGTGTCCTCCGACAGCAGGAACACCAGGCGCGGCAGACCCGCTCCGCCGGCCACCTCGAACTCCAGTTCGGTGTAGGACACATCGGGCCGGTCCCGCACCGGCGACCCGTACCGGAAGCCCGCCACCAGCACCAAGACGTCGGCCCCGGCGACCGACTCCCGGCACACCGCCTCCGGCGCGTCGTCCCGCGCGGGAAAGTACGCCATGTCGACCACCGCGTCACCGGCACGCGCCACCGCCGACTCCACCGCGGCGATGTAGGACCGACCCGGGGGAAGCCGCCGCAACTCCGAGGTGTGGCTGATGAACACCCGTCGCGGCGCTGCGCCCCACCGACCCGACGACACCTGGCCACCACCCCCGGTCCGCACCCGCCCCCAGCACGTCGACCGCCATGATCCTGGCTCGACCGGGTGTCGTGCCACCCCGGCCGGGGGATTCGGTTCAGCGGTGCGCGCGTTGCCAGAGCACCGGCCAGCCGCCCGACCCCAGCAGTGCCGCCGGGACGAGCAGGCCGCGTTCGGCGACGCGGTCGGGGAACAGCTCCACGGGCGCGCCCAGGTCGGCCGCGGCGTCCAGCGCCTGCCGCCACGGCCCGTGCTCGTCGGACAGGTCGCCGGCGGGGAAGCCGGGAACCGCCGTCTCGCGCGGCGCGACCACGCGCACGGTCGCGTCCTTTGTGGACTTCTCGGTGCACGTGGTGGCGATCGCCAGGGCGCACACCAGTTCGGTCGAGGGGTGGTGTGCCACCGATCGTGCCAGCACGTCGTCGTCAAGCAGGTGGCCCATGGCCAGGCGGACCGCTCGGGCCACCACGTCCATGGCGTGGGCCGGCGCGACCTCCGGGCGGCGCACGAGCGCCCGCAGCGTGCGAGGCAGCGGTGAGCCGTCGGTGAGCGACCCGAGGCGGCCGTGGTCGCGGAGTGCGGGATCGAGGCGGGCCACCGCGGCGGCGAGCGGGCGGACGCGGGTCGCCTGCCACAGGGCCGTCGCGCCGAGTCCGCCGTCCAGAGCCGCGCGGAGCAGCGCCACGTGCTCGCCCGGGCCGATGCGCTTCAACGCGACCACCGCCGCGTCCGGCTCGAAGTCGGCGGGCTGCCCCGGTCGTCCGAGCCCGCGCGCGAGCGTGGCGTAGGCGCGGCGCGCGGAACGGACCGGCGGCGAGGCCAGCTCCCGCTCCACGGCCGCGGCCAGGGCTGCCGTGAGCGTGGCGGGCAGGCGTGCCGCGGCGGAACGGCGGGCCGAACCAGCCCGGACCGGCGGCACCGCCACCAGGGGCTCGGGTGTCGGCGGCGCGGGCGGCGGGATGCGGTCGACCCACTGCTTGATCCGCTGCTCCAACGCCGGCGTGACGTCGTCGTTGAACCGCGCCCGCAGCTCGTGGACGTGCCATCCGCCGGTGCTCCGCCGCACGTCGAGGTTGGCGACGATGCGGCCGTCGGTCGGGTCGCGCAACGCCATCAGCACGCACTGGCCCTTGCGCGCCCGGTCGGCGTACCACGACTCGCCGATGCAGTTGCCCATGTACGCCGACCACTCGGCCAACTGCCGCGGATCACGGCCCAGTTCCACGGCCAGCCGCGTGCCGGCGATCACCTGACCATCCACAGTAGACAGTTCCGGCGGGATCGGGAACGCGCCGACGCTCGCTTCGGAGACCACCGCGTCCGCGCCGACCCGCGCGGCCAGCTCCGCCCAACTGCCGCAGCGGGGCGGCGGCGTGGCACCGAACATGACCAGTTGCGCGACCCCGGCCGCCGCGAGCGGCACGGAGTCGGCCCGTGGCCCGCCCGGCTCGTCGTGCGGCGTGTCGTACCGCAGCTCGGGCATGAGCCGTTCGTGCACGACCTCGGCGCGTTCGTTGCCGTGGAAGGGCGCCAGGGCGTCGGCGAGGTCGGCGAACCAGAGCAGGTCGTGCGGCGCTTCCACCGAGGCCGGGTCGTCGTCCGCCGCGCCCGCGGCGATCCGTTGCGCCAACGTGCGCGTCGGACCGTCGGCGCTCGCGTCGGCCAGCGGCGGCTGTTCCCAACCGCCCGGTGACCGGGAGAACCCCGCCGCGGCCCGCCACCGGTGCAGCTCGGGCACCCGCCAGGGTTGGCACGCGTCCCAGCACTCGTACAGCGGTCGGCCGTCCAGGTCGGCGAGCAGGTCGGTGACGGCCCGCAAGACGACCACGCCGTAGTTGCGCGCCATGGCCAGGCGCGTCTTCACCCGGGCCTCGGTCCTGGCGGTGATCGTCCGGTCGGGAGCGAGGGCCTGGACCAGGTGGTGGACGTAGCAGCCCGGTCGCGCCGGGTGGCTGTAGTCGCCCTCGCGGCGGCGGGCGGCCGCGGCCCGGTCTTCCTCCGTGAGGCAGGCGTCGGCCGCGACGAGTTCACCGCGGTGCTTCTCGACGGCGACGGCGAGACCTTCGTCGGACGTGGTCTTGGCGAACCTCAGCAGCGCGGTCGCCGCGATGGCGTCGTGCAGCAGGCGGGTGAGCTCCAGCGCGGACCACCACACGGGTGGTCGCCAGCGCGCGGCGGCGGCCGGCGTCGGGTTCTCGCCGATCGCCCGGGACATCTGCCGCACGACCGGTTCGTCGAAGTGCTCGCGGTGGCGGGCCTGGAGCTTGGGGATCCGCTCGGCACGCGTCTGCGTCGCGGCCCGCCGTGCCACGCGCCGCCGTTCGACCAGCAGTTCGCACACGTGGTCCCACAGGCTGACGACCAGCGCCAGCCGCCGGGGCCGCGGGTACACCGCCAGCACGCGGGCCAGGTGACCGGCCAACGTCGACGCCGCGCCGCGCGGGAACGGGTCGATGCCGTCCGGTGCGCGCAGTTCCAGCACGCGCTCCACCTGTTCGGGTCCCAGGAGGTCCGACGCCGCCGAGGCCAACCGCAGCGCGCCCCACCGCCGGTCGGCCACCGCCGCGTGCGCGGCCGCACCGACCCGCTTGGTCGCCGCCGGCCCGAACAACGCCACCAGCACGGCGCTCCGGTCACCCAATCGGTGCGCGCCCTCGACCCCAAGGACCTGCACGGCAGCCAGCACCGCGTCCCGCCGGTCACCGTGCGCCCCGGCCAACCTCGCCGACGTGAAGCCGCCACCGAGCCCGACCCCGGCCCCGGCCGCCTCGACCCCGTCCCGCACCAGCCGCGCGAGCTGCCTGCCCGCCTCCCGCACCACCTCGGGCTCGGCATCCACCGGCCCGACCGCGACCGGCGACCCCGGCGGGTGCGAACCAACCCGATCCTCCGCGGCCGCGGGCATATCACCATCACCGGGTGCGGGAAGCCAACAACGCAACCCCGCCCCGGCCGTCACCCCGAACGCCAACTGGATGGACATCGACACCATCATCGCGCACCACCGCCACCGGTTTTGCGCTCTGGCCAAGCAACCCGCACGGGCGGAGTGCCGTCGGCCGTTCGCGGTCGGTGCCGACCTGGCGCTCTTCCCGCACATTCGAGCGCACCAGCAGGTGCCTCTGTCGCCTGTGCCGCCGATGAGATCAAGCCGACGACCGGCGCGCCCGGTCGCTTGGGTCGAGGTGTCGCCGTGTGGGGTACGGGGGTTCGGTGCAGGTGCTTGCTGTCGCCCCATGTGCGGTGGTGGTCGTTCGGCACCGGATGAGATGGATCCGGATCGACAGCCGGTTCTCCGGTTATCGCCGAAGGCGTGACCGGTGCCCGGTCGCTTGAGTCGAGGTGTCGCCGTGTGGGGTATGGGGGTTCGGTGCAGGTGCTTGCTGTCGCCCCATGTGCGGTGGTGGTCGTTCGTATACCGGGTGCGATCACCTGGACCGCCAGCCGGTTCCCTGGCCCCGCCGAACGCGTCACCGGTGGCCCGTGCCGAGGTGTCGCCGTGTGTGCGGCACGAAGGTTCAGCGCAGGCGCTTGATTTCGCCGCGCGTGCGGTAGAACGAGCCGTTCGCGGAGGTGAGGACCTCACTGACCAGGTAGCGCGCCCCGGGCACGCGGATGTTCTTGGGGAACTGCACGCCCCACGTGCGGTCGTAGCCGTCGGACACCACGTGGACCCGTACGCGGCCGCCCTCTTGGACGCACTCGACGACGACGCCTTCGCCCGGCGCGACCTGGGAGATCACCTCGACCTCGGCGGTGGCCTCGACGCGGGCGATGGAGCCCGCCTTGATGTCCTGGCGCGGCGGCAGTTGGCCCTGTTCGGCGGCGTGCACGGCGGCCGGGCTCGCGTCGAGGCACGCCAGCGAGCCGTCCGTGGTCACCAGGTAGAGCCGTTCGTCGCGGTACTGCATGGAGTAGGCCGAGCCGCAGCCCGTGGCGAGCTTCCACAGCCTGGTGCCGTCGGCGGCGAAGCAGTAGACCGAGGACTGGTTGTCGCCCGCGAACACCAGCTCACCGTCGGGCGAGGTCGCGCACGAGAACACCGGCGCGTCGCAGCGGTAGTCGGCCAGCTTCGCGCCGTCGGACTTGCGGATGCGCTGCACGTAGCCGCGGCTGGTGCCGGCGAACACCTCGGTGCGCTCCTGCCAGCCGAACAGCACCTGCCCCAGGGTCTCGCTGTGCCAGACCTGCTCGCCGCGGTCGGTGTAGTGCGTGACGCCCCGCGAGTGCCCGTGGAAGACGCCCTCGCCCGCGCAGCGGACCATCCAGGCGCTGTCACCGGTGGCCGGCCGGGACCACTGGAACTCGTCCTCGTGGTCCACCACGGTCACCCGGCCCTGCCGGTCGGACACGCCCAGCACGCCGTCGTGGATGTCGAGCCAGTAGATGTCGACGTCCTCGGCGATCTCGTAGGCCACCCGGGGCACCTTCGCCCCCAGGTCGTAGACGCGGCCGTCGTCGCACCCGGCGTAGATCCAGAAGTCGTCGGCCACGATGCACTTGACCGCGTCGGGCAGGCCGAACCGCCCGGTCACGCGGCCGTCGTGGGTGAGGGTGTAGATGTCGCCGTGCTCGTTGCCGACCCACGCCTGGTCCTCACCGACGTAGATGCCGAACGCGGGCGCGCCGGACGCGAACCGCCACAGCACCGGCGCCTGGTGCGCCGTCGACCGGGTGCTGACGATCTGCCGCCTGCTCACCGGCCTGGCCTGCCGCACCCCCTTGACGGCGGGCGCGTAGCCCTTGCGCACCTTCTCGCCGATCTTCTTCTCGGCCGCCTTCACGGCCTTGGCGTGGTCGGCGAAGCTCGCGGTGCGGACCTGCCCCTGCTCCCCGATGCGCCCGTAGGCGATGGTGACCTCCGTGCCGTCGACGCGCACCTCGTAGAACTTGTGCGCCCCACCGCCCGCTTCGGACAGCTCCAAGTACGTGGTGGCAGACATGCGTTCGCTCCCTCTCCCCGACCCGCTCGATCGACTCGGGGGAACGTTATCGGCCACCACCGACAATTCTGATCACGCCGGCCGGACGGCCGACAGCGGCCCGGCCGGCGCGAAGGAGGTCAGACCACCGCCGGCTCGGCGTACCGGCTGACCGGGCGCGGCAGGCCGTAGTGCTCGCGCAACGTGTGGCCGGTGTACTCGGTGCGGAACAGGCCGCGGGCCCGCAGCAGCGGCACCACGTGGTCCACGAAGTCCTCCAGTCCCGACGGCAGCAGGGGCCCCATCACGTTGAAGCCGTCCGCCGCGCCCGTGGTGAACCACAGCTCGATGTGGTCGGCGATCTGCTCGGGCGTGCCGGCCACGACCTGGTGCCCGCGCCCGCCGCCGAGGCGGGCGAGCAGTTGGCGCAACGTCAGCCGCTCCCGCTGCGCCAGGTCGCGCACCAGCTCGAACCGGCTCTTCGCGCCGTTGACGCGGCTCACTGGCGGGAACTCCGGCAGCCGCTCGTCCAGCGGGTGGTCGGTCAGGTCGACGCCGATCAGCTCGGCCAGCTGCCGCACCGCCCGCGCCGGGATGATCAGCCCGTCCAGCTCCTCGGCCAGCGCCCGCGCCTGCGCCTCGGTGCCGCCGAGCACCGGCACGATCCCGGGCAGCACCTTCACGCCGTCCGCGTCACGTCCCCTCGCCGTGACGCGGCGCTTGAGGTCGGCGTAGAACGCGGCCGCGTCGCCGTGCGTCTGGTGGGCGGTGAACACCGCCTCGGCCCAGGTCGACGCGAACTCCCGGCCGTCCTCGCTCGACCCGGCCTGCACCAGCAGCGGGTGCCCCTGCGGGCTGCGCACCGCGTTCAACGGCCCGCGCACCGAGAAGAACCGGCCCTTGTGGTTGATCTCGTGCACCTTGGCGTCCTCGGCGAACACGCCGGACTCGCGGTCCACGACCAGCGCGTCGTCCTCCCACGAGTCCCACAGCGCCGTGACCACGTCCAGGAACTCGTCGGCGCGCCGGTAGCGCTCGGCGTGCTCGGCGTTGACGTCGCGGTTGAAGTTCTGCGCCGCCCGGTCGCCCGCGGTGGTCACGATGTTCCACCCGGCCCGCCCGCCGCTGATGTGGTCGAGCGAGGAGAACAGCCGGGCCAGGTTGTACGGCTCGCTGAACCCGGTCGACGCGGTCGCGATCAGCCCGATGCGCTCGGTGGCCTGCGAGATCGCGGTCAGCAGCGTGATCGGCTCGAACCGGTTGGCCGCGGTGTGCCGCACGTCGCCCCAGATCTGCACGCCGTCGGCGAGGAACACCGAGTCGAACGTGCCGCGCTCGGCGATCCGCGCGAGGTGCTGGAAGTGCGCCACGTCGTCGAGGGCGCGCGGGTCGGTGCGGGGGTGCCGCCAGGCGGCCTCGTGGTGGCCGACGCCCATGAGGAACGCGTTGAGGTGGAGCTCGCGTGCGGACAACTTCTACACTCCCAATCGGATCGGGTTGCGGATGTCGAGCGGGTCGGCGTAGATCGCGTCGAGCTGCACGGACCCGGCCGCCACGCCGAGCACGTCCCGGCCGAAGCTGCTCGGCAGCACGGCCGACGGCGACGGGCACGCGCGCGAGGTCGCGGCGACCTCGGCCCGCACCGCGTCGGCGCACTCGGGCAGCCGGATCACGCCCAGCTCGGTGACGACGACGACGTCGGGGTTGACGATGTCGAACAGCAGCGCGGCGGCGCGGGCGACGATCCGGGCGCGGTCGACGAGCAGCGCGGTGGCCGCGGGGTCACCGGCGACCGCGGCGTCACCGAGGTCCGCGATCGACGGCCGCGCGATCACGCCCGCCTCGTAGGCGCGCCACGCCCACGCGCGGTCGGAGACGGTGGCTTCCAGGCACCCGTTGCGGCCGCACGGGCACTCGATCGCCGGGTCGCCCAGCGCCAGGTGCGCGACACCGCCGGCCGCCGACCGCGTGCCGCGGTGCGCGCCGCCGCCGGTGATGATCGCCGCGTCCACCACGTTGCCGACGAACAGGTGCACCAGCGACTCGTGGTGGCCCGCCGCGCCGAACAGCTGCTCGGCCCGCGCCAGCGCCCGCGCGTGGCTGTCCACCAGCACCGGCAGCCCGGTCCGCGCCGCGAGCAGGTCGCGCACGGGCACGTCCCGCCAGCCCAGCGAGGCGTGCTCGACCAGCACGCCCGCCTCGGTGTCGACCCACCCGCCGGCGGCCACGCCCAAGCCCAGCGGCACGTGCCCGGGCAGGTGCTCGGCGTGCAGCCGCACCAGGCGGTCGGCGGCGGTGGCCAGCACCTCCTCGTGGTCGTCCGGGTCCCGGTGCGGCACCTTCAGCCTGGCCCGGACCCGGCCGCGCAGGTCCAGCAACGCCAGCGTGCAGTGCTCGTGCGCGACGTGGATGCCGGCCACCAGGTGGCGGCCGGTCTCCACGTCCACCGGCGTGTGCGGGCGGCCCACGCCCCGGTACGGCAGCGGCCCGGCCACCTCGGTCAGCAGGCCGAGGCCGGCGAGCGCGGCGCAGTTGCGGGTCACCGCCGCCGGGCTCAGCCCGGTCAGCCTCGCGATGGTGGTGCGCGCGACCGGCCCGTGCCGCAGCACCGCGCCCAGCACCGCCGCCGCGGCCGTGCCGCGACCCGTGACGCCGGGGTTCACGAGATCAGCGGCGGGCCGGACGGGGACAGCGCGGGGCCCACCGCCCGTGCCGCGCCCGGCGTGCGCCCGCGGCCCCACCCGATGTCGCGGCGGTAGCTGCCGAGCAGCCCGGTCCGCCGCAGGTGCTCCTCGTCGTGCGCGAACGACTCCGCGGGCAGCGGGTGGGTCTGCGGCGCGACGAACAACGCGTCGGTCGGGCAGTTGGCCTCGCACTGGAAGCAGGTCTGGCAGTCCTGCTGCCTGCTGATCACCGGCACGCCGTCGGGGCCGCGGTCGAACACGTTGGTGGGGCACACCGCGACGCACTTGTCGCAGGTGACGCACCGCGCGGCGGACACCAGCTCGATCACGCCGCCACCTCCTGCGGGCGGGCCCAGACCTCGTCCAGGCCGCCGGAGGTGATCCGGAAGTGCTGGGCGGGGTCCAGGTCGGGGAAGTCGAGCCGCTTGGCCATGCCGCGGCTCTCGCTGCGCGCCAACGCCGAGGTGTACATCCACCGCGCGTGCGCCACCATCGCCGCGGCTTGGCGCGCCCGCACCAGCTCCGCGCCCTCCGCGCGCAGGCCGGAGCGCACCGCCGACCACGTGCCGTCGAGCCGGCCCAACGCCGTGCGCAGCACGTCACCGTGCCGCAGGTAGTTCTTGTCGTACGGCAGCACCTCGGCCTGCACCGCGCTCACGACCTCCGCCGCCGACACCGACGACGTGGCGCCGGTCGGGCGCAGCCCGGCGCCACCGGCGGCCCGGACCGGGCGCTGTGCGGCCGACGGGCCGAGGGCGCGGGCGAACCGCGCCGCCGCCCGCCCCGACCACGACCCGGACGACATCGCCCACGCCGCGTTGTGGCTGCCGCCGCCGGTGAACCCGCCGCAGATCAGCTCCCTGGTCGCCGCGTCACCGGCCGCGTACAGGCCCGGCACGGTGGTCGCGCAGCCGTCGTCGACGATCCGGATGCCGCCGGTGCCGCGCACCGTGCCCTCGGCCAGCAGGGTCACCGCGAACGGCTGGGTGAACGGGTCGACGCCCAGCCGGTCGAAGGTCAGGAAGAAGTTCGGCTGCGCCAACCGCATCGCCTTGCGGGCCGCCTCGTCGGCCCGGTCGAGCTTGCAGAACACCTTCTCCGAGGCCAACAACGTCCGCGCGATCACCGACCGGCCGCGTTGGCTGCCCGCGCCGTCGAGCACCGAGCCGTCCGCCCGGTAGAACGTGGCGTAGTTGTAGAACGCGGTCTTGGTGACCGACGTGTGCTCCGGCGCGATGCCGTAGGCGTTGGAGAACTCCATGCCGGACAGCTCCGCCCCGACCTCGGCGGCGAACAGCGCGCCGTCACCGGTGTTGACGTCGCACCCCAGCGCCTTGCTGAGGAACGCGCAGCCGCCGGTGGCCAGCACCACCGCACCCGACCGCACCCGGAACGCCCGGTCGGCCTGCCGCTGGTGGCCCGCCGCGCCCGCGACCACGCCGTCCTCCGTCGTGAGCAACTCCGTGACGGGGCTGTGGTCGAGGATGCGGACACCGGCCCGCCGCACCCGGATGCGCTGCCGCCGCATGTACTCCGGCCCTTGCAGGCCGTTGCGCAGCGGCGCGCCGTCCGGGCCGACCGGGAACGGGTAGCGCGCCACCTCGGCCAGCTCGTTGACCCGGTCGTAGGTCTCGTCCAGCACCCGGGCCATCCAGCGCCGGTCGGCGAGGTAGCCGCCCAGGCCTTCCCGGCTCGCCATGGCCTTCTCGCGGGACTCGGGCTCCGGCGGCACGTACCACACGCCGGTGCCGCCGGACGCCGTCGCACCGCTGGTGCCGCAGTACCCCTTGTCCGCCAGCACCACCGAAGCACCGTCCTCGGCGGCCTTGAGCGCGGCCCACGTCGCGGCGGGCCCACCGCCGACGACCAGCACGTCCGCGTCGAGTTCGAGCGTCATGCGATGCTCCTTCCGTACCGAGGGGGGATCAGGAACCGACAGGGACGCGCCAGGACGTGAACCGGCGCTCCAGGGCGACGAGCACCTGGTTGAACACCACGCCGATGGCCGAGATCGTGATGATCCCCGCGTACATCTGGGGGATCGCGAAGTTGAACTGCGAGGCGTTGATCAGGTAACCGAGCCCGGCCTTGGCTCCCACCATCTCCGCCGCCACCAGCACCAGGATCGACACCGCGCCCGCCAACCGGATGCCGGTGAACACCGTGGGCACGGCGGCGGGCAGGATCACCTTCTGGAACAGCCGGAACCCGGACAGGTCCACCGACCGGGCCAGCCGCAGCAGGGTGGGGTCGACACCGCGCACCGCGCTGATCGTGTTCAGCAGGATCGGCCAGGTGCAGGCGTAGAACACGATCGCGATCTTCGACGTCTCGCCGATGCCGAGCAGCAGCACGAACACCGGCAGCAACGCCAGCGCCGCGGTGTTGCGGAACACCTCCAGCAGCGGCCCGAGCAGCGTCGCCACCGGCTTGTACCAGCCGATCAGCAGGCCGAGCGGCACGGCCACCGCCACCGCCAGGCCGAACCCGGACAGCGACCGGGCCAGGCTCGCCCCGGTGTTGTCCAGCAGTTGGCCGTTGGCGGCCAGCCGCCACCACGCGTCGAGCACGGTCGAGAACGGCGGCAGGAACGTGGCGTCGACCAGGCCCAGCCGGGGCGCGGTCTCCCACACCGCCAGCAGCACCACGATCGCCGCGACCTTGCCGGCCGCCGTGACCAGCGCGTCGGCCACCCGTCGCACCGCCGACGGCCGCCTCACCCGGTCCCGGCCCGCGGGCCGCCCTTCGTCCACGGCCGGCCGTGACTCCAGCAGCGCGGTCATACCGCGGCCACCTCCTTCTCCTGTTGCTGGGCGCGGGAGACCTCGTCGTGCAGCAGCTCCCAGATCCGGTGCCGGTAGCGGGCGAACTCGGCGCTGGACCGCAGGTCGGCCTGCTCGGCGCGGTCGCCGAGCTCGATCGGCACGACCTCCTTGACCCGGCCCGGCCGCGAGGTCAGCACCGCGACCCGTTGACCCAGGTAGACGGCCTCGTCGATGGAGTGCGTGATGAACACGACCGTCTTGCCGGTGCGCCGCCAGATCCGCAGCAGCTCGTCCTGCAACGACTCGCGGGTCTGCGCGTCCAGCGCCGCGAACGGCTCGTCCATCAGCAGCACGGTGGGGTCGTAGGCCAGGCTGCGGGCGATCGCGACGCGCTGCCGCATGCCACCCGAGAGCTGGTGCGGGTGCCGGTCGGCGAACCCGCTCAGGCCCACCAGGTCCAGGAACCCGCGGGCCCGCCCGGACCGCTCCCGGCGCGGCACGCCGGCCGCTTCCAGGCCGAACTCGACGTTGCCCTGCGCGGTGCGCCACGGCAGCAGCGCGTACTGCTGGAACACCACGCCCCGGTCCAGGCCGGGGCCGGTGATCGGGACGCCGTCCAGCAGCACCTCGCCCTCGCTCGGCTCGGTCAGCCCGCCCAGCAGGTCCAGCAACGTGGACTTGCCGCAGCCGCTGGGCCCGACCAGGACCAGGAACTCACCGCGCGCCACGTCCAGGTCCACCCCGTCCACGGCGGTGAACTCGCTGTGCCGCCGCGACGCGCGGTCGCGGACCACGAACCGCTTGGTGACGCCGCGGAAGCGGATGTGGGCGCTCATGCCGCCACCCCGTTGAACTCGTTGGTGTACAGGTCGGTCAGCTTCACCTGGTCCTTGGTGATCTCGCCGCGCTCGGCCAGCCAGTCGACCCACAGCGCCAACTCCTTGTCCACGATCCGACCGCCCTTCTCGGCGACGCCGGTGGACCTCCAGTACCGCAGCGCGGCCGGGTCCTCGTTGCGCCCGCGCTTGGTGAGGATGTCGACCTTGCGCGCCACCACCTCGTCACGCGGGGTGGTGCGGCTCCACTCGATGGCCTGGGCCACGCCGCTGACGAAGGAGCGCACGGTGTTCGGGTTGTCCCGGAGGAACTTCTCGGTGAACACGTACGTGCCCGCGGTGAACGCGCCCAGCAGGTCGAAGTCGGAGAACAGCTTGCGCAGCCCGCCCTTCTCCAACGCCTTGTCGCGCAGGATGCCGCCCAGCACGCCGACCTCGATCTGGCCCTGCCGCACCGACTGCTCGATGTTGACCGGCGGCACCGCGATCGGCTCCACCTTCTTGATCTCGTCGGGCGACAGGCCGTTGCGCTTGAGGTAGATGCCGAGCATGGCCTCGTGGTGCGCGCCCAGCGTGTTCATGCCGACCTTCTTGCCGATCAGGTCGCGCGCGGAGGTGACCGGGCTGCCCTCCAGCACGTAGAAGCCGCTGAAGGCCGCCTCGTCGGAGCCGTAGTAGCCGATCACCGACTTGATCGGGGCGCCGGCCGCCTTGAGCTTGACCACCGCGCCGTTGAACGCGCCGCCGAAGTCGACCTGGCCGGTGGCGGCGGACTGGATGTCCTGCGGACCGCTGGTGGTGTTGCCGACCCACTCCAGCTTCACGTCGCCGAGGTAGCCGAGGTCGGCGGCCAGTTCGGGCAGGGTCACGTCACCCGCCCAGCCCTGGTAGCGCAGCGTCTTGGTCTCGGCGCCGCCACCGGCGCCCGCGGTGGAGCAGCCGACCGCGGCCGCCGTCAGGCCGAGGAAGGTGAGGCCGAGGAAGTTCCGTCGCGTGCTGATCACGGCGAATCCTTTGCTGGGAAAAAGCGGGCAGGCCGAAATACCGGGCAACGACACCCGGATCGGGGGAAAAAGGGGCGGGTTCAGCGGCCGGCGCGACAGAGCGCGCCCGCCTGCCGCCGGAGATCGACGTGCCGGCGCGAGGTGAGGTTGACGGCTTGGCTCACGTGGCAGAGCCTCACACCCAGGTCAGGCGGGGTCAACGGGTCCGGCGGCCGTCCCACATCATGGAGCCGGCCGCCCGCGGAGCTGGACAACGGCCACTTTTTTGCCCAGCGCAACGAAGTGCCGGCGGCCGTCGAAGATGTCAACCGCGTCCGCGTGCTGGGACGACTTAATTCACCGCCGCGCAATGTTGTGCGCGATCCGCGCGGCCGCCCATCGTGAAGTGCGAACGCATTCTCACGAGAGGACACCGGCGATGACCGCACAGCTTTCCGACACGATCACCGTCCACCGGCTCGGCGCGGGCATCGGCGCGCGGATCGACGGCGTCCGGCTGGGCGGCGACCTGTCCGAGGGCGCCGTCGCGACCGTCCGGGACGCCCTGCTGGCCAACAAGGTGGTGTTCTTCCGCGGCCAGGAGCACCTGGACGACGCGGGCCAGCTCGCCTTCGCCCGGCTGCTCGGCGAGCCGACGCTGGCGCACCCGACCGTCAAGGGCCGCGAGCACGCCAACGTGCTGCCGATCGACTCCGACTACGGCAAGGCCAACAGCTGGCACACCGACGTCACGTTCGTCGACCGCGTGCCCGCCATCAGCATCCTGCGCGCGGTCGAGCTGCCTCCCTACGGTGGCAACACGGTGTGGGCCAACACGGTGCGCGCCTACGAGGAGCTGCCGCCGGCGCTGAAGGCGTTGGTGGACCGGCTGTGGGCCGTGCACAGCAACGTCTACGACTACGCCGGGCACGTCGACTCGACCCGCATCGGCGGCGTGGACGTGAAGGAGGAGTCCTACCGCGACGAGTTCCAGTCGCAGCGCTACGAGACCGAGCACCCAGTGGTCCGGGTGCACCCGGAGACGGGCGAGCGGGCGTTGCTGCTGGGTCACTTCGTCAAGCGGATCGTGGGCCTGACGAGCGCCGAGTCGCAGACGGTCTACCGCCTGCTCCAGGACCGCGTGACCCGGTTGGAGAACACGGTGCGCTGGCAGTGGGCCGACGGTGACGTGGCGATCTGGGACAACCGCGCCACCCAGCACTACGGCGTGGCCGACTACGACGACGCGCGCCGCCGCCTGCACCGCATCACCATCGCGGGCGACGTCCCGGTCAGCGTGGATGGTGTCACCAGCACCACGGTGGTCGGCGACGCGGCGCACTTCTCCGCGCTCTGAGGCCGACCGTCCCCGGTGGACGGTCGGGAGGCGTAACCGCCTCGACGGCGGGCGTTCGCCCGGGCGTCGAGGCGGTGAACTCTTGCCGCCGGTCCTTCGGGTTCCGTGCCGCGGTCAGCACAATCGCGCTGTGATCCCACGACCCCCTTCACGCCTGCGTGCCGCGCTGCTGTGCTGCCTGCTGGCCGTCGGCCTGCTGTCCCCGGCCACGGCCTCCGCCGCTCGCCCGCCCTACTCCCTGCTGCACATGAACGTCTGCGCCAGCGGGTACGCGGGCTGCTACGCCAAGACCCAGTACCCGAAGATCGTGGACGAGGTGGTCGCCCGCGTCCGGGCCAACGACGTCAACGCGGTCACCCTCAACGAGGCGTGCAGCGGCGACGTGGCCTCGATCGCCGCGCGCACCGGGTACCACTACCGCTTCGCCACCGTGATCTACCGCGGCGCGCCGCTGCCGTGCAAGTCGCCGGAGGGTCGGGGCGTGTTCGGCAACGCCGTGCTGACCAAGGAGGCGATCCGCGCCGCCGAGGACGCGCCGTTCTCCGTGTTCAGCGGTGTGGAGGAGCGGCGCTGGCTGTGCGTCACGACCGCCCGCCGCGTGGACGTGTGCACGACGCACCTGTCCACCGGCGGCGAGGCTCCCGGCACCGCCAACGCGATCCAGTGCACCGAGCTGAGCGAGGTCCTGTCCGATCGCGGCCGGCCGACGATCTTCGCCGGCGACGTGAACCGGCGCGCCTCGTGCGCCCCGGAGGGTCAGTGGACGCTGACCGACGCCGCCGCCACCCAGGCCCCCGGCATCCAGCACGCCTACGGCACCCTCGCTGCGCCGACGCTGGAACTCGAGCCGACCACGTACACGGACCACGACGCGCTGGTGGTGCGCGCCGGCCTGCGCCGCTGACCAAGGGCATCGACCGAGACCATCGACGACGGACCGGTGCGGGCCTACCACCCGCACCACCCCGATCCGCCCCCGCAGCGCCCCACCGCCGCCTTATCGCGGGCCACCGCGCCGCATTGCCACTCGCAGCGCCGCACTGCCGGTCGCAGCACCCACATCGCTAGTCGCCACCGGTCACGCCGCGTGCGGCCTCCGCCGCGTTATGGCCACCACACCGCATCACCCACCGCAGCGCTGCACATTCGGTCGCATCGGCCACATCACAGTTCGCCGCCACCGCATCACCGGCCGCCGCCACCGCATCACCGGTCGCTGCCGCCAGTTTCGTGGGTGGCTATCGCCGCGTCGTGGGTGGCAGCGCTGCATTGTCGCTCGCATCGGCCGCGTCGTTGGTCGCCGCCGGATCGCTGGCCGCTGCCGTCGCGTTGGTCGCCGCGCCGCGTTGCCTGCCGCAGCGCTGCACAATCCGTCGCATCGGCCACATGACTGGTCGGCGCCACCGCATCATCGGCCGCCCCTGCGACTTTGTGAGTGGTCGCCGCTGCGTCGTGGGTCGCAGCGCTGCACTATTAGTCGCAGTGGCCGCGTCGTTGGTCGCTGCCCCGCATCGCCGGTCGCTGCCGCAGCTTTGTGGGTGGCTGTCGCTGCGTTGTGGGTGGCAGCGCTGCATTGTCGGTCGCAGTGGTCGCGTCGTTGTTCGCTGCCGCCCGATCGTTGGTCGCTGCCGTCGCGTTGTGGTCACCGCGCCGCGTTGCCTGTCGCAGCGCTGCATATGCGGTCGCATCGGCCACATCGCTGGTCGGCGCTACCGCATCACCGGCCGCCGCTGCGGCTTTGTGAGTGGTCGCCGCTGCGTCGTGGGTCGCAGCGCTGCATTGCTGGTCGCAGCGGCCGGATGGTCGGTCGTGGCGCGGCGTCGTTGGTCGCTGCCGTCGTGTTGTGTCCACCGCGCTGTGTTGTCTATTGCAGCGCTACGCTCTCGGTCGCAATGGCCGCGCCGTTGGCCGCTGCCGCCGGATCGCCGGTTGCGGCCGTTGTGTTGTGAGGGTTGTCGCTGCGGTGGGGGTTGCAGCGCTGCATTATCGGTCGCAGTCACCGCATGGTTGGTCGCTCACGTCGCATCGATGGTTGCTGCCGTCGCGTTGTGGTGTTGCCGCCGCGTTGTTGGTCGCACCGGCTGCGTCGTTGGGTGCTGTCGTTGTGCGTTGTGCGTTGCAGCGCTGCGTATCGGTTGGGGTTGCCGCATCACTGGTCGCGGCCGTCGCGTCGTTGGTCGTAGCGCCTCGTCATGGGTAGCTGCGACGTCGTTGGTCGCGGTGGCCGCGTTGGAGGTCGTAGTCGGCGATCGAGGAGGCCGCTGTCGGGCGTCCGTCGGTGCCGCACTGTCGTGGGTTGCAGCGAGTAGGGCAGGCGAACGGCGGGGGCGGTGGGCGGATCGGCCGGTTGTGGTCCGGACCTCTGTGTGAGGTTGGTTGATCCGGCGGTGAGAGCGCTCCCAATCGTGCACGTTGTTGTTGTGTTTTGCTGATGTCTGTGGGTAGATGAACGGCGTCGTGCTGGGTCTCAGAGTCGAGCCCGAGGAGAACTCCATGCCCCCTGCTGCCCGACGGCTGTCCGCCCTGGTCGTGGCACTCCTGCTCACCCCCGTCCTCACCCTCCCCGCGACCGCCGCCGCACCGCCCGCGCACGGTCTCAAGGGCGAGTACTTCCGGATGTCCGCCCCCGGCGCGCGCGACTTCGCCGAACCCGGCGGCACGACCCTCGACCCGAACATCGACTTCCCCGACCTGACCAGCACGTTCCAGCAGCTCACCGGCCGCACCGAGCACACGACGGCCCGCTGGACCGGCACCCTCGCCGCCCCCGCCACCGGCGACTACACCTTCCACGCCATCGGCGACAACGGCTTCCGCCTGTTCCTCGACGGCACACCGGTCATCGACCACTGGACCGGCGACTGGGACGTCGAGCAGCACAGCGCGCCGATCCGCCTGGTCGCGGGCGAGCGGCACGATGTCCGGATGGAGCTGTTCCAGGACGTCGGCGGGGCGAACCTCCGCCTGCGCTGGTCCACGCCGACGCTGGCCAAGCAACCGGTGCCGGAGACGGCGTTCCTCCCGCCCGCCGACTTCCCGGTCTTCCCGGTCGGCCTGACCGTCACCCCGGACGGCCGGACGCTGAGGGCCGCTTTCGACCAACCCGTGCGCCACCTGAGCGGCGACCTGACCGGGCACCTCAAGGTCGAGGTCGACACCGTGCCGTTCCCGATCGAGTCCGCCACCGCCGACGGTGCCGAGGTCGTCGTGCGGCTCGGCGCGACCGTCCAGAAGCCACAACGCGTCCGCGTCACCTACGACGGCGACGGCGGCCTGGTCGTCGGCACCGAGACCGTGCCCCGGATCATCCGCACCGCGACCAACACCTCGACCCAGCGGCTCAAGACCGAATGGGGTGAGAAGGTCGACCGGGACGACCCGTTGCCGGAGTACCCGCGCCCGCAGCAGCGGCGCGACGAGTGGCTCAACCTCAACGGCCAGTGGGAGTTCTCCGCCGCCACCGAGGGGCAGCGGCCCGCGTTCGGCCGCACCCTGCCCGAGCGGATCACCGTGCCGTTCCCGGTGGAGTCCCAGCTGTCCGGGCTGGAGCGCCACGAGGACCACATGTTCTACCGCCGCCGGTTCGAGGTGCCGCGCGACTGGCGGATCGGCCGCGGCGAGCGGCTCAAGCTGAACTTCGGGGCGGTCGACCACCACGCCGAGGTGTGGGTGGACGGCACGCTCGTCGCCGAGCACACCGGCGGCTACACCGCGTTCACCGCCGACGTCACCGACGCCCTGCGCGGCGGCGGCCGGCACGAGCTGATCGTGGCCGTCACCGACACCACCGGCGACAACCAGCCGATCGGCAAGCAGTCGCGCAACCCCGGCGGCATCGTCTACACACCGTCCTCGGGCATCTGGCAGACCGTCTGGCTGGAACCGGTGCCCGACAAGGCGATCGACGACGTGAAGACCACGCCGGACATCGTCGGCGGCACGCTCACCGTCCGCGTCTCGTCCTCGACGGCGTCGGCGACCGCGAAGGTCACCGCCACCGCCCGCGACCGCCAGGGCAAGCGGGTCGGCACGGTCACCGGCGCGCCGAACACCGACCTGACCCTGCCGGTGCCGGACCCGCACCTGTGGAGCCCCGACGACCCGTACCTGTACGACCTGGACGTGTCCCTCAAGGACGGTCGGAGCAAGGACGAGGTCAAGAGCTACTTCGGGATGCGGTCCCTCGGCGTGCGGAACGTGGCCGGCTTCCCGAAGCTGGTCCTCAACGGCGAACCCGTGTTCTCGCTGGCCATGCTGGACCAGGGCTTCTGGCCCGACGGCCTGAACACCGCGCCCAGCGACGAGGCGTTGGCGTGGGACATCAAGGCGCAGAAGGACCTCGGGTTCAACGCGGTGCGCAAGCACATCAAGGTCGAGCCCGCCCGCTGGTACTACCACGCCGACCGGTTGGGCATGCTGGTGTGGCAGGACTTCGTGAACGTCAACGTGCCCGACGAGACCGGGCGGCGGGCGTTCCTCACCGAGGGCCGGCGCACGATGGAGCAACTGCACGACTCTCCCTCGATCATCGGGTGGATCGTGTTCAACGAGGGCTGGGGCGAGTGGGACCGGGAGGAGACCGGGCGCATCACCGAGTCGGTCAAGGCAGCGGACCCGTCCCGGGTCGTCAACGCGCACAGCGGCGTCAACTGCTGCGCGTCGAAGGGAGACTCCGGCAAGGGCGACGTGATCGACCACCACGACTACAACAACACCGACCCGGCGTGGCCGGACGCCACCCGCGTCGCGATGGACGGCGAGCACGGCGGGTTCACCCTGCGCACCCCCGGCCACCAGTGGCCCGGCGCACCGGCCGTGATCTACAGCGGGGTGGCGGACAAGGCCGCGCTCACCGCCAAGTACGTGGCCAACACCGAGGCGTTCTACCTCGACGCGGCCGGCGCGGAGCTGTCCGGTTCGGTCTACACGCAGATCACCGACGTGGAGACCGAGCTGAACGGCCTGTGGACCTACGACCGGCGTGAGATCAAGGTCGACCCCGGTCCGGTCCGGGAGGTCAACCGGAGGGTGATCGCGGCCGGCGCGGCGGCGGCCGGGCGCACGTACGACGGCAAGGGCTCGTGGTCGCTGGACGGCACCGGTGAGGACACCGCCGGCGCGCCCGACCCGGTGTCGCTCGACGGTGACGCGGCGTGGACGACCGGTGTGCGCGGGCAGGCCCTGCGGTTCGACGGTGACGGCGACCACGCCCGGACCGCCGGACCGGTGCTGGACACGACCGGCTCGTACTCGGTGTCGGCGTGGGTGACGATGGACTCGCTGCCCGGCAACTACGCCACCGCCGTCAGCCAGGACGGCCGGCGCGTGGAGAACCCGTTCTACCTCCAGTACGGGCAGGGCCGGTGGGCGTTCAGCGTGCCCGGCGGCAGGCGGGCCACGCTGGCCGCCACCCCGCAGCCGGGCCGTTGGTACCACCTGGTCGGCGTGCGCGACGAGGCGGCGGGGGAGACGCGCCTGTACGTCGACGGCGTGCGTGCCGCCGCCATCCCGATCGGGCCGGACGAGGTGAGCACCGGGCCGCTGGCCGTCGGCCGCGCCAAGTACGCGGGCGCGCACGTCGACTTCTGGCACGGTTCGATCGACGAGGTCCGCGCCGTGGACCGCGCCCTGACCGACGCGGAGGTGGCGCGGCAGTACGCCGCCCGCTGACCGGGCACACGCCGGCGAAGGGCCGCGGACGTTCCCGCGGCCCTTCGCCGTGACCCGCGTGCACGAGCCCGCGAGCACGTGGCGGTCCGCGAGTCCGGTGTGGACTGTTCGGTGCCGATGCCGGCTACGTCCAGGTTCAACGCCCCGCCGTGCCTACCCGCTTGGCGGCCCCCAGGCGTTGCCGACCGCCGGCCGGGTCAGTCCCACCAGAACGTCCACGAGTGGTCGTCCACGAGGCGGTCGGCGTACGCGGCCAGCGTGTGCGGGGCCGGGCCCTGCCAGACGTTGTCCGGGCAGAACGCGAAGTGCTCGGCGGCCACGGCCAGCGCGCCCTCACGCGTGGTCGGCGGGGCGGCGACGCTGAGCACGAGCGTGGCGAACCCGAGGCCGACGACCCGCGCGCCGAACCGGTCCTCCCAGCTGCGCAGCACCGCCGAGACCTCGGCGGTGTCCCCGGTGTGGTTCACCGGGCCGGTCCAGCC
Organism: Saccharothrix sp. S26; assembly: GCF_021390395.1. Taxonomy (GTDB): domain Bacteria; phylum Actinomycetota; class Actinomycetes; order Mycobacteriales; family Pseudonocardiaceae; genus Actinosynnema. Next base: position 166,686 of record NZ_JAJUWT010000021.1, read on the forward strand.
GGCCACCGTCACCGCGTCCGCGCCGCGGTCGGCCGCCACCAGGCCGAGGCGGATCGACGGGTGACCGGCCACGAGCTGCTCGGCGAGGCCGTCGGCGATGCGGTCCGGGTCGCCGCCCGGCCGTGCCGCGAAGGTCAGCCCCGGCCAGGTGCGGCCGAACGGGGCGGTGACCGCCGCGCGCTCGGCGGGCCCCAGCGCGTCGCCCGGGTCGCTCGCGGTGCCGAGGGCCCACCAGCGCGCCAGCAGCGCCTCGGGGTCGTGCTCGTCGGGCGAGGACATCTCGTCGGGCAGCACCTCGCCGTTGCCCCACGGCCGGTACTCGTCGTCCTCGTCGTCCAGCGAGTCCAACAGCAACGGCCACAGCCCCGACCGGGCGTGCTCGGCGCGCAGCCGGGGCCACAGGCCGGCGGGCGCGGGCCCGTCGCCGAGCCAGAACGCGGGCCGCCCGGAGGGGTCGTCCTCGGCGACGACCGGACGTCCGGGCGGCAGCGGGACCGACAGCGTGCGGCCGGTGTCGGTCCCCTCGGCGAACAGCGCCCGGAGCTCGGCGGGCAGCGGCGGTTCGGAGATCATGGGGCGGATCGTAGGGCGTGGCACGACCTCGTGACGGTTCGCGGCACGCCGTGTCGGACCCGACCGGGGCAACTGCGGCGGCGTGGCTTCGACCGGCCTCGGACGGGGTAATGGACGGCATGGTCACCTCGCTGAACCGGGCCGTGAGCACGCCCCTGCTGTACTTCTTCATCCTGGGCGACATCCTCGGCGCGGGGGTGTACGTGCTGGTGGGAGCGGTCGCGGGCGAGTCCGGCGGTGCGGTGTGGCTGCCGCTGCTGATCGCCCTCGGGCTCGCGGCGCTCACCGCGGGCTCGTACGCGGAGCTGGCCACGAAGTACCCCCGAGCGGGTGGCTCGGCGCACTACGCGACGAAGGCGTTCGGCCCGGCCGCCGGGTCGGCGATCGGGTTCTGCATGCTCGCCGCCGGCGTGGTGTCGGTCGGCGCGTTGGCGCGGGCGTTCGCGGGTGACTACCTGCGCGCCCTGGTGTCGGCGCCGACCGCGGTCGTCGTGGTGGTGTTCCTGGCCGTGCTGGCGCTGCTCAACATCCGCGGCGTGAAGGAGTCGCTGGGCGCGAACGTCGTGGCCACCCTGATCGAGGTGGGCGGCCTGGTGCTGATCATCGGCCTGGGCGCGTGGGTGGTGCTGCGCGGTGACGCCGACCTCGGTCGGCTGACCCAGGTGGGTACCGGCGGGCACGGTGTCGTGGCCGCGACGCTCGCGGGCGCGGTGCTCGCGTACTACTCGTTCGTGGGATTCGAGACGTCGGTGAACCTCGCCGAGGAGGTGAAGCAGCCGCGCCGGTCCTACCCCCGCGCCTTGTTCGGCGCGCTGCTCACCGCCGGCGCGGTGTACCTGCTGATCGGCGTGGTGGCCGGCGCCACCGTGCCGACCGATCGGCTGGCCGCCTCCAGCGGCCCGCTGCTGGAGGTGGTGCGCCTGGCCGGTGGCGTGCCGGAAGGGCTGTTCAGCCTGGTCGCGCTGGTGGCGGTGGCCAACGGCGCGCTGCTGACCGGGATCATGTCCTCGCGGCTGGCCTACGGCATGGCGCGGGACGGTTTGCTGCCGTCGGTGCTGGCCAAGGTGCTGCCGGGTCGCCGGACGCCGTGGGTGGCGATCCTGGTCACGTCGGCGGTGTCGCTGGTGCTGGCGCTGACCGGCGAGGTCGCCTCGCTGGCCGAGACGCTGGTGCTGTTGCTGCTGGTGGTGTTCGTGGCGGTCAACGCGGCGGCGCTGGTGCTGCGTCGCGACGAGGGCGAGGCGGAGCACTTCCGGGTGCCCGTCGTGATCCCGTGGCTGGGCCTGGCGTCCTGCCTGCTGCTGTTCACCCGGATCGACGGCTCGGTGTGGCTGCGCGGCCTGCTGCTGATCGTGCCGGGGCTCGTGCTGGCCGGGGTCAACCTGGTGCGCGCGAGGCGTGCCGCCGCGGCGCCGGTCGGGACGCGCTGACCGCTCAGCCGCCCGCGAGGATCCCGGCCGCCGCGTCGAGCCCCGCCGCGGTGCCCACCACCACGGCCAGGTCACCGTGGTCGAACACGAACTCCGGGCCGGGCGACGGGTGCACGACACCGGCGCGGATCACCGCGACGATCGACGCGCCGGTGCGGGTGCGCAGAGCCGTGTCCCCGAGGGCGCGGCTCGCGAACGCCGTGGCGGGCAACTGGCGGGTGGTGACGCCGCTGACGTCGCGCTGCTGCTCGCGCAGCTGCGCGACCAACTGCGGCGCGCCCAGCAGACCGGCCAGCGTGCCCGCCTCCTGCGGCCCGAGCGGGATCGACGCGGCGGTCGTGTCGGGGTCGTCCGGCCGGGACACGATCAGCTCGACCTTGCCGTCCCGGTGGGTGATGACCCCGATCCTGCGGCCGGTGCGGATCGTGAAGTCCTGACGTGTCCCGATCCCGGGCAGCGGAGTCACCTCGACGTTCACGCCGGACACACTACATCCGCCGCCCCCGCCCGCCACGGCGTCGATCGCTAGGCGACGCTCAGGTACGCCAACGACAGCACCGCGCCCGGTGCGGTCAGCAGCCCGAGGCCGATCGCGCCGTACAACGGCTCGTCCTTGACGAACATCCGCACCATCAAGGCAGCCGCGCCCGCGACCACGAGCGCCAACAACGCCAACACGACAACAGAACCAACGGACATGGATCGGCCCTCCGGCACGACTCGGCCGCGTCGGGGCGTGCGTCATCGCCCGCCGTCAGCGAAGGCACGGCGGACACCGGACACAGCTCGACACGGGAACAGCAAGGCGAATCAACGGCCTCGGGGCAGGCCGCTGCGCCACGACGCCGCGCGATGCGCGCGAGCGCGTGGTCCGACAGGTCAGACTCGGGTCGTCCTGCTCACGCCGGGGGCGCGCGGCTGGAGCGCGAGGTCGGGACCGTGGCGGCCAGGCCGGAGCCGGACACCTCGCCGACGGGCGGGCGCCCGCGCGGGACGCGGGCGTCGGTCGCGGGCGAGCACAGCGCCCACCAGGTCTCGTGCAGCGTCGTGGCCGGCACGTGACCCGCCGTCACGGACAGCCGCGGCCGGTCGTGGAGGTCGTCGTGCAGCGTCGGCGCGGAGGACACGGACTCGGCGACGACGCCGTGCGCCCCCGCGTGCCCGATCCCGACGCCTCGCGCCGGGGCCACCGTGACCCCGAGCAGCACCAGCAGCGACACGAGCGCGAGCCCGAACCGGCTCACCCCCGTCGCTGCCCGCACCTGCCCGGTTCCTCTCACCGACGACTCCTCCCGTGGTGCGCCAGCATACGGGTCGGCGGCAGCACCGGACCGGGCTCACACGAAGTAGCGCAGCCACACGTATCCCCACGCCACCGCGGTGCTGAGCAGCGTCACGACGATGCCGTACCGGGTGAACTGCCAGAAGGTGATCGGGTGGCCGGCGCGGGCGGCGATGCCGAGCGCGACCACGTTGGCGCTGGCGGCGACCGCCGTGCCGTTGCCGCCGAAGTCGGCCCCCAGCGCGAACGACCACCACAGCGCCTGCCCGGTGGCCGGGTCCGGGATCTCGGCGACCATGCTCTCGACGACGGGGGCCATGGTGGCGACGTAGGGGATGTTGTCGAAGAACGCGCCCAGCGCGCTCGACCCGAACAACAACGCGGTCGCGGCGGCGAAGTGGTTGTCCCCGAACGCCTGCGTGGTCCAGGTGCCGATGGTCTCGATGACACCGGTGTGCACCAGACCCGCGACCATGACGAACAGCCCCATGAAGAAGGTCAGGGTGGGCCACTCGACCTCGGCCAGCACGTCGCCGACGTCGGCGCGGGTCACCAGCAGCATGACGCCCGCGCCCACCAGGGCGACGATCGCCGGGTCGAGGTGCAGCACGGAGTGCAGGCCGAACCCGATCACCACGGCGGTGAACACGACCAGGCAGCGGCGCAGCATGGCCGGGTCGGTGATGGCCCGCCGCTCCTGCAACGCCATCACGGCGGCCACGTGCTCGGGGTTGTACCGGAAGGACTTGCGGAACAGGACTTTGGTGAACAGCACGAACCCGGCGAACACGACGGCCACGACGGGCGCCATGTGGACGAGGAAGTCGGTGAAGGTCAGCCCGGCCCGGCTGCCGATGATGATGTTGGGCGGATCGCCGATCAGGGTGGCCGCGCCGCCGATGTTGGACGCGAGCACCTCGGCGATCAGGTAGGGCTGGGCGGGGATGCGCAACCGGTTGCAGACGACCACGGTCACCGGCGCGACCACCATGATCGTGGTGACGTTGTCCAGGAACGGCGACGCGACGGCGGTGATCGTCATGAGCATCACCATCAGCCGGTACGGCCGGCCCCTGGCCTTCTTGGCCGCCCAGATGGCGAGGTACTCGAACACCCCGGTCTGCTTGACGATCCCGACGATCACCATCATGCCGAACAGCAGGAAGATGACGTTCCAGTCGATGCCGGCGTGCTCGGAGAAGAACACCTCGGCTCCGGGCACGAGCCCCAGCGCGGCCATCAGGCCGGCGGCGATCAGCACCACCTTGACCTTGTCGGCCTTCTCCGTGGCGATGTGGAAGAACGCCACCACGAAGATCGCGAGCGCGAGGACCGGGCTCACGGCGCGAGCCCCGGCGGCCCGGCGGGCTCGGCGGCGAGCGCGAGGACGCGGTGGGCGACGTCATGGGCGGCGGTATGGGGGCACACCGGGGAGACCTCCGGGCAGTGGGGTGTCACGAGGGGTGTGTCGCCGCCGACGGGTGGTCACGTCGGCGGCGACCTCGGGAGGTGGCGCGGGTGGGTCAGTCCTCGGTGCCGAGCACCACCAGGGCGGTGATCAGCCGTTCGAGGGTGATGGCGCCGACGAGCGCGCCGGCGGCGTCGACCACGGCGACGAGCGGGCTGTGCTGGCGGGCCATCAGCGCGGCGACCTCCAGCAGGGTGGCGTCGGCGCGCACCGTCACCGGTTTGGTGGGGTGGCGGGGCAGGCAGTCGCCGACGGTCCGGTTGGCCGGCTCCAGCCAGAACCGGTCCGCGTGGTCCTCGTCGATGGTCCGGGCGAGCGCCGGGTCCTCCTGGTAGGAGCCGGGCACGGCCAGGCGCAGCACCTGGGTGCCGGGCAGCACCAGCCACGGCCGCGCGCGGTCGTCCACGACGACGAGGCCGGGCAGCCTGCTCACCGCCATCACCCGCACCGCCTGGGCGACGGGGTCGTCGACGGTGATCGTGGGGACGCGGATGGCGATGTCGCGTGCTTGCATGGCACCAACCCGTTCGGTGTGCGGAGCCGGCTGCGGTGCGGACATGTCGCGATGCCTCCGTTCTCCGCGGGCCGTCCGTGGTCACGACCCAGTCTTCGGGGCGCGCGGGCAGGCGACCATCGGTGCCGGCACCCATCCGCGCCGGGGCGCGACATGCAGATCAGCGGCGGTCGACCAGGCCGACGAGCCCCGCGAGGATCACGCCGGCGGCGACGAGCACCCCGTTGCCCGTGACGACGCCGGCGATCAGGAGGGCGACGGCGGACGCGAGGAGCGGCCAGGGCGATCCCCGCCCGGCACGGGTGCGGTGCGACTGGTCGCTGCGGGTCATGCTGCCTCCTGCGGCCGGCGCGGTCGTCGGTGCCCGCGGGTCGAGGTGGTGCTCCGACGCCTTCCACGATCCGCCGCGCCGCGGTGGTCCACCATCCGTGGTCACCCTCATGCGTGCCGCCGAGTGGTGGCGTGGGACGTGGTGCAACATGGGTGTCAGCCCGGATGGACAGCCGGGGTCCTCCCGGCCAACCTCGCAGGTGTCCGGTGCCGCCGACGAGAGGAGAGGGCGCGGGTGTCGTTGTTCGGGCGGATCTTCCTGCTCAACGCCGCGGTGCTGAGCGCGGCCACCGCGCTGTTGGTGCTGGGCCCCGTCACGGTGTCGACGCCGGCGCTGTTCACCGAGGTGCTGATCCTGGTGGCGGGCCTGGCGGTGGTGCTGGTCGCCAACGCGGCGCTGCTGCGGTTCGGGCTGGCGCCGCTGAAGCGGCTGACCCGCGCGATGACGACGATCGACCTGCTGCGCCCCGGGCCGCGGCTGGCCGCCGAGGGCCACGGCGAGATCACCGAGCTGATCCGGACCTTCAACACCATGCTGGACCGGCTGGAGGCCGAACGCGGCTTCAGCGCCGCGCGCGCCCTGTCGGTGCAGGAAGCCGAACGCCGTCGCGTGGCGCAGGAACTGCACGACGAGGTGGGCCAGTCGCTGACCGCCGTGCTGCTCGGCCTCAAACGGGTCGCCGACGACGTACCGGAACAGGCGCGCGCGGAGTTGTCGCAAGTGCAGGAGACGACTCGCAGCACGCTCGACGAGATCCGCCGCATCGCCCGCCGATTGCGCCCCGGTGTGCTGGAGGAGCTGGGCTTGATCAGCGCGCTCAAGGCGTTGGCGGCGGAGATCTCCGAGCACGCCGACCTCACCGTGCGGCGGAAGTTCGACCAGGACCTGCCCCGCCTGGACGACGAGGTCGAGCTGGTCCTGTACCGGGTCGCCCAGGAGTGCCTGACCAACACCGTCCGCCACGCCCGCGCCGGCAACGTCGACCTGGTGCTGCGGACCACACCGGAGGGCGTCGAGTTGCGCGTGCACGACGACGGCCGAGGGTTGGGCGACTCGGTGGAGGGCGCGGGGATCACGGGGATGCGCGAACGCGCTTTGCTGATCGGCGCTCGTCTCACGCTGCGCTCCGCGCCGGGTTCGGGGACCGAGGTGCGGTTGCTGGTGCCCGCGGCGGGGCAGGCGTGATGGCCGGGACGGTCGGCGCCGGGTTCCCGCCGTGCTGCGCACCCGGCTCGGGTACTGGGACAAGGCTTTCGGCACCCGCGATGGAGGCGTGATGATCACCAACGCAACCGGTGTGCGCAAGGTGCGCATCCTGCTCGCCGACGACCACGCCCTGGTCCGCCGGGGAGTCCGCCTCATCCTCGACAACGAGCCCGACCTGAACGTGGTGGCCGAGGCGGGCGACGGTGCGGAGGCCGTCGCGAAGGCGCGGGCCGAGCGGCCGGACCTGGCCATCCTGGACATCGCGATGCCGCGGCTGACCGGGTTGCAGGCGGCGCGCGAACTCTCGCGGCTGCAACCCGACCTGCGCATCCTCATGCTCACGATGTACGACAACGAGCAGTACTTCTTCGAGGCGCTCAAGGCGGGTGCCTCCGGCTACGTCCTCAAGTCCGTCGCCGACCGCGACCTGGTCGAGGCGTGCCGCGCGGCGATGCGCGGCGAGCCGTTCCTGTACCCGGGCGCGGTCACCTCGCTCATCCGCAACTACCTCGACCGCGTCCGCGAGGGCGACGGCATCCCCGCCAGGGCGATCACCGACCGGGAGGAGGAGATCCTCAAGCTCGTCGCCGAGGGCCACTCCTCCAAGGAGATCGCCGACCTGCTGTTCATCAGCGCGAAGACCGTCGAGCGGCACCGCGCGAACCTGTTGCAGAAGATCGGCCTGAAGGACCGGCTGGAACTCACCCGCTACGCGATCCGCGCCGGGCTGATCGAGCCCTGACGACCGAGCACGGCACGGGTTCGGTCCGCCGTTCCGCGGCCGACCGGCTGCGCAGCACGTCGGCGAGCACATCGGCCTCCTCCCACCCCAGCACGACGGTCTGCGCGGGGGTGTCCGGGTCCTCCGGTCCGAAGACGAACAGGCGGCGCACGCCGTGCTGCACCAACACGGCCAGCCGCTGCCCACCCCTGGTGGTGAAGTGGTGCGCGGTGCCGACACCCGGCACGGTGCTGCGAACGGTCTCCACGCCTCAGCTCCCTCTCGTCCAGGCCGACGGGCTCACTGCCAGTGTCGGCGTCCCGGCCGACCGCCACCATCCGGTGCGACACCCATCTGGCGGGCGCACGGGACGTGCACGCCGTTGCGCCGTGAGCGTTGTCCGGCATCCGCTACGTTGTCGACGGGCCACCCCATGCGGTTCGCCACGGAACCGCGGCAGCGCGCGAAAGGCGGGCGGATGGACGCGGCGCAGGCGATTTCCCTGGTATCCGACCGGATCCGGTCCCACGGCCTCGACTACCCGGTCGCGGAGCTGATCGCCGATCCCTTCTGGGCGTGCTGGTGCGTCTACGCGCCGGTGATGGTCACCGACCCGGCGCCGGACGAGGACGAGCCGGTGACGCGGTCGGTGTTCCTGGTGAGCCCGGGCGGGCGCGTCGAGGAGGTGTCGTCGACCGAACCGGCGCGGGACGCGCGCTCGCACTTCGAGGAGGCGTGCCTGTGGTTCGCCGCGAGCGAGCCCCCGGTGGCGGGCGCGGACCGCTTCGCCGGTCCCACGCAACCGGACTTCGGCCGGCACGTCCGGCCACGCCCGCCCCGCCGGCCCGCCGCGCACGACTTCCGGGCCGTCGAAGCCTTCACCCTGGCGCTGGCCCACGAGCGCGACTTCCCCCGCTGGCTCGTGGACCGCCTGCGCGAGGCGGGCGACCTGCTCGGCGGCGTCGGCCACCTGGTCGCCCGGCGGCCGGACACGTGGGCGGCCGAGCACCTGGTGGAGCTCGTCGAGACCGACGAGGACGGCAGCGGCGGCGTCCCGACGGCGGTGTGGCGGGACTGGCCCCCGGTCGACCCGGCGAGCCTGCCCGACGTGGACCCCGAAGGGTGGCTGCTGGTCCCCGGCGAGGTGGTGTGCGAGTACCTGGAGCCCTTGGACGCCGGGTCGGACGCCGCGGCCCGCCTGGCCGACACCCTCGACGACCTCGTCCGGCGGGCGCCGAGGTGGCGGTCCTGCGGTGTGGCCGAGCTGCTCCCGTCCTTCGTCCCGCTGCGCCGTGACGCCCGGGTGGACGCCGACGTGGAGGAGCTGCGCCGGCTCGCCGCCGAGGAGCCGGCGGACGACCGGTTCGGCGCGCTGTTCGCGGCGCCCTCACCCGACGACCCGGACGTGCGGGCGCTGCTGCGCCTCGCGATCGACGCCGAGCAGCGCGGCCGTGACGTCGTCGACGTCGACGCGGCGGGCACGGCCGCGTACCGCCGCGTCCTCGACCGCCTCGGCCTCGTCTCCGAGCACGACTGGTTCGGCGTGGTGTTCGAGGCCGACGAGGACGACCCGTACCCGCGGCGCGCCACCGCGCCGACCCCGGACCCGACCCCGGACGGCGCGGTCGTCACCAGCGCGCGGGACGCGATCGCCTCGGTGGTGGAGTGGGTGCGGGCCCGCGGCCTGGACTACCCCACCGAAGGACTGGTGGCCGACCGCTTCGAGGCCGGCTGGAGCGTGTACGCGCCGGTGGAGGTCGACGAGAGCGACCCGATGGCGTTCCTCGACCTGCCGGTCGGCCGGTCGGTGTTCCTGGTGGGCGACTCCGGCCGGATCAAGGAGACCTCCGGCTCCGTCCCGCCGCGGCAGGCGGAGGAGCAGTTCATCGCCGAGGAGCGCGCCGCGGACGACCTGTTCGACCTCGAATGGGCGGCCGTGCGGCTCAAGGAGGAAGGCGCGATCCAGGACTTCACGATCGTCGACACCCCTCCGGACGAGGTGATCGCCGCGAGCGCTTCCCGGTTGATCGAGCCGATCGTCCAGCAGTTGGCCCTGGTGGGACCGGCGGGCTGGCGGCGGTTCGGCGCGGTGTTCACCTGCACCGTGTCCGCCGCGGCGGGCCGGGTGCGGTTCTGGACCGACCAGCCGAACGAGGTGGTGGCCGTCCCGGAACCGATCATGGCGTTGGTCCGCCGGCAGCGCGAGGTCGCCGCCCGGATGCCGGCCGGGCCGTGGTGGCGACTGCTGCTGACCGTCACCCACCACGGCGAGACGACCGTGGAGTACGACTACGGCGACCGGCCGCTCCCGCCCGAAGACCTCCTGCCCGCCGCGCACTACCGCGACGACCTGGCCGCCTACCCGCGCGCCCACGTGCCGTCCTGGCTCGCGGACCACGTCGCCACCGCCGACGGGCCCGGGACGACGCTGGACACCGCGTTCGGTTCGAGGCGGCTGCGCGCCGACTCCCGGGAGATCACCTACGGCGACCGGTCGCTTCCCTTGGACCGGATCGACTGGGTCCGGTACCACGACACGCACACCACGACGAAGCGCTTCCTCGGCCGCAGCTCCCACGAGGGCATCTGGTACTTCTCGCTGGGCCGCTACCCGGCCACCTCCACCGACACGATCGAGCTGGAGTTCACCACGGAGGGCCGGGACGCACCGCCGCCGGACGCGTGGGCGTTCCTGGTGGACCTGGCGCGCCGCGAGCTGGAACCGCGGCTGGTCGCCCGGTTCGCCGACCGGGTCCGCCGCGGCGAGACCGTGGACGTCGCCGGCCTGAGCGTGGGCCGGGAGGGTGTCACGAGCGGACGGACGTCCCTGCCGTGGCCCGCGGTCGGCGACGTCCGGCGCGTGGACGGTCGGTTGGGCATCTTCCGGCCGGGCGAGCCGGAACCGGCGATCCAGGTGCCGTTGTCGAACGTCAACGCGGTGCTCCTCCCGGCGCTGCTCGCCGCCGTGCGCCGGTGACGGTCAGCCCCCGTGCCGCAGCGCGGTGGCGATGACGTCCGCGCGAGCGGCGTGCAGGGCCTGCGCCGCGGTCTGCCCCGTCGCCGCCAGGTAGGCGTCGACCAGCCGGTTGCCGGCGGCGTACCCCGCCCCGGTGGGCAGGCCCACCGGGGTCGCACCGAAGCGCTCGGCGTGGCGGTCGCCGTGCACCCAGGCGGTGAAGTTGTGCATGCCGGTCACGTCGAGCCCGGTCAGCACCTTCTCGAACACCGCGTCGTCGTGCAGGTGGGGCACGCCGATGCGGGTGTGGCCGAGCTCGTCGCCGTAGAGCTGGCGGGCGAACGCGTCGGCCAGGCCCTCCGAGACCACGTGCTCGCCGACCGTGACGGTCGCCGGGTCCCACACCACCCCGCCGGGGCTGTAGCGCAGGTTGTGGTTGAGCTCGTGCACGGCGGTGGCCTCCAGCCGGTCCACGTTCTCCGGGAAGGGCCACAGGGTGATCAGGACGTAACCCGACATGCCGCCGTTGCCGGTGACGCCCAGGCTGTGGTCCACGAAGTGCGCGTCACCGGGATCGCCGAGCACGAGCAGCACGGTGATGTCCGGGGCACGCAGGTCGGGCGTCGCCTCCAGCTGCACGGCGAGCGCGGAGTCGAGGGCGGCTTGCACCCGCTCCCACGCCCCGGCCCGCTCCAGGGTCTCCACGGCGTCCAGGCACCGGTCCTCGTCGCGGTCGAGGGGGAACCCGGAGCCCATCCGGTGCATGGCCACCAGGTCGACCTCGCCCGGGAAGTACCGGTACATGCCGCTCATCGGGTCGAGCATCGCGCGCAGCAGGTCGGCACGCTCCCCGGCGGGGGCCCGCAGCACGCGCCTCATCGCCGAGCACGTGTCCAGAACGGTGATCGTCATGTCCGGGGACCGTAGACAGTGACGTAACGAGAGGGTCAAACCGCCGGCGCAAGCCCACGACCGGCGGCGCGAGCCGATTCCCGAACCGCCGCGAGGTCGCCGGGGACTTCCAGTAGCCTGCTTGGCGCTGGCAGTGTCGGAGTGCGGGGGGCTTGCGGTGACGGACCGGCAGCAGCGGCTGCGGGACATGATGCGGTCGTTCGAGGAACAGGCCGCGAAGGCGGGCGAGTTGCAGCAGGTGATGCAGAACCTGCGCGGCGTGGGGCGCAACCGGGACGGCTCGGTCACGGTGACCGCCGCACCGTCCGGCGCGGTGCTGGGCCTGCGGCTCGGCCCCGGCGCGATGGCCCGCTCGCACGTGGCGTTGCAGCAGGAGATCCTGGACGCCATCCGGATGGCCACGCAGAACGCGGCGCAGCAGCTCGACGCGGCCGTGGCGCCGATCCTGGGCGACCGGTTGGCCGAGTTCAAGCGCGGGATGGCGGCGTCCGGGGTGGAGCCGATCATGCCGTCCGCGCCACCGCCCCCCGGTCCGCCCGCGCCCGGGCCCGCCCCCGTCGCGCCGCCCGCGCCCGCCCCGTCCACGGGTCCGGTTCCCCCGCCGCACGCGCCACCGCCCGTGCCGCCGCGGAACCGACCGGCGCGTCCGGCGGTCGAAGACGAGGACGAGCCGCCGAGCACGTACCTGCGTTGAGGGGGAACTGGTGACTTTCGAGGTGATGCCGGAGGCGTTGACCGCCTTCGCGGCCGGCAGCGAGAGCCTGGCCGAGAAGTTCGGCGCGCTGGCCGGGCTGCTGGAGCAGGCCAGGGTGGACGACCAGTGCTTCGGCCCGATCGGCGACGCCGTGGGGCTGAGCAGCGGCTACTTCTCCAGCCTCGACGAGTGCCGGCAGTTGGCCACCGACGCGCAGGAGTTCCTGAAGCAGACCGGTGAGCAGCTGCGGCAGAGCTTCGAGCTGTACCAGGGCGTCGAGGACGGCCTGTCGCAGGGCTTCACCCAGATCGGCGACGGCCTGGGCGGTGGCCGGTGAACGCGGGTCCGGGCACGTTCGCCGACCTCAACGGCGGCGAGCAGAAGAACTGGTTCGAGCAGGCCGCGGGCCGCGGCAGCTCGGGCATCGGCGCGTTGCAGGACCTGGCCGACGCCACCAGCCCGCCGGAGATGGCGGCGGCCGGCATCTCCGGCCGCATGGAGCTGCTCCAGACCCTCGCCAGCCCCGGTCAGGCGCTGCTGGACAACGGCCTGGGCTTCCTGGTGTCGATCGTGCTCAGCCCGCTCATCGAGATCGCGGAGTGGGCCATCGGCGACCCGGAGCAGATGCGCGCCACCGGCAACGGCTGGGAGCAGGTCGCCACCTGGCTGGACGAGGTCGCCGAGGCCGAGGGCCGGCGCGCGGACGCCACCGCCGGCCTGTGGGTCGGTGCGGCGGGTGACGCGTTCCGCAACCAGATCACCGAGTTCAGCGCCGGTGTGTCGGCGCTCGCGGAGGACGTGCGCGGGCTCAAGGAAACGCTGGACATGATCGCCGAGCTGTTCGACATGTTCGTCGAGTTCGTGATCCAGATCCTCACCGAGCTGATCATCGGGCTGATCGTGCAGTGGCTGGCCGCGCTGGCGGCCTCGTGGATCACCGCGGGCGGCTCGGTCGCGGCGGCGGGCGCCACGACGACGGTGCAGGTCGGCAGCACGGGCATGCGGATCACCATGCGGGTGTCGAAGCTCCAGATGGAGCTGTTCAAGATCGTCAAGAGGCTGGAGGCGCTGCTGGTCCGCCTGCGCGGCCCGTTGCGCCAGGTCATCCAGCGGATGAACGGCCTGCGCGGCGGCAACATGGCCCAGCAGTTCGCGGGCCGCCACCTCGGCGCGAACCCGCTGGTCAACGTCGTCACGAGGGCCGACGACGTGACGCTGGCCTCGACCACGGGCAACCGGTTCATGCAGGGCATCACCGGTGAGGGCGCGCTGGCGGGCAACATCAGTCAGACCGTGCTGAGCGGGATGCTCGGCGGGCAGACCAGGGTCGGCGGCGCGGCGTTCAGCGCGGGCGTCGACGCCGCGATCGACGGCGGGATCAAGTTCGGCACGGACGCCGCTCACGACGCCGCGCAGGGCAAGCCCTCCGAGGAGGAGCGGCGGGACGCGCAGGAACGCGGGTTCGCCTGGTGAAGCTCGACGGGGCACTGGCCCTGCGCCAGTCGTGGTGCGCGCCGGACGAGCCGATCCTGCTGTGCGCGCCCGTGGGCACGACCAACACCGGCTTCGACGTCGACGGCCTGGACTGGTGGGGCGAGCCGCGCCGCGGGATCGGCGGCAAGGCGCTGCGCGCCCTGGGCACCGCGGCGGCCGCGGTGACCGCCGGCGGACCGCGTGACCAGGCCCAGTCGCCGCCGAAGGCCGTCGTGTTCGGACCCGGGCCGGACGCGATCGCCGTGGCGCCCGGGCTGGCCGTGCGGGAGCGGTCCTTCGCATGGTGGGTGCTGACGCCCCGGCGGATGGCCTGGGTGCGCACCGACCCGGAGCCGCCGGCCGGCGAGGCCCAGCCGGACAAGTCGGTGCTCGACCAGGTGCTGGGCTTCGCCAAGAGCGCGCGGGACGCGTTCGCGGGCAAGGACCGGTTCCCGGCGCACGTCCCGGTCGAGACCGCGGACGTGGTGCCGGTGGTCGAGGTGCCGCGGAAGCGGATCACCGGGGTCGCCGTCGCGCAGCGCAAGCTGCCCTACGACTACACGCCCGGCACGGTCCACGTGCTGCGGGTCTCGCTCGTGGACGGGTCGGGCGTCGACGTCGTCGGCGGCCACGAGCCCGCCCACGCGCACCGACTGCTCGCGCTGGTCAACGGCCGGTAGGGGACGACGAGGGTGCCGAAGAACAGGCTCAAGATCGGCGAGCTCGCCCAGCGGCGCTGGGTCGGGCCCGGTGAGCAGGTCGTCTGGGTGGTCGACCCGGAGGGGCACGTCGGCAGCACCGTCGGGCCGACGCGCGCCGCGCCGCACCCGACCGGGACGCGACCCCTGGCCGTGCCGGAGCCGGAGTGGCCGTTGCCGACCCGCGCGGTGGCCGAGGGGCGGTTCCACCACGACGAGTGGGCGCACGACCCGGCGGTGTGGGCGTGGGCCCACGCCCAGCGCCCGGACCAGGCCGCGGCCCGGTGGGCGGACCTGTTCACCGCCGGCCGGGACGAGTGCCGCCTGCTGCTGACCAACCGGCGTCTCGCGCTGGTCGTGGACGGCGAGGCGACCCGGCCCGCCGCGCCCGCGTCCGGTGGTCTGCTCGGTCGCGTCCGCGGCCTCGGCCAGGCGCAACCGGACGTGCCGCCGCTGGTGACGTGGTGGGAGGCCCCGGTCGGCACGGCCCGGTTGGACGCCGTGCCGCTGGGACGTCAGGTCCAGCCCGAGTGGTTCGTGCGCATCGCCTTCTCCGACGGCTCCACCTTCGAGCTCCGCGACGCCCAGGCCGAGCAGTCCCTGCGCACCGCCCGCGCCAACCTCTGACCGCCCGCTCACGGCGGCGGGGAGGACGGGGTCGGTCCGACCACGTACTCGGTGGGAGGTGGGGACATGTACCCGGTTCATCGCTCGATCGTGGTGTTCGACGTCGCCGGCTTCGGCCGGCTGGACAACCTCGCCCAGTTGCGGGCGCGGGAGACCCTGCGCAGCGTGGTGCGCAGGGCGTTCCGCGCCGCCGGGGTGCGGTGGTGGCGGCTCGTCGTGGCCGACCGGGGTGACGGGCTGATCCTGGTGGTGCCGGCTTCGGTGTCCAAGGTGGACCTGCTGGACCCGCTCGTGCCCCGGCTGGTGGCCGAGCTGGCGGCGCGGCCGGAGCGGGTCCGGCTGCGCATGGCGGTGCACGCGGGCGACCTGGACCGCGACCGGCACGGCTGGACGGGCACGGACCTCGTGACCGCGTGCCGGCTGGTGGACAGCCCCGCGCTGTACCAGGGCCTGCGCGACCGGCCCGACGCCGACCTGGTGGTGATCGTGTCCGAGGCCGTCCACCGGGCCGTCGTGCGGCACGGCTACCGGGGGCTGCGGGCCGTCGACTTCCAGCCGGTCCGGGTGGTGCGGAAGGAAGTCGACGAGCCCGCCTGGGTGCACGTGCCCTAGCGGAACGCCAGCGTGCCGGTGCCCCGGCCGTCCAGCAGCGGGTCCAGCCCCGGGTCGTAGCCGACCGCGCCGGCCCGGTCCACGGTGAACGGCCACGAGCGCTGGTCGTGCAGCCGCACGCGGTGCCCGCCGGGCAGCAGCCGGAAGTCGTGCGGGGCGGTGGCGGGCCACCAGCCCGCCCCGTCCACGGCGACGTGGTCGGTGCCGGTGCGGGTGGCGTCGACCCGGATCACCACCCCGTGCACGGCCAGCACCGTGCCGCCCGCCCCGGTCAGCACGCCCTCCAGGGCGGGGTCGTAGGCGAGCGTCCCGGCCGGGGTGACGCGGAACGGGTGGCTGGTGCCCGCGGGCGTCACGACCGAGTGGTTGCCCGGCAGCAGGCGCACGGTGCGGACCTCCTGCGGCGCGGGCCAGCCGGTGCCGCCGATGGTGAGGTTGGCGTAGTCGACGTCGTTGCCGTCCAGGACGATCGCCAGGCCGCGCACGGTCAGCGTGGACGTGCCCGCGCCGTCGAGGACCGGGTCGACCTGCGGCCCGTAGCGCACGACGCCCGCCGGGGTGACCTCGAAGTCGAGCCGGTCACCCGCCGGCGTCTGCACGAAGTGCGGGCCGGGCCACAGGTTCACCGTCTTGGTCCTGGTCTGCGACACGCCGGTGCCGGACACGGTGGCCGACTGGTAGGACAGCTCCGACGCGTCGAGGGTGATCGGCAGGCCGCGCACCCGCAGCGTCGAGGTGTCCCGGCCGGCCAGCATGCCGTCGTAGGCGGACGAGTAGCGGATCTGACCGTTCTCGGTGACGTGGAACGGGATCGTGGTCTGGCCGGACGAGGTGAGCACGTGGTCACCGGGCCGCACCGCGACGGTGAACGGCTGCGCGGTCGGGTGCCAGCCCGGGGCGGCGGCGACCGAGAAGGCCGTGTAGCCCGAGCCCGTGCCGTCGACGGTGATCTCACCGTTCCACGGGCGTGGCGGTTCCACCGTGTTCCGCGGATCCTCCGGGCCGGTCGTGGTGGTGGGGGTGTGGTTCGGGTGGGTCGTCGCGGCGGTGCGCAGCGGCTCGCCGTCCGGGGCCCCGGCGCGGCGCAGACCGCCCCGCGGCACGTCGCCGGTGCCGGAGGGGGACGGGGTGGTCGCGGAACCGGTGGCGGACGGCGGCGCGACCGTCGTGGTGGGCACCGGTCCGGGCAGCCCTTCGACCCGGTCGTGCTCGCCGTCCGGGGCGAACAACACCGAAGCCAACAGCACGAGCCCACTGACCAACGCCACCGCGCCCGCGCCGACCCGACGCGCCACCTCCGGGTACTCCTGGGCGAAGCGCAGCGGCCAGTCGAGCTTGGCCACCTGCTCCACCACCACCGCCCGCACCCGGTCGACAGGGCTGGACGCCCGAACCGCCCTCGACGACCCACCGCGCCCCACGACCAGCCCCCGCACCCGATCGACCGGGCCGGCCGACTCGACCGCCCTCGCCGACTCGACGGTCTGCGCCGACTCGACCGGCTTCGACGGTGCGCTTGTCTGCGGCGGTTCGGCCGGCTTCGACGGTTCGGCTGTGTGCGGCAGTTCGGCAGGGTTGGGCGGTGCGCTTGTCTGCGGCGGTTCGGCAGCGTTCGGCGGTTCGACCGGCGAGGGCTCGACCGGACTGGGCAGCTCCACCGTCGGTAACAGCTCGGCCGGGTTCGGCGGCTCGGCCGTCCGCGACGGCGCATCGCGGCCCGCCAGCCCGGCCAGCGCGCGCCGCCGCTCATCGTCGTCCCCGGCGAGCACCAGCAGGCCCGGTCCGACCGCCCATCGGCCGAAGCCGCGCAGCTCTCCGAGGCGCGGCCCGCAGGTGGCGCACCCGGCGGCGTGCGCGAGCACCGCCTTCGACTGGACCGGGTCGAGCACGACGTCCCGCCCCTCCGGGACGATCGCCGCCAAGCCCTCGCACGTGTCCCGGTAGCCGCGCGCCAGCACCAGCGCGTCGAACGCCGCGCGCAGCGCGTCCCGCGCCCGGCCGAGCTGCCGGTCCACGTTCTTCACCGGCAGGCCGGTGACCGCCGCCAGCCGCGTGCCCACGGCGTACTCGCCGCACCGGCGGGTCTCGTCGATGTGCGCGCGCATCAACGGCTGCAACGTCACGGGGATCCCCGACACGGCCGCGTCGACCGTCCGCGCCAGGTGCCGCTTGCCCATCAGGTACTCCAGCTCGACCGGCAGCTCCGGCAGGTCGCGCAAGTCCAAGGGCGGCTCGACGGGCTCCCGCACCACGTCGCCGACCTCGGTCGCGACGGTCCGCTCGGCCGCCTTGCGCCGCTCCTTGTGGTGTTCCCGCAGCACGTTGCGGGCGATGCCGAAGACCCACTTGGACAGCTCGTCCGGCCCCCGACCGGCGCGGCCGGCGTCCAGGGCGCGGATCACGACCTCGCTCACCAGGTCGTCCACGTCGGCCGCGTCGCGGACGCGCTTGCGCACGTAGGAGCGCACCCTGGTCTGGCACAGCTCGAACAGCACCCGGCGGGCGTCGGCGTCGCCGTCGCGCAGGTCGGTCTCGACGCTCATCGCGCACCTCGCCCGGTGCGGTCGAGCCGGTCTCCGCGTGCCATGTCGCCTCCCGAGGTCGTGGGAACTTCTCGGTGACTACGTGGCCGCGGTAATCGAGTCCTCCCCGCGTCGGGGCAAGATTTTTTCACGTGACCCTCCCCGCGGGCATTGTCCCCGCGGGGAGGGCGGTGCGGATATCAGCCGATGCGGTGCTACAGCACGGCCAGCGTCACGTCGTCGACCTGCATCCACGAGTCGACGCCGGGAGCCCAGTAGCCGCTGAACACGGTGACGCCGCCGGCCGTGCCCGAGTCGAACGTGACGGTCAGCAGCCGGTAGCCGGTGCCCGCGCCGAAGCCGGTCTCGACGAACGGCGTGCCGTTGTGCGGGCGGACGCCGAAGAACCCGGCCGTGTAGTTGCCGCTGGTGCGCACCCAGGCGTGCAGGCGGTACGTGGTGTGCGGGGTGACCGGCACGAACTGCGTGACGGCGTTCCACGCGCGGCTGGACGTGCGGATGAACGCGTTGTCCGCCCCGGACTTCGCGAACCCCCGGTCCAGGTCGATCGCCTTGAGGTCCGGCCCTTCGCTGCCCCACGGCGGCCGGACGGCGAACTCGCGCTGCTGCTCGAAACCGGCGTCGGCGACCAGGTTGGGGCCGCGGCGCACCCACACGCAGTCCGGCACGACACCGCCGTGCCGGGTGAGCTGCACCGAGGAGATCCGCTTGGCCCAGTGCTGCCCGAACGGCAGACCGGCTTCCGGCCCGGTGAGCGCGGCCAGGTCGTCCACGGTCCGGCCGACCGCGCCGCCGTCGATGTTGGCGCACGGCCCGGAGCGGTCGGCGTTGTCCCAGACGGTCAGCACCGTGGCCGCCTGGACGTGCGCCGACGCGGGCACGTCGTCCCAGTCGTGCCAGCAGAAGATGGCGCAGTCGCGCGTGACGCCGCGCAGGAGGTAGGACGCCGACGCCGGCCCCAGCTCCACGCCGTCGTCCGCGCGCTGCGGGTTCTCCCAGAAGAACACCCGGTGGACGGGCGACCAGGGGTCACCCTGCCCGTCCGCGTGCGCCGGAGCCGCACCCACCAGTGCGAGAAGTGCCGTTAGCACCGCGATGACACGCATGGCCATCGCCCCTTTCCCGTCGTGGGGACGCTCGGTGCGCCCCTCACCCAGTACGTGGCCCGAGCGGGTCCGTCCTCCCCGCCGCACCGCGGTGGTGCGTTGGCCGCGGCCGAGGTGCTCGGGGACGCCGGCGTGGACGAGGACGATCCGGTCGTCCGGCTGGAGGTGGAGGTCGCCGCGGGCCGACCGGGGACGCCGCCTGGCGCTGGTCGCGGCGACCCGGTCCGGGATCGCGGCGGCCCGACGACGCGCTGGACCTGGCACGCGAGCCGTGGACCGCTGGTGTCCGACCGGTCGCCGGATGGGCCGGTCGACCCGAGCGTGTGCGCGATCGCCCCGCAGCACCACGAGCGGGCGCGGAGCGGTCCGGCCGCGCCCGTCCTGCGGGTGATCGCTGCGCGTGTGCCCTAAGTCATTCCCAGCAGGTGAACGCTCACCCGAATGGCGGCACCGGGAAGGTACGGTCCGTCACGCCAGCCCTGATACGGCCATCGGGGGAGTGTCTGCTCGACGAGCAGGGAAGGGACGAGCCGTGCGCCGTCTTGTGCGTGGGACCACTGTTGCCGCGATCGCGTTGACCAGCCTCATGGTGGTGAGCGCCTGCGCCAAGGACTCCGGGTCCACCGCGTCGACCGGGTCCACCGCCGCGGCCGGGTGCGAGTTCGCGACACCGCCCAGCGCGCCCGCCACCACCAGCGCCACCGACAGCACCAGGGCCGCCGACGGCGACGAGGTCGACGGGAGCGGGCTCAAGGTCGGCCTCGCCTACGACATCGGCGGTCGCGGTGACGCGTCGTTCAACGACCTCGCCGCCGCCGGGTTCGACCGGGCGATCAAGGACCTCGGGGTCGCGAAGGAGAACACCCGGGAGCTGTCCGCCGCGCCGAGCGAGGACGAGTCGGTCAAGCAAACCCGGTTGCGCCAGCTCGCCCGCGAGGGCTTCAACCCGGTCGTCGCGGTCGGCTTCGCCTACACCGAGTCGCTGAAGGTCGTCGCGCCCGAGTTCCCGGACGTCCGGTTCGGCCTGGTCGACTCGGCCGTGCCGGAGGCGGCCAACGTCACGCCGCTGGTGTTCGCCGAGCAGGAGGGCGCGTTCCTGGCGGGCGTCGTGGCCGCGTACCAGAGCCGCAAGTGCCACGTCGGCTTCGTCGGCGGCGTCGACATCCCGCTGATCCACAAGTTCGAGGCCGGGTACGCGCAGGGCGCGAAGGCGGCCGCGCCGAAGATCGTGGTGGAGAAGAAGTACATCACGCCGGCCACCGACTTCACCGGCTTCCAGGACCCGGTCAAGGGCATGGAGACCGCGAAGGGCCTGATCGACAAGGGCGCGGACGTCCTCTACCCGGCCGCGGGCGCGTCCGGCATCGGCGTCTTCTCCGCGGTCAAGCAGGCGGGCGTGCTGGGCATCGGGTGCGACGCGGACCAGTACAACCAGCCCGCGCTCGCCGACAGCCGGGACGTCATCGTGGCGTCGAGCCTGAAGCGCGTCGACGTGGCGGTGTACGACTTCGTCCGGGCCGCCGCGAAGAACGACCTGGCCTCGCTGCCGAAGGTGTTCGACCTGAAGGTCGACGGCGTCGGGTACGCCACGTCCGGTGGGCGGATCGACGCGAAGCTCCAGGGCATCCTCGAAGGGTTCAAGGCGCAGATCATCGAGGGCCGGATCAAGGTCTCCGACAAGCCGTAGCCCGTCCGGCACGACGGCGGGGCCTTGCCGGGACGCGCTCCCGGCAAGGCCCCGCCGTCGTGGGATCAGGCCCCCGCGCCGCCGTCGACCGGCAGCAGCGCGCCCGTCACGTAGGAGGCCCGGTCGCTGAGCAGCCACGCGGCCGCCTCGGCGATCTCGCGGGGCTCGGCCATCCTGCCCAGCGGGATGTGGGCGGTCAGCCGCTCGACGGTGCCGGGGCTCGCGGCCTCCCAGGTGTCGATCATCCGCGTGGCCGTGCCGCCCGCCGTGATGCCGTTGACCCGGATGCGGTCGCCCGCCCAGCTCACCGCGGCGGTCTCGGTGAGGCTGTTGAGCGCGCGTTTCATGGCCCCGTAAGCGGGCAGGGCGGGGTTGGCGCGGCGGCTGCCGATGCTGGAGGTGTTGACGATCGCCCCACCGCCGCCCCGCCGCATGAGCGCGGCCTCGGCGGTCATGGCGGTCCAGTGCGCGCGGAAGTTCACCGCGAACTGCTCGTCCACGTCCTCGTCGCTGGTGGTGTCGAGGGGCCCGGGCCGTTGGATGGCCGCGCCGTTGTTGAACGCGCCGTCCAGCCGTCCGTGCAGCTCGCCCACGTGGTCGACGGCGGCGCGGACGGTCGCGGGGTCGGCGAGGTCGAGGGTGACGGCGTCGGCGACGCCGCCGTCGGCGCGGATCCCCGCGACGACGCGGTCGAGGGCGTCGGCGCCGCGGGCGGCCAGCACGACGGCGGCGCCCTCGGCGGCGAAGAGCCGGGCCGCGGCCGCCCCGATGCCGCGGCCGGCGCCGGTGATGAAGACGACCTTGCCGGTGAGCAGGCCGAGGGGTGCGGTGCCGTTGGTGTTCGTCATGCCACCAGCGTCGGCCCGGTCCACGGCCGCAGGCAGGCACAAGCCGTACCAGGCTGACGCGGCCGCGCGGCGGGCAGACTGGGGGTGTGGACAAGCAGGAGCTCGGGGCGTTCCTCCGCGGCCGGCGCGAACGGCTGCGGCCGCAGGACGTCGGACTTCCCCCTGGCCCACGACGCCGGACACCCGGCCTGCGCCGCGAGGAGGTCGCGGTCCTGGCGCACATCTCCACCGAGTACTACACGCGGCTCGAACAGGGCCGTGCGCCCAGGCCGTCGAGCGAGGTCCTGGCCGCGATCGCCGGCGCGCTGCGGCTCACCGACGACGAGTCCGACCACCTCCACACCCTGGCGGGCACGGCGCCGCTGCGCACGCGGCTGCACCGGCGCGACGTGCGCCCGAGCATCCTCGCGCTGCTCGACCGGCTGCCGCGCACGGCCGCCTTCGTCACGTCCGCCGCGTTCGAGGTGCTGGCGTGGAACGACCTGGCGGCCGCGTTGATGGAGGACTTCTCCCGGCTCGCCGAGGCCGACCGCAACCTGGCACGTCGGGCGTTCCCCGGGCCGCGGCCCGACGACACCCCGCTGTACGGGATCTCCGACGCCGCCGAGTTCCGCCACCACGTGGTCACGCGGCTGCGCACCACCCTCGCCCGCTACCCGACGGACCCCGTGGTGGTCGACCTCGTCGGCGAACTCCGCGCCGGCAGCCCCGACTTCGCCCGCCTCTGGGAGCGGCACGACGTGCGGACGGCGCCGATGCTGACCAAGACCTTCCACCACCCGGTGGTCGGCCCGGTCACCGTCGACTGCGACACCCTCACCCTGGATGACCGCGACCAGCACCTCGTCGTCTACAGCGCGCCGGCCGGATCCCCCGACGCCGAGGCACTGGCCCTCTTGCACGTCCTGGGACCACGAGCCACTCACCCGCCCCGCCGACCACCGTGACCCGTCTCAATCGACGATAAACATTCTTCAGCCGTTCGGCCGTGTTGCCTACCGTGCGTGAACTGGCTCGAAAACAAATGGGCTCAGGAGTGGCGCGTTTCGGGCAAACCGCTCGGCTGAGTGAAAGTGTGATCAGCGGCCCAGCGGGTGGTGCCCATTCGCGTGGCCCGTCCGACGGTTGCAGGTGAGCAGCACTGTTCGGGCTCGCGGGGAATAGCTCGGGCAATTGGCAACTTCGTGGTGTTGATTCGTGGTCGATCGCGCGTACGGCACCGCGCCGCCGACCAGGGTGCCGCGGGCGGCGGCGGCCTTCAGGCAGGCGCGGTGGTGGGTCGGGTCCGGGTCGTCCAGGGCGAGGTGCGTCCCGACCAGCACGAGCACGGTGCGGCGCACGCCCGCGGCCCAGCCCCACACGCCGGGGCGCTCCACGGCGACGTGGTCGACCAGGGGTGTCCGGTGGGGCCAGCGCAACGTCAGTTCCTCGGCGGACGCCTCGACGGCCCAGCCGCGGGCGATGGGGAGCGCGATGTCGTCGATGTCGGCGACCAGGCTCAACCCCCGGGCGGTCAACGCGGCGGGCAGGGGCAGCGGCAGGCGGGTCCGGCAGTCCACCAGCAGGACGGCGATGCGGTTGTCGCCCCGGCCGCGGACGGCCGCGCGGATGTGCAGGAGTGCGTCGGCGCTCATGATCGACCTCTCTGTCGGATTCGCGCCCGTGCCCAGCGTAGTGAGCCGGCGGGGGTGGTTGTTCACCGCTTCGAGTGAATTCTTGGAGAGTGCGCAAAGGCTTTGCACAGTGCCGGCAAATGCGGGCACATGGGATGGTAAAACGCATTTTTAAGGTTGTGAACGCCATCACATTGGGTTGTAATGGAGCTGTCACACGCCGTTACATGATTTTATTCGCGCCAATCCGAACGGCACCTTCCGAGAAGGGAACGACCGCATGCGCGCGGTATTCCAGCGCACCGGGTCCGAGCGTCCGCCGCACGGCCCGGCCGACGCCCTGCTGTCGGCCGCCGGGCGGTTCCTGACCAGGGACGAGGTCTCCGACGACCTGCGGGCGACCTTCCGCCGGGGCGGTCGCGAGGGCGACGCCTTCTACCGGGACCGGTGGAGCCACGACAAGGTCGTGCCCTCCACGCATGGGGTGAACTGCACCGGGTCGTGCCGGTGGAACGTCTACGTCAAGGACGGCATCATCACCTGGGAGACCCAGGACACCGACTACCCCTCCACCGGCCCCGACCGCCCCGAGTACGAGCCGCGGGGCTGCCCGCGCGGCGCGTCGTTCTCCTGGTACACGTACTCACCGCTGCGCGTGCGCTACCCGTACGCGCGGGGCGTCCTGGTGGAGATGTACCGCGAGGCGCGCAAGGCGCACGACGACCCGGTCGACGCGTGGGCGTCCATAATGGACGACCCGGTCAAGCGCCGCGCCTACCAGCGGGCCCGCGGCAAGGGAGGCCTGATCCGCGTCACGTGGGACGAGGCGGTGGAGCTGGTCGCCGCCGCGCACGTGCACACCGTCAAGGTCCACGGCCCGGACCGGATCGCGGGCTTCTCGCCCATCCCGGCCATGTCGATGGTCTCGCACGCGGTCGGCTCGCGGTTCATGGCGCTCATCGGCGCGCCGATGCTGTCGTTCTACGACTGGTACGCCGACCTGCCGCCCGCCTCGCCGCAGGTGTTCGGCGACCAGACCGACGTGCCGGAGTCCGCGGACTGGTGGGACGCGGCCTACCTGGTGCTGTGGGGCTCGAACGTGCCGGTGACGCGCACGCCGGACGCGCACTTCATGACCGAGGCCCGCTACCGCGGCCAGAAGGTCGTGGTGTGCTCGCCGGACTACTCCGACGCCACGAAGTTCGCCGACGAGTGGTTGGCCCCGCACCCCGGCACGGACGCGGCGCTGGCCGTGGCGATGGGGCACGTGGTGCTGCGCGAGTGCTTCGTCGAGCGGCAGGTGCCGTTCTTCGCCGACTACGTCCGCCGGTTCACCGACCTGCCGTTCCTCGTCACGGTGGAGGAACGCGACGGCGGCCTGGCGCCGGGCAAGTTCCTCACCGCCGCCGACCTGGGCGACACCTCGCCCGGCGCGCGCTGGAAGACGGTGGTGCTGGACGCCGGCCGCGACGTGCCGGTGGTGCCGAACGGGTCGCTGGGCTTCCGGTGGGCCGACGAGCCGGGCCGGTGGAACCTCGACCTGGGCGACGTGACGCCCGCGCTGACCGTCCACGGTGGACCGGACGGCGCGGTGGAAGTGCTGCTGCCCCGGTTCGACGCGCCGGACGGCCAGGCGGGCGCGATCACCCGCGGCGTGCCGGTGCGGCGGGTGGCGGGCCGCCTGGTGACCACCGTGTTCGACCTGCTGCTGGCCCAGTACGGCGTGGGCCGCCCCGACCTGCCCGGGCAGTGGCCCACCGGGTACGACGACGCGGACGCACCGGGCACCCCGGCGTGGGCGGAGCAGGTGACCGGCGTGGCGGCGGCCCGGACCACGCGCATCGCCCGCGAGTTCGCCGACACCGCGGTGCGCTCGAAGGGCCGCTGCATGATCGTCATGGGCGCGGGCACGAACCACTGGTTCCACTCCGACCTGGTCTACCGGTCGTTCCTGACCCTGCTGCTGCTCACCGGCTGCCAGGGCCGCAACGGCGGCGGCTGGGCGCACTACGTCGGCCAGGAGAAGGTGCGGCCGCTGACCGGCTGGGCGACCCTGGCGGGCGCGCTGGACTGGCACCGACCGCCGCGCCAGATGATCGGCACCGGCTACTGGTACACCCACACCGACCAGTGGCGCTACGACCGGCTCACCGCCGACGGCCTGACCTGGCCGGGCGCGAAGGGCGCGCTGGCGGGCCGGACGGTCGCCGACTGCCTGGCGCAGTCGGCGCGGCTGGGCTGGATGCCGTCCTACCCGACGTTCGACCGCAACCCGCTGGACCTGTGCGACGAGGCGGAGGCCGCGGGGGAGGACCCGGTGGCGCACGTGACGGCACGGGTGCGCGCCGGCGAGGTGGGCTTCGCCTGCGAGGACCCCGACGCGCCCGCGAACTGGCCGCGCGTGCTCACCGTGTGGCGGGCGAACCTGCTCGGCTCGTCGGCCAAGGGCAACGAGTACTTCCTGCGGCACCTCCTGGGCGCCGACGGCAACCCGCGCGCCGAGCAGACCCCACCCGACCAGCGCCCGCGCACGGTGCGGTGGCGTGACGACGCGCCCGAGGGCAAGCTGGACCTGTTGCTGGCCCTGGACTTCCGGATGACCAGCACCACGCTGTTCGCCGACGTGACGCTGCCGGCCGCCACCTGGTACGAGAAGCACGACCTGTCGAGCACGGACATGCACCCGTTCGTGCACTCCTTCAACGCGGCCGTGGACCCGCCGTGGCAGGCGCGCACGGACTTCGACGCCTTCCACGCCATCGCCACCCGGTTCAGCGAGCTGGCCGCCACCCACCTGGGCACGCGCCGCGACCTCGTCGCCACCGCGATGCAGCACGACACGCCGGGCGAGACCGCCCAGCCCGGGGGAGTGGTGCACGACTGGCGCGAGGGCGACGGCGAACCGGTGCCCGGCCGCACGTTCCCCGTGCTCACCGTGGTGGAGCGCGACTACACCGCAGTCGCGGCCAAGCTCGCCGCCCTGGGGCCGCTGGTGGACAAGCTCGGCGTCACCACCAAGGGCTGGACCGCCGAGGTCGGCCCGGAGGTGGCGTGGCTCGCCGAGGCCAACGGGGTCGTCGCCGGCGGCCCGGCGGCGGGCAGGCCCGCGCTGGACACCGACCGCAAGGCCGCCGACGCCGTGCTCGCGCTGTCGGGCACCACCAACGGCCGGGTCTCCGACGCCGGTTTCGCGGCGCTGGAGGAACGCGTCGGCACACCGCTGCGCCCGCTGGTGGAGCACCACAGGGCGCACCGGGTCACCTTCGCCGACACCCGGTCCCGCCCGGCGTCGGTGGTCACCAGCCCGGAGTGGTCGGGCGACGAGTCCGGCGGCCGCCGCTACGCGCCGTTCACCATCAACGTCGAGCGCCTCAAGCCGTGGCACACGCTCACCGGTCGGCAGCACTTCTTCCTCGACCACGACTGGGTGGCCGAGCTGGGCGAGCAACTGCCGGTGTACCGGCCGCCGCTGGACCTGCACCGGCTGTTCGGCGAACCGCGGCTGGGCCCGAACGGCCCCGAGGTGACCGTCCGGTACCTCACGCCGCACTCGAAGTGGTCCATCCACTCCGAGTACCAGGACAACCCGATCATGCAGACGCTGTCGCGCGGCGGGCCCGCGTTCTGGGTGAGCCCGGCCGACGCCGCGGCCATCGGCGTGCGCGACAACGACTGGGTGGAGGCGGTCAACCGCAACGGCGTGGTCGTCGGGCGGGCGATCGTGTCGCACCGGATGCCCACCGGCACCGTGTTCCTCTACCACGCGCAGGAGCGGACGGTGAACGTGCCGAAGAGCGAGACGACCGGCAAGCGCGGCGGCATCCACAACTCCCTGACCCGGCTGCAGATCAAGCCGACGCACCTGATCGGCGGGTACGGGCAGTTGTCCTTCGCGCTCAACTACTACGGGCCGACCGGCAACCAGCGCGACGAGGTGACCGTGCTGCGCCGCCGCAGCCAGGAGGTGACGTACTGATGCGCGTCATGGCGCAGCTGGCGATGGTGATGAACCTGGACAAGTGCATCGGGTGCCACACCTGTTCGGTCACCTGCAAGCAGACGTGGACCAACCGCGAGGGCGTGGAGTACGCCTGGTTCAACAACGTGGAGACCAAACCCGGTCAGGGCTACCCGCGCCGCCACGAGGACCAGGAGCGCTGGCGCGGCGGGTGGAAGCTGCGGCGCGGCAAGCTGGTGCCCGCCGCGGGCGGCCGGGTGCGCCGCCTGCTGTCGCTGTTCGCCAACCCCGACCTGCCGCACCTGGACGACTACTACCAGCCCTGGACCTACGACTACCGCACGCTGACCGACGCCCCGCTGGGCGACGACACCCCGGTCGCCCGGCCGGTGTCGGCGATCACCGGCGAGGCCGCCGCCGTGACGTGGGGCCCCAACTGGGACGACAGCCTGGGTGGCGCGCCCGAGCTGGCACCCGCCGACCCGGTGGTGCAGAAGCTGGGGCGGGAGGTGCGCTTCGACTACGAGCAGTCGTTCATGTTCTACCTGCCGCGCATCTGCGAGCACTGCCTCAACCCCACGTGCGTGGCGTCGTGCCCGTCCGGCGCGATGTACAAGCGCAGCGAGGACGGCATCGTCCTGGTGGACCAGGACCGCTGCCGCGGTTGGCGGATGTGCGTGTCCGGCTGCCCGTACAAGAAGGTGTACTTCAACCACAAGACCGGCAAGGCCGAGAAGTGCACGTTCTGCTACCCGAGGCTGGAGGTGGGCCAGCCGACCGTGTGCGCGGAGACCTGCGTCGGCAGGCTGCGCTACATCGGCGTGCTGCTCTACGACGCCGACCGGGTCGGCGAGGCCGCCGCCACCCCCGACGAGCAGCGGCTCTACCAGGCCCAGTTGGGCGTGTTCCTCGACCCGCACGACCCCGAGGTGGTCCGGGCCGCCGAACGGGCGGGCATCACGCACGACTGGATCACCGCGGCGCAGCGCTCCCCGGTCCACGAGCTGATCTGCCGCTACCGCGTGGCCCTGCCGCTGCACCCGGAGTACCGCACCATGCCGATGGTCTGGTACGTGCCGCCGCTGTCGCCGATCGTGGACGCGGTGGCGGGCACCGGCTTCGACGGCGAGGACCTGGGCAACCTGTTCGGCGCGGTCGACACCTTGCGCATCCCGTTGGATTACCTCGCCGGGCTGTTCACCGCGGGCGACCCGGAACCGGTGCGCGCGGCGCTGCGCAAGCTCGCCGCCATGCGCTCGCACATGCGCGCGGTCAACCTCGGCGAGCCGCCCGACCCGGCCGGTCCGCGCCGCGTCGGCCTCGACGGCGAGTCGATCGAGGCGATGTACCGCCTGCTGGCCGTGGCCAAGTACGACGACCGGTACGTGATCCCGACGGCCGCGGTCGGCCAGGCGCACGACCTGGAGGGCATCGCCACCACGTGCAGCCTGGACACCGACGGCGGGCCCGGCATGACGGAGCGGCGCACGGACCTGTTCGTGTGGCGCGACGGGGAACGCCCCGCCGGGCTGTTCCCGACCCTGGACCGGGAGGCGCCGTGACCCGGACGGCCAGGGTGCGCCAGGTCGTGGCGTCGCACTGCCTGCACTACCCGGACGACGAGCTGCGCGAGCGGCTGCCGCTGCTGCGGCGGTGCCTGGACGAGGTGCCCGACCCCGGGTTGGCCGCGCTGCTGGACCACCTGCGCCGCACACCGCCGGTCGAGGCCGCCCGCCACTACGTGGAGGTGTTCGACACCGACGCGCAGCGGTGCCTGTACCTGACCTGGTACACCGACGGCGACACCCGCAGGCGCGGCGCGTCGCTGGCCGGGCTCAAGCGGGAGTACCGGCGGCACGGCTTCGTGCCCGCGGCGGGCGAGCTGCCCGACTACCTGCCCGTGCTGCTGGAGTTCGCCGCCCGCACCGGCGAGGTGCGGCCGCTGTCCGGGTACCGGCCGGCGCTGGAGCTGCTGCACCGCAACCTGCGCGACCTCGGCACGCCCTACGCGTCGGCCGTGGCGACCGTGCTGGCCACCGTGCCGGTGCGCGAGGACGCCCGCCCGGTCGCCGCCGACACCCCGGTCGAGCGGGTGGGGCTCGAACCCGTCCTGCTCGGCTACCCGACCCGACCACCGGAGTCGACCCGATGACCCTCGACCTGCTGCTGTGGGCGGTGCTGCCCTACGTGACGATCACCGTGTTCGTCGGCGGCATCGCGTGGCGCTACCGGCACGACCGGTTCGGCTGGACCACCCGCAGCTCCCAGCTGCACGAGTCCCGGCTGCTGCGGATCGGCGGCCCGCTGTTCCACGTCGGGCTGCTGTTCGTGCTCGCGGGCCACGTCGGCGGCCTGCTCGTGCCCGCCTCGGTGACCCGGTGGCTGGGCGTGCGCGACGAGCTGTACCACCTGGTGTCGCTCGGCGCGGGCGGACTGGCGGGCCTGGCCACGCTGGTCGGGCTCGGCGTCCTGCTGCACCGGCGGTGGCGCACGCCCGCGGTGCGCGCGGCGACCAGCCGCGACGACCGGCTCACCTACCCGGTGCTGGCGGCGGTGCTGCTGCTGGGCATGGCCGCCACCGTGCTGACCAACGGCGTCGGCGGCGGTTACGACTACCGCTCGACCATCTCGCCGTGGGTGCGCGGGATCCTGTTGCTGCACCCGGACCCGGCCTTGATGCGTGACGTGCCGCTGCCCTACCGACTGCACGCGCTCGCGGCGATGGCGTTGTTCGTCCTGTGGCCGTTCAGCCGCCTCGTGCACGCCCTCACCGTGCCGCTGCACTACCTGGTCCGCCCCTACATCGTCTACCGCAGCCGCGACGAGCGCCTCGCCGCGCGGCCGGCGCCACGCGGGTGGGACGGCCGGTGAACGCGGTCCTGCGCCTCGCGGCGGGGGCCCTCGTGTCCATCGCGGTGCCCGCCGCCCTGGCCGTGCTCACCGGTCAACCGCTGCTGTTCCCGTCCCTCGGGCCCACCGCCTACCTGCTGTTCGCCACCCCGACCGCGGCGTCGGCCAGCCCGCGCAACGCCCTCGCCGGCCACCTGATCGGCGTGCTCGCCGGCGCGGCGGGCCTGGCCGCGTTCCACCTGTGGCACGAGCCGCCCGCCCTGGACCACCTGACCTGGCCGCGCGCCGGCGCCGCCGCGCTCGCCCTCACCCTCACGTGCGGCGGCATGGCCTGGTCCGGGATGCCGCACCCGCCGGCCGGCGCGACCACCCTCATCGTCGCCCTCGGCGTCCTGCGCGCACCGCTGCACCTGGCGGAGATCATGCTCGGCGTGGTCCTGCTGATCGCGGTGGCCGTGCTGGTCAACCGGCTGACCGGCGTGCCCTGCCCGCTGTGGCGCCCACGACCGCCGGCTGCGACGGCGTCGATTCGCGGTGGTCGGGAATCGCCTGCGCGCCAAGGCATTCCGCTCGATCGCCGACCCTGAACCGCACCGCTGCCCTACGATGCCGTCGTGTCGAAGGCATGGACGGTCGCCGCCCTGTTGGTCCTGACCACCGCGTGCCAGTCCGCGGGGACGCCGGATCCCGCCCCCACGCCCTCGGCTGCGTTCCCCAGCGAGCTGGACCGGTCGCCGAACCTCGGCGTCGAGTTCTGGGAGAACGGCCACCGCGCGCCCCTGAGGGTTCGTGACGGCGTGGTCGAGACGCGGGTGCGCGGCGAGTTCGAGCTCCGCTTCCCCGCGCGGGGCGACGATGACTCGCTGATGATCGGGGCATGGACCGACCGGACGATCTTCGTGCTCGAACCGGGGCGCGAGGTGGACCAGGTGCCGTACTTCGTACCCGGCACCGGGGGAGCCGACGAGCGGTCCGGCCGGATGACCCTGTTCCTGGGCACCGACGTGCACAGCAACCTGGCCGGGGAACGGGTGCGGCCGCACGGGGAGGGGCAGGAAGAGGTGCTCTTCAAAGCGCTGGAACCACCGGAGGACCTGAACACCGACGCGGTCTACGCGGCGATGCTGATCGACCACGATGACGACGGCGTGATCGACCCGGACGAGTTCGACTACTTCCGGATCGGGCTCGGTCAGGTGGAGCAACTGCGCCGGTAAGCGTGACCCGGGCCGACGTAGCGGGACCACTCGTCGGCGGTCAAATCGCGCACGGCGCGTTCGCAGGCCCGCTCGACGGCGCGCGCACGCAGGTCCGGCAACGCGCCCACGTCCCACCGGACGGCCTTGCCGGCGGAGTCGCCGGTGACCAGCGCCCGGCCGTCGGAGCTGAACGCCAGGGCCGTCACGCGGCCCGGCTCGTGCTCGGCGAGCGGCTGGGCCACGCGGCGCGGCCGCTCCGGGTCCTGGACGTCCCACAGCTGCACGGTGGTGTTCTCGTCGGCCACGGCCATCGTGCGGCCGTCCGGGCTGAGCGCGACCGCCGTGGCGGTGCCGGTGGCGGCGACCACGCCGCCGAACTGCTTGGGGTGCTCCCGGTCGGAGAGGTCCCACAGCACCACCTCCTCGCCGGCCGTGGCGAGCAGCGCGTTGTCGCCGCGGAACGCCCAGCCGAGTGCCTGGTGGTCGCCGAGCGGGGCGATGCGCCGGACGTCGCTCAGCGTGGTGACGTCCCAGAGGGCGAGCGCGGTCGTGTCGTCGGTGGACGTGGTGGCGACCATCGTCCGGCCGTCGGGGCTGAAACCGGCGCCGTTGCCCCCGTCCACGTCGCGGAGCACGGCCTTGGCGGTCTCGCGCGGGCGCGACGGGTCCGACACGTCCCACTCGGCGACGGTGAGCGAGTGGCGCTCGGTTTCGGGGTAGGTCTCCTCGTCGGCCGCGGCACGCAGCGTGCGGCCGTCCGCGCTGAAGGCGAGGCCGGTGACGCGGCCGGGCAGGCCCCGGATCGGCTCCCCGAACCGGGACACCGCCCGGGGATCGGCCACGTCCCACAGCTGGACCGTGTCGTTCTCGCCGCCGGTGGCCAGGAACCGGCCGTCCGGGCTGAACGCGGCGGCGGTGATGAACATCCCGTGCGGCAGCTCCCGGTTCCGGTCGGCCGAGCCCGCGCCGGCGGGCCACAGCCAACCGGAGCGCGTGCGCTCCACCGTGAACAGCGACCCGTCACCCGGTCGGAACAGCGCGAGCGCGATGCCGCCGCGGTGACCGGTGACGGGCTCGCCGACCCGGGTGGGCTGGAACGGGTCGGTGGTGCGCCACAGGATCACGCGGTGGTCGGCGCTCGCGGTGGCGAACCGCGTCCCGTCGGCGGTGAACGCGACCTCCTCGACCGCGCCGTCGTGGTCGGTCAGCGGCAGGCCGACCCGGCGGGGCGCGGCGGGCGCGGTGACGTCCCACAGCACCACCGTCCGGTCACCGCTCGCGATCGCCAGCGTCCGGCCGTCGGGGGAGAACGTCACGTCCCGCACGGCCTGGCCCCGCATCGTGATGGGGCCGCCCAGCGCGGCGGGTCTGGCCGGGTCGCGCACGTCGAACAACCGCACCGCGCCGGGCGTGCCGTCCGTGCGCCCGCGATCGGTGGCGACGGCCAGCGTGGCGCCGTCCTCGTCGAACGCGACCGATGTCGCCTCCTGCTCCGCGCCGAGGGCGACGCGGCCCACCTCGACCGGGTGGGCGGGGTCGCCGACGTCGAACAACGCGACGTCGGCACCCTGCTCCGCGGTGGCCGCGACGATCCGGCCGTCGGGGCTGAACGCCACGTCGCTGTGGGTGTCGAACTTCCGGACCGGCGTGCTCAGCCTGCGCGGCTGCCCACCGGAGCCGACGTCCCACAGGACCAGTCCGCCGTTGGTGGTGGCGAGGGTGCGGCCGTCGGGGCTGAACGCGATGCCGAGGCTTCCCGGGCGGACCAGGCCCAACGCGCTGGGGTCCGCCGACCCGGCGAGCCGGCCGTCGGTGAGCAGGGTGTGCCGCTTCACGGGGTTCCCGGGGTCGCCGACGTCCCACAGGATGGCCTCGGCGTTGCTCAGCGTCGCCAGGGTGCGGCCGTCCGGGCTGAACGCGGCCGCGAGCACCCAGTTCGAGTGGTCGCGCAGCGGCGGGCCGAGCTGCCGGGGCGGGGCGTCCGGGTCGCCGACGTCCCACAGGCGCACGGTGTGGTCGACGGTGTCACCACTGGCCATCAGCCGCCCGTCGGGGCTCAGCGCCACGGTCGCGACGGGCGTGGTGTGGCCGGCCGCGCTGGACAGGTAGTTGTGGGTGGCGAGGGTCTTGGTGAGGCTCGCGGCCGCCTGCCCGTCCGGGGAGATCGCCTGCGCGGCCAGCGCCAGGCGCAACGCCAGTCGCGGGTTGGTCTCGCGGACCTCGTCGGACTGAAGGATCAGGCTGCGCACGGTCGCGGCGTCGCGTTCGGCCGCGGCGACGTCCGCCTGCCGGACCGCGATCAGCGCGCCGATCAGCGCGAGCACGGCCAGCGCGGCCAACGCCGAGGTGAACCCGACCCGGCGTCGACGTGCCCGCCGCCGGGTGGCGTCGGCGCGGGCGCGACTGGCGGCCAGGAACCGCGCCGCGTCGTCGTCGATCTCCACGACCGGTGCGTCACGGGGCAGCTCGGCCAGCCGGTCGGCGTCCCACAGGTAGGTCTCGCTGCGGTCGGCGGCGACCCAGTCGGCCGCGGCGCGCTCGATCACCCGCGCGGTGCGCAGCGCCGAGCTGTGCTCGGTGAGCAGCTCGTCCAGCGGCGGCCACGCCGTGAGCAGCGCTTCGTGCGCGAGCCCGACCTGGTCGCCGTCCACCGTGAGCAACCGGTGGTCGACGAACACCTCCAAAGCCGCGCGCACGTCGGCCGGCAGCGACTCGGTGACCACGCGCCGCTGCGTGCGCCGGTCGTTGTCGTCCAACGTGACCAGCCGGAACAGCCCGGTCAGCACCTCGCGCTCGGTGAGGCCGCTGCGTCGCACCGCCGTGGCCAGCGCGTGGTCGGCCCGGCTGGCCAGCACCGCGTGCAGCGCCGTGAGGTGCCGGTAGCCCGACTGCGCGGCCAGCGCGTCGTAGTCGGCGAGGCCGATCGCGTCGCCGCGGGTGCGGTCCTGCGCGAGCTGTTGCAGCGCGAAGGCCAGCAACGGCAGCGCCTCGCCGCTCGCGGTGTCGCCCACCAGCCGGGCGACCAGCTCGGGCCGCATCCGCAGGCCGGCGATCGAGGCGGGTTCGGCGATGGCGAGCTGGAGCATGTCCCGGCGCAGCGGCCCGAGCAGGAAGGGCTCGACCCGACCGAGTTCGCCCAACCCGCCGAGGTCGTCCAGGAACTCCGAGCGCAGGGTGATCACCACCTTGGCGCTGCCGCCGTCCAGCGCGTGCCGCAGCAACCGGCCCAGCCGTGCGCGTTGCCCGTCGTCGGCGCGGGTGAACAGCTCCTCGCCCTGGTCGACGGGGATGAGCAGTCGCGTGCGGCGCGGCCCGTCGGTCAGCAGTTCCTCGGTGAGGTGGCGCAGGCCGTGGTCGGCGGTGAGCCGGTCGCGGACCTCGTCGAGCCGCCACGTGAGCCCGTGCCGACGGGCGGTGGTGGTGACCGCCCGGGCCAGCGCGGACACCGGGTCGTCACCGGGCTGCCACGGCGTGAGGCAGAGCCAGTCACCGAGTGCCGGCACCAGCCCGGCCCGCAGCAGCGACGACTTGCCGCACCCGGACGGCCCCGTCACGGCCACCACGTCCCGCCCGGCGTCGGCGCGCACGCGGGCGGCCAGCTCCCTGGTCTCGTGCGCCCGGCCGAAGAACAGGCCGGTCAGCTCCTCGGTGAACGGCTCCAGGCCGGGGTACGGGTTGTCGCCGTCGCGCCACTCCCGCGCGCCGCCCGCGTCGATGCGCCGGAGCGTGGCCAGCAGCCACGACCTCGCCTCGGCGGGGTCGCGCCCGAGGTCGCTGTGCTGCTGGCGGTCCAGCAGCGGGTGCGGCTCCGGCGTGGTCCGCAGCGGCAGGATGCGGGAGCCGAGCGAGTCGGCGATCGCGATCTCCGCCGTGCACCACGTCGAGCGCAGGTACGCGGGGGTCAGCAGGCACACGACGGCGTCGCCGCGCCGCAGCTCCCGGTACAGCCGCGGTTTCCAGTCCTCGCCCAGCTCGATGCCCCGCCGCCGGTCGCGGTCGAGGAACACGTCGTGCCCGGCGTCACGCAGCCACGCGAACACCTCGTCGGCCAGCTCGCGGTCCGGCGTGGCGTAGCTGAGGAAGACCTTGGCCACCGACACCCCCGGACGACCACCAGTTGCCCCACCGATCGTAGTGGGGCGGGCACGCGCGGGACGCGGTTCGCCGAGATCGGTGGAGATCTGCGCGCGGCGGCATGGTTGCCTGTCGGGCCGTGATCGGCGGGGGCCGGCCGCGGGTTCGCGGTGGTCGTCGGGGGCCGCCGGTTCGCCGACCCGCTGTTCGCGGCGGCCCGCCGCCTACTCGCGGTGGTCGTCGGGGCGGTTCGGGTGGGCGCGCAGGGAGCCGGCGTGTGCCCGGGCCGACGGGTCGCGGCGGGTCTTGATCAGGCTGGCCACGGTCACCACGACCAGGACCACCACGATCACGCCGAGGCTGACCGGGGTCGGGATCTCGGGCACGCGGTCGTCGAGGTCGACGTGGGCCCAGTGCAGGATCAGCTTGACGCCGATGAACGCCAGGATCAGCGCGAGCCCGGTCGACAGGTACACCAGCCGGTCGAGCAGGCCCTTGACGAGGAAGAACAACGCCCGCAGGCCGAGCAGGGCGAACGCGTTCGCGGTGAAGACGATGTAGGGCTCCTCGGTCACGCCGAACACCGCGGGGATGGAGTCCAGCGCGAACAGCAGGTCCACCCCGCCGATGGCCACCAGCACGACGAACAGCGGCGTGGCCACGCGCCTGCCGTCGACCTTGGTGAGGATCCGGCCGCCGACGTAGTCGTCGGTCAGCGGCAGGATCCGGCGCGCGGTCCTGACCACCACGTTGTTCTCGATGTCCGGGTCCTCGTCGCGGTGCCGGAACAGCTGCACGGCGGTGAAGATCAGCAGCAGGCCGAACAGCAGGAACATGAACGAGAACAGGGCCAGCAGCGTGGCCCCGACCGCGATGAACGCCGCGCGCATGAGCAGCGCGAGCACGATCCCGAAGGTCAGCACCTTGTGCTGATGCTCCTCGGGCACGGCGAACGTGGTCATGATGATCACGAAGACGAACAGGTTGTCGACCGACAGGCTCTTCTCGACGATGTACCCGGCGAAGTACTCGGTGCCGAACTCGCCGCCGTGCGCCGACCAGAGCCAGACGCCGAACCCGACGGCGACGAGGATGTAGAAGATCGACCAGAGGCTCGCTTCCCGGAACCCCACCCGGTGTGGTCGCGCCGCGGCGAGGGCCAGGTCCACCGCCAGGAGCAGCACGATGAACGCGATGGTGACCGTCCACGTCAGACCGCTGAGCTGCAGCACCCGTCCACAGTAGACCAGAGCCGCCCGCCTCGGCACGTCCACGCGGGTGCCGGCGACCCGGCGGATCGTGCTCCGGGCGGTCTCGGGCACGTCCCCGGGCAAGGGTCGTCAATGTCCGAAGAATGCTTTTCCCGGTATCGCCGGACCCCGGCGGGGCGTCGCGTTGTTCACATGTATGACCGGTGCGGGCCGGAGTTGTTCACAAGTATGATCGGGCCGCATTGTTCGCCGAAGTTCCAGGGCGGCCAAGTGGTCCAAGGGCACCCGTCTGACCTGCATCTTCGGGTGATTCGATACCGTCGCCGAAGCCGTGGTCGCGGATTTGGTCGTTGACCGGGCAGGGTGGACCTCATAACATTCGGCGGGCACACGGTTTGTTGTCCGAATGGCGCAACGAAGCACCAGGGGGCACCTTGTTCGTCGCCTTCCGTCGACCGCGTCGTGCCGCGGTGGACGCGCCCTGACGTCTTTCTCGTCCGTCGGGGTCGCCTTCGCGCGCCACACCACCGATCGGATGCCCGCACCGCCGCGCTCCTCGGGCTCCGGTCGAGCACCTCCTCCTGATCAGCGTCGAGAAGCGGAGTCGTCATGGGTACACCGGAGCAGCCTGCCGCCACGCGGACGAGAAGACCGCGTGGCGTCCGCAGGGGACTGATCGCGGCGGCCGCGGCGGGCGCGCTGGCCGTCACGCTCGCGGCGTGGCCGAGCGCCGCGCCCGCGAACGCGGCGGTCGGCGCGGGCACGTACACGGTGAAGAACGCCGGCAGCGGGCAGTGCCTCGACGCGCCGAGCGCGACGAGCGGGGTGCAGCTCCAGCAGCAGGCGTGCGTCGGCGGCGGCGACCAGGAGTGGACGTTGACCGCGGTCAGCGGCGGCTACCGCATCACGTCGGCGGTCGGCGGCCTGTGCGTCGGCGTGCGCGACGCGTCCACCAGCGCGGGCAAGCCGATCCAGTTGGAGACGTGCACCGGGTCCTCCAGCCAGACCTGGGCCGTGACCGCCAGCGGCGGCAACTACCGCGTGGTCAACGCCAACGGCGGCAAGTGCGCGAACATCAAGGACGGCTCCACCGCGGCCGGTGCGTTGGTGCAGACCAACTCCTGCGACGGCGCCGCCACCAAGCAGTGGACGTTCACCCCGACCAACGGCGGCCCGACGTCGACCACCACCACCACGACCACGACCACGACCACGACGACCACGACGACGACCACCACCACGTCGAACCCGCCGGCTTCGGCGTTGTACGTGGCGCCGAACGGCACCGACAGCGCGGCGGGCACGGTGTCCGAGCCGACGACGTTGACCTCGGCGATCAGCCGCATCACGCCCGGCGGCACGATCCTGCTGCGGGGCGGCACCTACCGGTTCTCGCAGACCGTCACCATCCCCCAGGGCAACAACGGCACGGCGGGCGACCGCACGGAGTTGTTCGCCCACCCCGGTGAGACGCCGGTGCTGAACTTCTCGGCGCAGGCGGAGGACCCGGCCAACCGCGGGCTGGCGGTGAACGGGAACTACTGGCACGTGAAGGGGATCGTGGTCGAGCGGGCCGGTGACAACGGCATCTTCATCGGCGGCAGCAACAACATCTTCGAGCGGACCGTGACGCGGTTCAACCGCGACACCGGTCTGCAACTGTCGCGGATGCTGTCCACCACGCCGAAGGACCAGTGGCCGTCGAACAACCTGATCCTGAGCGCGGAGTCGCACGACAACGCCGACTCCGACGGCGAGGACGCCGACGGGTTCGCCGCCAAGCTGACCTCCGGTCCCGGCAACGTGTTCCGCTACGCCGTGGCGCACAACAACATCGACGACGGCTGGGACCTCTACACCAAGACCGACACCGGCCCCATCGGCGCGGTCACCATCGAGGACTCCCTGGCCTACGAGAACGGCACCCTGAGCAACGGCGGCCAGGCCGGCAACGGCGACCGCAACGGCTACAAGCTCGGCGGCGAGGACATCGGCGTCAACCACGTCATCCGCCGCAACATCGCCTACGACAACGGCAAGCACGGCTTCACCTACAACCGCAACCTCGGCTCCATGACCGTGTCGAACAACATCAGCATCGACAACGCCGAGCGCAACTTCAACTTCGACGGCGGCTCCTCGGTCTTCCGCTACAACACCTCGTGCCGCAGCGGCAGCGGCACGAACGACAAGACCACCGGCGACGCCGACGGCACCAACCAGTTCTGGACGGGCAGCAACGGTTCCCGCTGCGCTTCCTACACCGGTGCCCTGGCCTGGTCCTACGCCTCCGACGGCCGCCTGGCCGTCACCTTCGGCGGCAAGCCCGTCACCCCGTAACGGCCCCTGCCGTTCGACGGGTCGGGTCGGCCATCGCGCCGGCCCGGCCCGTCGAACCTGTCCGGTGCTGCATGAGCACGGTGTCCACCACCGTGCCGTGCTTGTGGCCGACGCCCGTCAGCCTGCCCACGGTGGTGTAGCCGCACGACTCGTGCAGCTTCGCCGACCCCTCGCCGCCGGGGTCGACGATGACGGCGATCACCTCGCGCACGCCGGCGCGCTCGCACCGGTCGAGCAACTCGCGCAGCAGCCGCCGTCCGGTGCCGCGGCCGGTGGCCGAGGGCTCCAGGTAGATCGAGCTCTCCGCGGTGAAGCGGTATCCGCCCTTGCCGCGCCACGGCGAGCAGTACGCCATGCCGACGACCCGCCCGTCCTCCTCCGCGACGAGGAACGGCAGCCCGCGCGCCGCCGCGTCCCAGTACCGGCGGCCCCAGTCCGCACGGCTGGGCGGGGTGTCGGCCAACGAGACGACGGTGTTCTCGACGTAGGTCGCGAAGATCCGGGTCACCGCCCCGAGGTCCGCCGGCCAGGCGTCCCGGACCTCCACCACCCGGCGTTCCACTATAGGAGACATGTATCTACTATAGAGGAGTGCTTGAGTTGGAGGAACTGGCCCGCCGGATCCAGCGCGTGCGCACCGAGCGGGAGCTGACGCTGGCCGCGCTCGCCGAACGAAGCTCGGTGAGCGTCAGCATGCTGTCGGCCATCGAACGGGCCGCCAAAGCGCCCACCGTGCTGGTGCTGGACCGCATCGCCGACGGGCTCGGCGTGCCGCTGGCCTCCCTGCTCGGCTCGGGCGAGGACCCACCGCGGCTGGTCGTGCGGCGGCAGCAGGAGCGCTCGGTGCACCCGGCGGGCTGGGAGAAGGCGGTCCTGTCACCGGTGGTGGCCGGGGTGAACTTCGAGCTGATCCGCGTCACGCTGCCGCCGGGGTGCGACGCGGGCGCGTTCCCCGCGTACGCGCCGGGCTCCCACGAGTACGTCGCCGTCGAGGCGGGCGCGCTCCGGCTCACCGTGGGCGACCAGGTCGTCCGCCTCGACGCCGGCGAGTCGGCCTACTTCGAGGCCGACCAGGTGCACGAGTACGCCAACCCCGACGACACGCCGTGCACCTACTACGTCGCCGCGCTGATCATGCGGGCACGCCGCTGAGCCGGCGTTGGCCCGACGAGGGCGCTCAGAGCCCGATGATCAACGCGCCCACGGCGTTCAGCGTCGACGCGCCGTCGGTCAGGCAGGCCGTGACGTCGGGCTGGAGGCCGGTGCCCTGCGACGTCGCCCGGCTCGGCGCGAAGCTGCCCGCCGTGATGGTGCCGGAGGCGAGGACCACGATGGTGCCGGCGACGCGGCTGGTGCTGCGGCTGTAGGTGAAGGTGCTCGGGGCCGGCGCGGGGTCGTCCCAGGTGAAGACCCGCGTTCCGGTCCCCGAGGACAGGATGCTCGTGCACGTGGCGTCGTGCGCCGTGCCCGACTCGTGGTAGCCGCCGGTCGGTGCGGCCGGGTGGGTCTGCTGCACGAGTAGGTGACAGTGTTAGTCACGCAGCCTGACTGGCTGATGTGGTCATGATTGCTTCGTATTCGATGGGGGTCAACCGTCCGAGGGCGGCTTGACGTCTGCGGCGGTGGTAGG